>NZ_JAMBOO010000009.1 GCF_023715895.1 Domibacillus indicus | reverse complement strand
TACAAGCAGAGGGTCGGCGGTTCGATCCCGTCATCCTCCACCATTTATGCCGGTGTAGCTCAATTGGTAGAGCAACTGACTTGTAATCAGTAGGTTGGGGGTTCAAGTCCTCTTGCCGGCACCACTTCTTAATTAAATAATACGGAGGGGTAGCGAAGTGGCTAAACGCGGCGGACTGTAAATCCGCTCCTTCGGGTTCGGCAGTTCGAATCTGCCCCCCTCCACCATTTTCCTAAAGGAACATATACAAACATGTTCTTTTTCTTCTTTTTTGGGGTATACTACATAACAGATAACATTAATGGGCTATAGCCAAGCGGTAAGGCAACGGACTTTGACTCCGTCACGCGAAGGTTCGAATCCTTCTAGCCCAGCCATTTTGAGCCATTAGCTCAGTCGGTAGAGCATCTGACTTTTAATCAGAGGGTCGAAGGTTCGAGTCCTTCATGGCTCATTTTATGACAAAAGGCATTTCATGCATATACATGAAATGCCTTTTTTTGTATATTTTTTCGTTTTTCGACAAAAAAACTGCTATAATTAGAAATAAAAGGTAGCAACGTCTGAAAAAAGAGGTTGCTTTTTTATTTACGGATGGACCATTCATTTAAAAGTCGATCCAGCTTTTGACTGATTTCAATGACTTTTTGATCATTAAAAGATGTCAGCATGGCCTGGGAGATCATTTCAGAACGGTACTGCTCAATCGTTGTTTCGAGTTGAATGGACTGCAACGGATGATACCCCCTATCCATAAATAAATTATACATACAAAAGAATTACCCACTTAATGGAAGTGTAAACCTGAAAAAATAATTTTTATTTCTTTGAAACCTTTATGTACGTGCATCCGTATAAACACATACCGCGAGGGCGGAGGGAGAGAAAATGGATTTAATTGTACAAAGACGAATTAAACAAGTTGTAAAAGGAGACCAAAATGCATTTGGAGAAATTGTCGAGCTGTATAAGGACAAAGTATACCAAATCTGTTTTCGGATGCTCTGGGACCGTCATGAGGCAGAGGATGCGGCACAAGAAACTTTTTTGAAAGCTTTTTTGAACATTCATACGTATAATCAAAACAAAAAGTTTTCAACATGGCTGTATCGAATTGCCACCAATTTATGTATTGATAAAATCCGTAAAAAGAAACCGGATTATCATTTAGATGCAGAAATTGCCGGAACAGAAGGATTAAATATGTACTCACATTTGGCCTCAGGCGATCAGCTTCCGGAAGATGAAGTCGAGAGCCTTGAATTACAGGCATCTATTCATAAGGCGATTTTATTGCTTCCAGAGAAGTATCGTTCCGTTGTTGTGTTGAAATATATTGAAGAACTGCCGCTGCAGGAAATAGCAGATATATTAGAACTGCCCCTTGGAACGGTAAAAACACGTGTACACAGGGGACGTGAAGCCCTGCGAAAGCATTTGCGGCATTTGTGAGAAAGGGTGCGATGAACGATGACATCTTGTCCGAAACGGATTGTTCATTATATGCATGAGTATCTGGATGGGGATATTCAAGAAGAAGCAAAAAAAGAGTTAAAAGATCATATAGAAACGTGTAAGGACTGCAGACAGCATTTTGCTGAATTAAAGAAAACCATTGCACTTGTTCAAAGTGCTTCCCATATAGAAGCGCCGGCAGGCTTTACGGGCCGTGTAATGGCGCTGCTTCCGCGAGAAGGGAAAAAGGTTGGGATAGAGCGATGGTTTAAAAACCATCCGTTTTTAACGGCAGCAGCGTTGTTTCTGCTGTTAATGAGCGGGGGCTTTGCTTCTTTTTTCAGTCAGGAAGACAATCAGTTTGCTTTTACGAAAAATAGTGCGCTAAAAGTAGAAAATGAGACCGTCATTGTACCGGCCGGAACCGTTGTTGAAGAAGATATTGTCGTGAAGAACGGCGACATTCGAATCGAAGGCTCTGTCGATGGAAATGTCACTGTGATTAATGGAGACCGCTTTATGGCATCTGCTGGTAACGTTACAGGAGATATTGAGGAGATAGACGCATTGTTTGGTCGAATTTGGTATGAAATAAAAATGGTGTTTCAATAAGAAGCTGACGGTAATCGTCTGCTTCTTTTTCGCTTGTATGTTATAATGGACAGGTTAAGTAAGAGAGTGATTTCTTCACGGCTCCGTAATTCCAACCTGGAGGATCTAGTATGCCGTTTACGACTTATTTTCAAGATTATACGTTTATTGATTATTTATCGAATACGATTGATATACTGCTTGTTTGGTATGTGATATATAAGCTGCTTATGGTCATTAGAGGGACAAAAGCTGTCCAGTTGTTAAAAGGAATTTTTGTTATTGTTATTATACGCGCTATAGCAGGTTTTGCCGGCCTTGATACATTAAGCTGGATTATGCAGCAGGCGCTCACCTGGGGCTTCCTGGCTGTGATCATCATTTTCCAGCCGGAAGTAAGGCGTGCATTGGAGCAGCTGGGACGCGGGCGCATTTTTTCCCGCAGTGCCATACAGGAAGACGAGGAACAGCGTAAAATCATTGACGCGCTCGTTAAGTCGATCCGTTACATGGGGAAGCGCCGGATTGGTGCACTTATTTCCATTGAAAAAGAAACAGGCCTGAACGACTATATTGAAACGGGTATTCCGATGCAATCCGTTATTACATCAGAGCTGCTGATTAATATATTCATTCCCAATACGCCGCTGCATGATGGAGCTGTTATTATTCAAAAAGACCAGATTGCCGCTGCGGCCTGCTATCTGCCCTTATCGGAAAACCCGTTTATTTCAAAAGAGCTGGGCACACGGCACCGGGCAGCGCTTGGTATTAGTGAGGTCACAGACAGCTTGACAATTATCGTATCGGAGGAAACAGGCGCTATTTCTGTAACTCGAAACGGTGATTTGTACCGTGATTTAACGGAAGAGGAATTTCGGGACATTTTAGAGCATCAGCTGTTGACTGGCATCAACAAAAATGAGTCTTCCAACCGCTGGATGTGGAAGGGGCGCAGAAACAATGGATAATTTCGTGGAAAGCAAATGGTTTGTACGCATTGTGGCTTTCTTACTGGCTTTTTTGCTTTACATGACCGTGAATTTTGGTGATTTTGAATCAGTTAAGCAGGCAGGAAGCGGTGCACTTGATACAACCGAGGTATTGACGAACGTACCGTTGAAGACATATTATGATACAGAAAATTTATATGTGTCTGGTGTACCGGAACAGGTGAGGGTGGAGATCTCCGGTCC
The DNA here is from genome assembly GCF_023715895.1 of Domibacillus indicus. Classification (GTDB taxonomy): domain Bacteria; phylum Bacillota; class Bacilli; order Bacillales; family Domibacillaceae; genus Domibacillus; species Domibacillus indicus_A. The sequence continues at coordinate 136,448 of NZ_JAMBOO010000009.1, read as the reverse complement.
AAAGAGTATCATTGAATCAACAAAGCGCCTGCGTGATTTCGAGGTGAACCTCGACTTAACGGATTATGAGATTGGAAAGCACCGGGTAGCTATTACGCACAAAAACTTCTCTGACAAGCTGGATGTGTCGATTCAGCCCGCTACGGTTGATGTAAACATAGAAGAGAAAGTAACCACTACGAAAACCGTCACACCCGAATTTAATGATTCTGCGCTCGCAGAAGGCTATCAGGTCGACAACGTAACGGTTGCCCCAAGAGAAGTAAAAGTAACAGGGTCTGAGTCGGATATTGAGAAAATTGCATTTGTCCGCACAGCCCTGACCGGTGAAGACGAAATTGATGAGGAAACGACCGCAACCGCAGCGGTACAGGTACTCGATGGAAATTTAAACAAGCTTGATGTAAAAGTTGAGCCTGAAACGGTCCAAGTGTCGATCGCGGTAAAAAATCCAAGTAAAAAGGTGCCGCTTAATCCGGTAGCAAAAGGCACGCCGGCCGATAACGTGAAGATTTCTTCACTCCAGCCGGATGTAGATGAAATCACGATTTACGGAAAAGAATCAGCGCTGAAGGAGTTAAAGGAATTTTCTCTTCCGGTTGATGTAAGCGGGATAACAAAGGATACAACGCTTACCGTGCCGGTGAACTTGGGAGAACAGTTTAATTTCTCATCACCGCAGGAAGTAAAAGTGAAAGTCACAGTGGAAAAATCAACGGAAAAATCTTCATAAAGCCGTTTTGATAAAAGGAGAGAAACAATAGATGGGTAAGTATTTTGGTACAGATGGCGTCAGAGGCGTGGCAAATACAGAACTGACACCGGAACTTGCGTTTAAGCTGGGCCGGTTTGGTGGATATGTGTTAACGAAAGATGCGGAGCGTCCAAAAGTATTGATTGGACGGGATACCCGCATTTCAGGTCCAATGCTTGAAGGAGCACTTGTAGCAGGACTTCTTTCTATTGGAGCGGAAGTTATGCGCCTTGGCGTCATCTCCACACCAGGAGTTGCGTATTTAACAAAAGCCATGGATGCGCAGGCAGGTGTCATGATCTCAGCCTCGCACAATCCTGTTCAGGACAACGGCATTAAATTTTTTGGTTCTGACGGTTTTAAGCTTTCTGATGAGCAGGAAGCAGAAATCGAAGCACTTTTAGATCAGGCAGAGGATACACTGCCGCGTCCGGCAGGAGCAGACCTTGGCTCAGTGAGTGATTACTTCGAAGGCGGCCAAAAGTACATCCAGTACTTGAAGCAGTCTGTTGAAGAAGATTTTGACGGCATTCACGTGGCACTTGATTGTGCACACGGCGCGACCTCTTCACTTGCTGCTCACTTGTTTGCCGATCTTGAAGCGGATATTTCAACAATGGGCGCTGCGCCAAATGGCTTAAATATCAACGACGGTGTTGGATCAACCCATCCAGAAAAGCTTGCACAATTCGTTAAAGAAAAAGAGGCGGATATCGGCCTTGCCTTTGATGGTGACGGTGACCGCTTGATTGCAGTCGACGAAAACGGCAGTATCGTGGATGGCGACCAAATCATGTTTATTTGTGCACGCTATATGAAAGAGCAGGGGCGCTTAAACAACAATACGATTGTTTCAACCGTTATGAGTAACCTGGGCTTTTACAAAGGCATCGCCGAGCACGGCATTCAAAGCGAACAAACGGCTGTCGGTGATCGATACGTAGTAGAAGCAATGAAAAAGTACAATTATAATCTTGGCGGCGAACAGTCCGGCCATATTATTTTCCTTGATTACAATACGACAGGTGACGGCCTGCTCAGCGGCCTGCAGCTTGTCAACATTATGAAAGCAACAAAAAAATCGCTGTCTGAACTTGCGGCAGAGATGAGAAAATTCCCGCAGACGCTTGTCAATGTGCGTGTAACAGATAAGCATCATGTGGCAGAAAATGAAAAAGTCAAAGCAGAAATCGAACGTGTGGAAGCAGAAATGGCCGGTAATGGCCGAGTTCTTGTTCGCCCATCCGGTACAGAGCCTCTTGTACGCGTGATGGTGGAAGCGGCGACAGAAGAGCAATGCCGTTCATACACAGACCGCATTGCAAAAATTGTTGACGAAGAAATGGGTCTTCGCGTATAAGAAAAGGAAGTCCGGACGCTGGTGAAATACTGGCAGGCCGGGCTTCTTTTTTTGTTTGCCCCGCCCTTTCAAATCATAATGGTTGAAATGAAGAATCATCTGCACAATAATAGTCAGAAAGCGTTCACATAAAAAGGGGGCAGCTTATAGAGTGGAAGAATACATAGAAAAGAAACAGCCCATTGTCGGGCGCCGCGATCATGCGTACTTTTTAGCAGCTGTATTTTGTTTTTGGCTGGCTACGTACATTTATGCACCCGTTTTTGGTGTGTACCTTCAGGAAATCGGCTTTCGCTTTTCAGCTATTGGCATCATTTTAGGCGCTTACGGTATTACGCAGGTTTTGCTGCGTTTCCCGCTCGGCATCTTGTCGGACTTTCTGCAGAAAATCCGCAAGCATTTATTTGTGGGCGGCTTTATCGCAGCGCTTCTCAGCACCCTTATGCTTATTTTCTTTGATTCATTCGCGATGGTGCTGACGGCACGTCTTTTAGGAGGCGTAACCGCATCGATGTGGGTGATGGCGACGGTGCTTTACTCCCATTATTTCAGCGCCGGCCATGCTTCTAAGGCGATGGGCATCATGCAGTTTGTCACAGTAGCCACACAGTTTTTCAGCATGGCCGTCAGCGGCTGGCTTGTTCACCAGTTCGGCTGGACTTTCCCGTTTTGGGCGGGGGCTGCTGCTTCTATTTTAGGTACTTTTTTCGCGTGGAGAATTAAGGAGATACAGCCATCAGAGGAACCTGCTGCCCGGAGAAATGCAGCGCTTCATATAAAAGAAACGATCCGGCTGCCGCATCTGAAAGGGCTGACGTTTCTGTCCATGATCGCACATGCAGCTTTGTTTATTACGATCTTTGGCTTCAGTCCTATTTACGCGGCTGCACTTGGCGTGGAGGAGCAGTCTTTTATTTGGCTGACATGTGCTTTTTTCATTCCGCATGCGGCTGCTTCGCTCAGTCTCGTCTTTTATCGTCTTGATCCGCGCTGGAACAAACCCGTACTTACGATCTGCTTCATTCTTACTGCGGTTTTTTTATTTGCGGTTCCATTTACGCATACACTTGCATCTCTTAGTAGTGTGCACATATTTATTGGTCTGGCACTTGGCTTTATTTTTCCTCTTTTACTCAGCGAAGTGGTGCTGGCCAGCCCGCCGGCATTTAAAATGTCAGCCATGGGCTTTTTTCAGTCTTTTTATGCGCTTGGCATTTTTCTCGGTCCGCTTGCAGCCGGTATGATAGCAGATCAAATGGGCCTAGATGCAGTCTTTATGACTACCGGCTTTCTGTGCGTGGCTGCTGCCATTTTTGTCCTGCTGTCTGCAGGCAGAAGAAAGTCAGTTTTTGATTGACGCAGGGATGAAAACACGGTATGATTATCGTGTTTTTATTCCTAAAAAGAAAGGAGCTATAGAACGACTGTTTTACCTTAAAGCGCCTGAACTGAGCGGGACGACCATACGTTCAGTTGACGAGGAGGAGGTTTATCGATGTTTCGGCGGATACCTCCCGGCTGCTGGTACACAGCTGTTACGTTCATCCTTAAAACGAGAGGGCAACTTCTCGCACAAAGGGAGCGGACATGTGCCAATCATAAATATAAAATTTAACGAAGCGCGACGGGCAGGTGCCTTAGCCGGCGCTTGTTTGTCGAGGCCTTCAATCAGGAGGAAATCTATTTATGTGCGGAATAGTTGGATATATTGGCAGTGAAGATACAAAGGAAATTTTATTGAAGGGGCTTGAAAAGCTCGAATACCGCGGTTATGATTCAGCTGGTATTGCTGTGCGCAACGAAGAGGGTGTGCACATCTTCAAAGAAAAAGGACGTATCGCTGATTTGCGTGCGGTTGTGAACGAAGAGGTACAATCACACGTAGGAATCGGCCACACACGCTGGGCTACTCACGGTATTCCAAGCCGTTACAATGCGCATCCACATCAAAACGAAGACAGCCGCTACACACTTGTGCACAACGGCGTTATCGAAAACGACGAACAATTAAAAAGCGAATATCTTTCAAATGTTGAGCTTCAAAGCGATACAGATACAGAAGTGATTGTACAAATGATCGGCTTGTTTGCGAAAGATGGCTTGTCAACAGAGGAAGCCTTCCGCAAGACGCTTGGTCTGTTAAAAGGCTCTTACGCGCTTGCCCTTCTAGACAAACAAGATGAAAATACAATTTACGTGGCGAAAAACAAAAGCCCGCTTTTAGTTGGTCTTGGTAAAGACTTTAACGTTGTTGCATCTGATGCAATGGCGATGCTTCAAGTAACAGACCAATTTGTAGAATTGATGGACAAAGAAATGGTGATCGTGACAAAGAACGCCGTGACGATTAAAAACGCACAAGGTGAAGTGGTAGAGCGTGCGCCATACACAGCGGAGATCGACGCTGGTGATATTGAAAAAGGCACGTATCCGCATTACATGTTAAAAGAAACGGATGAGCAGCCGTTCGTTATCCGCAAAATTACACAATCGTATCAAAATGAGCAGGGAGAGCTTCATGTAGACGAGGAAATCGTGAATGCAGTAAATGAAGCAGATCGCCTGTACATCGTTGCATGCGGCACAAGCTACCATGCGGGCCTTGTCGGCAAGCAGTACTTGGAGCAAATGGCGAATATTCCGGTAGAAGTGCACGTAGCGAGCGAATTCGTTTACAACATGCCGCTTCTTTCGAAAAAGCCGCTCTTTATCTTTATTTCCCAAAGCGGAGAAACAGCGGACAGCCGTGCTGTACTTGTAAAAGTAAAAGAACTTGGCTTCAAAGCGCTGACGATCACAAACGTACCAGGCTCTACGCTTTCACGTGAAGCGGATTATACGCTGCTCTTACATGCAGGCCCAGAAATTGCCGTAGCGTCTACAAAAGCATATACAGCGCAAATCGCGGTGCTTTCTATTTTGGCAGAAGCAGCAGCGAAAAAAGCGGGCATCGACATCGGCTTTGATCTTGTACATGAGCTTGGAATTGTTGCCAATGCGATGGAAGTGCTTTGTGATGCAAAAGAAGAATTCGAGCAAATCGCCAAAGAATATCTGGCGACAACACGCAACTGCTTCTTTATCGGCCGCTCTGTTGACTATTATGTCGGCTTAGAAGGTGCCTTGAAGCTAAAAGAAATTTCTTATATTCAGGCAGAAGGCTTTGCCGGCGGCGAGTTAAAGCACGGCACAATCGCCTTGATCGAAGAAGGTACGCCGGTTATCGCTCTTGCGACGCAGTCAGGTGTAAACTTGAGCATCCGCAGCAACGTGAAAGAAGTGGCAGCGCGCGGCGCCAACACATGCATCATTTCCTTGAAAGGCCTTGAGCAGGAAGGCGACCGTTTCGTTCTTCCAGCCGTTCACGAAATGCTTGCACCGCTTGCAGCTGTTGTACCATTCCAGCTGATTGCGTACTACGCCGCTCTTCACCGCGACTGTGACGTGGATAAGCCGCGTAACCTTGCAAAATCTGTAACAGTAGAATAAATTGAAAAACCGCCCGGAAATGGGCGGTTTTTTTGTTATACTATAAACAAACTGGTTAACATTAAGACTAGGTCTCCAAAGAGAAGATTCAGCTTTACGGAACGAGTTATGAAAATATGTACATAAGCAGAACTCGATTTTAGAAACCATTGTGATTATTCTTTATTCAAAATGGTTTCTTTTTAATAGCTGTTAATATGCAGCCTCACGTGTTGTTTATAAGTATCGGGATGAAACAGAATAGAAACGGCAGAGAGGATCTTTTTATGAAACAACTTTGGCACGGCGGAACGATCTATACGATGGAACGAGAAAATGAGACGGTAGAAGCGTTGTTAGTGGAAGACGGATGGATTGTCGCCACAGGCCCGGCGGATGAGTTGAGGAAAGAAGCAGAGGAAGAGATTGATTTGCAGGGAGCGGTTATGTACCCGGGCTTTGTAGACAGCCATCTGCACATGATCTTTCAAGGAGAAACGTTTGTCCGGCTTGATTTGTCGGCAGCTTCTTCAGCGGAAGAAATGCTGGAAATGGTCAAAGAAGCCGCCCGAACGACGCCTGCGGACAAGTGGCTGTTTGGGGAGGGCTGGGATGAAAATACATTTTCTCATCCGCGCATCCCGACGATGAAAGAGCTCGATGCGATCCGGACAGAACCCATTCTGTTAACGAGAGTGTGTCATCACGTAGCGCTCGGTAACAGGGCCGCTCTTTTGGCTGGCAGCATTGATGAGAAAAGTGAATCTCCGGCCGGTGGTGACATTGGGCGGAGTGTGGATGGAAGGTTAACGGGGCTTCTTTATGACAAAGCCATCGATCCAGTTACGGCGGCGATTCCAAGAAAAGGAGAGGCATATGTTGATTATTTAACAGATGTGCTAAACCGGACGGTGGATCAAATGCTTTCGTATGGACTAACAGGCGGCCATACAGAGGATATGCATTATTTCGGGGACTTTACCAATCCGCTGACGGCCTTTCAGCGTGTGATTGGGGAGAAGCATCATTTCAGAGTAAATCTGCTTCGCCATCATGCTGTCTTCGAAAAGATGATAAAGGCGAATGCCGTGTTTGATGAACCGTTTATTGAGCCGGGAGCAATGAAAATTTTTGCGGACGGCGCACTAGGCGGATCAACCGCTGCTCTGTCTGCGCCGTATACGGACCAGCCTGATAACCAGGGGCTGCTTATTCATACGGATGAACAGCTGGAAGCATTAATCCAGCTCGCGCGTCAATATAATGAAGCGATTGCAGTGCACATCATTGGAGATGCGGCGGCGGAACAGGTTCTTCATTTTATTGAAAAGTATCCGCCGCCAGCAGGCAAACGGGACCGTCTTATTCACGGCTGCGTATTGCGCAAAGACTTAATGGAGCGAATGGCGGCATTGCCCGTTGTGGTGGATGTGCAGCCTGCTTTTGTTCCATCCGATTTTCCATGGGTGATGGACCGCCTTGGCGAAGAGCGGCTCCGTTACGCATATCCGTGGAAAACGTTGTTAGATCGTGGGATTATGTGTGCAGCGGGAACGGATGCGCCGGTGGAGAGGATCCATCCGCTGGCTTCCATTTATGCGGCGGTTGAACGCAAAAAGCCTGGGGAGGCGCATGAAGGGTATCTGCCCGAGCAAAAGCTGTCCCGTTTCCAGGCCATTCAAATGTACACCCTCGGCAGTGCCCAGGCGATTTGTAAAGAGCATGAGCGTGGACTCATTAAACCGAATTATGTGGCGGATTTTTCAATTTTTGACCGGGATTTGTTTGCCGGAACATCGGAAGAGATGCTGGCTGCCAAAGCAGTGCAGACAGTTGTAGCAGGACGGATTGTCTACGATAGAAGGAACAAATCAAAAACAATTGAATAAACGTAATCTGAAAAGAATGGAAAGGGGGAAGAGCGAATGATCCTTCAAGACGAACGGGCCAAAGAGGCAGCCCGCCATCCTGCCTGGCTGCAGCCGTACCTTGATTCTCCCGAAAAGCAAAAGCAGTTATATAAGAAAACACTTTTTATTGTGATTCTTTCGCAAATCTTTGGGGGAGCGGGTCTGGCAGCCGGCATTACAGTAGGAGCCTTGTTGGCGCAGGATATGCTTGGAACGGATAGTATGACCGGTTTTCCAACAGCTCTGTTCACATTAGGCTCCGCCGCATCTGCTCTTTTGGTGGGCCGGCTTTCACAGCGGTTTGGCCGGCGTACAGGTCTGGCAGCGGGGTTTTGGGGCGGGGCTGTCGGAGCGGCCGGTGTGGTTGCGGCAGCCGTCACAAGCAGCATCGTCCTGCTGTTTGCTTCCCTGTTCATTTATGGAGCTGGTACGGCAACAAACCTGCAGGCGCGCTACGCAGGAACGGACATGGCTGCTTCGACCCAGCGGGCTATGGCGGTCAGCCTGGCGATGGTGTCGACCACATTTGGCGCCGTGGCCGGTCCGAACTTAGTAGAGATAATGGGGGAATTTGCTCACTCGATCGGCATCCCTGCTCTCGCCGGTCCGTTTATTCTGGCTGCGGCTGCTTTTAGTTTAGCCGGGCTGGTGCTGTTTGTTTTTCTCCGGCCGGATCCGCTTATAGTGGCAAAAGCCATCGCGTCTGAACCAAAAGAAGAGAATGCCGTACATTTGGCTACCGAACCGGCCGTAAACAAGCGGGGAATTGTGGCTGGCGCATCTGTCATGGTGCTCACCCAGCTGGTGATGGTAGCCATTATGACGATGACGCCTGTTCATATGGGCCATCATGGCCATGAGCTTGGAGAAGTTGGACTGGTAATTGGTTTTCATGTCGGAGCTATGTATCTTCCTTCCCTCATAACGGGTGTTCTCGTAGATAAAGTGGGGCGGACAGCGATGGCGGTTGCCGCCGGTGCGGTTTTGCTCGCGGCCGGACTGGTATCTGCTTTTGCACCGGCTGATTCTATGGTCCTTTTAGTCATTGCGCTCGTTTTGCTAGGACTTGGGTGGAACTTTGGCTTGATCAGCAGCACTGCGATCATCGTCGATGCCACGCATCCGTCCAGCCGGGCAAAAACGCAGGGGTCCGTTGATGTGCTCGTTGCCCTGGCCGGTGCGTCTGGAGGAGTGTTGTCCGGCATTGTCGTTGCTCATTCAAGCTATGCTGCGCTGTCTCTTGCAGGTGCCATGTTGTCCTTATTGCTTATTCCAATGGTCATATGGTCTCGCCGAAGTTAAATCAACATCTTTAAAATACAACATGCAGGCAGGCCCGCTGGAACGGGACCTGCTTTTTCGGTGTGCTGTCCATCTTTTCTATTCGTTTGCTCCTCGCATCAGGCGGGTAAGAAAAAAGAAACCTGATCTGTGGGATCATGAAAAATAGGAGGATGGCATGGATACGAGAAAATATCTAGTGAAAGCGAATCAAGAGCTGGATCTGCGAAATTATGCGACATCGGAAAAAGGCGGTATCGAGGAACGAGAACTGCTGGACAATGAGATTCCTGAACGTGTGAGCCGGCTGAAGGAGCTGCACTGGAAGCTTTATGCGGAGGAGAAAAAAGGCATTTTAGTTGTACTTCAGGCGATGGACGCAGCCGGAAAAGACGAAGCTATCAGTTATATTTTCTCGAATTTAAATGCGCAAGGGTTGAAAACGACGACACTGGGGAAGCCTTCTGCTACGGAAGTGAGCCATGATTATCTTTGGAGAATTCACGAAGCGCTTCCGGCGAGAGGGCAGATCGGCATTTTAAACCGGTCTCATTACGAGGAAGTCATCGCGACACGCGTTCATGATTTATTGGGAGAGGAAACCATTCCGGATCATTTAGAGAAAGAAGAAGATATTTGGCCGGTGCGGTTCCGGCAAATTAACGATTTTGAACGCTATATGGTGGAAAACGGCTTTTATGTAGTAAAGTTTTTCTTCCACGTATCGAAAGAAGAACAGCGAAAGCGGCTGCTGGAAAGAATGAAAGACCCGAAGAAAAATTGGGAATTCTCCTTCAATGACGTAAGAGAGCGGGAGCATTGGGATAACTACCAGGAGATTTTTACCGATATGCTGCGCCATACATCAACCGAGCATGCTCCATGGTATGTGCTTCCTGCAGATGATGAATGGTATTCACGCTACATTATTACGGAAGTGATGATTGAGCTGCTGGAGGGGATTGATCCGCAATTCCCGGTTATTTCAGATGAGGACCGACAAGAGCTGGATGAATATATTGAAAAGCTGGAAAACGAGTGAAAGAAGCCACACAACTGTGTGGCTTCTTTCTTACTTCATCCCTGTGTAAACTAAAATCGCATCCCGTAAAAATTGGGCGCCGCCCTTTACACGGGCATCATAATAAGCTGTAAACCGTTCATCTGCAATATACATTTCAGCGAGTCCCGCATGTGCTTCTTTGGAATAGCTCGGCCAGGAATAAGCAAGCCATTCCTTATGCCTGGCAGCCAGCTCCTGCGCTTCATGTGAGGCTGGATTACCTGTAGCGGACGCTTTCTCAAGCAGGATGAAAATGTTCTCCCCAAGCTGGTTCATCGCATCAAAATCTTCTTTTGACATATTCATCAGCTTGGCGTTACTGGCATCAACCTTTTTATCCCCGTATCGGACACGAATTTCACTGCCGTATTTTTGTTCGTTTTTCTCGACCATCTTTTCTTTCAGTCCTTCAAACTTTTCTTCATCCCGCATGAGGATCTCTCCTTCTTTGCTGGCGATCGTTTTTTTCACTGTCGCCATTATTTTTTCAAGACGGGCATGCTTGGCGGCCAGTTTTTCGTAATGGCTTTTCAGCGCAGCAATCTCATCAAAGTCCGGCTTTTGTAAAATAGCCGCAATATCATTCAGGCTGATGCCAAGCTCCCGGTAAAAAAGGATATGCTGCAGCAGATCAATTTCTTTTTGGCCGTAAAGGCGGTAACCGGATGAATTGATGCGCGCTGGTTTTAAAAGCCCAATTTGGTCATAGTAGCGGAGTGTGCGTGTTGTTACACCGGACATTTGCGCCATTTTGTTGATGGTATATTCCATAAGCAGCCCTCCTGATTGTTTTTATCCTACACGCTGACGCTGCGTAAAGGTCAAGTGGTTATCTTTTTTTAATAAAAAATGAGCTGAAGAAACCGCTTTTTCCTTTTTTCCTGAACGCTATTCCTTTGCATCATTAAGCGCTGTTATTGGAAAGGGAAATAATAGCGCTTATATGTTCGGCATGCTTTTTTATTCTAGGGTTCTCCCTTGACATACAACCTGAGCATGTTAGTATGAAAACCGTTATGAAAATACGAACAGAAAATACGAACACGAAGGAGAGACAGATGGGCAAACAAACAACAGTCGCGTTTTTAGGTGCAGGTTCAATGGCGGAGGCCATGATCGCGGGGATTGTTCAAAATGGGCAATGGGCTCCGGAGCATGTGATCGTCACGAACCACAGCAATCATGAAAAACGGGCGGCGCTTCAAGCAAAATACGGAATCCGGGCGATGCAAAGCAGTGATTTGCCGTTTGATCAAATCGATTTCTTTATTTTAGCTATGAAGCCGAAAGACGCAGATACAGCGCTGCAGTCATTAAAAAGCTCCGTCCGCATCAGGTGATTGTTTCGGTGATGGCCGGCCTCACAACCGCCTTTATCGAGGCATTTTTTCTAGAAGGCCAGCAGGTGATCCGGGCTATGCCAAACACTTCAGACATTGCCGGCGAATCTGCAACAGCGATTTGCGCAGGGCGCTGGGTGAAGGAAGAAAACATGAACATGGCAACTGCCCTTTTGAGCAGCATCGGAAAAGTGTACCCCATTGAAGAAGAAAAGATGGATCTATTTACGGGCATTGCGGGAAGTGGTCCGGCATACTTTTATTTTTTACTCGAACAAATGGAAAGAGCGGGCCGGGAAAGCGGCATGGACATTCAAATGGTTCGGGAGATCAGTGCGCAGACGCTGCTTGGCGCGACCAAAATGATTATGCGGCAGGAAAACACGCCAGCCGAGCTGCGAGAGAACATTACATCGCCGAATGGCACAACATATGCAGGGCTGGCAGCGCTCGAATCGTTTGGCGGAGGGGAAGCCATATACGAGGCGGTCAAAGGCGCCACAAAAAGATCAAAAGAAATTAGTGAACAGTTTTCCTATACAGTAACACACGTATAAGTTGAAAAGGAGTAATTGGACGGCCAATACGACGAAAAAACGGGTGGTTGTGAAAATGGGAAGCAATTCTTAACGAGACAGCATAGAGAAGAAAAATAAAGCCTTTCTTCCAAGGCAAGAGAAAAGCTGTCTTCAAGGAAAACCACTTTTTAGGGTAGATTGCTTTCGGAGGAAGACTGTAAGTCACGAGCTTACGATTTTCCTGGATTCATTGTATACTGGGAAGAAACAGTGAAGTTGGAGGAAATACAAATGACAGAACTGCCAAATTGCCCGGAATGCGGCTCGGCGTATACATATGAAGATGGAAATGTGCTTGTCTGTCCGGAATGCGCACATGAATGGACGCCTGGCACAGCGGCCGAGAGCAGCGATCGTAAGGTAGTGAAAGATGCGAATGGAAACATCCTGCAAGATGGAGATTCTGTTTCAGTAATTAAAGATTTAAAAGTAAAAGGCACATCATCAGTCATTAAAATTGGCACAAAAGTAAAAAGCATTCGATTGGTGGATGGAGATCATGACATCGACTGCAAAATTGACGGGTTTGGCGCGATGAAGCTGAAGTCGGAATTCGTGAAAAAGATTTAAGGAGAAGAATTCATTTTGAAGCGCTTTTCAAAATGAGTTCTTTTCTTTTTTAATGATTGAGGACATATGTCCTTTTCAGCGTCTGCCTCTTTGTTTTTTAATAAGAAAAAACAAAGAATGAGGAGAAGCAGGATGAAAGGGATTTTTTTCGCTTTTTTGGGCGGAGCATTTATTACATTGCAGGGTGTAGCCAATACACGTATTAGTGATGCCATCGGTACATGGCAGGCCGCTTCATTAACGCAGCTGACCGGCTTTCTGGCAGCGCTGCTCGTTTTTCTGATTGTCCGGGATGGGACCTGGGGACAGTTTAAGCGGGTAAAGCCGCTTTATTTGGCGGGCGGTACCCTGGCTGCCATCATTATTTTTGGCAACGTGACGGCTATTCAGCATGTGGGCGTAACGTTAACGATCGCGGTACTGCTTATCGCGCAGCTTCTGTTTACCTTTATTATTGATTTGAACGGATGGTTTGGCGTCGTAAAACAGAAAGTCAGGCTGCCGCAGGTGATCGGCATTATGATGATGGTCGCTGGCGTGGTGATTTTAAAGCTTTAACCGAATGGGGGGAAAAAGGTGAAAGAGCAGACTGACAGCAAACAGCTGAAAGAGTATTTGCGTATGCATCGCATTGAGTCTGTTTTTCCGGATGAAGTGCAGCCTTATTTATCTTTGTACCATTTTGAGCCAGGAGAATGGGTGTGTTCTCAAGGCGAAGCACTTGAAAATGTCTATGTGCTGGTCAAAGGGAAGCTGAAGGTTTATACCACTTCTGCTGAAGGAAAAACGCTCATTCTTTCGTTTCAAAAGCCGCTTGCCGTTATTGGCGATATCGAGTATGTACAGGAAATAGATATTATTAACACGGTGGAAGCTGTTTCGCCGGCAGTGATGGTTGGGGTGCATCACCATCTGCTGAAGCGATGGGCGGCCGATCACCCGCCGCTTTTGCAATTTTTGCTGCATATCATTACAGAAAAGTTTTACATGAAGTCCACATCGTTAAACTTTCATTTTATGTATCCGGTAGACGTACGGCTGGCGAGTTATTTATTATCGGTTTCCTTCGATGAGTCTCATGCACTTTTTGAAGGAAAACTGAGTACAGCCAGTTTAAGAGATGCGGCTAACTTAATTGGCACAAGCTATCGGCATATGAACCGGGTGATTCAGTCATTTTGCGCTCAAGGGCTTGTGGAGAGAAAAAAAGGATGTATTATGGTCAAGGACCGGCAGGGGCTTCAAGCACTTGCAGGACAAAGCATTTACGAGCCGCCAGGCAGATAGGAAGGGAGAAGAAAGGATGGCAATGGGTTTATTGTTTGCACTTGTGGCCGGTACACTGGTCAGCGTGCAAAATGTCTTTAACAGTAAGGTGAATGAATGGGCAGGCCGATGGGCAACGACTACGCTTGTTCTCGGGATGGGCTTTGCGGCGTCTTTTTTGATGGGTCTGCTGTTTGAAGGCGGAAAGCTTCTAGAGCCTAAGCCAATGGAGCCATGGTTTTGGTTCAGCGGCTTAATCGGTGTAGGAGTGGTAACGTGCCTTGTACAGGGGATTAAGCTTTTGGGCCCGACATATGCAGTGGCGGTTGTGCTTACTGCGCAGCTGGGCTTTGCGCTTTTATGGGACTCATTTGGCTGGCTTGGCCTTGACCGGGTGCCATTTACGCTTCAGCAGTTTATTGGGGTATTAGTCATTGTTGGAGGAATTGTGGTATTTAAGGTGGGCGGAGAACGCAGTGCAGAAAAGAAAGTGGAGCGATTTGAATGAAACACTACCGAACATTGTTATTTGATATTGATGATACGCTTTTAGATTTTCGCGCAGCAGAGCAGGCGGCACTGGCTCTGCTTTTTGCTGAGCAAAACATGCAGCTCACGGATGAAATAAAAGAAAGATATAAACAAATCAATCAACGGCTGTGGAGTGAGTTTGAAGAAGGCCGCATCACGCGTGAAGAAGTTGTAAACAGCCGTTTTTCTCTTCTGTTTCAAGAATACGGGTACTCAGTGGATGGAACTGTGCTGGAAGCAAAATACCGGGGCTATCTGGAGGAAGGCCATCAGCTTATAGAGGGGGCACTGGAACTGGTGACGGGTTTGCAGCCGCACTATGACTTGTACATTGTGACAAATGGAGTGTCCAAAACACAATATAAACGCCTGCTGGATTCAAAGCTTCATCTGCTTTTTAAAGGTATTTTTGTTTCTGAAGATACAGGTTTTCAAAAGCCGATGAAGGAATTTTTTGATTATGTGTTTGCACGCATTCCTCATTTCAATGCAGAAAAAGCACTGATCATTGGAGATTCATTAAACGCGGATATCAAAGGGGGACAGCAGGCAGGGATTGATACGTGCTGGTTTAACCCGGGCATGAAGCCGAACAAAGCAGGGGTTGAGCCGACTTATCGGATTCAGGCGCTGGCAGAGTTGCTGCAGATCCTTGTGAAAGAAAAGGAGCCGGTATAGGGAGCCCATACATTCGCAGGATAAAGAGAAAAATGAAAAGCACCGTGTTTTCCCGGGAAATAATTCGGTCTTTTATGAGGAGGAATACACAGGCAGCAAGTGATTTATTTCTTTAAGTTGTTCTCATATACGAAAGAAGCCCGAATATCGTATAATAGTAAAATAACTTGATTGTTCAATTTTTAACATGTTTCCTCCGCCTATAGAGAAAAATTTAAGGATCAGGAGTAAAGAGAAAAAATGAGAGAAATGGAACTTTATAAGAGAGAAGACGGGCTTCCAGCAGTCGTTCAACATCTTCTTGACCGATCCGGCAGCAGTGTTTCTGTTGAAATTCATGATTCAGAAGGCCGCCATACGATCGCCGGCGGCAAATACAGCCTGGCTCAGCATAAAATTACGCTTTATTGGGATGGTATTCAAGAACAGTGCCGGACACTCTACGGCTCATTGAAGCCGTTTGAACAGCATTTAGCCGCTGTGTTTGCCCATGAACTTGGCCATGCGGAAGACCGGGAGCTGGAAGAGCTGGCCGACCAGCTTGACTGCACGGATGATCTGCTGGAGAAAAAACGGATCGCTCTGCGGATTGAAACAAACGCATGGAGTTACGCAAGCCGCCTTTTACAGGAAGACAACAGTGAATTTTTACATTTCTTGATGCATATGTCGCTAGAACCGTATCACGATGGTGCGGCTTAAAGTATTTATACACGAAAAGCCCGCGGGCAATATCTTCAAAGAAGATATTGTTCACGGGCTTTTTTACCGTTATTGAGGGAGCCTCAAGCATCCGTTTTAACGGCGGCTTCTTTGTCCGCCTTTGCGACCTGCTTCTTCACGGCTCATTTTGCCATCGTTGTCATCATTACGGCCTCTGGCTTCTCCGCCTTTTTGTCCGATTTCCTGATAGAACTCTTTGTCATGGCTTTCAGCGGTAGCTTCTCCGCCTTTTTTGCCGATTTCCTGGTAGAATTCTTCACCATGATTTTCAGCAGTAGCTTCTCCGCCTTTTTGTCCGATCTCCTGATAGAATTCTTTGTCATGACTTTCAGCGGTAGCTTCTCCGCCTTTTTGTCCGATTTCCTGGTAGAATTCTTTGTCATGGCTTTCAGCGGTAGCTTCTCCGCCTTTTTGTCCAATCTCCTGGTAGAATTCTTTATCGTGATTTTTTGCTGTTGCTTCTCCGCCTTTACGTCCTGCTTCTTCTCGACTCATTTTATTGTTGTTATTATTAGCCATCGAAAATTCCTCCTCAGTAAATTTGGATTTTGCTTACGGTTGTATGTTACCCGGCTCTCAATCAATCAAACTGAATTTGCAAAAAAAGATCGAAAGAACTAAAAAGGCGCTTTCAAGCGCGGGAAAAAGCCTCTTCATATGTTCTTTTGTTCCCCGCTCTTTATGAAAACCTTGCAGTACACCCATGTTATGCCAGCTGCTGTTCGGCAAAGTCACGGTACAACTTATGAGATTCGAGCAGCTCCTCGTGCGTTCCCATTCCGGTAACCTGCCCTTTTTCAATGAAAATAATTTGATCGGCGTCGACAATGGTAGAAAGCCTGTGAGCGATCACAAAGGTCGTTCGGCCTTTCATTAATTGCAGCAGCGCTTCTTGGACAATCCCTTCTGATTGACTGTCGAGGCTGGCTGTTGCTTCATCCATCATTAAAATTTTCGGGTCCCGCAAAAAAGCGCGGGCAATCGCAATACGCTGTCTCTGGCCGCCGGACAGCTTCACGCCGCGTTCGCCTACTTCTGTATCCAAACCGTTCGGAAAGCTTCTAATAAACTGGTCGGCATAAGCCATTCTCGCTACCTCCCACAGTTGTTCATCCGGAATTGTTTTGCCGCCTGCCAGCCCATAAACCAAGTTTTCCCGAATTGTGCCAGCCATCATGGCACTTTCCTGGGGTACATAGCCGATTTGACTGCGCCACGAAGCCATCGATAAGTCCGCAATGGGTGTTGAGCCAATTCGAATTTCACCGGAAGACGGCTCATAAAATCGCTCAAGCAGACCGAACATCGTCGTTTTGCCGCCGCCGCTCGGTCCGGCGAAGGCAATCATATCACCTGGCTGTGCAGTAAAAGATATCCCTTTTAAAACGGGCTCTTCTCTGCTGTAGGCGAACGATACATTGTCTACGTGGATAGGTTCGTTCTTAATATCCATGGCTATTCCATCTTGTCCAGGCTCCGGCGGTAAATCCAGAATTGCGATAATTCGTTCAGTGGCTCCTTTTGCTTTTTGAAGCTGGGTGAAAAACATCGCGAATGAGGTAATGGGCATAATAATTTGAAACAAATAAAGCAAAAAGGCGACAAGGGAACCGGTTGACATAGTTCCGTTTGACACACGTATGCCACCGTAGCCGATAATCATCACAACGACGATCATGACGACAAGGTACATAATCGGCGCGATCAGGGCGAAAATCCGTGCTTCCTTTACTCCAAACTGAAAGAGTCTTTCAATTCCCGCTAATCCTTTTCTTTCTTCGCTTTGTTCAGCCGTTGAAGCTTTCATTAAGCGAATTTCACCGAGCGTCTGCTGCACGTGTCCGGTAAAAGCGGCTGTTTCATCCTGCAGCCCGCGCGAGATTTGCGCCATCTTCCGCCCAAGCGGAAACATAATGGCGATCGTCAGCGGCACAGAGATGAGCATCAGCATCGTCATTTTCCAATCCATCAAAAGCAAAATGACCACAGCACCGATAATCGAAATGATGCCAGAAATAAATTGAGGAAATCGGTTAGAAATCAAGTCCTGTACGACACTTGTATCATTTACGACCCGACTGACGGTTTCTCCGCTTGACTGCCGATCGAAATAGGAAACAGGCAGCCGGATCAGCTTCATCCACATCCGGTCGCGCAGGCTTGAGACAATTTTATAACCGACAACGCTGAGCCAGTAAATCGAGAGGCCGTTAATGACAGCCTGGGCGATAAAGGCAAGGGCGATGGCAGACATGAGGGGTACACTCAAGGAAGAAAGCGAAAAGCCATCGACCAGGTTTTTGGTCAGTAAAGGAACGACCAGCCCGGCAGCTGTCGTCAGTACGCTTGCTGCCAGCCCGGCAACAAGCAGCCGCCGTGGAAACTCGGACGACAAAAGAAGAGAAACAAAAGGCTTTAAGCTGTTTGGTCGGTTTTCCACCGGCATAAACTCCTATCTATACTCGTTTTTCCTTCAGTATACTCTCTTAAGGAAAAAACAGCATGGCCAAAGCTTTACAGGGAATAGAAACCTTTTTGCGAAAAAAAAGCTATATTTCCGATAAAAGGGGGAAAACAAAGAGGAGCATAAAATATAAAGGAGAGATGTAGATGTCCGGACAAAACGAAATGCCGCATGAAGAAGGGCTGGATCAAAGCTTAAGCCTGCTTAGAGAAGGATACACGTACATACCAAGCCGGCGCAGGTCTTTTCAATCCGATTTGTTTGAAACACGTTTAATGGGGAAGCCGGCGATTTGTATGGGCGGCAAGGAAGCGGCCGCTTTGTTTTACGATCCGGCAAAGTTTCAGCGGGAAGGAGCGGTGCCGAAGAGAGTCGTTAAAACGCTGTTTGGAGAAGGCGGCGTTCAAACACTTGACGGGGAAGCACATCGGCAGCGCAAAGCGGCTTTTATGTCTTTAATGGCTCCAAAACACATTGCCCGGCTGAATAGCATCGCCGAAGAACAGTGGAAAGAGGCAGCAAGGAAGTGGACACAGCAAAACGAGATCGTTTTATACAAAGAAGCCAAAGAACTGCTGTGCCGGATTGCCTGCCAATGGGCCGGTGTGCCGCTTAAGGAAGAAGAAGTACAGCAGCGGACAGAGGAATTGAGTGCTTTGTTTGAATCCGCTGTCTCAGCCGGACCGGAATACTGGAAAACACGCCGATCCAGACGAAAAGCTGAAAAGTGGGTGGGCGGCCTGATTGAAGAGGTACGGGCTGGAAAGCTTCATCCGCCGGAAGAATCAACGCTGTATGTGTTTTCTCATCATCGGGAGCCCGATGGTGAAGTATTGGATACAAAAACAGCCGCTGTAGAAGTGGTGAACATTTTAAGGCCGATTACAGCGGTGTCCATTTACCTTGCTTTTACGGCACTTGCGCTGCATCAGTTTCCAGAGCAAAAACCAAAATTAACGTCTGCCAATGATTCCTATACAACATATTTTGTGCAGGAAGTCCGCCGCTTTTATCCGTTTTTTCCTTTCACGGGCGCTAAAGTGAAAAAAGATTTTGAATGGCGGGGCATGCACTTTAAGGAAGGAACGTTAGCGCTTCTCGATTTATACGGCACCAACCATGACCCGCATCTGTGGGAAAATCCGGATTTGTTTCAGCCGGAACGGTTTGAAGAGTGGGACAAAAGCCCGTTCGATTTTATTCCGCAGGGGGGCGGCGACTATCATAATGGGCATCGCTGCGCAGGAGAGTGGATTACGATCGAGCTGATGAAAGTAAGCGTTGATTTTCTCGTTAACCGTTTGTCTTACGAAGTACCGGAGCAGGATGCCAGCTTCAGTATGACCAGCATGCCAAGCATGCCGAAAAGCGGCTTTATCATGCGTAACATCCAATTAAAGGAGTGAAGACAATGAAAACACAAATCAATGATAATGTTCTTGAACTCATGGTCGGAGACATTACTGAGCAGACAACAGAAGCGGTCGTCAATGCCGCTAATGGGTCACTGCTTGGAGGCGGCGGGGTAGACGGAGCCATTCACCAGGCAGCAGGGCATGCGCTGATGGATGAGTGCAAAAAAATCCGTACTGAACAGCTGAACGGGGAAGAGCTGGCAACAGGTGAAGCCGTCCTGACAAAAGGGTACGAGCTGCCGGCTCAATATGTGATTCACACAGTAGGCCCTGTGTGGGGCGGCGGGTCAGAAGGAGAAGAAGAAAAGCTTGCTTCCTGTTACCAGAATACCTTAATGCTGGCAGCAGATAACGGGATTAAAAGCATCGCGTTCCCATCCATCTCGACCGGTGTATACGGTTTTCCGATCGAGCAGGCAGCGGTTGTCGCTCTCCGCACGGTCATCGATTTTCTGGAGAAGCAGGCATTTGGCTATGTAGCTTTTACATTGTTTTCAGATCACGACTACCGGATTTATGAAGCAGCTATGAACCGCGTTATGCAGGAAGAAGGCCGCTGAGCAAGCTCAGCGGTTTTTTTGTGCGTACTATCCCTTGTTTCACAAAGCGGTCTTTGTTTGGCATAATAGGGGTTTAGAAAAACAGATCAATATGTAAAGTAAAGAGGTAGAAAGATGACTCTGCAGCAGTTAAAGTATGTGATTGAAATTGTGCACTGCGGCTCGATTAATGAAGCGGCACGCCGGCTTTTTTTGTCACAGCCGAGCTTGTCGAAAGCCGTGAAAGAGCTGGAGGCTGAACTTGGTATTACTATTTTTATCCGGACACCAAAAGGCATTACACTGTCTACAGATGGAGCGGAATTTTTAGGCTATGCACGTCAGGTAGTCGAGCAGGCAGAACTGCTTGAACGGCGCTATTTAGGATCCCCGCCGGCACGCCAGCTTTTCTCTGTTTCTACACAGCATTATGCATTTGCCGTCAATGCATTTGTAGACATGATTAAAAAGCATGGGGCAGATGAGTACCAGTTTACACTGCGTGAAACGAGAACCTATGAAATTATCGAGGACGTGAAAAACCTGCGCAGCGAGATTGGAATTCTTTATATCAGCTCTTTTAATGAAAAAGTGATGGGACAGCTGCTGAAGGAAGAAGGGCTTTTGTTTCATCCGCTGTTCCAAGCGAAACCGCACATTTTTGTCAGCGCTCAAAATCCACTGGCCGGCCAAGCATCCGTTACGCTTGAAGACCTGGAAGAATACCCGCGCTTGTCGTTCGAGCAGGGGGAATTCAATTCCTTTTATTATGCAGAAGAGCTGTTCAGCACGCTTCCGCGCTCTAAAAGCATTCAGGTGAGCGACCGGGCTACGCTGTTTAATTTATTGATTGGATTGAATGGCTACACGATTTCTACCGGTATTTTAAGCGAGGATTTAAACGGCTCGAATATTGTGCCAGTACCGCTTGAGGCAGATGAAACGATTACGGTCGGCTGGATCGCACATGAAAAAACACGGCTTGGCCGGATGGCACACGTGTATCTACAGGAGCTTCGAAATATCATCGAGGCTCATTTGGCTCCGTGATATAACTTTTATCTATAGCGGAAAATCTATTTTAACCGTTACGCTATACCTTCGTTCTATGATGATACATACAACTTAACGAACGAAGGGAATCAATACAAACGACAGCACAAATAAAAACACTTTTAGATCGTTGGGGGATGAAAAAACAGGGGAGAGCTTTCCCTGTTTTTTCTTTGACTTTTCTAAAGGGCTGGCGAAAAAATGTTCGAAACATGAGCCGGTTTCCTGTAGGATAGAAGAAACAAGTACATTTTACAGGTGATGACATGGCTTTTTTATTAATGGTCTTTTTTTCGCTTATTCCGCTTACAACGTTTGTCATTTTGTTTCGCCTTAAGTATCAGCGTGTCACCTATCCGCTTGCTGTTTTTTATTTAGCGGTTTCAATGTGGCAGATGAGCATTGCTGTTCTCTACGGTGAGGAATGGCTGGATCAGAGAACGATTGAGAGCTTGTTCCGCTTTTTTAGAATGGGAACAGTTGTTTTCGCTCCGCTTTTATTTTATATGGTGTATCAGCTGCTTTTTTTTGAGGAACTGCAGTTTGATGTCCGGAAAAAGAAAATACTCCAAAAGATGATCAATCGCTTTTCCTATATCGGGATGCTCATTTGGACTATTGTCATTTATATGATCAGCTGGACACCGCTTGGGATTGCTGGTTTTGATCGCCATTCTATCCCGCCGTTTAATGAAGAGTTTTACTATCCGATGGCGGGTCCGCTCGGCTGGACGTTCTCGATTCATATTTTATTGATCATTGTGATGGATTTGCTCGCTATTTATTTAACATTTAAAATCGTCGACAAGCATCGCCGCACGTTCTTAAGAGTCTTTTTCGTTTCTCTTTTATTAGCGTACTCATTCGGGGTAATCAATTTATCATCGGACAGCCCTTTGTTTCAAGCGATTTTGGCTCTTATTATTTTAGTAATGGGCATTTTCACAGCATACGTGAAATTGATTTACAACAAGATGGAGGAAGTAAACGGACAGCTGTTGATTCAGCAGCTTTTTCTCCGAAGAGTCATTGATGCGAATCCGAATTTTATTTATGCAAAAGACCAGTACGGGCGCTTTACGATGGCGAACGCCGCCATTGCTGCTTTATATGGCGTTTCTTCTGAACAAATGCTTGGAAAACGGGAAAGCGATTTTTATGCAGATCCAAAGCAGGCAGAGGAGATGGCAAAGGAAGATATGTACCTGCTGCAGAAAGATGAAGCAAAGATACAGGAAAAACAGTACTTGCAAACGCCGGATAATCGTATGTACACAGTACAAATAACGAAAAAACCGCTCTTTTTTTCAGCAGGGCATAAGGAACTGCTTTGTGTAGCGACAGATATTACCGAAATGGAGCAAAAGGAAGAATATATACGAAAAACAGAAAAGTTGAATATTGTCGGCCAGCTGGCCGCCGGCGTCGCCCATGAGATTCGCAATCCGCTCACTTCCTTAAAGGGATTTATTCAGCTGATTGATCAGGAATATTCCATTGATCCGAAATATACGAAGATTATGCTTGATGAGCTTGAGCGTATTGAGTTCGTTTCGAGCGAGATGCTCGTTCTCGCTAAGCCTGAAGTCATCGTGAAACAAAGCATCACCTTGAGCCATTTAATGAGAGACGTCGTTGACCTTTTAAATATGCAGGCTATCACCCAAAGCATCAATATTCAAATGGAGCCGTTTAAAGAAGAGGTCGAGCTTGAAGGAAATGCAAATCAGCTTAAGCAGGTATTTATTAATGTATTGAAAAATGCGGTGGAAGCCTCGCCGAAAAATAGTATCATTGCCATTGACCACGAGCAAATCCATAACAGGCTGGCCGTTTCTATAACAGACCGGGGAATGGGCATGCCAAAAGAGCGGCTGGAAAAGCTCGGGGAACCTTTTTATACGAGTAAGGAAAAAGGCACGGGACTTGGACTGATGGTCAGCATGAGAATTATAAAGGAGCACGGCGGCGATATGACATTCCAAAGCCATGAAGGAGAAGGAACAAAGGTAACCGTTTGGCTTCCGATTAAAGCGGGTGAGAAGGAAGAGAAAAGCGCAGGCGCCTGACATTCGCCCGGAAAAAAGAAGAAACCGCCCGAAAAGCATGCTTCCATAGAAAAGGAAGCATGCTTTTTTAATACATGGTTTTTTCTTTTTTATATGTTTTTACAGCTGGCGGTTCGTACGTATGAAACGAGCGGATCAGCTGTGCTGCCGAATCATGGACTAAGAGCATGGAACGGTACTGCTCCTGCAAAAATTGTTCAGTGGTCATATGGTCAAAGAAGGAAACAAGCGGATCAAAATAATGCGCAGGATTCAACAGGCCGATCGGCTTTTGATGAAGGCCGATTTGTGCCCACGTAAACACCTCAAAAAACTCTTCCATCGTGCCGGCGCCGCCCGGCAGTACAATAAACGCATCAGCAAGCTCGGCCATTTTCGCTTTTCTTTCATGCATCGACTCCACAACATGCAGTTCGGTAAGCTGGGTATGGGCAATTTCCCGCTCCTTCAGCAGTGTTGGAATCACGCCGATTACTTCGCCGCCTTCCTGCAAAACCGTGTCGGCTACTGTCCCCATGAGCCCCGCGCTCGATCCGCCATAAACAAGGCTGATGCCCCGCTTGGCCAGTTCTTTTCCTAGTGAAACAGCGCTGTCTGTATAGCTTATTGATGCGCCGCTTGCCGAACCGCAAAAAACTGCTATTCTCTTCATCCACTTAGCCCCGTTTCTTTTCTTTTTCTTCAAGTATACTTTGTTTGTTAGGAAAACAGAACAGTAGAGTCCCGATCTTTACAGGAGATTTACATCGGGCATGTACAATCCTCTTTATGTGACGTATAGTCAATAGAAGGACGTATTATGAAAGGGGATTGGGAGATGAACGTAGTTATTACAAAACAAGTACATGCACCGCAGGACCTTGTGTTCAGCATGTGGACAGACGGAAACCATTTGCTGCACTGGTGGGGATCGCCGGGTGTGAAGCTTGATGTTGTATCGATTGACGTGAAGCCGGGCGGGCTGTTTCACTACAAGCAGACGCTGCCGGATGGACAAGTGGTGTACGGAAAATTTACATATCATAAAGTAGAATCGCCGAACAAGCTTGCTTTTACCAGTTCATTTGCGGACGAACAAGGAGAGACGATACGGGCGCCATTCAATGAAAGCTGGCCGCTTGAAATTTTAAATACACTCAGCTTTTCAGAAGAAAACGGCGAGACGACGATCGAGATAGAAGGACTGCCGTTTAACGCGACAGAAGAAGAAAGAGCGGTGTTTCAATCCGCCGAAGAAGCCATTAAAAAAGGATTTTCCGGAACATTTGCACAGCTTGAAGCCTATATAGAAAACATCCGATCATAAAGAAACTTTTATAAGGGACGATTCGTTTTTTAATAAAAAGACGATTGGTCCCTTTTTTTATAGGGTATTTCCACATTTTTCTGTCAGCCCGCAGGCGAAAATGTCTTTTTTCACAGTCTAATGCTTCTCTCCGCTGGGTATAACACTAGTACGATCAAGGTTTGTCTGGAGGAGGGAATACAATGAAATGGCAGGGAAGAAGAGGCAGCTCAAATGTAGAAGACCGGCGGGGCATGGGCGGAAAAGCGGTGCTTGGCGGCGGGCTTGGCGGAGTTGGCTTAATTATAGTACTTATTTTTACGCTGCTTGGCGGAGACCCGTCTCAATTACTTGGCGGTATGTCGGGAACCAATACGGTTCCTTACGAAGAAACCGAACAAGATCAGGAGCTTGCCGAGTTTGTGTCTGTTGTGCTGGCTGATACAGAAGATGTATGGACCAAAGTATTTCAGGAAGAAGGCATGGTATACGAAAAACCGGTTTTAGTCTTGTATTCCGGCAGTGTAGATTCCGCCTGTGGAACCGCCACCTCAGCGGTCGGTCCCTTTTATTGTCCGGGTGACCAGAAGCTCTACATCGATTTAAGCTTTTATCAAGAACTGCAAAGCAAGTTTCAAGCACCTGGAGACTTTGCAATGGCGTATGTGATCGCCCACGAAGTCGGGCACCACGTTCAAACACTGCTGGGCACCTCTCAAAAAGTACATGCTTTGCGGGATCAGCTGAGCGAAGAAGAGTACAACAAATATTCGGTTAAGCTGGAATTACAGGCCGACTACTATGCGGGCGTCTGGGCTCATCATGCACAGGGAATGGATTTGCTTGAAGAAGGTGACGTAGAAGAAGCATTGACTGCGGCAAGCGCCGTCGGAGATGATACGATTCAAAAGCGCTCGCAAGGATATGCTGTACCGGACAGCTTCACGCACGGTACATCCGAGCAGCGGAAAAAATGGTTTTACCGCGGTTTTCAATCCGGTAATTTAGAAAACGGAGACACCTTTAACGCAAAGGATTTATAAAGGGCTTAGGCGGGTTTATGAATAACAGGGCCGGATGATTCTGCTGCATAGCCGGAAAAAGTTTTTACCGGCCCGGCAGCAGAATCACTCGGCTCACTATAAAAAATCCGGACGAGGCACGATAAAAGAAGAGGTTTCAACGGCCGTTGAAACCTCTTCTTTTTTCTTTCGCTTAAAAAGTCGTATAATGGGTTGTACATGAAAAAAGCTGGAGGGAATCATGATGGGAAAATTGCAATCAATGGATCAATTTGAGCAGTTGAAAAAAGAAGAGCGCGTTGTTTTTATGTTTTCAGCGGACTGGTGCCCGGACTGCCGGGTCATTGAGCCGATCTTGCCGGGTATTGAAGCGGATTATCCGGAATATCAGTTTATTTATGTAGACCGAGATGAGTTTATTGACTTGTGCGGTGAGCTGAATGTATTTGGTATTCCGAGCTTCGTCGCTTACCATAGCGGAGAAGAAGCGGGCCGGTTTGTCAGCAAAGACCGGAAAACACAGGAAGAAATCGAAGCGTTCCTTAACAGCTTATCCGCTTGATTGTCTTATGCCGCTGCTCGATTTGAGCAGTGGTTTTTTCATGGGCGCAGCCAGGTGGTAAAAACGAAGCGGCCCGCCTGCTGTTGAAGGAAGAAGCGGACATAGTATAATGAAGTATACTGCTTCATGCATAGGATGATTATTTTGCAGAAATAGGTGAACGTGAAGATGGAAAACGATCAAAAGGCGCCGCTGTTTAACGGGTGGCTCGCCTTGACCAGGATGCAGGCGGCTGTTGCACAGGATCTGGAGGGGGCATTGGAGCAGGAGCACGGCCTTTCGCTAAATGAATGCTACGTGCTGCTGTTTTTATCAGAAGCCCCTGAGAAAAAACTAAAATTGTATCAGCTGCAGGAAATGGTCGGCTTAAGTCAAAGTGCGCTGTCCCGCCTGGTAAACCGGCTTGAAGAAAAAAACTGCCAGGTTCTCAGGCGTCATAGCTGCGAGGATGACCGCCGTGCCATTTACGCTTCGCTTACAAAAGAAGGAGAAGAAAAGCTGGAAAAGGTATTAAATACTTTTTGCAAAACGCTTGAGTGCGCTTTTTCAAGCTCGGCTGTTCAAGAAAGTCTTCAGTCTGCATTTCGTCAGCTGAAAAGATAAGTGTGTTTAGGAAGCTTTCCATTTGGGGAAAGCTTTTTTGTATGCAATGCGCATTGTTTGACAGAAAAGTTTCGGTAAGGGATAATTTATATGCACGCGCATACATATAAAATGTGGAGAAAAGGAGACGAATAGCATGGAGCATTTGTTTACACCTTATAAAATAAAAGGGCTTGAATTAAAAAATCGTGTCGTGATGCCGCCAATGTGCCAATACTCGGTAGAAGCAAAAGACGGAATCGCAAATGACTGGCACTTTGTTCACTATGTCAGCCGGGCAGTTGGCGGAACAGGCTTTATTATTATTGAAATGACCGACGTAGAGCCGGATGGCCGTATTACAGACTTTGACTTAGGTTTATGGTCAGACGAGCAAATCCCAGCTTTAAAACGAATTATTGATGCTGTTCACCAGCACGGGGCAAAAGTGGCGATTCAAATCGCTCATGCCGGACGCAAAGCAGAGGATGCGGAGCAGCCGGTGGCACCATCTGCCATCGCTTTTGACGAGAATTCTAAAACACCAAGAGCATTATCGACGGAAGAAGTAAAAGAGATGGTCGAAAAATTCCGGTCTGCTGTCCGCCGGGCAGTGGAAGCAGGAGTGGACGCCATTGAGCTTCACGGAGCGCATGGCTACTTGATTCACCAATTTCAGTCTCCACTGACAAATAAACGGACCGATGAATACGGACAAGAGTTAACAAAGTTCGGAAAAGAAGTGATTGCTGCAGCTAAGAGCGAAATGCCAGAAGACATGCCGCTTATTATGCGTATTTCTGCAAGAGAATATGTCGAAGGCGGCTATGGCATTGAGGAAAGCATTGCCTTTTCAAAAGAGTATAAAGCAGCAGGTGTTGACATGTTCCACATTAGCGCAGGCGGCGAAGGTCCAATTGCCGCAGCTGGACGGCCGGGCACGCATGCCGCTTATCAAGTACCGCTGGCGCGGGCGATTAAAGAAGCGGTCGACGTACCCGTTATCGCAGTCGGGCGCCTGGATGAGCCCGTTTTGGCCAATGCGGTGATCGGCAACGAAGAAGCTGATCTTGTGGCGGTTGGACGAGGCATGCTGAGAAATCCAAACTGGACGCTTGAAGCAGGTGTTCAATTAGGAAAAGAAGCAGGTGTTCCTAAACAGTACCAAATGGGCTTCCCAAGAAAATAAAATAGAAGCAGGAGCGTTTGAACAAGTTTGTTCAGACGCTTTTTTGTGGGTAAATAATGAATGAAGACTCATTTCGGTTTTTGTACAATAAAATGAAAACAGGATGTTAACAAGGAGAGTGAATAGAAATGAAGCCTTTTTCTTTGATTCAAACAAAAGTGGAAAACAAGATCGCTTACATGATGCTGAAAAATCCGCCTGTGAATGCGCTGAATGAAAGATTGCTGGAAGAGCTGGAGCAGTGTATCGATGAGCTGAATAACAATCCGTCTGTCAGAGCTGGTATTTTAACAGGGGATGGCTCTTTCTTTGTGGCCGGGGCAGATATTAAAGAATTCACATCTTTGTTTGGACAGGTAGAAGAAGCAAAGAAAGCCGCACAGAAAGGCCAGGCATTATGTACAAAAATAGAGCAGTCCGAAAAACCGATCATTGCCGCGATTAATGGTGCCTGCCTGGGCGGGGGGCTGGAACTGGCGATGAGCTGTCATCTGCGGATTGCGGTACATGAAGCAAAACTCGGGCTTCCCGAAACAAAGCTTGGCTTGATTCCAGGCTACGGGGGGACGCAGCGCCTCACCCGGTTAACGAATACGGCAACGGCGCTTGAACTCATTTTAACCGGCCGGTTTATAGATGGACGGGAAGCAGAACGGATTGGTTTGGTGAACCGTTCTGTCGAGGCAGATCAGCTTTTGCAAGAAGCGGCCGGAATGGCGGAGCTCATTTCACAGAAAAGCCGCTTGTCTGTAAAAGCAGCGATGCAGGCTGTATTCGCGGGTGCAGAGCTGCCGCTTGAGAACGGATTGGCGCTTGAAGTAGAACAATTCGGTGCGCTGTTTGCTTCACAAGATGTGCAGGAGGGCGTAACGGCTTTTATCCAAAAGCGCCCGGCTGTATTTCGGGATCAATAAACCCTCTTTGTATGGAGCTCTATGTTTATTGTATAATAAACATAGATTGTAAAATGGAAAGCGAGTGTTCAGTGTGGGACGTAAATGGAATAACATTAAAGAAAAGAAAGCATCAAAAGATGCCAACACAAGCCGTATTTACGCCAAATTCGGCCGTGAAATCTACGTAGCAGCCAAGCAGGGCGAGCCGAATCCAGAAAGCAATCAGGCGCTTCGGATGGTGCTCGAGCGCGCGAAAACATACAGCGTGCCTAAAACGATTATAGACCGGGCGATCGAAAAAGCAAAAGGCGGAGCGGAAGAAAACTACGATGAGCTTCGCTACGAAGGATTTGGGCCAAGCGGCTCTATGGTGATTGTAGATGCTTTAACAAATAACGTGAACCGGACCGCTTCTGATGTGCGGGCTGCATTTGGGAAAAACGGCGGAAACATGGGTGTGAGCGGTTCGGTCGCTTACATGTTTGATGCAACAGCCGTGTTTGGCTTGGAAGGAAAAACAGCAGACGAAGTGCTGGAGCTGTTAATGGAAGCCGATATCGATGTACGGGATGTGCTTGAAGAAGAAGATTCCGTGATTGTGTATGCGGAGCCGGATCAATTCCATGCCGTGCAGGAGGCGCTGAAAGCAGCGGGCGTAACAGAATTTACAGTTGCGGAGCTGACGATGCTTGCACAAAACGACGTGACATTGTCAGAAGAAGATCTGGCACAATTCGAGAAAATGATTGATGCTATCGAAGATTTAGAGGATGTACAGCAGGTATACCACAACGTTGATTTAGGATAAGAAGAAAAAAGCAGCGCTCCAAGGAAGCAGCTGCTTTTTCTTTTGTCCAAAACGCTTTAGCAAGATAAACTGGATCATTTTAGGGTGTGCCTGCTATCATAAAAGAAGAATAAGAAGCAAAAGTGAGGGTGCATCATGTTTGATTTTTCAACATTGCTGACGTTTACGGCGGTTGTGATCGGCTTGTTTTTGGTTCCCGGTCCGGCTGTTTTACTAACGGCAGCACGAACGGTTCAAAACGGGCGGAAAGCCGGCGTTATTACCGGCCTGGGTCTTGCAACGGGTGATTTAATTCATACTATTTTTGCGGCGGTCGGCCTGTCGGCTATTTTAATGACATCTGCTTCCGCATTTAATATGGTGAAATGGGCTGGTGCCTTTTATTTATTTTATATGGGCATCCGGGCTGTTTTTGCTAAGGCCTCTCAAACGGAAATGGCAAAGGCATCGGCAGCTTCAGCCGGGCGCATTTATAGACAAGCGATTCTGGCAGAAGTATTGAATCCGAAAACGGCGCTGTTTTTTCTGGCTTTTTTACCGCAGTTTGTGGATCCGGCGCGCGGTGTGTCCATTTTTCAATTTATGACACTCGGTCTCATTTTCGTGCTGCTCGGCGTGATGTATACAGCGCTGATTGCGCTGACCATCGAACCGATCAGCGAGCGGATAAAGCGCATTTCCTGGCTGAACCGGGGCGGCGGTAATAAAGTGATCGGGGCGATTTATATCGGCCTTGGCGTTAAAATAGCACTTCAAGGGCGTTAAAAAACAGCCTCTGGCAGGAGAGGCTGTTTTTTATTAAGCGTGTTTCCATGTTGTAGATTGTCCGGATTTAGGGCAGGATGGGAAAGTATCGCCTTGTGCAAGCTCCACTTCGTCTTTGTCTTCATCTCCATACGTACCGGCTTCTGTCACGCGGTCGCCGGTATTGTGTATATGATCTTCATGGCGCCAGGTGGTCGGTGCATTTGTATTCGGGCAGACCGGAAATTGTTCGCCTTCCTTTAATTCTTCTCTTTTGCCAGCGGCACAAATGTAGGTGCCGGTTTCTTGAACGGGTTCATCTGTGTGGTGAAGATCTTTTATTGTGCTCATCGGAAAAGTCCTTTCTTTTTTTGGCTTAAAAGAGCTTTTGTGTAGTAGAATAGCCGGGAATACGGAACTTCAAACATTTTCTAGAAAAAAGAAGGCTTTAGAAAGGGGCAGGCGGGGAAAGAAAAGGAATAAGCATTCTTTAAAAAGGAGGACACTCTCAATGACGAGCCATAACGCTGCCGCATACTTTAAAAGCATTAGTCCACGGCAGATGATCATGCATACCACTGGAAAAGATTCCGTCTCTAATATGGATCTTACTGTTATTGCCGATTTAAATAAACGGTACCACCTGCGAGATGAGGTAATTAATGTCCTTATTCAATACATACTTTTGGCTTCCTTGTCTCTCAGCCACCCGTCGCTTTTTAAAATTGCGATGCATTGGAGCAGATTAAAGGTGGAAACCGCAGAAGAAGCAATGAATCTCGTTCAAAAAGAACATACAAAATATAAAACGCTTTGGATGACGGATATTCTTCACTCGAAGAAAAAAACCGTCCTCACAGTGGATATGATCCGTGGGGCGGCTGCCAGTAATTTAACAGATGAACAGCTTGGCGCTTATATTCGGGAGCTGTTTACGCGCTCATAAAAAAGCTTCAGCGGCTCGATGCCGCTGAAGCTTTTTAGTTTTGGCGATATCGCCATCCGCCGAGGGAAGAGATATCTTTTCCGGCCGCTGCTGCGCTTGCTTCACACAAGAATCCCTGCACATGTGTACCATCTTCGAGTTCAATAGTACCAAAACCAAGCGGCGACGGAATAAGGGAAACAAATGACCCTAATTGGGAAATAGGCATTTCCCACAATTCCAGTTCAATAGAGAAGCCATCCTCTGTTGTTCGAATGAGCCCCGGTTTTTTCGGCATGGTATCGAGCTCTACAAGCTTATAGTCGGGAGCCGTTTTTGCTTCCCGGACAAAAATGGCTTCGTGCTCGAGCATTTGCTTTTCAAGCGGAAATCCTTTCATATGAAGGCCGCAGACAGCAACGAGCGTCGTGGATGGTTTTTCAGGCGCGCGGCGGCCGTGTAAAAACAAGCCGGCGAAGCCCGTAATCAAATGCTCATCTCTTGGTCCTGAAAATAGTGTAATGCCAAACGGCACATTTTGGGCTGCATCTTCGGCCGGAATGTTCACAGCGGACAAATCGAGCAAATTGCAGTGATTTGTATAAAGCCCCATTTGACTGTTTGTTTGAACAGGGTTGTTGCGGACCTCTTCGCGTGTCCACGTACCGCCGGCTGTCGGCATAATCAAAACGGCATCTTGAAGCTGCTGATGAGCTTTTTGTTTAAACGCCTGAAGCGTATGCATTGCCTTGAAAACAGAGGCTGCATCATATTCCGGCTTAGCTCCGGATCGTAATACGGTTTCTGTTACCGGGAATACGGCGCTTTGATGTTCGTTAATGAACGAGCCCAAATCAGCCCAGCGCTCTGCTACCCACGGGCCGTCGTATAAAACAGCAGCTGCTTCGGAAAGGTAGGTGACATCGATCGATTCAACAGGCAGACCGAGCGCATGCAGCTTTTCTAACGTATGCTGCCAGGCTTGTTTGTATTGATCTGCGAATGGTCCGTAAAAAACCGGCGATTCGCTTGGTACTAATATTTTTTGGGGAAGCGCTGATGCCTGGCGTGTAATCTGTTTCGACCATGGGTCCCGGGCATCAAAGCCGCGGGCAGCTTGATCGACAAGATCTGCATCATCTAAGCTGTTGGCAAAAACCGTTACACAATCAAGGCTCGCACACGCCGGAACGACGCCTTTGACCGGCCATGCACCCAGGCTCGGCTTGTAGCCGATCAATCGGTTAAGCCCGGCCGGTACGCGTCCAGATCCTGCTGTGTCTGTGCCGAGTGAAAAAGCCGCCTGGCCGCGGGCGACGGATACGGCGGAGCCCGCGCTTGAACCGCCGCTGATTAAATCGGGGTTCAGCGCATTTTTCGTTTCGCCATACGGGCTTCTTGTTCCAACGAGGCCAGTCGCAAATTGGTCTAGGTTTGTTTTTCCGACTGGAATAGCACCGGCGTCAATCAAGCGCCCAACGACGGTTGCATGTTCATCGGGTGTGTAAGCAAATTCTGCACACCCCGCTGTTGTCGCCACACCGGCAAGGTCGATGTTGTCTTTAATGGCAAACGGAATGCCCCAAAGCGGTGCCTGGGATGGATCGATAGTCTTTAACCGCTCTACGTAAGGGCGGATGAAGCTCCAGGACGGCGGTGTAATCCAAATATTCATGTCCCGGTCAGTCTCAGACCGTTCGATAATTTGTTCAACGACCATCTCCGGCTTTAAGCTGCCAGATTGGTAGCCCTTCTTTAACTCACGAATGGATAACGTTTTCGGCAGGTTTATCGTCTGCATCAAAAGCACCTCGCTTTTCTTTTGTAATAGAAACAATCAACTGTCCCGCATGAACTTCATCTCCTGGCGCTACATAAACAGACTCGACAAAGCCATCACATGGAGCCGGCTGGGGAAACTCCATTTTCATGCTTTCTTCAATGATAAGCGTATCGCCTTTCTTCACTTCGTCTCCTGGAGAAACAAGAACCTTCCACACACTTCCAGGCATTGAGCAGCGGACCGCTTCCGCTCCTTCCGGAATGGTTTCTTCCGCTGGCTCTGCTGCTTCGTGTTCGGACACATATTCCGTAAGGCCAAGCTCACGCCAGCTTTCCCGCTCGGCATGGAAAGCAGCCTGCTGTGTTTGGCGGAATTCCTGGGCGCTTTCTTCAATGGATTCGAGAAAAGCTAAATAGTCGCCGAGTTTAAAGGTGGTTTCCGTAATGTCAATTTCAAAACGTCCGCGCAGAAAGTCTTCACGCATTTCAAGCAGTTCGTCCGCACTAACCGGATAAAATTGAATTTGGTCGAAGAAACGGAGCAGCCACGGCTTGCCAGCCTGGAAGCTTTCGGTTTCACGAAGCCGGTTCCAAACCTGTACGGTACGGCCGACAAACTGATAGCCTCCTGGTCCTTCCATGCCGTATACACACATGTAGGCACCGCCGATCCCTACTGCGTTTTCCGGCGTCCATGTACGAGCTGGGTTGTATTTAGTGGTCACAAGCCGGTGGCGCGGGTCGACCGGCGTTGCGACAGGGGCACCGAGGTACACATCCCCTAGGCCGAGAACAAGATAGTTGGCGTCAAATACGATACGTTTTACATCTTCGATGTCGTTTAACCCGTTGACCCGGCGGATAAATTCGAGGTTGCTCGGGCACCACGGAGCGTCAGGGCGGACGTTTTTCTGATAGCGCTCGATGGCCAGCTGCGTCGCTGGATCATCCCAGGAAAGGGGAAGTCGGACGATACGCGATGGCACTTCAATTTCTTCAAGCGGTGGAAGCTTTTCATCGATGGCTGCGAGAACTTCGCAAAGCTCCGTGATCGACATTTTGGAAGCATCGATATGAACCTGCAAAGAACGGATACCCGGCGTCAAATCAAGAACCGGAATGTCAGAGCGTGATTGAACGGCTTCCATTAAAGCGTGAACTTGAAAACGAAGCAGAAGGTCAAGCTCCATCTCCCCATATTCAACTAGTACGTGCTCGTCGCCTGCTGCCCGGATCGTCATCGGGAAGCTGCCCGTTGACTGCTCAACGAGAATCGGATAATCCGGCGTAAAGCGGGCCGCTTTTTCCGGAAGTGATGGAAGCGGAGAAGACGCTTCCTGTAACCCAATGGCATTCAAGTGCTCCTCCTGTGCCTGGCGAAGAACTTCGGCTTCCTGGAGCGTCAACAGCTGAAAACGGATGCGGTCGCCGGCATGCAGCTGGCCGATCTTCCAAAATTCTGCGGAAGCCGTTGTGACCGGGCAGACAAATCCGCCCAGGCTCGGCCCGTCCGGACCAAGTAAAATCGGCATGTCACCTGTTAAATCAAGTGTTCCGATGGCATACGCATTATCATGAATATTAGACGGATGAAGACCGGCTTCACCGCCGTCTTCACGTGTCCAGAGCGGGGCAGGCCCAATTAAGCGGACACCAGTGCGCGAGCTGTTAAAGTGAACTTCCCAGCTTGTTTCAGTGAGCTGCTCCAAGTATTCCGGCAATAAAAATTCGGTTGTACAATGAGGGCCTGGGAT
The DNA here is from genome assembly GCF_023715895.1 of Domibacillus indicus. Lineage (GTDB taxonomy): Bacteria > Bacillota > Bacilli > Bacillales > Domibacillaceae > Domibacillus > Domibacillus indicus_A. The sequence continues at coordinate 101,837 of NZ_JAMBOO010000009.1, read as the reverse complement.
CACACCAATGGTCCATTCTTTTGTTAAAACCGGCTGTTTGTCTGCCGCAAGCGCCGCAGGAGAAGGAAGGGCAACAGGATGAACCTGCAAAACATCTCCTGTCCGCAGCGCCCGTCCGCCATGTCCGCCGAATCCGCCAAGGGTAAACGTTGCTGCACTGCCGAGGTGAAGCGGCATATCTAACCCGCCTGCGACGAGGAAGTAAGTACGCATGCCTGTTTCGGCTTCTCCGAACGTCAGCACCTGTCCGCGCTTTGCCTGCACAACCGTATACATAGGCACCGCTTCTTTATCCAGTACAGCCTTCATGTCCGCTCCTGTCAGGCAAAAAGCAGTGTCGCCGCGGAAACGGTAAGACCCGCCGCGAAGAGTCAGTTCAAGACCAGCAGCCCGGTCTTCATTCCCCAAAAGCTTATTGCCGATTCGGAACGAAAAAGGATCCATCGGTCCGCACGGAGGAACGCCTACATCCCAGTGGCCGACACGCCCCGGCCAGTCCTGCACGGTCGTTTGAATGCCGCCGTCAAGCACTTCAATCGCCTGTTCCGCCGGTGTAAAACTGTCGAGCATACGGGTATGAACGAGACCGCTTCGGCAGTCGTTTTCCTGCAGGAGCGCTTGAATGAATTGAAGGTTCGTTGTCACACCGTAAAGACGCGTTTCACGAAGTGCTGCGTGCAGCTTGTCGATCGCATCTTCGCGCGTATCGGCATGAACAATCACTTTCGCAAGCATAGGGTCGTAAAGAGACGTCACGTTCAGCCCGTCCCGCACCCATGTTTCAATGCGGGCTTGTTCAGGAAAGCGGACCTGGTCGAGCTGGCCGCCGCTTGGCCGGAAGTCGTTCAAGCAGTCTTCTGCATAAATGCGTGCTTGAATGCTGTGGCCTTTTGGCGCTTCGTACAAGTGGCTGAGCCCGTGTAATTCGCCTGCTGCCTCGCGCACCATCCATTCCACTAAATCAATGCCAAGCACTTCCTCCGTCACGCCATGCTCGACTTGAAGCCGGGTATTTACTTCAAGAAAATAAAACTGTTCTGCTTCTGGGTCATACAAAAATTCTACGGTTCCCGCACTCCGGTAGCCCACTTCTTCTGCAAGACGCTTGGCAGAGTCGAGCATTTGTTTACGGACCGCAGAAGAGAGGCAGGGAGCTGGGCTTTCCTCAACGACTTTTTGATTGCGCCGCTGAATCGAGCAGTCCCGCTCGCCAAGCGCGGCTACCTCACCGAATTCATTGCCGAAAATTTGCACTTCTACATGGCGCGCTTTTTGAATGTATTTTTCTAAAAACACACCGCCATTGTTAAAGTTGGTCTCGGCCAGACGGCAGACTGAATCGAAGGCGTCACCAAGCGCGGCTTCATCTCCGCAGACACGCATGCCGATGCCGCCGCCGCCCGCTGTGCTTTTCAGCATAACCGGATAGCCGATTTGTGCTGCTTCTGACAAAGCTGTTTGAAGATCTGTAATGAGTGCTGTACCGGGAAGAAGCGGGACGCCCGCTTTTTCCGCCATTTCACGGGCAGAATGCTTTAAGCCGAACAGCTCCATTTGTTCTGGTGTCGGGCCGATAAATGCAATGCCAATTTCGCGGCAGGCACGGGCAAAATCAGCATTTTCGCTTAGAAATCCGTATCCGGGGTGAATGGCCTGAGCGCCTGTTTGGATAGCGGTGTTTAAAATAAGCTCGGCATTTAAATAGCTGTCTTTTGCTGCGCCTTCCCCAATTAAAATCGCTTCATCTGCTAAATCAACATGCAGGCTGTCCTGGTCTGCTTTTGTGTAGACGGCAACAGAGGCGATGCCCATTTGACGAAGGGTTCGTTCAATGCGGACGGCAATGGCTCCGCGGTTGGCAATTAATACTTTTGTAAACATGGTCATCGCTCCTTTAGTTTTGATTCCAGATCAGCAGCTGAATCGGTGTCGGATTGAAGGCGTTGCAAGGATTGTTTAATTGCGGGCAGTTGCTGATTAGGACAAGTGTCCGGCTCACTGCCTGCATTTCCACGTAGTAGCCGGGAGCCGAAACACCGTCAGCAAAGGTTAACCCGCCTTCTGGTGTGACCGGTACATTCATGAAAAAGTTGACGTTAGGAGCTAAATCCCGCTTTGTAAAGCGTGGGTCGTTTTTGGAAAGCTGCAGCATAAACGTGTCACGGCAGTTATGCATCGGCAGCGTATCGTGTGAGTAGCGCACTGTGTTGCTTTGTGCTGAGCAGGCGCCGCCGAGCGTATCGTGACTGCCGCACGTATCAGCCACAATTTTGACCAGTTCTTTGCCTGATTCAGATAAAAGAACAGAGCCGGTTGTTAAATACACATTGCCCTGGCGCGTAATCGTGTTGACCGCACTGTAATGATCCGACAGATTATCAGCATCATAAAACAATGTGTCCGCTGCTTGATTTCCCTCCAAGTCGACAATACGAAGCACCTGTCCCGGCTCTAGCGTATACGTCCAGCCATCTCCCGCTGGGATGGTTTTATTGTAAAAAGCATCCTCTGTTTTTCGATCGCTCATAACATGATGTAATACCGCCATTATCGAACGCCTCCTTGAGTAAGCATTGTGTGGTCCCATGTATTTTCAAACGCGCGCCGGTTTTCCGGGCGGTGATTCAAGCAAAGGTCGTCTTCCTGCACCGGAGCTGCATCCGTAATTTCGGTTTTCACCGGTACAGAAGGGTAGACGGGGCTTGGGTCAAGCGGATTTGGCGTATTAGATAAAACGAGCAGAACATCTAATTCCGTCCGCAGTGTCACAGAGTCGCCTTTTTTGGCATGGCCGGAAACAAAATGCATGCGGCCGTCTTCCGTGCAGTACACTTTGGAAAACAAATTCACAACAGGGACGAGATCGCGTGTGGTGAGGCCGTTTCGGAATAGTTCAACGGCAAAGTTTTCTTCACCGCTTCGATACCAGTCGTTTCGTTTTTCCTGATAGGTTGTTCGTCCGTAGCGCTCGTCGACGACACGGCGTGAGATGTAACCGGAAATCGTATCATGCCAGCCGAGTGAGTCATCTGTGAGGCTGGCCAGCACGCGCCCGTTATCACTCATCAGCACGTTTCCTGTCGTTAAGTGGGCAGTGTGCTGAGCTTTTAATGTATCCGGCATATTGTAGCGCTCTGCCGTATCCACGGCGGAATAAAGAAGAAGAGAGACGTTAGCGCCATCCTCCATCGCCGTAAATGTAATGGACTTGCCGCGGCTGATCCGTCCGGACCATTTGCCGCCGGCAGGAATATACTTTGTTAACATATCAGTCATGTAAAACAGCCTCCTTTTGAATGAACAAAGCGCAGGGCGCTCATATGGAATCATGAAAAAAGGATAAAAGCCCAGGAGATGGTCGTCTCCCAGGCTTTTATCCTTCCGTGTATACAGCAGCAGCTGTACGCTCTCTCTCGGACCAGGCTTTAAAGAAGAACTCTTTAAACGGAACCCTAGACAGCTTTTTGTTTTCAACGCGATGTGAAAACCTTTATTGGTTTATGCAACAAGTATAACAATCTGAAAAAACTGAAAACAACTTTTATGTTAGATTATCTTACATCGTTTTTTGCTGGACAATCGGTTTTGTTTGAACATCCCGCTGTTTGCTTTGAGCTGACAGCCAGACTTTTCTAGCCTGCCAGTAAATGAAGCCGGCAATGACCCAGATAACTCCGTACGTCAGCGTATGCTTATCTAACAGCGTCAGAAGCCAGCCGATAAACCCGGCACCGACCAGTGGGAAAACAAGATACAAAAACGTTTCTTTCGGTGAACGCTTCTTTAACTTTATATAGTAATGGGCAATAACCGATACATTCACGAATGTAAAAGCAGTTAAAGCGCCAAAGCTGACAAACATAACGGCTGTATCCAAATTAATAAAAACAGCGGATAAAGATACGGCAGCGACAAACAAGATGTTTGCGACCGGTGTTTGATATTTCGGATGAAGAGAGGTAAACAGCTTCTCCGGCAGAATCGATTCACGTCCTAAAGCGTACATAAACCGACTGACACTAGTGACAGAGGAAACTCCTTGCGTAAACGTAGCGATGATCAATACCATAATAAATAACGAGCTTAAGAGGTTTCCGCCAACAAGCTGTACAAGGCTATAAGCGGCATTGTCGGGATTGGTAAATGTAAACTCAGGATAAGCAACCTGCGTTAAATACGAAATCGCAATGTACATCGCCGCAGCAATAAACACAATGAGGAAAATGGCTTTCGGGATCGTTTTATCCGCTTCGATCGTTTCTTCTGACATAGTGGTTACGGCGTCAAATCCGAGAAAGCAGAAGCAGATCAGTGCGGCACCGGAAAAAACAGCACCCAGTCCAGCATGTTCACCGAAAAACGGAGCGAGCGAAAACAGGGAGCTTGACCCAGTGTCGCCAGTCACAATATCTTTTACGATGAATAAGCAGAACAACAGGATAAATCCAATTTGTACGAGAACCGAAATACCACTGACGCGTGCGGCGGACTTGATGCCGACAATATTAACGACCGCAAGCACCACATTCATTACAATAATCCAGACGAAAACCGGAATGGCTGGAAACTCGGTATTCATAAAAATGCCAAATGTTAAGACCGCAATGATGGGTGAGAAAATATAATCCATTAATAGAGCCCAGCCGACTAAAAATCCGGCTGTAGGATGGATTGCTTTTTTCGTATAGGTGTAAGCAGAACCTGAAATCGGATACGCTTTGACCATGCGGCTGTAGCTGTAAGCAGTAAAGAAAATAGCCAGAAAAGCAACGATATAAGCAGCGGCCATCATCCCGCCTGCCGCTTCAAATGCAACGCCGTAAACGGTAAAGAAAATCATCGGTGTCATCCAGGCAAGCCCCATAAATACAACTTGATGCAGCTTCAGTGATTTCGCAAGTGTCGTTTTTTCAGTCATCTTCATTCACCCTCTTTTCCGAATGTAGCGGAAAAATAAAAAAGCCCGGGAGAATTTTATGTAAAATTCTCCCGGGCTTTTATCCCTCCGTGTATACAGTACATGCTGTACGCTCCCTCTCGGACCAGACGTTTTTCAACCGGAACCCTAGGCAGCATCTTTGTTCTTGATTGCGATAATAAGAACCCCTATTTGTTTGATAATACGGAGTATAAGGAGAAAAAAGAGTGTGTGCAACGAACATGTTAGATTTTATAACAAAATATTTCGAAAACTCTTTTTTGCGTTCCCTTTTTTCTTCTTTTCTTTGTACAATGGTCTGGACACAGAAAGAGGGGGACAAGAAATGAAACAGTCAAAATGGGGGGCATTAGCATGGGGCTCTATCGCTGTGTTCTTTGCGCTCAGCCTTTGGTTCAGTGCTTCCGCTGTGATCAATGATCTAACAGACCGATGGGGATTGACGGAAGCGGATAAACCATGGGTGTCGGCTGCCGTGCCGGCCGGTTTTGCAGCCGGCGCTTTGGTCAGTGCTGTTTTAGGGATTTCTGACCGATTTCCAGCAAGAAAATTATTTATGGTATCAGCGCTGGCAGGAGCGCTTGCCAACAGCCTGCTTTTGTTTGCAGACCATCCTTTTATCGGTATTTTGCTGCGTTTTGTGACTGGAGCAGCCCTTGCAGGCGTTTATCCGGTAGCCGTTAAGGTATTAACGCTCTGGTTTCCGAAGCACCGGGGCCTTGCGATTGGCATTGTAATCGGTGCACTCACTCTTGGCTCGGCCCTGCCGCATTTGCTGGCAGCCTTGACGATGAACGTAGATTGGAGAGGGGTTATTCTCTTAAGCTCTATTTTATCGGTGTTGTCGGCAGTCATTATGATTCGTTTTGTGCAGGACGCCCCCCAGCAGGGCACACCGTCTGTTTTCTCGATCAATATGATTGGCAAAGTACTGCGTAACAAGCCGGTTATGCTGGCAAACTACGGGTATTTCGGCCACATGTGGGAGCTGTATGCCATGTGGACATGGCTGCCGCTTTTTATGGCAGAAGGCGGCTTGGCACACGCTTCTTTTCTTTCATTTGTAACAATTGGCCTCGCTGGTGCAGCTGGGTGTGTGCTCGGCGGCTTGCTCGCAGATAAGGTGGGCCGTGCCCGGCTGACCATTTGGGCTATGGGGACGAGTGCTGTGTGTGCATTTATGATTGGCTTCACCTTTGAACATTCACTGCTGCTTATGATGGTAGTGGCTTCTATTTGGGGATGTTCTATTATTGCGGATTCTGCGCAGTTTTCAGCAGCCGTTTCTGAGTTTGCAGAGGGAGATTATTTGGGCACAGCACTGACATTTCAAATGAGTATCGGATTTTTGTTAACAATTATATCCATTAATCTGGTATCATGGATACAAGTGCATGCGGGTTGGGAATGGGCCTTTTTTGTTCTTGGGATTGGCCCTGTGCTGGGCATAGCGGCTATGCATCGGCTTCGAAACTACGAAGAGGCGGCTGGAAGTGAATAAAGCAGCAAAAACATATGGGAATTCATTCTGGAAAGGGGAAAGCGAACCGGCATTTGTATCGGCTTGGTCGTTTGGCGCCGATTCCGGCTCGGCTTGTCATTGGAATCAAAACGGCGACTTGTTTTCTATGAAATTGAACAGGAACGTCTTCCTGAAAAAGGAGATTCCAGTATTCTGTTAAACAGCCGGGAGGAACCGGCAGCTATTATCCAAACAATAGAGGTGCAAATCATGCTCATGAATGAAGTGCCGGCCGAATTCGCGGAAGCAGAAGGAGAGGGGGACCGTTCATACACATAACGGTACGAAACGCATAATAACTTTTTCACACTTGCTTTTCAGGAGCTGGACCGGGAATTTCAGGGCGATATGCTGCTCGTATGTAAGCGATTTGTTCTTTGGACATAAAAGAAAGCGCTTTAAAAATGGCGATTAGAGTACAGCAAGTTATATAATCATAGGGATAGGCTTATTTTTTGATTTATTTTGGACGTGGGTCTGATTGGTCATAAACAGGTATGCACAAAACGGAAGTCCTGATTGAAGACTGATGAATCAGAAGCAAGAAAAGAGATGTTTTGAGGTGGCGTCTGCCGTTTATATTTTCTTCTTCGCCAGTGATAATGGCGGCAGTGCCCGCATAAAAATAAGAAGTGTTTTTTTGAGCTTGAAAAGGAAAAAGCCCTGCGGATATCGAATTGTTAAGAAAGAAACAGGGGGAATATGGGAAAGAGGAGTGGGGGCAATTGACAGGTATCATGCCCGATCAAATCAATCAAACCATTGGTGAGCAAGAAGAAATGTATCAGAATATTATTGAATATTCGCTTGAAACAATTGTGATTCATGTTGATTATAACATTCTTTATATTAATGAATCCGGGACCGATTTTTTTCGGGCTCCAAAAGAAGCGATTATTGGCGGTAATATTCTATCCGTGTTTCAGCCATCATCACATGACATGATCAAAAAACGGATTCAAAAAGCCATGACGGAAGGTGTATTGTCTCCGCTTATTGAAGAAAAAATCATCCGTGCAGACGGCACTGTAGTAGAAACAGAGCTTTACTGCCGGCCGGTTACCTATGGAAACCGAAAAGTAATGCAGTCGGTTTTTCGGGATATATCCGTTCGCAAAGAAGCGGAAAAAATGCTTAAAAACCGGGAAAAGCTTGCTTCAGTCGGGCAGATTGCGGCCGGCATCGTTCATGAAGTAAAAAACCCGCTGACCGCTGTAAAAGGCTTTTTGCAGCTGTTGAAAGAATCTCATTCTCATCCGTATCTACAGACAATGGAAAATGAGCTTGATAAAGCATTAATGACATTGCAAAACTTACTGCAGGTATCAAAGCCGGACTTGCAGGACGAACCGCTTATACCGATTGATTTTTGCAAAGAGCTGCAATCATTAATGCTGTTATTTCAAGACAAGTTGTACAATGTGGAAGTGGAAATGGATCTGCGTAATCCGGGAAGCCGGATTCTTGGGAAGAAAAACCTGTATTTAAAAGCGTTTTTTAATTTAATCAAAAATGCTTTAGAAGCCATTCATGAAAAGGGAAAAATAAAAATCAGCCATTACTGCGACAACCAATGGGTGTATATTAAAGTGGCAGATACAGGCGTAGGAGTGCCAGAGGAAAAGCTTTCTATGCTGGGAACGCCTTTTTTTTCAAGCAAATCAGATGGAACGGGGCTTGGCCTGACACAGGTATATACAACAATTCATGAACATGGCGGGCATATTTCGGTTGAAAGCCGCCTTGGTGAAGGAACGACTTTTTCTATTCGACTGCCTATATCCCACTGAAAAAATGAAACGCCTTTGCACAGCATGCAAAGGAATAAAAAAGCCGTCCACGTACTGGACGGCTTTTTTATTGACACCCGTTTATACCACACGATGGTCCGTTCATAAGCAGTGTCACTTTTTTCTTTTTCGGTTTTTGTTCTTGGTTAATGAGTTGTTCAAGTGCTTCTTTTACGGGAACACCAGATAATTTCGTACAACCGGCGATAAGAGCAGGTACGCTTGTCACATTAGCTTCATTATGGGCACGGTCCAGCTCATTTTTATGTGTTTCTTCATACAGGCGCTGTTTGAGCGCTTCCTCATATGCCTGCTGATTCAGGCCAATTTCGGCAGCCAGCCGGGACAGCACTTCTACTTGGCCGATGTTTTGCTGCTCCTGGAAAAAAGCGTCCATCAGCCGGTCCGTATATTCACGTGCTTTGCCGTGCGCCTTTGCAAAATAATATCCTTCAGACGCAAGGCGGGAATTGGGATACGGCGTTACATCCGGCAGAGTAATAGGAACACCCATTTTTTCTGCGAGCGGATAAACAGTTTCTTTCCAATACAGAATGCGTTCTTCCTTTTGAAGGGTATCAGCTTGCGCAGACTGTTCGAAAGGGATCCATTGGATATCTATATCATCTTTTTCTTTAAGGGCTTCATAGAGTGATTGTTTTGTCAAAAAGCAAAGCGGGCAGACGTAATCAGAATATACGCTGATTTTTACCGTCAAAGCGACCTTCTCCTTTCTTCTCCCTTTGGGCTGATTATATAGCGTTGGAGCACGTCCGTCTAACAATCTGCATTTTGTGCATCGTTTCACGTGAAACAAAAAAGACGCCATACAGGCATCTTTTAAACTTTCTTTATTCAGAAGGAGGCTTTATGCCGCTGCGTCTGCGTTCTTCTTCTTCCGCAATAATCTCATTGTCTTCTGCGTTATCGCGTGTTACTTTCTGCGTCAAAATAGCACCGACAGCCACGAGAATCATAACGGCAATATAATAGCCTTTTTCATTCAGCTCCATATCCGCATTAAAAAGACCGATCGAAAACAAAGCAACACCCGCAATAAAAGTAAAGTAAGCCAAAAACGTAAAAGCAGGGGTATTTCTTCTTCGGTATCGCTGCATGCTGTCTCCTCCCTTAGCTTTATTAGAACCAGATACTAATACTATACCATAATTTTAAAAAAAGAACTATAAATGGCAAATATCAACCAAAAAAGCCTCTATGTTAAAATAAAGAGAACAACAAAGAGATTAAAGACAAAAAAAGCTGGAGATGAAAAAATTGTTAATCATGTTTACAATGTTATTGCTTGGCATGCTGTTTGGCTTTATCGGAGCAGGCGGAGCGGGATTTGTTATTGCTGTGCTGACTCTTTTCTTCAGTGTGCCGATTCATATGGCGCTTGGGACCTCTCTTGCGGCGATGGCCTTTACAAGTGTATCTGGCGCCTACAGCCATTATCGTGAAGGAAACATTCAGTTGAAAGTCGGCCTGATTGTTGGCGCCTTTGCGGCAGCCGGCTCATTTGGCGGTGCTAAAATTGCGGCTGTTATCCCGGAAGCATCTCTTCACTGGCTAACAGCGGGCATGCTGTTTTTGTCCGCTTTTTTGCTTTTTGTAAAGCTGTTCTTTTTAAAAGACACGTCCAAACGGTTAGATGAGAAAAGTCATGTTATTTGGATGAAGAGTATTTTCCTTGGATTGCTTGCGGGTACTTTGTCTGGTACATTCGGCATTGGATCGGCTCCATTTATTCAAATTGGCTTAATGGTCCTGCTTCACTTAACGATCCGGCAGTCGGTTGGAACGACAATGCTTGTAATTTTGCCGCTCGCTATTGGAGGGGGGATTGGCTATCTTTCAGAAGGCTTTATTGATTTCGCATTATTGCTGAAAGTGCTTGTCGGTACGGCTTTTGGCGCTTACATCGGAGCGAAATTCACCAATATTTTACCTCAGCCTCTATTAAAATCTGCGGTTATTTTAACACCAACTATGGCTGCGGTCCTATTATTAATGTAATCTTTCAAAAGTACTAGTCAAAAGAGCATGAAGGTTTTATAATATATTTATAAAATACATCTGAAAAAGGCAAACTACTCCGAAAGGGTAGGACGCAAAGCCGTGAGCCTAACTGCTGAAAAGCATATGGTCGTCAGGTTGCCAGGCTCTCATTCTGTGAGTCTAGGCTTACAGACTGGAGGGCTTTTTGTGTTGAAAAAAATAGTCGTCTTGTTGTCCCTTTTTGTTCTTTTGGCCGCTGGAATCCAGCAAACAAAAACGGAGGCAGCCGCTGCAGGCGATCAGGCGACGTGGCTGTGGAATCCGTGGATGATTGTCAATGATGAAGCAGGAACACTTGCTTTTTTAGAAAGCAAACAGCTGAATAAAGTATACGTACAAATTGACCGTGACATTCCTGCAGGCGTGTACCGCAGTTTTATTCAAAAAGCAGCTTCAAAAGGCATGCGCATTTATGCCTTGGATGGAGCGCCGTCTTGGGTAGCACCGAAAGGATATACGAGCCAAAATCAGCTGATGAACTGGCTTGGGCAATACCAAAGCGGATCAACCGCTGATCAAAAATTTGCGGGCGTTCATCTAGATGTGGAACCATATCTTTACAGCGGCTGGACATCCAATCAGGCTGGAACGATTAAATCATACCAGGCACTACTGCAGCGTGCGAAAACGAGCACTGCATCCTTGAAGCTTCCACTTGAAGTGGACATGCCGTTTTGGTTTGATGAAATTCGCTACAAAAACACATATGGAGCCGGTATGCTGGCAGAGTGGGTTATTGCAAATACAAACAGTGTAACCATTATGGCTTACCGCGATGATGCATCATTTATTATTGACGTTGTAAAAAATGAGATTGCGATGGCTGGAAAATATGGAAAAGCAATTGTAGTCGGCGTAGAAACAGGAGAAACAAGCGAAGGCGACAGCATCTCCTTTTTTGAAGAAGGAGAAGCTTTTATGCAGCAGGAGCTGACAAAAGTACAGTCTTACTATACAAATACACCAGGGTTCAATGGAACAGCTGTCCACCATGTGGGAAGCTGGATGACGATGAATCCGTGAAATAAAAAAAGATCCGTCTTTTAAAAGACGGATCTTTTTTTATTTGTAAAAGTTCTCGTTTGTGAAGTTATTTGGATTTTTGGTTAAAAAGCGAAGGCTGAAGTTTAGAAGCACTAAATCTCTTTTTATTTTACTAAAAATTATTTTGACTTTTACTAAAAATTAATTAAAATAAAAGAAAAAGGAGGCGCTTTCATGAGGATCGAAGAAATGGGACAACAATTTGCAGACATTTTTAGCAAACCAGCTGAACGAGTCTTTTTCGCACCCGGGCGTATTAACTTGATTGGAGAACATACGGATTATAATGGCGGGCATGTATTTCCGCTTGCGATTACATTCGGGACGTATGCGCTCGCAGCCAAAAGAGAAGACCGCAGACTTTGCTTTTATTCTGCTAATTTTAGTGAACGGGGAATTGTGGAAGGATCGCTTGATGCGCTTGACTACAAGGAAGAGGACGGATGGACCAATTACCCAAAAGGCATGACAAAACTGATGCAGGAAGCTGGCTGTGCAATCGACACCGGATATGATGTTCTTTTTTACGGCAATATTCCGAATGGAGCCGGTCTTTCTTCTTCAGCCTCCATTGAAATGGCAACGGGTGTGATGTTAGAAGGATTATTTAACTTGAGTATAGATCGGATTGAAATGGTGAAAATCGGCCAAAGGGTTGAAAATCATTACATTGGCGTCAACAGCGGGATTATGGATCAATTTGCGATTGGAATGGGGAAAACAGGAGCAGCGATCTGGCTTGATTGTGAAACGCTTCATTATGAGTACGCGCCAATCGAGCTTCCGAATGCAAGCATTGTTATAATGAATACGAACAAGCGCCGTGAGCTTGCTTCGTCTAAATACAATGAGCGGCGCAGTGAATGTGAGGAAGCGTTAAGCCGGCTTCAAAAACGAATTGATATAAAGTCGCTTGGCGAGCTGACACCGGACCAATTTGAGCAAAACAAAGCAGTCATTGGTGATGCTGTTTTAGAAAAACGTGCCCGTCATGCGGTTTATGAAAATGCGCGGACGATTGAGGCGCTGAACAAACTCAAAGAAGGAAACGTGGAAGCGGTGGGCCGGCTTATGAACCAATCGCATCATTCGCTCGAACAAGATTATGAGGTAACAGGAAAAGAGCTTGATACGCTCGTGCACACAGCGTGGAAGCAGCACGGCGTAATCGGTGCGCGCATGACAGGCGCCGGATTTGGCGGCTGTGCCATTGCGATTGTGAATAATGAAAACATCGAATCATTTGTCAGTGAAGTTGGAAAGCGGTATGAGGAGGAATGCGGCATTCGTGCCGAATTCTACATGGCTCATATCGGCGGCGGTGCGCGCGAACTAGTGAAGGAGGAAATAGGATGAGTATAGCTGTAATAGGTGGAGCAGGGTATGTAGGATCCCATGCGGTGCGGGCTCTCTTGGCGCAAAAGCGGGACGTTGTGGTAATTGATAGTCTTGAAACAGGTCATGCGGCTTCCGTGCCGGACGGTGTTTCCTTTCACATTGGAGACATTCGGGATCGTCAATTTTTAAATGATGTATTCGAGAAAGAACAGGTTGAGCAGGTCGTTCATTTTGCTGCGAATTCACTTGTAGGGGAGTCAATGGAAAATCCGCTCAAGTATTATGATAATAATGTATTTGGCACGCAGGTGCTGCTTGAAACGATGACAAAGCACGGAGTGAAGCATATTGTTTTTTCTTCTTCCGCTGCTACATATGGAGAACAAAAAGAAATGCCCATCACGGAAAAAGCGCCGAATGATCCAACAAGCGCATACGGGGAAACAAAGCTGGCGATGGAACGGATGATGAAGTGGTGTGATGCAGCCCATGGCATCAAGTTTGTTTCACTGCGGTACTTTAACGTGGCCGGCGCGAGCGAGTCGGGCGTAATCGGGGAAGACCACAATCCGGAAACACATTTGATTCCAGTCGTCCTACAGGTAGCCAATGGGCAGCGGGAACATATCACGATTTTTGGAGAAGATTACCCAACAGAAGACGGCACGTGCATTCGCGATTATATCCATGTGGAAGATTTAGTGGACGCACACGTTTTAGCGCTTGATTACTTGAAAGCGGGCGGCGAGAGCAACATTTTTAATCTAGGCTCCAATCAAGGATTTTCCGTGAAAGAAATTGTGGAAGCAGCACGTGCGGTAACTGGGCATCCTATCCCTGTGGTCATCGGCGAAAAGCGTGCGGGAGATCCGGCTGTTTTAATCGCTTCTTCTGAAAAAGCGCGGACGATACTCGGCTGGTCACCGTCCCGGACAGATATTTCAACAATTATCCGTGACGCCTGGAATTGGCATGAGCATCATCCACATGGCTACAAAGGAGCGGCTCGTTTATGATTTTTGCTTATGTGGAGGAGCTTATCCGAAAAGCCTGGCAGGCCGGGCTGATTGAAAAGCGCGACCAAGTGTATGCAAGAAACCGGCTGCTCGCTCTGCTCAAGCAAAACGATTTTAGTAAGCCGGAGGAAAACGTATCGGCATTAACCATTCCAGAGCTTGTAGAACGGCTGACAGAAGAAGCCGAAGCGAAGGGGATCGTGCCGCCGTTCCTAGAAGATAAAGAGATATTTGCAGCGGATCTTATGAATATTTTTGTATCCAAGCCATCGCAAATCGCCCATTCTTTTTGGGAACGCTATTCGGATGACCCGCAGCAGGCAACAGACTTTTTCTATAGCTTGAGCGAGGCGTCCAATTACATCCAGACAAAACGGATTGCCAAAAATGTTTCGTATAAAGCGGCAACGGACTACGGTGAACTGGATATTACGATTAATCTATCGAAGCCGGAAAAAGATCCGGCTGAAATTGCCCGGGCGAAACTGCGTCCGGAGCCGGAAACGCACTATCCAAAGTGTCTTTTGTGCGTGGAAAACGAGGGATACGAAGGGCATGCAAACCATCCAGCCCGCGCCAATCACCGGATTGTACCGGTAACGCTTGGCAGCGAGGAATGGTTCCTTCAATACTCTCCATATGTGTACTACAATGAGCACTGTATTTTGCTTTCAGGCGAGCATCGTGATATGAAGATTGATCGGGCCGGGTTTGATCGCCTGCTCGATTTTGTCCATCAATTTCCGCACTATTTTGCCGGGTCTAACGCTGACCTGCCGATTGTCGGCGGCTCGATTTTAACACACGACCATTACCAGGGCGGACGTTATGAATTCGCCATGGCAAAAGCAAAAGAGGAACACGTTTTTTCAATGAAACAGTTTCCGTCCGTACAAGGAGCGACACTATATTGGCCGATGTCTGTAATCCGGCTGAAAAGCGGAGACCGCAGCGAGCTGGCAGCGGCAGCTGAATACGTGCTCTCCACATGGAAAGCATATGATGATGAAGCGTGCGGCATTCGATCATGTACGGGGGACACTCCTCACAATACGATTACACCAATCGCGCGAAAACGCGGCGCCTTCTTCGAGCTCGACCTCGTGTTGCGCAATAACCGAACGACGGAAGAGCATCCGATGGGCTTGTTTCATCCGCATGCCGACATTCATCATATTAAGCGTGAAAACATCGGACTCATTGAAGTGATGGGACTTGCTGTGCTGCCGGCACGCTTAAAAGAGGATTTAGCCCAAGTCGCCACGTTCGTGGCCGGCGGATCGGAACAGGTTAAAAGTGAACACCGTGATTGGGCGGAAGAGCTCCGGTCAACGTACGACAGCCGAGTCGACGCTGAAGAATTTGTTCATCAGGCGGTTGCGGCTAAATTTTTACGAGGCCTGGAAGACTGCGGGGTATTTAAGCAGACAAAAGAAGGGAAGGACGGGTTTAGCCGTTTCTTGAACCGACTTTAACCGATTGGAATGAAAAAAATGGCTACCATTAAAGATATTGCTGCACGGGCAGGTGTGTCGATTGCGACAGTTTCGCGTGTGCTTAACTATGATCCACACCTGTCTGTCAGCGCAGAAACAAAACGAAAAATTTTTGAAGCCGCCGAACAACTTGATTACAAAAAGCGGCGTGTTCCAAAAAAACCCCCTCAAACGACGGCAGCGCTCGTTCACTGGTATACCGAGGAAGAAGAGCTGAATGACTTGTACTACAGGTCGATTCGTCTCGGTATTGAAAACAGCTGCCTTGAATCCGGTCTTCAATTGCAAAAAGTGCTGTACAATGAGCTGGAGCAGCTGGACAGGGAGGAAATCGAAGGCATTATCGCAGTCGGTAAATACAGCAGTGCCCAGGTTGAGCGGCTGAGCGAGTGGTCAAGTCGAATCGTCTTTGTTGATTTTTCACCCGAAGACGAAGCGTTCGACAGCGTCATTACGGATTTCTCGCGTGTAACAGAAAAAGCGCTCACCCATCTTTGGGAGCAGGGCATTGGCCGTATCGGCTATCTTGGCGGCCGGGAGCAGTTTGAAGACAAATCTGGTATGATCACGGACATGCGTGAGCAGACTTACCGTGCCTTCCTGCAGGAAAAAGGGGCTTTTGCTGAAGAAGATATGCTGGTTGGAACATACAGCGCGGATGACGGGTACCGGCTGATGAAAAACTGTATTGAACAGCGCGGCGAAAACCTGCCGGAAGCCTTTTTTGCGGCAAGTGATACGCTCGCGATTGGGGCACTGCGGGCGCTGCATGAAGCACACATTCAAGTTCCGGAGCGCGTCGGCTTAATCAGCGTGAATGATATCAGCGTATCGAAATATATGTATCCGCCGCTTACGACTGTGAAGGTACATACAGAATGGATGGGGAAAATCGCTGTAGAGCTTTTACTTGAGCAGCGGAACACAAAGCGTATTTCTAAAAAAGTCGTGCTGCCGTCGGAATTGATTGTGCGGGGCACGACAAAGTAAAAAACTCCACCATCTTAGGATGGTGGAGTTTTTTCATTCGGCAAGCTTGTCCGCAAAAGCTTTTACGTAAGGCGGAAGATCCGGCGGACGGCGGCTTGATACAATATGGCCGTCAATTGTAACCGGTTCGTCGTGCCATACGGCACCCGCATTGGTCATGTCATCTTTAATGCCAGGTGTACTTGTCACATGTTTCCCCTGCAGGATGTTAGCTGAAATCAATACCCAGCCAGCATGGCAGATTTGCCCGATCGGCTTTTGGGCTGCATCCATCGAACGGACAAATTCAAGTACTTCTGGATACCGGCGCAGTTTATCCGGTGCCCAGCCGCCCGGTACTAAAATGGCGTCGTACTCATCTGCACGAATATCTCCAAAAGCATAATCGGCTTCCGCCGGCACGCCGTATTTGCCCGTATATGTTTTTCCGGCTTCCTTGCCGACGAGGTGTACAGTCGCTCCTTCTTCCCGAAGCCGCAGAATCGGATACCAAAGCTCTAAATCTTCAAATTCTTCTTCTACAAGCGCGATGACTTTTTTGTTTTCCAGCCGCATCAAAACGCCTCCTTTTCTTTAGTGTAACAGAGGAATGGCGTGGGTGAAAATGAAAGCATCCATCTATCTTTGTGCATGGGAATTAAAAAATCAGAAAGTCCAATGATGGCAGAAAAATTAGCGGGCAGCTTTTATTATTATAGTTTGTGAGCGGGGGGTGTTTAAAACCGGTTCTTTTTCCAAAATAAAAAACAGCCAATTAACATTGGTTGTTTTTTTATTGAACAACTTCACTGCCGGTTAATTCGATATGACCTTCACCCCAGGCACACATTGCATCTAAAATAGGACGGAGCGACCAGCCATAGTCTGTTAAGGAATAAACGACTTTTGGCGGAACCTGATCAAAAACAGTCCGGTTTACAACCCCGTCTGTTTCAAGCTCACGCAGCTGCTGCGTGAGCATTTTTTGCGTGATATTCGGCATTAACTTTTTTAGTTCGCTTGTACGTTTTTCCCCTTTGATCAAATGGCACATAATGACCACTTTCCACTTTCCGCCGATTACATCAAGTGTTGCTTCTACTGGAATATTGTAAGCCATGTGCTTTCCTCCTTTATATAGGCACTTTTAAGTACCTACATTACTTTAAAGTGCGTACTTTTCTTTTGGATTGAGTGCACCCATAATAACATACACAGGAACGAAACAAAAGATCTTAAAAGATGGTAGATACTTAAACGTTCCTACAGGATAAAAAGGTACGTACCTTTTATTTTGATAGCTGCTATGCAAAATGGACGTACAGGGAAAACGGCTGGGCCCGCCGTTTTTAATAAAAGGAGGAAAAAAGATGAGTCACACTGTGCAGGCGGCTGTTAAACAGGAAGCCGCTTCAACAAACAGTCGATTTGCTTTATGGGCATTAGCTGTTAGTGCTTTTGGAATTGGAACTACTGAATTCGTTCCGGTCGGACTTTTGGCATCTGTTGCGGAAGATTTAAACATCGGAATTACGCTGGCAGGATTACTCATTTCTGGTTATGCGGCCGGCGTAGCGATTGGCGCCCCGGTGCTGACCGCTTTAACAAATCGATTAAACCGAAAAACGCTGCTTATATCTTTAATGGTGCTATTTATTACAGGCAATGTGGTGGCTGCCTTGTCCCAATCATTTGAATTGCTGCTTGCAGCACGGTTTATTACAGCTTTTTCGCATGGTGTTTTTTTCTCGATTGGGTCAACGATTGCGGTTCAGCTCGTACCGCCACATAAAAAAGCGAGTGCCATTGCCCTCATGTTTACCGGTTTAACCGTTGCAACTGTAACAGGCGTACCGCTTGGCACATTTATTGGGCAGTCGTTTGGCTGGCGCGCCACATTTTGGGGAGTGGCTTTGCTTGGCGTGATTGCCGTTGCCGCAAGTGCGCTGCTGATTCCGAAAAATTTAAAGCAGTCACAGCCGGCAAAATTTGTGGATATGATGCGGCTTATCACCAACAAACGAATTCTGCTTGGCCTGGCGATTACGGCTCTTGGATACGGAGGTACATTTGTAGCTTTTACGTATTTAACACCGATTTTACAAGATGTTACGGGTTTGAAGCCCGGTCTGGTCAGCATTATTCTTTTCGCATATGGAGCAGCTGTAGCGGTGGAAATGCAGCCGGCGGGCGTTTGGCCAATCATCATCCTATTAAAGCTTTGTTCTGGATGTTCCTTGCGCAGGCCGCCATTCTTGTGGCTCTATCCTTTATGATTCCATTTAAAGCGGCGGGCTTGATCGGCGTTGTTTTGATGGGGCTGCTTGCGTTTATGAATGTACCAGGCCTGCAGCTGTTTATCGTCCAGCTTGCGGAAAAATATGTTCCATCCGCAGTAGATGTGGCTTCTGCCCTGAATATTGCCGCTTTTAATATTGGTATTGCGGCTGGCGCGACAATAGGCGGCTTTGTCGTGAATTCGATTGGACTGGTCCATACCCCGTGGATAGGCGGTGTAATGGTGATGCTCGCCGTTTTGTTAACTACGGTTTCATTAAAACTTGAGAAATCGTAACGGGAATGAAGATGATGAAAAGCAACGAAGAAAAGTAAAAAGATGGAGGAGAAAATAAGTGAATAAACAAAGTACCTTTCAATTAAACCACGGAGAAAAACCGATGCCCTGGCTGGGCCTGGGTGTTTTTCAAGTCGAAGATGGAGAAAACGTTGCAGCTTCTGTAGAGGAAGCCATTGTACAAGGGTACCGCCACATTGATACGGCGGCTGTTTATGAAAATGAAGAGGGAGTTGGAGAGGGAATCCGGCGTGGAATGGAACGCGCCGGCATTATCCGTGATGAGCTGTTTATTACCTCTAAACTGTGGAATGCTGACCAGGGGTATGAACGTGCGCTGGAGGCTTATCGGGAAAGTACAGCACGCTTAGGGCTTGATCAGCTTGATTTGTACTTGATTCATTGGCCGGTTGAAAATAAATTTACAGAGAGCTGGCGCGCGCTTGAAGACTTATATAAAGAAGGAAAAGTCGGCGCCATCGGGGTCAGCAATTTCCAGATTCATCATTTAGAAACATTGCTTCAAACAGCGGAGGTTGTTCCGGCCATCAACCAGGTGGAACGCCATCCCCGGCTTGTACAAACGGAGTTATACAAGTACCTGACAGAGAAAAACATTCACCCTGTAGCATGGGCACCGCTGGCACAGGGAGGCATTTTCAATGAGCCCGTTTTAGTGGAAACGGCCGAAAGCCTGGGGAAAACGGTGGCGCAAGTTGTCCTTAAATGGCATTTGCAAACAGGATGGGCCGCCATTCCGAAGTCTGTTAAAAAGCATCGTATTTATGAAAATGCGGACTTGTATGACTTTGAACTGAATGAGGAGCAAGTGAAGACGATTAACGAAATGGACCAGCATCGCCGAGTGGGGCCGGATCCTGATAACTTCGATTTTTAAATGAACATTATACTTAAAAGAACCAGCCTGAAATGTGCTCAGGCTGGTTCTTTTTTATCTGTATACTTTCTCTAAATCATGAAGCTTTCTGTCTAATACAAAATTGCCAAATGGAATAAACGCGACAATGACTGAAAGAATAGGCCAGATTAGCTTCCAGCGTGTTTTCAGTGTCACATAAGCAATAATGACGCAGTATGTAATAAACAGGGCGCCATGGATAGAGCCGACGATACGGACGGCTTCCGGGATACCAAGCCAATATTTCATCGGCATGGCAATAAACAGGAGAACGAGCAGCGAAATGCCTTCAAAATAGCCTGCGAGCCGCAGTTTGCCAACGGATGTTTTTAACATAAAAGCCTCCTAATATGAAGAAGATCGTTTCTTTAAAGATAACGGATACATCCTTAAATTTCATCTCTTTTTATAGATGTTCATCAGATTGTCGTCTTTCCACTAAAAATAGAAGTGGAAAAGACAGGGATTGTTGAAAAAGAAAAAATAGTGTATCCTTTTAATTAATAATGAGAATCATTATTAATTAAAAGGAGGGTCATCATGCCTCAACGTGATCTGTATGACGTGACAATTATTGGCGGAGGTCCGGCTGGGTTATACGCGGCTTTTTACAGCGGTTTAAGAGGAATGAAAACGAAAATTATTGAATATCAGCCGAAGCTGGGCGGAAAAATTCATGTGTATCCTGAAAAACTGATTTGGGATATTGGCGGCTTAACCCCTATTACCGGTGAACAGCTGATTGGGCAGTTAACGGAGCAGGCGATGACATTTGATCCGAAAGTGATCTTAAATGAAAAAGTGGAGAGCATACACAAAACGGATGACGGCTTTTTTGAGCTTACTGCTGCATCGGGAACCGTTCACTTTTCCAAAACGGTGATTGCCGCTGTTGGCAGCGGTATATTAAACCCGCAAAAGCTGCCGATCGAAGGAGCGGAGCGGTTTGAAGTCACCAATCTGCATTATGTGGTGCAGTCATTGAAAAAGTTTAAAGGAAAAACAGTAGTGGTATCAGGAGGAGGCAATTCAGCTGTTGACTGGGCGAACGAGCTGGCTGCCGTTGCGGAAAAAGTCTATGTTGTATATCGGGGCAGTTCCTTAAAAGGCCACGAAGCACAAGTTCAGCAGCTAATCGACAGTTCAGCCATCTGTTTGATGAATGAATCGATTACGAAGTTAATAGCTGCACCTGATGGAAGCCGAATTGGCGAAGTGGAGCTGACCAACAGTGTCACAATGGAGAAAACCATTTTAGCGGCAGATGAAGTGGTCATTAATCATGGCTTTGACCGGGATGCTTCGCTTTTGCAAAACAGCACCTTAAATGTCGAGCTCGAAGATGATTTTTATGTAGCGAGCCAGCCATCAGGTGAATCTTCTGTACCAGGCTTTTTCGCGGCAGGTGATGTACTCAAGCATAAAGGCAAGCTGCATTTAATTGCCGGCGCTTTTCAGGATGCCGCCAATGCGGTAAACAGAGCCAAGCAATTTATTGATCCAGCTTCAAGAAGCAGCGCTATGGTTTCGTCTCATAATGATGTATTTAAAGAAAGAAATAAACAAATCGTGCAGGCGATGATTCAATAAATAGAAAAACCAGCTTCTTTTAGCTGGTTTCAGGCTGTTGACAAACGCCCGCTTTCGGCGTCACTTGCCGTCTGCGAATGCTCATGACCCGAAAAAGGTCACTCCGCTTCCCAGCCAGCGGCGTTACTGGAAAGACAGACGTTTTCAATCAGCCTGCTTTCTTACTTTCTTTACACTCTCAAACCAGCTTTTTTTAGCTGGTTTTTTATTTTTCTCTTAAAAAGGCTCCCACGTTAGATTTTTCGCTTGGGCGAACCGGTGTTCAACTTCTTTCCAATTAACCACTTTCCACCAGGCATCTACGTATTTCGCGCGTTCATTTTTGTATTGCAGGTAATAAGCATGCTCCCACACATCGAGTGGAAGCAGCGGCACTACATCCCACTGGCTCAGGTTTTGGTGCTTTTCAGCCGTTAAAATCTCGAGGCGGTGGGAGCGTGGGGACCAGACGAGAATGGCCCAGCCGACACCTTCCGCGTTTTTCGCGGCTTCTGAGAAGTGCCTCTTAAATGCATCAAAACTCCCAAAAGAGTTTGTTATAGCTCTATTCAGCTCTCCTGCCGGGAGGCCGCCGCCACCCGGGGTCATTACTGCCCAAAAAATCGTGTGCAAATAGTGACCGGCACCGTGAAAGGCGGCTTCCCGCTCCCAATGTTTAATCAAGCTGAAATCGCCGCTCCGGCGTGCTTTTTGCATTTCTTTTTCGGCTTTGTTCAGCCCGTCTACATAGCTTTGGTGATGCTTATCGTGGTGCAGCTTCATAATTTCCTCAGAAATCACCGGCTCCAGGGCATTGTAAGCATACGGAAGTGGAGGCAGGCGGTGCCCGCCGATCGGAACAGGCTGCTTCGGCTTCAATTCCTGTTTTTCCTGTTTGGCAGGGGACGGCGGCTGCAGTAAGTGGGGAAGCTGATTGTATAAAGCAGCAGCCTGGCTGCTTAAAGAGAGTGGGTCAACCGGATGTTCTTCTTCTGCATTCTTTTTTAAGGAAAGAAAAGCTGCTTCCCACTGATCCAGTGCTTTTTTATCAGCTGCTACCGCTTTTTCCCGAATAGATTTCCATTGCTGCTCTACATGCTTGCACCAATTTAGCAAAGTTGCCCGATACGCTTTTTCATGTGAAAACACTGCCTTACCTCCTTCATTTGCCTGTTAACAGGGTATGAATAGGAGGAGGGCAGTGTTCACGTAACAGCCGTTCTTTACTTGTATCTGGTCTTCATAAGACGCATAGAATTTAACACTACGATTAAAGTGGAGCCGACATCCGCAAATACAGCCATCCAAAGTGTAAGCCAGCCTGGAACGATTAGCAGCAGAGCGAGCAGTTTCAAACCGAATGCAAAAGCGATGTTTTGCTTAATAATCTGGAGCGTTTTACGGCTGAGCGCAACCGTATAAGGGAGCTTCTCTAAATCATCCGCCATCAAAGCTACATCCGCTGTTTCAAGTGCTGTGTCCGTTCCAGCACCGCCCATCGCAATGCCAACTGAGGCACTGGCAAGAGCAGGAGCATCGTTAATGCCATCGCCAACCATCGCCACATGGCCGTACTGGGCACGAAGAGACTTAATGGCATCCAGCTTGTTCTCGGGCATTAATTCCGCCTGCACATCGGTTAAGCCAAGCTTTCTGCCGATGGAAGCCGCCGCTGCATGGTTATCACCTGTCAGCATCACCGTTTTTTGAATGCCCAGCTTAGTGAGTTTTTCTAAAACCGCCAGGCTGCTTTGCCGAACCTGGTCAGCTGCGGCAATATAGCCTTTTACTTTTTCATCCGTTCCAACGAGCATCACCGTCTTTCCTTCTGCCTGCATTGCTGAGATCGCTTCCCGGACTTTTTCCGTTACAGCAGGACCATTCTCAAAAAGAGCCGGGCTGCCAATGTAATAAATGGTTCCGTTTAAAGAAGCTTTCGCACCTTTACCCGTAAGAGATTGAAAATCATGGGCTTCAAGCAGCAATGCTTTTTCAGCAGCCGCTTTGCGTAAAATGGCGGAAGCGAGGGGGTGCTGGGAAAACGTTTCAAGAGAAGCGGCGACGGATAAAAGCTCCTGCACGCTCATATCGGAAACGGAAGCAATGTCGGTTACCTCGGGCTTTCCTTCGGTTAACGTCCCGGTTTTATCAAAAGCGACTACTTTTAAACGTCCCGTTTCTTCCAGGTGAATGCCGCCTTTGATTAACACACCGTTTTTCGCTGCATTCCCAATTGCTGTGACAATGGCAACCGGTGTGGAAATCACCAGTGCACACGGACATCCCACGACAAGAACCGCAAGACCGCGGTAAATCCATTCCTGCCAGTCGCCCCCCATAAACAAAGGAGGCAGGACAGCGACCAGGAAAGCAATGGCCATAATGGCCGGCGTGTAGTACTTGGCAAAACGGTCGACGAACGCCTGAGAAGGAGCACGCTCAGCCTGGGCTTCTTCAACTAAGTGGATAATCTTAGCGATTGTTGTATCTTCGGCAAGCTTTGTGACGCGTACTTCTAAAAATCCTTCTTCATTGAGGGAGCCGGCAAACACTTCATCGCCTTCTTCCTTGGACACCGGAATGGATTCACCGGTAATCGCCGCCTGGTTAATGGATGAACGGCCGCGAATGACCTCGCCATCCATGGCAACCTTTTGTCCGGGCTTCACGATCATAATGTCTCCGATTTGAATATCTTCAACAGCCACTTCAAATTCACTGCCGCCCCGTTTAATCAGCGCGGTATCCGGTGCAATATCCATAAGAGAGCGGATAGACTGGCGGGCTTTGTCCATTGAGTATCCTTCCAGCGCTTCGCTTAGGGCAAAAAGAAACACGACAACAGCGCCTTCTCCCCACTCGCCAATAATTGCTGCCCCAATAATGGCAACGGTCATTAACGTTTTCATATCGAATTCAAAGCGGATTAAATTATTTAAGCCGACTTTGAATAAATCGAAGCCGCCGATGAAGATGGAAAGCGCAAAAAGAGTAATGGTTACGATACTACTTTCACCAGCGGAAAAAGTGGAAATATAGCCGCAGAGCAAAAAGAACAACGAAACGATCGTATTTTTATTTTCATGCTTTTGCCAGAATGGAACTCTTTCTTCCTTGACCTTTTCGCGCTCGGGATATACTTTGATTCCATCAAACGCACCAGCAGCTTCAAGCTGTTCAACGGACGCATCGCCGATAATCGCCACTTTCGATGCGCCAAAATTCAGCTGGACATCTTCTACTGTTTCTATATCGCGGATGTTTTTTTCAAACTTGGCCGCGCAGTTGGTGCAGGACAATCCCTGAAGCCGGTAAACATGTTTCCTTTCCTCACTCATTTTCCTCAGTCCTCTCTGGAATGCTCAAGGGCAATGCTGACAAGCTGATGGACATGGTCGTCTTTAACAGAGTAATACACCATTTTTCCTTCTTTCCGATACTTGGCGAGTCCCATGTTGCGAAGCAGGCGTAAGTGGTGGGAGGCGGTAGCGGTAGTAGAGCCAATAATTTGCGCCACATCGCAGACACACAGCTCTTCTTCGAGCGTCAGTGCGTATACGATTTTTAAGCGGGTGGCATCAGACAAAGCTTTAAACAGCAGCTCTACACCGGTTACTTCATCTATTTTCGGCTGGACCCGGCTGACGACTTTTCCATTGAAACAATTTGTTTCACAGGCATCATTTAAGGACTTTACAGTTGTTTTTTGGGTCATTTCAGCACCTCATTCAAATAGTTGTTTGATTGTATATTTTTAGTGTATGCTGGAGGTGAAAAAAAGTCAATTTTACATTCAAATAAATGTTTGAATGTAAACGAAAGACGGAACCAATCAAAAGAAAGTGTGAGAAAACTGCTGTATACATGGATGATGTTTTTATTAGCTGGAGCAGCTGAAATTGGCGGGGGCTACTTGATTTGGCTCTGGCTGAGAGAAGGAAAACCGTTCACATGGGGAATCATTGGCGGTGTGGCCCTTGTGCTGTACGGCATTATCGCCACCTTTCAAACCTTTCCATCATTCGGACGCGTGTATGCGGCATATGGCGGCGTATTTATCGTGTTATCCGTTTTGTGGGGCTGGGGTGTCGATAAAAAAACGCCGGATGTATATGACTGGATCGGTGCTGCTATCTGCCTTGCGGGTGTTGCCATTATGCTGTGGGCACCGCGTTCGTAGCATAAGGAAACAAAAGCTGGAGAGGTATATCTTCTCCGGCTTTTGTACAGATAATCATCAGGCTGCCATCTTCTGGCATGCTTCTGCACATTTAAAGCACGCCTGTGCACATGCCTGGCAATGGTTGTGATCGTGCTTTTGGCATTTGTTTCCGCATGTTTCACAAACATCTGCGCAAAGCACACAAATTTAAGCCATAAACGGGCTGTTTCGCTGCATCGACTGCACAGCCAATGCACAAAGATCTGCACATTCGCGGTCCAGTCGAATGCAGGTGAAATAAATGAAAAACTGGCTTATCCCCTTGCTGGGCATATGGCTATTGGGCAAAATAATAAACAAATAAATCGAGCAAAACAGTTTACATACGGTAGAGGGGTATGGTAAATTAAAACCAAGGAGGCGGGGTATATGGAAGAAATGAAGACTCGTACCTGTGGCGAATTATCTGAACGAAAAAGCCATCATTCTGAAGCAGTAAAGAAAAATTTAATTACCAGGCTGAACCGGATCGAAGGTCAAATCCGCGGTATTAAAGGACTTATTGAAAAAGATGTGTATTGTGATGATATTATTACCCAGATTTCTGCTACGCAATCGGCGCTGAACAGCGCAGCAAAAGTCTTGCTTGAAGGCCATTTGAAAAGCTGTGTAGTCGAACGGATTCAAGAAGGCGATGAAGAAATTGTAGAGGAGCTTCTTGTGACGATTGGGCGGTTAATGAAAAAATAACGAAACGGAGCGATTAACATGGAACAAACAACATTAAATGTACAAGGCATGTCATGCGGACATTGTGTGAAAGCAGTAGAAGGAAGCGTTGGTAAATTAGAAGGTGTCGAGTCTGTTGCCGTTTCTTTAGAAAACAACCAAGTAGAAGTAAAGTACGACGAGTCAAAAGTGACACTTGACCAAATTAAAGAAGCGATCGATGACCAAGGATATGACGTCGTTTAAAAAAGTGCGTGCTGACTTCCATCAGCACGTTCTCTTCGGCAAAAAATATACCCCATGTGGGTATTAGGGGGAAATAAAATGAGTGCCTCGCAAAAAGAAACAAACATGCAGATTACAGGGATGACCTGTGCCGCCTGTGCCACCCGGATTGAAAAAGGGCTCAATAAACTGGACGGTGTTGACCAGGCAACGGTGAATCTGGCGCTGGAAAAGTCAACCGTTCGATATGATCCGTCCAAAATAACCGAAGCTGATCTGCAGAAGAAAGTTCATGATCTCGGTTATGAGGTTGTCTTAGAAAAAGATGAATTTTCGATTACGGGGATGACCTGTGCCGCCTGCGCCACTCGAATTGAAAAAGGATTAAACAAGCTGGACGGCATTCAAAATGCGACCGTTAATCTCGCTCTTGAACGTGCAGCCGTTCAATATAACCCGTCGGTTTTATCATCGGCAGACATTATCAAAAAAGTGGATTCACTTGGTTACGGTGCTGTGTTAAAAGAAGAAAGCGACAAAGAATCTGTTGATTACCGGCAAAAAGAAATCCAAAAGCAGACAACAAAGTTTGTTGTTTCCACTCTTTTATCTCTGCCGCTTTTATGGGCGATGGCCGGGCATTTTGGTTTCACATCGAATCTTTACGTTCCAGTACTTTTCATGAATCCTTGGTTTCAGCTCGTTCTCGCCACGCCGGTACAATTTATTATTGGCAGCCAGTTTTATGTTGGTGCATACAAAGCTCTGAAAAACAAAAGTGCCAATATGGATGTTCTTGTGGCGCTTGGTACCTCGGCGGCGTACTTTTACAGCTTATATTTGTCGTTCGCGTCCTTCGGACACAGCGGCCATGCACCAGAGCTTTATTATGAAACAAGTGCGATTTTAATTACGCTAATTCTGCTTGGGAAATTATTTGAAGCAAAAGCGAAAGGGCGTTCATCCGAGGCGATCAAAAAACTGATGAGCCTGCAGGCAAAAACAGCGATTGTCGAACGCGGCGGAAACGAAATAGAAATACCGCTCGAACAAGTGGTGACAGGCGACTTGATTCATGTTCGGCCTGGTGAAAAAGTGCCGGTTGATGGCATCGTTACAGAGGGACAGTCGGCGGTCGATGAATCGATGCTGACGGGTGAGAGCCTGCCGGTCGATAAACGCAAAGGCGATGAAGTGATTGGCGCTACGGTCAACAAAAATGGCTTTTTAAAAATAAAAGCTACGAAAGTCGGACGGGACACCGCGCTTGCGCAAATTATCCGCACGGTCGAGCAGGCGCAGGGATCAAAAGCGCCGATTCAGCGGCTTGCGGATCAAATTTCCGGTATTTTCGTTCCTATTGTCGTCGGCCTGGCTCTTTTAACATTTCTTATTTGGTTCCTCCTTGTTGAACCAGGTAATTTTGCCCAAGCACTTGAGAAACTGATTGCCGTGCTTGTGATCGCGTGCCCGTGTGCCCTTGGTCTGGCTACTCCAACATCCATCATGGCGGGTTCAGGACGGGCAGCAGAATACGGGATTCTCTTTAAAGGCGGCGAGCATTTAGAAACGGCGCACAAAATCGATACGATCGTGCTCGATAAAACGGGAACCGTTACAAACGGGACACCTGTTTTAACGGATGTGCTCCCATATGAAATAGAAGAAACGGTTCTTCTTGCGCTGACAGGTGCGGCTGAGAAACAGTCGGAGCACCCGCTTGCCCAGGCAATTGTAAAGGGTATTACAGATAAAGGCATTGCATTGAAAATGAGCGAGCAGTTTGAAGCGATTCCGGGCTATGGCATTCGAGCCATAGTGGAAGGAAGAGACGTGCTGGTCGGAACGCGTAAGCTGATGAGTGAGAAAAACATCAACATCCAAAGCGCCGGAGAAAGCATGGCAGCTCTTGAGGGGGAAGGAAAAACCGCGATGCTTGTGGCTGTGGATGGACGATACGCGGGTATTATTGCGGTGGCAGATACCGTAAAAGAAACGTCAAAAGAAGCGGTACGCCGCTTAAAAGAAATGGGTCTTCATGTTGTGATGATGACAGGAGACAACGAGCAGACCGCGCAGGCGATTGCCCGTCAGGTCGGTATTGACTACGTTATCGCGGAAGTACTGCCAGAAGGCAAAGCGAACGAAGTGAAGAAGCTGCAGCAGGAGGGACGGCATGTTGCCATGGTTGGCGACGGCATTAATGATGCACCAGCGCTTGCCACAGCCGATATCGGCATGGCGATCGGCACCGGAACCGATGTGGCCATGGAAGCGGCCGATATTACTTTGATCCGCGGCGACCTGAACAGTATTGCGGATGCGATCCTGATGAGCAAAAAAACAATTCGAAATGTGAAGCAAAATCTATTTTGGGCATTCGGCTATAATACGCTTGGGATTCCGATCGCAGCACTTGGCTTTCTGGCTCCATGGCTTGCCGGCGCAGCTATGGCTTTTAGCTCGGTTTCAGTAGTCGTAAACGCTTTGCGTCTGCAAAAAGTAAAACTGTAAAAAGAAAATTTAATGATGAGTCTATGGCCGAATTCTAGTCCTTGATGGCCGGAAAAAAGAAAATCCGGCCATGCTGTAACACTTTCCGGCTAGAGAAGAACCTTAAAAGTGTAAATGAAGTTCGAAAGCCGCCTCTGTAAAAAGAGGCGGCTTTTTTATCGTTAAAGCTGAACGGTTTTTGAGCTGGCGGCTTTTCTTGGCCGGGCAGCGTGAAACCATTGCGCACAAAACAGAATGACCAGGATAAGATCAACTGCATCACCGCCGTAATACATGAGCATGCTGCCCATTTCTGCCTGAGGGGAAGAAACACCGGCAGGAGGATGCGCATAAAGAAATTTGGATAAAATGCTGTGCCCGGCCAGTGCGAGCATAAGAACAGCAGCTCGGAAGTGAAAAGACCTGCGATGAGGCGCCGGGTCAATGCAAAGAATAGAAGCAGTAAATACGTAACCAGCCAAAAACACATGGAAATGAATAAACATATGAATCAGCACGTTTTCCTGCATGTGTGCATACAAGCTGGTTGTATAAAGCAGCCAAAGTCCGCCGATGTTTAGCACAAACGCCGTTATAGGATCTATGGCAAAACGAAGCGGCCGGCTTTGAAGCAGCCGGGATACGCGCCGCGCCTGCTCTACAGGCAGTGTCCGCAAAAGAAGCGTGATGGGCGCGGCCAGCACCATAAAAAGAGGAGCCAGCATGCCAAGAAGCAGATGACCGGCCATATGAGCGATAAAATTTGTATGGGCTTTTTCCGCTAAAGGACCCATAACAACTGCCAGGGAACAAAGGATGCCGCCTGTCCATAAAACAGTGCGGAAAACCGGCCAGGACGAATAGCGGCGGCTCGAATGAAAGGCGGCCCAGATGTATAAGAGGAGTGCGGCCGCAAAAGGTAAAGTGAGCCAAAGGGAGGCAGACAGAGCAGCCTGCACATGATGATCATTGTGCATTCCGTTTACCTTTTTTCGTGCGGACAGCAAGAGCCGCTCCAATTACCATTATCAAAACGGCGGTCGTGTTCCACACAAGGTCATACATCCATACATTCTCTACGTAACGAATTTGGTGAAGGCGCATAAGCTTGTGCTGAACGGTACCGTCGTAAAGCTGGAATATACCGGCACCCAGCAGCATTCCACCGATCCACTTTTTTAAGAGAAGCCTATTACGACGGCGCAGATCTGCAAACAGAAACAGCCCGCCTACAGTAGCGAACCAGCTGAACGCATGAAAAAAGCCGTCAGAAACGAGCCCGGCGCTTGTGGTGGATTTGTCATAAAAGTGATGCCAGTGAAGCAGCTGGTGAAAAACAGCTTCATCAAAAAAAGCAACAAAGCCAATGCCAAATAAAAAGCCGGACCAGAGATTACGCCTGGAAAGATGGGAAGAGCTGCGGACTTCCTTGGATTGGACAGCCATAGAAAACTCCTTTCTGCCGTTCGTGTAATCAGTCTATCTGTTTTTGTTGTACCCATACACTGGAAGGTTCATTCTTTTATACGGTAAATTATTTCTCCTAAAATGAACCATATGTCTATCAGAAGAATAAAAGAGAATGATATAATAAAAATATTCCGAAATTAAAAGGGTGAAAAAATGGCGCTTCTTCACTGTCAATTCTACTCCGACGTTTTACAATTAAGTACATCCATGACGGTTATTCTTCCCCAGCAAACCCACTCACAGATCGGTATGCAAAGCCAAAAAAACAGCAGTAAACATCAGACACTTTATTTGCTTCATGGACTGAGTGATGATGATACGATCTGGACACGCCGGACTTCTATCGAACGGTATGCAGCACCGCTCGGACTTGCTGTTGTGATGCCGCAGGTGCACCATAGCTTTTATACTGACATGGCGTACGGAAGCCGGTACTGGACGTTTTTAACAGAGGAACTGCCGGCCATAGCACAATCTTTTTTTCCGTTATCCGATGCCCGGGAGGATAATTTTGTCGCGGGGCTTTCAATGGGAGGCTACGGGGCGTTGAAATGGGCGCTGTCACAGCCGGAGCGGTTTAGCGCAGCAGCCAGTTTGTCCGGGGCAGTCGATATTGTAAGCCGAGTGGAAGAGGGAAGCCGTGACCGTTTGTTTGAGCTTGTTTTTGGAGACGGGCAGGTAGCCGGCACGAAGCACGATTTGTTCACACTGCTGGAAACAGCGCAGCACGCCCCCGAAAAACCGGCCCTGTATCAATGCTGCGGCACAGAAGACTTCTTGTATGAAGACAACCTCCGTTTTAAAGAAGCATGTGACAAGACATCTTTTGATGTAACGGTACAATTTGATTCGGGATCGCATGAGTGGGGCTATTGGGACCGGAAAATTCAAGATGTGCTCCGCTGGCTGCCACTGAAAAACTAACTGCATGGGGGGAAAGCTATGTCAACAGCACGCGTTATAACGGGAATTTGGAGAAAGCATGAAGAAACAAAAGAAAATCCGAAAGAATCCTCGCTTAAAACCCGCTATTACCGGAAAAGCCGCGAGTCGCTTTTTAACGACATAAAGAAGGTTGTTCAAAACGGTAAGCTCGCCGGATGGGCGCTGTTGAATGAAGACGTAGCGAGGGGAGAAATCATGCTTGAAAAAGGAGCATATGGCATGGTTATCACCATTTATAAAATTACACCGATGCAATCTGCCATTGATGTCTACTGCTCAAAAGAAGGAATGCTTGGCGACTTTGGAAACAGCTATCGGTACATTCTTGAATTTTTCAACGCGCTCCGGACAGAAGCAGAGCCGGAATCCTAAAAAAGCAGCTGGGTAAAGCCCAGCTGTTTTTTTGTGTCCTTGCATGGAGATTTAAATAAGCGCTACAATGTACGAAATTAGAATCAAAGAAAGAAGGAAGCAGGATGGCAACCATTTTAGATGTAGCGAAGAGAGCCGGTTTATCGAAAACAACCGTATCCCGTGTAATCAACAATCAAGATTATGTATCCGAAGAAAACCGTGCCCTTGTGCTGCAGGCGATGAAAGAACTCGATTATCATCCAAATCCGGCTGCCAGAAGATTAAGAGGACAGCTGACGATGACGATTGGGGTTGTGGTTCCAGCTGTTACCGACCCCTTTTTCGCTTCCCTAACCGCAGCTGTTGAGCAAACGGCGTATGAAAAGGGCTATAAAACGATGATATGCCAGAGCAGCGGAGACAAAGAAAAAGAACGGCTTTTTTTTAATCTGCTGAAAACAAAGCAGGCAGACGGTATGATCATAGGCGCTTTAGAAAACGATTGGAAGGACGTTCAGCCGTTTACGAAGCACGGCCCGATTGTACTGTGCAACGAAGATATTCCCGAACCGTCTGTTCCAGTTATTAAGTTTGATCAATTAAGTGGAACGTATGCAGGCATTAAACATTTGATTCAACAAGGGCATCAAAGAATTGGTTATTGCACCGGCGCTCTTTTTGCTGAAAAAGGAAGAGACAAGGACCGCAACCAGGGCTACCAAAAAGCAATGGCAGAAGCAGGACTCTCTATTAATCCTGCATGGATCTTCGTCGATCGGCATACAACCGAAGATGGAAAGCAGCTGCTTACTCATGTGATGAATATGGAAGATCGGCCTACTGCTGTTTTTACGGGAAGCGATGACATTGCCGCCGGCATGATCACACAAGCAAACGAGCAGGGGGTCCGCGTTCCAGAAGATCTGGCGATTATGGGTTTTGGCAACCAGCCGATAGCTCAGTGGATCACTCCGACATTAACAACAATCCAACAGCCTGCTGACGGTATGGGTCAAAAAGCGACCCAGGTCATATTAGAGCTTCTTCACAATAACCAGGCAGAGATGGAGCAATATGAGCTGCCGAGTGACATTATTGTTCGAAAATCTACTTAATTGCGGGATTTTTCCCCGCAATTTTTTAAAAAACAGTATGGGAACGATACCAAAACTGATTTTATAGGGGTTATATTTTTAAAAATAGTTTATTCCAATTTATTGAAAAAGGGAGTAAAAGAGCCGAAAAACCGCCTCTGGGAACGATACCATAGGTGGAGATGAAGGCTTTAAACTAGTTTTATAACTAGAAAAGCGGGCTTTTTCATAAAAGGGCTGGAGAGAAGGTCTGTTTCCCGAAAAATGAGCTTTTTCTCGTACAATTAAAATAGTGGACATTCTTTGGAGGAATACGTACATAATGAGAAAGAGATCGAGATGATATTGAGGTGACGGGATCATGTATAAAGCAATTGTTTTAGATTTGGATGGAACAACATTAACGGAATTTAACACGGTGAACGATACACTGACCGATTATGTGGCAGAACTTCGGCAAAGCGGCATGCTCGTGTTTATTGCTACGGGCAGGACATTAAAAGAAGCGAGGGATGTGCTGCCGCCGCGTTTTAAAGTAGACGGCATCGTGACAGCCAACGGCATGTCCGCTTTTTTAGGCGAGAAACAAATTTCACAGCACGCACTGCCGCCGGAACTGGTGCAGAAACTGGCCTTGAAGGCAGGAGAATGGGGCATTTATTATGAAATTCATCCGAACGAGGGACCGCGGACGGCACTTGAGAAAGACCGGGCGTTTATGACAGAGATCGCAACAGAGCCGAAGCCTGAGGCCGTTCACGAGAATGAATGGCTGTCCCGTCAGGAAGCGGTTCAGTCTAAGATCCAGTGGACGAGTGGGCTGCATGCCGAGAATGCAGCGAAGATTTACTTTTTCAGCCGGGACAAAGCGGTAATGGATGGATGGAAGGCAGAGTTGGAACAAGTAAAAACAGATGTCGCTTTTACGACTGCTTCGTCTACACACCATAATGTGGAGGTGACAGTAGAAGGAGTTTCAAAAGCAACGGGTGTGAAAAAACTGCTTGATCGCTTTCATTTGAAGAGAGAAGAGATATTAGCAGTAGGCGACGGAGAAAATGATCTGCCGCTTTTCGAGCTGGCCGGTTATTGTGTGGCCATGAAAAACGCCACGGATTTTGTGAAGAAGCAGGCAGATGAAGTAACGGAGTTTTCTTATAAAGAAGATGGGCTGTATCGCTTTTTAAAGAAAAAGCTCGGCTGAAATATAAATGAGAAAGCTTGGAGGAAGCCAAGGGTTTTTTCTAGCTAAGTTGTGCCGGGAAAAAATGATGTATATTCAAGCAGAGGCTCAAAAAAAAGCGTGAATGATGGCCGCCAGACAGCGGACCTTCATTCACGCTTTTCGGTTAGGAAAGAAAAACAGCTCCATAAATGAGCGAAGAGAGGACGACCAGGCCGGGATGGATTTTTCTTTTTTCCATCAGCCAGTAGCTGCCTGCCGCCAGAATGAAAATATGCAAAGGGCTGATTTGAACGTATGAGTCGAAAAAAGCTTGAAATGCCATCACGCCAAGTAAAATAGCAATAGTCGGCTTTACATAAGCGGTCATTCGTTTTACACGCGGGGAGGTCCGGTTTTTATACAAAATGCCCATTAAAGAGATCATTAATAGGAGAGAAGGCAGTACAGTGGCCAGCACCGCCAGCACGGCACCCAGCCAGCCTCCTTCCTGGAAGCCGATATAACCGCCCATCTTCGTGGCGATGGGGCCGGGCAGTGCATTGCCCATCGCGAAAGCTTCGTTAAATTCCTGTACGGTCATCCACCCATAGCGTTCCACGACTTCTTTTTGAATAAGCGGGATTGTAGCTGGGCCGCCGCCGTAGCCAAGCAGATTCGTCATGAAAAATACCCAGAAAATATGCAAATAAATCATGCGGGCCGTCCTTTCTTTTTGTCAGCTGCTTTATCTTTAACCGGCTTAAAGAAAGCAAACAGCAGCAAAGTGGCAATTAAAATAGCAGGATGAATATGAAGAAACTCAATCAATAGAAGTCCAATTACAACATGAACAGCGACCGTTCCCCACTTCAAGCCTTTCATCGAGCTTTGAAGAAAATCTTTTGTCAACACGGCCAGCATGATGCCGACGACGGGCAAAACCCCCCGTGTCATTCCCTGCACCCAGGCCAAATCTTTAAAAGCCGTTAAGGTCGTCAGCAGAAAAATCATTAATAAAATGGTCGGCAGAATGGTCGCTAAAATCGCATTGATCGTGCCGAGTATCCCGCCGACCCGGTATCCAATATAGCCGGCCATCTTTGTATTAATGGGGCCTGGAAGCGTGTTGCCAATCGCTAAAATGTCTCCAAATTCTTCATTATCCATCCATTTAAACCGCTCGACCACTTCTTTTTGAACAAGTGGGATAGTCGTCGGGCCGCCGCCGTAGCCGAGCATGCTGCTGCGGAAAAAAGCGATAAAAATATCGAGCTGCTTCATAAAAACATCCTTTCTATCATCGTGGTGAAAGTGAAACACGTTCAGGAGAGATTTTGTATTGCCAAACCAATTGTATTGTTTAATACATCTTAACATTCGAATTGTAATAAAAAAAGATAAAATGATTACGTTTCGAATAAAATCTATGGGAGATTTTCTGCCGAAAATGAACAAGAGGCTGTTTTTTTTCTTTATGCTGTTCCTATCAATTTATGAAAAGGGGCACCGTACATGAAAAAAACACATCCTGCAGTTGTTATTTTTCTTTTTTTCCTTGGCTGGGTCTTTATGTATGCAGACCGGAATATTCTTTCACCTGTTATGGGAAGTATCGGCGAAGAGTGGAGCCTTGATAAATCGCAGCTTGGCTTAATGTCAACGGTGTTTTTCGCTGCTTATGCTGCGATGCAGATTCCAACCGGCTTTTTGGCAGACAGGTTTGGCCGTGTAAAAGTGCTAGTCATTGGCTATTTAATATTCGGCGTGGCAACTTATTTAAGCGGGATGGCGACAACCTTTCTTGTATTTTTAATGATGCGCGCGCTGACGGGGCTTGGGGAAGGAACGTATTACGGCTCCCAGTACGGCATTTCTTCTACGATTACACCTAAAAAATACCGGGGCCTTGTATCGGCCCTGATCAACAGCGGGATGGCCTTCGGTATTTCACTTGGTTTTATGGCATCCAGTTATTTTACTTACACTTTAAATAAAGGGTGGCAGTATCCGTTTTACGTGTTTGCGGTACCGACTATTATCGTTGCCATTTTAATTGCGGTTTTTGTACGGGATGACACACATAAGAAAAAAGAAGCATCAGCGGAAAAAGCAGAAAAGCTGGATATGAAAAAACTGTTTACGAAAAATCACATTCTTGTCTATGTGCTTATTTTCTGCTCGCTTTATGGATTTTTCGGCATGCTCACATGGCTGCCTTACTATTTGCAGACGGTCAGAGGCGTAGAAGCTTCCCAGACAGGCATCATTGCTTCATTGGTGCCATGGGCTTCCATTCCAGGCGCTATCTTATTTGGCTTTTTGTCCGATAAAATTAAAAACAGAAAGCCGTTGATTATTTCACTGGCACTGGCCGGGGCTATCTGTCAATTCGCCATTCCATATACGGAAAACTACTCGCTTTTGCTTGTAGGTCTTGCCCTGTACGGACTGCTTGGAAAACTGGCACTAGATCCGGTGCTGATCTCGTATATGGCTGATATTACACCGCCTTCTATGTATTCAAGAGTGTACGGTTTTTTTAACTTCAGCGGCATGCTGTCTTCAATTTTTGCTCCCTACATTACCGGCTTTTTTGCAGATGTGACCGGGAAATTGGAGTTTGGTTTTTATTTATCAGGGGCACTGCTTATTTTCGGAGCGATTATGTTCCTGTTTACCGATCATAAAGGCAGCCAGGAACAAGAAGATCAAGAATTTACAGAAAGTGAGAAAGTGGTGTAAAGAAGGGAGACAACAAAAAAAGAGGCTGCCCAGCAGCCTCTTTTTCATATGTGAAAATCGTTTGCTATTGATTACAGTTTCATGCCCATTCGGCTTTTGTACCGTTTAATTAAAATCTGGCAGTCAACACTTACGACGCCCTGAAGCGGATACAGCTTTTCTGCTAAAAAGCGCTCCATCTCCTGATTGTCTGTAAAAATCCCGTGCATATGAAGCTTGCTGGGACCGGTCATATGATACAAGCTTGTCACAGCCGGCTCATTTTGAAGGTGGTCAGCCACTTTTTCTAAAAACTGAGGCTCTACTTCTACATTGAAAAAAGCAGATACGTGCATACCGATCTTTGCCGGATTAATGACGGTTGTGAATTTTTCAATGACACCCTGCTCCATTAAGTTATTAATTCTGGCTTGAACAGCAACACGGGAGAGGTCCACTTGCTTTGCGATGTCCGTGTAGGAAATGCGGCTGTTTTCATGCAGAATAGACAAAATATGTTTGTCTATTTCGTCAATATTCAAGTCGGGAATGCTGTATTTTGATAACATACTGTGTCAGCTCCATTATAAAAGTAGTGCGCGTTTAGTGTATCACGATCTGTTTATGTGTATAAACTTTTAAGCAGAAAAAGACCGACCGCCAGCTTCTATCATAGTGGAACAAGAAAAAAGAATACACCCGTTTGGCAGGTTTTCTGTCCATAAAAAAGAAGAACCTGCCTGAGCAGGTTCTTTTTTTATAAAAATCGCTGGCGCACTTCCGGTGATGGAAGCATACAGTGGTCGCTCTTTTTGCCAAACCATTTGTACCGGTTTGCCGCCACATAATCATATACGAGATTACGAAGCGGTGCTGGAACGGCTACCAGCGCATAAAGCAATTTCCATGCTCCATCCAGGCGGCGTGCTACCCTTAAAGCAGCAGTTGATTTAATATAAGCCTGTCCATCCTCTACAAGCACAAAACTATCAAGGTCTTCCGGTATATTGTGCTCTTTTAGCAGCTTTTGGCCGACATCGCTTTGAAGCGATGCGTAATTAAAATAGCCTTTCGAATCACGCTGTATAATAAATTGAACGCTGGCATCGCAAAAATTACAATCCCCGTCGAATAAAACGATTGCTGTCATGATTAAATTCCTCCTCATTTAAGCAGTCTGCTCTTATTAGTCTAACCGATTTTTCCCCTCTTCAAACTATAGACCAAAATGGAGGCGATTTAGGACAAAAGTTTAATTAAAAAATACTCATTATTTTTCCGATAAAGTTTACGAGGCGCCCAAAAAGGGGACTTAAGTAATATTCGCTATTTTTAGTGTTTATTTTTGATAAAAAGGAGTATATACACATGCCGGAAAGCTGTATTGAATGCCGGGTTCCCATTCGATTTTATGAACCGGGCCGCCTGTTTATTTCAAATGAGAAAGATTGGTCATTTATCGATTTTCAAACGATGAAAGAGGCGGAGAAAAAGCTTCAAACTGTTCAGGAGAAGCAGGAAGGGACGTTAATAGGCGGGATCGGGCGCCCGGATGACGAGGCGCCGCTTCGCACCGCACCCATTAGAGAAGTGGCAGAATGGTTTTCTCACCAGGAAGTGATCCGTGTCATTGAAAAGAGCCAATTTGTCAGCTTTCTCCAGCCGATTGTTGACGCAGGCACCGGCAGCATATACGGATATGAATCGCTTCTGCGGACGAACAAAGAAGCTGCAATCCCGCCGGGCCGTCTGTTTGCTGCCGCTCAAAAGCTGGGCATGCACTCCTACTTGGATAAGCAGGCAAGAGAAAGTGCCATCATTGCCCGTAAAAAATACATCCGAAATGGACAGAAAAGCTTTATTAACTTTTTGCCTTCCACCATTTACAATCCGGAATTCTGCCTGCAGCATACGTTTCGGATTATCGAAAAATACAATGTAAATCCTGGCGATCTTGTGTTTGAAGTGGTTGAAACGGAGAAGATAGAAGATATTGAGCACCTAAGAAAAGTGCTGAATGTTTATAAGCAAGAAGGCATTAAAGTAGCGCTTGACGACGTCGGGGCCGGTTTTTCTACGATTGAAATGCTTGAGAAGCTAAGGCCGGACTACATTAAAATTGACCGTTCGTACGTCTCGTTTTGTGGATCAGGACGGGGATAAACAATTATTTATTGAAAGAGCGCTGAAAACGGCGTCAAATCTGGGAATTAAAACACTCGCAGAAGGCATTGAGCGCAAAGAAGAATATGAGTATTGTCTTGCGGCAGGCATCCCGCTTGTGCAAGGATATTACTTTGGAAAGCCCTCTGCAGAACCTGCAGCGGGTTAAAAGAAAAACCGTCCGGCTTAAGAGCTGCTGGACGGTTTTTTGAGTGATTGGCTAAACACGAACACGCCTGCTGCTACAAGAAGAAAGCCGGTCCCTATGAAGCCTTGCAGCGGGGAGAGAGCAAGAGCGCCGGTTACGGAAGAACCTGCCACCACGCCAAGTGAGAAAAAAGCATAAAAGCAGCCATACGCCCTGCCTCTGCTTTCCACTGTGACAGCGTCCACAAGCAGGGAATTAATCGAAGGAAATAAAAAAGCGAAGCCAACTCCATATATGGCCATTACGCTATGAAGAAGGACAGGCACTTCCGCCTGGCTGATAAGCAGAAGGCTCACGCCCATCATGGCCGCTCCGAACGGAAACGTTTTTTCCGGCCTTAGCCGGTCAAACAGCCGATTAACCGGAGAAAGAAAAACGACAATGGCTGTTAATCCAAACGTGCTGAGGAGCAGGCCGCTTGTCTGCGCTCCATAGCCAAGCCGTTCCACTTTAAGCGGCAGCATATAAGCAAGCACCCCCTGGGAAAACATAAGCAGAAAAGCGCCGATAAATGCCTTGCGTACGAGGGGGCTTCTGAAAAGGACAAGAAGCGGAACGCTCGCTGTTTGGGATGAATGAGGAACAGCGGGCCGCTTTTTCTTCAGCATCACCATGGCCGTGCTCCCAAGTACCGCCATTACCATCCCTATGACGGCCAACACATATATTTCACTTGTGCGGCTGGCTAAAATGCCGCTGAAAGCAGGACCGGCAATGGCTGCTATGCCGATAAAAGCACCGGAAACAGCAGCGCCCTGGCCTTTTTTTTCATTTGCCGTATGATTGGCCAAATAAGTAAAAGCGGCTGGCGTAATGAACCCGGCAGCCAGGCCATGAACAAAACGAATGAAAAGCAGTGTCCATGCGTTTACAGCTGCCCCATAAAAAAACAAGGCTGCACCGGTCGACAGCAGGCCGATAACCAAAACGGTAAAAGGCCCGAGCTTGTCCGCCCAAAAGCCGGACAGTATATTGCCGATTGTATTAGAAAAAGAATACATGCCAACAGCCAGTCCTATTAAGAAGGGCGCCGCACCGAGTGATTCGGCAAGCGGGCTTATAATAGGCAGCTGGGCAAAAAGGTCAAAAAAAGAAAAGAAGACAATAAGATACACAAACGCCCGCATCATCGGCCGCCTCCGTTCGATCAATCGCTCATTTTACTATAGCATGGGCCAGGAACAAAAAGAAAATGAAACAGACTCCGCCAATGGAACGTATAAAAAAATAAACGAAGGCGGGAGGCAATGGATAAAAAAGCAGAAAAAAAGCGCAAAGATAAGTGGGATAAAGCCCATGTTTTGCTTGAACTCATTACTTCTGGCGGGGAACTCATTATATATGGGATCCGGGCTCTCGTGCGCTGGTGGAATTAAAAACGGCTTTGTATAAAAGAGAAAAAGCCCTTTATTCAACGATTGTTATTGAAGTGTTTTGAAAATACAGAGTTTAAAAACTTTACATGACGGTGAATATTTTCCTTTCGATTGGGTAATTATTACTAAAAGGCTAAAAAGAAAAGTCATGCAAAGGAAGTGACAGCCATGGGAATAGCAGCAGATCGGTGTATTTTTAAGCAGGAGCTCACATTGTTGTACATGGACTATGCACGCTGCCACAACGGCGCTATCAAAAAACAAATTGCCAAAGACATTGAATTGCTTCAAAAAGCGATCGCGCTTATTTTATAGAAAAAAGCATCCGGCTTTCACCGGATGCTTTTTTATTTGCTTTTTGACTTTTTAGCAGAACTGCTTTTGCCTCCGCTGGATGATTTAGCGGAAGGAGCAATAGACAGTGCTTTGTCTGCTTTCTCAAGATCGTGTGTGACCTGCTCTTCTATGTCATACGCGTGATACATTTCATTATCAATCATATACTGGGCCATTTTATCATGCAGATCAATTGCGTTATCAAGTTCTCGACGCAGCAGCTGCTTCACTTCTGGCGTAGCCGTTTCTGTAATGGCTACGGCTAAATTTCGTACACCGGCTTTAGCCGTAATAAGAAAATCAGTCGCGATGGCCAGGTCGTCGAGTACCACATCTTTTTCACTTTTTTTTGCCATCCATGCTTACCTGCCTTTCGCTGTTTGTTTTTGGTCGTCTTCGAGCACAGATTGTAAATCTTTAATCGCTTTTTTAGAAAGCTTAATATCTTCCTTCAGCAATTTTTTTAGATTTGAATCCTTGACAAGGTCAAGCATGGCGGTGCTTTTTGTCAAGCAGGCTGTTTTAAATAAAAGAACTTCATGAACTTCCAGCTTCTCATGCATTGCTAACGATTTGGCCATGCTCATCACTCCTTTTTATTTATCGGTTGCTTTTCCGTCTAGATCATGGTGAATCGCAGTCGGAGGAACAGCCGGCATCGGTTTTTGACCCTGCGGCGCTGGATCTTTTAAATAGACATAGTCACCGGTTCCATCTGGTGCACTGCCTTTTGCCCAGCGTCCTTCAGCAGATTCCGATCCTTCTGAAAGATCCCAGAACTCAAACGCGTGCGGCTGTGCTTCCTGCTCTGCTTCTGGAGGGAAGGAGGCCGGCACGGCTACGCCGTTTTTCTCTTCCAACTCCGCAATGGCTTCCATCCATTGATATTGGTGATAGCGGTCACGGGCGAGCATTTTACGGAATACAGCCCGGACGCCTTCGTCTTTTGTCATATGGTAAAGGCGTGCAACCTGCAGGCGTCCTTGAGATTCAGCGTGCAGATTGGAGCGCATATCAGCAAGCAGGTTGCCGCTCGCTACAATATAGTTTCCGTTCCACGGCACACCGTTTGAATTGGTTGGCAGGCCGCCAAGTCCGCTGACAAGCAAGTGCTGCGGATTAATACCGCCCATAATGGCAGCGATGGCGGGGTCTTCCGCTGCTTCGGCCTGTGCCTCTGGCGATGCCCCATCTAGAAGCTGGCTGATCAGGGCGCAAAGCATTTCCACGTGCCCAATTTCCTCTGTACCGATATCCATCAGCATATCCTTATACTTTTCTTCTCCCCGGCAGTTAAAGCCCTGGAACAAATATTGCATCATGACGGTCATTTCACCAAACTGGCCGCCGAGCACCTCTTGAATCTGGCGGGCAAGCAGCGGGTCTGGACGTTCTACTTTTACTTCAAACTGTAATTCTTTCTGGTGACGGAACATAAAAAAATCCTCCTTCAGCATAATAGAATGTTGTGTCTTTATTTGTCGTACCCTCCTTTCCTGCTCCAAAATCCTTAAGTCGAAAAAATAGGAAAAAAATCACTTGCATAAACAAGTAATAAATTAATTAGAATTGCATGAACATTGTGAAAGAAGGGTAACCATGATAGAGTGAAAGTGTACATAAGAATTGGAGGGACTCTGTTATGCCATTGCTTCGTTTTGATGTCATCGAAGGAAGAACTGATGAAGAGCTGAAAGGGCTGCTTGATGCAGCTCACCGGGGGATGCTCAAAGCATTTCAAGTACCGGAACGTGACCGCTATCAAATTGTTCACCAGCATCCGGCTCATGAAATGATTATTGAAGACACCGGACTTGGGTTTGAACGCTCAAAAGATGTCGTGGTAATCAGTATTGTAAGCAAGCAAAGAACAGAAGAACAAAAACAGAAGCTGTATCAGTACATTGTGGAAGAATTGCAGGAAAGCTGCGGAATCGATCCAAAAGATGTCATGATTTCTCTTTCCATCAATGGAGATGCCGATTGGAGCTTCGGATTTGGTAAAGCGCAGTTTTTAACAGGTGATCTTTAACCTGCCATCCATTTCAGATACTTTCTGAAATGGATTTTTTAATTGCTTTTTAAAAGCGGCTCTTGCCCTTTTTGGAGGATCGAGCCGGAAGTGGCGGGAATGAACGGTCCGTATATAAATAAACAAAATCATTTATTATAAGAAGAAGTACAAACAGGCTTTTTTTTGTCAGCGCTGACAAAAAAGAGCCTGTTTTTTTAAAGTAAAAAATCATTTGCAACCATATTTTTTTCCGAGTAAAATATGAAAAACTAGTGAGGGAATTCACAAATGCCGACAGAGCAGAAAAAATAAAGGGGGAAGCGGCATGACAAATGCACTAAAAAGATTGATCGAAACAGCACAGCGCCCGGAGGAAGCGGATATTATTATTCAAAACGGGACAGTGGTAGACGTTTTTTCACTTGAAACGTTTCAAGCGGATGTTGCGATCAAAGATGGCTGCATTGTCGGCATCGGCACGTATCCGAAAGGAAAAAAGATCGTAGATGCGTCGGGCAAGTATGTGATGCCGGGCTTTATCGATGGCCATATCCATATTGAATCAACGATGGTGACACCGTCGGAGTTTTCGCGGGCTCTTATTAAACACGGCGTGACGACCGTTGTAACAGACCCACATGAAATTGCCAATGTGGCGGGACGAGTTGGCATCGACTTTATGCTGGAGGATGCAGCCGGGACGGATGTTGATATTTTAATGAAGCTGCCTTCCTGTGTACCGGCAACCCCGTTTGAGCAGAACGGTGCCACGTTAACGGCGGATGACCTGCGCCCATACCTGCCTCACAAAAATGTGATCGGCCTGGCAGAAGTTATGGATTATCCTTCTGTTTTAAATGGAGATACAGGCATGCTTGCCAAAATTAAGATGACAACAGAAGCAAATTTAACTGTAGACGGTCATGCGGCGGGACTGCCGGATGCAGCGTTGAACGTTTACAGCACAGCCGGCATCCGCAACGACCACGAAGCCGTAACAGCAGAGGAGGCGGTTGCGCGTGTACGCCGGGGGATGCATGTTCTTGTACGGGAAGGTTCAGCTGCTAAAGACCTGCTTGCCCTCCTGCCAGCTATTCATGAGCGGAACAGCAGCCGGTTTTCTTTTTGTACAGATGATAAACATTTGGATGAGCTGGCTGAGGAAGGAACTGTTAATTTTGCGGCACGCCTGGCAATCAAGCATGGGCTCGATCCACTGATTGCCATTCAAATGGCGACGATCAATAATGCGGTATGCCACGGCTTGAAAAACAAAGGAGCCATTGTTCCTGGATACACAGCAGATATTTTGATCACGGGCAGCTTGAAGACACTCCAGCCGGAAACGATTATAAAGGACGGCCGGGTACTGGATCTAGCTGCTTCTAAAAGCCGCCGTGCCGCCGTGCCAGAATCGGTTCAATCATCGCTTAATATAAAGAAGGTTACGAAAGAATCCTTGCAGATTCCGCTGAAGGACGGACAAAAAGCCATGATCATCGGCGTTGTACCGGGACGGATTATTACAAATAAAATAGAAGCCGATGTAAAAGTAGAAAATGGCTTTTTCGTGCCGGATGCAGCGCGCGATCAGCTGAAAATTGTGGTGTGTGAGCGCCACCATGCAACCGGCAGCATCGGCGCAGGTATCGTCAGCGGGCTCGGACTGAAGCGGGGTGCGATTGCGTCAACCGTCGCACATGATTCACATAACCTTGTCGTAGCCGGAACAAATGATGAAGATATTTTGGCAGCCATTGAAGCGTCAGAGTGCATGCAGGGCGGCCTTGTCATTGTAGAAAACGGAAAGGTTCTGGCATCAGTTCCTCTTCGTGTCGGCGGCATTATGTCAGAAAAGCCGTATGAAGAAGTGATCGAGGAGCTGCATCACCTGCATGAACAGCTGTCTCTTGTAGCGGAGGAGTCACAAAATATTTTTATGATTTTATCTTTCCTGTGCCTGCCCGTTATTCCAAGCTTAAAGCTGACAGACAAAGGATTGTTTGATGTAGATGCTTTCC
Organism: Domibacillus indicus; assembly: GCF_023715895.1. Classification (GTDB taxonomy): domain Bacteria; phylum Bacillota; class Bacilli; order Bacillales; family Domibacillaceae; genus Domibacillus; species Domibacillus indicus_A. The sequence continues at coordinate 57,123 of NZ_JAMBOO010000009.1, read as the reverse complement.
GTCATATTGAAGTAGGAATTCCGGAGTGACGCCATTTACAGAAGACGTCGTTCGTGTACTTAAAAGTATTCCAGAAGGTGTTGTTGTCACATATGGACAGGTAGCACGCCTGGCCGGAAGTCCCCGTGCTGCCCGCCAGGTAGTCCGCATTTTGCATTCGATGGGTGAGAAACATAATTTGCCCTGGCACCGGGTTGTAAATGCTCGGGGTGAAATAAATGTGCCGGGTGAAGAAGCAAAAGCCGAACAGCGCCGCCGTTTGAGGGAAGAAGGCGTTTCTTTTACAGAAGACGGGCGCGTTGATTGGAATAAAATAACTGAAAAAGCGGATCAGCCAAAAAAGGGCTGATTCGCTTTTTGGGCTGTTTACAAGCCTGCCCGGCAGCTCCACCCTTTTTTTGGTATAGTGGAAGTGAAAAAATATGGAAGTTGAAGTTTGGCAAAAGGGGCGCAAAAACATGAAAAAAGGGTTATTCTTTTGCTTGTACGGTGTTTTATTTACCGCTTCTGTTTATCTTTACAGCCACGTTTATTCCCGGCCAGCCGTTGAAGATGCAGGGCGTCTCCTGCCTGCGCAGGTGAAAACAATTGAGCGGGCGGGTGGTGAACAAACGTTGAAGAAAATTGTACAGGAGGCAAACCGTACAGGGACTCAGCTGACGATTGCAGGAATGCAGCACAGTCAGGGCGGACAGACCTACTATCCGGGAGCCGTTATGATTGATATGAAGCCTTTTAATAACGTTATTGACTTTGATCCGGAGGAAAAATGGATTACTGTTCAAAGCGGAGCGACATGGGATGATATCCAGCGGTACATCAATCCTTACGGCCTTTCTGTAAAAGTGATGCAGTCCCAAAACATTTTTACGGTTGGCGGCTCATTAAGCGTGAATGTACATGGCCGGGATATTCGGAACGAGGCCCTTATCACAACAATAAAATCATTTCGGCTGTTAAAGCCGGACGGTACCATTATCCGCGTCAGCAGAGAGGAAAATGCAGAATGGTTTCCTTACGTGATTGGCGGCTACGGCTTATTTGGTATTATTTTAGATGTTACGCTTTCTTTGACGGAAGATGAACTGTATCAAAAAAGAACGAGAGAACTTGACTATCGAGACTACACCCGCTATTTTGGGCAGCAGGTAAAAGAAAATGAAGCGGTAAAAATGCATTTGGCACGTATTTCGGTCGCCCCTTCTTCTTTTCTGCGCAGCATGTATATAACAGATTATATAAAAGCCCAAAATCAGGACATGCTGACAAGCTATAACGAGTTGAAGGAAGAGCGGATTGTGGCGCTGCCAAAGCTTTTCCTCGGCTTGTCCCGTTACAGTGAATGGGGAAAAGAAACGTTTTGGAATATTCAAAAGCAGTATATGCTTCAAGAAGATGGCTCACTTGAATCGAGAAATAACGTTATGCGTTCGGAAACGGATTTTATGGACTATGAAAGCGGCGAGAGAACCGAAGTGCTGCAGGAGTACTTTATTCCTACAGATGAATTTGCTTCTTATATTGATGATATGCGGAACCTTCTTGAAAAAAAAGACGAGTTTAACCTTTTGAACATTACTATCCGCTACGTGGAAAAAAATGATCAGGCTGTTCTATCCTATGCAAAGGAAGACATGTTTGCACTTGTACTTTTAATCAATCAAGGAAAGTCAAAGCAGGAAGTGGAGCAATCAAAAGCGGTTATACAGGCAATGATTGATATCACCTTGAACCACCGCGGCAGCTATTATCTGCCCTATTACTCCTTTCCAACGAAGGAACAGCTGAGGAAAGCGTATCCGCTTGCTCCTGCTTTTTTTAAGAAAAAGCAGGAGATGGACCCAAAGAAGCGGTTTACAAACTATTTTTATGAGGAGTACCAACAATGAATTATCGTCGGTTTGTCACGTCTCAAAGTCTCGTTTTAATGGCAGGGAGCATGATTTTTCCATTTTATGTTCTGCTGCTGAGGAATGTGGGGGACAGCTACTCACAGTTTGGCTGGGCGTATGGCCTTTTTGCGTTAACGTCTGCCCTCGCTTATCCGGTGATTGGAAAAGCGGCAGACCGATTAGGAGACCGGGTCCTGCTCATTTTTTATTCAATGGCCATGGCTGTGCTGCTGCTGTTTTTCCCGCTTGCCACAAGTGTATGGCAGGTATATGGGCTTCAAGTGTGCATGGGGGTGCTGGGTGCTGTGCAAAAAAACACTGAAAAAGCGGCCTTGGCCCGGCAGGCAGATCAAAGTCAGGTCGGCGCCGATATAGGCCGCTATCACTTCTGGACTTCTATTGCCGCAGCCGCGGCGGTCATCTTTACCGGTTACCTCGTTGATTTTTTAACCATTGCAACCATTTTTTATCTGGCATCTCTTATGTACGTTATGAGCGGATTCATCATATGGAAAGAGCCGAAAACCGGCTGATGACATCAAACCCTTCTTGCTTATAAGTACAATGCCGCTGCCAGAACAAGCAGATGAAAGATTTGGTCTACAATAATCCCAAGCCAGCCCGATTCAGGTCCCTGGGCTTTCATAATGGTCCGCAGCCACCAGGCAACGAGGGTCCGGCGGTCAATGGTTACATGAGTGAGAAAAATAAAAGCGATAGCCAGCGGAGAGAGGCCGCTAAACGTCAGCCAGGAAAACAGGGAAACAAGAATGTGTAGTCGAAAGTCGCTTTTTTAACGAACTGAATGAAATGGGCGTCGTCATTAAAGTCGGATTGTTTACAGGGCCGACGATCGCGGTTAATGCGAACGGCCTGCTTGATTGTTTTGAGCATACTGTGAATATGGCTGCACGTATTCAGCAGCAAAGCGAAGGCGTCGATATTATAGTCAGTGCCTAGGAATGGGAACGGGAATCGTTTGCCGGGATCGCGAAGGAATTTTCATTCAGTGCGAAAAGCACGATTAAAAAATTATTCGGTATTCAAAACGAAGTGCAAATTGTGCAGCTCACGCCTATACCAGGGGCTGGTACATGTGCGGTTTCTTAAGACCGGATGATGGAGGACTGATTATGGATATTAAATTAAAAGATTACATCAGCATTTTTATTCACCAAACGGATTTAAAAATCACAAACTGTGTAAAAGAACGCCTCGCCCCATTTCAGCTCGCCCCGGAGCAGAATTTGATTATGATGCTGCTTTGGGAGCGGGACGGACGGACTCAGCAGGAGTTGTCCGAGCAGCTTGAAAAGGACAAAACAAATATTACCCGCATGGTATCAAGCCTTGAGCAAAAAGGATTTATTAAACGGGTGACCGAAGCCAGCGACCGGCGTTCCGTGCGGATTTTTCTTACCGAAGCCGGCACAGCTCTTCAAGATGATGTGATACCGGTTGTTGAATCCTTTCATCGTACTGTTACAGCAGGCATTACAGCAAAAGAGCTGGAGGAAGTGCGCAGAATTTTAACAAAAATGCGGACCAATATGGAATAAAAAAGTCCGCATTAAATAGTTGCTATAGCAACTAATTGTGTGGTACAATCCTTTTAATAATTAAAAGTAACAAAATAACTGGAGGAAACAAAAATGACAAACGTTTTATTTGTAAAAGCCAATTCACGCCCAGCGGACCAAGCAGTGAGCGTGCAGCTATATAATGCATTTCTAGAGGCGTACCGCGCTGAGCACCCGGCGGATACGATCACAGAATTAGATCTTTTTGCAGAAAACCTTCCGTACTACGACAACGATAAAATTAACGGCATGTTCAAATTAGCACGTGGAATGGAATTAACAGAAGGTGAAAAAGCAGCAACAGAACTTGTTACAAAATACTTGAATCAATTTTTGAAAGCAGACAAGGTGGTTTTCGCTTTCCCTCTTTGGAACTTCACGATTCCAGCTGTGCTTCACACATACCTTGATTACCTTGGCCAGGCGGGGCAGACGTTTAAATATACGGCGGAAGGCCCAGTCGGTCTATTAAAAGATAAAAAAGTAATGCTTTTGAATGCACGCGGCGGTGTTTACTCAGAAGGTCCAGCGGCAGACGTTGAAATGTCTGCAAAATATGTACAGACCATTATGGCTTTCTGGGGCGTAGAAGATGTGCAGACTATTGTTATTGAAGGACATAATCAATTCCCGGACCGTTCAGCAGAAATCATTGCAGACGGCATCAAGCTCGCAGCAGAAGCGGCGCGGACATTTTAATTCATGAAGCTGTTCCTATTAAAGGAACAGCTGAGACTGTCGACAAAGTCGACAGTCTTTTTCATGAAAGTTTTCAACGCCGAAACGGGCAGGGGACTTTTCGGGAAATATCGCTTCTTAAAAAGAATTGATAGGGGAAGACAGCCGGACTTCGCGCATCTTAGAGCAGTGCGGGAGCCTCCTCGGTACACACGCCTATGGGGAAAATCTTTTTCCGTAAAAAGGAAATGAAAACATTTTCTTTTCGAATCGCTTGCTTATTTTTTGAAAAGCTGTTATGATAAATGAGAATTATTTTTGTTCGAGAGGTACAAGTGCTGTAAAAGCTTATTGTCTTGATATTGCTTTGAGCAGGAATAGTATTATATTGTGCAGATGCACAACGGGAGGCAACATAACATGGAACAAGGTAAAGTAAAATGGTTTAACGCAGAAAAAGGTTTCGGCTTCATCGAGCGCGAAGCTGGAGACGACGTATTCGTTCATTTCTCAGCAATTCAAGGCGAAGGCTACAAAACTCTTGACGAAGGTCAAGAAGTAACATTCGAAGTTGAACAAGGACAACGTGGTCCTCAAGCAACTAACGTACAAAAAGCATAATTTTATATAACATCATAAAAAGGCAGCCTCTTTGAGGCTGCCTTTTTTGTTTGCTCGCTTGAGCGAAAGTTCCTGTTCCATGACGAGCAAAAGAAGCGTTCCATAAAAAAAGCCTGCCGCATAAACGGATCAGGCTTAGTTATTAAAAAAGTTTTCCGTGAAGTAAGGCTGGTTTTCGCCGTTTAGCGCAACTCCTACTCCTAAGTAGTGGAAATCACCATTTAAAATGTTTTTTCGATGGCCGGCGGAGTTCATTAAGCCCTCGTGAGCAAAAATACTGCTGAATTGCCCATAAGCAAGGTTTTCACCGGCTGTTGTAAAGTGAATGCGGTCTTCTTCCATCCGGTCAAATGGTGACTGGCCTTCAAGGTTTGTATGATCAAAATACACGTGCTGGGCCATATCCTGGCTGTGCTCCCGTGCGGTGCCACTGACCGGATCATCCCATGTGAGTACCGGCAGTCCGTGCACAACCCGGGCGGCGTTCGTCACATCAAACAGCTGGTATTCAAACCCTTTACGCAGTGCCGCACTGTTTTCACCATACATGCCCTTTTTTTCTGCTTCTAGATCTTCATCTAAAATAAGAATGGCTGTAACGGTATCCTGTTCGTGTACATCATAAAAAATGGTTACGTAGCTGTCGTCCATATGGTAGTAATCATGTTCATTTGTTTCATTTAAAATATAATACGTCAGCCCTTTACGCATTTTATCCATTGGTTCGCCAAGCTTTTCACGGACGTTTTCCTGAGGTATATTCAAGGCAATACCATTTTTCGAGGAAATCAAGTTGTGGTTCGTATAAAGCCCGTTTACGCGGTTTTCTTCGTCATAGGACACCATCAAAAAGTTTTGATAATTTTCGTGATAAGCATACCATTCGGTTCCATACTCATTTTGGGAATGGCGTTTCGGTGCCCCGACTTCCTGCTCCACCTTTGAACGGCTGTCCCCAATTTGAATATTGTAAACGGAAAACGTCTGGGATTCCGGAGCAGCCAGCGCCGGCTGTTCAGCTCTCTCTACAGTTTTTGGCGCTATGCCCACGAGGCTTTTTACTTCACTTGTCACTCTATCTACAGTACCAGTTACAGCAGAACTTTCTCTTATGTCCTCCAGCTCGTCGCTGATCACGTCCATAAAAGCCAAATTCACATACGGCTCAGCATATTCTTCCCACAGCGGCCGTGTATTAAAAGCCACAACAAGCAGCAACACAACAGATAATAATTTTTTCAATCATTCACACTCCGTTCTTTCTTTATTTTAACGGAAATATGCTTATTTTTCACGCAAAGCGGCAGCAGCTGAGCAGGAAGAGCGTGTGGCCTAAAACGGACCCGGCTTCTTTTAAGCAGTTTAACAGATGGATTCGCACCTTTGATATCGATAGAGTACATTCAAGGAAAACCATAAGGCAGAAAATAAGCTCATTTTTATTAATATAGTTTTTCCATTGGAAGAATCATTATACATAACGGGCAAAAATCATCAGAAGAAAGAGATATAGATTTACATGTGAATAAATTCACATAATTTTTTAAGTTTTTTATGCAGAAAAATTAGATTGAAAGCGCTATGATAGAGAAAGGAAGTTTTTTATTTTAATGGAGGTACAACAAGCATGGCATACAATAAGTTAATTCGTACGTTAATGATCGAAATTCCATCCGTTCCGGGCAGCCTTGGAAAAGTAGCAACGGCTATCGGGCTGCGTGGCGGTGATATCGGGGAAGTAGAAACGATTAAAGTAGGCCCGGCTTACACGCAGCGGAACATCACCGTGCAGATTGAACAGGAAGATCAGCTTGCAGGCATTATTGAAAGCATCAACGAACTGGAAGGATTCCGCGTGCAGGCGGTATCGGACGAGGTGCTTCGTGCCCACGAAGGCGGCAAAGTACAGATGAAAAGCCGGGTGCCGATCCAGACACTTGCAGACTTGAGCCGCGTGTACACACCAGGGGTTGCGGATGTGTGCAAAGTGATTCAGGCAGAGCCGGAAAAAGCAAAAATCTATACGAACATCGGCAACAGTGTGGCCGTTGTCACAGATGGAACGGCCATTTTAGGACTGGGTGATATCGGCCCGGTTGCCGGCATGCCGGTGATGGAAGGGAAAGCGGCGCTGTTTGATCAATTAGTGGATATTAACGCGATTCCGATCCTGCTCGATACGAAAAACCCGGATGAAATTGTCGAAACAGTGAAGCATATCGCACCTGGCTTCAGCGGTATCCTGCTGGAAGATATCGGCTCACCGCACTGCTTTGAAGTAGAAGAGCGGCTGAAAGCGGAACTCGATATTCCGGTTATGCATGATGACCAGCACGGCACAGCGGTTGTGACACTGGCAGCGGTCATCTCTGCCTGCAAAAGTGCCGGCGTAGACTTGAAAGAAGCCACAGTCGGCCAGATCGGGCTCGGTGCAGCCGGTCTTGCGATCTGCCGCATGCTGATGGCGTACGGCGTAAAATCGGTGTACGGTGCAGACCTGTCAGAAGAAGCGAAGCAGCGGCTCGAGCAGTATGGCGGCACACCGGTTAACGACCTTGGCGAACTCATGGGCCAGTGCGACATTGTCATTGCGACAACAGGTGTGCAGGGGCTGATTAAAAAAGAATGGGTGCAGCAGGGGCAGATTATTCTGGCGCTTTCAAACCCGAATCCGGAAATTGCGCCGACAGAAGCGCTTGAAGCCGGAGCGGCTTACGCGGCAGACGGACGCTCTGTCAACAACGTACTAGGGTTCCCGGGTATTTTCAGAGGCGTATTGAATGCAAGAGCAAATGATGTCACGCACCCGATGCTCGTAGCAGCGGCGGAAGCCATCGCATCCTGCACAAAACCGGGCGATCTTGTTCCGCATCCATTAGATCGGACCGTTCATGAACGCGTAGCAGCAGTGGTGGAACAAGCAGCGGCTGCGGAGAAAATTGCGGTGAAGTAACCAGTAATGGACAAGGTAAACGAAATCAAGTATGATATGACTATACAATCGAACGAAAACTCCTAAAGGGGAGTAGCTTTAGCGGATTGGTCGTCATTTCAGAGTCTTGACTCTCGGCTTTTCCGGCAGCAATAAGCTGTTAGCGAGACCTTTACCCAGCCGGTAAAGGTCTCTTTTTATGAAAAAAAAACCTTTACTGGCATCGGTAAGGGTTTTTTTCTATTTTATTTGTCCATACTAATTCCAAACAAAAGGGTGGAGGAACATGATTATGATGCTGCGAAAATATATGTCACTGCTGGGGATTGGCTCAGCTCAAATTGACCTCGTTCTGCCGAAGCAGACGTACAGACCTGGAGAACAAATTGAAGCCTACTTTTTAATTCAAGGAGGAACGATTGAACAGCGGATCAACCGGATCGATTGTGATTTGATGCTGGAAAACCATGCGGATGAAACAAGCAAAACGATTGAAAGCCGCACGATTCTATCGAGCCGCACCATTGCTGCGGAAGAATTAAACAAAGTGCCGTTTACATTCCGGCTGCCAGAAGTCCTGCCGGTTCCGGGCCGTGATGAATCCTATCGATTTAAAACGAAGCTGACATTTGACCAGGGCGCAGAAAGCGTCGATCAGGATTGGATCAAAATTGTCGTGTAAAACAGCGCGTCCAACTAGGCGCGCTGTTTTACGTGATCCCGGCTTTCTGACCACGGAAGTGAATCTTTGAAAAACAGCATACATTCCGCCAGAAGAAGCAGAATAAGAACGGGAATGCCGGATTGAACGATCAGCTGCTGTACCGTCACAAACGGGGCAGGTGCATGGGTAAAATCAATATGTATAGTAAACATGTAAAATGTGCCGAATGTAAAATTACGTGCCCATTGGGAAACATGGTAGCGGCCAATCGCTTCATGAAGAGAATAAGCTTGAAGACGGGCAGCCATACGCCATAACTCAATGCTTTCAATAATGAAAAATAATAAAGCCGCCCATATCCACATCACGAGTATAACTTCACGTGTAAAAGCTCCTGAAACAATCGCTGCTATACCTGAAATAGACATGGCCCCGTGTATGATACAATTCGTATTTTTCCAGCCATTGAGAATATCTCCCCGTCGAAAACGCTGAAAGCGGATTATAACAAGAACGAGATTTAAAAAATAAAGGAACAATCCGCCGGCAATCACAAATCGGCTGAGTAACTGCAAAACCGGTGTTTGAAAAAGAGTATTAAATAGTATCACAAGTGATTGTGTACTCACTGTCGATAAAAAAACGATGCCGTGAATCCGTGTATAATACTTAGCGGAAAGGATCACCTTGTAACTTTTCAGACAGAGCACCATATAAAACGCCCAAAGTCCTGTATTCAAGAGGGCAACAGTGAAAATAACCGGCTGTAAAAAAGGGAATTGATGAAATAAAACAAGACATAAAATCGATGTAGCGGCTACCCATGTGCCAACGGCAAAGCTCTGGACGGGATGGGTTAAATACCGCTTTCGAAAAACACCCCTCAGTGCTGCTTTCATAAAGGAAAAAATTAAAAACAGCCAAATAAAAAAAAGCACTACATCAATCAAATAGGAAGGCAGTACGAGCGGAATAGGAAGCTGGGGGAAAACCCCGATTGAGAAAATGCCAATGGCCATAATCATCGCACCATAGGACGCATCTATACGGGTTCCCCGAAACAAGGGAGATTTAATAATTAAAAGAAGCAAAAATAAAAGCAGTCCAAAGAACAACCGATACATAACAACAGTCTCCTTTTTCCTTTTTCGATCTGTTTACTGGGTTTTTAGGAAAACAAGTACCAAAAATACTTGTTTAATCATAGCAACGGAAAAAAAGAGTGTCAATACTTGATTCGAAAGGAAGTAAGAGACTCTAGCGGTACACGTTCCTCTTCAATATGATGAACTTTTGCAAAGGGGTTTCCTTTTTTTAAATCTGCCATAAAGGCGTCCAGCTCTGCCGGGGAACCCTCTGCATGAACAGCGACTGTGCCATTATCAAGATTTTTCACCCAGCCGGAAACACCATGATCGGCAGCAGTCATTTGGGCAAAATAGCGAAAACCAACTCCCTGTACTTTTCCAGAAGCCGTTAAATGACGAGCCTGTTTCATATAAATCCCCCTTTTTGCACGTTCATTTATCCAATAAAAACCCTATTCAAAAACAATGATGTTCTGTTACTTTGGCGATTATTATAATACCCGTTTTGGGCAAACAGGTAAACAAACTGCCAGACAGCAAGCAAGTAAAATCGTTTGTCAGCATATCCCTTTATTTCTTTTGCACGCAAGGAGTGCGGCTGGTTGGATAGAAGATGATAAGGCGGCGGGCGACTTCCCTATAGGCCCTTTTTAAAAAGTGATGCTTCCTGAAAAGCCGCTTGCCTGCTTTCTAACTTTGTCTACACTTCGAGACAGGTATAACCTGTCTCTTTTCTTTGTTTCTGGAGGTTTGAGCCGTTTTTCTTCGATTATTGAAACAAAAACCTTTATACTAGTACTAATAACTGGAACAAAGAGGGGTATGAGTGATGAACGGACAAAACAGGAGTGAGATTAAACCCGGCTTGAAGGTCAACATCATTTTAAAGAAGGACCAGCGGACGGGCAATAAAACAAGCGGTACGGTCAAAGACATTTTAACAAAATCCAGTTTTCATCCGCACGGCATTAAAGTCCGTCTTGAAGATGGGCAGGTCGGACGAGTGTGTGATATTTTATGAGCTATATTGTTCATTCCATTGTCAACGTGCCGCCGGATAAGATTGATGAAACCATTTCTATTTATCAAAACCGGTCCAAGCTTGTGGACGAGTATGAAGGCTTCATATCTTTCGGGCTGCTTCAAAATGAAAAGCGCCCATCTGAATTAACCGTTCAGCTCGTCTGGGAATCAAAAGAGGCTTATATGAAATGGGTAACAAGCGAAGCTTTTCAAAAAGTGCACGATCTAGAAAAGAATTACCCGGATCAGGAGCTCGCCTCGATTGTCCCGAAAGTGCAAAAGTATCGTGTGGTGGCTACATGAATCAAAGCCGGATTGACCAGTGTATTGATGTAATTATGAATGGAATGTACCGTGATTATCCAGAGCTTGAGGAACGATTTGGTGAGTATGGGAAAGTAAAATGCCGCGAAGACAATCATCACCATTTTCACCATTTAAAAACGGCTTTTACGCTTCAAAATGGACAGTTTTTCATTGACTATGCCAATTGGTTAACGAATCTGCTCGTTTCACGTGGAATGAAAGCGGCGCATGTGATCGATAATTTTGAACGAATCTATCATGTTTTGGAAGAGGAGCGTTCAGACGAGGCGGTATTTTACCGCACGGTGTTGACAGAGGCGATAGCCGATATTGAAAGAAGGGAAGCGAAATGAACACAGAAGCAGCGAAACTAGCCCATCTGCTGCTTGATGGCGATGTGGATGCAAGCTTTGCTTTTTTATGTGATCTTCGCGAAAAAGGGTGGACGTCGGTCGATATTTACCAGTCTATCGTCGGTGGGGCGATGCAGCATATTGGGTCTCTGTGGGAACAGGATGATATCTCCGTGGCAGATGAACACTTAGCAACGGCTACGTGTGATTTTATGATTTCCCGTTTTCATGCACAAGCGAAACGAAAAACGTCCAGCCGTAAAGTGATGTTTTTATGTGTAGAAGAAGAGCAGCACACGCTCGGCATGCGGATGGCATCGCTGCTGTTTGAAGAAAACGGCTGGAAAACGCGGATGATGGGGGCGAATTTACCACTTGAACACGCCGTTTCTGCTGCAGAAAAGTGGAAGCCGGACGTGATTTGTTTATCCGTCACGATTCTGTATCATGTACCGGTCTTGAAATCGTATGCAGAAGCATTGGAGTCCTTGCCGTTCCGCCCGAAAATCATTGTGGGAAGCCGTCTTTTATCCATGTATGATTTATCACTTTATTGCACGCCGAACACGCTTTTTATAACGGATTATAAAAAGTTAACTGACTGGATGAATGATCAAAGCGAGGGGAAAGCAAGTGGGGCATCTTAAGTCTATGCCGCTGCCGACTTTTCGAGTAGATCGAAAGCTGAATGTTCTTGAATGTTCCGACTCGGCACAATGCCGATTCGGGAATCAGCAGAATTTGGAATCGATCGTAGATGAAGGAAGCCAGCGGAAATTAGCAAAACTGCAAGAACAATCAACAACGATTGAACTGGCTCTGTTAACTGTTGGGTTAAAGCCCGAAGCTTTTTCAGTGTCCGTTCAATGGGACGAGCATGAAGGGTATCTGCAGTGTGTCGGGCTTGACCGCCGGCTCGCCCGTTTGGAGAAAATGGTGCACCAGCAGCAGATGAGGCTTGCTGAAGCCGATTTTCAGCTTCTTGAAAAAAAAGAAGAAGCCGAAGCCGCGCTCATTAAAATGAAGAAGCGCTCTGCTCCGCTCATTGCGCTGAGCAGCACGACGGCACTCATTCCAATGTTTGGCGATCTGGACACCGCCCTGATGGAGCACACAAAAGATGTATTATCACAATGTTTTTACGACGGGAATTATGAGTACCTGTACATCGATTTTACAGCAGTGGATTTGATTACACTGTCCGGTATTGAGCAGTTTAACCAGCTCGTTGACATTCTGCTCTTACTTGATGCGAACATTCGAATTGTAGGAGTGAAACCTGCCCACGCGCCGTTTTTAAAAAAACATCGGCACAGCGGCCTTGTTTATGCCAGCTCCATTCAAATAGAAAGCGAAAGCCTGTCGGAGAAATAAGGCTTTCGCTTTTTTCGTGCATTATTCTTTCCAAAATGGCTCCTGAACTTTTTTCAATGTTTGCACGCTATGATCAAATAACTCTTTTTCACGTTCACTAAGTGGAATCTCCACTACATCCCGGACACCATAGCGGTTAATGACAGCCGGTACGCCGATATAAACATCATGATGGCCAAACTCTCCTTCGAGAAGAGCAGAGACAGTCAGCACGACGTCCTGATTTTGCAGGATTGCCCGGGAAATACGAGTAAGCCCCATTGCAATTCCGTAGTAAGTAGAGCCTTTTGCTTCAATAATTTCATACGCCGCATCCCGAACCTGTACGGCAATTTCCTTCATTTTTTCTTCCGGGTTTTCATGCTCATCCCGCGCGAGGTAGTCTTTCAGTGGAATCCCAGCAATGTTGGCGCTGCTCCAAACTGCTACTTCGGTATCACCATGCTCGCCAATAATAGATGCATGGACGCTGTGCGGCGCAACACCGAAGTTTTCGCCAAGCAGGTAACGGAAGCGGGCCGTATCTAAGATTGTACCAGAGCCGATGACACGCTCTTTTGGCAGGCCGGAAAATTTCCACGTCGCATACGTTAAAATATCCACTGGATTTGTAGCAATCAGAAAAATGCCATCAAAGCCGGAAGCCATTACTTCACCAACAATATTTTTAAAAATCGCCATGTTTTTTTCAACCAGTTCAAGGCGTGTTTCACCGGGTTTCTGGTTAGCGCCTGCGCAGATCACGACGAGAGCTGCGTCTACGCAGTCTGTATATTTACCAAAGCTTACTTTTGTAGAAGTAGGAGCATAGAGGACACCATGGTTCAAATCCATTACATCGCCCATTGATTTTTGTTCATTTAAATCAATCAGGACAAGCTCATCGCATACACCCTGGTTTAACATGGAAAACGCATAGCTTGATCCTACTGCACCTGTACCAATAAGAACGACTTTGTTGCCTCTGATTTCGATCATCCTAAAACACTCCTCTATTTGATAAGTAAGGGCATTGAATTATTAATGTGAATTTATTCACAAACTTATTATAAAACGCCGAAATTCAAATTTCAATCCCGTTTTTTAAAGATTGTGACAGTGTACGTTTACATTTAGACACACTTTTTACATTATCCCCCTAGTTAAGGCTAAATAAAACAATGAAAAAGACATGGGGGAATAGATACAAGCAAGCTGAATAAAAAGAAGCGATTTCCGTTCGAAATCCTCTTTCTTTTTTAACAAAAACTTGTAATCTATGGAACTATATGTAAATAATGAGAATAATTCCTCTTTTCAGAAAAAATGTGATTATTTTAAAATAATAGTAATTTTCAGAGGGAGGTTCGCAAGATGAAAAAACCTGTTTTAAAGCTGACAATAGCCGCTGCCATTACAGCCGGTGCATTTAGCTTTCAAGCTGCAGCAGTCCAGGTAGAACCTGTTTATGCGCAGCAGCCGGTAAATGTTTTGGATCATAAGATTGTTCAACATTTTAACGTGGAAAATGTGTATCAAAACATTGATTATTTATCGAAAGAACCTCGTATTGCTGGAACGGAATCAGAAGAAAAAGCAGTTCAATACATTCAATCTCAATTTCAATCCTACGGTTATGAAACAGAGATTCAGTCTTTTACGTTTTTAAGTTACACGGAGCCTGAATCTATTTTTCTCTCCATCGAAGGCTCTGATGAAACATTTACACCAGCTGCTTTTACATACACAGTGAGCGGCGGCATCACAGGAGAGCTGGCGGTGGCCGGTCTTGGTAAAAAAGAAGAGCTTGCGGAATTGGATTTGACGGGAAAAATCGCTCTTATTCAGCGCGGAGAAATTAGTTTTGCCGAAAAAGTGCTTAATGCAGCCGAAAAAGGCGCTGCCGGCGTGATTATCTATAACAATACGGATGGTGCCCTAAATGGAACATTAGGAGAAGCGAATGATGCATACGTTCCGGCTGTTTCTTTAACAAAAGCCGAAGGAGAAGCGCTTGCTGCGAAAGCAGCAGCGGAAACACTGACGGCTTCCCTGACCGTTGAAGGAGCAAGCGTTGACGAAAAAACCTCGCATAATGTGATCGCGGTGAAAAAGCCAGCAAATCAAACCAAAGCAACGAATGACATTATCGTCGTTGGTGCTCACCATGATTCTGTACCGGGCGCTCCCGGTGCAAACGATGATGCGTCCGGGTCGGCCATGACGCTGGAGCTCGCTCGGTTGTTTAAAGATATTCCAACCGATACGGAGCTTCGCTTTATTACATTCGGAGCAGAAGAAGTCGGGCTGCTTGGTTCCGAGTACTATGTAGACGGGCTGCCGGAAGAAGAGGTGTCGCGCATGATCGCGAATTTTAATTTAGACATGGTCGGAAGCAGAGATGCCGGTGATCTGGTGATGATGACAGCGGATGGTGAACCCAATCTGGTAACTGAGCTGGCACAGGCATCGAGCACGCGCTTGAATGGAGAAGCAATCCCTTATCTTGAAGGCGGCCGCAGCGATCATGTTCCATTCGCGGAAGCGGGGGTTCCTGCTGCTCTGTTTATTCACGATCCAGCGGAGCCTTGGTACCATACACCGGATGATACAATTGATAAAATTAGTAAAGAAAAGCTTCAGGACGTGGGTGAAATTGTTGGAACGGCCATTTATGAAAAAGCTCGTTTTGATAATCAGGGGATCAAAGTGAAGAAAGCGAGTAAAGTAAAAGTTCCTCATTTATACCATAACGAAGACATTCAGTAAGACGTAAAGCAAAAAAGCCGGTGTTCCCGATTCGGAACACCGGCTTTTAGTATAGATCAGTCGCCGTCGCCGCCGATAAAATCAAACAGTCCGGACAGTCCGCCCTCCCCCTTTGATCCGCCGTTTTGCGGCATTGCCGCAAAAACACGGCTGGCCAAGCGGCTGAATGGAAGAGACTGTACCCATACCGTCCCAGGTCCCCGAAGCGTCGCAAGGAACAAGCCTTCACCGCCAAACAGGGCTGTTTTTACGCCGCTAACTGCTTCGATGTTGTAATCAACATCACCAGTCATAGCGACCAGGCAGCCCGTATCTAAACGAATCAATTCGCCCGGAGCAAGGGTTTTTTCATAAATCGTTCCGCCGGCATGAACAAATGCCATACCGTCGCCTTCGAGCTTCTGCATAATAAAGCCTTCACCACCGAAAAAACCGGTGCCGAGCTTGCGCTGCAATTCAATGCCGACTGATACGCCTTTTGCTGCTGCCAGAAACGCATCTTTTTGGCAGATAATCTTGCCTTGATGTTCACTTAAATCCATTGGAACGATTTTTCCGGGATACGGTGAAGCGAATGAAACATGTTTTTTGCCGCTGCCTTCATTGGTAAAGGTCGTCATAAACAAGCTTTCGCCTGTCAGCATACGTTTCCCTGCACCGAGCAGCTTGCCCATCAAGCCGCCGCGGTTTGAGGAGCCATCGCCAAAAATGGTCTCCATTCGAATGCCATCATCCATCATCATCAAACTGCCGGCTTCAGCGATAACCGTTTCCTGCGGATCAAGCTCCACCTGTACAAACTGCATATCATCGCCAAATAATTGAAAGTCAATTTCGTGATTGTTCATGATTTATCCTCCTTATGATCAGCTAAATGTACGATTTGTTCGTGTGAAAAGTTTCAGTTCAGGGCAGAAAGAATTGTAAGATCGTCTCCGCCTGTTCCACTGACCACAACGTCTGCGGAGCCAGCGGGGTTTTGTTCACGCATATACACTTTCTCTGCCGGCATCCACAACTCCTCCCAAAGATGCCGTTTTTCCTCGCCGTCCCGCTCAATCCCACGCTCGAGCCGAAGTTCTTCCGGGCTTTCCACCCATATTTTAAAGTGATAGTAAGGCAGAAGAGGCTGAACCATTGTATAGCAGCCTTCTACAATCACAAATCCGCCTGCCGGCACATCGTGTGCTTCTGCAAGCTGGTCCGTTTCCCAGTCATATCGTTCATACCGGGCCGGCTTGTTTTGACTGAGCGGTTTTAACACCTGTTCTTCGAGCCGCTTTAAATCCCAGCCGCCTCCAATTTCGCTGCTTCGCCTGCTCGACAGCGCATAAAAATCATCCGCATGAACAATTACGGCTCCGCTGCCAAGTGATTGCTGTAAGGCGCGGGCGAGCGTGCTTTTTCCAGCACCGCCTCCGCCATCAATCGCAACCAGATAGGTGTGCTGTTCTTTCTTGCTAAATAAAGCGGTTAATCCATTGATATCCATAAAAAAACCCCTCCCCCTAGAAATTATACCTTATCTCTTGACGGAAAACCGTTTACCTTCTAAACTAAATGTAAGAAGTTTAGGGGGTAAACAATATGGAGAAACAGCTGCGTGAAGCGGTGGAATTGTTTGAGGAAGTGATCGTTTACGGAACCGAGCGAATCCTTAAGTCGATTGACGATCCGATTGTGCATGAATTTTCACCGGAACAAATTCAAATGATGAAAATTATCGAAAAGCATGGGCCCATTACATCAGGCAGCCTGGCGGTGATGCAGGGGGTGCATAAAAGTGCTATTTCCAATCGCATGAAAAAGCTGGAGGAAAAAGGACTGATCCAAATGGTGAGATCAGAAAGCGATCAGCGGACAAAATGGGTAGAGCTGACCGAGGAAGGCCGGGAATTTATTCGAAAAACGAGAGAATGTGTTTCAGACTTTATTTCTTCGCTCCTATCCAGTCATATTGATGAACAGGAAGTGGAGCAGTTTGTGAATATGTTCCGCAAGCTAAAAGAAATTATAAAGATAGGTGAGGATCATAGATGAGAAGGATCATTCAATG
Source organism: Domibacillus indicus (assembly GCF_023715895.1). GTDB lineage: Bacteria > Bacillota > Bacilli > Bacillales > Domibacillaceae > Domibacillus > Domibacillus indicus_A. The sequence goes on along the minus strand of NZ_JAMBOO010000009.1, from coordinate 39,808 downwards.
GCGCTGGCCGATTTTTGTCAGCCTGCTCGTTTTAACAGCAGCCCTGTTTTTACTGGCGCCTAATTTATCCAAGCAGGCCGAACAGGCGGGGTCATTCCAGCTGCCAGGTGACGCAGATTCACAGCGGGCAGCCGACCTGCTTGAGCAGGCAGGAGCTGGAGAAGAAACCATTTCGCTTGTTTTCCAGCTGGATCAGCCGCTTACGGAACAGGCACAGCAGTCCATTACCGAAAGTGTAGCATCCCTTGAGAAAATGGACGGTCCGATTACAGATGTAATGGATCCGTTTGAAAGTGAAGAAATAAAAAAGCAGCTTGTATCAAAGGATCAAAAAACCGTTCTTGTGCCAGTTACAGTGGATGGAACGCAGGATGAGATTAATCGTCTGGCCGATGAGATCCGCGCGGAAGTACTGCCGGATGATCTGACTGCATATGTAACGGGCGAAGCCATCATCAATAATGATGTCAATAAAAGCTCGCAGGAAGGGCTTAAGCGGACTGAGCTCATTACAGTTGGGTTGATTTTCGTTCTGCTTTTAGCTGTTTTCCGGTCGATTGTCACACCGCTTATTCCGCTTGCGGCTGTCGGCTTTACGTACCTGCTCAGCCAGTCACTTGTGGCATTTTTCATCGACTGGTTTGGGTTTCCTGTTTCAAACTACACTCAGATTTTTCTTGTCGCGGTGCTGTTCGGAATTGGAACAGATTACTGCATTTTGCTGCTCAGCCGGTACAAAGAAGAGCTGCAGGCAGGTCATTCGGTTGAAGACTCAATCGTGAATACGTACAAAACAGCCGGACGTACGCTTTTGGTCAGCGGCATTGCTGTTTTTATCGGCTTTTCGGCGATCGGCTTTGCGGATTTCCCGATTTTCAAGTCAGCAGTCGGCGTTGCCGTGGGGATTGCCGTGCTTATTGTTGTGCTGTTTACCCTTGTGCCGTTTTTTATGGCTGTTTTAAGAGAAAAGCTGTTTTGGCCGTCGAAGAAGTCTGCTTCCCATAACGACAGCAAGCTTTGGGCCTGGTTCAGCAAATTATCTGTTCGCCGTCCGCTTCTTTCTATGCTTGTTGTTGCCGTTATTACCGTACCGCTTCTGTTTACCTATGACGGCAAGCTTTCATTTAACACGGTAGATGAGATTGGCAGTAACTATGAATCTGTGAAAGGACTGGATGCGATTGCGGAAGGGTTTGGCAGCGGCGATTCACTTCCAGTTACCGTGCTCATAAGCGGGAAAGAAGATATGGCAACTGAAGAAACGGTTCCGTATCTTGAATCCATCAGTAAAGATATTTTAAAAGTCGATGGTGTAAAGTCGGTGCGGACCCTTACCCGGCCAACGGGTGAAGCACTTGATGAGCTATATGTAGATAACCAGCTGGGCACACTGACAGATGGTCTTGTGGATGCGAGAGACGGCCTGCTGCAAGTGCAGGATGGCCTTGCGGATATTCAAAACGGGTTAACACAGGCAGAGGGACAGATTCCATCCGGAAGTGAAGCTGCTTCTGGTGCAGAAGGGCTGCAGCAGGCAGCATCGGGCATCGGGCAGGTCAACGAACAGATCGGCCGTATTTCTGCCGGCATTGAGCAGTCAGGCAATGCAGAGCAGGCAGCTGCCCAGCTTGGAGCTGTGCAGCAGCAGCTTGGCAAAATCGGCCAGGGAATCAATGCAGCGGCAGGAGAACTTGAAGGAACTGCCGGTCAGGTCGGCCAACTTGGCGGAGGACTATCCCAGCTTGCCTCTGGAGTAGGGGATGCAAACGATGGGCTGACAGAGATTGCACAAGGTCTTACAAAAGCCGCTCAGACGACCCGGTCTATGAGCCAATCGAAAAGTGTCCACGATACCGGTATCTATATTCCTGATGGTACATTGGAAAGAAAAGAATTTAAAGATGTGCTCGACCGCTATACATTAAATGACGAAAAAACGATTAAACTGGAAGTAGTGCTGTCTGAAGACCCGTATTCTCCTCAAGCGATTGACAGCACAGAGGAAGTGAAGCGGGCTGTGAAACGGGCATCCATTGACACCCCGTTTGAGGGAGCAACATTTGCTTACAGCGGCATTTCCAGTGTAAATAGTGATTTAAAAGATATTTCATCGAACGATTTCAGCCGTACAGTAATCATTATGCTTGCCAGTTTGTTTATTGTTCTGACGCTGCTGTTCCGTTCGGTTATTATGCCGCTTTACATGATCGGTTCGCTGCTTTTAACATATTATACATCCGTTGCTGCAGCAGAATTAATTTTTGTAAATGGGCTTGGCTATGACGGCGTCAGCTGGGCCGTTCCGTTTTTCGGATTTGTGATGCTGGTGGCGCTCGGTATTGACTATTCGATTTTCCTCCTTGACCGTTTCCGGGAAGAAGCGCGGGATGGTGTCAGCGTTCAGCAGGCGATGTCTGTGTCCATGGCTAAAATGGGCACTGTGATTATTACGGCAGCGATTATTTTGGCCGGCACCTTTGGCGCGATGATGCCGTCTGGTGTGCTCAGCCTAGTTCAAATCGCGACAATCGTGATTACAGGACTTCTCCTGTATGGACTCATTGTTCTGCCGCTGCTCATTCCGGCGGTGACCGTCTCCTTTAACCAGGGAGTCTGGTGGCCATTCAAGCGAAAATAAAAAAGCTGCTCCGCTATGGCGGAGCAGCTTTTTGGCTTAATCAATAATAACGTGCTGAAAGTCTGTCATTTTTTTGTCACGGCGGAAGCTGTCAGCAGACATGCCGATCATTTTCTTAAATACCTTGCTGAAATAGTTCGCATTGTCATAGCCGGTTTGAAGAGCGATTTCATGAATGGTTTTGTTTGTGGTCGTTAATAGCTCCATCGCTTTTTGCATGCGGACTTTAGCCAAGTGCTGAATGGGTGTTGTGTTCATATATTTATGAAACTTGTTTGTAAAGTAATACTTGGAAAGCCCCGCATGATGGGCAATCTCATCAAGAGACAGCGGCTGGTCGTAATGGGAGGCCATAAATTGCAGGGCCGTCCGAATGTCATCCGGAACGCTTGCTTTTGGCTGGTCCAGTCCTTTGGCAAACCGGTATAGTCCCATAATAAAATCGTACGCACGGGCAGAAGACGTAAACGTGTCTTCAATACCTTCTTTCAGGGCAAATTGATAGATTTTCTGCAGCAAAAAAACAAGTGGAGAGGCGTCTTCGAGCTGAATAATCGGGCCGAGCTCGTTTGTTAACTGAGTCCAGCATTCTTTTACTTTCGTCCCTTCCAGTGTAATAAAGAGAAACTCCCATTCTGGACTTTCCGCCGGCAGGTAGTAACAATGGTCACTTGGAACCTCTAAGATAAAGGCTTGCCCCGGCCGGACCTCCATTGTCCGGTCTCCGATCTGGATTTCTCCCCAGCCCTTTACGGTATATTGAAAAATAAACGTATTATGGTCGTTCGGCCGCATGCGCCCGTCCCAATAGTAATCGGTGGAGGTGCGTTTTTCAAAGCCGATCGAAGCAATGCGGGCTGAATCTGTTAAAGGTTCCTTTGAATGGTGATAAACAAAACTATGGTGAGGATCATCTGGGAGTGAGAACAATATATTACCCCTTTTCCGATTTTATTTACCATTGTTCGAAAAATGAAAGCGTTATATTATTTGGTATAAGAAATACATTAATTAAAATTTACTAAAATTTCAACATGAACTTTTAATGGAGGCGGGCAAATGAAAAAAATTACGTTTATTGGCGCAGGAAGCACAATTTTTACGAAAAATGTGTTAGGTGACTGCATGATGTCCCCGGCACTTCAGGACTTTGAATTTGCACTGTTCGATATTGATGAAAATCGCCTGTCAGAGTCGGAAGTGTTGCTTAAGGCACTGAAGAATACGCTGAAGTCCAGTGTTACGATCAACACGTACACAGACCGGAAGGAAGCGCTGAAAGATGCCAAATATGTAATCAACGCTATTCAAGTTGGAGGCTATAAGCCAAGTACGGTCATTGATTTTGAAATCCCGAAAAAATATGGCTTGCGCCAGACGATCGCGGACACCATTGGTATTGGCGGCTTGTTCCGGGCGCTGCGCACCATCCCGGTTATGCTTGATATTGCAAAAGATATGGAAGAGGTATGCCCGGATGCATGGCTTCTAAACTACACCAATCCGATGGCTACATTAACAGGTGCTGTTTCCCGCTACACAAATGTAAAAATGGTTGGGCTTTGCCACAGCGTGCAGGTATGCACAAAAGACCTGCTGAAAGATCTCGGCATCCCGCATGAAAATATTGAAGAGCGCATCGCCGGCATTAACCATATGGCATGGCTTCTTGAAATTAAATCCAATGGCAAAGATTTGTACCCGGAAATTAAAAGAAGAGCAAAAGAAAAGCAGCAAACGAAGCATCATGACATGGTGCGGTATGAGCTTATGGATAAATTCGGCTTTTATGTGACAGAATCTTCTGAACATAACGCTGAATATCATCCGTTCTTTATTAAAGAAAAGTATCCAGAGTTGATTGACCGCTTCAATATCCCGCTTGATGAGTATCCACGCCGCTGCGAAGAACAGATCGAAAACTGGCTGAAAACAAAAGAAGAGCTGATGAATGACCAAAACTTAACCCATGAACGCTCTCACGAATATGGCTCGCGTATTATTGAAGCGATGGAAACGAACGAGCCATTTGTATTTGGAGGAAATGTGTTAAATACGGGCGGACTTATTTCAAACCTTCCGGAAAAAGCGGTAGTAGAAGTGCCGTGTATCGCCAATCGAAACGGTATTACTCCGGCTTATATGGGTGAACTGCCTGAACAGCTGGCGGCGCTGAACCGCTCTAACATTAATACGCAGCTGTTAACGATTGAAGCAGCGATTACAAAATCGACAGAAAAGATTTATCAGGCAGCCATGCTTGACCCGCACACAGCAGCAGAGCTGTCGATGGACGACATTATCAGCTTGTGTGATGACTTAATTGAAGCACATGGCGACATGCTGCCGGAATACCAATTATCTAAACAGCCGATCAGACAGTAAAACTGTCTGATTTTTCAAAAAACATTTTGTAAGCGCTTGTCATCCGTGATATGATCGTTTTGAAGAGTAAAATTTACTAAACGATCAGTGAGGGATGCCGCATGGTAACAATCAAAGATATTGCTAAACGGATAAATGTATCTCCTTCAACCGTATCGAGAGTGTTGAATCACGACGAAACACTTTCCGCTTCTCCGGAAACAAAACAAAAGATTTTTGACACAGCAAAAGAGCTGAATTACCGGACGGTTAAAAGCAGACGGCTGCAAAGCCAGGTACAGAAACAAGAAGGAACTAAAAACGAAACGTTTAACCTCGGTATGGTACTGGTGCAAACACAAGAGGAGGAAGCGAGTGACCCCTACTGGCTGTCTATCCGTGAAGGTATCGAAAAAGAATGTGCAGTCCGGGGAATCAGCTCATTAAAGCTGATCCGCCTTCAGCATATGGTAAAAGCAAGAGAGGAGCTGGCTGAACTTGACGGTCTGCTTGTCGTCGGCCGGATCGACTATCTGATTTTGCAAACGATTCGCGAATACAACCGCAATATAGTGCTCATTAATCAGCATACCTACGAAGATCAATACGATTCGATTATTTTTGATTATGAAAAAGCTGCCAGCCAGGCAATGGACCACCTGGCGGCGCAAGGATATAAACGAATTGGCTATATTGGCGGCACAGAACGAATTTCCGTCGAACAGGAGCAGTCATTAAAAAAAATTTATACGCCCGATGCGAGGAAAACGATTTATGAAAGCAAAATGAAGGAGCGTGGCTTGTATGACCCAAGCCTGCTATTTGTTAAAGAGTATTCCATTCAATCCGGCTACGATTTGATGAAAGAAGCCATTGGGCAGGGAAACGTGCCGGACGCTTTTTTCATTGCCAGTGATTCGATGGCCATTGGTGCGATGAGGGCGCTTCATGAAGACGGTATTCGGGTGCCGGATGATGTCGCGATTGTCAGCTTCAACGATATCAAAATGGCTCAATTCACATCTCCGCCATTGACCACCGTTAAAATACCGACCGAAGAAATGGGGCGGCTCGGTGTCCGAACAATGCTTGACCGGCTGGATGGCCGGGAAATGCCCATTAAAATTATGGTGCCAACAGGGCTGGTTGTCCGTGAAAGCTGCGGAGCACTGCGCCAGCAGGAACGATAATAATATTCAATAAAAATCGGAGGGAATTCCATGAAAAAACGAGTCACATTATCTGTTCTTTCTTTATCCGCCATGATGGCATTGTCGGCTTGCGGCAAGGACAGTGCAGAGAGCGGTGAAAATGGAGATCAAGTCAAACTGACAATGATGTCAGGAGCAACATCAAAAGCGGATCAGGCTATTTTTAAAGAAGTCGTTGCAGACTTTGAAAAAAAGCATCCGGAAATTGATATTGAAGATACCTACCCAGGTGACGGCTATGAAGATTTGGCACGCGTTAAAATGGCTGCAGATGACATGCCAGATCTTTTTGACACGCACGGCTGGGCGAAAAGCCGGTACGGGGAATATACAGAAGATTTAAGTGATATGGATTGGGCGAAAAACCTCGATGAAGCGATGAAGCCGATCCTGACCGATGATAAAGGAAAGCTCCACGCGTATCCGATCAACCAGGCATTGGATGGAATGTCTTACAATAAAACGCTGTTGGACAAGTATGGAATCGAGCCGCCGAAAACGTTCGATGAATTGATGGCGGCGCTTGAAGAAGTGAAAAAGAAAAGTAAAGGAGAAGTCGTACCATTCTGGCTCGGTGGCTCTGAGAAAAGCCAGTTCGGACAGTACTTTGATGAATTCGCCACAACTCTTCTCATTACAGATAAAGAAAACAGCCATGGTGAAGCATTGCTCGACGGATCATTTGACTGGTCCAACTATACGTATCTCCCTGAAAAGCTAAAAGAAATGAACGATAAGGGCTTATTGAACAAAGACGTACTGACCGCTCAAGTTACACAAGGACCTGAACTGATGGCGCAAAACAAAATTGCGTTCACAATGTTGAATGGATCAGTCGGGCGTGAAGTATCCCAATTAAATCCAGAAGTTCAAGTTGGGACAATTCCGGTGCCAGCCATTCATGAAGGCGACTCACCAAGCTGGATTGGCGGCGAACGGTTTACTCTTGCAGTTTCAAAAAATTCCGAACACAAAGAAGAAGCCAAGCAATTTATCGAATATCTCGCTCAGCCGGAAGTGGCTAAAAAGCTGGCAGAAGGCACCTCTCTTCCAGACGCGCTGACAAACGTAGATGCAGACAACTATTTTGCCGAGTTTTATAAACAGTACGAAGGCACGCAAATTCAGCCGTACTTCGACCGTGTCTATCTGCCAAGTGGCATGTGGGATCCAATGGGAGCAACTGGACAGGAACTGATCGCTGGAACAATGAATCCGAAGCAGGTATCTGGGAAAATGGAACAGGAATACAAGCGTCTAAGAGCAGAATAAGGGCTGGAACAGGGAGGCAGGCAGCTGCTTCTCTGGCCGACCGGCTCGTAAAGGAGATGGATAAAAATGGCCGCACTGACGAAAGCACCCGAAAAAACAAGCATGAAAACAAAAAGCGCCAAGTTGAAAAGAAGCCGCCGGGAATCGTCTCTTTGGTGGATGTATCTGCCCAGTGTCCTAATCGTTGTTTTGTTTATTGTATATCCGTTTATAGATGGAATCCGTATTTCCTTTACCAACTGGAACGGATTCTCGCAAACGTACGATTACATTGGGCTTGATCAATATAAGCGTATGTTCGCCGACCCTGACACATGGCTTGTTGTAAAAAACACATTGCTGTACGGCATAGGCAGTACGATTTTACAAAACATTGTCGGGCTGGGTTACGCTTTATTGCTCAATCACAATTTAAAAGTACGCTCTTTCACAAGAACGGTTATTTATCTGCCTGTTATTATCAGCCCGCTTATTATGGGCTACATCTGGTATTTCTTCTTTGCGTTTCAAGGAGGAGCATTAAATGATATTTTCCTTCTATTTGGAAAAGAGCCGATTAACGCGCTCGGCAACCCCGCTGTAAACCCGTATATTATTGTTTTTGTGAACACTTTCCAATTCGTCGGTATTGCCATGATTATCTATTTGGCAGGACTGCAAAGCATTTCAAAAGATTATTACGAAGCAGCGAACATCGACGGAGCAACTGGCTGGCAAAAGTTTAAAAACATTACGATTCCGCTTCTTATGCCGTCTATTACTATTAATATGGTACTGAATATTATTGGCGGATTAAAGCTGTTTGATGTAATCGTCGCTTTGACAAATGGCGGACCGGGGAATGCTTCCCAGTCGATGTCTACTTTTATGTACAATCTTTATTTTTCACGCCAGGATGCAGGCTATGCGGCGACCCAGGGGGTTTTAATGGCGGTTATTATTTTAGTCATCAGCATGGCGGCGCTCATCTACTTTAAACGAAAAGAGGTTGAAGCATAATGGAACACATATCTTCAAGAACAAAATGGCTGCTGACCGGGCTCGCTCTTGTCATTACGCTTTTTCACCTCGTCCCGTTTTATATACTGATCACCACATCGCTGAAAAAAGTGGGGGATTTTACGTCAAAATGGGCGTTTCCCACTTCCTTTGATACTGAAAATTTTGCGCTTGCCTGGGAGCAGGCAAATCTCGGCAACGCGTTTATCAACACGGCGATTATTACTATTTGCTCAGCCGTTTTATTGATCTTTTTTGGCTCAATGGCGGCGTATGCATTGGCACGCCGGACAACAAAGCTGAATAAATATGTGTACATGCTGTTTGTTGGAGTGATGGTAATTCCACCGCTAACAGCACTTGTACCCCTGTACCGGCTTGTTGTCGATGTCGGCTTGATGAACACCCACCTTGTTGCGATCTTAAATAACGTGGCAGCTTTTATGCCGCTGACGATTTTCCTTTATGCCGGCTTTATCCGTTCGACGATTCCGAAAGAATTGGAAGAAGCAGCGCGAATCGACGGAGCGAGTACACTTGGTGTTTTTTTCAGGGTTGTATTCCCGCTTTTAAAGCCCATTACAGCGACGGTGTTAATCATTTCCTCCGTTTATATTTGGAACGACTATCAATTTGCGATTTTCTTCCTGCAGGATTCGAGCGTGCAGACCTTAACGGTAGCCCTGGCTGGTTTCTTCGGACAAAACTCAAGCCAGTTGAATTTAGTAGCCGCCGCCGCCCTTATGGCTTCGCTGCCAATGGTGATTGTGTTCTTGTTCCTGCAGCGTTTCTTTATTGAAGGACTTGCAGCAGGCAGTGTAAAAGGATAATACAAACGGCCTTCTTATGAGAAGGCCGTTTAGTGTGTAGAAAAAGTCTTTCGCTTTTAAAAAAGAGCCGGTAAGTGAAGCCTGCCGGACTTCGCGTTCCCCGGGCAGTGCGGGAGCCTCCTCGGTTGCGCCTGCGGGGTCTCCCGACTCACTGTACTTCCAGCAGGAGTCTTCGTCCGGCGGGCTTCACTAAGTGGTATTGAAGATCCATAAGCAAGGAATGAATAGGCATTTTCTCTTTTTTAAACAGAAAAACACGACTTTATGAGCTCCATAGAATCTTGTCGCAAGCCACTTGGCGGCGGGAGGGCGGCGCAGATTCCTATGGGACTAGCGGGCAGCAGAGACCGATGGAGCCGCCAGGCGAAGCCGGGCTCAGCGCCTGCCCCATGGAAAGCGGAGCTGCCTGGACGCCGCCGATCCATCTCATTCATGTGCACGGTCATCCATATAATTTGTCTACAGTCTGAAAGGCCTTCTTATGAGAAGGCCTTTCTTTTTTTTGGACGAATCAGCGGGAAGCAGGCTCTTCGTTGACTGAATAAAACTACATACATCTTATTTTTCTTGTGATAATATATACGTATAAGTTATAGGGAAAAGAAACAAAACGGGGAGGTGATCGCTTGGCAACCAAACACAGTATCGTGAAACAAGCGATTCAATCGCGCATTTTGGATGGTACATTTTTGCCTCACCAAAAAATCAGTTCGGAAAGTGAGCTGATGAAGGAGTTTGGAGTCAGCCGCCATACGGTCAGGCTTGCAATAGGCGATCTTGTCAACAAAGGCTGGCTTTACCGGGAGCAGGGAGCAGGCACGTTCTGCGCTGACCGGCAGGCAAACGGTGCGGTTTTGGACCCGGCTGGACAGAAAAACATTGCCCTTATTACAACGTATATTTCAGATTATATTTTTCCGTCCATTATTCGAGGTGCGGAATCTGTATTAAGCGAGCAGGGCTATCATGTCACACTTTTCAGCACAAACAACAATCATCAAACAGAACGGGAGATTTTAGAGAAAATACTGTCCGGTTCATTTGATGGAGTGATTGTTGAACCAACCAAAAGTGCATTCAGCAATCCGAATATCAACTATTATTTAAATTTGGAACGGCAGAACATTCCCTATGTGATGATAAATGCCTACTATGATGAGCTTGAGCCTCTTTATGTCGCAGTGGATGACGAACGAGGCGGTTTTTTGCAGACAGAGTTTTTAATTAAGCAGGGTTACCGGAATATTGCCGGGTTTTTTAAAACCGACGATATCCAGGGGGTCAAACGGATGAAAGGCTTCCTGAAAGCACATCGGAAGCACCGGATTCCCATTGAACCGCAAAATATTATCACGTATTATACCGAGGAAAAAGAAAGCAAGCCGGCTCGGGAGCTGGAGCAGCTGCTCAAACAGCAGGGAGACAGGGCACTGGATTCTCTTGTATGCTACAATGACCAGCTGGCGCTCAGCCTGCTGAACCTTCTGCGTGAGAAAAAACTTCGTGTCCCGGACGATATCGCCATGGTTGGATACGATGACTCCTTTTTAGCGGATGTATCTGAAGTCAAGCTTACCACAGTTACACACCCAAAAAGTGATCTTGGCAGGGAAGCGGCTCGGCTCGTTTTAGAACTTGTTCAAGAGAGAAAAGGGTCAGCAGCACAAAGGGAACCAAAGCAGGAATCCATTTTATTTGAACCGGAGCTTCACATTCGGTCATCGGTTAAAATAGCAGAAGAAGCACATAAACAGTAACTTGTTTATGTGCTTTTTGTTTTTTCTGCAAGTTATTGAAAAATTATCATAATAGATATTGATTATGCGTACATATTGTACTATTATGAATCTTAAGAAGTTAATATATACGTACAAGTTGGAATGAGGAGGCTTATTATGCTGGATCAATTAAAACAGGAAGTGCTGGAAGCGAATTTATCTCTTCCGAAGCATGGACTCGTTACTTTTACTTGGGGTAATGTAAGCGGTTTCGACGAAAGGGAGCAGCTCGTTGTTATTAAACCGAGCGGCATTGCGTATGACCAGCTGACTGTAGAAGACATGGTTGTCGTAGATTTGGACGGAAATGTAGTGGAAGGGACGTTAAAGCCTTCATCAGATACAGCCACGCACTTGATTCTATACAAGCATTTTTCGGGAATTGGCGGCGTGGTTCATACTCACTCTCCCTGTGCTACAAGCTGGGCGCAGGCGGGCAGAGCCATTCCGGCGCTTGGAACTACACATGCTGATTATTACTATGGAGAAGTTCCCTGTACCCGCCCGCTGACAAGGGAGGAAATTGAACAGGCATATGAAGTGGAGACCGGTAATGTCATTATTGAAACTTTTACACACCTTGATCCAAAAGCGATGCCTGGTGTTCTCGTGTACGGACATGCGCCTTTTAACTGGGGAAAAACGCCGAGCGAAGCGGTTCATAATGCAGTTGTACTGGAAGAAGTGGCTAAGATGGGCTTGAATACGTTTCAGTTGAATCCGGACACTGAGCCGATTGACCAATTTTTGCTGGATAAGCACTATTTGCGGAAACACGGAGTTAACGCCTATTACGGGCAAAAAGGATAAACCGTTATGGCGTCGTTGATAAGGGCTTCGGGACCTGACTATAAATGAACCCTTCAGCACCCGGCAAAGTCTAATGAGGAATCGTACATTATCGATTAAAAGGAAGTGGCTGAATGATGAATAAGCTGGATCTAATAAAAGCTGATATCGCTAGCAGTCGAACAGCTTTAGGTATTGAGTTTGGTTCTACTCGCATCAAGGCCGTTTTGATTGACTCTAATCACTCGCCCATAGCTTCTGGAAGCTATGAATGGGAGAATCGTTTGGAAGAGGGAATATGGACATATTCTCTTGATGACATTTGGAAAGGTCTTCAAACAAGTTATCAAGAGATGGCAAATGAAGTGAAAGAAAAGTATGGAGTAATCCTTCAAAAGGTTGGCGCCATTGGCTTTAGTGCGATGATGCACGGCTATATGGCATTTAATAAAGACGGAGAGCTGCTGGTTCCATTCCGTACATGGAGGAACTCGATCACTGAACAGGCAGAAAAAGAATTAACAGCCCTTTTTAATTATAATATCCCGCAAAGATGGAGTATTGCTCATTTATATCAAGCGATTATAAACGGAGAAGAACATGTAGAAAATATTGATTTCTTCACAACATTAGCTGGCTATATCCATTGGAAACTGACCGGCCAAAAAGTTTTAGGGGTTGGAGATGCTTCTGGTATGTTTCCAATTGATGTGGAAACAAAGGATTACGATACAAGGATGATTCAAGCTTTTAATGATTTGATCATTCAAAAAAATTATCCATGGAAGTTGAAAGAGATTTTGCCGCAGGCGATGCAGGCGGGTGATGAAGCCGGGCAATTATCAGAAGATGGCGCCAAGCTATTAGACGTGAGTGGAAACCTTCAAGCTGGCATTCCGCTATGTCCTCCAGAAGGCGACGCAGGAACGGGTATGGTTGCAACCAACAGTGTTGCCCAGCGTACAGGAAATGTTTCAGCAGGAACGTCAGTATTTGCGATGATCGTGCTGGAAAAAGAATTGAAAAAGGTTTATCCAGAAATCGACCTCGTGACCACGCCTTCTGGAAGCTTAGTTGGTATGGTTCACGCGAATAATTGTTCCTCTGACATCAATGCCTGGATGAAGCTGTTCGAAGAGTTTTCAGAAGCCCTGGGTTATCAAGTAAATAAGGATAAACTGTTTGAAGTCTTGTTCAATAAGGCTCTTGAAGGGGATAAGGATTGCGGAGGACTACTGTCTTACGGTTATTATTCTGGTGAGAATATTACAGGAATGAGAGAAGGCCGGCCGTTATTCGTCCGTTCGCCAGAAAGTAATTTTAACCTTGCAAACTTTATGCGTGTACATTTATTTTCGGCACTTGGCACTTTGAAAATCGGAATGGATATTCTTTTACATGAAGAAAATATTGGGATCGACAAGATTTTGGGACATGGAGGTCTGTTTAAGACCAAAGGTGTTGGACAGAAGATCATGGCCGCAGCCATGAATGCGCCTGTATCTGTTATGGAAACTGCTGGTGAAGGCGGTGCTTGGGGAATTGCGCTGCTTGCATCTTTTACAGCTAATAAAGAAGAAAATGAATCATTAGAAGAGTATCTGGATAAAAAGGTATTTGGCGACAATGTCGGCGTGGAAGTAGAGGCAGACGAAGAAGATGTGGAAGGTTTTGAAGCCTTTATGGATCGTTATAAACAAGGACTTGCCATTGAGCAAGCAGCTATTGATCATTTACTCATTCAGAAGAAGGTGGAGCAGCTGGTTTAAAGAAAAAGTTTCTTAGGCCGGTCTTGAATGAATCAAATATATTGAATGCACCTGTTAGGGGCGAAAATAACTCAAGGGAGCGAGAAGTATGTTAGCAATAGATAAGAAAGAATTTTGGTTTGTTACAGGAAGCCAGCACTTGTACGGAGAAGAAGCGCTGCAAGAAGTTCAGAAAAATTCAGAGGAAGTCGTAAATGGACTAAATGGAGAGGCTGAGCTGTCTTACCCGATTGTTTTTAAAGAAGTACTGACAACATCCGGAGATATTCACCAGTTGATGCAACAGGCGAACAGCGATGAAAACTGTGCCGGCATCATTACCTGGATGCATACTTTTTCTCCGGCGAAAATGTGGATTGCTGGTTTGAAAGCGCTGCAAAAGCCGCTTCTTCATCTGCATACACAGTTTAACCGTGAGATCCCGTGGAGCAGCATTGATATGGACTTTATGAATCTAAACCAGGCGGCACACGGAGACCGTGAGTATGGATTTATCGGTACACGTATGCAAATTGGCCGCAAAGTCATTGTCGGCCACTGGCAGGATGAGTCAGTTAAGAAAAGCGTAAGCGACTGGATGAATATCGCCGCCGCGGTAACAGAGGGGCCGAATATCCGGGTTGCCCGCTTTGGTGACAATATGCGGAACGTAGCCGTTACGGATGGTGACAAAGTAGAAGCGCAAATTAAATTCGGCTGGGTCGTAGACTATTATGGCATTGGTGATCTTGTAGAAGAAATGAATAACGTCACACAGGACCAAATCGATTCTCTTTATGAAGAATACAAGCAGCAATATATATTTGAAGAAAGTGATGATATTTGCGCGGCGATCAAAGAACAGGCACGAATCGAGATTGGGCTTCGTTCGTTCTTGGAACGGGGAAATTATAACGCGTTCACAACAAACTTTGAAGATTTGCACGGCATGGAGCAGCTGCCAGGCCTTGCTGCACAGCGGCTGATGGCAGACGGCTACGGATTTGCCGGTGAAGGCGACTGGCGCACAGCCGCTCTGCTCCGCATGATGAAAATCGCGGCAGGCAACAAACAGACATCGTTTATGGAAGATTATACGTATCATTTAGAAGCCGGCAATGAAATGATTCTTGGCTCGCACATGCTTGAAGTGTGCCCGACTGTTGCCGCCTCGAAACCGCGTATTGTTGTGAATCCATTGTCCATTGGAGGCAAAGCAGACCCGGCCCGCCTTGTGTTTGATGGTATGAGCGGCCAGGCAGTTAACGCATCACTTATTGAGATGGGCGGGCGTTACCGGCTGATCGTCAATGTGGTAGACGCGGTTGAGTCACCGCAGCAAACGCCAAATCTGCCGGTTGCTAAAGTGCTGTGGAAGCCGCAGCCGTCTTTGAAAACAGCCACTGAATCCTGGATTTACGCAGGCGGAGCCCATCACACTGTTCTTTCATTCGCTGTCAGCGCTGAGCAGCTGTATGATTTTGCAGAAATGGCCGGCATTGAATGCATCATCATTGATAAGGACACAAAAACCTCCCAGCTTCGCAACGAGCTGAAGTGGGGAGAAGCAATCTGGAAGTAAACAAAAGGGAGAGGCTGTCTCATTCGTGGGCTGGCCTTTTTTCTCATAAGGAAAGGAATGGACATTATGACAGGCACCATTAATGGCATCAATATAAAAGAATTTACGCTGTCAAATAAAAATGGCATGACTGTGTCGTTTTTGGATTATGGCTGTATCATTACGAAAATCGTTGTGCCGGACCGGGAAGGAAAGCTGGAAAACGTTGTACTCGGCTATGAGAATGCAGATCGTTATGTTCAAAATCCGTGGTATTTGGGAGCGATAATTGGCCGGTTTGCCGGACGGATCGGCAGCGGATCGTTCGAGCTGGACGGAAAAACGTATACACTTGAACAAAACGATGGAAATAATCATCTGCATGGCGGCAAATCCGGTTTTGACAAAGTAGTTTGGAAATCGGAATGTATAGCAGGCGGTGTCCGGTTCACCCATGAAAGTCCTGATGGGGAAGGCGGGTATCCGGGGAATGTGAAAGCAGTGGTTACGTACACGCTGAATGATGAGAATGAATTTGCGATTCATTACGAAGCAGTTTCGGACCAGCCGACTCTTCTTAATATGACCAACCATACGTATTTTAATTTAAGCGGCGATTTAAAGCGGGATATTACCGACCACGTGCTCCAGCTCGACAGCGACCGGTATGGGGAGCTGAATAAGGAACTTCTGCCGACCGGCATGCTGCGGCCGGTTGAAGGCACGGCTTTTGACTTCCGCCGCGGCCAGCCGATTCGAGCCGGTGTAGAGTCAGGTGATCCGCAGAATAAGCTGGCGGGTGAAGGATATGATCATCCATTCTTGTTAAACGGGCAGGAGGATATCATCCTATCAGATGAGGGAAGCGGCCGTGTGCTGCGCATGAAAACGGATCAGAACTGTGTTGTTTTATATTCTGGCACGCAAATAACAGACGGAGAAAAACTGGATGGCGGAATTTCCCGAAAGTATGCAGGTCTTTGCCTTGAAACACAGGGACTGCCAGATTCTATTCACCAGCCGCACTTTCCGCAAAGCATTATCCGTGCAGGAGAAACGTATACAGCCCACACGATTTATCAATTTAGCATCCAATAATGTTAAAAAGCGGACGTTTCATGTGAAATGTCCGCTTTTTCTCAAATGCTTATAAATAGTAAAGTTTAAATACAATATCCTGGGCATGATTTCCGAATTTTTTTCCAAAAAGGGTAGCGCCTCCAACATGTTCGGCATCTTCCTTCACTTCGATTCGAAACGTCCATCTGTCACAGGTCGTATCCAAGTCTTCTACAGAAAGATCGGATAACGGATCGCCATCAATATATGTGCCGTGTTTGGTAATCCTGATTGTCTTCAACAGTCCATATTGATTGATGTTATGCGGCCACCAGTCGGGCGTGTATTTTCCTCGTGTATCCGCAAAATCGCCAGGGCTTACCCACGTGCCCAGCTCGATTCCATTCAGAGTAAATGTAATGTCTGAAGGCCAGACATCGTTAGAAAAAGGAAATTCCGAAGATAGTTCCAACGCAATCTCCAATTGCTGCAATGTTTCACCCGGTTTTAAAAAGTTGGCTGTATTGTATTGAACAAACCCTTGGGTAAACCAGAGAATTTCTGCATCCACCCGCTGCGGATCCATAAAATACTGCGGTTCATCCACCCGGCCGATAAATTCTTTTTCCGTTGCAAGCCCGCACGTCGGCTTTACATTGAAATCAGTGTAGTGGCCGATTGGAATGGAAGACTCATACGAAGCAAACGAGTGAAAGATCTTTTTCGGGAAGTTAATCTCAATATGATCAACTTTTAAGATGGAGATTTTTTGCTGACCGGATTTTCCGGGCACTTTTTCCGTTTTAATGATTCCTGCTTCTTCAAGCTTTTTAATATGTTTGGTGACGATCGGGCTGCTGATGCCGAGTTCCTCAGCCAGCTCTTTAATATTCATCTTATTCCGTGAAAGCAGCTGAATGATCTTTAAGCGGACTTCGCTTGCCAGCGCCTCATAAACAACGAGCGAAGAGCTGTCGATTTCTAATTGCATAAGCACTCCTTCTTTCTGTCGGAACTATGATTAACATAAACAATAACTTTATAATGATTAATTAAAACATAAAATAATTAAAAAGTTAATTATTTTTTTTATTTATATTTTTTTAGCTATATAATTAACATATTTATTAATCAAATAAAAATAATTAAATACATAATTTATTAATAAGTTATTGACAGCGTTTTCAACATGAAGCTATAATATGACTAAGTTAATTGATCAAAGGCCGAAAATCAATTGTCTAAACAGAAATGGGATGAATGAGGAGGAGAACATTTTGAAAAAAAGCTTTAGCCTTTCGTTGATCATTGTTTTTCTTGTAACAACCATTTTGGCGGGGTGCAGCGGCAGTGATAAAAACACCATCACATTTTGGACGCCGCTGACTGGAGAAGACGGTGCGTACATGGATGAGCTTGTTAAAGCCTATAACGAAACAGATCCAGAAATTAAAGTAAAACATGTTGTCACAGCGGATATGTACACAAAAATGTCTACTGTCTTGAATTCTGGCAAAGGTGTACCGGATCTATCCATTATTCATGCAGACCGTGTACCAGGCTTTGTTAAACAAGATGTATTAAAGCCGATGACCGATATTATCTCCTCAAAAGAAGGGTTAAAAGAAGAAAACTACCTGCTGCAGGCCTGGTCATCCGGCAACATCGATGGAACACAGTATACAGTACCACTCGATATCCACAGCAGCGCCATGTACTACAACAAAGATCTGCTTGAAAAATACAATGCGACAAGTTTTCTTGATGATAATGTCGTAACGATCGACGAAATGCTTTCTCTGCAAGGCAAGCTTGATAAAGGCGATTATGTTGTCAACGATGCACTTCTTGGCTGGGTAATCTTAGCGCAGATCCAAAACTTCAATGGAGACATTCAAGAAAACGGCAAACCGGCAGTTAATACAGATGTAATGAGAAAAGCGCTTGAATCTGTAAAAAGCTTGAATGATGCGGGAATCATGACGCCGTACGGGGAAGATGGATATTTAATGTTCCAATCCGGCAACGTATTATTCTCAACGGATGGAACGTGGAGCTCTACCGCTCACGCAGGTGTTGAAGG
Source organism: Domibacillus indicus (assembly GCF_023715895.1). GTDB lineage: Bacteria > Bacillota > Bacilli > Bacillales > Domibacillaceae > Domibacillus > Domibacillus indicus_A. The sequence continues at coordinate 21,476 of NZ_JAMBOO010000009.1, read as the reverse complement.
GTTGAACTTCGGCGTTACAAATGTGTACTCTCCTACTCCTGAGAAGTTTACAAACAGAGCATCTTCGCACTTGTTCGCGATGCTGAAAAATGAAGAAAGAACAGAAGAAAAAGAAAAAGGGATTGCCGACTTCCTTGATTTTATCCGCAAAAATTCAATTAAATGGGCGGAAGCCGGCCAGATTGTAGCGAGTAACGAAGTAAACCAAAGCCCAGAATACAAGAAATTTACGCAGTCTTTCTTTACATCAAATGAAAAAGAAACACAGTCGCTTCATATTTACACATATGAATATTATCCGTATGTGGCTGAAGCGGTAGACACTTATGCACCAGACATTGTCCGCGGTGAAACGGACATCGATAAAGGGCTGAAAACGATGCAAAAATTTGTTGAGGATAAGATTTCAGAAGGCGACAACGGAGCAGCAAAGTAGAAAGTAACAGGTGATGTGCCCGATTGCGGCACATCCCTTTTCTAAAAGGAGAACTGAAAGCCTATGAATAAAAAACTGAACGCAATCCCTCTTTTCTTTGTAGGTCCGCATGTGATTTTGTTTGCTGTTTTTATTTTCCTGCCGACTATTTACGGTATTTATGCTTCGTTTACTCAGTGGAATTTAATGAGTGATCCCGTATGGGTAGGGCTGGAGAATTACCGGACGATTCTCTTTGATCAAGAGTCGACCTTTCATGTTCAATTCACAAACGGCTTGAAAAATACCTTGATTTTCGTTCTTCTGAGCGTACCGCTGCTGATTGTTATTCCATTAATGATTGCTGTGGCGCTGGAACATAAAGCAGTAAAAATGAAAAGCCTGATCCAGTCCGTTATTTATATACCGGGTTTGATCTCTATTTCTGCTGCCGCTCTGATCTGGTCATTGATTTTTAATAAGCAGCTGGGCATCACCAATAATGTATTCGGTTCCGAAACGGTCTGGGCTGCAAACCAGCCGTATGCCTGGCTGATCATTATTGTTTTAACAGTATGGGGCGGTGTAGGTGGAAATATGATTATCTACCGTGCTTCGATTAACGGAGTATCAAAAGATTTATATGAATCAGCAGATATTGATGGTGCTGGACCGATTCGGAAATTTTTCAGCATTACACTGCCATCTATTCGTTTCCCGCTTATTTACACGTTCGTTATGACGACTGCCGGTGCTTTTAACGTTTTCGGCCAGCCGCTTATGATGACAGATGGAGGTCCGCATCAAAGTACAGCCGTGTTAATGATGTACATCCGCCAGCTGGCATTTGGGCATGGAGAGTCGATTGCAGGGATGGCTTCAGCGATGGCTGTTTTGTTGGGGCTGGTTATTTTGGTGATTTCCGCATTGCAATATTTTATCATGAACCGGAATGCGGCTTAAATGTTTGATCATGAGCTGGAACTACAGAATAGAAAGGCAGGGAAGCAAGATGTCAAAGCATGCAACGATTTCTAAAGAAATGGGAAGAAGCGCCGTTCGCATGAAGCCTGGAAAAATAAGCGTCTCCAAGTATTTAGCGTATTTGTTTTTAATCGCCGTTTGTGTGATCTGGGCCATTCCCGTTTTATTTGGGATTACTACATCGTTTCGTTCCCAGACAGAAGTGGTATCTACCGGATTCAGCCTGCTGCCGGTCAACTGGATCGTCGATAACTACGTAGCCGTTTTGCAAAATACATCCACGGCGCCGATCTTACGTTGGCTTTTAAACTCAATGTTTATTGCAACAATGCATACACTCCTGGTGATTGTTGTGATTTCCATTACCGGCTACGGCTATTCCCGTTTGAACTTTAAAGGAAGAGATACATTATTTTTCACTCTTCTCGGTATTTCCTTTTTTCCAGGCGTTGTCAATCTGATTCCTTCCTATAAGATTATTGATGCACTTGGATGGGTGAATACAGCCTGGGCCATGATCATCCCGGGTCTTGCAGGTATGGGAAATATCTTTCTTGTTCGACAGTTTATGAAAGGGATTCCAAAGGAGCTTGATGAATCAGCCCGGGTAGACGGCGCCAGTGAATTTAGAATTTACTACTCGATTATCCTTCCTTTGATTAAGCCAGTATTAATTGTTTGCGGACTGTTTTCGTTTACCGGGTCGTGGAATGATTTTCTCTGGCCGGTTATTGTGTATACCGATGTAGAAAAAATGCCTGTTACAGCTGGTCTTCTTTTGCTTCAGGACATTTACGGAAACTACCGGATGATCGGGCAGCTGATGAGCTCAGCGATATTAGCCATCATTCCGACGTTGCTTTTGTTTATATTCGCGCAAAAATATTTTGTTCAATCTATTAACTTGAATTCCGGCGTAAAAGGATAAGGATCAAAAATTTGGTTTAAAAGGTGAGGAACACGTATGAACAGAGGATTAGAAAGAAAGCTGCTGACAGCAGGCTCCCTGTGGAATGCATTGACAGCGATTGTAACGATTTTCGGCTATTCAACCTGGTTTAAAACAACAGGAGCGCAGGGGCTTCAAGGGGCTTCTGTTGAAAATGCAATGGCGGGCGCAACGTTACTGGACAATGTATCAAAAGTGATTGTGACGTTTGGTTTGTTTATTTTTGTCGGGGCTATTATCAATTTTTTGATTGCCAGAAGCATAAAAGACAACGCCATTCAGCCGAAAATCGTCGTTTGGATTGCTTGCTGGGGCATCTTGCAGCTGCTTGTGATGGATGTAGTCGGATTTGTCCTCTTTTTACTTGCGTTCATTGTTTACTCAGCCAAAAACAAAGCGATTAAACTGTCCCGGCAGGCTTACTAGAAAAGAACTGAACACGTATTGAACGAAAAAGGAGAGATTGGGATGACCAACGTTGTACTCAATGCCGATGTAACAAAAGGAACAATCAATAAAAACATTTACGGACATTTTGCCGAACACCTTGGCCGCTGTATTTATGAAGGAATCTGGGTAGGAGAAGAATCTTCGATCCCAAATACAAACGGCATTCGCAACGATGTGCTGCAGGCATTAAAAGACATTCGCATTCCGCTGCTTCGCTGGCCGGGCGGCTGTTTTGCAGACGAATACCACTGGCGTGATGGAGTCGGGCCCCGTGAAGGGCGGAAGCATATGATCAACACACACTGGGGTGGTGTGGTAGAAAACAACCATTTCGGTACACACGAGTTTATGATGCTGTGTGAAATGCTTGAATGCGAGCCTTACATTTGCGGCAACGTCGGCAGCGGCAGCGTGCAGGAAATGTCAGAGTGGATTGAATACATGACATTTGACGGCGAGTCGCCAATGGCCAACTGGCGCAGGGAAAATGGCCGTCAGGAACCGTGGGACTTAACGTATTTCGGCGTAGGAAATGAAAACTGGGGCTGCGGCGGCAATATGCGGCCGGAATACTATGCCGATTTATACCGCCGTTTTCAAACGTTCGTCCGCAACTACGGCGATAATAAAATTTACCGCATTGCCGGTGGTGCCAACGTCGATGATTACAACTGGACTGAAGTGCTGATGCGTGAAGCGGCGCCGTTTATGGATGGGCTGAGCCTTCACTATTACACGATTCCAGGCGACTTCTGGAAAGGAAAAGGCTCTGCGCTTGATTTTGAAGAATCCGAGTGGTTCGTGACAATGAAAAAAGCATTACATATGAACGAGCTCATTACACGCCATTCAACGATCATGGATAAATACGATCCTGACAAGCGTATCGGCATGATTATTGATGAGTGGGGCACATGGCTTGATGTGGAGCCGGGTACAAACCCAGGCTTCTTATACCAGCAGAATACGATCCGCGATGCGCTTGTAGCGGCCGTACACTTCCATATCTTCCACGATCATGCGGACCGTGTGCAGATGACCAATATCGCTCAAACCGTAAATGTTCTGCAGGCGATGGTGCTGACGGATAACGAAAAAATGCTTCTTACACCGACTTATCACGTATTTGATATGTATAAAGAGCACCAGGGAGCACAGCTCCTTGATGTAAGTGTTAACAGCGGAACGTATGAAATGGAAGGGGATATGCTTCCTCAAGTAAGTGCAACAGCATCGAAAAATGCAGATGGCGTTATTCATCTCAGCTTGTATAACATTGACCATCAGCACCCAGCTTCCGTTTCCATTGATATCCGGGGTATTGCTGGCGGCTCCTTATCTATTGAAGGGCGCATGTTAACAGCGGATGAAATGAATGCGCATAACACATTCGAAAATCCGGAGCGCGTAAAGCCAGAAGCGTACACCGATTTTACAGTGGAAAACGGCCAATTAACGGCACAGCTGCCGAACATGTCTATTATCCAGCTCACAATCCACTCTTAAGGAGCGTGCAAGATGAAAGCGACTATGATTGTTGAAAAAGATTTTAAAATCGCAGAAATCGATAAACGGGTATACGGTTCATTTATTGAACATTTGGGGCGTGCTGTATACGGCGGTATTTATGAACCGGATCACCCTGAAGCGGATGAGCACGGGTTTCGCCGTGACGTGATCGATCTCGTAAACGAATTGCAGGTACCGCTTGTCCGTTATCCGGGCGGTAACTTTGTATCCGGCTACAACTGGGAGGATGGGGTTGGTCCTAAAAGTGAGCGTCCGAAAAAATTGGAGCTTGCATGGCGCGCGCTTGAAACAAATGAAATTGGCACAAATGAATTTATGGAATGGGCAAAGCGGGCCGGAACAGACGTTAACATGGCAGTGAATCTGGGAACGCGCGGTATTGATGCAGCCCGAAACCTCGTAGAATACTGTAATCATCCAGGCGGCTCTTTTTATAGTGATCTGCGCATTTCGCACGGCGTAAAAGACCCATACAACATTAAAACGTGGTGTTTAGGAAATGAAATGGATGGCCCATGGCAAATCGGGCACAAAACCGCACACGAGTACGGTCGTCTTGCCGCAGAAACGGCTAAAGCAATGAAGTGGGTAGATCCGACGATAGAGCTTGTTGCCTGCGGCAGCTCGCACCGGAACATGCCGACATTTGCCGAATGGGAAGCGACAGTGTTAGATCATACGTATGAGCATGTGGAGTTTATTTCACTTCACCAGTATTACGGCAACCGCGATAACGACCTTCCAAACTACCTGGCTCAAACGATGGAAATGGATGACTTTATTCGCTCGGTTATTTCGATTGCCGACTACATTAAAGCGAAAAAACGGAGCAAAAAGCACATTCATCTTGCTTTTGATGAGTGGAATGTATGGTATCACTCGAATGAGCAGGATAAGAAGCTGGAGCCATGGACTGTGGCACCGCCTCAGCTCGAAGATATTTATAACTTTGAAGATGCACTGCTTGTGGGCGGCATGCTCATTACCATGCTCAAGCACGCCGACCGATTAAAAATCGCCTGCCTGGCACAGCTTGTGAATGTCATCGCACCAATTATGACCGAGCAAAACGGGTCAGCCTGGAAACAAACCATCTATTATCCGTTTATGCATGCATCTGTGTACGGACGCGGCATAGCGCTCCATCCGATTGTTTCGTCACCGAAATACGACAGTAAGGATTTTACTGACGTGCCTGTGCTTGAATCAATGGCGGTTTACAACGAGGAGCAGGATCAGCTGACTATTTTTGCGCTGAACCGCGAGGTAAGGGAGCCGCTTCAGCTTGAATGTGATATTCGCAATTTTGAAGGCTACGAGGTGGCAGAGCATATTGTGCTTGAAAACGGCGGCAACGTGAAACAGTCGAATTCCGCCGGTTCTGCACCGGTTAAGCCCCACTCAAACGGTGATGCTTCGATTGACGGCGGCACTGTCACAGCATCGCTTCCAGCGCTTTCCTGGAATGTGATTCGCCTGCAAAAAAGAGGAGAAAGAGGATGAAGATCGAGCCGATTGTTGTGGAACGGGATGCGTTTCAACAATGTGCGGAGCACCTGAAGTCGAAGAGCTGGACCAGCGTGCTGCTTATTGCCGATCAGTATACGCAAAAAGCAGCCGGTCATGATCTGGCAGAACAGCTGACCCAGGCAGGGGTCAACGTAAAGACGTGTCTTATTGAGCCGGATGAGCATGGTGATGTTAAAGCAGATGAAATCTCTCTCGTGCAGGCACTTATTGCGATTGATCAAAGCCTGGATGCACTCCTGGCTGTTGGGGCAGGAACCATTCATGATATTACCCGGTTTTGCAGCGACAAAACTGGAGTTCCATTCATTTCGATTCCGACTGCTCCGTCTGTGGATGGATTTACATCGGTTGGTGCACCGCTCATCGTCCGTGGAAAGAAAACAACCTTTAAAGCCGCGTCACCGGTGGCGCTTTTTGCGGATATTGGCGTCTTAACCGCTGCGCCGCCTGAAATGATTGCAGCCGGTTTCGGCGACATGACAGCAAAGTTTACATCGCTTGCGGACTGGCGGTTCAGCCATTCAACAGCAGGCGAGCCTTATTCGGAGGAAGCGGCAGCCATAACAGAAAAAGCCTTATGGCAATGCGTTCATCATGTGGAGCAAATTGCTGCAAAAGAAGAAGAAGGCATCCGGATTTTAATGAATGCGCTCATTGAATCCGGGAAAGCGATGCTTTTGTTTGGGCAATCGCACCCAGCTTCTGGAGCAGAGCATCATTTGTCGCATTTTTGGGAGATGGAATTTATCCGAACAGGGCGCCCGCAAATTTTGCACGGCGCGAAAGTGGCAGCAGCGACGGTGCTCATTGCTTCTATCTATAAAAAATACCAATCAGAAATTGAAAAAGCAGGAGCAGATGTAACAACGCCCGATCCGAATTTTATTGCTGAGCTGTTAAAACGTGTAGGGGCTCCGGTTTCACCGGCTGACCTTCATATTGAAGAAGGCCTTGTAGCCTCCAGCCTTCAACACGCCCACAGGCTGCGGGACCGTCACACGATGCTCCGATTTTTAAATGAACAACATATCAAATTTGAAAGAGAGGTGCTCCAATGACTGTTTATGAAAACCCGCTGCTGTTAAAGCAGGCAGATCCGTTTATCTATAAACATAAAGATGGTTTCTACTATTTTATTGCATCAAGTCCACAGTTTGACCGTATTGAACTGCGGCGTTCAACGACTATTGATGGTCTCCGTACAGCAAATGCTGTAACCGTCTGGACAAAGCATGAGGAAGGTCCGCTAAGCTGCTTGATTTGGGCACCAGAGCTTCATTATATAGAAGAAAGCTGGTACATTTATTTTGCAGCGGCTCCAAGTGAAAAAGCACATCCGGAGCATAAAACGTTTCAGCATCGCATGTATGTGATCCAAAATAAGGGTGAAAATCCGCTTGAAGGCGAATGGGAAGAAAAAGGGCAGATCAAAACCGACTGGGAGTCATTTTCACTGGATGCGACTGTATTCGAGCATAAAGGCACATACTTCTATGTATGGGCACAAAAAGATCCAGCCATTCTAGGAAACTCGAATTTATATATTGCGGAGATGGAAAACCCGTGGACACTGAAAGCCAAGCAAGTGATGCTGACAAAGCCTGATCTGGAATGGGAAATGCGTAAAATTCCTGTGAACGAAGGGCCGGCTGTGCTGAAGCGGAACGGAAAAATCTTTATCACCTATTCAGCGAGTGCGACCGATGAAAACTATGCGATGGGGATGCTTGCGGCAGACGAGGAAGCCGACCTGCTTGATGCGGCGTCATGGGAAAAAGTGCAGCAGCCTGTTTTTCAAACGAGTGAACAAAACGAAAAGTTTGGCCCGGGACATAACAGTTTTACGGTTGCCGACGACGGCATAACCGACCTGCTTGTGTACCATGCCCGCGACCGTAAAACGGGCGGCGGAGAAGCGTTAAATGATGCCGGCCGGCACGCCTGCATTCAGCCGTTTCATTATGACGAAAAAGGATATCCGGTGTTCGGGGAGCCGGTTCCAAATGCAGCACCGGCTTCTACTGTATAAAAAAATGTGCGCCTTTAAAGGCGCACATTTTTTTATGCAGGCACTCATTGTAGAAAAAGCATAAAAATGCTATCTTGGAATTACGTTATACGTACAAGTTAATGCTTCCTTTGAAAGGGGCTTGCTCAATGAAAAAGCTGCTTGCTATTTATGTAGTATTAATCATCGCATTCGGTCTTTATTTTTATTTTTATCAAACGAGCGAAAGAGCACTTCAGCATTCATCACCGGAATCGCTTGATGAGAAATATGTAATGGTGACGTTTCAAGCCGGTATTGATTATTGGAAGCCGGCAATCAAAGGATTTGAAGACGCAGCAGAGGAATTGGGTGTTTCGATTGAATATAGAGGAGCGCCACAAGTTGACGCTTATGAACAAATTACAGTCCTTGAGCAGGTCATTGCCCGTAAGCCTGCCGGCATCGCCATATCAGCAGTAGATGCAGAAAAGCTAAATCCAACGATCAAACAGGCTGTTGAAGCCGGTATTTCAGTTGTATTGTTTGATGCAGATGCGCCGCAAAGTGGTGCAGCTTCTTTTTTAGGCACGGATAACAAAGAAGCAGGAGCGGAAGCGGCTCATAAGCTTGCGTCTCTTATGAACGAAAAAGGAAAAACAGCGGTCATTACCGCACCCGGCCAGTTGAATTTGCAGGAACGCACAAAGGGTTTTACCGAAGCCATGAAGCAGCATTACCCGAATATGCAGGTAGTTGCTGTTGAAAACGGAAGACGGGATGAAAAAACAGCCAGACAGGCAGTTCTAAATTTGTTTAAGAAGCATCCGGATATTGGCGGCTTTTTTTCAACAGAGGCAAATGCAGGAGCAGGTATTGCACAGGCAGCCAGGGCAGCCGGCCGGGATGTGAAAATCATCGGGTTTGATACATACAAAACGACGCTCGATTTGATTCAGTCGGGAGAAATCGATGCAGCCATTGCTCAGGGAACATGGGAGATGGGCTACCAGTCTCTGCACTTTTTGGTTCAGCTCCATCAAGATTCGGATTCGTCTATTCCCGCCCGTGTCAATACAGGGGTAACGGTCGTTACAAAAGAGAATGCCGCCTCCTATTATGCATGGTAAAGGAAAGAAGAGATAAATATGAAAATAACTAAATGGAAATTGAATAACATTCCGATTAAGCATAAGCTGGTCGCGCTGCTGCTCTTTATTACGATCATTCCTGCCATTGTCCTCAGCCTGCTTATTGCCGTGACGGTTGAACGTGTGATTGAAGATCAAGTAACCGAAAATACGCTTCAGCTCATTGGGCAGGTCAATAAATCAATCGAGTACTATGCAGGAAATATGCAGAATGTCAGTTACCTGCTTTCATTTGATCCTGAAGTAGAGGCGTTTTTAGATGGGAAACGAACGGAAGAAGGAGAGTATTCAATTCGGCAATTTATGCAAAGGCTTACAACGCTTTATCCTGAAGTAGCCGGTATTTTAGCCGTAAACAGCAAGGGAGAAGCCGTCAGCAATGAATTATATGCTCAGCCTGATTGGGATCTTGCGAAAGAAGACTGGTACAAGCAGGCGGTCGAAGGAGCCGGGATTTTTAAAATGATCGGCCGGCCGAAAAACCGCTCCATTACGAGCCATGTCCATTACAGTGAAGAGGAAGTGGTATCGGTTGTGCGGGCTATTGTAGACCCGGACACAAAGAAAGTAAAAGGTGTGATTTTAATTGATTTAAAAATCCGGGTGATAGCAGAAGCGGCTCGAAATATTAATACAGGAAAAGCGGGTTACTTAATGGTGCTTGATGAAGCCGGCCGGCCGATTTATTCGCCTGAGCCCTCGCTGCTTAAAGGCGTTCCTGTTGAGCGATTCAAGGCGAAGAAAGCCGGTTCTTTTTCGTCTATCATAAATGGAGAAAAAAGACAGTTTATTTATCAAAACCAGCCCTTTACCAACTGGACCACCGTCGGCGTTTTTTCAACACAAGAATCTGTTCGAGAAGTGCGGACCATTAACTTTTTCGTTGTTTGCTTTATTTTTCTTATTTTTTTCATTGCTATTACGGCTGCTTATATCTTATCAAACTCAATGGTAAGACCGATTGAGCGAATTATTTCATTTATCCAAAAGGTAGATGCAGGTGATCTGGCGGTTCGCTACAGGGATAGTCGGAGAGATGAAATTGGCATGCTGGGCAGAAGCTTAAACCGAATGTTAATGCGCATCGAAAAACTGATGATGATGAACAAAGTGCAGGAGCAGCAAAAGAGGGAAGCGGAGCTGCGCAGTCTGCAGGCACATATTAAGCCTCATTTTTTATATAACACGCTCGACACTATTAATTGGATGGCCAGAAAGCAAAAAGCATACGATGTGGCAGAGGTTGTGGAATCACTGTCTACATTGTTTCGGATTGGCTTGAGTAAGGGGCACGATATTATTTCTCTGCAGGATGAAATCACACATATTAAAAGCTACTTGAGCATTCAAAAAGCCCGATATAAGGATAAACTCCATTACACGATCCATATGGCACCTGAAGTAGAAAACGCGTCCGTGCTTAAACTCGTTCTTCAGCCGATAGTGGAAAATGCGATTTACCACGGAATAAAAGAAAGGCGGGGCCCGGGACATGTCCGCATTTCCGCTTGTGAAGAAAACGAACGGCTTTTGTTAACGGTAGAAGATGACGGAGCCGGCATGACAGAAGAAAGGCTGGAACAAATCCGCGCCAAGCTGGCATCCGTCCAGACTGAAAAAACGATGCAGAAAACGGATTTTGGCTACGGCATGATGAACGTACAGGCAAGAATTCAGCTCGTATTCGGCTCCCAATACGGCATCCAAATAAAAAGCCTGCGGGGTGCTGGCACAAAAGTGGTGGTTGTGCTGCCGCTGAATCATCGTTTAACAGGAGAATAAGGGGGAGGACTATGAAAAATTGGAAGGTGCTTATTGCAGACGATGAACCAATGATTCGGGAAGGGCTGCAGGAGTCCATTAACTGGACAGAACTCGGAATGGAAGTAACAGCATTGGCGGAAGACGGAGAAGAAGCACTGGAACTCGCCCTTGAGCACGATGTTCATATCGTACTCGCCGATTTAAACATGCCTATTATGAATGGAATCGAAATGATACGCGCCTTGAAAAAACAAAAGCCAGACTGCCAGGTCATTATTATTACCGGGCATGACGAGTTTACGTATGCGCAGGAAGCGCTTCGCTTAAATGTAACAGACTATATTTTAAAGCCGGTAAAACCGGAGCAGCTGCTTGAAGTTGTTACCCGTGTGCGTGACCAGCTTCAGCAAAATGAACGAGAATCCACCCGTGTAGAAAGAATGAGTGCGCAGCTTACCAAAAATAAACTAACACTAAAGGAAGCATTCGGAAGGGAATGGATTGAGCAGAAGTTAAAAGAGGAAGAAGTCAGGGCGCAGCTGGAGTTTTTTGGGCTTCCTGCTGAAATGCCGGGGGAAATTGGCATTATTAGAAGTCAGGCATACCGTTCTGGCAAGCCGATTTTAACGGATAACGACCGCCGAATGATGCTGTTTGCTATAAAAAACATTGCAGAAGACTGGCTGAAGGAAACGGAGCATTTATTATTTTCAAACGAAGAACATGTTGTGTTAATTACATGGGTTTCCCTTTCAGAAAAGCTTGTTTGGGAGATAGAGGAAGCGTTGAAGCAATATATGAACATACATAGCCAGTTTTACCGGGAGAACATCAAGGAACATGTAGTACTTGCTTATCAAAAATGCCTGCAGCGGGCAAACCAGGATGCCTTGGCGTCCCCTATAGTCCGCCGGGCAAAAGAATATATTCATGAGCATTTTGAAAATCCGGAGCTTTCACTTGAATCTACTGCAGAAGCCCTGCAAGTCTCACCGGTTTATTTAAGCAGGATTATAAAGCAGGAGCTTGGCATTTCTTTTGTCCAGCTTGTAACAGGGAAAAGAATGAATAAAGCTGTTCATCTGCTTCAAACAACGGATCTGCCGATTTTGCATATTGCGGAAGCCGTCGGCTATGAATCCCAGCATTATTTTAGCACTGCTTTTAAAAAAGCTGTGGGTATGTCACCGAATCAGTACCGCAAAAATAGCGGATAACAAGCTGCCTTTTGAGGAAAAAGGCCGTCAGACTGTAGACAAATGATATGGATGACCGTGCACATGAATGGGATGGGTCGGCGGCTTCCAGGCAGCTCCGCTTTCCATGGGGCAGGCGCTGAGCCCGACTTCGCCTGGCGGCTCCACCGGTCTCATCTGCCGGCTAGTCCCATAGGAGTCTGCGCTGCCCTCCCGCCGCCAAGTGGCTTGCGACAAGATTGGATAGAGCGAATAAGGTTGTATCTTTTTGTTTAAAAAAAGAGAAAATGTCTATTCGTTCTTTGTTTATGGATTTTCAACACCACTTAGTGAAGCCTGCCGGCCGAAGACTCCCGCACTGCCCTAAGGGGCGCGAAGGCAGGCAGGCTTCACTGATCGGCTCTTTTTTAAAAGCGAAAGACTTTGTCTACACACTGACTGCCTTTTAAAGAAAAAGGCAGTTTTTTTATATGTTTATGAAAGCGTTTTTATAAAAGTTGAATTTTTATAAAAGAAGGTAATTTATTGAAAAGACGCATATCAGGTGCGGTGCTATAGTCAAGGTAAGAAAACAAGGAACAAAAGGGGGAGCATCAAATGAGAAAGTGGCTTTCGGTTCCAATCCTTATGCTGCTGATGTTGTTTTTATCCGCATGCGGTGTCATTGATACAAGCGAAAGCGAAAAAGGGTATATCGGTATTTCCATGCCGACTAAATCATCAGAGCGCTGGGTGAACGATGGAGAAAATATGAAAAAGCAATTTGAAAAGCTTGGCTATAAAACGGATCTTCAATATGCAGAAGATGTTGTGGAAAACCAAACAGCTCAAATTGAAAATATGATCACAAAAGGTGTGGATGTTCTGGTGGTCGCGCCCATTGATGGGCAGGCAGCATTAACGACGGTACTTGAGCGGGCGCACAAGCAAGGCATTAAAATTATAGCTTATGACCGTTTGATTCAATACAGTGACTACATTGATTATTATGCGACATTTGATAACTTTCAGGTTGGTGTCCTGCAAGGCCAGTATATTGAACAAAAACTTGGGCTGAAAGATGGAAAAGGTCCATTTAATATTGAAATTTTTGCCGGCTCGCCAGATGACAATAACGCGTATTTCTTTTTTGACGGGGCTATGTCCATTCTTCAGCCGTATATCGACAGCGGCAAGCTGGTGGTGAAAAGTGGACAAACAAAATTTAATCAAGGTGCGACTCTTCGCTGGGACGGAGCGGTGGCGCAAGCAAGGATGGATAATTTGTTAAGCGCTTACTATACGAAAGACCGGCTCGATGCGGTGCTGTCCCCGTATGACGGAATCAGCATCGGTGTGATTTCTTCCTTGAAAGGAATCGGGTATGGTTCAGCCGGAAAGCCAATGCCGGTTATTACTGGCCAGGACGCTGAGCTTGCTTCGATAAAATCGATCATTCATGGACAGCAGACCCAGACCATTTTTAAAGACACACGCCAATTAGCGGAAAAAGCGGTGAATATGGCGACAGCGGTGCTTAATGGTGAGAAAGCGGACGTAAATGATACAAAAACATATGACAACGGTGCAAAGATCGTTCCTTCGTTTTTATTAAATCCTGTCTCAGTGGACCGAACCAATTATGATTCCGTGCTGGTAGGCAGCGGTTATTATACGGCTGAGCAGCTTGGCCAGAAAGAAGAGGTGGTACAATGACAGACATCATTCTCGAAATGCGCGGTATTACAAAAGAATTTCCCGGAGTTAAAGCACTTTCCAATGTAAACCTTCAAGTTAAAAGAGGTGAAATTCATGCGTTGTGCGGAGAGAACGGCGCAGGAAAATCTACGCTCATGAAAGTACTCAGCGGTGTTTATGCGCATGGTTCTTACACAGGTAACATTTTGCTGGACGGAGAGGTATGTGAATTTAAAAACATCCGTCAAAGTGAAGAGCGGGGCATCGTCATTATTCATCAGGAGCTTGCCCTTATTCCATATTTGTCGATAGCCGAAAACATTTTCCTCGGTAATGAGCTGAGCCGCAATGGCGTGATTGACTGGAATGAAACGATGATGAGAACAAAAGAGCTTTTGCAAAAAGTCGGATTAAAAGAGTCGCCGCAGACAAAAGTAGAAGATATTGGTGTCGGCAAGCAGCAGCTTGTAGAAATTGCTAAAGCGCTCGCAAAGGATGTAAAACTTTTGATTTTAGATGAGCCGACTGCTTCTTTAAATGAAAATGACAGTGAGAACCTATTGAATTTACTGCTTGAATTTAAGAGCCACGGCATGTCAGCCATTATGATTTCTCACAAGTTAAATGAAATTGAGCGGGTGGCGGACTCCATGACGATTATTCGGGATGGGCAGTCTATTGAAACGCTCGATATGAAACGGGATAACGTTAACCAGGATCGAATCATTAAAGGAATGGTCGGCCGTGACCTGACAAACCGGTATCCAGAGCGCACACCAAACATTGGTGAAACGGTTTTTGAAGTGAAAAACTGGACGGTGTATCATCCGGCGCACGCCGACCGGAAAATGATTGACAATGTCAGCTTCCATATCCGGCGCGGGGAGATTGTCGGTGTTGCCGGATTAATGGGCGCAGGGCGCACAGAACTAGCGATGAGTATTTTCGGCAAATCATACGGAAAAAAAATCAGCGGCCATCTTGTGAAAAACGGCCGGGAAGTTCAGTTTCCCAATGTAACAAGTGCGATTAAGCAGGGGATGGCGTACGTATCGGAGGATCGGAAAGGCAACGGTCTTATCTTAATGGATGACATTAAGCAAAATATTACGCTTGCAAGCCTCGATAAAATTTCCAAGCGAAGCATCATTGATGAAAACAAAGAAAAGATCGAAGCGGAGCATTACCGTAAAAAACTCCGGATCAAAACCCCGTCTGTTTTGCAGAAAGCCGGCAACTTAAGCGGCGGGAACCAGCAGAAAATTGTACTGAGCAAATGGATTTTTTCAGAGCCGGATATTTTAATTCTGGATGAGCCGACACGTGGCATCGATGTTGGTGCAAAGTACGAAATTTACTCGATTATCAATGAATTGGCCGCAGAAGGAAAAGGCATTTTGCTGATCTCCTCTGAGCTGCCGGAGCTTCTTGGTATGTGTGATCGCGTGTATGTTATGAATGAAGGATCGATTACAGGTGAAGTCGCAAGAGAAGAGGCCAGCCAGGAAACATTGATGATGTATATGACCAAAAGAAAGGTGAGGGGATAATCGATGCAGTCACACGCTCAAAAACAAAGAAATTACTCGTCGCTTCAGCCAGAGTCACCAATGAAAGAGCTTTTAAAAAATAATATGCGCCAATACAGCATGATTTTTGCATTGATCGTCATCATGATGCTGTTTCAGGTGCTGACAAGCGGCTTGCTTCTTCAGCCGCTGAATATCACCAATTTAATCCTGCAAAACAGTTACATTTTAATTCTGGCGATTGGCATGATGCTTGTCATTATTACCGGCCATATTGATTTGTCTGTCGGTTCGATCGCTGCGTTCGTCGGCGCAATTTCAGCTATTTTAATGGTCAATTACGAAATGTCCACATTTGGCGCTGTCGTGATTTCTCTTTTGATCGGTGCTTTGATTGGCGCCTGGCAGGGCTTCTGGGTCGCTTATGTGAAAATTCCGGCTTTTATCGTGACGCTTGCCGGCATGCTTTTGTTCCGCGGTTTGACGATGATTGTATTAGAAGGGAAGTCAATCGCTCCATTCCCGGAGGCGTTCCAAAAAATAAGCTCCGGCTTTATTCCGGATGGAAGCGCCGCAAACGTAGTAACTCTTTCCATTGGTGCTGTGTTGTCTGTCGTGCTTGTGATCAGTCAGCTGAGAACACGCCGCACACAAATAAAGTTTCGTTTTGATGTACAGCCGAAAGGAATGTTTATCTTAAAGCTTGTCAGCATGATTGTACTGCTGAATGTGTTTACCTACGTACTGGCTTCCTACGAAGGCATTCCGAATGTGTTAATCCTGCTTGGCATTTTAATTGTCGTTTACACATATGTCATGAAAAAAACAAAAGCTGGACGCCATATTTATGCAATTGGCGGAAATGAAAAAGCGGCACAGCTGTCGGGGATTAAAACAAAACAAATGACATTTTGGGTATTCGTCAACATGGGCGTTCTTTCTGCGCTGTCCGGCTTGATTTTTGCGGCCCGCTTAAATGCTGCCACTCCAAAATCTGGAAACTTATTTGAGCTTGATGCCATTGCGGCCTGCTTTATCGGAGGTGCCTCTGCGTACGGCGGTATTGGAACTGTCCCGGGTGCGATCATCGGCGGCCTCGTGATGGGAATCATGAATAACGGGATGTCCCTCCTTGGCCTCGGCATCGACTGGCAGCAGGGTATCAAAGGGCTTGTGCTTCTTGCAGCAGTTGCATTTGATATTTACAATAAAAATAAAGCAGCGTAAAAAAAAGGAACGGCAAAATAAAAAATAACCGGGAAGCCCAAAGAGGGCTTCTCGGTTATTTTTTTGTTCCCACTACACGAATCCGCCAGTAATCCGCGATCCAATGATCTTCATAAAACCGTTCTTCCATCAATGTGGCTACAGCCCCGGATATGATCCGCTCTTTTTCTTCCGGTATCTGTGCGCCCATGACCACATCACCAAACATATGAATCCAATTCCGCATCCCGTCTACACCTTCAAGACGGGTCGGCCGTTCAAAGTGCTCGGCAAACGTGACATGAAAGCCGGCTTGTTCCATTAAAGAAGTGTATTCTCCAATCGAAGGGAAAAACCATGGATATTGGTTATGGTCGTAATGATCAATTTGCCCGATAATAGCCCGGGAAATAGAAGCGACGTTTCCTTTGGCACCAAACTCTGCCACAAACCGGCCGCCCGGCTTTAAACTCTTAAATATACCGCCCAGCACTTGTTCGGGCTTTTTCATCCAATGAAGAGCGGCGTTTGAAAATACCGCATCGAATTTTTTCTCAAACGGGAGGTTGTGCGCGTCTTCTACAAAAAATGGGATATGAGGGTATTTTTGTTTTGCTTCTTCGATCATGGAGGCAGACTGGTCAATGCCAGCCACATGAATTCCTTTGTTGCACAATGAAAAAGCCAGATCACCTGTGCCGCATCCAACATCTAAAATCGCTTCGCCGGCTTTTGGTGCAAGCAGGTCTACAACATCCTCGCCAAATTTTGAGACAAATTGGTGTTTTCCATCATATAACTGTGCATTCCAGATCATATTCACTTCACTCCTTTTCATTTAGTATAGGGTTTTTCCTATATAATGAAAATTAGTTAAAAATGAGAAATTTGATAACGAAGTGGAATAAGGAGGAACGTATGAATATTTATTGGATTAAAACATTTTTAAAAGCAGCGGAAACAGAAAATTTCCGGCAGGCTTCAGAAGAATTGTTTA
The DNA here is from genome assembly GCF_023715895.1 of Domibacillus indicus. Lineage (GTDB taxonomy): Bacteria > Bacillota > Bacilli > Bacillales > Domibacillaceae > Domibacillus > Domibacillus indicus_A. The sequence continues at coordinate 4,111 of NZ_JAMBOO010000009.1, read as the reverse complement.
TTTCCCAGCCGGCCGTCACAAAGCATATTCAACGGCTGGAGGACCGGTTGGATATCTCTTTGTTTGAGCGGCATGGGAAAGCGGTCAAGCTGACACCGGCCGGCTTGTTTTTTCTCCCGCGTGCAAAGGAAATCGCCGATTCATTTGACCGGAATATAAGTGAGTTTGACGCCTGGAAGCAGGGATATACAAAAAAGCTGGCAATTGCCTGCGCACCACAGATTGCCTCGTCCTTTCTGCCCCCGGTCCTTCAGCAGTTTATGGCCCGCTTTCCGGAGATTGATGTACAGATCGACATTCATAAGTCTTATGAAATCGGCGAAAAAGTAGGGAGCGGTGAGGCAGACATTGGACTTGCGCGAATGCCTTCCGCTTTTGCCGGTACATCTGTCAGTATCATTCATAGTGAAGCGGTTGTACTGGCCGGGCCGGCGGCTGAAAAGATCGATGAAGCTTTTCTCTTAAAAAATTACCGGGTTCTGGCGCATAACCATCCGGGTTACTGGGAAGAGCTTTTAAAAGAACTGAAAAAGAAACATCCCCACTTGAAAATCATGACCGTCAGCCAGATGGATGTAACAAAGCGATTTATTGAAGCGGGTCTTGGGGTGTCATACATACCAAAATCAATGGTAAAAGAAGAGCTTGTTTCGGGCAGGCTAAGCACCTATCCGTCTGAAACTGCAGAAAAACAAGCATCCCATACGTATTTAATTGAAAAAACGATAACAGAGGAAGCGGACTTGTTTAAACAGTTTCTCTTGTCAGTACAAGATGGAAAAAGCGGATGATCTGGACGGATGTTTAAGAAAGCAAAAAACAAAAGCCAAATAACAGAAAGGAGCTGACTCATTGGAAACCTATCGCAAAAGTGCAGATGATGTGATCGCAGAATGGAATACAACCAGTCAGGGATTAACAACCGGGGAAGCGATCAAACGACTCGAAGAGCATGGCTATAATGAGATTAAGGGCAAGAAAAAGGACCCTGTTTGGAAGCTTTTTTTAGCCACGTTTAAAGATGCCATGGTAATTGTTCTGCTTGTAGCAGCCGGCATCCAGCTTGTGCTTGGCGAGGCGGTAGAGTCCGTTATTATTTTTCTTGTTCTTTTGTTAAACGGCGTAATCAGCGTCATTCAAACAAGAAAAGCGGAAAGCTCCCTTGATGCACTGCGTGAAATGTCCGCCCCGTCCGCAAAAGTAATGCGTGATGGCGTGAGTCAAACGGTGCCCGCAAGAGAGCTGGCAAAAGGGGATGTTGTTCAGCTTGATGCAGGTGATTATGTACCGGCAGATGGACGGCTGATTGCCAGTGAATCATTGAAGGTAAACGAAGGAATGCTGACTGGAGAATCTGAAGCAGCCCAAAAAAGCACGGATACGTTAACAGAGCAAGTACCTGTTGGTGATCGGCTTAAGTATGGTACATAGCGGCTCCTTAGTCGTAAATGGGCGCGGCCGTTTTGTAGTAACGGGAACGGCCAATGAAACAGAAATCGGAAAAATCGCTAATATGATCGCAACTGCGGAGTCTAAACAAACCCCGCTTCAGCGGAAGCTGGACGAATTCAGCAAGAAGCTTGGAATCGGTATTCTCGTTTTATGTATTTTGATTTTTGCGGCCCAGGCATTGCGCATTTGGTTTGGCAATGAGCAGGTAGATACGACAGAAGGAATGCTGAATGCGTTTATGTTCGCGGTCGCTGTTGCCGTAGCTGCGATTCCAGAAGCTCTTTCTTCTATTGTAACCATCGTCATGGCGGTTGGAACAACGAAAATGGCGAAACGGCAGGCGATTATCCGGAAGCTGCCAGCAGTAGAAACACTCGGGTCAACGAGTGTGATTTGTACAGATAAAACCGGCACGCTCACCCAAAATAAAATGACCGTTACAAACACCTTTCTGCCGGGAGCAGGGCAGACATTTACTGAAGCGCGTGAGGAAAGAAACAAGTCTGAGCAAATGCTTCTTTATATCGCCTTGCTTTGTAATGACTCATACGTAAATAAAGAAGGTCAGGAAATTGGGGACCCGACTGAAACGGCACTGCTTCATTTCGGGAAAGAGATGAATGAACCTCCTGAACAGCTGCGGGATCAGTTTCAGCGTGAACTGGAACTGCCATTTGACTCTGAACGTAAGCTTATGTCAACCGTTTATACGATTGAGGGGGAACGGCTGATGCTTACAAAAGGCGGCCCCGATGTAATGTTCAAGCGATGCCGCTTTATTTTAACAAACGGCAAAGAAGAGCCGCTCACTGAAGAAAAGCTGAACAAAGTGAAAGAAGCAAATGAAGCTTTTTCAAATGATGCGCTTCGTGTTTTGGCATATGGCTATAAAAAGCTTTCTGCTGAAAAAGCTTCTATTGCGGCAGAGGATGAAAATGATTTGGTGCTGGTCGGTTTGACGGCCATGATCGATCCGCCGCGTGAAGCCGTATACGGAGCTATTGAAGAAGCGAAAAGTGCCGGCATCCGAACGATTATGATTACAGGTGATCATAAAACGACCGCGAAGGCAATCGGGCGGGATATCGGTTTAATGGATGAAAATGATATTGCTTTAACCGGCCAGGAACTGGATCGGCTTTCAGACGAAGAACTGGATGAGAAGCTGGAGAATATCTCAGTTTATGCACGTGTTTCACCCGAAAATAAAATCCGTATTGTCCGCGCGTGGCAGCGAAAAGGCGCCATTACAGCGATGACGGGGGATGGCGTCAATGACGCACCTGCTTTAAAACAAGCGGATATCGGCATTGCGATGGGAAGCGGGACGGATGTAGCAAAGGATTCAGCCGCCATGGTGCTCGCAGATGATAACTTTGTTTCGATTGTGAATGCCGTCGGTGTTGGACGTACGGTGTTTGACAATATTAAAAAAGCGATTAGTTATTTGTTTGCTGGAAACCTCGGCGCAATCATCGCTATTTTATTCGCAGTATTTTTTAATCTTCCGAATCCATTTACAGCGCTGCAGCTCTTATTTATCAACTTGATTAATGACTCGCTTCCGGCATTGGCGCTTGGGATGGAAAAGGAAGAACCGGGGGTTATGAAACGAAAGCCGCGCGATATAAACGAAGGTATCTTTTCTGGAGGAACGCTAAGAGCGGTGGTTACCCGGGGGCTGCTGATTGGAATCGCGGTTATTGTCTCTCATTACATGGGGGTGCAGACGTCGGCAGAAATGGGTATCGCCATGGCCTTCACTACACTGATCTTGGCTCGGACGCTTCAAACTTTTGCAGCCCGTTCCAATACACAAACAGTATTTGGAATAGGATTTTTCAGTAATAGATATGTTCTTGGTGCCGTAAGTGTTTGTTTTTTACTGTATGGATTAACGGTGCTGCCAGGCATACGAAACATTTTTTCGATTCCGCCTTCGTTTGGCTGGGATGAGTGGCTCGTTGCTGCAGGACTTGCCTTAGCAGCGGTTGTGCTTATGGAAGTAATCAAGCTTATCCAAAATAAAAAATCCTAAAGGGAAGCCTCGGTTAAACACACGACCGGGGCTTTCTGTATAAGCGGGGTAGAGATGTGAGGAAAGGTGAAAAGAATTTTTTATATTTTTTTCGAAAAATGTATTGACCATATAGATTGATAGATGCTATATTATTAAACGTCGCTAAGACATCAAGTGAAAACACAACTGAATTAAAGTGAAGATTACCAATCATTTTTACTTTAAAAAGAAGTTGACTTGCTTTTGAGAAATGCGATAGAATAAAGCCTGTCATTGAGGAGTTCTTCTAGTTAAAGCGAGAGGAACGTAAAAAAGGTTAATAAACTTTTTGAAAAAAGTTGTTGACAAACAAAAGAGCTTAATGATATGATGTTATAGCTGTCGCAAAGACAGTGTGAGCAAATTGAACATTGAAAACTGAACAAAATCAATAAAAACGTCAACGTTTTAATTTTTATCTTCCATTAAAAACACCCCGTGTTTTAGTGGAAACAAATGAGCAAGTCAAACACTTTTTGGAGAGTTTGATCCTGGCTCAGGACGAACGCTGGCGGCGTGCCTAATACATGCAAGTCGAGCGGACAGAAGGGAGCTTGCTCCCGGAAGTCAGCGGCGGACGGGTGAGTAACACGTGGGCAA
>NZ_JAMBOO010000099.1 GCF_023715895.1 Domibacillus indicus | reverse complement strand
CGCCTGTCGGTTTTCAAGACCGATCCCTTCAGCCGGACTTGGGTATTCCTCCAACATAGCATATAAAAATAATTGGTGGAGCCTAGCGGGATCGAACCGCTGACCTCCTGCGTGCAAAGCAGGCGCTCTCCCAGCTGAGCTAAGGCCCCATTTATATAAATCGGGAAGACAGGATTCGAACCTGCGACCCCTTGGTCCCAAACCAAGTGCTCTACCAAGCTGAGCTACTTCCCGCTAAAACGAAAGTTCGTTTATAGCATAAACGCGCCTGAGAGGACTCGAACCTCTAACCGCTTGATTCGTAGTCAAGTACTCTATCCAATTGAGCTACAGGCGCAAAAGTGCGGGTGAAGGGACTTGAACCCCCACGCCTTGCGGCGCCAGATCC
>NZ_JAMBOO010000098.1 GCF_023715895.1 Domibacillus indicus | reverse complement strand
CACTTTTTGGAGAGTTTGATCCTGGCTCAGGACGAACGCTGGCGGCGTGCCTAATACATGCAAGTCGAGCGGACAGAAGGGAGCTTGCTCCCGGAAGTCAGCGGCGGACGGGTGAGTAACACGTGGGTAACCTGCCTGTAAGACTGGGATAACTCCGGGAAACCGGGGCTAATACCGGATAACATCAAGAACTGCATGGTTCTTGATTGAAAGGCGGCTTCGGCTGTCACTTACAGATGGACCCGCGGCGCATTAGCTAGTTGGTGGGGTAACGGCTCACCAAGGCGACGATGCGTAGCCGACCTGAGAGGGTGATCGGCCACACTGGGACTGAGACACGGCCCAGACTCCTACGGGAGGCAGCAGTAGGGAATCTTCCGCAATGGACGAAAG
>NZ_JAMBOO010000097.1 GCF_023715895.1 Domibacillus indicus | reverse complement strand
CGGGAGCAGTAAACACCCTGAAACGCCTGGAAGATGGCCGTTTACTGGGGGACAACACCGACGGTATTGGTCTTCTGAGCGATCTGGAACGCCTGGGATTCATTAAGCCACGCCAACGGATCCTGCTGGTTGGTGCTGGTGGGGCATCTCGCGGGGTTCTTTTGCCGCTTCTGTCGCTGGGATGCGCCGTCACGATCGTGAATCGCACCTATTCTCGTGCCCGTGAGTTAGCCACTCTCTTCGCCCATACCGGGAGCGTTAGCGCAAGGGAGATGGATACCTTATCTTATCCGGGGAAACATTCGATCTGATCGTCAATGCGACGTCCAGTGGAATAGACGGTGATGTACCAGCTATCCCGGCATCTATTGTCAACGCTGACGTATATTGCTATGA
>NZ_JAMBOO010000096.1 GCF_023715895.1 Domibacillus indicus | reverse complement strand
GACCGGGACCGGCCAAGGGCTTTCCGCCACCTGTGTCAGCAATCCGGCAAGCGGCGCTTCGGCTTCGATAGCAGAGACGCTATCCAGTCTCTCGCCATCCTGCGCGACAGCACCCTTTGCCAGCGCATCACGACTGACCATGCCGCGATATGTGCGGTCGGCATCGATCAACACGCCGAACGTCTTGCCGCTCGCGTCGAAACGCTCGAGCGCCGTCGCCAGCTGTTCGGGTTCAAACACGATCAGCTCGTCGTCGCGAGCCACATCAGCGGCTTTGAATACGCGGGACACGTCGACATTGCGGAAGAAGGAACGAACATAATCGTTGGCCGGTGCGGACACGATTTCGTTCGGCGTTCCCACCTGGACGACCTTGCCGTGCTGCATGATGCAGATA
>NZ_JAMBOO010000095.1 GCF_023715895.1 Domibacillus indicus | reverse complement strand
CTGGGATAGAAACGCCATCTTCAGTGAAGATGCGGGTCATGCCCACTTTTTTACCGACTAAACCAATCATTGTTTCAACCTCTCAATCGCTCGATGACCTGATTAACCCAGGCTGATCTGCACGTCTACACCGGCAGCCAGATCCAGACGCATCAGAGCATCAACGGTTTTTTCAGTTGGCTCAACGATGTCAACCAGACGCTTGTGAGTGCGAATTTCGTACTGGTCACGCGCGTCTTTGTTGACGTGCGGGGAGATCAGAACGGTAAAGCGCTCTTTGCGGGTCGGCAGCGGGATCGGACCACGGACTTGCGCACCAGTGCGCTTAGCAGTCTCGACGATTTCCGCGGTTGATTGATCGATCAGACGATGATCAAACGCTTTCAGGCGGATACGGA
>NZ_JAMBOO010000094.1 GCF_023715895.1 Domibacillus indicus | reverse complement strand
CGTAGCTACGCACGGGCAACGGGCGCAGGACGGGTTGGTCCAGCCGTTCGAACCATTCACGCCGGTTGCCTTCGAGCCGCTTGAACGGGCGCTGGTTTAGGTCGGCGATCAGTTCTGCAATCGCCGTGTTGAGTTCAGCCAGACTGTAGAAGCGATAGTGGCGCAGTCGGGCCAGCACCCAGCGCTCGACGATCTGCACGCCGACTTCGACCTTGGCCTTGTCCTGCGGTTTGCGCGGACGCGCCGGCAGCATCGCGGTGCCGTAGTGGTTCACGAAGTCCTGCGTGGTCGTGCCGAGTCCGGGTTCGTAACGGTCGGGTCGCGCGATCAGCGCCTTCGGGTTGTCGGGCACGAGCAGCTCGGGCACGCCGCCAATGAACTCTAGCGCATCGCACAGGCT
>NZ_JAMBOO010000093.1 GCF_023715895.1 Domibacillus indicus | reverse complement strand
AACTGCGGCAGCGCGGGCAGCAGCAGGGTCCGCGCCAGGTTGCCCGCCACGTCTACCCGAATGGTGCCGGAGATGCTCCCCCCGGCGCTGCGGTTGGCCTCCTCAAGGGCCGCCAGAATGGACACGCAGCGCTGATAATACAGCGAGCCTTCTGCCGTCGGCCGTACGTGCCGGGTGGTACGATGTAGCAGCCGCGCCCCGAGACTGACCTCCAACGCTTTAATAGCCGCGGTCGCTACTGGCCGGGAAACCCCCAGATCCGCGGCGGCGGCACTGAATGAGCCCCGTTCGACGATGCGCACAAACAAGGTCAGAGTATCCAGTTTATCCATGACATTGTTCCAGCTGGCAAAACTATCCTGTCGCCCAACGCGGTCTTATCGTCGGCATTCAGGGGCTTATAATCGCT
>NZ_JAMBOO010000092.1 GCF_023715895.1 Domibacillus indicus | reverse complement strand
ATTTATCCCTGTGAAATACATGGCTACTATACGGTATAGTACCGTCCATAATGCGGCAACGTAAATTTCACACGTGCTTTCAATTTACTGATTATTAAATAATTTAAATGAATACAATAGAAAACCACTAAAATATTATTGATATTATAAAAACAATAACATTACCATTCAGTACAGTGACAAACGACACAAGGAACCATCATGCCTTATCTGTTACTGACGCTGGCGGCTCTGTTCTGGGGCGGGAATTATGTTGTCGGGCACGTGCTGGTGCAGGGCGTGGATCCGATCCTGATGACCGAAGCGCGCTGGGCGCTGACGGCGCTGCTGCTGGGCCTGCTCTACCGACGGCAAATCGCCGGCAGTCGCCACCTGCTGCGGGCAAACGCGCCAGCGGTGGTGGTGCTAACCC
>NZ_JAMBOO010000091.1 GCF_023715895.1 Domibacillus indicus | reverse complement strand
TCGGTGGGGTAACCCTTACGGGAGCCAGCCGCCGAAGGTGGGGCAGATGATTGGGGTGAAGTCGTAACAAGGTAGCCGTATCGGAAGGTGCGGCTGGATCACCTCCTTTCTAAGGATATTTACGGAAACAGGAACTTTGTTCCTAGCACGTTGACGTTTGATTTTGTTCAGTTTTGAAGGTTCAATTTGAAACTTCATGACTAGATTTGGGGCCTTAGCTCAGCTGGGAGAGCGCCTGCTTTGCACGCAGGAGGTCAGCGGTTCGATCCCGCTAGGCTCCACCATAGTATGTTCTTTGAAAACTGGATAGAAGCAACACATTGTATGACCAAAGCAAAAAACCGAGTAAGATACACCGCCATTTTAGGTTAAGTTAGAAAGGGCGCACGGTGGATGCCTTGGCACTAGGAGCCG
>NZ_JAMBOO010000090.1 GCF_023715895.1 Domibacillus indicus | reverse complement strand
ACTTCGATGAGATCCCTTTTCGCGGCCAGTCGCGAGAAGGCGTCACGATATCTAATTTGCGCCAGCTGTTTTTTTCCCCGGCGCAGATCAAAGAAGAGAACATTCACAAGCTGACGCTGGACAACGCCGCTCAGCACGATCGCCAGCTGGAAGAGGCTGGCGGTCTGGATCTGATGGTGCTGGGGCTGGGGGCCGACGGCCATTTTTGCGGCAACCTGCCGAATACCACCCGCTTTCATGATCAGATGGTCGAAGTGCCGATTCATGGGGAAATGATTGCTCTTATCGCTAACAGCGAGATGGGCGGGGATATCTCGGCAGTACCAGACAGCTATGTCACCATGGGGCCGAGAAGCGTGATGGCGGCGAAAAATTTATTGCTAATTGTCAGCGGTGCGGCAAAAGCGCACGCGTTAAAGC
>NZ_JAMBOO010000008.1 GCF_023715895.1 Domibacillus indicus | reverse complement strand
GTGTGGACGGGATAAGTGCTGAAAGCATCTAAGCATGAAGCCCCCCTCAAGATGAGATTTCCCATTACGCAAGTAAGTAAGATCCCTTGAAGATGACGAGGTAGATAGGTTCGAGGTGGAAGTGCGGCGACGCATGGAGCTGACGAATACTAATCGATCGAGGACTTAATCAAGATTAACAATGGCACGGTATGCCGTTACTTTACAGAGATTATCCAGTTTTGAAGGAACAATTTTGTTCCATATAGTCTGGTGGCAATAGCGAAGAGGTCACACCCGTTCCCATCCCGAACACGGCCGTTAAGCTCTTCAGCGCCGATGGTAGTTGGGGGTTTCCCCCTGTGAGAGCAGGACGCCGCCAGGCAAGCAGAGAGAACAGCGGAAGCTGTTCTTTTACTTTGGAATTATATTCCACTAAACAGAATATGATTTAAGGAAAAGCTATAAAGAAAAGGTAAGGTGCTACAGCAAGCACCGCCTTTTATATAGATAAACACCGTCTGAATAAAATTCAGGCGGTGTTTTTGTATTTAAATTTCTATTGCCTGTTTTAGAATTGTGAAATTAAGTCTTCTTATTTAGTTAAGTAAGGATACCTTTCCTTTCTGTTTTAAACGAGATCGGCAGGCTGCTGAAGACTCGTATGGATGTTTTCCCAAAAGAGCAGCGTAATATTGAGGTAGCTCGTAACTTTTTGAATGGGATGTTGTTAGGTAGAGTGTATGAGCAGGAATCATATCAAGGAATTTTTGATCAAGGTAGAGTAGATGATGGAGAACAGCCGAATTTGGTTTTTACGCCGTAACAGCAATGAAGCACAAATAAATAATATACGTGGAGCGGCTGATTCTTTATCAGTCGTTTGTTTTTATTCTAAAAAGTAAATTAAGGACGTTTAGTGGTCAAATGTGCTGTAGGTATGTGTCCAGGCATGGCGGCTTCACTCATTAAGTGGTAAGGGTAAGCATCTAGAGTCCCGCAAACAAGACCCGCTGTGCCTCTTCACAATGGAGGCTGCAGCAGGTAGGTTGCATGTATGGCGCTAAATGTTTACTATGAACGGCAGAAAACACTGTACAAATATGATTTTAAGGTTTGCTGTCCAGAAGGTTGTTCTTCCATTCAAGAAGGAGAATTGCTTTGGTCAGCATCTTTATTGTCATATTTGTTGAAAAAATCAATCCGTTCTGTAATGCGTGGATGCGATCCGGTAATAAAGTGGATGATGGCCGGTTCATAGCCGGTTGATTTCGCATTTTTCGTCAGTTTTTGAAAAGCACTAATGGTCGCTTCTTTGTCTGCTGTTGTCTCCATCGCATAGCGGTCCGATTCCATTTCATACAGGCGGCTTTGAAAGTTGCCAATCGGAGAAGCCAGAAAGGACATAAGGCTGAAGGAGACCATAAGAAGCGGCAGGACGGCGATATCATGCGGATCTTTAATTCCCCACCGATACCCCCACTTTTTACGCAGCCAGTTAAATAAAAAGAAGGTGGCCAAGGCGGTAAAGAAACCAACGATAATTTGCAGCACGAGCCCTTTATAAATATGGTTCATTTTATAATGGGCGATCTCATGTGCCATCACAACTTTGATTTCCTCGATGGTCAGCTCGTTAATCGCCGTATCGCCGAGCACAATCTGCATGTTGCTGCCGAAGCCATTGACAAAGGCGTTAATCGCATTGGTTTGCTTGGACATATTCATTTCTAAAATTTTTGCGTCCCCAATACCGGCTTCATCGGCCAATTGCTGGATTTCCGCTTTGACTTTTTGGTTTTCCAGCGGTTTATAGTCATTGAACAGAGGCGCAATAAATACGGGCGCAATAAACATCAAGAGGATTGTCAGCGGCAGGGACGCCGTCCAGGCAGCAAGCCACCATTTTTTCGGGAATTTTCTAATCGCGAAAAAAAGCAGCCAGATGAGCGGAATGCCCATGACAAGGTCCAAGCCGAAGCTGATGCCGAGATCACCAAGCCAGGAAGCAGCGGACTGGCTCGACAGGCCATAATTTCGCGACAGCTGATAAAAAAAGAAATCAAGCGGCAAATACAAGAGCGTCAAGAGGGCACTGAAAAAGAAATAATAATAGCCGGTCTGCCAAAATGATTTGCGAAAGCGTGCAGCTGCCCGGTCACGCAGTTTCACTGAAATCATCATGAAACACAGCACGACCACTACATCAAGCGGCGTTTGTAAAAAGAACGTAAAATAATCGATTAAATCTAAATGATGTGCTTCCGCTATCTCTTTTTCCGTCATAAACTGTTTCGGGTCTGCGCTTGTGCCGGCATACTCAGCCGGGACGTAACCCGGCTCAAGGTTGAGCAAATACAAGCTGATACCTGCTGCATACAAAAGATAAAAAATAAGAACCCCGAGTAAAAATTTTTTCACTAAGCTCTTCCTTTCAACCTCAAAATAAATGCCAGCCAGTCACGGAGGTGCAGCATGCATTCCGTTCAGTATATTCGTTTCTTTTCATTTTATATGTTAGTTGAAGGCAACGTCTTTAAAAAGAGAGCCGTGCAGAAGACCCTTTCAGCGGGAAGCAAGATGAAAGAATGGCAATGATTTATGTGTTCATCTGCAGGATACAAGAAAGCATCAGCTCTACAGAAAGGATAAGCACGGTATTTTTATCCATGCCCCAAAATAAATAAAAGCGGCATAGTCATGCGGAAACATACTCGTGGTTGATAAACAGAAAATGGAAATGGTGCATAACTGGAAGATAAAATCGAACAAGCGATGGGAAAGGCCAAAGCGTCCTTGGAGTTTCTTAAAAATTGAAAAAAGATGTCAGGGCATCTTACAAACAAGTTGTTTAGAAATGTACTTACTAATAGGATAGGCGTAAGAGAAATACAAGGAAACTGGCTTGAAAATTCATATTTGTTCTACGGGAAGAAGGAAAGAAGATGAGCAATCAAAACTTTTTTAACTTGCCTGAAGTAAACTCAATGCCTCGATTTAGCAATATTCGAACTTTTATGAGACTGCCGTATGAACCAAAAGTTCAAAAACGAGATTTTGTTATACGGGGCGCTCCGTTTGATACCTCTACCAGCAAAACATTACGAATTATAAAAAAGCATGGACACAAAAAGGGGAAGTGCCAATTGTGCTAGGGGGAGCCACTCTGTCAGTTGTTGAGCCGCATGGGCTTTTATTTATGAAGAAAGCACACTTTTTTAAGGTAAATGAATTTCATTACTAATTGAAATAATATTTTACTTATACAAATATTACAATAATTCATATTATTTCAAAAAAACCATTGTTATATCTTTCTGTCATAATTTATAATCAAACATACGTTGTGCATAACAAAAATAAAAAATTAATAGGGGGGATTTTCATGTTTGATCAAATTGTAAATACCATTAACGGATGGTTATGGAGCCCAGTATTGATTGCTTTCATTGTTTTATGCGGTTTGTATTTTAGTTTTCGCACCAGATTCCTGCAAATTCGTCACATAAAAGAAATGGTTAAACTGCTTGCTTCAGGAAAAGGTCCGATGAGGGTGTTTCTTCGTTCCAGGCATTAGCGATGTTTTTATCAGGTCGTATCGGTGTTGGAAATATCACTGGAACCGCAACTGGTATTGCTTTTGGAGGACCAGGTTCTGTATTTTGGATGTGGGTCATTACCTTTGTCGGTGCAGCTTCAGCTTTTGTGGAGTCGACTCTTGCTCAAATCTATAAAGAAAAGCAGGATGGAGAGTATCGAGGAGGTCCAGCGTACTACATAGAAAAAGGACTTGGCTGGAAGTGGTTTGCCGTCGTTTTTGCAGTAGCAACACTACTCGCTATGGCTGTTTTAATGCCAGGAATACAAGCAAATGCAATTGCAGAAGGCGTTCATAACGCTTTTGGTATTGACAAAACAATTACTGGTCTAGTCGTTGTCGCGCTTATTGGTTTTACTATTTTTGGCGGTGTTAAGCGTATTGCTAGAGTGGCAGAATTTGTCGTTCCTTTTATGGCAATCGGTTATCTGTTAATTGCAATTGCAATCGTAGTGATCAATTTCGAAAAAATTCCCGAAGTATTTGGACTTATTTTTAACAGCGCTTTTGGAGCTGAAGAAGTATATGGCGGTATTATTGGATCAGCAGTTATGTGGGGAGTAAAACGCGGTCTTTATGCCAATGAAGCCGGTCAGGGTACTGGTGCTCACCCGGCGGCGGCAGCTGAGGTATCCCACCCAGCGAAGCAAGGACTTGTACAGGCATTTTCCATTTATTTAGATGTATTCTTAGTTGTTACATCGACCGCAATGATGATTTTATTTACAAATCAATACAATGTAATAAATGAAAAAACCGGGGAATTTATAACTGAAAACCTTAAAGGAATTGAACCAGGACCTGGTTTCACTCAAGCTGCCGTTGATACAATACTTCCAGGATTCGGACCAGGATTTATTGCTATTGCCCTTTTCTTCTTTGCCTTCACTACGATTTATGCTTATTACTATATTGCAGAGACAAATCTAGCTTATCTAGTACGTGGCAAACACAGAGCAAAGGCTTTTATTGTGTTAAAACTCATCCTTATAGGTGCTACTTTCTATGGAGCAGTAAAAACGGCAACAACAGCATGGGCAATGGGTGATATCGGACTTGGAATTATGGTTTGGCTGAACTTGATTGCGATTTTACTATTATTTAAACCAGCAAGTATTGCTCTAAAAGATTATGAAGATCAGTTGAAGCAAGGGAAAGACCCAGAATTCAATTCATCTAAGTATGAAATTAAGAATGCTGATTTCTGGAAAAATGGATACAAAAAATCCAAAAAAAATAAGGATGAGAACGTTTCATAAAGTGAAACTTTCATCCGTTTAGAACTTCCGCAAAACTAGGAAAGCACCAGCATTCATCACAGCTGGTGCTTTTTTGGTGCGCCTGCATGGGTGTGATTTCTAAATGACTGTACTAGCGATGTTCCTCCTTGAGCTGTATGCAGGGAAAATCGGCGTTTTTGAGTGGAACACTCCTCATTTGAAACTCATCAAAAAAGTCTGGCTCGGTGCTCTGCTACTGGGTATTCCGCTTGTTGCTTTGTTAGCGGCCCTTATGCTTTCCTGGATTGACGTTGGCATGCAGCAGGAAATGGCTGTCCAGCTAGTGATAAGCCTGAGCGGTGTAACATTGTGCTTTTTTTGCATGAGTTCACTGACACTGCTGCTGCGAAAAGCAAGCTGGCAAAAGTGCCTTCGCCCGCTTGACTATGTCGGGCAGATGGCGTTGACTAATTATCTATAGCAAACCATCATTTGCTCGTTTTTGTTTCTCGTTCTTGATTTTTACGAAGGCGTCAGCTTGACTGCGGGGATACTGCTTTGCCTGGTGATTTATGGCGCAGGGTTATCAATACGCAAAGCAGCTACAATACCTTCTTCGTAAAAGACGTCTTGTGAACGGAGAGAGTGCTAAATTCCATGTTATAAAAGAAGAGCTTCATCTTATGGAACATGATGAAGGCGGTCCGTCAAAAAACAACACGCATTCAAAGTAAACAAGATGGCTACACGAACGAGTGGAATACGTCTCTTGCTGAAATCGAGTGGATGTTCAAGAAAGAATGAACGAAACAAGCAGTATTGGCGGGGGCTTATTTTAAACAATGAATCCATGCTCGGTTTCTGCAATTGTGGTCTCGGTATTATACTTACAGGAATGTATGATGGTGAATTTAGTGATACCCTTCTTATGAGTGCCGTTCTTACCGTTGCTTATGTACTCGGTGATTTATTTGTTTTTCATAGATCTGGCAGTGATTATCGATATAATGCAGATCACATTCATTTCCAGAGAAACTTCACTGCAACCGTTTGTGATGCAATCTTAACTTTCTTTGTAGTTTGGCTTATGGGGGAGGATCACTGTTTATCAATAATGGCGATGTTCTTACAGCTTCTCTTATCTCAGCGATTGCTATTGCCGCCGGTGAGTGGTTCTTCCATAAATATCTTGATAGACATGTGTTTGATGAGAAACGAACTCTCTTCCGCATCAAATAATTTTTAAAGCCGCCCGTCCAGTAATCACTGGCGGTTTTTTTGTATAAGGACTGTTTATTCAAGGTATCTCCGGTAAATCAATAACCGCGTAAGCGCCCGTATTTATGAACGGTTTAGGTGAAAATACAGCCGATCCACCCACGAGCAAAGTGATGAATATGGTACAGGATATTGATCGCTGCGTAGTCTTTATATCTTCCAAACGGCTGTGATTTTAAGCAAAAAAATTTTGCGAATAAGTGACTCGATTATATGAAAAGGAGCTGTGCGAGCCGGTTGACGTCTACAGATCATAGTGTATACAAGACGCATTTACGCTGCTGACTATGCAGGGCATTTGAACAGGCAGACGCCGGATATGAAGCGGAGTCGGAATTTAGCTGGACGTTATAAGGGTACGCTTATAGAACACTTTATTTATATTTACGAAAATAGTCCGCGTATATTTGCGGAAGAAGAGTAAATCATCTAACGTCGGATAGAAGTAGAAAGACAACTTTCGAAAATTCTCTGCTTCAAGCTACAAGTATATGCGCGTATACGTCAGCGAAAAAGTTTCTTACGCGGAGAAAAGGCGCATAAAAGGCGTATAAAAGCTGCAGGAGTATGCCGCAGCAATAATGGCTGCAAGTGCGAAAATTACTGCCTGCTGCGGAGTAAAAATAAACCGCATACAAAAAGCCGCAGAGGGAGCCGCGGCAAAACAAAAATGTACAGATATGAAGCTTTGGGGCCATACATCCGGTTCTTTACCCGCCGCCGCTGTAAAAATATAAACCAAGATTCTACTGTTTTCAACATACTGCCAGAAGAATCTTGCGAACTATGCGGAGTTAAAAGATGCTGAGACAAGCATCAATAGTAACAAAGTAATCAACAAAACTAAAAACACTGCAAAACGACTGCGTAACCTCCGTCGCAAAAGCCTCAACTGCCATTGCCATCGTCGTAACCGTAACTGCAACCATTTAATATCATTACACCTCTTTTACAGAAAAATAGCAAAGAAATTATTATAAGATATGAACAGGGAAACGCACTGGACCAAGCATTTGTCCCGATTGATAATCTTTTTACGGAAAAGAGAATAATAAATTGCTTTGTTTCATTTGTACGGTAGGATTCTGGTCTCTGACGGACAGTCTTTGAAATATTTTTACGCTTCAGTTTAGTTCGACTTTTACCGGCATGCACTAAGGTCATCGGAAACTTTTTAGGCATGGAAATAACCGGCTTCTTGGCTTCCAATTATGTAATAAATCGTGTACATCAGTGTGTATTTCGCCGGAGCTTATTTTCATCTATTGTTCATGCCGGGGAAAACGCCCTTTTTGCTTTGTTTCGGTTTATTTTTTTTTGAACCAGCGCTTGTTAAGCCATTAACGGGAGAAGGTGTTTTTTGCGTGGGTAAATGTGTATGTGTGCTGTGAAATGAGCCTTGTTGCTGGAGCGGTTTGTAACCGGCGCTTTTCGCTGTATAGGGCAGCGGACTTGGAAACATATAATAAAAGCAAAAAATGGGCTGTTTGCTCGTATCAATAACCAGTTTCTGTTTGTGTTTTTTTGTTTTCAAAAGAAAAAAGGGATGTTTGTTATGGGACATATTCACCTGAATACATGAATATACTATAAATAGTGGGATAAACAAACTATAAAACCCACAAATTTTTTCTGTGAAAAGGCTTAACTTCAAAGGGGATGGGGTATAGAAAGGTATGAGAGAAAAGGAGGAGATGCGAAATGAAAAAACGGTTTTTATCTTTAGTTATTCTTCCGTTCCTGCTGTTTGGTGTTAGCATCCCGGCTCTTGCCTCTGAGGACGAATTAACAGGTACTCCTTATGAAATGCTCGAAAAAGAAGGCATTTCGTTAAAACATTATATTGTTACATTCAAATCCCCCAATATTGAAAAAGGCTACTATCGCGCCACTTCCAGCAACGGTGAAACCATTCGTTTTAAACAATCAGATGTAGAAATTGAATTAAAAGTGGGTGACCGTATCCGTACATACTGGGAAGACGGCGGCTTTAACATCGCAGAGTACGTGAAACCCGAAAAAGTAGTGTATACCGTTAAACGGGTATGGTACAAAAACGGAGAAATGAATTATGAAGGTGCAAGCGCTCAGTCAGGAGATATTCTTTTTACCGATGAAAATATATATGGCAGCGAAATCGTGCCTGGAGACAAAGTGGTGGCTGAATTTGACCAAATGTTTATCGACAACGGCTTAATCGGTGTTTATAAGAAAAAATAAAAAAACGGTCCGTATGGACGGTTTTTTTATTTTGCGCGCGTTTTTTTTGAGTGCTGAATATGCAGTTCATCGTATAAATTTAAAAGACGGTCTAATTCCTGGCTGTATTCAATCGCTAAAGGAGAGGTTAGTCCGTTTTCAAAAGCCACATTTAGTAGTTCAGTCCGCTTCGCTTCTATGGCGTCGAGCAGTATTTCTTTGTTCACGGCGGACAACCCTTTCCATTATTATCTAAGGTTTTACACTTTCTAGTATACCCAATCATTTACTTATTTTCAAAAAAATTTGTCGTTTTTGAACTTTTTTCTCCTCCTGCCCATGTTGCCGCACCGTCCCATACCGTTTCTGTTACAATGAAAAGGAAAGGGTGATCGATTCATGAGTGAGCTGAACGTGTTTTTAGCCTTCGGCGCGGGGTTTTTAAGCTTTATCTCGCCGTGCTGCCTGCCGCTGTATCCTGCCTTTTTATCGTATATTACCGGTATGAGCGTAAATGAATTAAAAAACGATAATGCCATGCTGCAAAGGAGAAGTATGCTGCATACCCTCTTTTTTTTGCTCGGCTTTTCTCTTGTGTTTGTTTTAATCGGCTTTGGCTCTTCTTTTATCGGCCAATTCTTAAAAGAGTGGGATGACCTTATTCGTCAGCTTGGCGCCATTTTTATTATCTTTTTTGGCCTGGTGGTTACCGGTTTTTTGCAGCCAGGGTTTATGATGTCTGAGAAGAAAGTGACTTTTAAAAATCGGCCTGTTGGATATGCTGGCTCTTCTCTTATTGGCCTTGCGTTTGGAGCGGGCTGGACGCCGTGCACGGGCCCCATTCTGCTTGCGGTTATTTATATGGCGGGAACAAACCCGGACTCTGCTATGTTGTATATGGTATCTTATGCGCTTGGTTTTGCCATTCCTTTTTTTGTTCTTTCTTTTTTTATCGGACGAATGAAATGGATCCGTTTACACAGTGCTAAGATTGTAAAAATCGGCGGTTATGTTATGATAGGAATGGGGATTATTCTCTTTTTTGACTGGATGACACAGATCATTATGATCCTCACGCCGCTGTTTGGCGGATTTACCGGTTTTTAATTTGTATTAAAGGGATGATCAAGATGGATTGGATGGTTGCCATATCGTCTTTAGCAGCTGTCATGATGGGGCTGGGTGCTTTATTTGTTCGTATGAAAGCAGCGAAGAAACCGACTTCAGCCCGAAAAATTATTATGCCTCCGCTTTTTATGAGTACCGGCGCTTTGATGTTTGTATTTCCAATGTTTCGGGTTACACCTCTTGAATTGCTGGAAGCAGCCGCGGTAGGGTGTTTGTTTTCTTTATTGCTCATTAAAACATCCAATTTTGAAATACGCGGTCATGACATTTACTTAAAACGTTCTAAAGCTTTTCCGATTATTTTAATGTCACTGCTTGTGATCCGGATTATTGGAAAGCTTGTACTGTCGACAACGATTGATATAGGCCAGCTGGGCGGCATGTTTTTTATTTTGGCGTTTGCGATGATTTTGCCGTGGCGCATGGCGATGTACAAAAAATATATCACGCTGAAGCGGCAGCTGCCCGATCAGCCTATACCCATAACCTAAAAAACAGCCTTGACAAGGCTGTTTTTTTTTATTCAAACAAATGCTGATAGGGAGCAATATCGATATTCATTTCATGAAGTTTCTTGCGCAAAAACTTATGGTCTCTTTTCGGTGTAGCCATAATGTAGCCGCGGATAATTAAGTCGGCCGAAACATGGCGGGCCCGCTCTTTTAAAGCGAGTTCTCCGATTTTACCGGCAATTTTGTGGCGGGCAACATCCCGAAACAGCTCAGGTACAGGAGAAACCAATTCTTCGAGCATGTTTTTTTCAGCTGTTCCCCATAGTTTCCGTGTTTTATCAACGTAATACTCTTCCCAGTCCATGTCAGAACGGCCATCCTGCTTCGGCATTCGTTTTAAAAACTTGCGAAACATAAAAAAGCCACCGATGGCAAACAAGCCGACAAGGATCACTGTCCAGGCAACGATAAAGTAAGAAAACCAGCCTTCCAGCATGCCGCAACCCCCATTACATGATTTTCTTTTACTCTATTATAGCAAACAAGAAACCGCTTGTTCATTCTTTTCAAGAACTTGTTCATCTGCTATGATCGGAACATACATACGTAGTAGGAGGAAACCGAAATGAAATTTATTCATACCGCTGACTGGCATCTCGGAAAAATGGTGCACGGCGTATCGATGATCGAGGATCAGCGTTTTATGCTGCAGGAGCTGATTCGGCTGCTGGAGCAGGAGCAGCCGGATGCCCTGGTGATCGCGGGAGATTTGTATGACCGGTCGGTTCCGCCGGCTTCGGCGGTTAATTTGCTGAATGAAACGCTTTTTACGATTAACGTAGAAATGAATATACCGATCGTCGCCATTTCGGGCAACCACGATAGTGCAGACCGGCTGGCATTCGGTTCAACGTGGTTTCGGCAAAACCGCTTTTACCTGGCTGGAAAAATAGAGAAAAACATGTTCTGCCCGGTTATTGAAGGTGTTCATTTCCATTGCCTTCCCTATGCGGAGCCGGGTGTAGTTCGGTATTTATACGAAGACGATACGATTCGCACCCACCATGATGCGATGAAAGTCTTAACCGGGCGTTTAAGCGAAACAATGGATCGGGACGGCATTCATGTGGCGGTGGGCCATGCGTTTGTCACAGGAGGAGAAACAAGTGATTCCGAGCGGATTTTATCAGTCGGCGGAACAGGAAATGTCGGTGCTGAGCTGTTTGCTCCTTTTCACTATACGGCGCTTGGCCATCTGCACAATCCGGCGGCTATCCACCACCAGACGGTTCAATATGCAGGGTCACTGCTGAAATATTCGTTTTCAGAAGCGTCTCATACGAAAAGTGTCTCCATCGTGGAAATAAACGAAGAAAAGAAGCTTTCGATTACCAAAAAAGCACTGGCACCTATGCGCGATATGAAAATCGTTAATGGTTTTTTTGATGAATTGATGGAAGGAGAGGCTTCAGAGGACTATATCAAGGTACGGTTAAGGGATGAAGGAGCGCTTATTGATCCGATGGCCAAGCTAAAGCATAAATTCCCTCATATTCTCCACCTTGAAAAAGCAGCTGTTTCCCCTCTGTCATTTGAATCTTCTGTTTCTATGAGGGAAAAGCAAAGCGAGCTCGATTTGTTTGCAGAATTTTACGAAGCGATGACGGGGCTCGGTTTTTCAGAAGAGAAAAAAACGTATATGACTTCAATATTAGAAGAAGCGAAACAGGAGGAAAACGGATTATGAAGCCTGTGACACTGACAATGACTGCTTTTGGTCCGTATGCAGGCCGGCAGGTGATTGATTTTTCGGCGCTCGAAAACCGAAAAATGTTTGTGATTTCCGGCAAAACGGGATCAGGAAAAACAACGATATTTGACGCCATCAGCTTTGCGATGTATGGCAAGCCAAGCGGAGATCACCGAAGCGCTTCAGAAATGCGAAGCCAATTTGCAGACCCAAAACAGCTGACAGAAGTATCGCTTTTATTTGAGTTAAAAGGACGGACGTTTTTGATCCGCCGGACCCCTCAGCAGGAAAAGCCAAAAGCGCGTGGAGGCGGTATGACAACAGCGGGAGCTACCGCTGAGCTGTATGAAAAAAAAGCGGACGGCACAGAAGTGCTCCTTGCTTCGAATGTACGGGATACGGATGAAAAAATAAATGAGCTAGTCGGCCTTGAAGCCAATCAGTTCAGGCAGATTTTAATGATTCCGCAGGGGGAATTTCAAAAGCTGTTAATGGCCGGCAGCCAGGAAAAAGAGAAAATTTTGCAGAAGCTGTTTCAAACTTCTTTTTATAAACGGGTAGAAGATATTTTAAAAGAAAAGTCCGATGCATTAAAAAAAGAAGCAGGCCGGGCTGCTGACCAGCAAATGGCCCTTTTAAAAAGTCTGCCTGCATACTCAAGCACGATGCGCGCGCTGCTCGAAGCTGAGCTGATTCAAAGAAAAGCAGTGTTTGATCAGCTTGAGCTCGATCTTCTAGAAATGGACAAGCAGTTTAAAAGCTTTCAGGAAAAAGTGCAGCATTTAAGCGAACGCCGTGATTTTTTGCTGGGAGAACGAGAGCGGGGGCTGTCTCGAAATGCCCAATTTGATCGTTTAGGGCAGGCCCGGCTGGAACAAAAAGAACTTGATGAACAAAAAGAAGGTATGGAGAGATGCCGCCGGAAAATAGACGGAGCCGAGCGGGCAGACAAGCTGCAATCCTATGAAATGATGGAAAAGCGGGCCCGCCAGGCTGTGCACACTGCCGAAGTAAGAAAAAGTGAGGCGGAAGCGGAGATGCAGAACACACGGCAGCTGCTTGAAGAAGCGGAAGAACGGCTGAACGCAGAAGAGAGCCGCCGTCCTGAACGGGATGAATGTACAAAAGAGCTTCAGCATCTTCAGTCGATAAAAGAAGCGGTTTATGCCTATCAAGATGCCGTAGAAAAAGCTGGAGAGACAGAGGGGCGCCTGAAGGAAACAAAACAAGCCGCTGCCGAATTCATCCGGAAAAACGAAGAGCTGGATGCAGCTCGGAAAAAGATGGAAGCGTCTCTGCAAGCTTTCGATTCTTCAAAAGAAATATACTTGGAATCGGGCTATCAGATTGAGAGATTAACCGCGTTGATTGAACAATTTCAGGAGTTAGCCAATACCGAAAAAGAAATGGGCGACCTTCAAGAAAGAGAAGAAGCAGCCCAAATCGAAGTGCAGAAAGCAGCCTCAGCCGCGGCTGAAGCCATTAAAGAACTGGACCATAAAAGAGAAGAGTGGCACAGAAGCCAGGCAGCGATGCTGGCCCGCGAACTAAAGGAAGGCGAACCATGCTCCGTATGCGGCTCTATTCATCATCCTAACCCGGCTGCAGGAGGAGAAGCGACGCTTGAGGAGCAGGCATTGAAGAAAGCGGAGCAGCAAGCAGACCGTCTCAGCCAGGAAAACCGGCAGGCGGAACAGAAGTGGATGGAATCCCGTTTTGCATTAGGGCATGCAGCAGAAAACATGGACAAGCTAAAAGCAAAGCTTCCATCTGACTTTGGAGTAGAAGAAGCGATAGAGCGATTGAAAGAAGCCGCACAAACACGCAGCCAAGCTGCCCAGGATCTTCAGCAAAAGCAGGAACTGGAAGGGCAGCTGGATGAGCTGAAAAAACTAAAGCAACAGCTTGAAGCCGAATTAGAACAAACGAGACAGCGGGAAATGGCGGATCATACGGCTTTTATTCAAGCACAGAGTACACGGCAGCAGCTTGAACAATCGGTTCCTGAGGCGATGCGCAACAGCGGTTACTTTGCCAGAGAGCTTGAGCGTATAGAGCAAAGGGCAGCCGTTTTAGAGCGCCGCTATGAAGAGGCAGCAGAAGATGTTCAGCACACCCGTACAGCTATGCAGGCAGCCCTGTCTGTTTTGGAGGAACGCCGGCAAACGCTTCAGGAAGCAGAAAGGGACTATTATGAAGTAAGAGAGGCTTTTGAGCAAAAGCGACAGCAGGCTGGTTTTCAGTCCGCCGAACAATATGAGGAAGCGAAGAAATGGCTCGAATCCCTTGCAGAAATGAAAGAAACGGTCCGGCAGTTCGAACAAAAAGAACGCGAGCTTACTTTGCTGATTGAGGAGCTGCAAACCATTCTTCAAGGATATGAGCGGGCAGACATCAGCAAGCTTGAAGAAGAGATTGGAGCGTTAAATGAAGAAGCTGTTCAATGGGCAAATGAGGCTTCTGCCGTCGCTGCTTGTGCAAAAGAATCTCGGCGTATCCGCCAGTCGGTTGAAGAGATAGCGGCACGGATGGCGAAGGCTGAAGAAGCGTACCGTCTTTCTGGCCATTTGTTTGAAGTAACGCACGGAAAAAATGACCTGAAGGTAACGTTTGAACGATATGTACTGGCATCGTTTTTGGAAGATATTTTAACCGCAGCCAACACGAGGCTTTCAGCGATGACAAATGGCCGTTTTTTACTGGAGCGTTTAACCGAGCGGTCAAAAGGAAATGCACAAAGCGGCCTGGATCTTCTCGTGTTTGACCAATATACGGGTGCCAGCCGGCATGTGAAAACACTGTCTGGGGGAGAAAGCTTTAAAGCGGCGCTTGCCCTTGCGCTCGGACTGGCGGAAGTAGTCCAAAACCATGCAGGCGGCGTATCGCTTGAAACGATGTTTGTGGACGAAGGATTCGGCACGCTTGATCCGGAATCGCTGGACCAGGCCATTGAAACGTTAATGGATATACAAGCGGACGGCCGCCTGGTCGGTATTATCTCCCACGTGCCAGAGCTGAAAGAGCGGATTGATGCTCGTCTGGAGGTAGGCCAGTCCGATATCGGAAGCAAAGCCGCATTTGTTTTTACAGGAGAAAGCTGAAAACGTTCATAAAGTATTCAAGATCAGCCGCAGCAGCACATTGAGAAATAAGAAGGTTTCCTCTACGATAAAAGGATAAAAGGTGCTTGGAGGGAGTTATGTGAAAATAGTTCAGTCCGTTTTTATTATGGCCGCTGCTGTTTTATTGCTTGGTGCATGCGGCCGTCAGTTTGAAGGCAACATGGATGTGGAAGTCCAAGACTTTACCTACACCAATCAAAATGGTGAACAAGTTGGTTTGGCTGATTTGAAGGGGAAAGTGTGGCTCGCCAATTTTATTTTCACAAACTGTACGACGGTTTGCCCGCCCATGACAAGAAATATGAGCGAGCTGCAGGACCGCTTGAACGAGGAAGGTGTTCAAAACTATGAAATTGTGTCGTTCAGCATCGACCCGGCCCGGGATACACCGCAGGCGTTGAAGAGCTATATTTCACATTACGAAGCGGATGAATCGAACTGGAACCTTTTAACAGGGTATGAAGAGGAAGAGATAAGCGCATTTGCAGAGAAAAGCTTTCAAGCCATTGCGCTGCCAGATCCGAAATCAGACCAGTTCATTCATGGAACAAGCTTTTACTTGGTCGATGAAAAAGGAATTGTTGTAAAAAGCTATCCAGGAAATAAACAGGACGGGGAAGAAGTGCCGTTTGACGAAATGGTCCAGGATGTAAAATCGCTTTCCAAACAGTAAACAAACATCAAAAACTCCGGATTTGGATCCGGAGTTTTTGATTTTAAAAAAAGTATTTTCTAAGATTTACAAAAATTTAATTTTTGTGATATTGAAATGTAATGTCTATCTCGGTAAAATGAACATACAGATAATATCTGAATACGCTAATTAAGGGGTGAATCAGTATGAATTATGGATTGTACAAATTTGGCTCAACAAACAATGTTAAGTGTGAATGTGGTTGGGAAGGACAACGGGCGGAGCTTCGCAGCGCTATGGTTGTACTTGAAAAAACAAAGTGCGGGTCCATTTTTGATGCCGAAGATGTATATATTTGCCCGAAATGCGGCGCAAGAAAGTATTAAGTTCCTCTTATTGTCCAGATCCTCTTCGATTTCCAGCCTGTTTTTATTGCTCTCCTTTATCAACAATAGTCACATACTTCAGCAGGTTCCAGGCACTGGGGCACGCTCCCCGCTGGGCACACCTTAGACAACACTTTTGAAAACCCTTGATCATCAAGGGTTTTTTTCGTTGCGAATAAAACAGCCAGCCCGCAGTTGGCTGTTTTAAAGATGTTTTTTCCGATTCTCCTTCTGGAGAGGCAGCCGCTGTTCTTTTAGCCTCCGCTGCTTGTTTTAAAACGTCCACATGCAGGTGTGAGGTGTTTCATTCAAATGCAATCCATCTGCCCGGTCCAATTGCAACCTCTACGCCGCCCTACATAACGCCAAGGAATTTTCCGTTCTCATTATACGATAATATACGGAAAAATTGGGAAGAATTTAATAGGAAAGGAATGAAACTATGTTATTCGCTGTGCAGCTTGATGAACAGCCGGCCGGAAAGCAAAAGCCTGAACCCGCCATTTTCAAAGCTGAACAAACGACCCTGCTTAAGGAGAGCTTGCTTCAATCCAAATTAGGATTTAGATTCCAGTTTATCTTCCATGAATGTCAGGGCAGCGTTTGAGCCAGGTGATTCGCCGTAGTAAGTGATGATAAACGTATGAACTGTTCACCAGCTGTACCCGTTCCAGAACTTCATTCACCTTCACTGCCAATGATCTTTTGTGCTTCTTAGCTCCTGCCATTTTGAATCGTGCTGCATTTTTCTGCAGTGCTCTGTACGTCAAGAATGAGCACCTTCTCCGAGGCCGGGTTGTGTTTTGGTCACACCACCTTGAAACATGAAGTGCTTTGCCGAACGATGTATCTGCTGAGGTCCGGTTTATACATAACTGTATGGAGGCCTGTGTCTGTTTTGACCACCCGTCATAGGTTATGCTTTCCTTAATTTGGCCGGTGTACCTTTTCAATTTCACCTCAATAAATACGATATTGGTCTTTTGAACTACCACCCACTTACCTGACGGTTGAAGTGAGGGATTCCTGGGCAAGAGGATCTTCGAACCCCAGTAATCAGGCTAACCCCGTATTCCAACGGTTTTATGACCAAGCTTAACTAGACTGAAGTAAAAGAAGCCGAAGGGCTTCTCTTTTGATGTTCAGGCTTGCATTCAGATCCCTGTTGTGACGAACGCCGCAGGAAGGACACTCCCACACCCGGACAGCGAGATTTTTTACATCCTTATGCTGATGCCCGCACCTTGAGCAGAGCTGGCTTGATGGGAAGAACGGATCGACTTTTATGATCGTCCGTCCGTACCACTTCGCTTTGTAAGCGAGCATTTCGTTGAATCTTGACCATGACGCATTGTGAATCCCCTTGCTTAGTTTTTTGTTTTGGACGAGATTCTGCACTGACAAATTCTCCACTGCGATCACTTGGTTTTCATGAACGAGCCTGGTCGTCAGCTTGTGAAGAAAATCTTCTCTTGTGTGTTTGATTTTTTCGTGCAGTTTAGCAATCTGGGCTTTATTTTTTCCCCACGATTTCGAACCTTCTTTTTTACGTGCAAACGCACGCTGAAGAAAGACTAATCGCTTTTCGTATTTTTGATAGTATTTCGGGTTGGCAATGGATTCACCATTGGAGAGCACGGCAAACTCTTTTAATCCCAGGTCAATGCCAACGGCATCGTTGGTGCTTGGTTTGTACGGGGAATAAGGCATCTCGCAAATGACTGAAATAGAATACCGGCCGGTACTGCTGCGGCGCACGGTGACACGTTTAATGTCGCCTTGGATGTTTCGGGACTTGGAAAAACGAATCCAGCCGAGTTTCGGCAGCTGAATGTGGTTGTCTATCATTTTAATATTGTTGTTTGTCATTTTGGTCGTATAGCTCTGAATCGGGTTTTTCTTGCTTTTGAATGTCGGATGGCCCTTAAATTCATACGCCGTTGGCGTATAGCCTTCTGCACATTTTTTAGCGGCTCGTTTTTTTAATTCTTTTTTCGGCTGTTCCTTATATTTTTTGAATCCTTCGTACTGATATTCGATGCTTGCCTGAAGAGCAATACTGTCAGGACCAGACAACCATTTAAATGTTTCTTTTAGCCCAGGGAGAAGCTTTTTGGCAGCTGTTTCTGTATACCGTTTTTTTGTTTTTTCGAAACTCTTGATGTTTTCATTTAATATATAATTGTAGACAAACCGGCAGCAGCCGATCGTTTGGTTAATCAGTTGTTTTTGCTCGTCACTTGGATGGATTTTAAACCGAAAGGCTTTAAAATGAAGGTTCTTTTTTCATCTGTTTTGGTTTTCATCATTTTCCCCACAACAGAACGTTTGTTCTATACCTAATTATACCATTTTAGCAATAGTGCGTTCAAGGAAAAAGAATGACTGAAAGAGCAGCGATTCATCCCCCACTTAGCAAGGCTTGAAGTGGGGGTGTTCTCGCCGAAAATGATAAACTAGCTTTTGTAAATTTTACCGCTGCTTAAGTTATCCGGAACAATAAAGCAAAACTGAAAAACTGTTCCGGTGGGTAAGGATTAGTGTTCTGTTTTTTATCACATCAAAAACTAGGGAATAGTAAAGAGAAGTAAACGAGTCGATTAAAAGAGAGGGAGGTCTGAAGGGTGAAACCAATTAAGGACCATTTAAAAGAAAATCTTGATATTCTTTTTGTCGGCTTCAATCCCAGTGTCCGCTCCGGAGAAACGGGGCATCATTTTGCGAATCCGAATAACCGCTTTTGGAAAATTCTTTTTGAAGCGGGATTAACCTCTAGAAAATTTACAGCAATCGAGGACAGCCAATTAGTAGAGTTAGGGTACGGATTGACAAATATTGTGGCGAGGCCAACGAAAACGGCTGATGAAATTACAAAAGAAGAGTATCAAGAGGGCAGGGTTTTATTAAAGAAAAAAATAGAACATTATCGGCCTAAAATTGTTTGTTTTGTCGGCAAAGGGGTTTATCAGGAATATAGCGGCAGGAAGCAGGTTGCATGGGGCCCCCAGCCTGTTTCCGTCGTTCCAGGCACCCTGGACTTTGTGGCGCCTTCTTCCAGTGGTCTGGTAAGGATGAAAATAGAGGAAATCGTCAGTATTTACAAGCAGCTCCTGCCGCTTGTTTCTTCCCTCGTAAAAGGAGAGGGCCGGCGGGAATAGCCGGCTCCCTCTGACGGCTATTTCAGGAAGCTTCTCGACATAGATACTGTTTAAGCTCCCGTTTGATCAAAACTGGAGTTGTACTGTTGATGTGACCGACTCCGTCTATTTCGGGAACACGTGGTTCATTGATTGTACATAATAGGTATAAAAAAGCCTGTGTAATTAAAGCTATGACGGTTAATATAATATAAGGATTTTGTCGTTATTTAAAGAAAGTACTGTGATGTTATGGACGGAGTTGTATGGGAGAATGAAAAGTTACGTTGCACTAATTGAAAAAACGCTTATACATAACGTGAAAATGAAAAGTAAAAATCCTTTTGAACCCATTAAGGTTCTTTACACACCAAAAGAGTGGGAGTGTCTTGGTGTCGGTAACTATGCTGCTGTTTTTCTGCATCATTCAAATAAAGATTGGGTTGTAAAAATCTACGCCAGAAACTTGGAAGGATTAGAAAAAGAAGCGGAAGTTTATCAAAGATTGGGGCACCATCCTGCTTATTCTCAATTAGTCTATAAGGGAGAGAACTTCCTTGTATTAAAGCGGCTAAAAGGGATTACCTTATACAATGCAGTTACAAAAGGAGTTAGGATACCGGAACAAGTGATCATAGACATCAATCAAGCATTGGATTATGCTCGAAGTCAAGGGCTGACACCTGTAGATGTGCATGGGAAAAATGTGATGATGAATGACGGAAAGGGATATATTGTAGATATATCTGATTTCTACAAAGAGAAGGAAGATGAAAAATGGAATGATATCGTCAAAGCTTATTATAAGTTTTACCGGAAGACTTTATATAAATTCCCGGTTAAGATTCCATTATTTGTTTTAGATTTAGTAAGGCATTCTTATAGGATCTATACGTATATTAGAAAGAAATATAAAAAGAAGTCGTTTCATTGAACAATGCTTTTAGTTTTGTTATAAATTTTCCCACAAAAAAGCTATCCTACATTTCTATATTTATTCAGATGTTAAATCTAAAATGGCACCTGATACTATTTTACGCAATGCAAATGAGAGTCTAAAGAATGTATGAAAAACAAAAAGTATAAACCAAATTATGGGATCTAGGAAGCGGTTTGGTTAGGCAAATGAACAAATTTTTGTTGGATCTGTTCGGTCATATGCTTTAGAAATTAGTGAAGAGAAACTAGACCGCATTGTCGATGAAAGAGGTCGCCAATGGGCCAAATTAGAAGAAAATGAAAAAACTCTTTCATGATAGAAACAACCAGCTGCTTTTTTGAAGTGGCTTTTTTTATGTTTAAGGCAGTCATTTTACAACAAAGAACGAACTATTTTATCAAAAAAATTCGTCACTGGATGCTTTTCTTTCTATTACAGACTTTCCAAGCGGGAAAGCCCACTTCTTCAGAGGTGGGATAAGAGCAAGATCGAACCGAGCATGTCTTTTGACACGTCAAAGGTTCGAATTTTTTTGTTTTTTCAATCTTAGTATTTGTGTATAGAACACCCATTTGGTATGCTTGTTCTATAAAAGTAAATTGGGAGGTGTACTCAAAAGTGGAAACTATTTCATTGCGGTTAGAGTTGATGAAACCAACGGAAACAAAGAAACAGATGTATCAAAAAATGACCGAATTAAACACTTCTTTTTCAAACTGGCTGATAAGTTATGAAGAACTGTCTAAAGCAACGTCTAAGGTCTACAAGCTTTTTTCTCAAGAAAAACTACCTTCGGCAATAGTGAATCAAACCATCCGTGAAGTGAAATCCAAGAAAAAGAATCAAAAAGTAAAAACATTTCGCCGTTTTTGGTGCGGTTTTAACAATCAAAACCTCGCTATCGAAAAGGAAAACGGTTTATATAAGCTGTCTTTCCCTACGTTAGAAAAGAGAATCGGTGTGCCGGTTATCGCAGAAGTGTATCAGCAGCACTGGCTGGATAAAATTCTTTCCGGGCAGGCAAAACAAGGAGCCGCTGAGCTGTATGAGAAAAAAGGCAAATGGTATATCTCGCTTTCTATTTCGTTTGAGCCAAAACGAGCTGCTGCTTCTTCAAAAGTGATGGGCATCGATGTAGGGCTGAACTATTTAGCTGTTGCCTCGGTGGGTACGAAAACGCTCTTCTTTCGCGGAAGCGAGGCTGCTTTCATTCGAAGAACATTTTCTTCAAGAAGAAAAAAGGTAGGAAAGCTAAAGCTTCTCTCCGTTATTAAAAAATCCAAAAACAAAGAATCACAGTGGATGAAAAATCTAAATCATAAAATTAGCCGGCAAATCGTGAATTTTGCTGCAGAGAACGGTGTTCACTGCATTCGAATGGAAGATTTGACGGGTATTCGCTACAAAGCAAAATCAAAAAAAGAAGCTGGAAGAAATCTGCACTCCTGGGCACATTATCAGCTTCAGCAGTTTATTGAATACAAAGCCAAAATGGCGGGGATTGAAGTTGAATATGTGAATCCACATCATACCTCTCAAACATGTAAATGTGGCCATGTAGACAAAAAGAATCGAAAAAGACACACGTTTGTGTGTGTCAAATGTCAGTATAAACTTCACGCTGATGCGAATGCGGCCATTAATATTTCGAAAGCCATCAGCGGCCTTTCAAAAAAGAAAAACAAGCAAGCAGCTTAACCTAGTCCTGTGGTAACAGCAGGACCGCCTGTAAGGTACATGTATGCCGAGGGCATACATAACGAAGCAGGATGGGCTGATGACACCGCCCTTAACTGAAGGCGAGTTCTAAACAGAAATGGACAGTGAACGGTTTCGCACTTCAGAATCCCACCCGTTTCACCGCAAGGTGAAGGGCTTGCGGCTTCAGCCGTGGGAGTGTCAACTAGTATAGTAACCATGGAGTTTACTAAAAAGTGTAGCAAGGAGACAATCGTACATGGTAAAACTGGTTTCATGGAACGTGAATGGCATAAGAGCTTGTGTAAAAAAGGGATTTTTGGATTATTTCAATGAGGTAAGCGCTGATATATTTTGCCTCCAAGAAACGAAGCTGCAGGAAGGTCAAATCAACCTTGCCCTGGAAAGCTATCATCAATACTGGAATTATGCAGAGAAAAAAGGATATTCCGGCACAGCCGTTTTCACTAAAATACCGCCTCTTTCGGTGAGATACGGGATTGGTGCGAATGAACAAGAACCCGAAGGCAGAGTCATTACCCTCGAGTTTGACAAATTTTTTCTAGTCAATGTTTACACGCCCAATTCGAAGAGAGATCTTTCCCGTCTCGATTATCGTTTAATCTGGGAAGAGGAAGTGCGCGATTACTTAATCCAACTGGATCGTGTAAAACCGGTTGTTTATTGTGGAGACTTGAATGTTGCGCACCGAGAGATTGACTTAAAAAACGCTAAGTCCAACAAGGGGAACTCAGGCTTTACAGAAGAGGAGCGGGGTAAGATGACTGCATTGCTGGAAGCGGGCTTTATCGACAGTTTCAGGTATTTTTATCCTGACAGAGAAGGCGCCTATACATGGTGGTCTTATATGAATAAGGTAAGAGAAAGAAACATCGGCTGGAGGATCGATTATTTTATTGTCTCCGAACGAATGGCCGAATCTCTGTTAAAAGCAGAAATCCATGCTGGTGTTATGGGGAGCGATCATTGTCCAGTTACATTGGAAATGAAACATTGATGCGGCAGTATGTGTATGTATCATGGGTAGACTTGGAATGTCGAATAGGTAAGCTGTGCGCCGGAAAACCGGGCAATCAAAAGAGTCAGCTGTTTAAAGTTGAAAAATGGACAAAAGAAAAGGACAAGCTTGCGGTCTCGCACAAGAACAAGCTTACTATTATGGTATTTTAGTGGAGGGAACCTTTTGAAGTGGGTATTTAAAAAGAATAAGAAACCTATTTTATTTTTAATGATTGTATTATGGTTTATTGCTGGCTTACTCGATATTAAATACGAGGGGCTGTTCTTTCAGCTATTACCCGATTTTATTCAATCATATTTAGCTGGTGTTTTCTGAACAAGGGCTTTTTTATATCACTTATTAACCATACATTTGAGCTGGTAAATTGGACAGGAAGAAAATGAAGAAAAGTGTTCATCGAGGGTTGATACAAAGACATTCCGAGGTTAAGAAGAAGATAGCCTATGCTCAGCACACTTGTACATCACCAAGAGGGTGAATCATACAGATCCATATACTCACATAGACAACCCCTTGAGCTGTAGAGCTTTTCCGTAAGCAGCGTTGTCGTGTCGGTCAAAACTGCCAGCCCAGCGGTATGTACAGCGGATGTGGGGCTGGGCATTGAAACACCGAGGAGTATTTTTAACGGAGTATTGCATGACTGTAAATTGGTTAAGCTATGTATATGTAAAATTCGCTCAAAGCAGCTCATTGATGAAGAAAGGTAACGCAATGGAGGTTCAAACAAGATGTACTTTTCTTTAATGGTATTAATAGTTCCTTGGATTATTGGAATCATACATCTTCATTCAAAAAATAAAAAAATAATTCCATTGATCGGACCTTTTACATCAGTTATTGCCTATCTTATCAATGAGTTTTGGATTTATTTTAGTTTTGGCGAGATATATCCTTTTTCCGTACAGAAAACCTTGCCAGTACTTCCGTTTAATATAGGCATATACCCTATAATAGGGTGCTATTTGATTTTTTTTATAATGAAAAAGGAACATCCATATTTGCTTATTTTTTTCACTGCATTATGTATGACCCTGCTTGAATGTATATTAGTTTTTACGGGTCTTGTTATATATAGGAACGGCTGGAACATTTTGTGGACTTATGTGTCTTACTTATCTGCTTTGGCTTCTATCTATTGGTTTTATCTTTATCTTAAAAAGTTAAAAGTAATGGAATGACAGCTGCGAACTGAACCTGCCCATTTCTTAGGTCAGTAGAAGAAGCCAGATTCACCATTAAGATTGGACATTATCCAATTCAAATCATTCACGTTGAAGCATATACATCTACCAGGCATCAGAGCCTGCTTTTCCGGTTTTTTTTACAATTAATCAGGCGGCGATTATAATAAATATAGCCTATTGCACCGGAGGATGAATATGTCAAACGAGAAAACACATTATTTTGCCCACGAGTATGAATCAATTGAAATGCTGGCAGACCGAATCAGTGAAGCACTTCTTTGCCCGATTACGATTGAAGATGCCAACCACCAGATTATTGCCTACAGCCGACACGAAGGAGAAATTGATCCCGTTCGAATTGCCACCATTATGAGACGAAGAGTACCCGAGCACGTGATAAACAGCCTATGGAAAAGCGGGGCGATCCCGACTCTTTTTGAAACAGAGGAACCTGTTGTGATTCCTGCAATTGGACAAGTTTCTCTCGGCGAGCGGGTGGCCATTTCAGTACGAAAACAGGATAAAGTGATCGGCTTTATCTGGGCCCAGTCAGGTGCTCATTTTTCAGATGAACAGATGGCGATTTTAAAGGAAGCGGCAAAAGCGGTAAGAAACCAGCTTTTGCAGCATGAAAAAAGAAAGCGTGCAGCGGAAGAAAGCCATCAGGAGTTTTTTTGGAAGCTTTTGACCGGGCATTTCGCCACGCGCAATGAAGTGGAACAGGCCAATAAAGCATACGGCCTTTCCTTGACCGGCAGTTTGCTGGTGATTCTGTTTGATTTCGGTCGTACCATTGACCGTACCCTGGAGCGGCAAATCGATTACCTGACCGAAACCCTGCAACAGCTGGCCAGTATTGCCAGAACCTATGACGGGGAGCAGCTGGTTCTGCTGATCCGGTTTAAAGAACCCGCTGATTTAGAAACGGTCAGCTCCTATATTACTGATTTTACGGCTAAATCAGCGGAACGGCTTGGCCTTTCGCCGGTCGGGGCAGCAGGAACAGCTGTACAAAACCCGCTGCATGTACAGGAAAGCTATCAGGAAGCGCTACGTGTATTAAAAATGAAACAGATTTTTTCAACCATTACACTGCCCCATTGTTTTGACCAGCTCGGTATTTTTCAATCAATTGAACAGTTTCGTTCCATCCGCCTTGGCAAAAAAAATGCGGTCATTGAAGCGCTTGAAGAATACGACAAAACACATAATGCGAATATGATTGAATCGCTTTATATGTTTTTAGCCCATGACGGCAATATAAACGAAGCGGCGAGTGTGATGCATGTGCATCCCAATACGCTTGCTTACCGGATGAAGCGCATCAGTGAAATTACCGGGTTTAACAGCAAAGATATGAGCGGAAAAACGCTGCTTTATATTGATTTGCTTATCCGGCAGATGAATCATTCTCTCAATTAATCGGCAGAGGCCTGAACGAGGTCAGAACGGATCGAATCAGGTGTGCCGATGACAATTTTCGGTGATTTAGCAGGATCCAGCCATTTCATTAAAACCAGTAAATGCGATTCGCTCAGCGCCAGGCATCCGGCTGTTGGCGTCGATCCTGTCCGCCAGCGGTGAATAAAAATGGCGCTGCCTGCGTTTTTGACGATCGGGTTTTCATTGTAGCGAATGACGATCGCGTGTTTGTATAATTCATGGTTTAATCGCTCGAATGATTTCCAGCGGGCAGCAGGATCACCCCGGTAATAAATCCATTTGTTATAGTCTGGTGAGTGGGGGTCATCAATCCAATAATGAAACCGGTTTGTGACTGTGTAGCTGCTCCGGACACCTGCTGGTTTTTGGGCATAGCCGAACATTCGGCCAATGTCATAAAAGCCGGTAGGGGTGGCGCCGTTTCCTTCTTGTTTGGAGAAGGATAAGCCATTTTTTCCGGTAACTGCCGGAGAAATCCGTTTTAACTGCCAGTGGCGCCCTGTTTTCTCGTAAAGGCGGATCGTTGCTGTGATCGATTTTGTACTTCCTTCTGCAATGATGACCTGTTTGCTGTTTTTCACATGAGCCAGTGCAGATAAATAAGGGTCTGAAGCCGCCTTTGAAGGCAGGGGAACGATCACAGCAGCCAGAAGTATACATAAACCGGCTGTGAGAATCTTACGCAACTTGATAACCTCCTTGTTTCTTTTATTGTATGAAAAAACGGAGCAGACGGACCGTTCCGTCTGCTCCGTGCTTTTATTTTAATCCAGTATTGGCTTTAACGGCTACTTCCGCATATTTGCGCGCATCTGCTTTAGCCGAAACGATTGATCCAATATAGCCTGCGATAAAGCCGGCCGGCACAGAAATGATCGCCGGATTTGTTAACGGGAATAGAGCGGTTCCTGTTAAAATGGCTGTGCCTTCAGGGCTCCAAATATTCGGGCTTAACGCAACCAGTACAAGGGCGGTCACAAGACCTGTAATCATAGAGCTCAGCGCACCGGCTGTATTAAATCTCTTCCAGTAAATTGTGTAAATAATAACAGGAAGGTTTGCGCTTGCGGCAATACAAAAGGCGAGCGAGACAAGAAACGCTACGTTCATCGTCTGGGCACCAAGAGCTAAAATAATTGAAAAAACGGAAACGCCGATTGAAGCAAAACGGGCTGCATTCATTTGCTCTTTTTCGGTGACATTTCCTTTTTTAATAATCTGTCCGTAAATATCGTGGGCAAAAGCAGATGCACCGGATAGTACGAGGCCGGCTACAACAGCTAAAATCGTTGCAAAAGCAACCGCAGATACAAAGGACATTAACAGATCGCCGCCCAGCGCCTGGGCGAGAAGAGGTGCAGCCATATTACCGGCTGCATTGGCTGCCACAATTTTTTCAGAGCCTACAAAAGCAGCGGCGCCAAAGCCAAGGAAAATCGTTAAAATATAAAAGATTCCAACAATCCAGGTAGCATAAACAACGGAACTGCGCGCTGTTTGGGCATCTTTCACGGTGAAAAAGCGCATTAGAATATGTGGCAGGCCAGCCGTTCCAAACACAAGGGCAATCATCATGGACATCGTATCCAGCCCATTTGTGTATTTTACGCCTGGATTCAAGTATGCTTCACCCGCGGGCGTAAGGGATTTCATATCGGTAAACATTTTCATAATATTAAAATCAAACTTTAATAAAACAAGAAACGAAATCAAAACCGTACCGATCATCAGAAGAACCGCTTTGATGATTTGCACCCAGCTGGTAGCCGCCATACCGCCCCAAAGCACGTATGTGGTCATCATAATGCCGACAAGCAAAACAGCCACCCAGTAATCAATGCCAAGCAAAAGCTGAATTAATGCACCTGCTCCAACAAGCTGGGCAATCATATAAAAAAGAACAATGGTTAAAGTAGAAATGGCCGCAGCTCCGCGAATTTTCTGCTGATTAAAACGGGCTGTAATCATATCGGCAAGGGTGTATTTGCCTAAGTTGCGAAGCGGTTCAGCTACAATATACAGGACAACGAGATACGCGACCAGATAGCCGATACTGTAAAAAAAGCCATCAAAGCCATTTAAGGCGATGGCACCGGCAATACCAAGAAATGAAGCAGCCGATAAGTAATCACCTGCAATGGCAATGCCATTCTGCCAGCCGGTCAGCCCGCCCCCAGCCGTGTAAAACTCACTGGCGGAGTTTGTCCGCTTGGAAGCCAGATACGTCACATACAGAGTCAGGCCCACAATGGCAACGAAGAAAAAAAGCCCTACCATACTCACGGGCGGTCACTTCCTTTCGTATCGTTGTGACGGTTTACAATGCTCTCTGCATCGGCATCAAATCCGTTCGCTTTTTTAACATACACCATACAAAGCGTCCAGGTCATAATAAACTGTGCCAGAGCCAGTACCCATACCCATGAGATGTCGCCAACCGCCGGTTTGTTCAGTACGGTTGAAAAAGAAGTTAAAAGGGGCAATGAAAAATAAAACAGTAAGAAAAAGATGGTAACGGGCAGTAAAAACTTGTTTTTCTTGCGGATCAGTGACTTGAATTCCGGACTGGCCGCAATTTTCTCATAATCGTAGTTTTTTTGCGGCTGTAAAACGCGTTCTACTTTCTGTTCCATAAAAGCCCTCCCCTAGGCCGTTTTCAATTCTGGAATCGCTTACAAATCAGAATTGTATCTTTATTCTAAAAAAATGGCAGACAATTAGCAACTATAAAAAGGAAAAAAGATATACTTTTAAAACAACGAGCGCGATAAGAAAGAAAGGGTTTCATTTTCTTTCCATACTTTTTTCGTGTAAAATCAGAAAAAAAGGAGTAAATGGAGCGGATCAACATGACAGAGTTAAAGCCGATCGACAAAGCGGTAGCAAATGTGACAGGTCCGAAGCTTCGGATGATTCACGCGATTTTGCATTCTATGCAGGCAAAAGAACTGCTGGCATTAAAAGCAAAAAGCCGTTTTTCTAAAGAAGAAACTGCTCCTTATTTTGGAGCCATTGCAGCTGAAATAAAAAAAAGAAATGAGATTCCGGATCAAGTACTTCAGCTTGATGTGTTTCTGGCATTAGCCAAGCTGCTGAAACTGCCGGCTGCACGCTTAAATGAAAGAGAAAAAGTAACCGCGCGCAGTGCGGAAATTGAGAATAAATGGTTTGAAAGAAGAGCGAAAAAAAATAAAGCGGTGGAAGCACAATTTGAAGCTTCTTTTATTTCCAGCAAGCTTGAATTTATACTTCATTACGAATATGTCCAGTTGTTTGAGCGCTTTTTAAAAAATGAAAAAGCGGAAGAAGGGAAAGAGTCTTTTCAAGCAAATATCCGCCGTTATTGGGAAGAACTTCCGGATTTTAAAAAAGTGCAGATTTTCGAGCATTTACATATACACCGCAATGCTTCTTTTGAAGAGATCAAGCAGGGGATCGGCATAGGACCGCTCCTATTCGAAATGGGCATTCGCTCTGGTTTATTCATGTATGGCGAGATCCTTTCTCCGATTCAAAAGGAAGTGCCGCCGGGCTTTCCAAAAGAAATGTGGATTCTTCACCCGGATGCCCTATTTACAACGGAAGCAGCGCTGAAAACATTGTTTTCGGGAAGCTGGCTGCTGCCTGCGGCGATGCTGATTTTGTATACATCAGATGAAAGCGCTCAAGCAAATGATGAATCGGTTCTGTCATCAGAATGGGTTACAAGAGAGTCTGCTTATTTGCTGCTGTTCAGGCAGATTAATGAGTTGAAGCTTGAGCAGCAAAAAGAAGAAAAGCATATTTTGCACATTCAGCAGGAGCTGGCTTTGGCTGAAAGCTCAGAAAAAAGAGCTGAAGCCGTTTACCAAAACTTAAGAGAGCGGCTTATAGTACTTTTGAAAACCGATGCCGCCCGCCCTTTTCTTGGAGATGTGAGCATATCTAATACACGGCTTAGAGAAAAGTTGATTCGGGTAACAGAAAAAATAGATACAAATAGGGAAAAAAGAGGTGTTTTATCTGCTGCCGGCGCTTGGTTGTCAAACACGTACTGGCAGACCGAAAAAAACACGCTCGAGAAAAAGCTGCAAGCATCCTATGAGAAAATGGCAGACGAAGTGATGGAAAAGTATCCATACTATGAAGCAGATTTGATTGCGGAGCTGACAACAGCACGCGCAACGGCAAACGGCTGGCAGTTTGAAAGCAGCCGTCTTCGAAAAGCGGAAGCAGAAGCTTCAAAATCGCTGGCGGACTTGAAAAACGAAGAATTAAAGCTTCGGGAAAAAGCAGCAGAAGCCGCAGCTAAAACGCCGGGGCTTAAACAGCTTGATGCAGGCGACATGCTTTCAGGAAGTTCCATTACTTGATAGAACGTTCTCCTGGCCGCTCGCTCATGACAATGCAGCGGAGAAATGAAATGATCATTCCGTTTGGTGGAAGAAAGGCTGCAGGAATAAGGAAAATAGATGGGTGTCTTCTGAACTTATAAAGAAAAACAAATCTCTCTTCTTCATAGAAGAGAGATTTGTTTTTGCTTGAAGTTTTGTTCGGTCTTTTCTATGATGAGTTAAGCAAGAGCATTTAAGGAGTTTAACGATCATGGCAAAAAAAAGAAGAAGATTGAAAAAACGGGCGTATGGCTGTTTGGCGATTCCATTCTTGCTGGCCGCTTTTCTCTTAATGGCCGTTTTTTCAATAACAGACAAAGCGCCGAAATTTCTGCAGTCTAAGTCGATTCCAGAAGAGTACATGCCGATCTATAAAGCGGCAGCTGAAGAGTATGGAATTCCGTGGGAGCTTCTTGCTGCTCACCACCGTGTAGAAACAAAATTTTCAACGATGGATCCAATGATTTCTCCAGCAGGCGCGGAAGGTCCGATGCAGTTTATGCCGTGCACGTTTGTAGGATGGGAGCACCCGACTTGCAGCGGCCTCGGTAAGGGTAATATCCCGGAAGAGGAAAAAACAGACCCGGCTGTCATTGCAAAATATGGCGGATACGGGGTGGACGCCAATGGAGATGGGAAAGCAGATCCTTTCAATGTGGAAGATGCAATCTACAGTGCTGCCCATTATTTAAGTGAAAACGGTGCTGCCGATGGTGATATGAAACGGGCGATCTTCGCTTATAATCAAAGTGACCAGTATGTATCTGACATTTTATATTATGTTGGCGAATACACAAAAAGAGAACAGTAAAAGCCGCCGGATTTCCGGCGGCTTTTTGCTGTTCTTATTTGCTTGTTTTGGCGATCAATGCTTTGTTTAATGGGCCTGAAAAAGCAGTAAATCTCAAAATCATCGCCTATGACCGTTGCAGAAGCTGTTATGAGGATTGCAGCTGGTACGGCCATCATCCGTCCGGTAGCATTAAAAACAGAATGGCAGGCGCTTTATGGCGGTACTTTATTTGTTATAGGGATTGTTTTGCTTATGAAAATTCAAATGTGGTTTCCTAAATCCAGGGAACTGCTTATTTTCAATTACCGTAAAACCAGGCAAGGCTCCTGCCACGAAAGAGGATATTCAAAAAATATTAGACACCTTATCTGAAAATGGGATAAAATCCTCAAAGTCTTCTTCAAACACACCGCCGTTATTTAAGGAAGGGCACAATGAAGCAAAGGATGAACGGTTTAAGCTTGAAGTACATTAAACACGTTTTTTAATTGCCGCCTTGTAAAAGCAGAGGGCACTAAACAGACGCGAAACAGTGTCCTGTTTATGCCCTTTTTTGATTTGCCCATAAGGAGCAGCCATCATGAAAACAGACTGCAGGTATGATGAACAGTGTAAGTAGAGAGGATCATTTCGGGCGTATTCCCTAAACGAGCAGCTATGACGTTTACCGGCACTTTCTGGCTATTAAGATCGGCGCGTGAGTATGACGTAACCCGTGTGGGGTAATTCGCTTTACACCCGTTTGTTGATGCAGCCGTTCAAAAGAGTATAAAACGGTCACAGGTCCGGTTGGAGTACCACCTTGGTGAGAGATAAAAATATAATCATCGTCTATTAATCATGTCCCATTTTTTAGCTTCGTTTCTTTACACCATCTTTTATACTTTTCCAGCTGCTGAAAAACAATATCATCTATCAAAACAGTCCGATAACTATTTTTTGTTTTGGGTGGACGAGACCCGTACGTATCTCTTGTCCGTTTTATATGGACTATTTTTGTTCTTTACATCAACGTCATTCCATGTAAGACCTGGAGCCTGTCCTCTATGGATCCCTGTATAACCCGGGAGGAGGGGTAGAATATAGTTAGTTATGTTCTCTCTTGGGCCTCTAGCTCCGACCAGAAACAGACGCAATTCTGAGGGGATAAGGGGGTTCTCGGTCACGTCCTCAAATTGTCTGAAGTGGATTGGGTTTGCGGACAAATAAAGTTTTTAGAATATACGTTCCTTTATAGTGTAAAATAAAAAACCTGTCTTAAAAAGGGACAGGCTGGTTGAGAAAGAAATTTTTAACTTCTATCACAAAAGTAACGGCTTTTATCACGTTCATATTTATTATCATAAGCTAGGTGGCTTTTTTTCACGCCGTCTGGATCCTTTTTTCAAGGCTCAATGCATGTTCCTGAATGTTTCTTTGCTAGAGTCGACTTAGCTGTGATTTGACCAACCGCATTGATTAATTTAGTTATGACAGTAAAATTCATCTTCGAAATAAAAAGTTAATGGATGCTCTTTTACGGTATAAGAGTATTGCTTCATGTTTTGTACATAATGCCATTTATTTATGGTTACTAATTCATCTGTTATTTTTAT
Organism: Domibacillus indicus; assembly: GCF_023715895.1. GTDB lineage: Bacteria > Bacillota > Bacilli > Bacillales > Domibacillaceae > Domibacillus > Domibacillus indicus_A. The sequence goes on along the minus strand of NZ_JAMBOO010000008.1, from coordinate 111,432 downwards.
TTTCACTGTTTCTCCAGTATTATACTTGTTTTTGCTTGCCATACTTTTACACCTCTTTTTTCAAAATAAACATGTTTAATACTGCTTATTTATTGTCATCTGCTTTTTCAACTATTCGTATTCCAATTAATAATTGTGTGGTTTGGTTCTTTAAAAAATGGATATCATCTAATTCCGGGTCTAAGTAAGAAATCTGAACATTGCATTCAGGATTTCGTTGTTCATGGTCTTGTGTAATTAGTTCAATTTTATGATCCAGCTCTTTTTGGCTATTGGCGAAAGTGAGTTTAGTCATTGTTTTCATTTACAAACGCTCCTTTTAAATCTATTTTTAGACAAAAGGTGACACCTTTCTTCCAAGCCACTTTTAGAAATTTTGCCTATAGGATGAATCCTTAATCTTAATATTACCACTGTTTGCAAATTTAATCTTTGTTAGGTATCTTTCCGGTTTAAAAACAGCACTCTATTATTCGGAGGTATACTTAATTAGTTCATATAAATTATGGTGAATTATTTGTCTGAAGCAATACACCTCTATCGTCAAAGTTTTCATTTCCGAACGGAGATAGAGTACCAAGCTGTTATGTTTCTTAGGATGAAACGGCACTATTGATTATAAAGATATAGATCAGGCAAAGTTACTGTAGTCTGAAGACGAATCGATTGAGGAATCTCCCATAGAGCAAGACGCTCTTCCGAGAAAGCATACTCAACATTAAATGGCCGCTACAGCTTTACTGGCGGCCAACCGTTTTTCAAGCATAAAAGCCGGCATGCAGAAGTGAAGGGAAGCCCAGTTTGCTTTTCGGTATTTGATTTTTAGGACTAAATCTCTTTTGTGCTTAAATGCGATCTTTGCAAGTTTTTAGTCAGTCCTCTTTTTTCTTTTACTTACAACTTAAATTGTGGATAATCTCCCAAGCACGTCTAGCATTTTTTCATATTCTAATGGTGTAAGACAATAAAAAATGAAAGGAGAGTATTATGATATGTGCTCTAACTGCAGTAACCGCGACCGGAGAAGTCGGCGTGAACGGATGGAAGACGAGCTTAAACGGATGGAAGATGATCTTCGAGAGATGAAAGAAGATATTCGAGAGATGAAAAGAAAGCTGAAAATGATGGAAAGAGAATTTTATGAGAGATAAGTGTAAAATGCCTTTTTAAAAAGCTATAAAGCTATTTTCATCATGAAGCAGCCTGCACCGGTTACTCTTTTTTATTCCATTACATTTTATGTGAAAATAAATGTAATTATTTTTCGTTAACTAGAGGGTGCGATAGTTAACGAAGGATGTGATTGACTCAATAAAATTGCAGCTATAATTAAACCCTGCCAGTTGGCCGGGTTTAATCAGTTTCTTCACGCCACAGTTAGGGATTCAAAGAAAGGCCATATTTTGATGGAACTCTTAAAATAAGCGTTGTCGCAAAGGCCGCTTTTAATACCAGGATACTTTAATGTTGTAAACCACGCTTAAATCGATCTCCTGTTTTGTTTCCAAGAGATCACCTCGCCTGATCAGCCATTTCACCGAATCAGATATGTTTAATGCAGGAAAATATCTCCTTTTGTCGAAATAATGATAATAAACTAGGGGAGGTGTTTGTATGAGTTTTGAAAGTCGATTCGTAGCGAGTTTAAGAGATCAGTATGCAAATGATGTAAAAAGAAAAGAGTTAACAGATCGTGCTGTATCTTTTATCAATGATCGCGTCGAAAAGTTTGGTGAAAGCGTAGAGGACTTTATACCAGCAACTTATGGAGATATCCAAGTATATAGTGATTATCCAGAAGATGAACTTTTCTCGGAAATAAGAATCCAAGGGCATGTTCTTGGGTTCAAAAGAGATAAAAACTCTATTGAGGTTTTTAAGATTATTGGGGAAGACCGACAGCGAATTGATATTATATCTCCCTTAGTATCCGAAGGTAATTGGGTATGTCACGAAGGTGGATTCTTTAATGAACATAAGTTTGATGAATATCTAAAAGTAGTTTTCGAGGAAGTAATTAGCTGAATACAGAGTGGAAGGAAGCAGCCTGCGGGATGCTTTTTTCTTTGCCTAAAAACAAGTGGTGATGTGAAGTGGCGAATTGGGATGATATCAGATCAGAATGGAAAACAATCAAATCACGCTTGCTGCATTAGCGGAAAAGCATGATTTAAAACTTGGTACATTAAAAAGCCGCGAAGGTTGGTCAAGAGATCCATAGAAGAAAAATAAAAGGGTCTCAGATAAGAACCTTTTTAGAGCGTCTGCCCTAAATTTAAAGTCTCCCCCACTGTTCCCCGGAAGTACTGGGGGAACAGTGGGAGAGACTACAAAGCAAAAAATAATCTACCCTCGTAGGAACGTTGGCAAATCAACTCTTTTCATTGAAATGAAACAAATTAAACAGCTCATTTTTGTTTTTTGTTGTAGTAATCAACAGCAAATTGGGATCCTTCTCCAACCATTTTATGATCAGGGACGTCAATTGAGTGTGAATCGCCTGCTTTTTGAATCGGAGATGACTCGTTAGAAGACGGAGAGCTGCTTAACTTTTGCTTCGCCTGGGAAATCAAGCTGTCTAATTTGGAACGATTTTCTTCTTTGGACAGCCACCATACTGCTGCTCCTGCCCCTACTAAAAGATAGCCAAGTCCGCCGCTTTTTTGTTTTTTATTTACATTGCTAGTATACATACGAAAATCCTCCTTCTTACAGAAGCTGCCGCTTGGGCGCCTGCGTATAACTAATTTTACCCGCAGACCCGTTTTTCAAAACGCGGTATTTAGAAACAGCTGCCAGTTTAACCAAACAAAAATGGGGTAATAGTGATATGTTAAATGAAGCGGGAGAAACAGGGATGATGGCACATGTTTTTCGTTTTTCCCAGAAAGATTAATGTAGAAGGTGAAAAGCTGGCAGAAGAGCTTGCCCGGCCTCATTATACATGCAAACTGTATGAGATTGATAAGTTCAAACTAAAAACTCCGGGAATGATTTTGGAAAATAAAAAAGCAAAACAATGTGTAAACACTCGACCGGACAGCGAATGCAGACCATCAGCGTTGGGTACTGAGCATCATTTAGGGAATGAATTTTAAGCATATGTATGTGCCCGAGCCCGACTGGGAATATGACTATTTGTTTCTTGAAAAAACGCGGCTGGATAGGGGATACTTTAAAAAGACAAGGCAAAAGTCATTTTTTAAGTGATTTGTTTTTCTTATCGGAAGCAATAAATTTCTTTTTATTTACTTATGTTAATGAATGTACTAAGATAAAAGGGGTGGAAAATTAGAAAAAATAAAAAATTTATTTTCCAATCGTTTTAGTACATATTCAACTAGTTAAGAGGGGGAACCAAAATGGCGACTACTGATGTTTTTAACGCCCGTGCGAGCTTTGACTTAAACGGTAAGCGCTATAACTACTACCGTCTGGCAGCACTTCAGGAAGCAGGTATCGGAAACGTATCCCGTCTTCCTTACTCAATTAAAGTATTACTTGAATCTGTTCTTCGTCAATTTGATGGTTATGTCATTACAAAAGAACATGTTGAAAACCTGGCTAAATGGGGCGCAGATGCGGATGCAGAAGCAGAAGTTCCATTTAAGCCATCCCGTGTTATCCTGCAGGACTTTACAGGTGTACCGGTTGTTGTTGACCTGGCATCTCTTCGTAAAGCAATGGCAGATATCGGCGGCGATCCACAAGTGATCAATCCTGAGATTCCAGTTGATCTTGTTATCGACCACTCTGTTCAAGTAGATGCTTACGGTACACAAGAAGCACTTGAGCGCAATATGGAGCTTGAGTTTGATCGTAACGCAGAACGTTATGAGTTTTTAAGCTGGGCTCAAAAAGCATTTGATAACTATCGTGCGGTTCCGCCGGCAACTGGTATCGTCCACCAGGTAAACCTTGAGTACCTCGCAAGCGTTGTTCATGCAGTAGAAGGAGAAAACGGTGAATTTGAAACATACCCTGATTCATTGGTTGGAACTGACTCGCATACAACGATGATCAATGGTATCGGTGTACTTGGCTGGGGCGTTGGAGGAATTGAAGCAGAAGCAGGTATGCTTGGACAGCCATCTTACTTCCCAATTCCTGAGGTTGTAGGTGTAAAACTAACAGGTGAGCTTCCAGACGGCGCTACAGCGACAGACCTTGCACTAAAAGTAACACAAGTGCTTCGTCAAACAGGCGTAGTTGGTAAGTTCGTTGAATTCTTCGGTGCAGGTGTTGCTACGCTTCCGCTTGCGGATCGTGCAACGATTGCAAACATGGCTCCAGAATACGGTGCAACATGCGGATTCTTCCCAGTGGATTCAGAAGCGCTTGATTACATGCGTTTAACTGGACGTGATGAAGCACACATTCAAGTCGTTGAGCAGTACTTGAAAGAAAACGACATGTTCTTTACGCCAGCGAGCGAAGATCCTGTTTACACACAAGTAGTAGAGCTAGACTTGGCCCAAATTGAGCCAAACTTGTCTGGACCAAAACGTCCGCAGGACTTAATTCCGCTTTCTCAAATGCAAAAATCATTCCAGGAAGCTGTAAGTGCGCCGCAAGGCAACCACGGTTTTGGCTTAACTAAAGAAGAGCTTGACCGTACAGCAACCGTTACATTTGCAGATGGCACAACAGCAGAAATGAAAACAGGGGCGATCGGTATTGCAGCGATCACATCTTGTACAAATACATCAAACCCATATGTTCTTCTGGCAGCAGGTCTAGTTGCGAAAAAAGCGGTTGAACTTGGTCTTGAAGTGCCGAAGTATGTAAAAACTTCATTGGCGCCAGGTTCAAAAGTTGTAACAGGCTACCTGCGTGATTCCGGACTTCTTCCATACATGGAGAAAATCGGCTTCAACGTTGTCGGCTATGGCTGCACAACATGTATCGGAAACTCAGGTCCAATGAAAGAAGAAATTGAAAAAGCGATTATTGATTCCGACCTTCTTGTCACGTCTGTTCTTTCAGGAAACCGTAACTTTGAAGGACGTATTCATCCGCTTGTAAAAGGAAACTACCTTGCGTCTCCGCCGCTTGTTGTGGCTTATGCGCTTGCAGGCAACGTAAACATCGATCTTCAAAAAGATCCGATTGGCAAAGGAAAAGACGGACAAGATGTATTCTTTAAAGACATTTGGCCGGGTACAGCAGAAGTAAAAGAAGCGGTACAACGCACTGTAACACCTGAATTGTTCCGCAAAGAATACGATCAAGTATTTAACAGCAATGCAAAATGGAATCAAATCCAAACGAACGATGATGCTCTTTACAGCTGGGATTCTGAATCCACATACATTGCGAATCCAACATTCTTTGAAAATCTTTCACCAAATCCAGAGCCGATCCAGGCACTTGCTGGCCTTCGCGTGATGGGTAAATTCGGTGACTCGGTTACGACAGACCACATTTCACCAGCAGGTGCAATCGGCAAAGATACACCAGCAGGCAAATACTTGCGTGAAAAAGGCGTAGAGCCTCGCAACTTCAACTCTTACGGTTCACGCCGTGGAAACCACGAAGTCATGATGCGCGGTACATTTGCGAACATCCGTATTCGCAACCAGATTGCACCAGGCACAGAAGGCGGATACACAACATTCTGGCCGACAGGCGAAGTAATGCCGATTTATGATGCTTGCATGAAGTATCAGGAGCAGGGAACAGGCCTTGTTGTATTGGCAGGCAAAGACTACGGCATGGGCTCTTCACGTGACTGGGCAGCAAAAGGTACAAACCTTCTTGGCGTAAAAACAGTTATCGCAGAAAGCTATGAGCGTATTCACCGTTCCAACCTTGTCATGATGGGTGTGCTTCCGCTTCAATTCAAAAAAGGCGAGAATGCTGATACTCTTGGCTTAACAGGAGAAGAAACATTCGAAGTGGCGATTACAGACAGTGTAAAACCACGCGAAATCGTTAAAGTAACTGCTATAAATAAAGAAGGCAAGAAAACAGAATTTGAAGCGCTTGTTCGTTTTGATTCTGAAGTAGATGTTGACTACTACCGTCATGGCGGTATTTTGCAGATGGTCCTTCGCGGCAAATTGCAAAGTGTTAAAGCAGGCAACTAATATTTGAATGCAGCCGGTTCCAATCAGGAGCCGGCTTTTTTATTGGTCTCCACCATACATTGTAAAATAAATGTGGCAATGCTGTTTCCAGCTGCTAGCGGATTTTTGTTGGAGCTGTATGCAGATAAAAAGGAGAAAGGATGTTTTTGGATTGATGGAAAGCAAGATAATGGCTATACATATACCAAGCCTGGACGAAAGAGCGGGAGAATTGGCTCAGCAGTATGCAGATACGCTGACCAAACCGAAAAACAGCCTCGGCAGGCTGGAAGAACTGGCTGTTGAGCTGGCTAAAATGACGGGAGAATCATTTCCTGTTGTTTCACCGCCGGGTGTGATTGTATTTGCTGCCGATCATGGAGTCGTATCTGAAGGGGTGTCTGCTTTTCCGCAGGAAGTGACGAGGCAAATGGTACGCAATTTTTTAAACGGGGGAGCGGCTATCAATGTTTTCAGTAAATCCATTGGAGCCAAAATGTGTGTAGTGGATATCGGAATAGCAGGAGATATGAAAGAGGAGAAGCTGGTAAACAAGAAGATTAAATACGGCACAGCTAACTTTTTAAACGAAAACGCGATGAGCCGGGATGAAGCGGTCAAAGCAATCGAAACAGGCTATCAGCAGGCAGTAGCAATGATTCGCGGCGGCGTTAAATGTCTGATCCTTGGAGAGATGGGGATCGGTAATACGACCGCAAGCAGTGCGGTTACCGCCGCGCTCAGCGGGATCAGCATCGAAAAGCTGACAGGTGCAGGCACCGGAATTAAAGAGAACGAAAGAGAACATAAAAAACAGGTGATCCGCCTGGCACTTGAAAGAAGAAAGCCGAATGCAGAAGATCCAATTGACGTATTAGCGAAAGTAGGAGGATTGGAGATCTGCGGTATGACAGGGGCAATGCTTGCTTCCGCAGCGAATAGAACGCCGATTCTTGTAGATGGTTTTATTGCAGCGACGGCGGCACTTGCTGCATCGAAAATATCAAACAATGTAAAGGATTATATGATCATGGCTCACCGCTCGGTTGAACCCGGCCATTCCGCTATTCTTGAATTATTAGGAAAAGAACCGCTTCTTGATTTTCAAATGAGACTGGGAGAAGGGTCAGGTGCCGCTGTTGCTTTTCCGATTCTTCAATCAGCGGTTTTAATGCTTAAGGAAATGGCTACATTTGAATCTGCCCAGGTAGCCGGACAAGTATAGATAAGCAAAACGGTATTGTGCAAACCGGCTGCGCTTAGCGGTTTTTCAGCTGTTTTCTTGCCACAAAAAAATTTCCGGCTGATACGCCGGAAATTTTTTTATTCAGGGTCCTGGGAAGCGGGAATTCCTGGACGAGAGGAATCACTGCCGCCAATACGTTCACCCGTCTTGGGGTTTAGTAAAATTGCTTGAACGTTTCCTATAGACAGCGCAATGGAATCAAACTGATAGTTCATGCTCTCAAGCGTCTGTTTTGCTTCTTCCGGGATGCCTTCTTCCTGCCAAATAAGCGGTCCTGTGCCGTTATAGATGCGGGGTTCTTCAATCGCTTCTTTTAAATCAAGCCCAAAATCAAGCACATGGATCATCGTCTGTAAAACGGATGCTGGAATGGTTGGCCCGCCGGGTGAGCCAAGTGTTAAAATCGGTTCGCCATCCTTAAAAACAATCGTCGGCGTCTTCATGCTGACCGGATATTTGCCAGGTTCAACGGAATTTAAACCGGCTGGATCCGGATCAAAATCAGTCATATCATTATTTAATAAAAATCCGCAGCCGGGCACCATAATACCAGAGCCGAAGAAGTGCTCTAACGAAGAGGTACAGGCAGCGATGTTACCTTTTTCATCTACAGCTATAAAGTGAGTGGTATCGGGTCCAGGATCTGTTGTACTGGCGTTTTTATCATGAGGTTTTTTTTCATCATACGGCCACGGATTGCCTTCTGTTACGTCTTCATTCCGGAATTTAAAGTTTACCAGCTTCAATCGCTCCTCTAAATATTCCTCTGTTAACAGACCCTTTAACGGGATATCGTAAAAAGCAGGATCACCCATAAACGCAAGCTTATCAGCCGTCATAATGCGCATTACTTCAGCAAGAAGATAATATTTTTCCCACGAACGAAGGCCATATTGGCCGATATCCAGCTTTTCAAGCAGTTTGAGCATATAAAGAAGAGCAAAGCCGCCTCCATTTGGCGGAGCAGGAACTGTAACCGTATAATCCTTATAAGTGCCGGTGATCGCTTCAGACACAGTTGCTTCATAAGCGGCCAAGTCGTCTTTTTCCATAAAACCGTCAAACTCTTGAACGGTTTGGACAATTTTATCGGCAATTTCTCCTTTGTAAAAAGCATCTGCCCCATGATTTTGCAGAATTTTAAGTGTTTTCGTTAAGTCTTCGTTCACGACAATTTCCCCTTCAGTAAGCGGCACGCCGTTTGGATAAAAAAAGTCTTTCGCTTTCTCCCCAAGCCGGTCGCTGAAGCGCTGCAGCCCTGTATTCCAGGTTAAATTCACACGAACTCCTTTTTCGGACAAATCAATGGCTGGGGCAATTACATCCTGCCAGGACATGGTTCCAAATTCATTCAACGCTTTTTCTATTCCCCTTAAAAGGCCGGGAACCGCTACAGCCGTACCAGGGGTGGAGCGCTTTAAAAATGGAATCACATCCTGGTGCTCATCTACAAAAACATTTTTATGCGCTCTTTTCGGTGAAATCGAGTGTCCGTTTACAACGGACGTTTTTTTTGTTTCGGCATCGTAATAAAGAATAAAGCCGCTGGCTGCAAGCCCTGTGTTAAACGGTTCAGATACGGCCAAAGCGAACTGCATAGCCACCAGGGCATCCATGGCGTTCCCGCCTTTCGCTAACACATCTGCACCAATAAGGGACGATTCTTCAGTGGCGCTCGCTGTCATTCCTTTCGATCCGTGAGCGCGCTGCTTGTGCGCATGATTTCGTTGATTTTTCCAAATGTGATCTATTGTCATAGGGTTATCCTCCGTCAGTTTGAGATAATCGTTCAATCGTTTATACAAGTAAAACAGTCCGCTCTACCAGTGAATCGGTCAAGGGATACTCATCGGTTTCACTATGTGAAAATTCACCGACAGGCTCCATTCCATCGGTTGCTGGAGTGCCCTTGTCTGCAGTAAAAAAGCGTCTGAGGCGCTGCCTGTATACTCATCGTGAATGTCCAGTACAATATGCCTGCTGGTTTCTTTTGCTTCTTTTAAAAGCCGGACGGAAGCCATCATTTTTTCATGGGCAGACGTTCTGCCTTCGATTAATCCGATATCGACAGACGGCCCATTTGAATGATCGCCTAACTGCTGGGCCTTAATCACTTTACGAGCGATTTCTTCAATAGCACTCCGGGCAAGCTCGGGCTCGACGCCGGCATGGTCACTTTTACTGGAAACATGCATATGAAAACGGCCGATGCTTTGCCAGGACACCTGCATCCCGCTGTCAGGCTGTATCTTTTCCCTTCCGCCGCGTCTTTAGTCAAGACTTGGGAGGAAGGGAGGGTGGATCTCTTCATCGCCGTTAAACAGGATTTAAACACTGTATGACGCAGAAGAACTTGTTTACGTGTTCTTTGTCTGTACCCATAAAAGCAAAATGAATAAACGCCCGTTCAAAACATGGTAAAATAGGTAAAGAATTTGATTTTGTTAAAGGAGTTTTGATTTTGTTTATTTCAGAAGCACAAGTAGAAGTCCGATATGCAGAAACTGATGCCATGCAGGTTGTGTATCATGGCCAGTATGTTGTTTGGTTTGAAATTGGACGAACCCAGCTCATTAAAGATTTAGGCTTTCATTATGCTGATATGGAAAGAGCGGGATTTGTTTCCCCGGTAACCGATATCCAGCTTTCCTATAAGCGGCCGTTTCGTTACGGAGAGAGGGCGCTTGTTCGAACATGGATCCAATCACATACAGGCATCCGCACGACATACGGCTACGAAATTGTGAACGAAGCAGGCGACGTTTGTGTAACCGGCTCAAGCGTACATACCGTCGTAGACAAGGAAACATTCCGCCCGGTCAAATTTAAAAAAGCTTTTCCCGAGTGGCATGAAGTGTATGAAAAAGAAAAGAAGGAAAAATAATGGCATTCGGAGTGAAGCGGGAAGAAGTGGAAAATTGGAAAGAGGAGATTGCACGGGGCAAAGTGGCCTTTTTAACCCACTATTGGAAGGATGATCGGTTCCCGGATTGCCGGACCGTAACAAAAGCAGGCTGTACCGATGCTGAGAAATTGGCGGAGTGGGGAAGAAAGTACGGGTTAAAACCGGAATGGATCGATATGCGAAATCCATCCCGGCCTCATTTCGATCTGCTTGGCGAAAAGCAGCTGGTTGTCTTAAAAAATGAAAAACTGTTTGACCATATTAAACGATTTAATCTTTAGCAGCGGAATCTTTTATGTACTCAAAAGCAGGCTCCTGCAGCTTTTCATCATAAGTGACTTTTAAATGGTGGCCGTCAAAGTACCAGACATCTTTTTCTTCAACAAAATAGGTCACACCTTCATGAGAAACGGTTACGGCTGGTTCAAGTGGCTCGTCTTTTGTCATGCCAAGTGAGAACCCTTCATGAAGAGGGCTTGAGCCGCCGTACCGTACATAAAAGCGGACGGTATCTCCCTCTGCCGCCTGCATTTCTTCCTTAAACCAATTTAAGGCTTCGTTTGTTATATCGATGTTCACTGTTACCACTCCATTCTTTTTTCATAGTGTAGCATGGAAAGAGAAGGACTCAAAATAGTTCGCTGTTTTTGAATTATTTCCGCAAAAAACGGCTTGACTTCAACAGTCAAGCCGTTTTTTATTTGCGCCCGCCTAATGGAATTTTAGGCTCTGTCCCATTACGAAGGCGTGTCATGTTTGCCCGGTGCCGGTAAACAACGAAAAAAGCCAGAGCGGTCACAACCGCTAAAAATGGGATGTCCTGCGTATAAAAAGTGTGGACGACCGCATAAATAAAGGCAGCTAGAGCAGCGGTTACGGATGCGACAGACACATACTTTGTGGTCAGCAGAACAACTAAAAAGATCGCGATTAAGAGCAGGAAAAAAAGCGGTTCGTACGCAAGGAGCACACCCGCTGATGTGGCGACTGCTTTGCCGCCGCGAAATCCGGCAAATACGGGAAAGATGTGTCCGATCACTGCGGCAAGGCCGGCTAAAAGGGCATGAACCCCTGTATCATCAAACATAATCGGAATAGAGGCAGCGGCTGTTCCTTTTAAAATATCTGCCGCTGTCACAAAAGCGCCGGCTTTTTTTCCGAGAACGCGAAACGAATTGGTTGCGCCCAAATTCCCGCTTCCATGCTCCCGTATATCTATGCCGAAAAATGCTTTTCCCGCAATTAAACCAGAAGGAATCGAGCCCAGTAAGTAGGCGATAACAAGTACAAGTGCTGGAATCAATTTCTCATTCTCCCTTTTTGTGTTGTATAATCATGTGCATGACATTCTCATTCATTTTACCACGAGGGTTACGGCGGCGGTAAAATTATTTCGGTTGATTCTCGAGGAAAAGTAACGTACTCTTTAAAACGGAATCAGCAAAGAGATTGGTGAACGGCCGCTTTTTATGATATGATAGTTAAGAACATACGTTTTATGTACGGGTGTTGGAAAGAGAGGAGATTTAGTTCATGGCGGATGCAACAAAACAATCAACTTACAATGAAGACTCCATCCAGGTTCTTGAGGGACTTGAAGCGGTTCGAAAGCGCCCTGGAATGTATATAGGGTCGACAGACAGCCGTGGGCTTCACCATTTGGTGTATGAAATCGTTGACAACTCGGTTGATGAAGCGCTTGGCGGACATGGAACCGAGATTAACGTTACGATCCATAAAGACAATTCAATCAGTGTGCGTGACTACGGGCGCGGAATGCCAACGGGCATGCACCGCACGGGCAAGCCGACAACGGAAGTGATTTTAACCGTGCTTCACGCAGGCGGAAAATTTGGACAAGGCGGCTATAAAACAAGCGGCGGCCTGCATGGGGTAGGGGCTTCTGTTGTCAATGCCCTGTCTGAGTCGCTCACGGTTACAATTTGGCGGGACGGCTTTCAATTTGAGCAGCGTTTTGAAAAAGGCGGCCATCCAGTTACAACACTTGAGAAAAAAGGGAAAGCAAAATCAACCGGTACACAAATTCATTTCAAGCCGGATGAAACGATTTTTTCAACGACCGTTTTTCAATTTGACACGCTGAGCGAACGGTTAAGAGAGTCAGCATTTTTGTTAAAAGGCTTGAAAATTACGTTAGAAGACAAGCGAAAAGACCGTGAACAAAAAGAAGAATACTTTTTTGAGAACGGGATTGAAGAGTTTGTTAAATACTTAAATGAAGAAAAAGATGCGCTTCATCCAGTTGTATCGTTTGAAGGAACACAGAACGAGATCGAAGCAGAATTCGCTTTTCAATTTAACGATGGTTTTTCTGAGAATGTGCTGTCGTTTGTCAACAATGTGCGCACGAAAGACGGCGGTACACATGAAGCGGGTGCACGGGCAGCTATGACGCGTACATTTAATGAATATGCGCGTAAGAATGGTCTGCTGAAGGAAAAAGATAAAAACCTTGAAGGAACGGATATTCGAGAAGGGCTGACGGCCATCGTATCGGTGCGCGTCCCTGAGCATCTTCTCCAGTTTGAAGGGCAGACAAAAGGAAAGCTTGGAACCGGGGAAGCCCGCTCGGCAGTCGATCAAGTCGTATCTGAAAAAATGCTGTATTTTCTTGAAGAAAACCAGGATGTAAGTGCGCTTCTGATCAAAAAAGCAATCAAAGCGGCGCAAGCGAGAGAAGCTGCCCGCAAAGCCCGGGAAGATGCCCGGAACGGCAAAAAGCGCAAAAAAGGGGAATCGGTGCTGTCCGGAAAGCTGACGCCGGCCCAGTCGCGCAATCCAGAGCGTAATGAGCTGTACCTGGTTGAAGGAGACTCGGCCGGCGGCTCTGCAAAGCAAGGACGCGACCGCAAGTTTCAAGCAGTGCTGCCGCTTCGCGGAAAAGTCATTAACACAGAAAAAGCAAAACTCGCAGATATTTTTAAAAACGAAGAAATCAATACTATTATTCATGCAATCGGCGCCGGTGTTGGCCCGGACTTTGCTGTAGATGATGCCAATTATGATAAAGTCGTGATAATGACAGACGCCGATACGGACGGCGCTCATATCCAAGTGCTGCTGCTTACGTTTTTCTACCGGTATATGAAGCCGCTCATTGATAGCGGTAAAGTGTACATTGCGATGCCGCCGCTTTTTAAAGTATCAAAAGGAACTGGAAAAAAAGAAGTAACAGAATATGTGTGGACTGAGCGTGAACTCGATGCGCTGCTCAAAAAAATGGGCAAAGGAACCACCATTCAACGTTACAAGGGTCTTGGTGAGATGAATGCCGACCAGCTATGGGAAACAACGATGAACCCTGAAACAAGAACGCTGATCCGGGTGACCATTGATGATGCCGCACGGGCGGAGCGTCGCGTAACCGTCTTGATGGGGGATAAAGTAGAGCCGCGCAGAAAATGGATCGAATCCAATGTCGCGTTCGGATTGGAAGAGGAAGCCGCGCTTTTAGAAAATGAGCAGCTGGCTGGCAACAGGGAGGAATAACGAATTGGAAAGTGAACACATTCAAGATTTGCCGCTTGAGGACGTCATTGGCGACCGATTCGGGCGGTATAGTAAATACATTATTCAAGAACGGGCGCTTCCGGATGCACGGGATGGACTCAAACCGGTACAGCGCCGTATTTTGTTTTCTATGCATACAGAGGGGAATACACACCAAAAGCCGTTCCGGAAAGCCGCCAAAACGGTCGGGAACGTAATCGGTAATTACCACCCTCATGGTGATACATCGGTGTATGATGCAATGGTCCGCTTGAGTCAAAACTGGAAAATGCGGACACCGCTCATTGAAATGCATGGCAACAACGGATCAGTCGATGGGGATCCGCCTGCGGCGATGCGGTATACAGAAACTAGACTGTCAGCGATTGCCGGTGAATTGCTGACAGATATTGAAAAAAGAACCGTTGATTTTATTCCGAACTTCGATGAAACAACCAATGAGCCGGTTGTGCTGCCGGCAAGATTTCCAAATCTGCTTGTGAATGGATCAACAGGGATCTCAGCAGGATATGCCACGGAAATTCCTCCTCACCGCCTTGATGAAGTGATTGACGCTGTTATTATGCGTATGGAAAAACCGGATTGCACAGTGGAGGAGTTAATGACTGTTCTTCCGGGTCCGGATTTTCCAACCGGCGGGATCATTCAAGGTGTAGACGGCATTGAAAAAGCGTATAAAACCGGAAAAGGAAAAATCATTGTCCGCGCCAAAACGGAAATTGAAGATATGCGTGGAGGACGTCAGCGGATTGTCATTACAGAAATACCATATGAAGTAAACAAAGCATCACTTGTAAAGAAAATGGATGATTTACGCATCGACCGAAAGCTCGACAGTATCGCCGAGGTTCGGGATGAGACCGACCGTACCGGATTGCGGGTCGTGATTGATTTGAAAAAAGAAGCAGATGCAGAGCTGATTTTAAATTATTTATTTAAAGCGACGGACCTGCAGATTTCGTATAACTTTAACATGGTTGCAATCGCCAATAAGCGCCCTGTTTTGATGGGACTGCACCGCCTGCTGGATGCTTATATTGAACATAGAAAAGAAGTGGTAACCAACCGGTCAGCTTATGATTTAGAGAGAGCAAAAGCCCGTCACCATATCGTAGCAGGGCTGATCAAAGCACTGTCTATTTTGGACGAAGTGATTGCCTGCATTCGCTCTTCAAAAGATAAACAGGATGCGAAACACCGCTTGATGGATCAATTTGAATTTACGGAGCCGCAGGCTGAAGCAATCGTGACATTACAGCTTTACCGCTTAACCAACACAGACATTACCGCGCTTCAAAAAGAGTCGGCTGAGCTTGAAAAAACAATCAAGCAGCTGGAGGCCATTTTAGGAAGTGCGAAAAAGCTTGAATCGGTTATTAAGCGTGAATTGAAAGACATGAAGAAAATCTATGCGACCGAGCGCCGCACGGTGATCGAAGCAGAGATCCAGGAAATTAAAATCGATCAAAAAGCGATGATCCCAAGTGAGGATGTAATCGTTTCTGTTACGCGGGAAGGATACATTAAACGGACCGGTACGCGCTCTTATTCCGCTTCTGGCGGGCTTCCGGCCATGAAAGAATCGGACGGGCTGTTATTTAAGCGCGAAATGAATACAACAGATGTGCTGCTTGTTTTCACAAATAAAGGCAGCTACTTGTATTTACCGGTACACGAGCTGCCGGATATTCGCTGGAAAGACGCCGGCCAGCATGCATCGGGTATGGTCAGCGGCTTTAAGGATGAATCAATTGTGGCAGCTTTTCCTGTACGTGATTTTTCTGCCGAGCGATATGTGCTGCTGGCCACAAAAGACGGCATGATTAAGCGTACAGAGCTTTCGCAGTTGAGCGTACAGCGCTATTCACGGGCGTTGACGGCTATGAATGTCAAGGGTGACGATGAAGTGTGTGCAGCGGCACTTACAGACGGCAGCAGTGAAATTTTAATGATTACGCATTACGGCTATGGCCTGCGGTTTCCAGAAGAAGAAGTACCTGTGGTTGGACCGCGTGCAGCCGGCGTAAAAGGAATCAGCTTAAAAGACGAAGATTATACCGTTGCGGTTATTGTATCGGACAGCGGAGACGAAACGTCGTTTATCGCCGTTACAAACCGCGGATCGGCAAAACGGGGCGGGCTCGATCAATTCGAGCAGACAACACGCGCCAAGCGCGGCGTCGTGCTGCTTCGTGAGTTGAAAACAAATCCACACCGTATTGTCGGTGCAGCAAAGCTTGATGAAGACCGGGACTATTTTGTACGGACGAAAAAAGGACCGGATGTAAAAGTGGCTGTCCATACTTTGAAAAAAGTGGACCGTTATTCAAATGGTTCCTTTGTTGTAGACGAAAAGGAACAAGGCGCTGTAGAACAGCTTCTTGTAACGGAAAAAGAAGAAGCCTAACTAAAAAGCTTCACGCCTTCACAGCGTGAAGCTTTTTAAGTTTCTCAATGTGTTTATTTAATTATGTGCAAAATTCAAATCAGATTGCAATAAAACAGAAAAACCTTATATAATATAAAAACTGAAAGTCAATCAACAGAGGGGGCGGGAATATGCAATGGCTGGCCGGTTTTCTGTATGTATTGGTTTATGCAGTCCCAGTTTTTTTTATTACGTTATTTATTAAGCTTTTTAAGTCCGAGCAAAGATGGAATAGAAGGGAAAAAATGAAAAAAGACGATCTTGCTGAAAAATAAGCTCCTTTTCTGCTAAAATGTTTTTTATGCCTGTTTGCAGGATATAAAACAGTGAAGCAGAAAGGAGGGAGGACCATGCTGAAGGAATTTAAATCATTTGCGATGCGGGGCAACGTGATGGATTTAGCCGTCGGGGTGATCCTCGGAGCCGCTTTTGGTAAAATTGTTTCTTCTCTTGTGGCTGATGTGATCATGCCGCTTGTTGGACTTTTAGTTGGCGGAATCGACTTTTCAGACTTGTCTTTTACATTTGGCAAGGCTGAGGTGAAATACGGTATTTTCATTCAAACTGTTGTGGATTTTGTTATTATTTCATTTTCCATTTTTTTGTTTATTAAATTATTTAATAAGCTTTATACAAAAGAAAAAAAAGAAGAAGAAGCACGGCCTTCTTTAACAAAAGAAGAAGAGCTTTTAACGGAAATACGAGACTTGCTGAAGTCAGGCAGGCAGTGACCCGATACCCGGACAAACCGTCCGGGTATCTTTTTGATATTTATTTCGTTCCACGAAACATTTTTCGTGTGTTTTGGGACAGCCTATGTTAAGATTGACTTCGCGGTCAATTAAAAAACTGTTCGGTTGGTGTGGAAAATGAATGGAAAAAAAAGAAAAATCCTGCTGACGGCGATGAGGCTCTTTTCAACAACGAGCTTTCACCAAACGTCCATGCAGCAGATTGCGGATGTATGCGGGCTGTCAAAGGGAAGTTTATACACGTACTTTAAATCAAAAGAAGAACTGTTATCCGATATATTCGAGTATTACTATCAGGTGCTGCACGATCAAATTGCAGCGGCGAAAAACGAGTCAGACAGCCATGAAGAACATTTTATCCGAGAGATGGCCATTCGAGCGCGGCATTATTATGCCTTTCAGGAATTTTTTATGATGCAGCTAAAAGAAATACGCGGCCTTGAAGATTCATCTTTACACGATTTTGTCCGCCAGGAAAGTATTCAGTTGAGAAAGCGGACAGAGGGACAGATTACTGCTATCTACGGAGAAGAAATCATTCCATATGCACCAGATTTGAACACTTCCATAAAGGGAATGATGATATCGTACTTAGGAGAAATTATTGAACAAGACGTCCAGCACGATTTTGACCGCCTTGCCCGGCATTTATTTCAGCAGTTGAACGCCTCAGCTCTTTGGATGCTTCAGAACAAACCGGAGCCGTTTTTTAAAGCCTCCGGTTCTGATAAGGAAGACGGTTTGTATGCAGAAAGTGTTCATCCCCTTTATTTTATTAAAAAACTGAAAGCCCTGGCGGAAGGGGAACAGGATGCTTCTTTTGCACTCGACTCGATCGCGCTTTTAGAAAAAGAATTACTTGAAGTAAACCCGCGTGCCGCCGTTCTAACAGGGATGCTTTTTAATTTGAAAAGCCTGCCGCATATGAAAGCGATGGCTGAAGAGCTTGAACAGGCAGTCAGCAAAATGCCTAAAACGATTTATTAAGACAAGAAAGAAGGATGTACATGTCAAGACAAGATATTCAGCAGTTTCCACTGCTGATTTTAATGATGAATATGTTTATCGTCATGACAGGAATTGGCCTGGTGATTCCGATCATGCCAACCATTATTCATGAATTTGGGGCCGGCGGAAAAACGTTTGGATTTTTAATTGCAACGTTTGCGTTTGCCCAGTTTTTATTCTCACCGCTGGCTGGAGACTTATCAGACCGATACGGACGAAAGAAATCGATTATTTTTGGTCTTCTGCTGTTTTCTGCCGCCCAATTCTTATTCGCGTTTTCTAATCACCTTGCTCTTTTATATGCATCCCGTGTGATTGGCGGTATCGGAGGCGCTTTTATGATTCCGTCGATGATGGCATTTGTGGCGGATATTACAACCGTTGAAACGCGGGCAAAAGGGATGGGGCGCCTTGGAGCGGCCATGTCATTTGGATTTGTAGTGGGACCGGGTGTCGGCGGTTTCCTGGCAGCATTCGGGCTTCGGGCGCCGTTTATGATTGCCGGTACGGTAGCGGCACTGGCAGCGCTGATCTCCACTTTTTTCTTGAGTGAACCAGCGAAAGAACATGTACAAGCCATTGTAAAAAAACGGGATCCGCTTGTGAAACAGCTTGCGCTTTCTTTGAAAAAGCCTTATTTTATTTTGCTTGTTATGATGTTTACACTCTCTTTTGGACTGGCTAATTATCAATCTACCATCAGCTTATTTACCGATCAAAAGTTTGGCTTTAGCCCGTCAGACATTTCAATTTTAATGGTAATCGGCGGCTTGATTGGTGTGATTGTTCAGGCGTTTGTGCTTGACCGTGTGCTGGAACGATTTGGGGAAGTTCGCGTCATGAATACGATGCTTGTTGTTGCAGCGGTTTCGATGCTCGGTATTTTATTTGCAACCGGCTTCTCGTCCGTTTTACTTATTTCAGCTGTGTTTTTTACCGCTGCTTCCCTGCTGCGCCCATCCATTAACACAACCATTTCAAAAATGGCAGGAAGTGAGCAGGGATTTGCAGCCGGTATGAACAACGCCTACATGAGCATTGGCAATATGATTGGGCCGGCTCTTGCAGGTACCCTGTTTGACGTAAATATGGGGCTTCCTTATATTTTTGGAGCTGTCATTATCGGTGTTACGCTTCTGATCTGCATCCACTGGGCAAGAGGGAGAAGGCAGAGCACCGCAAGTTCAGTTCATTAAAAAAGTGCGGACTAAAGATCCGCACTTTTTTTATGTCCGCAGCGCAAAATCAACAATATCGTCTGGAACAGCCGCTTTGGACGCTTCGCCGGAAATGAGAGATTCATGGTCGTATCCCCACGACGCCCAGACGGCCCGTAGTCCGCTTTTCATGCAGGCATCAATATCACGCTGCTCATCGCCTACATAAAAAACCTCTTCCCGTGAATAATTGTACTGCTTCAATAATTTTTTGATCATTTTATCTTTACTGAAGATGTACTTAGAAGAAAAGATATCATGAATGTAATGAATCCCATTTGATTTTAAGCAGTGGTTAATAATATCTGATGCATTAGATGAAATGATCGCAATGTGAATGCCACGGCTGCTTAATTCATCAAGCATTTGTTTAATGCCTGGGAACAGCGGAAGAGAGGCCTTTGATTCACGTATAAAGCGGTACAGCTTTGGAGCCGCAAATGGAATGCTGCGCATTGGGAAATTTAAATGGCGGCAGCGCTCAGGAATACTCATTTTTTTTAAATCATCAAGTTCTTCAATTGAAACTTGATTATAGCCCTCTTTTTCGGCAAAATCATTGTATGCCTTTATAAATATTTGAATAGAATCAGAAAGGGTACCGTCAAAATCAAAAATGATGCATTTCGTCATCGAAATCACTCCTTCGGTCAGGATGGTATCGGCTTATAGTATTAGTTTAACATTGCATCGGTGCATCAAACATGATCCATACATATTTTCAACAGATTCTTAACATTCTGCTATAATAAGTAATGGAAAATTAAAAGTGAAGGAATGGACTTAATGATTGTAAAAACAGATGAAGATATTCAAGCACTCCAAAAAATCGGAAAAATCGTCGCGTCGATTCGCGATGAAATGCGCGCTTTTACAAAACCAGGCGTGACTACAAAAGAAATAGATGAACTGGGCGGCCGCCTGTTTGCGCAGCATGGTGCGATTTCAGGGCCAAAAGGGGAATACGATTTTCCGGGCTTTACGTGTATTAGTGTAAATGACGAAGTGGCCCACGGTATCCCCGGAAGCCGTGTGATTCAAGAAGGAGACCTTGTAAATATTGACGTTTCCGGGTCACTCGACGGCTACTTTGCAGACACCGGTATTTCCTTTGTGGTAGGCGAGGGCGATCCTGTTTTAACGAAATTATGCCAAACGGCAGAGCAGGCTTTTGAGCGCGGCTTAATGAAAATCAAAGCAGGCGCAAAGCAAAACCAAATTGGGAAAGCAGTCGCAAATGAAGCGCGCCGCAATGGATTTGAGGTCATTAAAAATTTAACCGGGCATGGGATCGGCAAATCACTCCATGAAGCACCGGATCATATTTTAAACTATTTTGATCCGTGGGATAATGCGCTTTTAAAAGAAGGAATGGTGATTGCGTTTGAACCGTTCGTCTCAGAAAAAGCCGATATGATTAAAGAGTCAGGAGATGGATGGACGTTTGTAACACCAGACGGAAGCCGGGTAGCGCAAATTGAACATAC
This sequence comes from Domibacillus indicus, assembly GCF_023715895.1. Classification (GTDB taxonomy): domain Bacteria; phylum Bacillota; class Bacilli; order Bacillales; family Domibacillaceae; genus Domibacillus; species Domibacillus indicus_A. The sequence continues at coordinate 90,790 of NZ_JAMBOO010000008.1, read as the reverse complement.
GGTTATTGTCACAAGAGGCGAACCGATTATTTTAACGAAATAACGAGCAGGCACTCACCAAAAGGTGGGTGCTTTTTTAAATCGTAACAATTACTGTTTACAAATCGGAATGATTACTATATTATTAAAGAAACATTCGATTCTGGAGGATATACACGTGAAAAAATGGACAGCAGCGGCAGCTGGCTTGGTTTTAATGCTGGCAGCTTGCGGAAATAAAGAAAACGAAGCAGCGGATACAAAAAAAGCAGCGGATGACACATTGACGGTTTATACAACGATTTATCCGCTTCAATATTTTACCCAGCGCATCGGCGGTGATACGGTGAAAGTAGAAAGCATGCTGCCTGCAGGAGCAGATGAGCATACGTATGAGCCAACATCTAAAACGATATTAGATATCGCTGGAGCTGATTTATTCCTGTATAACGGCCTTCAGTTGGAGCCGTTTGCAGATAAAGTAACCGAAACCCTTTCTTCTGAAGATGTGCATGTGGTAAATGTAGGTGAGCAGGTGGATCTTGATTCGGCACATGACCATGGGACAGAAGAACATAGCGCCGAATCGGAAGAAGCAGCGGAAGAGCACAATCATGAATCAGAAGAAGCAGCAGAGGACAGCCATGAATCAGAAGATGGGCATGACCACGGTGGAGTGGACCCGCACATCTGGCTGGATCCGCTGTTGGCAGAACAAATGGCCGAAATAGTAAAGGAAGAATTGGTTGAACTAAACCCGAATGAAGAAGCACTTTATACAAAAAACTATGAAGCGCTGGCAGCCGAGCTTGAGCAGCTGGATGAAGATTTCCATACACTGGCCGATACAGCAGCACATAAGGAAATTCTCGTATCTCATGCAGCGTACGGCTACTGGGAAAAATCATACGGCATTGAACAGCTGAGTGTGGCTGGTTTATCGTCTACGGATGAGCCATCACAAAAAGAGCTGAAAGATTTGGCCGATACAGCGAAAGAGCATAATATTCACTACATGATTTTCGAGCAAAACGTAACGCCTAAAATTGCTGAGGTGATCCAAGCTGAAATTGGAGCAGATTCTCTCCGCCTTCACAATCTCGCTACACTGACAGAAGAAGATATTGAACAGAAACAGGATTATATGTCAATTATGAAACAAAATATTGAAACGTTAAAAACAGCGATGAACGACAAATAAAAAAAGGCGCTTCCTGAAGCTACTGCTTCGGAAGCGCCTTTTTTTGCACAGGATGAAAAGCGGCAGATTGAATAAAATCAATCATCCGTGATGCGATCCATTGACAGACAATCGCATAGAGGATGGTTTTAACATCCACCACAATTCCCGTTGCAATTAAAATCAGCGTGTTTATGTAAAATAACGTTCGTCCTGGTGCCCAGTTCCGCCATTTTGACAGAATAAGCGCCGCGATATCCATACCGCCGGAAGAAGCGCCGGCTTTAAACAGGATGCCAAGCCCAATTCCAAACAAAAGGGCGCCGGCCGGAAGATCAAGCCAAATTGTTGCGGGTGGAACAATAAAAATCGGTGTTAAAAAATGAATAACGGTCGCTGTAACCGACACACAATACATGGTGCCGGCCGCTGTTTTCAAGCCAAGCCATTTAAAGGCCAGGACGATCATGATGGCGTTCACTCCCCAGATTGTTGCCGCATAGGGAGTGTGAAGCACATGATTCATCATAATGCTGATACCTGCTGCACCGCCGGAAGAAATGGCGTGCGGAAATAAAAAAATCGACATTGCTGCTGCTTGAATGGCGGCACCAGCTGTCCAAAGCAATATGTTCACAACCTTCACCTCTCTGTGTCATCATAACGCACTTTATCCCAAATTTGAAGGTGTTTTTTGACGCTCCTATAGGAGACTGTTAAACTAAAAGAAATATACATACAGGGGTTGATAAGCATGAATGTGGCCGATATGATGCAGGCCCAGAAGGATTTTTTTGATTCAGGCGTCACCCAAAGTATCGATTGGCGAATCGAGCGCCTGACAGAGTTAAAGCAAGCGATAAAAAAGTATGAAAACGAGATTTCAGCAGCACTGCACCGAGATTTACGCAAAAGTGCCTTTGAAGCGTATACAACAGAAATCGGCTTCTTATATGAAAGCATTCGATACATGCAGAATCATCTAAAGGAGTGGGCAGCGGCGGAAAAAGTCGCTACTCCTTTATACCAGCAGCCGGCGGAAAGCTATATTATTCCGGAGCCGTACGGGAGTGTTCTCATCATCGGCCCGTTTAATTATCCGTTTCAATTGGTTCTTGAACCGCTGATCGGCGCCGTTGCAGCTGGAAATACCGTTGTGGTCAAGCCTTCCGAAAGCACCCCGCACACCTCTGCTGTGATTAAAAGCCTTTTAGAAGAACTTTTTGAGCCCGGGTTTATCGGTGTCCAGGAAGGCGGAAAAGAAACGGTTGCCGCTTTGCTAGAGGCTCCTTTTGATTATATATTTTTTACCGGAAGTGCCTCAACGGCAAAAGTAGTAATGAGTGCAGCAGCTAAGCAGCTGATTCCCGTTACACTGGAGCTCGGCGGCAAAAGTCCAGCTTTCGTAGACTATTCAGCTGATTTAAAACAAGCCGCCCGCCGGATTGCATGGGGGAAATTTACAAACGCCGGCCAGACATGTGTAGCACCGGATTATGTGCTCGTACATCAAAATGCAAAGGGCGCTTTTTTGGAAGAACTGCAGCTTGCTGTGCATGATTTTTACGGGGCAGCGCCGCAGGAAAGTCCTGATTTTGCGCGTATTGTCAATGAACGGCAGTTTAACCGGCTGCACGCTATGCTCGAGCGGACAAACGGGCGCCTTCTTATGGGCGGTGCGGCAGACAGGGAAGACTTGTTTATTGCGCCTGCTGTGGTTGAAGCAGAGTGGGACGATGTATTAATGGAAGAAGAGATATTCGGTCCGATTTTGCCTGTTCTTGCTTATACGGAGCTCGATGAGGCTATTAAGAAAGTCAAACAGCTTCCTAAACCGCTGGCGCTTTACGCGTTTACAAAGAAGGCAGCAATTGAAGAAAAGCTTGTTTCTTCCATTCCGTTTGGCGGTGCGACGATCAATGATACGCTTCTTCACGTATCAAGTCCGCATCTTCCGTTTGGCGGCGTCGGGCCTTCCGGCATGAATGCCTATCATGGAAAAGCAAGCTTCGATCTTTTTTCCCATAAAAAAAGCATTCTGCGCAAAAAAACGTCGCTTTCCATGCCGTTTTTGTATCCTCCTTATGAAAATCGCGTGCAGATTATGCGGAAAATTCTGCGCTGAGAAGGGAAACCGGGCGTGCGGGTGGAATGTAATATGAAAAGAAAAGGGGGAAGACGTGTGCCGATTAGTCTTGAACGATTAAAAGTGCCGGATGAATTTGTTCTAACACAGGAAGAAGTGCTTGAAGCCGTAACGGAGCATTTAATGGCTCAAGGATGGACGGTCCAGCTTGAATCCGCAGCCGGGAGCCATGATCTAATCGCCGCTAAACAGGACTGGTACGCTTACATAAAGTGTAAAGGTTCACGCGGAAAACGCCAGCAGGAAGGCATGGTTTATGACAATAACCAGCTACGGGGCAATACAGGAGACCAGATTGAAAAGCTGATTCGTGCTCAGGGAGAAGCTGAAAACCCAAGCTTGTTTATTATGGCAAATCCAGGGCTTGACCGAATGAAATGGGTTGTATCAAAGCTTGAGAACGGTCTTGATAAGCTTGATATCATTCGCATGTGGGTCTACCCGGACCGTACGATAAAATGGGATATTCCAGCTCATCTTTTACAGATAGCAAGGATGCTTGAAATTGAGAAAAATGGAAAGATTGCGGTTGCACCGCCTAAAAAAAGATGATATAGTAAAGACAGTTGTTCGTTCGTTTCAAATGATATCACATTACGTGCTTCATCTTGAAATAGCAGCAAACAGCAAGAAAAGATTTGCGTATTAAGCGCGAGGAGGACATAACATGCTAGAAGGTAAAGTAAAATGGTTTAATGCAGAAAAAGGCTTCGGTTTTATCGAAGTTGAAGGACAGGACGATGTATTCGTTCATTTCTCAGCTATTCAAGGTGAAGGCTACAAATCACTTGAAGAAGGTCAAAATGTGACATTTGAAGTGGTTGAAGGACCACGTGGCCCACAAGCTGCTAACGTTGAAAAACAATAATTCTGAATGAAACCATAACAGGTGAAGCAAACGCTTCACCTGTTTTACATTTTTAGAATCATTTTTTAAAAGCATAAATTGCAAGCGCTGTCAATATTATTCTGGTTATTTGTCACAAAAATGCTACATTTTTCTGAAGGAAATAGGTGTTTTTTTAGAAAAAACGAGTAAAATAAGGATGGCAAATAGATGAATGATGAACGATCAGGAGGATGAGTATGATCTATATGGCAGCAGCTGTCGTTGCAATGATTGCTGGAATAGTATGGGCAAGTCGTGTATTCTCTGGACATAAAGTTGAAGAAGGAGTGCTTGTTGTTAAAAATGGCACCCAGGAAACCTCTATTCCAACGAATGAGATTGTGGAAGTGTTTGAAATGGGTGAAATATCAAAAGATGCATCCTTTTTTGAAAAATATATTATCCGTCCTTACGTCAAAAAGGAACGGATTGCTGTTTATACCCGTTCAAATGTTTCTTACTTTTTTATTCTGCGCAACCCAAACCGTTTCGTAAAAGCAATAAAAGCGCAGAATCCACAAGTGTTTATCAAAGCAAAAGTGATGTAAAACGGAATAAGTTCCGTTTTATTTTTTTTGCCAAAATGAACCGTAATAATATTATGTAAACTTTAGAATGGTATTTACAAATGAAATAGAAGCTGTTATTTTTAAGTAGTCGCGGTGAACAAAAAGGAGTTATCAATAAAGATGGCAATTTTTACAGATGAGCAGGCGCAGGCAGTTGTAACCGAATCATCCTACAGCTGGAAGAAAAACTGCGTGAAAGTAGAAAATGGATACTTAAAAAGCACAGGGATGGTAACCAATACGCGGATACCGATCAAACACATCGATACGGTTGTTTATTCTTACAATCCTAAAAAGCCGGCCATTGTTCCAGTGCTGAAAATTATCGGCAAGGGCACTGTATTATGCGAAATGGAAATTTCTACAGAGCATATTGAAGCAGTACAAGACTGGATGCTTCAAGTTATGGACAATTTATAAAAGTAAAAAGCCGTCCGGTAAAAGGGCGGTTTTTTATATGATGAAAGGATGAGGAATCATGAAAGGATCTTCCCATATGGCGATTGGGGCTGCTACAGGGGTGGGCATAGCTGTCTGGTCGCAGTCTTCAATCGTTGAAACAGCTCTTTTCGGTTTTGTCGGAGCAGTTACCGCATTAGTTCCCGATCTGGATGTGAACGGAAAGCTGGCAAATAAAATTACGGTAGAAAAGAAATGGCTTGTGTTGTTTTTTGCGGCAGCCGGTGTGCTGCTGGCTTTATACAGTTATTTTATGCTGTTCGGTGTAAAACAGGTAACCGGCTTTCTTGTCAGCCTTGGACTGCTGCTTCTGCCAAGACTGTTTATTAAGCAAAGAACATCACTGTTTTTAACCGGCGCGGCGGCCGCATATGCAGGGTGGTACATACAGGAAATATGGATTGTTTACATAGGATTATTCATTATATTTGCTTCTGTTGTTTCCCATCGGACATGGACGCACTCTTTTATCGGCATGGTTCTTTTTTATTTTGTTGCCGCTGAAATTGCCCAAAAGTTCCCGATTCAGGGTCTTCAAACCGTTTTAATGCTTGCATACTTATCTCATTTGATCGCCGACATGAAGCTGCTTCCATACAATAAAAAAGGAACCAAATTCTTTTATCCAGTATGGAAAAAAGAATTTTGACCGCTTACTGTTATTTTGTTAATAATACATTGTGTGCAAAATTCAAATAAAATAATCAAAAAACGTAATAAAAACAGCCTGTTCAGGGAAAAGAAAACTAAAAACAGGAGGAACTGTACATGTGGAAAGATTTTTTTTCGAGCATCGGCATAGGAAGCGTTAAAGTAGATACAATGATAGATCAAAAAACGGTATCGCCGGGAGAAACTATACACGGTTATGTCCACATAATGGGAGGAAAAGTGGAAGAGCCGATTGATAAAATTCAAATATTGCTTTATCTTCAGTACGAAGAAGTAAAGGAAGACAGTGATTTTTCATGGCACGAAAAACGTTTCCAAGAAGTTATCCTGCCATTTAAACGGAATATAAAAGCAAGTGAGGCACACAAGGTTCCATTTTCTATCAAAATTCCATTGCAGAGTCCTAAAACCGATGAAACACATAAATGGTTCATCCGCACAAAAGTATTTATTGATCAGGCCGTAGATCCAGAAGATGAAGACGAAGTGATTATTTATTAAAAAGCAGAACTCTTTCTGCTTTTTTTTATTGAAAGAAATTGACAACCCTTTCATACTGTTATATATTAATTTATATAAAAATAAATTGTTATATAACAGAAAGGGTGGCAAATATGGAAATGTACCGGGAAGCATATGAATATTACTTGGAAATGTGCAAGGCGTTTGGAATTAAAAAAATTCCGTTTTACCGTTTTATGCACAACTTAACAGAAGAGCAGATGAAGTTATATATTCAAAAAGCCCAATAAGGAAGAAGGGATTGGTCGTTACGGAAACAGCCGTCAGTGAAGTCATATAAAAACCCCGTCCGCATTGATAGAGCAGACGGGGTTTGTACTGTTTAGGAAAGGTGGGCAGCGCAGTATTCGCGAACCATCTCCACTTCATCTTCTTCTAGTTCAAAATCCAATACGCTGTCATCTGTGCGGTTATGCAAAAATAAACCGGCTATGTGCTGTCCAGATTCCGTTACTGCGTACAAAACGCGGATATAAAAGCCTTCTGGTGAATACAGCTCATCCTCTTCATCTACGGAAGCAAAAAGGCGATATTCGTATCGATCTCCCTCTAAAATGCCAAATGGATCTTCTATTTTTTCAAGTGTATGTTCTGTAATGACCATGTGTGATACTCCTTTAGTTATTTTGATAAAGCGACAATCCATTTTTTCATCCGTTTGATGCCTTCTTCAAACTGATCGGGACGGGCATAGCCGTATGACAGCCGAATCGCCCGTGACGCACCCTCTGTGTAAATACTTCCCGGGTGAAATAAAATTCCTTCATTTAATGCTTCTGTATATAACTCTCTTAAAGAAATAGGCTGATTCAAACGAAGCCAGACAAAAAAGCCGCCGTTCGGCATTGTCCATTGCGCGACATCTGATAGGTGCCTTTGAAGCGACTCAGAAGCTGCCTGCCGCCGCTTTTTCAGCTCTTTACGGACATATTCAAGATGATGTTCATAGAGCCCTTCACCAAGCCACTCAGCTGCTACACGCTGCGAGAGAGAACTCGTTCCGTAATCAGCCTGCATTTTCAAGTCCGCCAGCCGTTCAATAACGGAATGAGAGCCGGCGATCCAGCCAATCCGCAGGCCGGGACTCAACGTTTTTGACAAGCTGCCAATATAAAGCACATTACCGGTCTCATCCATTGATTTTAAAGAAGGCGGCGGCGGTTCATCGAGCCATAAATCCCGGTAAATATCATCTTCAATTACAGGCAGGCGGTTTGTACTGCAAAAAGACAGCACTTCTTTTCTTCTTGTTTCGCTCATTAAAATACCGGTCGGGTTATGAAAGCAGGGAATGGTATAAAGCGCTCCTTTTTGTCCGGACGTCCAAGTATTCTGCAGCGAATCCAGTTTTACTCCTTCGCCATCCATCTCAATGCCTTTGAGTGACATGCCAAGCGACTGAAAAGTACGGATGGAGTACAGATAAGAAGGCTCTTCGAGTAAAACAGAAGATCCCCGCTCAAGCAGGCCGGATGCAATCAAGCCAAATCCCTGCATAGCACCAGACACAATTAAAATAGAAGACGGCGCTACCTTGGTTCCCTGCCGGGTCATATACCCGGCGATGGCCTCGCGAAGCGGCTCATAACCGCCCCGGTCTTCATATCCTAGTGAATGGATTTTTCCAGACAGCCGGCTGAGTACATCATTTAAATAATTTTCCGGAAAAACATCTTCGGCAAGCTCCCCTTTGCTTAAGTCAATAATCCCGGTATCTGCTGGTAAAGATTGTACTTTATCTTCTGCAGGCAGGGCAGCGAGAAGCGACCATGTATTGCTCGCTACAATCGTCCCTTTTCCCATTACGCCCTCGATAATTCCAGCCGCTTTCAGCTGTTCGAGCGCAGCTACAACCGTGCTGCGGTTTACAGACAGTTCTTCTGCCAAAACACGCTGGCTTGGAATCTTCGTGCCAATCGCCCATTTGCCGCGCACAATTTGATCTTTAATCCAGCCGGCAACAGCATCTGACTTAATGCTTCGTTTCATCATCTGTCCAATGCTCATTTAAAAATTCATCGCGGCCGGACTGTGCCCGGTCCGCTTTATATTCTTCCTCGTGTGTTTGATAAAAATTCTGATGGTAGTCTTCTGCCGGATAAAACGGACCAGCCGATAAAATAGGCGTCACAACCGGCTTTTTAAACATACCGCTCTCTGCCAGTTTTCGTTTAGACTCCTCGGCCGCTTTTTGCTGCTCAGGAGACAAATAAAAGATAACGGCCCGGTAAGAGTCACCCCGGTCCTGGAACTGTCCTTCGTCATCGGTTGGATCAATTTGCTGCCAGTATACCTCAAGGATTTGCTCATATGAAATAATATCGGCATCGTAGATAATTTCAACTGCTTCTTTATGGCCGGTGCCGCCGGCTTTTACTTCCTCATACGTCGGGTTTTCTGTGTGCCCGCCTGTGTAACCGGAAATGACGGATTCAACACCGTCCCATCGGTCAAATGGCTTGACCATGCACCAAAAACACCCACCAGCAAAAATCGCTTTTTCTTTTTTCATTGCTGTACTTCCTTTCTTTCTGTCCAAGCTGTTTGTGTTGTAAAATCTGTATCCGGATAATAAGCTTTTTTAACAAGTAAATTCGGGCCTAAACACCGGACGGACGAGCAATGGCAGGCAATTTCATTTGCTAATGCAGAACGGTTCCACGTTTCAAAAGAAGATTGAAGAGAGTTGTCTGCAATATTGCCAAGCGACGGTGCATCCGCAAAATCGGTTACGATCACATCACCGGAAAAAATATTCACATTTAATCGTGAGCGTCCATCCGGATCATTGCGCACGGTCACCAGCGGTTCCTGGTGCAGGCGGGTCAGAAGTTCACGATCGCGCTCATCCGAACTGCACGCAAAAAACGGAAGTGTTCCGAACAGCATCCACACACCCGGGTCACGAACATCAAGCAAGTGATGGATCGCGCTGCGGGTTTCGTCAAGTGTCAAAGATTCAAGCGCGCTGGCAAAATCACTTGGATACATAGGATGAACCTCATGTCGGGCACATTTCATTTCCCCGACAATTTGTTTATGAATGTGTTCAAGATGGGGAAGAGTCCGTTTATTCAGCATAGTCTCGGCCGATACCATCACATTTGCCTCAGATAAAATCCGGCTGTTTTCGATCATTCGGTCAAATAGCTTTTCCCGCTGGCTATAGGAAGGTTTGCGCTCCATATTGGCAAACCCGGCTTCCACAAAATCGTCTACAGTGCCCCAGTTATGGGAAATATGCAGAACATCAAGAAAAGGCGCAATCTCTTCATAACGCCCGGCATCAATCGTCAAATTGGAATTCATTTGGGTATAAACACCGCGCTCGTGGGCATATTTGAGCAATGGTTTTACATACTGTTCAACTGATTTTTTGGAAAGCATCGGTTCGCCGCCTGTGATGCTGATCGCGCGCAAGTGTGGAATTTCCTCCAGGCGTGACAGCAGCAGCGAAAGAGGCAGAGCCTCAGGGTCTTTTGTTTGAAGCGTATAGCCGACCGCACAATGCTCGCAGCGCATATTACAGAGTGTCGTCGTCGTAAACTCAATATTAGACAGCCGGGCAGAGCCGGACTGGTCAATATCCATATAGCTTTCCCACGGATCAAACGCGGGTGAAATGGTTTTTTTCATTTTAAAAACACCTCTTTAATCTTTCAACACATAATTATACCGCTTTTTCACAGAAATGAAAAAGAAAGTTGAGAGGTACATCACTGCTCGGCTAAGCAGGATAGGTGATTGATAAATTTACAATCTTTAATAACATATTTACATATTCTTCATACTTGTACCGTATGATAGTAAGAGAAGCGGCATGACTATTTCCTAAATTGAAAGAGGTGCTTGAATGGGCAAAAGAAGAGGCATTGTCTTGATTGAACAAACTGAACGCAACAGCATGAACCGAAACAGGAAAAACCAAAGAAAGCTGCATCCGTTCAACCTTCAAAGACAGATGAACTCCATTTTTGTACCATTAAAAAAAGGTTACCGGCCGAATCCTCCTTGACTGGCAGGACCATCGGAATAGTAAAAATCATCCATTTCTCCTCTATTATTATCGTATTACTTTTCTTCAAAACAAAAAACAAGTATAGTGTGAGGTAACAACATATGAGGAGGAGCTACATAATGAAGAAAGCAACAGGTTTCATGGGAGCCGCTTTACTGGCTGGAGGACTTCTTGCCGGCTGTTCAGCTGATTCTGAGAATGCATCACCAGAGGAAAACGAAAACACAGCAGAAGAAACAACAACGGCGCCTCAGGAAGAAACAGAGCAAACTGAGCAGCAGACCGAGCAGCAAGAAACGGAAACAACAGAAACAACAGAAACAGAAACAACAGAAACAGAAACAACAACAGACGCAGAGCAAGCAGCAGATGAAACGGCCAGCGATGCCAAAACAGCAGCTGATAATGCAGCCCAGTCAACTGAAAAAGCTGTTGAGGAAGCGGATCAAGCTACACAGGGTGTACAGGATGAAGCAAGCAAAGCTGCCGATACGGTAAAAGAAAAAGCAGCTGATGCTGGCGCAGCCGTTGAACAGGGCGCAAGCGACGCGAAAGAACAAGCTGAAACAGCTACAGAAAATGCGACGGAAGAAGTGACCGAAACGGTGCAGGGAAAAGAAGCAACGGGGACATTTAACGGCGTAGCCGATCCGCATACAGTAGAAATTGAATTAGACGGCGTACCAAACGCTTATCAAGTAGAAGCTGAAAGTGAAACAATGAAAAAATTTGAATCAATGGAACCTGGCCAAAGTGTGACATTTGTTTATGAAGAAAACGGTGAACAGCTTGTTATTAATGAGGTGAAATAAAGTGAAAAGCGCATCAAAACATGATGCGCTTTTCTCGTTTAAAAGGGACAGGCAAAGGGAAGAAAAAACTATAAGACAGCAAGGACTATAGGGGGATGGGAGATATGAATACATCTGGAATGCTTCGCGGGTATTTGGCTAAAGTAATGGATCAGGAAAGCTTCTTTTTTCACGTGATCAACTGCATGGAAAAACAGCTGGCAGACTGGAATTATGATACGCTTCTTTTATTCAATTGGGACAAACGGGAGGATTATGTTTCTGGTTTGTTTATTATAGACGGCTTCTCCCACTCTTTTACGGTAACAAAACAAATGCTGAAGGAGCTTCAGGCAGAAGCGCCTTACGCGCTTGATTGCGTACTATGGGAAGCGCTTGTAGAAGATGGGCTGATTTTAAAACAAAGCAACTATATTGACAAAGCGTTTATGTGAAAAGCGGCGGATTTTTCCGCCGCTCAAGGAGTGTAGGCAAAGTGAGAAAGCGGGCGTTTGCGGGCAGCTTAAAGCGGCGAGAGAAATCTCTCGCCGCTTTTTTATTGACGTATTTGCCCGGATCCGCGAACAAGGGATTTTACGGTTGTAATGGCCGTCAGTCCCATAGGGCCACGCGCGTGCAATTTTTGGGTGCTGATGCCAATCTCCGCTCCGTAACCGAATTGTTCTCCGTCTGTAAAACGGGTAGACGCATTTCGGTATAAAACCGCTGCATCGATTCCACGGAAAAATAAATCCGCACTTTCTTCATTGTCCGTCACAATCGCTTCTGAATGCTTTGTGCCGTAACGGTTAATATGGGCCACCGCTTCTTTTGTACTGTCAACGAGCTTTGCTGACAGCGTCATAGCCAAGTATTCCTGGCCCCAGTCTTCTTCGGATGCTTCTTTTATATACTCATAGGAATGGGTCAGGTTATCATCGCCCCGCACTTCTACGCCGGCTTCTTGAAGAGCCGCAAACAATTCGCGCTGATGAGGCCAGTTTCGATGAACAAGCAGGCTTTCCGCTGCGTTACAAACAGAAGGACGATGTGTTTTCGCGTTTAACGCGATATCGATAGCCATGTTCTTCTGAGCTGACTCATCAATAAAAATGTGGCAGTTTCCAACCCCTGTCTCAAGAACCGGAACGGTTGCCTGTTCAATCACCGATTGAATGAGGCCAGCGCCGCCCCGCGGGATTAATACATCTAAATATTCATTCAGCTTAAACATTTGAGCTGCAGTGGAGCGGCTTGTATCTTCTAAAAGCTGAATCGCATCTGCGGAAAGAGCAGACTGCTCGAGCGCTTTTTTCATCACTGAAACGAGCGCTTTATTGGATTCGAGTGCAGAAGTGCTGCCGCGGAGCAGAACGGCATTGCCTGCTTTTAAGCAAAGAGTAGCTGCATCAACCGTTACGTTTGGACGTGCTTCATATACCATGCCGACTACGCCGAGCGGCACTCGGATCGTTTCAATTTCAAGGCCATGCTCAGTCGTCCACGATTCGACCGTTTCACCAATTGGGTCATTTAGCTTTGTCAGCTGGCGCACCGCTTCAGCAATAGCAGTTAAACGTTCTTCCGTCAGTTGCAGCCGGTCAAGCAGAGAATCGGTAAATCCGGCTTCGCGTCCAGCGGCCATATCCTGCTCATTTGCCGCTAAAATGTAAGGGGTCTGTTCGATTAAAGCATTCGCAATCAGCAAAAGTGCCTCGTCTTTTTCGGCTGTTGATTTCATTGCCATATCGAAAGATGCTTCTTTCAACAGGGCTGCTTTTTGTAATAATTCACTCATGTTTTCCACTCCTAGCTCTCATTTTTTAATGTTACCCAGTTATCGCGGTGGATCACTTCAGCCCGTTCGTTGATGGAATAAGCTTTTGCTTCAGGACCGGGCAGGCCTTTTACTTTTTCTAAATCAACCGATGAGTAAAAGACCTGGCCGCGGCCGAGTAATTCACCGCTTTGGCTGCGTATATCTACAACATCCAATGCGTCAAACAAGCCTTCTACAGCCAGGATGCCGACAGGAAGAAGACTTTTGCCGCCTTTTAACACTGCTTTTTCGGCTCCTGCATCTACCGTAACCGTTCCGGCCGGCTTTGCATGAAGGGCGAGCCACTGTTTTTTTCGCTGCATATGCGGCTGCATCGGCGAGCCGATATAGGTGCCGGCCCCTTTTCCTTCAATAATATCAAGCAGCTTTCGTTCGCCGGTTCCGTTGCCAATAAAAACAGAAACGCCAAGAGACTGGGCTTTGTCTGCAGCCAGCAATTTTGATTTCATGCCGCCGGTACCGACAGACGAGCCGCTTCCACCCGCTGCCTGAAGCATTTCTTCCGTAATAGACGGAACAAAGTTAAACCGTTTTGCATTTGGATTTGTTTTCGGGTTGCTGTCATATAAGCCATCAATATCCGTTAAAATCACTAGGCCATCCGCCTGCAGGAAGCCGCTGACAAGTGCCGAAAGCATATCATTATCTCCGTACGTTAATTCCTCAATCGAAATAGAATCATTTTCGTTGATGATCGGCACAGCCCCGCGGCTTAACAGTTCACTCATCGACGTGTAGAAATTTTGAAACCGTCCTTTTGAATAAAAATCGCCTTTTGTAAGCAGCATCTGGGCGGTTGTAATGCCTTTTGGCGACAAGTGGGCAATATACCGCTGAATCAATAAGCTTTGTCCGACAGCTGCCGAGGCCTGGCGTGCGGCCATTACTTTCGGCCGCGCGGGGTAGCCAAGCGCCCGAAAGCCGGCTGCTACAGCGCCAGAGGAAACAACAATGACTTCGTGTCCTGCCTGCTTCATCGCCGCAATTGCAGATGTGTGATCTGCGATTTTTTCTTCCATAATGTTGCCGCTGTCATCTGTTAAAGAACTGCTGCCAATTTTTACGACAATACGTTGCTTTTTCATTGATTATCTCATCCTTTTCCATAAAAAAAAGCATACCGAATCGTCCATAAAGGACGGGTATGCTTTCCGTGGTACCACCTTTTTTGACGCAAAACTGCGCCCACTCTGTATCCGTAACGGGGAAAGACCGGCTTATGTTTTCATAAGCAATGTTGGCTAGGGCAGGTTCTACAGTGCTTTTCCGCAGGAGTTTTTCAGCCAATGAACTCCCTCTCTAATCCGGCAGCTGTCTGTATACTAATCCCATCATTTTGATATATTTGTTTTTATTATCGTATATTCTAACTATTTGTCAAGCATATGTGGATGAGAACGAAGGATATCAAGGAAATGCTTTAAAATTTGTGCGGTCAGCCCCCATATAATCCGGTTCTCGTAAAGGTAAAAATATTCTTCCATTTTCTTCGTCTGCCAGTCATAGTTTTCTCCCTGTGCAATTAAATGATAGGGGAAATTTTCTTCTGGCTCCGGCCTAAGTGCCACGTAGTGAAGCTCCGGCTCCGTTTGCAGCAAAAAGGAAAGCGGTACGGTAAATATTTCACCTACTTCCGCTTCATTCAGCTGCATATGAGATACGTCAACGAGGCCGGCATAACTGTAAATGATGGTCCCAAATGGCGAAATCATGTAATCAAGAGGAAAGAGGAGCTCAATATGTTCCACCGGGATTCCCAGCTCTTCCTTCGTTTCACGAATGGCCGCATGAGCGGGGCTCTCGTCACTTTGATCGATTTTGCCGCCCGGAAAGCAAATTTCACCTGGCTGCCGCCGCATAAAAAGGGAACGGACTTCAAAAAGCACATGCAGTTCGCCGGTTTTTTGAATAAGCGGCAGCAGGACCGAAAACTTGACTAGATTTTCACCGCCCAGTATATCCGGAGTTCTTTCTCCAAACAAAGCTTTTAGTTCATTTATATTCATTTAACCAGCTCCACTTTTCTTTCTTATCTATTATAGTGGAAAGCAGAGCATATTGAAAAAATTTGATTTTACAGTGTGAAAATATTCTAAAAAATTGTATGATAGAAGAAGTACATACATCAGCCCCTGTGCTGACTAATTTTTACACATGAGGAGTCCTTGAAGATGACACAAGAATTAACCGTACAATTAGCTGACACAAAAAGAGAAAAACCGGATCAATCCAACCTTGGATTCGGCCGTTTTTTTACCGATCATATGTTTATGATGGATTACACGGAAGGCAGAGGATGGCATGATGCGCGCATCGTTCCATTCCAGCCGATTACCCTTGATCCGTCGGCTATGGTGTTCCATTACGGACAAACGGTATTCGAAGGAATGAAAGCTTATTTGACGGATGAAGGAAAAGTCTTTTTATTCCGCCCGGAGAAAAACATGGAACGCTTAAACCGCTCCAATGAACGTCTTTGCATTCCGCAAATTGATGGTGAATTTGCAATTGAAGGGTTAAAAAAGCTGATTGAGGTAGACCAGGAATGGATTCCGACAGCGGAAGGCACATCATTATATGTCCGTCCATTTATTGTGGCTACAGAACCGTTTTTAGGTGTTGCTCCATCGAAAAATTATATTTTCATGATTATCATGTCGCCGGTCGGTTCGTATTACAAAGAAGGAATTGCGCCGGTTAAAATTCTCGTGGAAAATGAGTTTGTCCGCGCGGTAAAAGGCGGAACAGGTGAAGCGAAAACAGGCGGGAACTATGCATCCAGCTTAAAAGCGCAGGAAGCAGCCACAGGGAAAGAATACTCACAAGTGCTCTGGCTTGATGGTGTGGAGAAAAAATACATCGAAGAAGTGGGCAGCATGAATGTATTCTTTAAAATTGATGGGGAAGTGGTGACACCTGCGCTAAACGGCAGCATTTTGCACGGGGTAACTCGCGACTCAGTCATTCAGCTTTTAAAACACTGGAATGTACCGGTTTCAGAACGCCGTATCTCCATTGAGGAAGTTGCACAGGCTTACCGTGACGGAAAATTGGAAGAAGCTTTTGGAACAGGCACCGCTGCGGTTATTTCTCCAATTGGTGAATTTTTATGGGAAGAAGAAAAAATGGTGCTAAACGACGGCCAGACAGGTGAATTGTCAAAACGTATTTACGATACGATTACAGGCATTCAAAAAGGCAAGATCAAAGACGAGTTTGGATGGGTAACGGAAGTTCCCGTTTCAAAATAATTCCTATACTGTACGGATGAAACGAACTGCTCCCTCGGGCAGTTCGTTTCGTTTCAAAAGGAGGCAAAAAAATGACGGCGGTTTCATTAGGATTTGACTTATCGTTAATTGATTTACACGATTCCGGTTTTGAAGAGCGGACGAGCTGCTATGTGTTTCACGAGCCGAAAAAAGCGATTATTGAAACAAGTGCCAGCCCTTCTGTTCCTTTTTTACTTGATGGACTGAAGGAACTCCACATACAGCTTGAAGAGATTGATTATGTGATTGTCACGCATATTCATCTTGATCATGCAGGCGGCGCCGGCTTGTTTTTGGAATCCTGCCCGAATGCAAAATTGGTTGTGCATCCAAAAGGTGCCCGCCACCTGGCAGATCCGAGCCGGCTGATTGCCAGTGCAAAAATGGTATACGGTGAAAAATTCGATGAATTATTCGACCCGATTGTGCCGGTGCCGAAAGAAAGAATCATTGAAATAGAAGACGGGGGCGAACTTGACCTTGGCGGCCGCATTCTGCGGTTTCTTCATACACCAGGGCATGCGAACCATCACTTTTCGATCTGGGATGAAAAATCGGCTGGTATGTTTACCGGCGACACAGCAGGTATTCAATATGCCCAGCTTAAAAACAAAGAAATCGAGCTTTTTATGCCGACTAGCTCACCGAACCAATTTGACCCGCATTTGATGAAGCAGTCTATCGATAAAATGATGGCCTTTCATCCGGAACGATTTTTCTTTAGTCATTATGGAATGAACGATCAGCCGAAGCAAGCTGCAAACATGGTTTTGAACTGGCTTGATGTGTATATGCAGGTTTTGGAAAAAAACAGCACGGTCGAAGAGATCGAGACGGTACTCATGCAAAAAGTCCGCGAACAGCTCGAACAAGCCGGAGTTGAGAATGATCATCCAGTTTATGAACTGCTTGCTATTGATCTCAGAGTCAGCGCCCAAGGGATGATCCATTATAAGGAAAAACAGCACTCAAAATGAGTGCTGTTTTTATTTGCATCGAGCCGGACAGTTATTCATCTAACCGTTTCTTGATGCGCGAGAAAGCGAATCTCAAGCATGCTTAAAAACGGATATTTTGGAGGTGATGATGCATGCGATCTTCTTGAATTCGCTCTAAATAAAGATTGGTAATGGAAATATCTGAATGTCCTGCCAGATCTTTTACAACAGCAAGCGGAACATCCTGTTCAAGCAAATTTGTGACAAATGTATGCCGGAACCAGTGAGGGCTGACATCGGACCGGCTCCCGGCAGCTTCGACGGCTTTTTTTACAAGCTTGTACAAAGCGGCGTAGGAAAGTCTTTTTTTATCTGCATGTATATCGGTTTTATTGTACAGGGCATAAAAAAGCGGCTCGGCTGAATGGGGCTGAAGTTCCGTTGTTTCGCCGCATACACTTCGATAATGAAAAAGAAGAGACTCGGTTTCTCTCATAATTGGAAGAGTCCGTTCTTTTCCGCCTTTTCCTATCACATCTACCAACAAATCACCCTGCCGGCTGCGCCGGAAACTTCCCCAATTTAACCCGATCAATTCAGAAGCGCGGATGCCAAGTGTCAACAGCATCATCCCGATCAGCCGGTTGCGGGCTTCAATCGCTTCTGCATTTTTCGTCGTTTTAATCGTTTTTGCAAAGCAGTCGATAATATGGCGTGCTTCCTGTGAAGACAGCTCGCGCATGACGGTCCGGTTTTCGCTTGTTTCCGCTGTGTGTCCTTTTTGAACGCGCGGTTTTTGAATCCAAACCGACAGCTGGGCGGTATAGAAATGCGTATGAAAACCGAATTCAAGAAAACGGCGGAAAAATTCTAATTTTCTCAGGGCGCTTTTTGGCTTGTATGTACTAATAATAAACCGGTTAAAGGCTTTAACCTCCGGAAAGCCAATCGCACGGAATTCAAGATTATGGTAAGAAAGATAAGAAAGAAGCGTTTTCGCATCACTTCGATACGCCTTGATCGTGTGCGGAGAAAACGTCCGATTTTCTTTTAAAAGGCCGATCGCAAAAAAATACTCTAAAAATTCTTCGTCTGTACAGTGGGCAAGAGACAAGTTGCGCTCTTCATCAAGCATATGCTCTTTTGATTGAAGCAGCTGCAAAAACGCTTCGTGTGAGGCCAAAATCGCCGGCAGATTCATGTTTTTCAGTCCTTTACCGTAAAATGATTATGTATATTCCATATAATCTATAGTTATCTGGACATAAAAATAGAAACCCTTATAAATCAAGGGTTTCTAGCGTTTTTTAGTGGTATTTTTTGTTTTAGGTGACCGAAAGGGGACCAAAGAATAAAAAACGTTAAAAGATGCTCGTTAATTTTGTAACTGCTTCTTGTTCGTTTTCCTTCGTTAAATGTGAATATGTGTCGATGGTCAATGTGATTGTACTGTGACCCATCCGTTCTTGAATGACTTTAATATTAACACCTTTCGATAATAAAAGGGAAGCATGGGTGTGGCGAAGATCATGAAATCGAATTCGCTTCATGCCGTGGTTCTCTGTAAAGGTGTGAAAATATTTTAGAAACGACTGTGGAAGGTGCGGGTATCCATCCGGCCGGCAGAAGATCAAATCCATTCCTTCAATTCCTCGCCATTCAGATCCATACGCTAGCCGATTCTTTTTCACTTCTTTAATATAACCGCGCAGCTCAGCCATGTAGTCAGCTGGCATTGGGATGATACGCTTTTTCTTATTTTTAGGAGCGCCCAGGTAATAGATGTCTTTCTTCGTATCGTGAACCAGTGTGTGCTTAACTGTGATCGTATTATCCGAGAAGTTTACATTCTCCATTGTTAAGCCTAGAATCTCACCAAGACGCATACCGGAAAGAACAGCCATCTTGATAACCAGCCGGTGCTTCGGCATAGCTTCTTCAAGCAGTTCAAACAGCTGCTTTACTTCCTGCTCACTATAGAAGAGCATTTCTTTCCTGGCCTCTTTTTTCTTCTTAACAGTGGCCGCGACGTTTTCGGACATCAAATCCCACTCAACCATTTTTTGCAGCATCAAGCGGTTCATCTTCATTTTATAATCAGCAGACTTTTCATCTAAAGCTGTTAAATGGTTCATAAACTCGACAATATGAAACTTCTTCAAATCCTTCAGCTTTATGTCTCCAAAAAACTCAACTGCAGGCTGGATGTTCTGCTCATATGCTTTTTGTGATTGGAAAGAGAGGTGGGATACATGGTTCTCGAGCCACAAAGCAACTGCTTCCCGGTATTTAAGATTATTTGTATCAACCGGGCCGCTAGTTGCTACTTCAATTTCAAATTCGGTAATCGCCTTTTTAATAGCACGATCTGAAAGAGTTTTGAGTGAAACCGTCTTTTTACGCCGGATCCGTTTACCGCGCTCATCATAACCTAACTCAACGGTTATCTTTATACGAGGGAGCTCGGACTTATCAGCCGGGTTCTTCTTATCTAAAACAATATAACTCGACACTAGAGCATCTCCTTTCTTCTTGAGTAAAGATTCTTGTTAGTTTTATTTTACCTTATTATGATGAAAAATCCGTCATAAATCCAAATGTTCCAGACTAGGCAAAAGAAGCATTCTTTCATCTCATTTTAAGCTTTTATGAAAAGGGAGTAGTATTCAATTTGCTGACGAATACAAAAAGGCTTTGTGAACGTCCAGCAAGAGGGACGGATCATACACGTTATACGCATAGGTAAATTTTTAAAAAAAAGCCTCTACTCACGAAGGAGAAGAGGGAGGGTTTGGAATTTGTGCTAGATCATCTTTAAGTAAACTTAATAATTTTTCTAATGGGTCTACTTGAGTAACTTCTTCTAAAATTAATTTTAAATATTTATTAATTAACTTTAGCTTTCTAACGTCTGTTAAAAGCATAATATTGTCCTTATCAGTGATCCTTATATCCTTAAATAAGGAATCGAACATAGAAAAATCTAATTGGGTATAGTAGATTAGGATGAATTCCTTTAATTCATTTTTTTCCTCTTGTTTAGTCATTAGTAGCATTTTTGCCAGAGGAGGATTTTCAAATGGAGCTATGGCTTCTTCGAGATTTTTTAAAACCTCTAAATTATTTGAATGCTCATCTTTAATCTTTGCTATATACAAATCTTGAAGCTCGTTCTTATCGTATTCTATTCTATTTTGCTGTAATGTGAATATCAATAATGCGATCCCGGCAGATATGGCAGCACCAATTAATGTAAAAGACGAACGAACTAACATTTGCATAAAGTCAAAACTAGATGAATCAATTAAAACTTTTTTGTTTATTAAAATTAAAATTATAATAAAACTTAAAGTTAGAGATACAAAGAACAAGAACGAAATAAAAATAAATGCCGGTTTTGAAAAAAATTTAGAAATCATTTTCTTAAACCTGAAGATAATCGAGATTTGACTTGTTTAATCATTTCTGTGAAATCCTCATCAGGACTTTCGTTAGCAGCATCAGTAGAATCCATTACAGATTTTAGGGATGCCTCCTCTGAATCGCTCGTTTTTTGCGGTTTCAGTTTTGTTTTTCTTTCAGAGGAGGCTTGATCTTTTAAACGGCGTTGCACTTCTTTCAAAAATGGCTCTTTAATTTCGAAAACCAC
Source organism: Domibacillus indicus (assembly GCF_023715895.1). Taxonomy (GTDB): domain Bacteria; phylum Bacillota; class Bacilli; order Bacillales; family Domibacillaceae; genus Domibacillus; species Domibacillus indicus_A. The sequence goes on along the minus strand of NZ_JAMBOO010000008.1, from coordinate 69,866 downwards.
CTTGACATTATCTAAAAAATCGATATTTTCTATATCTCCATCATACCCACACTCAGGGCATTTAAGATTCTTAAATTGATCATCGTCTAATAGATGTAATTCTTCACACTCACCGCATTCAAATCTATAGAACCTTTTTAATGGTCCACCCTTAGAAGAGAAGGCAATAAAAAGATTGATGATATCTTTAGGGTTATACCCAAATTTAAATGCAAAACGGTAAGGATTTAAATATCTCGATCCGAGACGAACTTCTTGATTGATAAACAGCTCTAACTGAGGTGCAATTTCATGATAAGGAACAATATTACTTAAAAATGGTTTATTAGAGTAAATGCCTTTTAATTCTGTAATAAACATATTCCTCTTTCAACCTCCTTTTCTCATTAGGACTCTGATAGTATTGAATTTCAATGGATCCATTTCTTTCTCTTAATGCTACTTCGACAAACTCGAATTCATTTCCTTCAGGATGAGCATCAAAGTTAGCTTCATTAAACTTCCAAAAACAAGCTAGTTCAGATACTTCTTCGTACTCATGAATTAAATCTTTAAGATTCCAGTATACTTTAGAGTTATAAATTGGATCTCTTCTTGGACTTCTCGTTGATGATTTAATAAAATTTTTATCCAAGAATGTAAATGCAGAAATAAACCCATCATGAAATGTAGAAGGATCCATATGCACAGAAAGGTCTTGATAAAAAGCTGACTTTACTCTATCAGAATAGCCTTCTGGGTTTGACATTGCAAGTTGATCTGCAAGAAAATCTATTATTTTCTGATCAACTATTTCTTCTGTAAGATCATCATTCATGCTTTGTTTAATAATCTTTTCAGCGTTTTCTGATTCTTCCTTGAAAATTGAATAAATAAGATTATAAATGTGTGTTTCATTATAAGAGTGGATCGAAATATCCCCATCTAATTCGTTCACATAGCTTTTGATATTTGTCAGAAGATCATTATGTTTGTATGGTGATGAAGTAATGTAATGTTTCCTTAGTCTAATTTGAAAAAGTGAATTTTCAAAATCTAGCATGCAGGGGATATAAAAGTTTGACCTTTGTCCAGTTGAACCTAGAGTAATAGTATCGTATTTATACAACAAGAAAATTTTGTTGCCATCTCTTCTTAAAGAAATAAGTTTATCTTCTGATTGAGTTAGAGTACTTAACTTACTAAGGAAAACGGAACGGTCTTGAAACCTGCTAACAAATTCATCTGCGTTGATGTCACTTTCAAGATGAAAAAGATGAACATGATCCTGTAAGTTGAAGAATAACTTTTCAAACAATATTTTATCAATTTCGTTATCAGCATTCTCATCATTTTGAATAAACTCATTTAAAACTTCAGAAATTTTATACCAGCCATTATCACCTGTTTGGTTGGTAAGTTTTTTTGTGAAATCGTCTATATACTCAGGGAGGAAACTCTTTAAATCTTGAATTTCAAAGTTTCTCAAAAGTGGGGATGTGTATGTATGACGCAAGTTTGCCATTATATTAACCTCTTTTCTTCATATATGTAAATTTGTTTTTGATGATCTAATTTTGTTTGATTTATCAAGAAAACAGCTTCTTCTTCTGCGCTTCAAACTCCTTGCGAAAGAGTACAGCACCTTCAAAATCAGTAAGATTTGTTCTTTAAGAACCTTCATTGTCATCAGTAACATCTTCATCAACTATCTCTACTACTTGCCCTTCAACAACTGGCACCAAGCTGTCAGGATCAATACCTTTATAGATTCCGTATACTTTGATATAAGAATTTAATTTAAACCGGTCATCTGAGACGTTTTCAACCCAGTAATGAATAGAATCATCATTCTTTTCTAGTCTAAACTGTGTGCGAGCCGGAATAACATCATTATTAACGTAGTTATCCGCAGACGTTACAACGCCTTCAATTACAACTTTAGTTTCTTCTTCAATTCCACTCTCGGACATTGTAGTGTAATCAAGTACTTGGGCTTCCTTTTTCAATCGCTCTTCATCGGAGGCAGTCATTTTTGATGAACTGTCATCATTGCAACCAGTTAAGATAAGAGAAGCTGACAAGAAAATAATTCCTGCGAACAAATGTTTTTTCATTTTTCTTATCTCCTCTCATTCCTAGTTAACTTAATACATTTTGAGAAAAATGTTCCAGTAAAAAATTTAAAAAAATGACTCTACCGTTTTAAGCGAAACAATTTCTCGTGGGACACCATGCATTTCGCCAATTTGGTAGAGAGTAAGATGTTCATTTGAATATTCTTTTATTTTTTCATCTGGAAGAAGAAGTTCCACAGCAAAGGTATTTGCTTCAACTTCCATACGATCAATAGAGAATAACGTTTTTCTCTTCAAAAATGAGGTGTTCGTTTTAGGGTGTAGAAGGGCGTGACCCAGTTCATGAGCACATACAAAACGTTGGCCATGCTCGTTTAATTTATTATTAATATGAATAAAATTAACCCTTTTATAGCTGCTGAAATAACCCAATATATTCCCTAAAGCTTCGTAGGAGAGGAGAATGCCGTTTTGTTCTGCAATCGTAAAAGGATCGCTGGTGTTATGTTTTTTAATTAAATTTTGTACCGTGACTTTGATGTCCGACATAATTCTCCACTCCTATTTACGGTGTTTCTTAGGTGTAAATTTTTGTTTTGCCATGCGTTTTGCTAAGCGCATGGAATTTTCAAGTGAAGCAATTAGCAGTTCACGATCTTCCTCATCCATGTCATCCAGAGTATGACCATCAAAACTTGCCAGACCATCTTTGCTTTCAAGATTATTAATGATTTTTTCGAGGTCTCTTAAAATATCCCGTTCATCTTTAGCAGTCAGTTCAGGAAGCTCAGTATTATTATCAATCTTTCTTTTATCTGTTCTTCCATACAAGTAATCGGTAGAAACTTCGAAAAAGTCAGCAAACGCATTGATCATTTCGCTGTCGGGTTTTCGATTTCCATTTTCATATCCAGAAATGGTGGACTCAGCAAGGGAGAATTTTTTCCCTAGTTCCTTCATAGTTAATTTTTTTTCTTTTCTAAGTTCCCGTAATCGATTACCGAACATAGCAATGATCCTCCTAATTTCTATATAAATCCATTATACTTTGCAAAATGCGAATATAAAGAAAAAAACAAATAACTTTGCAAAATGCGTTGACACTTTGCGTTATGCGTTGTAACATGAAAACAAGCAACACGATATGCAAAGTTTTCGAATTGAGAAAGAGGTGAATTAAAGTGAGTTTGCCTAAGAAGGCTAGAATTGCCGCTGGTTTTACCGTAGAAGGTGCAGCTAAAGAGTTGAATATCTCGGGAGGTTACCTTTCCCAAATTGAAAACGGCCAGCGACAAATCGATTCAAAACGCGCAGATGAGATCGCAAAATTATACGGTTGTGAGAAAGATGAAATTTTTTTACCTAAACACTATGCAATACGTGAAGTTTTGGAGAGGAGTTCTTAATAGATCAGGTAGGGAGGAACTTTATGGTCTTACCTTCCCAGTACGGTAAAAATTGCTGCCATTTAAGTAAGAGTAACATCTAAACACATCATTTTAAGGAGGAACACACAATGAAAACAAAAGCAAGAGTCGTCACTGGCGTGAAGAACCTGCACAAGTATTTTAATGAAATCGGCGTTGACATCGCGCTCACAGCTTTATACCGCGGGGTGAAAGCAAAAACCATCCCGCACCGAAAAATTTCACCTCAAGTGTTTTTATTTAACCTTGATGAAATCGACGCTTGGCTCGCTGGTGAAGAATCAGCATAACCTTTCTTTTACAGTAAAGCACTGAAATGTATGAAGAAAGCTACAATTAAATACAAAAGATGGGGGTGTCAGCTTATGGACATCAAAAAATCAATCAATGCGGGAGAAATATTCGAACGATTAATCGAAGAAGAGGGGGTGTCAGTGAATCAGCTTTCGTTCGACATAGGTGTTTCCCCGCAGATGGGCAGTCACATAAAAAATGACCGGCGCCCATTGCAAAGGGATATTGCCAAAAGAGCAATCAATGTGTTTAACGACTGTCCGGCTTTCGTGATGGACCTGATCTTCGAGTTCAGTAACGGCTTTACCTCACCAGTCTTGAGAGGCAAAGCCATCGAGCAGCACCGGTTGTCATTCAAGCATTTTTTACTCAAGGAATGGACAGATGTCTATGGACGAATAAATTCAGAGGAATTTGACTGGTGCAAGCCTCCTAACGAAGCCAGTAAAGCTGAAAAGGATTGGTTAAAGGATTTGATCATCGAATTGAATGAAATGGAAATGGCTGCAGCAAACTTTCGGCGTCATCTGCATGAAGCGTATCTTATCAACCCGAAACAGGTTAGAGATGAGACACTGACCCGAATAAAAGCAAAAGGCTGGGTTGAAGCGTGAAGAAGAAGGACAAGCCAAGGAAGCGACGCCAACCATATACAAAGGTTGGGAGAATGGTCATTCGATTAAATCAAAAAAACATTCCAGCGAAAGTGGTGAGCAAACGTCATGTTTTGGGTGTTTGATGCAGCACAAACAATTCTTTTAACAATCATGGGAATCAGTATTTGGGCAATGGCCTGGGTGACACGGCCTGTGTGGGATCGGTATAAAGAAGACCAAAAAAAATAACGCCTGCTGGCTAGAGCAGACGTCGGTGTCGTTAAAAACATTATACCATATATTTTTTTCGATGGGCACTTCGGTGCTCGTCAACGGCGACCGGAACGGGTTTCCCCCTGTACCTGTTGAAAGTTCCGGCCGCTGTTGATGGACATCTTCCATCAGAAAGAAGGTAAACAAAATGGATCATCCACTTATCCAGCAAATTGAACGGACTGGCTTTCCGGAACATTTTCAAGAACGTGAATCTAATTATCCAGTGGAAGACATTTTCGGTGACGAAATCATGAGCAACGACATCTACTTTGTCATGAAAGATGGCTCAGTTGTATTGGAGCAAAATCTTGCTGAATATGCAGTCCAGTATTTGAACGCATCCGAAAAACAAGCGGAAGCATGAAAAAGACTCCTGTTAGAGCAGGAGTCGACTGTTTAAAAATATTTCATTAAGAACATTGTACTGTACTTCAAAAAATCAATCAAGGGAGTGAAGAATTTGGCAAAGAACATGGGTGCCATTTCAACAGTCGATCTATCCCGGCATGACTGGCTTATGGCAAGACGCAATGGCATTGGCGGCAGTGATTGTGCTGCGATCGCCGGCGTCAATAAGTACAGTTCACCGATGAAGGTGTATTTGGAAAAAACGAATCAAATTGAGTCAGAAGAGATCTTTACGGTGAACGAGCAGGGTGGATTTGAAGATGGTAGTGAAGCAGCCTATTTCGGGGTCTTAAACGAAGGCCTGGTTGCCCAGGAGTTTTCCCGCCGTACTGGCTTAAAAGTACGCCGGCGCAACGCTATTCTGAAGCATCCAGAACATGATTTCATTTATGCCAATGTAGACCGACTCATTGCTGGCAAAAAAGAGGGACTTGAATGTAAAACAGCTTCTGAGTTTTTAAAAGGAGAGTGGGAAGGCGACGAAATTCCAGCTTCCTATTTGCTGCAGTGCCAGCATTACATGGCCGTAACCGGATATGAAGCCTGGTGGATTGCCGTATTAGTCGGTGGCAATAAATTCATCCATAAACGAATTGAACGTGATGAGGAGCTGATTGATTATCTCATCAATATTGAAAAAGAGTTTTGGGAAAACCATGTTTTGGCCAATAATCCACCACCATTCGATGGAACAACTGCTTCAAGTGACTTGCTTAAGGCTCTGTATCCGCAGCATGAACCAGGAACTTCTATCAATTTGACGACTGATCTACAGGTCTACATTGACTCATATAAAGCGTTGGAAGCAGATAAAAAAGCGATTGAGCTGAAAATGGCTGAATGCCAAAACGTTTTGAAAGATGCCATGAAAGAAAACGAAACAGCTTTTATCGGTGATCAGAAGATTACCTGGAAAGCACAGGTTTCAAACCGAATTGATTCCGCCCGTCTCAAGAAAGAACAACCGGAAATTTACGAAGCATACGCCAAACAAAGCATTTCCCGTCCTTTCAAAATTAAATAACTGGAGGTTTTACTGTGGCAACAAACAGCACAATGAAAAACGAACTGGCCAAGAAACAGCAGAATGCGCCGGCTAAACAGGTAGCACCTGAACAGCAGTTGAACGGTTTACTAAAACGGATGGGCCCTGAAATTCAGCGGGCTCTTCCTAAACACATGGATGCCGATCGGATGGCGCGTATTGCTTTAACTGCTGTCCGTACTACACCAAAGCTTCTTGAATGCGATCAGATGTCTTTTCTTGCAGCACTTATGCAGTCGGCCCAGCTGGGCGTTGAACCGAACACAGGACTTGGCCAGGCGTATTTAATCCCATACGGCAAGCAGGTGCAATTCCAGCTTTCCTATAAAGGGTTAATCGATTTAGCAGTACGAAGCGGCCAATACAAAGCGATCTATGCACATGAAGTATATCCAAATGATGAATTAACTTTTGAATATGGTCTGTATAAAGATTTAAAACATATTCCTGCCAGTGTTCCAGAAGGTGAACCAATTGGCTATTACGCAGTGTACCACTTACAGAACGGCGGTTTTGATTTTGTCTATTGGACGCGTGAACGCATTGATCAGCATGCTAAGAAATTTAGCCAGGCTGTTCAAAAAGGCTGGACAAGCCCTTGGAAAACAAACTATGACGCGATGGCAAAGAAAACAGTGTTGAAGGAAGTACTTAAATACGCTCCAAAATCAATTGAATTTCAAAAGACGGTTGAAGCTGATTCAACCATTAAGAAAGAGATTGCGCCGGATATGAGTGAAATAATCGATGTACAGCCTGAGCTCATTGAGCTGCAGGAGGAACAGCAAGAAGCACCAGTTGAACAATCAACGGCAAAAGAAACTAAGAAACCATCAGCAAAGGATATCAATTTTGACACGATTGATATTGCTGAAGAAGATCTTCCATTCGGCAAACAATAATGGAATACAAAATGGCCATACCTGGTTTTATCCGACAGATGAGCAAAGACAACAATGAGTATATCCGATGGGTGAGAAGCTACTTCAAGTCTTCTCATCCTCATCTAAGACTCGTCCGGATCGAAAAGAAATCCGGCGTGCTGGTTAGGAAAGAATAATAAGGCGGTGATTTGGTGCCAGACAGTTACCCGTTTCCAATGTACTCCGGTTTGTTGGAGCCAGAACATTACAAAAAGATCGGTTCAGCATTGTGGCTATTTCTCTGGTGTGTCAGTTCAACAACAAAAGAAGTCGAGCGAGACGGGGTGAACTGGGGCATCGTGTTAGGTAATAAGCCGCTGAAGAAGAAAGATATAGCGCCGATATTCGGTGTCAGCGAAAAGACAGTAGAGCGATGGATCAATGACCTGGAGAAAAACGAGTATATCAAAACAACCCGTGCTCCTCATGGATTAATTTTTTCAGTAAGAAATTCGAAAAAGTACATTAATAAGCCGGACAAAAATGTCGCATCAGAAAAGAGTGATACGCCAGATATGTCGGTTCAGTCATCTAGTGATGAGACAAAAATGTCTGATCAGTCAGATAGTGATACGACATTTTTGTCCAAGAGAAGCGACAAAAGTGTCGCATCTAATAAAGATATTACAGGGATAAACAAAAGTACTAATACTACTAAAGAATCTGACCCTGTTGATTTAATTGCTGAACGATTTGCAGATTTAAAAACAGCCCAGCAAGGCAAGCCGAGTTTTCCAAGCATTGAAGATTATCAAGAAATCGCCCAGATAGTCGTCCACGGAGTGTCGGTCTCTCGAACTATCGAATTTCTTGAACAATGCTTTGCGGATTACAGAAAGCGAAAGCCTAACGGCAAGATTACCAGCTTTAAATACTGCAAGGACTATATCCTTGATCATCATCAAGCCTTGGAAGCAAAAGAGGCTGCTAAAAACCTAGCGAAACGGAGGATACCAGACGATGGCCAGAAAACTAGAGGACATCATGGCGGAATTGCATCTAAGAGGGATTCCCTCACCGGCGGAAAAACCGGATGGCTCGGCAGAAAAAAAGGTTAACTGCCAGAAATGCCAAGATCGTTTGCTGATTGACTACCGTGTGCATAAAGATACTGAATGGACAGAAAATCCGGCACTTGGAACGCTGGTGCCAGATCCGAAGCTAATAGTACTTGAATCTGATTTTCTCTCAATGAGAGTGTGCGGGCCAGAAGAAGCCAATCAGTGGCAGCAAAAACATTCTGTCCGATGCGACTGTGTGAAGAAAGTGCGGATGGATCGGTTAATGAAATCCAGCGACATTACAGACGAGTTCAAACGTCTTGGCTTTCAGAACTTTGATACAGAGGGAAAGCCGGAAATCATTGCTGACATGAAAGATTGTGCGATGGATTATTACAAAGAATTTGATAAAACCCGCGGCGGACGTGCTAACAGCATGGCACTGCTTGGCCAGCCAGGTAGCGGCAAGACGCACCTGCTGATGGCGATCTCAAACAATCTAATCGTTAAAAAAGGCGTGTCAGTTCACTACTTTCCATACGTTGAAGGCTTCAATGACTTGAAAGAAGACTTTGAGCAGATAGCGCCTAAGCTGGATCGGATGAAAAAAGCAGATGTACTGTTTATTGATGATCTGTTCAAACCAGTGGGCCGGGGAACAAACCGTAAGCCTCGGGCAACCGAATGGCAGATCGAGCAAATGTATGCGGTGATTAACTACCGGTACCTGAACCATCTACCAATTCTCGTTTCATCGGAGCTGGACGTTGATCAGTTGGACGAAGTGGATGAAGCACTTGGCTCCCGAATTTACGAAATGTGCCAGGATTTTATAGTGGTAATCGAGGGCGATCGGAAATTACTAAATCATCGTTTGGAGGGATTAAGAAATGTTTGAACAAAGAAACTCAATCATTTTACAAAGTAGTGATGCACGCCGGGTGACATACGAAGGCGCTGGAATGTATATGTTTCAGCCGCAGCCTGGTCGGAAGCCTCTTACGGATGAAGAATGGCAGGCAAGATGCAAAACATTTGATAAACGCATAGAAGAAGCTCGTAAGCGGCTTGCAAAGGAAAAAACAGGCGGTGATGCGGCATGAACAAATATGAAGTGTGCCAGTTGCTTGTTAATCATCATCAACAAACTGGCAAGGAAATGGCTGTATTTGAACTGATCATTGCTTGCGGGGAAACAGAACCAGCGCAACTTATGACCAGACGTCAGATGTTCAACTGGTATCTGGATAAGTAGGGAGAGAAGACAGCATGACACCGATTCAAGGTTATGAGCATTTAACAGACGCCGAACGCAGGTTATTCATTCGAGCACATCAAAAGCACTTATCATCTCTAACAGACAAGGAACGCAAGCAGTACGGACTTGGGAATGTTATTGAAGTGAAAACTAATCCGCAGCAAGCTGCAATTGATGTTCGATTCCTAAACGGCGAACGGCGGCAATTTACAGCAAAAGGACTTTATTATTAATAAACTGCCAACTCTTTTAAAGTACAGACAGCCTGGTTATAGTCACTCTCAGATGTAGCTTGATCACATAATAGAATAGCTTCATTTAATAACTGAACTTTGCTTTGAATTTGTTGTTTGATTTCAGGATCACTGGATTGGTAATACTCATCAATTAATTTCCCTAATTCTTTAGATAGGTCAAGTGTTAGTTCTTTCATTAACAACGCTCCATTTTATAGGTTTATTTTCATGAATTTACCACTGTTTTATAATACTCAATTTTATAAAACTGTATAAATATACCCATAAAATTAAAAAATATGCATAGATTTAGAAATTAATTGAATGAATTTTTGGAGAAGGAAGTTTGAAAGGAGTTTAGTAGATGATTCAATTTACAGTTTACGGTGAGCCGGTTGCACAAGGCCGACCGAGAGCTTCAACTTTTCATGGGAAAGTTCAAATGTACGATCCTCAAAAGTCAAAGGATTTTAAAAAGTATGTGCAGCTGGTTGCTTCTCAGCATCGTCCAGCCCAGCTTTTAGAAGGGCCGCTGAAACTAACAGTCCGGGTGTTTAAGCCAACACTCAAAAGCTTTAGCAAAAAGAAAGCAGCTGATGCAGAGGCAGGTATTGTACGGCCGACTACAAAGCCTGACGTTGATAACTACGTAAAGGGCGTAAAGGACGCCTTGAAACAGGTTATTTGGAAGGATGACAGCCAGGTTGTTGATTTAAGTGTTTCAAAGTTTTACAGTGCCACACCGCGCGTTGAAGTAATGGTTGAACCTACTGAATTACAACAAATCCAACTATCCGTCTGAAGAGGAAGAGAAAGACGAGCAGGACGGAGCTGCTTAATCCATACGGGAGGGGTTTTCCCTCCCTAACAATAGACCGATAAAATGGGCTTAGGAGTTAGTTCATGGGAAAGCCGTGGATTCTGGCAAGAAGCCAATAATATAAGACTGTAACTATAATTACTATAATACCTGAAATTACATGAAAGAGTTTTTCACTGGACTGTTTTTTTGGCATGAAAGGTTCCTCCTTGTTAATTTCTTATAGTTTTCCCAACTGCCTAGAACTAATGTGGAGAAATTTTATGACGACCATCTTTTTGTTCGGAAGTAAACAAACAAGTTTGGCTTGCTAGACAGTACGTCCGAAAATTGAGTAAAAGGGGTGGCAGACTCGATAAGAACTAGGAATTGGAATGAAGGATATTTTTAAAAAGGAGACGAGCAGGACGGTATTAATTAGTACAGAGGGTACTCTCTTCTTAACAGTGGTTGTAGAGAAATATGCAAAAAAATTGATGAATATGGGAAAGTAAGTTCAATTTCGTACATTTTTCTGTTTAAGAAGTAAAACAAATATAAACGCACCCTAATCAGATGATTTATCTTTTTTTTCAAGCTTTTGAATTTTCTTATCCAAAAATTTATTTTTTGATTCCGAAAAGCCTTGTAACTTCATCATTCTTAAAATGATTGGAAAGATAAGAACGAGTTCTAAAATCGATAAAAATAACCACAAAAAGAGTTCATTTGAAGACATATTGAGAAAACCTCCAGACACACAAATATCGCGATTTTAAGTTACCCAATTTTTTGGGGAATAAACGTTTTTGTTTATGAAAAAGGAGACCTAAAATGGCTTTTTTTTAGATGGAAAACCTTGTTGATCACACTGGGAGAGTAGTTCGAAGAGGAATATCTGCCAAAAGATGAAGGAGCAGGACGGAGCTGCTTAATCAACGCGGGAGGGGCTGTCCCTCCTTAACAGTAGACAGAAACTATGCAATTAAAAAACTCCTTTGAAATCTCAAAGGAGTTAATATAAAAAAATTTTAATTTATTAGTTTGTCGATAACAGATGCAGCTTCATCTGCATCATGGTAGTAGCTGATTTCATTTGGCAGTTGAGAAAATATAATTTGTATCATACCAATGTTTTTTAAACAAACTAAAGCTACAGGATGGTTGTTATTTTTGAAAGTATAAATGATTTTAGTATTTCTATGATGCTGCATAAACTCCAACATCATCTTTATACTTTCAAGGGACATTTCATCACCCCCTTTCCCATCAAAGGAAAGTGACTAAGAAAAGTCTCAAAGAATCCAATAGACGTCTATCATTCTAGAATATCACAATTTAGTACTTTTTACTCAACAGTACGTCCGAAAAATAAAATAAAAGGGGTGGCAGCCTTGGCGAGGGTGGGAGATTAGGTAAAGCTCCACTCTATCTTATTCCGAATACTTCTGATAGCAAATTACACAAGCGTTCCCAGTTAAGAATATTCTTGTATCTTTATTTTTTAGAAGGAATAAATTCAGAGAAAAAGTGAAATAAAGAAAGTAAGAAAACTGGGGGGTGAAAACTTTGTTAAAAGTAGGAGAGTGGAGGAAAGTACAAATTGGCGGTATGACGGTAATTGGTTATGTGAGCAGTATTGTGCAAAGCGGGTTTCAAGGATATGAGATCGAACTCACAAAAGTAATACGGATCAAAGATGGTGAATTTGAGTTTAGAACACCAGTACCCGGCATCTTTACAGAAGAGCAATTGGAACCAATTGATGATTTTTGGGACAAGTACCAGGATAAATCAGCGCTCATTGACCTGGCACTTTTAACAAAGGATGAGCAGTGGTTTAAAGAATTGATAGGGGGAAAACAACAATGGCATACCGTGGAGCAGTCATTAAACAGCAATGGACACCAGAAGAAGTTAAAACCTATTGTAAAGAAAAGTTTGAATCAAAGAGGCCGGTTTATGTGAAAAAAGCAGAACAAAATGATGCCCTTCGTTTTTCTAAAAACGGTAAACGCAAAAGAAATGAGCTATGTCTGACAAAGCCAAACAAGCAGCAATACGAGCGGTATCTCAAACAAGGTTTAACCGAGGAAAACATTATTAGTCGCTATCCTAATTTGCCGATAGGATGGCTGCAGGAAGCAAAGAAACGATGGGATTTGCATAAAAAAGACAGCCAGGTGGCGGCTGACTGCAAATAAGAGGGTGATGTTTCATTTTAGCATTTGTATATAAGAAGCGAAATCCAAACTGTGTAAAACATGATCATTATACGTTATCGTAGAGTCTTTTATGCAAATAAAACAAAAAGCAGCCAGGCAGGAACCTGACTGTAGAAATGTAATGAGCTGTAAGAGTTGGATTTGAAACCAACAGAATTATTATGATCCGTTAGATAAAATTTATGCAGAAAAAGCCAAGGAGGTTCTCAAACTCCAAGGCTATCAAGAACGTTAATTTATCGCAAGGGGATTAACGCCTCGATAATGATCATTTCCAACAATAGAGAAAAATATACAAAAAACAGCCAGGTAGCGGCCTGACTGTAGACAAAGCTACGATTTATTGGAGTTGGATTTGGGTTGTGACAGCACCATTATGCCCCATTATTAGGGAGTTTATGCAAATAAAAAGCCGAGGGAGAAACCTCGGCAAAAAGAATTCCTATCTCAAAACCACCACACATATTTAGGATAGGATTCTTATTGCTATGAATGTACCCGACTCATCAAAAAAACAAACAAAAAAGCCGAAGAACCGAAGGCCCTCCGAAAAAAAAGATGAGTAAGCTTTAGATGGGGGTAGTTGGTACTTTACTGATAATACCCAGAGAGCAGGAAAGCAAACCAATTATCCACACAAAAAACGGAGCAGCCATTTAACAGCTACCCCGCTTTGGGAAGGACCTGATTGCATAGTTACCCGTTATAAGAATATTCAAACAAACCTCAACTACCGACAGAGTAGCTGTAGGTAGTTGAGGTTTGCGTAAAAAAACAGCCAGGCGGGACCTGACTGCAGAAAGCTTAGGAGTGGGTTTGGATAACAATCTCATTATGGTCCATTGAAGAAAAGTTTATACAAAAAAGCTGAAGAAAACTCCAGCTCTACAATTAGTCATCTATTTTGAAGCTGAAACTGAATAATTAATTCATCTAGTTCCTGGCTGTAACGCAATACTTCCAAACTACCAAATCCATAAATATCAGCAGATAAAACCATTAAGTGACGAAGCTTCTGAATTTGAGATGATAAATCATCAAGGAGTGGTTGGTTGTTTTTCATGTAAATCCTCCTGAATTCAAAATAGAAACTAGTTAAATTATAGGATATTTTTCACAAAAAAGAAACGAATGTTTGGTGGAAAATCTAAAAAAAAAAGCCGTGGGAAATCCCTGGCTTGAAAAATAGAAAATTGTAATCAAGATGCTCGGATAAGTATCAAAATCCAGAAATGGTTACATTGCCGAGTTGTGAAATCGAGTTAAATATAACTTCTCTTGAATAAGGAACAATTAAAGCTAAAACAAGGCCGGAAATTAAAATACCTAAAAATATTCTTTCTTCATTAAACATGATAGTACTCCTTCAAAATGTAATGAGATTATATACGAAGGGGAAAATAAAAAGTTTCAAAAAAAGCCGAGGAGATCTTCAACATACAAAGATTGTCATAGAAGTGTAAGCGGTGGAAGGAGGATCTCAACAGCTATAGCATACTTGATTCAAAAAATATCTACAAAAACAACATTTAATTGGTGAAGTGTTAACTCAGGCTTTGTAACTGAAATTGAAAAATTAAATTATCCAGCTCTTGACTGTATTTAATAGTTTCGCTATTTCCAAGACCTTTATTTGTACCGGTGATGATCATTAACTTGCGAACATTTTTAATTTCAATGGCTAACTCATCTAGATTAAATTGATTGTTCATCGCGTCATTTCTCCTATATGATTCTATTTATTTAAAAATACAACAGAAAGAATCATATGATGCTTGAAGAGAAATGACAATATGTTCGACAAAAGTTCTGAAAAGATTGCATTTTTTGTTTGATAAAAAAATAAAAGCCGAGGAAGTTCCTCAGCTCTTTAAAATATTACTGACAATCTTATTTTAACAGACTGGGGGCGCTCTTGTGGAGATCAAAACAACAGCAGAAATTAACTTATTGAAAGACGCCGTATATGTGGTTAAGGACGGTAAGCTAAGGGAGGTCGACAAGCCTGAAAGCGGACATGGTAAGCAAATTATCAGCTGGCAGGGAAATAAGCCTTGTCACGCTAAGCTGGAGACGGATATACGGTTTTAAAAAAATGCGTGATAATTCCCTCTTATTAAAACTTAACGTATTATTATTATGGTCAATTTAAACTGAAAGAGAAAAAGAAAGAAGAGTCAACCCGCTTCCTTCTTCCATCGTCAATATATATTCTCATTTAGCGGTCAGCACACAAAAAAAGCCGGGCAGAGAGCTCGGCTTTAGACAAAATGATCCTTCTTAGGTGGCGAACAAGAATGAATCTTTATAAGTATGCACCAGTTCATGAAATGTTATTCATAATTAAACACAAAAAAAGAAGAGACAACGGACTGTCTCTTCGGAACAAAATATTTAAACTTAAAAAAATTAAATTAACATTTCTTGAAGCAACTGACCTACTTATATTATCGCTGGGTGATATTGAAAACAAGCGGTAAATAAAGGTATTCGAAATTGTGATTTAGCTAAATGAATACGCTTATTGGAAAACCCAAGGGCACTGAATAAACGCAAATGTGGCGTTTATTTGGTGCTCTTTTTTAATGGCTGAAAAGGAGTTGTGAAGATGAAAACAATGAAAGACCAACTGCGACAATGGCGTGAAGTAAATCCTGTTCCTGTTAAGTCAACGCAAAAGAGAAAACAGAAGCCCAAAGCAAATAAAAAGCAGCCTGCGAAAAAGAAAGAAAAGCTTACTGAACAGGATTTACGCTATTTAATGAATACCAACATGAAAACACTTCGCCGTGGTCGTGGCGGCGCCTATAAATAAAGGGGGACTTTAAATGAGAAAACTTATCTATGAATATAAACAATCGTTGCGGGCGTTGAAAGAAATGAAAGCAGCTATTGAAGCAAAATCGGAATTGTTGGAGCAGGATATTCAGGATAAGACGCTCATCAACAGCATGATCAGCGAAGTAGAGTTTGCTCTTCAGTGGATGATGTCTGGCCGGAACCCTGATGCAAGACGCGGAGCTGATCGGACAGGGGCTTATACGTTGGATCCGAAACTGATTGAAGCTGTAGTACCAAACCAAGTGGCCAGTGAAGAGAGAAAACTTACAGCGCATGAACAATGGCTGCTGGATGATGTGTTGGCTGATTTAACAGCAAGGGAAAGAGATGTATTTACATTAGTAAAAGCAGAAGGGTTAACGTATGAGTACACAGCGGAGTTGCTGGGGCTTACTAAATCATCTGTGCAGACGTACTTAGAGCGGGCAGAGCGGAAAATTGAAGGTCGAAAAACCGGCAGCCTTTTTCTTGTTTCGTGAAAAAGGCTGCTTGAAATAAATGATAAAAATGGTGTAATCAAATACTGGGGCCAAAGAGTAAGTTTAATTGAATTGTTTGGTTCAATTACTAAAATTATTGACTTGACATTATTCGACATGATTTAATTTTTATATAATTCTTAATGAAAAAGGCAAACTTATCGAAAGGTAAGGACGCAAAGCCACGGGTCTAACATTCATTAGATGAATCATGATAGCCGGGTTGCCAAATAGGAGAGTACCTCCGTATTTGGACCAATATTATTTAAGGTGGTTAAAATATGCGGAAGGAAACAAATGAATTAAAAACAAATATTGAAAAGTTCTTTGTCCTATTAAAAAATTATCCCAACAGTGTGGACTCGACTTTTGTATTTGTAAGGTTTTTACGGTCTTTTTTAAGAGGAAATATTCAAAAAGGCGTACTGCCTACAATTGAAGTTATGACATTGATAAAAGAGCATAAGCCTATTGTATTTCAGACCATGAGAAAACTTTCGGAGAAAGATAACATTTTAGCCTTTCTAACGGGTTTATCAATGGATATTCATGAAGCAGAGACCAGGCTTCAGTCTATTTTCGAAGGCAAAAGGATAGGCCAATAAAGATGGGAAGAAAATGGACAGAAAAAGACGTTTCCTTTTTGCAGAAGCGTGTTGGCAACTGTTCCTTATCGGCCATCGCTAAACAACTTAACCGAAGCGAGACAGCTGTTTCGTTGAAATTAAAGAGAATGGGTCTTGGAAACACAAAATACGCAACAGGCCTTTTAACAGGCAGTGAGCTGGCTGAAGCCTTACATGTGGAAAGAAAAACTGTATACCATTGGGTTCAGTTCCATGGACTTGAAGCAATATCACGAATAACTTGTTACGAGCGAAAATTTATTCTGGTTGATATTAATTCTTTTTGGGAATGGGCTGAACAAAACCAAGACAAAATCGATTTTAGTATCGTCGAAAAACATGCGCTGCCTCCAGAACCAGATTGGGTAGATGAAGCTCGTAAGAGTAATACAGACAAGACGATAAAGGCATATAAACGCTGGACGACAAAAGAAATTGAACACCTCTTAAAGTGGAGAGAAGAAGGGAAAAGCTTTAAAAAGATTGCTCAAAAGCTGAATAGAAGCAGCATTAGCGTTGAGCGTCGTTATGGACGTTCTAAAAATAATTAAAGAGCAGAAAAACAACAGTCTCTTTCTAGTTTCGTGAAAGAGACTGTTTTGTCGTACAGCCGATGTATATGTGAGAGAGTAAAAAAATAAACCCTGCCATTCAGCGGGGTTAGATAATTTTCTTCATGCAGCGGTTATCGCAACGGCCGCTTTTCATGTCCGGGTATTCACGGATGTTATAGGTGATGCTTAAATCAATTTTTGTTTCCATGCTGCATACTCCTTTGATGTCACTTGAATAGGATACCATGAATGACTGGAGTCGGTGGAAGAGGAAAGTGAATCCTTTTTGTCGAAATATAAGGCGAAAGGAGATGATTGAATGACTGACTTGGTAGTAAGAGTACTTACAGACATAAACGATGGTAAAAAACCTACTGAAAATGATTATGGTGTAGAACTAGAGGAGTTTGGAAATGCGTTGCAATTTATTAAAACGAATGAGTTGGCAACAGGATTAACCTTGCTGTTTGGTGGTCCCGGTAACAAATTCTTTAAAAATATCTATATGAATCCTGTAGTAACGCAAAGAGGTCAGATCTATATAAGAGAAAATGCGTGAAAATAAGCATCCTACGGGGTGCTATTTCGTATGAAGAGAATTTCTCTCGATGAATGTAAGATGTATGGAGGTCAGGTGACATGACCATGCAAGACAAAATAATAATAGCCGTAATTACAGTTGCAGCGACTTTCTTAACAAATTTAATCTTTCATTACTTAAAGAATAAGTTAGACTTGTTTGAAGATAAAAGAAAGTTTAAAAGGGAACACAGTTACAATCAATTAAAAGAGCTTTATTTAGAGCTGTACGGAATAGTTTCACAGTCTGAATATGTTAGATATTTTGAAAAACGACATTCCGGACAAGAGACCCCCTTTGAAGAGTATCCCTTTATTGAATTAACCAGCAAAAGAGTAAAAGAAGTGAGGAATTTGATTACTAATCGGGTTACAAAGCGGACAGAGGAAGTAATACATAATGCGATCACCGACTTCAATAAGTTGGCCATTGCGGAAAAAATAATCGATAAAAAAGAGTTCTCTACCCAAAAGCTACTGAAATTAGCAGTAGCTTATAGATTTTGTCATGAATACTCTCAATTTGATTGGGAAGACGAAGAAAGGAAACAGGCTTTCGAAAAAGAAGAAGTCGAGCTAATTGCCAACATAGTTAAAACTGTTATTAAAGAATGCAACCAAATGCTAGAAACATGCCATCTTGATTATGACAGCAAAGAGCTTGGCAATGGATTTATGGATTATAGTTTCCTCAATAGAAAGGATTAACAATACAGCACCCTAACCGGTGCTATTTTTTATGTCCAAATACAGGGGCGATTAGCGTAAGGAGTTGAAGAAGGAAATTATCTCCTTTTGTCGAATTATGAGCGATGAGAGGAGCTGTAAGTATGACTGTTTTATTAGTGATAGCTGTAAAGCCAAAAGAGGGTTTAAAACCCTATGTGTTAATGGGTGCCGATTCAAAAAGCGTTACAAGAAATTACGATATAATAGATGGCCGAGAAATTTTGGCTAGCATTGAACAGGATGAAAACGCAAAAAAGATATTTAAAATTTATAATAAGCTACTAGGGGTGACTGGTCGTTTTACTACCGGTCGCCATCAAGATTTAATTAATTATCTAATACAAAATTCGGACGAAGAAACTGAAATAGAAGTATTTGCTCATATGGCCTTGGAATTTTGCAAAAGCATTACTGGACAAGATGGCGGAGCATATAATTTTAATGTTTTAATTTGTAGTAGTAAGCCTATTGCTAACCTAATAACTTTTACTATGAATAGCGTTTCTGGAAGAACACCCAAGCTTAATTATCACGATGTTTTTGAGGAAAATTACAATGTGATTTTTGCAGGCGAACCAAATTTAGGAGATTTACAGGATGAATTTGTTAACCGTATAAATCCTACTAATTTGAATTTAAGCTTGGTTAAGAAGGCTGCTAATGATTATCTAAGGAAATCTGCAGCCCGCTATCCGGAAACGTGCAATCAAAATATTCAATTTGAATTTCTAAAATAAGCACCCACCGCGGTGCTTTTTTTTTTTCTTAAAAGTCCATCAAAAAGTTAGGAGGCAAAAATTGGATGTTGGAAAACGTTAAAGTCGGCAGCATTAATTATGATGTCCAAAAAGTAGAAAACATGAATGAGGATTTTAGTCTTCTAGGTCAGATTCATTACCATAAAGGGATTATTCAGCTGGACGAAACAATGTCTGAAGATCGAAAAAACCAGGTACTTACGCATGAAGTACTGCATGGTGTTTTTTACGAAGCCGGATTTGATGAACAGGAAGAAGATATGATTCGCCGTGTAGGAGCGGTGTTACACCAGGTATTAAAGGAAAACGACTTTTATAGTGCATTTAACAGCGAAGCGGATGCTTATGCAAGAGAAATGCAGAAAAAAGCTGAGAAGAAACAATAAAACAGTTTTTTAAAGGCAGGAGGCGGCGGTGATGTAATATGGCCAGGCCACGTGATCCAAACAGAGATAAAGCACATGAGCTCTATAAGCAGCATAAAGGCAACATAACCAATCGTGCTATCGCTGAACAGCTAGGTATAGACGAAAAGAAAGTTGCGGTCTGGAAACAACGGGATAAATGGAATGTTGTACAACAAACAAAAAAGAATGTTGTACAACAAAAGAAAAAGCACACGAAAAAGGCTCGTTCACCTAATAAAAAAGCAAAAGAAGAAAGCACTGATTCTGCGGAATTAACAGATAAACAGTGGTTTTTCTGTCTGTACTATCTAAAATATTTTAATGCCACAAAAGCATATATCCAAGCATATGGTTGCAGCTACGCAACAGCTAATGTTGAAGGATACAGAACCCTAGTGAAACCTAGTGTTAAAAATGAAATTGAGCGCATGAAAAAGGAACGCGCAGAAGGCATTTTGTTAGACGCTGAATCTATTCTGCAAAAATACATAGATATTGCTTTTGCGGACATAAAAGACTATGTAGAATTTGGACAAAAAGAAGAGCTACAGCTTGATCCTAGAACGGGAGAACCTCTCCTTAATAAAAAAGGAGAGCCATTGACGTATAACTACAGCTTTGTAAATCTCAAAAATGCTGATGAATTCGATGGCACTATTATTACTGAAGTTAAAAAAGGAAAAGCTGGAGTTTCTGTAAAGTTAGCCGACAGAATGAAGGCGCTGGAGAAGCTAGAAATATATACGGACCTACTTCCTGATCACTTCAAGCGGCGCATTGAAGAAGAAAAGCTCAAACTTGCTCAACAGCAGGCAGGCGGAGGTAACAAAAATGAAGATTCGCAGTCCTGGGTTGCAGCTGTGCAGGAAGTTGCCGCTCGTCGCCGGGCTTTAAGAGAAGGTAACGGAAATGAGTAAGCCATATAACGTAATGGCAGACATTATCGATGTATATTGGGACGATCCAGTGGCATTTGCAGAAGATATGCTAGGCTTTTACCCGGATGATTGGCAAAGAGCGGTCCTTAATGATCTGGCAGGGCATCCGCGTGTAAGCATTCGCTCAGGCCAGGGAGTAGGAAAGACCGGGCTTGAATCGGTCGCATGTATTTGGTTCTTATGCTGTCGTCCAAATCCGAAAGTGATCTGTACCGCTCCTTCAAAAGAGCAGCTGTTCACTGTCCTGTGGGCAGAGATAGCAAAATGGCTTGAAGGGTCCAAGGTGAAAAGCCTTTTAAAATGGACCAAAACACGGGTTTATATGTCAGGTTTTGAAGAGCGCTGGTTTGCAACCGCTCGTACCGCTACACGCCCAGAGAACATGCAGGGCTTTCACGAAGATTACATGCTTTTTATCGTGGATGAAGCTTCTGGTGTTGCGGATCCAATCATGGAAGCAATACTCGGTACCTTATCAGGTGCGGAAAATAAGCTGCTAATGTGCGGAAACCCGACACGAACAAGCGGCACGTTTTTTGATTCTCATAACCGCGATCGCGATCTATACAAGACGCATAAAGTGTCCAGTTTAGACAGTCCGCGGACAAGCAAGCAGAACATTGAAATGCTGAAGCGGAAATATAATGAAGGCTCAGACGTTTGGCGCGTCCGGGTGCTCGGTGAGTTTCCAAAAGCAGAGGCAGATGCCTTTATTCCGCTTGAATTTGCAGAACTGGCTAAAGGAGCCGGTATTTCTGCTGCAGGAGATACTTTATATCTTGGCGTCGATGTAGCCCGTTACGGGGACGATGAGACGGTTATTGCACCACGGATCGGCGGTAAAGTGTTTGATCTCCAAGTGCATTCAAAGCAGGGGACAACAAAAACAACCGGTCATGTGTTGGCAAAAGCCTTGGAGATGCGCAAGCAGTATCCTTTCATCCGTAACGTAATTATCCGAGTGGATGACAGCGGTGTCGGCGGTGGTGTGACGGATGAGCTGGAAGAAGAAGTTTACCGTCAGCGGCTGCCTTATAAAGTAGAGCCAATTAACAACGGATGGGCGTCAGATGATGACCATTACGATAATAAAGCAACTGAAACATGGGCCGCTCTTCGTGAAGTGTTGGAAGAGAGCTTTTCTGGCCACATACAGGGAAAACCGCTTGATCTTGAATTGCCGGATGATGAAAAACTTATTAGCCAGCTGACAACGCGTAAGTATCGCATGACTCCAAAAGGGAAGATTGCGATCGAGCGGAAAGAAGATATGAAAAAGAGAGGGCTGCCTTCGCCGGATAGAGCGGATGCGGTCGTTTTGTCGTTTGCTACAGGTAAGGATACAGGTGCTTACGCATTCGAAAGACCATTCTAAGGAGGACAGGTGCCATGAACTTTGTTGCTGAAATTAAAAAGGCGGGCGAGGTGTATCAATTCAATCTAACCAATTATCCGGACATTGGTGCAGCATATAGCCAGGCAATTAAATATGCCACTAGCCAGGAGATAGCAAAAGCAGATGATCACTTTATCGATCTTGGCACATCGGCTGAATATCAGCATATCCGTATTTGGAAAAACAAAGAAGAACCAGTGGTGGAGCCGCCTCAGCCAGAGCCTCCAAAAGAAGCAGGCGGGGTCAGTGTATTCCGCACAGCAGAATTTAACTATTTGGGAGTCATGCTTACATTGAGCGGCCTGTCGCTCTCATACGAAGGAGTCTTTTATGTCCTGCCAATGGAAGCGAACAACCGTCCAGTAAGTGAAATGTTAGCTGATGATGCGCTGATTAGTCTTACAGAAGAGTATCTCAAGAAGCAAGGTATTTCTGAGTATCAAATTGTGTTGCCTCCTTCTCAGCTTACGCATAGTACAGCAATGAGCTATTTAGAAAAAGTTGCTCAAGAGGAAGGGAAGAAACCGCCGGACGCTGAAAATCATGAACCAAATGCACAGGCTTTTCTTGGTTGGAACAAGGAGCTTGAACATGAGTAAGCAATGGAAATGTGGTAATTGTGGGCTTGAAGTAGAAGCGACAGAAGAATTAAAGGAACTATCCTTCCGCTGGATGGACAAGCTTACATCAAAAACAACCTGCCAGAATTGCGGCAGCTACACAATACAGCGTGCTTTCGATGACCGCTTCCAAGGCGGTCATTTTTTAATTGTGAAAGCGAGGATGAAGCGGTAATGAAGGATAAAATGTCAACGTTATTTGCGGGAATCGTTCTAGGATGCATTGTAGCCTTGATTGTCTCAGGTACTGTGAAGGGAATTTTATGGATGTTTTAAACTGTACGCTTTTTGATTACAGAAGAAAGGAGGCGCTAAATGGCTGTTTTAAATATAGTACCTGCTCCAATTACTGAAGCGACTAAAGAAGCTGCTGAAAAATGGATTCAGGGAAACGGCTCCTGGCTTGCTGGGTTAATCCAACAGCATGGAAAATGGCTTAAAGAAGAACGCATTGATGCCCTGCAGGAAGCGTATGACACTGATATGGAGTCGATCAATAAGCGCTCGAAAGAAAGAGGCGATGAGATAAACCATAAGCTGCAGGCTTCATATGCACAAGTAGTAATAGACACGGTAGTTGATTACATGCTTGGCAAACCGATTGTCTGGACATTTGAAGATCCAGACGAGGAAGCAGATGAAAAAGACGTGAAGGCATACGGCAAGGAGTTACGTGCGTTATTGGCAGAGGAACAGGCCCAGCGTATATTGCGGGAGCAGCTAACGCAAGGGAGCGTATCATGCTACAGTGCCATTATTGCTTGGATGGAAAACGCAGAAATTGATTATGAGGAGTTTCCGGTGCAAGAAATCATTCCCGTTTATGACAGTCGAGGTCGCTTGAAACTGCTGATCCGCTACTATAAGGTGCAAATCTTTGAAGCGGGCAGTGACATGGGTATAACTAGAACAAAAGTAGAAGTGTATGATGACCGCTTTATCACCTATTATTTATCTGATGTTGCGGGTACTGGATTTGTCCTGGATCCTAATGAAGTTATAACCGGAAATCCAGTTGAACATAAAGCAGGGCGCATTCCTGCTTCTTTGTATGTAAATGGGATGCCTGCACGCTATAACAAACGAGCAATGAGAACCGGCACCAGTGATCTGAGTGCTGTTTTTAGTGTGATGGAGAACTTTGCTCATGTAATGAGTGATAAAGCAAATACGGTAGACCGCATACTTGACCAGTTTCTTTTACTTAAAGGAATTGATATGGGACCGCGAGAAGTGGCTGAAAAAGAAGTTCTGATGATGCAGAAGGCCCGCAGTTTGTTGCTAAAGAGCAAAGAAAGTGATGCGAGCTTTATTGCACCAAGCCAGGACGATAATTCGGTTGAAAATCACTTGAAACGTTTGAAAGAAACGATTCATGAATTAACTTTTACACCGAAAATTACAGATATAACTGGCAGCACAGCAACTGAGATCAAGATGAAGTATGGCGGTCTTGATATTAAATCAGGAAAAAAAGAACTGTATCTCACTACTGCCATTAAGCAGCTCGTCGCTGTTTTAACCGATTTTATAAACCGGCGCCGCTTGTCTGCTGCAAATGTTCCTGAAGAAGAACGTTATGCTATTCTAAGAGGTGAAAAAACAAGCTCTGTAGTACTATATAAACCGGAATGGGCACAATTCACCATCAATCGGAACTTGCCTCAGAACTTCCTTGAAATTGCACAAATCGTTGGCCAGCTTATCGGCTTCGTTCCTGATATTTACCTCTATGAGCTTCTTTGGTTTATTGAAGATCCGAAGCTTGCTTTAGAGGAAATGAAGAAGCAAAAAGCGGAAGAGGATAAACGTGCAGCCGCTAATGCAATGAATACAATTGGATTCGGCGGTGAGTTTTCTCAAACATCAACAAGCAGCACTACTGGCGGGGCAAATGAAACTAAAACTGACGAAACCGCTGACGAATAGAGGAGTGAATCATGGCGAAGCCACCACCTAGCCCGCTTGATAAAAAGGTTCTGGCCAGACGGCAAAAAGACCTTGAAGGCTTTATCGATCAGCATACCCAAATGCTTGAACAGCGGCAGTTAAAATATGCGGCTGAAATTGAACCTATGTGGAAGCGGATTTTAACTAATATCAGCAATGAAATTGAGGCTATTTTTAACCTGGTTCAAGATGCGAATGGTGTTCCGATTGTAAAACAGCCTATTAAGCAGGAAAAGATGCGCAATATGAAGCGGCAAATCGCCCGTCTGGGGCGTCTTCGGGAGCGCCTAATAGAAATGATGGGTGTAAAGCGACAAACGCAGAAAATGAGCGTAAATCTAGCTTTCAGCTATGCGCAAAGCTATTACTTTCACCTTTTCGGAATGGAACAAGCGGCTCGGGTCACAGTTGCTGCACCGCTTCTTACGCTGGCTCATGTAGTCGGGGCTATCATTAACCCCTGGCTGCCTGACGGAAAGACATACAGTGACCGCATCCGGGCAAATACAGAGTATTTAGCGGATAAAATGGTGCAAGTCGTTGAACAAGCACTAGGAAGTGGCTGGTCTATTAACCGAACAGCCAGGGAGATTCAAAAGCGGGCAGGAGAAGGATATTACAATGCTGTCCGCCTGGCCAGAACCGAAATGACGCGTGCAGCTGCACAAGGTGCCAATCATTCTTACATGCAGAATGCTGACATCATGGACGGTAAACGTTGGAATGCCATATTAGACCTGGTAACAGCTGAAAAGGATGCTCAAAACGACGGAGAGATTTTTTCTCTCTCCTATGACACTCCTGAAAATCCAGGACAGCCAGGCAAGAGGATTCCGAATCACCCAAACTGTCGGTGTAAGTGGTCACCTGTTTTATCTGCTCTCGGCATTTCTACAAAAGAAAGGATTGCCCGGGATCAGGATGGCAACCGTATTTATACAAAGGCGCGAACGTATAAAGAGTATGCGAAAGAGCGCGGTCTTCCGGATGTGGATGAAGCGGTACGAAATGCAAATCCAAGGAATTACTTGCGCCGCGGTGAAACTGAGGCAGATATTCCAGCAGACTTTTTCGGGGCTGCTTAAGCTGTTATTTCCTTTTCTTGTGATATATTAAAAGAATCATAAGGAAGGGTTGTGTAAAAATGGAAGAAAATTCTGTGCAAGTAGCAGACGATTACTACAAGAAAGATTTTTTATTAGATACTCTTGTATATATGCTAAATCAACAAGAAGGGGTAGAAATAGGCATTACATTAAATGTAAGAGGCACTATCGTTTCTGGTCTTCTTGTAGGTTACAAAACTTTCTTGAAAGGGAAAGCTGAAATGTTTCGATCTATCCAGACAAATCAAGAATTCGGTGAAGTTTTAGCTGGATTTTTCGATACAGCCTCTGAAAACTATGAAAAAGGTAAGACAGACTCTGAGGAGTCTGGAAAAGATTTGCAACCAAATTTTATTCACTTGAAAAATGCGAAATTTTATGACTCAAATGGAACATTGCCAAACGAAGGTGAAGGTTTTTGGTGGCGAGGAAAATTATCAGATGTTAGTGGTTTTACACTAGGAAACTTCTCGCCAAAATAAACACAATATTTCTATGAGGACCAATTGAATTGGTCCTTTTTTTGTTGCCTAAATCTTGCCCTAGCATACCGGAGGCTTCTAATATCCGGAATGTCTGAAATGAGGCGACTTGGCGTTTATACCAAGGCAAATACACGGCTACCTGTGCCAATAAACAGGGCAGATTCATGCCGCAGGGCAGAAAAACTGCAGAAGGAGTAATCATGAATAAGTTAAAAAAACTTCAAGCGGACTACCGCGCTGGGAAAATCACTGAAGCTGAATACACTGCTAAGCTGCAGGCACTTTTAAATGAGGAAGAAATCACTCAGGAAGAGCACGATGAAGCGGCTGATTTTGATCCAGGTGATAGCGGAGACGAAAAGCCAATTTACACGCAGTCTGATATGGATTCCGCCATTGTAAAGAAAGCCCGCCAGATGGTCCGTCAGGCAATGAAAAAAGCGGGTGTCGATGTATCAAACATTAAACCGCTTGAACTGCTTGATTCTGTGGCAGAGCTTGCTGCAGCCGGTGTAGGCAAGGAGAAAGAAACAAACACCGAATTAAAGGAATTGCGCCGGAAAGCAGCGGCTTACGACGAATTGGAGCCGTCACACCGTTCTCTGACTGTTGAAAATGCTGTTTTGAAGGCGGCAGGCAAATACAATCCGGTAAACCCAGCACAGGTTGTCCGTGCGCTGAATGCTGATTATTCGCACCTTCTTGATTTTGATGAAGAGACGAACGCACTTGATCCTAAGAGCGTAACGCGTGCCATTAAACAGATTGCAGCTGAAGAACCAAACTTATTCAACAAAAAACCCGAAGAGGAAAAACGCGAAGATCAAGGTGATGATGATCTGAACAGTAAGCCTCCAGGCGGGGCAGGTCAGCAACAGACCGCAGCGGAGAAAGCAGCCGCTCAAAAAGCGAATGCATTGAAGCTTATGGGCTTTGATACACCGCAAAATTAATTCCTTAAAGGAGGATCTTGAAAATGCCAGGACAATT
Source organism: Domibacillus indicus (assembly GCF_023715895.1). Lineage (GTDB taxonomy): Bacteria > Bacillota > Bacilli > Bacillales > Domibacillaceae > Domibacillus > Domibacillus indicus_A. The sequence goes on along the minus strand of NZ_JAMBOO010000008.1, from coordinate 42,863 downwards.
TACAGGTCAAATCCGCCGTATTTCTACGACAGGCGGCCGCGAAATCAAGGCAAGTTCGCATTATACATATGTGGTCAACGGGATTACATTGGATGGCTCAAAATTCGATGCTAACGAGCTGATTGTGGAAGGTCAGTGCCTTGTGAAAGACAAGACAACAGGCAAGTATGAAAAGTACGCAGAAGCGACAGCAGGCACGTTTCCTGAAGGTAAGAGTGATCCAGTCATTCTTGATACGTCTGTTCAGTTCGAGCCTAAAGATGGCGGCGGAAACGCAGATGTGATTGTAGGTGCAGCCATGATTCATGGTTCTGTATATCGCGGAATGTTATACGGCCGTACAGATGCTTTTGAAGCAAAAATGCCTCAAGTCAGCTTTATCACTCAATAATTAACGAAAAATAGAGAGGGGTCATTCTTATATGGCTGGTTTAGCACAATACAGCGAATTCTTTTCGAATCCGCTTTTCTCTGAAACCATTAGAGAAATTCCAGTAAAAAAAGATCACATCGGAGCTCGTTTCCTTCCGATCGAGGAGACGTATGAAACAAAATTCCATGAATCTGTTGTAACACATCAAGCAGATATGGCGAATATCGTCAGCCTGGATGCTGAAATTCCATTAACTGACCGCGATCCAATGCGCCACGTATCCGGTGAAATCGCGGATATTGCCCAGGCGTATATCGTAACAAAAGAGGAAATGGCTGCAGTGATGGATAAAGGCAATTCTGGTAAGAAGAAAATTGCAGAGAAGCAGCTGCTTGGTAAAGCGCGTCAGATTAAAGAAAACGTTGATGCTCGTATTGAGTGGATGCGCTGGCAGGCTCTTGGTAATGACGGAATTACATACGCTAAAAACGGTATTTACGTGACGCAGCCGTTCGGCATCAACATGAAAAAGGTAGCGGGCATCCGCTGGAATGATGTTGGCGCTACGATCCTGGCAGACTATGAATCCTGGGTACAAGAATACCTCGATAATAATGGTGTTCTACCATCTACTTATGTAACTTCTATTAAAGCAATCCGTACATGGTTGGCAAACGGAGATGCTCGCAAGCAAATTACCGGGCTATCTGACAAGCTCGTTACAATTTCAGAGCTCAATGCGTTTCTTGAAGACCGTCAGATGCCGCGTATTGAAGCGTTTGACAGCTCTGTTACATACCGTGATGTAAATAACCAGGGGCAACGTGTGACACAGCGCCTGCTTGCCGAAAACAAAGGCATCTTCCTTCGTGAAGGTGGCGAAATTGGTTCACAGCTGCTTGGTCCTACAGTTGAAAATGGCATGAATCCTGGTATCTTTGGACGTACAATCCGTGAAGAGCGTCCAATGCGCGACATCATCGAGGTTGTGGCTTCCAGCTTCCCGAAAATCACTAGCCCTGACCTAGTTGGGATCACAACAATTTTAGCTTAATCCAGAGAAGGGGCATTGCTCCTTCTTTTACTGTGAAAGGAGACAAAAAAATGGCTAATAAAACTATTTCTGTAGTATTAGACGCTCCAATTACTTATAACGGTGAAGAAATTGCAAAAGGTGAAGTAATTGAGCTTCCTGAAAAAAGTGCAAAATCCTTGATTAAAGAACAGACAGCCCGTGAAGTTCGGCCAGCTGATGAAGATGTTGTACGCCAGGCTTTGGATGAAAAATACAGCGATCTAGCTGATCTAAAAAAAGCAGCTGAAGCAGCAGGTGTTGAATTTGCCGCTAATGCCACAAAAGCAAAAGTGATCGATGCGATCATTGAGCAGGGCAAAGTAGACGCCCTGTAATAAAGGGGTGCTCTTATGAATTATTTAACAGCCAATGAGCTGAAATCCACATATTACAAAAAAGCGGACAGTATGGACGCTGGCGATGTAAATATGTATCTTGGCCGTGCAAACGGCTACGCATACAGTGTGATCGGTGGAATGCCTGTTTTTTCAGACACTCTTCCTGAAGACACACTGAAAGTTGCAGTGGCAATGGCTTTTGAAATCTTCGCTGAAGGCCAAGAAGCTGAAACAAATCCCGTTAATGGAAACATTACCGAGGCAGCTCCGCCCGGTCACTATGTCCGGAAAGCGGATAACCCATTTGATTTGGTGGAAAAAATGCTGCGCCCCTATGCAGAGAAAGTTGATTTGCAGAAGGAAGCTGAAAATCCACCTATCCAGGATAACGGTATGATGTTCTTATGAGCCGGAAAAACAGGTACTTCAACGTTGAAGGGCTTGAACAGTGGCAGAAAGCGCTGGTACAAATGGGCGGTCCTGCATGGGATAAAGCGCAGGATCGCATTTTGCGATCTACAGGGCTCCGATTTCAAGAGCACCTGGACGATTTCACGCCTGCGAAAACAGGACGCTTAAAAGAGTCCATGTCTGTAGGTCATTCAGACAATGTTTTTGAGATTAAAGTGGGCGGCAACAGCTATGTGTTCACTGGTACCGCTGTTGAATATGCGCAATACATCAACGATGGATTTGAGCAGCAGGAAGGACGTTTTGTGCCAGGGGAATGGAAAGGTGATACCTTTCACTACATTCCGAACCATAATAGCGGAATGGTTTTGATAGGAAAAGTGATTCCTGGTGCCCGCATGTTTGAAAGGGCAATGGATCTCATTGAAGATGACATGCGAACGATCATAGACTTTGAATTTCGCCGTATGTACCGCGATTTACTTGGATAGAAAGGGGGATGTCTATGAATTTTGTGCAGGAAATAGATGCTCTGCAGCGGTGGCTTTTCAAAACAGCAGGATTGCGATCCTATCAATTAAGTGAAGCACCACCAAAAGTAGCGCGGCCTGTTGTATTGTGGGAAATTCCTAGCCGGTCAAGCGGCCGTTACTGGGATAATTACACCCGCTTAAAGACAGCAGCACAGTACGGCAAGCTGTATGTTCAAAACTTGCAGGAATACGGAGAGCTGATCAGCAAACTTGAACAGGATCTTCATGACAAAATGAATGAGATTCCTGTTTACGAAACAAGCGATGCTTCTGCTTCCATCATCGGTTATTTGATCGACGTGGATCTGGAGACAAGCACAGCTCAAAATCTAGATGTTCCCATCGTAGTCCGATATAACGCGGTACATGAGCGAGAACAGCCGGAATTGCCAGGTCCAGCTACTGCAGTACATAGCAGGGTGATCGTAAAGCCGATTAATTAAAGGAGGTCTTCACATTGGCAACAGCTAAAAAAGTAGAAGCAGCACCTGTAACGTCGTATACCATTGACTACTTAATGGCGAATGCGGCGGTTTTTGGCGTGCCGCCTGAAATTGTACGCGGCGCGCTGTACGACAAAAAAGAAGCTACAAAAGAAGAAGCTGAAGCAGCGATCGATAAGTTCTTAAATCGGCCAAAATCAGCAAAAAAGGAAGGTGGTAAATAATGGCAGGAACATACACGCAGGGTCAGCATAAAGACCTTTCAGGTGTATACAGCACAATCCAAGCGGTTCGTGAAGCGAATGAGCAGGGTACGCGTGGTATTGTCGCCTACCCATTTACGTCTGACTGGGGGCCAGTGAACGTGCTGACTGATGTATCCAGAGATACACAATTCGATACGCTTTTTAACGGCAGCAAAACAGCACTCACTGCTAAACGCATCTACAATCACGCATTCCGTGGAAATCCTTACATCGTACTTGCGTACCGTATGGCTTCTACAAGTGCAAAAGTCGCGTCTATCACATTAACAGACGGGGCGGGCACACCGGCGACGTCACTAATTATTGACACTTTATATCCGACCACGCGTCCTTTCGTGGCGCGTGTCATCGATACATTAAGCGGCGGCAAACGGATCGAGTTTACGGAAAATGGTAGCGAGATTGCGAACGTGGAAGGGTCTTCCGTGGTCGAACTTCGGGAAGCAATCGATGCGACAAACTACTTCCGGGTCCGCACAGCTGGAGCAAATCTTCCAGCTAATAATGCAGGGGTTACATTCGCAGGAGGGCATAATGGCCAGGATATTACAGCTTCACAGCACCTTGCTTTCCGTACAGAAATTGAAGCTGATGGTCGTGCAAAAGCGATTGCAATGGATGACTACACAGATGCCGCTGAGGTTGCGACCTATGAATCTTGGCTAATGCGTGCCCGTGCAAACGGTGCATACATCACATTTGTAAACGGCGGTCCTGCAAGCTGGGAAACAAACCAGGATGTTGCACATGTTGTTAGCCGCGAATATAACAACCGCTCTATCGTCAATGTAGCAATGGGAGTTGATGGATACCCACCTTCAGAAATTGCACTTTTCATTGCGGCCCGTGTTGCTTCTGTAGCATTGAATCGTTCGATCACGGATGAAACGATTCCTTATGACAAAGTGAACAAGAAATTGACGCCTGATCAGCGTATCGCAGCCAAGCGCGCAGGTACATTAGTGCTTGTACAAAACGGCGATACTGTAGAAATTGACGAAGGCGTTAATACCTTTACAGTTGTCAATGACCCAGAAAATGAACGTGAAGAGTTTGGGAAAATTCGCGTCAGCAATACGCTGGATCAAATCGCAGCGGATACAGAAAAATTCGGCCAAGCTTACAAGAAAAACAAAAACAATACTGTTGAAGCGCGTGTCGCTTATGGTGCTGCAATCACTACAGAATACTTCGGACCGATGATCACGCAGGAAGTTCTTCATCCAGGGGCTACATACGCGCCGGATCCTGAATGGCATGGAGAAAATGCGGCATACACACCGAAGATTGACGAAGCGTACTTTGCTTCTACTATCCAGCCGATCGACAGTATGGAAAAAATCTATCAGAAATTTAACGTTTCTTTCAGCGCATAAGAAAGGAGTCGATAATATATGCCGAAACCAATTAATGGTCTATTTGGCTTTTTGTACGATGAAGAAGGGGATCAAGTACAGGGCACACAAGAATTCGAATCTACTGCTGAATTCGAAAAGCAGGAATACCTGATTCCAGGAAAATTTTACAAAAAGCATGAAGTTTTAAATGGAACAATCTCTGGAAGTGCAACAATTTTGAAGATGGATAGCCGCCTTCAAAAGAAGATTTTCGAAAATCCAGAAGCAAAATATAACTATATCGGAAAGCTGAAACGGCCAGGTCCGAACGGAGAGGAAGCCATTCTATATAAAGGCGTAAGTTTTGATGGTACGCCGTTGCTGGGTTACAGCTTAGAAGAATTAGTAGAGTTTGATCTCGATTGGACTGCTGACGATGCTGAATACCTGGCTTATATGATTTAACAGGACGCGAAAATGCGTCCTTTTTTCTTTATTTAAAACACATTTAACCGAGAGGGGAATAAACAATGCCAGAAAATACAGCTGTAAAAGATGTAACAAATGAGGAGCTAATTGAAGCGGAATTGATGGATGAAAATGATGAGCTTTTCTTTGTATCTCTTGAGGATGTGCTGGGCAAAGATCCTAAAATTTTAACTCAAACAAAAGAAGGAGTCATTAAGGCTGAGCGCTTAGGCGGAAAGATTCCTATTACATCACTTACTCCAGATGAGCATGCGCAGATTAAAAAAGACTGCACATACATGGATAAGCTGCCAAACAAGCGGTATGCACCGCAGATTGATGATGACAAGCTGATGATCCGCGTGATCATTGCTGCTGTTCATAAAGATCAGCGTTCTAACTTTAGTTTCAAGGATAAAAGCCTTTTGAAAAAATTAGGTGTACAAACTGCAGATCAGGCAGTAAAAGAGCTGCTGTTTCCTGGTGAAATTACAGCTGCAGCAATGGTTGTACAGGACATTTCCGGCTTCGATGATGAAGCTGAGGACTTGAGTAAAAAAGCAAAAAACTAATTGCTTCGAACGGCGAAGCACAACTGCTGGCTTATATTTGGAATGAAAAAGGTACATTCCCCAGCGATATTTTATCTTTGCCGCCGTTCGAACGTGCCTTTATTTACGAAGCTACACAGCAGCGGATTGAAGCAGAAAAACAAGCTGCTGACAAAGCGAAAAAGAAAGGGGGGAGAAGCAGGTAATGGCTAAAATATTTAACATGGGCGCGCGTCTGAGTTTGGTTTCGTCAGGCTATACGTCCGGTATTCGCGATTCAGTCAGTGCAACGAATGGGTTTGCACAACAGATTTCCATTGCAGATGCCGCATTAGGACGCTTTTATGATCGCCAGGGCAGGCTTCGAGAAGCGAATGGGCGATATGCCACTGCGACACACAAGTCAGTCGCCGCGACAGTCGCCTTCAGGGTAGCTACCGCTGCCGCTGTAGTAGCTGTTGGTGCATTAGCAGCAGGCATCGGGGCAGTAACTTCAGCAGCAGCGGCAATGGCTGGTCAAATTGATCAGTCGACAGGAAAAATACAAGCCATGACAGGAGCCACAAAAGAAGAGGCAGCTCAAATGACAGCTGCAGCAGCACAAGTTTATGCAAATGGCTGGGGGCCGGCGCTCGATCAGGTTGCGACAGATATGGCCGGCTTGAAGCAAGTAATGGGTGATGTCACAGAGTCTACAATGGAAGGGCTGTACATTATCGAGCAGGTTTCTAATATGCAGGCCCCAGTGGATGAAACAGCAAAAGTAGTCAAAACATTGACTGCGAATTTTGCTGGTCTTTCACAAACAGACGCATTAGATATTATTACGACAGGTTTTCAGCGTGGAGGCAATTATGCTGGAGATATGCTTGATACCCTAAACGAGTACAGTATGCAGTTTGCTGACTTAGGTCTTTCAGCTGATCAGATGATGAGTATGCTCATCGAAGGAAGCAAACAGGGTGCTTTCATGCTTGATAAAGTCGGGGATTCTGTAAAAGAGAGCTTTATCAGATTGCAAGATGGTTCGAAAACATCGCGGGAAGGTTTCGCGGCTATCGGGTTAGATGCAACAAAAATGGCACAGGACATCGCTGCGGGCGGTCAAAGTGCGCAAGCTGCGTATGAAGCAACTTTGATGGGTCTTGCTGCACTTGAAGACCCTCTTGCCCGTGAAACAGCTGGAGTTCAACTTTTCGGGACACAATGGGAGGACATGGGCGACTCGGTAATTTTAGCGATGCAAAAGGGAATGAAGGGGCTCGGTGATTTTCAGGGAGCAACTGCCGCCGCAGGTGAAGCGCTCCAAAACACTTTAGGTGCAAAATGGGAGCAGTTTAGCCGGCAGTTTGTGCTCGGATTTGCCCAGCTCGGCCAGCCTGTTATTGATGGATTGAAAAAAATACTAGACTGGGCCTTGGCAAACCTGCCAGGCTTTTTTGCCGTGGTACAGCCAATTGTAATGGCTGTAGGTACCTTCCTTGTCGGGGCATTCAAAGCTCTCACCCCAGTGATCGCTGCTATATCTCCTTATCTTGTAGGAATAGGAGTCGCTCTTGCCACAGTAGGCGCGTATTTTGCTGCAGTAGCCTTAAAAACAAAGGTTGTTTTGTTTGCTATGCGGCTGCTTTTTGCAGTACTGACAATGAACCCTATTACGATGATCGCGGTCGGCGTTGGTCTTCTGATCGGATACTTAATTCGGATGGCCGGAGGGTGGCAGGCAGCTGGTCAAAGAATTGCAGAATTTTGGGCTAAGCTCCAGCCATTTATTGCACAAATTGCAAGTGTAGTAATTCCGGCACTAAAGCAAATAGGTTCCGCGATTGTTACGGCCTTTTCAACCCTGCGTGATTTTGTGACCCCGATTCTAAACCAAATTATCGGGATGATCGTTGCAGGATTTGGCGGTCTGGTCGCCTTTATTCAGGAACACTGGACCTTAATTTCTACCATCATTTACGTTGCCTGGACCTACATTTGGACGCAAACGAAAGTTTCTGTGACGGCGATTTGGACTGTAGTGCAGGTTGCCTTCCAAATTATTTCCACTGTTATCCAAGCGGCACTCTCTTTTGTTTCTTCCGTGGTATCAAACGCCTGGACGTTCATTACTTCCGTATTTAAGGCAGGGCTTCAATTACTCCAAGGAGACTGGCGCGGAGCCTGGGACACTATGATGAAAATGCTTGATACAGTAAAAAGCAATATTAAAGGATTCTTCTCAAATCTGAAAGACCTCTTCTTCGAATCTGGCAAGAAAATTGTTTCAACTTTAGCCGATGGGATTACGTCAATGGCTTCAGCTCCAATCGATGCGATCTCCGGAGTGCTCAGCAAGGTACGTGAGTTTCTTCCGTTCTCAGATGCAAAGCGTGGTCCGCTGTCTCAACTTACATATAACGGTGGAAAAATCGTCAGCACAATGGCTGAAGGCATTTACAAGCAGCGTGGGGCACTTACGTCTGCTATGAATGATGTATTAGCCGATGCACCTGGCGCAAGTGTCGGTATCGAGCCAGGAACAGCAAGCCCTGCAGGATCGACAGCTGCCATTGCCAGAGCAGCTTCAAAAAGCATTACCATTCAAAACCTTATCGGCGGCTTAACGATCGATGGTTCAAAAACAGAAGATCCACGCAAGCTGGCAATGGAGATCATTAACATCATCTATGAATTACTTGCTGAAGCAAGCGATACAGAAGCGACAGGGCTGGGTGATCTGATATGAACAAATTAAATTTCGATATTACCTTCAGACATAACAAGACGGGCGAGTATTTAACTCTGCCCGTTTTGCCGATTGATGGGAAAATTACATACAACTATGGTGACACGCGTGCCGTCGAAGCAGACATCGTGGAGCTTGGAAGCGTAGAATTTCCGCTTGGCACTGAACTGGATTCGATGACAATTTCATCTTTTTTCCCTGGCAAGCATGATCCAGGCATCGTAAGAGTCAGACCTACAAAGCTTTCCAAACCATTGAGTTATCAGGAGAAATTTCTGGAATGGAAAAAGATGCGGAATTCCATTCAAGTCATCATTCCAGCTGCCGGAATCAATTCACGGATGTATATTTCAAGCTACGTGCCGGATCACGGCCGGGGCCGCTTGGGCCATATCTTTTACACGCTGGAGCTGCGCGAATATCGTGAAGTGAAGGCGGAAAAAGTGTCTCCCATAGCTGGAACCGTTAAAAAGAAAGCGACGCCGAAAACAAGGACGCCGGTACCTGCAAAAAAGATGCCTCAAACCTACACGGTCAAAGTAGGCGACAGTGTCACACTGATCGCAAAAAAGTTTAAAATTGCGGATTGGTATCGAATGCTTTACCTGCCGAACAGAAAGGTAATCGGCCCGAATCCTGATAACTTAAAAGTCGGTGTGAAGCTGGTGATTCCATGATCCGTATAGAAGTGGCAGGGCAGGATGTCAGCCAACTGATCGCAGAACCGCCGCGTATTGACGATCCAATTGAAAGCATTACGCGAAAATTTGAGTTTACGCTCTTTTCGCATAAAATCCCTGAAGGTGCTGACGTTGAATTTTTCGTGCAGAACCGCCGGGAGTTCATTGGCAAGGTTTACAGACGCCGCTTCGTGGATGATCGGCAGATGCAGTATGTGGCCTATGACCCGCTGTACAAATTGAAAAGTGTAAATGACTGGCACTTTCCAGGGATGACACTGGGGCAGATTTATAAGCAGCTTTTAAAAGCATGTGAAATCAATATTGGTAACATCCCAAACACGAAAATTATCCTTACTGAACTGTGGTATCAGAAAGAAAAAGCAGTCACAGCCTTAACAGATTCAATGGCCCGTACTAAAGCGAAAACAAACACACGATGGATGCCGCGATACAATCCATACACAGATGCTGCTGATCTTGTTCTGCTGGAAACACCGAAACTAATGTGGTCCTTTCAGGTAGGTGTAAACCTTACTGAAGCCACGTATGAAGAAGACGGCGAAAATATGGCCACAGTCGTGAAGCTAATCAACCGGGAAACTGGCCAGATTGTTACAAAGCAGAACGCAGTACAAAGAAAGAAATACGGCATGATTCAGGATATGGAAGAGGTCAGTAAGGAAGATGCTGCAAATATAAACGGCCTGGCACAAAAGTTCCTTGATGAAGTTTCCAGCGTCGGGATCACCGCAAGTGTGTCTGGCGTATCAGATGGGAAGATGCCTGTATTCTTTTCCGCAGACATGGTCTACATTGAAGAACAATTCAGCGGACTGCTGGGCGGTTACCATATTCGAAATGCAGTACATGAATTTCAATCTGACGGCTTGATCAGTGTCGCCGTGGATGTACAAAAAACCGCGTACGTTCCTGAAATTCAGATCGAAGATGCAAATGAAGATCCGGCCAAGAAAAAAGCAGCTGAAGTTGGCTCAGGCAGCACAACCACGACGGATGCTACAGCCCGCATAAATGGACAAGCGTACAGCTCTTTCCAAGCCACAGCATACGATCCGAAGCTTGGCGGGATCAACAAGCAGGGTGACGGAAAATACACTGCGACAAGCACCATATGGGCGTATAACCGTACCATCGCAGTTTCCCCGTCCATAATCCCATATGGATCGGTTGTGCATATCCAGGTACCGTCTATGCCGAAGTATTCAGGCATTTATTTGGCTGAAGATACCGGAGGCGCAATCAAGCGGGAGAACGGCGGTAAGCGAGTTGACATCCTGATTAAAGGAAAGACAGCGACAGCGAATTTTGGACGCCGAAGCGTGGAAGTGACCATTTTAGAACGCGGCAAAGGTCCAGCTGATGCCCGGAATAAAGTGAAGAACTGGAAAACACTGAAACCAAAATATGAAGCGAAGCTGAAGACAGTCACCAAAACCGTGAATACGTCAAGCGGCTCTTCTTCTAACGGGAACACGAAGCGCGATAAAATTGTCGCTGAAGCCCGGAAATGGAAAGGGAAGCTAAAGTATAAGTGGAACGGTAAAACAATCACAAACGGCCAGGGGGACTGTTCAGGCTTCACAAAGTATGTGTACAGGGTGGCTGTAGGCTTAAACATAGGCGACGGCTCTATCAATCAGGCCACAAAAGGCGTAAAGATCAGCACGAGAGAAGCGCAGCCGGGCGACCTGGTTGTATTTAAAGGAACAATTAAGGGGCGTGCGAAACATCTTCCTTCGCACGTAGGTATTGTGACGCGGCCAGGCTACTGTGTCAGCCTGGCATCTTCAGGCTGTAAAGAACACGGATATACCATGCAGACAGCCGCCGACTACTGGGGAAAACAATTTATGCAAATACGAAGGGTTCTATAAAGGGAGGGCAGGCAATGGCAAAAACACAGGTAAATAAAGCGCAGGAGCTTCTGGGGCTGATAAAGCAGCAGGGAAGCAAGGGTGCCGTAAATCGAAAAGGCATGACGATCGTGACTGCAGATTCTTCCAGCACATTGATTTTTGAAGGTTCAGCAAACCCTGTGTCGATGGCGCTGTTCGAAATCCCCGCGGAATATCTTCCGCTTGAACCCTTCGCCCGTTATTTTGCAGTACCGATAGGTGATAACCCTACACCTAACCGCTGGGGCATCATCCAGCGTTTGGACAATAAAGGATTATCTGAACAGATACAAGTTTCAAATGGATCGACCGTTACGACGTATACCCTGAAAAATGGGATATTCGTCGCGGCGAATTAATGAGGTGACAATATGGCTGATATTTTAGAGCAGGAGACCCCTGTGTTTGATTGGGAAAAAGGCGATTTCGCCCTTGATTCGCGGCGCCGGGTCATCCTTGTGAAAGGCGGCGAAGCAGCAAATCAAGTCGCGTTAAAAGCCTTGAATACAGCACGAGGAAAGTACTTGATATACGCCAATATCGATGACGAAGATCTTGATCACAAGTATGGAAATGATGCCTATGAAATCAAAAAAGCGGATGGTCTGACAGAAGAGGCCCGCCTAAATGAGCTGGAGCGTGCAACAATTGAAGCCCTGATTTATGATCCATGGATTACTGGTGTCACGGACCTTGTTTTAAAACGCCGTGGCGCACCAGGTCAATACGGGGAAGATGCCGATCACCTGAAGGAAGATGAAGTCGAAATCAGCTTCACGCTTCAGACTATCTTTAATCAGGATGTCATAATCGAAGGGGTGATTTTATCTGATGGCTGATGAATTGGATCTTGAATTCCAAAGTGTTTTTGAAGAAAGTGAAGATGCGATAAAGGAACGTGTACTGGCGCGTCCAGAGCTGGAGAAATACCGGAAAGAACCTGGCGACTTTGTGTATGACGTAGTCGTCGCTGGTGCGCTGGATACCCAGCAGCAGGGCACAAATATGGACGCCACACTTCGGCACGCTTTCCCGGTGTATGCAGAAGATATTTATCTTGATATGAACGTTGCAGGAACGAATATGGAACCGCGTTTCGAAGCAACGATCGCTCAGGGCAAACTCCAGGTAACAGCCCGCGCTGGTGTCACGATCCAGCAGGGTCAAGAACTGATCACGACTGCCGTGGATGCTGATGGAAATCCCATCATCGGCATTGTAACTGAAGAAGTCATTTATACGGCAGAAGGCACACAAGACATTTTGGTCGATACGCAGGGTGAAGGGGCATCAATGAATGTTGAAGCGGGGTCTGCTTGGACGTTTCTTCCAACGTTATCCGGTATTATTTCAATCGATCAGGCCGAAGATTTTGAGGGAGGCCGGGATCGAGAAAGTGATGAAAGCCTTCTGCAGCGATGGAAAAATGCTGCACAGCTGCCGCGCCGCAGCGGCAACAAGCTGGATTATGACGCTTGGGCACAGGAAGTTATCGGTGTGGGTACTGTAAAACCTATTCCATTATGGGACGGTGATGGCACGGTCAAGCTGATCATTGCAGACATTGAAGGGCGTCCAGCTACCGCAGAAATGATAAATGCAGTACAGACTTATATTGACCCGTATCAGGACGGTATGGGTGACGGGAAGGCGCCAGTCGGTGCGATTGTCACAGTCGAAAGTTCGGTGGACAAGCTAATCGATGCAGCTGCTAAAGTCGTGCTAATGCCTGGTGCTACAATGCAGCAGGTTATTGATTCGTTTAAAGTTGATTTTGACACTTATTTAAGCGGGGTCGCAGATCTTGCACTTTCTTCTTCAGAAACGCAGTACGTGATTTATAAGAAAGTAGAAGCCTTGCTTGGAGCAAATGAGCTTATCGCGGATTATAGTAATTTCACACTAAACGGCGGCACAACAAATATCGCAGTACAGGGTAATGAAATTCCAGTTCGCGGGATGGTGAATTTCACATGACCTTAGAAGAACGCGTCGAAGCCGTCATGCAGCTGGTGCCCAGCTATTACGACACTTCGCAGGTGTACCGAGATGTATTGACTGCGATTTTATCTGAACACCAGCGAAATGCAGAGCGTGCGCTCGATCTTCGGGCGCAGCTGCATGTGCAGACTGCCACTTGGGGACTGAAATACTGGGAGTTCAACTATAATCTTTCGACAATCGAAACAGACAGCTATGAGCTGCGTCGGGCGCGTGTCATGGCTAAACGGGCCGGGCTTTCCACATTTACAAAGCCAGAAGCCCTTCGCCTTGCCAATATGTACAGCGTGCCGCAAACTGCCCGTTTTCGATCGATCCCGCGTACATACCGCTTTATGACCATGCACAATATTGATCACCTTGTCAGTTTTGACGGGATGATTGAAGCGTTTGAAGAAATGAAGCCAGCACATATGCGGCATGTCGTCGGGCTTTACACAGATGAAGAATTGATTATCGAAGACACGGTTTCTGTAAATCTGAACACATACCACACGGTCAATGAGTTCCGGGTAGGCATGACGCCGATTAAGTCGCAGGAAAGGATGGTTCTATAAATGAATACGGCATATATACAGCGTGCCCGTACCGATATTCTGAACCGGGCGACAACGGTGCGCTTGAACGGTGCGACAGACGTACCGATCAGCACAAAAACAGACAGCGGCGGGAAGATTGTAATTAACACAGGAAATATCGAAATGACGACTCCGGTAACATCGGTCGCATTACTGGATGAAAATGGCGGCGTGATCACAAACCGGACAACGAATTTTACCCCTGCAGCTGGGAAACCGCTTGTCTTCACCTTTGAATTTAATGTAAGGGGTGAACGTAAATAATGGCCTATAATGCAAAAACAAATTGGCAGGGAAACGACCCGGTAACAGAAGGTGATATTAATCGCTGGGAACAAGGGATTAAAGATGCCCATACGATACTGTCTGACGCGCTTATAAAAGGCACAACGGCTGTATCAAGCGGGAGCGCAAACACGTTGACCGATCAAAAATATTACACAGTCACAAATGCCGTCACAGCCACGCCTTCAGCGGCTGCTTACTTGATCTGCAACACACCAAAAACAGCTGCGGGCGCTTTTTATCAATTCGCTTTAAACTTATCGACAAACGCCGTACATTTTCGTTTGTTTAATGGTTCAGCCTGGTCATCCTGGACCCAGCAGGAAACAACCGCAGGGTCTGCAGCAAAAGTAAAAGCAGTGACAGATACACTGGGCAAAGCGAACGGAATTGCGACACTAAATGAAAACGGCTTAATCAACCGAAACCAAATCGGCGCCCTTCGCTGGCGCGATGTGATGGGTATTCCTGAAGGTACTTCATAACAAATAAGGGGGCAGGACATTGACAGTACAAACAGTCACGGCCACGATAAACGGCCAAACATATACATTGACGCTTAACGGATCAACAGGAAAATATGAAGCGACGGTCACAGCGCCTACAAAAACGTCTTTTAATGAATCAGGTGGCTATTTCGCTGTAACAGTTACAGCGACGGATACTGCGGGAAACAGCACCACACAGGATGCGACGAACACGGCAAACCGCCTAGTTGTTAAGGAGAAGGTGCCACCAGTTATTTCAGCCCTTTCTCCAGCTGCAAATGCACGTATGACAACAGCTGCACCGACCATCACAGGAACGATCAAAGATGAAACAAACGGTTCTGGGATTAATCTTTCTTCTTTCTCTTTGAAGATCGACGGAACAGCCGTATCAAATGCGAATATTACCTTTACGCCGGTTACAGGCGGCTACAACTTCTCGTATACTGCCAGCGGTTTAGCACAAGGAAATCACACGTACACGGTAAACGTGTCGGATAATGACGGAAATGCAGCGACGCAGCAGTCCGTAACGTTTGTAGTTGATACTGTAGCGCCTACCTTGAACGTTACAGCGCCTGTAAATGCTTTGGTAATAAACCAAACAAACCTGACAGTAACAGGGACTACGTCTGACGCTACTTCAAACCCTACGACGGTTACAATTGCCGTGAACGGGGCAGACCAGGGCGCGGTTACGGTGTCTTCTGGCGCATTCAGCAAAGCGGTTACGCTCACAGCTGGAACAAATACGATTGTCGTAAAAGCTCGTGACAGCGCAGGTCTGGAAACAACCGTTACACGTACCGTCACGCTTGATACAGTCGCTCCAACAATTAGCGGCTTAACAATCACGCCTAATCCAGTGGACACAGGTGCGACATTTATTATCAGCGTTTCTGTAACTGACTAATTTATGGCTGTGGTACGAATGACCGGGG
This sequence comes from Domibacillus indicus, assembly GCF_023715895.1. Taxonomy (GTDB): domain Bacteria; phylum Bacillota; class Bacilli; order Bacillales; family Domibacillaceae; genus Domibacillus; species Domibacillus indicus_A. The sequence goes on along the minus strand of NZ_JAMBOO010000008.1, from coordinate 27,445 downwards.
AAATCGACGGGACAAGCATCATCTTCAGCAAAGACAAAAGCGGTACATGGGTCGCACCTGTGCCGCTTAACCTTGATGGTGAGTTTATCGTCGAAGTCACGGCATATGACGAAGCTGGAAACATGGCATATAGTACCGCGATGCTGTTTGCAATTGACCCGTCCACTTTATCGGCGCAGGTAATTCCACTGAATTATGTATATAAGGTGGGAGATGATCCGTTTGCTTGCACGGTGATCAGTTCCGATTTTGCCTTTTATGTGGTCGATCCGCACATGCAGCACGCAGAACTGCCGCAGAATTTTAGTGTGAGGGTGGTTTTGTAAATGAAGTTTATTCTAGGGGAACGTAAAGAAGTAAAAGTCAACATTATCAGCACCAGTACAGCCCCCTTCGTGATTCGAAACCCGGTCTTCACGCTATACCGAAATAGCAACGAGGAAGCTGTGCAGACGGGCGAATGTTCGATAAATGATAAAGAGCTAACAGCGGTGATTCAGCCCCCAGCTAAAGGGCTGTATACGCTAATGTTTACATATGAAGTTGCAAATGAAATCTTAAAAGCGCCTGTGCCGATTAACGTGGAGCGTTATTAAATGGCTGGGCCTGTTATAGACAGCGTGACGCTGACGCCGCAGACAGTAAACGCGGGGCAAAGCTTTAAAATTGAAGTATCTGTAACGTCTGTTATTACGCTGCGCGATCTGCAGACATTAACCTGGCAGCAGGTCCATGATCGCGGTCTTACATGGCGTGACGTAGATGAACCGAATTAAGAAAGCAGGGGTTTAAATGAGCCAATACAAAACAGATCAGCTGCAGCTGCACAAGTGGGGTCTAGACGACGATCTGGATATGTACGAATGGAACGAAAATTTCAGGGTCATAGAATCGCTGGTAGGACCTTGTAAAATGGTCCGGTCTGGGAAGGATGCGAACGGCGTCTTTACGACTGTAGAATACAGAAACCGTGTAGACGATAAGCTGGTAGTAAAAGTTGTCCTTTCTGGCGGAACCAGCCCGCAATATACGACCCGTACCTTTACTGTCTATGAAGCAGACGGGACAACAGTAAAAACGACTGTAGCGCGTCCAATCACATATGACGCAGACGGCGACTGGACGGGGGCGTAATTATGAATCTGGATATTAGTATTCACGGCGGACCATTCGGCGGGGGTAAATATCGCAGCGGATCAGAAATCTCATATAGAGACTTACAAGGGATGGACACGCCGCCCATCCTAAGTAAAGGGCGATATATGGCCAATACTTCAAAGGGGTTCAAGCGGATGCCTAACGGCGTTTATACATTCACGTATCAGTACAGTAGCAACCCTTATAAACACGCTTTGATAAACGAGGATTTCGGGCTCATAGCAGAGGTATCACCAACCGCCGGGAATGGTTCAGAAATGATTTATTCAACATACTTAGATAAATACATCGTTGTCGATAGTAACTCACTGAAGTTCTACAATGATACATTCACGGAACTATTATCAATGGTCACGCTTTACAACAGCGCGGTCACTTACCAGGCTCATTACGAATACGACAAGTATTTGGTGGTGCTTTTTACAATAGGATCATACGTCTATTATACGACGGTGAACTTGCAAACAATGACGGTAGTCGGAAATATGGGGAACGCGCTATATGAGATATACAGTACCCGCGCCAGCATCAGCCGTCTCAATAAACCGTGGATTCATAATGGCCGAATTTACTTCAAGACAGGCGGCAACAACGGCATAATTGGATCATTGGCATTAGACGATATTGCGCCGGTTGAACTCACAGCACATTCCGGATACTTCTATGGCGATAGTGTCCATGTGGACGGCAATAGAGCCGTTGTATCGTCTTCAAGCCCGGTAGCGGTTAACGTGTACGATACTACAACTACCACTTGGACAAGAATCGGGCAGTATAGTATAAGTTATACGGCGGACTTCTCGTATGTAAATGTTGATACGGATGAAATTTTCACTATCTCTAATGGTGTGATAACGTGTTTCAGATTAAGTACCGGTGCAGTTCTCTATACAATAACGCCGTCAAATGGCGGACCTTACCAGAAGCAATCAACGTTTGTCAAAGGCAAAAAGGGTGCTAAAATCCCGTGGGTTTCATACCTGAACTCATGGATGTATTTAAACGTATTATCACAAAACTTTAAATTACTGTAAGAGGGGGAAATGAAATGATTTATATTGGCTTACAAAACAGAGAAGTAACAATGACGCATTTTGCACCTTTTCACGAAGAATACGGGCTTAAAAGAACGAAAGAGGAATTAGAGAAAACCGGTATTTTTGTTGAATCGTTACCCGAACCGGAACAAATAAAGGGTAAAGATCCTATTTTAAAATACGATGCAACTAAAGGGTTGTATTATGAATATGTAGACCGTCCGTTGTCGCCAGAAGAAGAAAACGCGCAGCTAAAAGCAAAGATCGAAAAGCAGGAACAAGAAATGGCGACATTAAGCGCTGATCTGCAAGGGTTTATGGACTTCTATTTCAACCAATGAAAAGGTTTGATCGACCTTAATATCAATATAGGAGGCATTATCAATGGCAATCTACGACTTTAGAACAAACACTTACGCACGAAACATTTATATCTACGGCGAAACAACAGAAACGCGCTTTACAAACATCCCAGCTGAATACGTCGAACCGGTAAAGCAGAAAGCAGCTGCGGTTTATTCAGAAGACGAAATTCATAATGCACATACAAACGAATGGATTACACAGCCGGAATATGACGATACGGTGGCTTATAAATATCCAACAGAAGGAACGGAAACAGCACCTACAGAGTAAGGTGTATTTTTTATGTCCTATTGAGAATAGTAAAACGATACTGTTTAGCAAGCGCTTTGTAATTGAAGGGCTTTTTCTTTTGTAAAATCGCCTATTATGTTGAAATTTTTCAGAAATTGTCGATAAACAATTTAACAGTATAGTTAGGATATAGGGTGGTTTTAAAATTGAATAAGCGAAATATGAGAAAGAATGCACCAAAAGTTAATATGGGTTACTTAACTTCAAAACAACGCAAAGCGGTTGAATGGTATGAACAAAAAAGAAATGAAAATTATCTAAAAGTATCTCAAACTCAAAGTGAAAAGGGATAAAGGGGAATTGGAGGGTTAATATATGAAAGTAAAAGCAAATTGCTCTTTATTTTTGTCTGAACTTCTTCAGATGTGGCACAGATATAATTATTTTAAATACAAACAGCTTGAAGCCGATTGTATTAATAAAAGAATTCGAAAAGAATTTGAGGAAAAGAAATTATATCATTACGAAAAATATACGGACAATTTTAACTATTACTTAGGGAACTATCAAGCAGTAAAACTAAATAAATTACGTTAGAGCATCTATATTGGGTGCTCTTTCTTATGCACAAAAACCAAGCTGCCTTGGGAAACTTCTTATTCATATAGAAACTTAACATAACTGCTAACCTATCCGATGTTACTAATGACGACAAACACTATCGGAGGAATAAATAATGTTAGCAAAAATCAAAAAAGTGAAGTTTGAACCAGAGCATAAAAATCCATTGTATACAGTGAAATTAGAGTGCCCACTGGGAAACGAGTTATATATTAAATTTGATTATACTTACGCAGTTAAAGCCTATATGCCACTTGAAGTGGCTTATAATAAGAAAAGAAAAGGTGCCAAACTAGCTTGGTATACTAAAGAAGTAGAAAAAATGACTGTAGAGGCATTTTTAGATGAAATCGCCCAAAAAATTAATAAGAAATATAATTTTGAGTTCAGTAAATAAATATTTATTGATTTCATTTGAGCATCCATACGGGTGCTCTTTTTAAGTTCATTCATGCTGCCTCCGGGCGGCTTTTTTAGTAGAGAAAAATAACTGCGGGAGGTCATCACCGAAAGGAGGTGACAACAAAATGGAGGGATTTCAAGTGTTTATACACGGAGAAGGATTGGAAGTTGTAAAAATGTATCTGTTTGGCGGCGCTCAATTTATTGATCTGCTACTGCTCATGATGGCATGTGATATTGTGACAGGCGTTATGTACGCGTGGAAAGAAGGGCGCCTGCGAAGCCGTACAGCATTATATGGCTACGCCAGAAAAGTGGGCGTGTTCATCGTGATCATTGCCGCCAATATTGCAGATCAGGTGCTGGGCTTAGACGGCGCCTTGGCGAAAGGGACAGTCCTTTTCTACATTTGTAATGAGATTTTATCGATTGTAGAAAATGCAGGTAAATTAGGCGTGCCAATCCCAGCCTCGATCTTAGAAAAGCTTGCCTTGTTTAACGATAAGCCTGGCGAAAAACGTGTCAGTAATAAAGACGATAAAGCAGTTTAAATACACCAAGCAGAGCGATCCTAGCGGGCTGCTCTTTTTATTTGAACAGGAGGATAAGAAAATGAGTTGGTTACCTACTTATCATCAAAGAAACCTTGGAAATCTGGATGATTTAGCGCCAAATACAAGAGCGCAGGCAATGAAATGGTATCAGTATTGTGTAGATAACAAAATCGATGTACTGGTTTATGAAACGCTCCGCACTATGGCGCAACAGCGGGAAAACTTAGCAAAAGGCGCTTCAAAAACCTTGAAAAGTTTTCACTTAACGGGACAAGCTTTGGATTTCGTCCCGATCCAAGATGGCAAAGCACAGTGGGCAAAGGAAGCTTATGGCAAGTTTCCGTTTTATGCAGCGATCCAATACGCTGAGAAGCTGGGCTTTGAATCTGGATACCGCTGGGGCTGGGATGCTCCACACCTGCAGTACAATTATAAAGGTTATGGCACTGATAAGGCGTTGACTGTAGCAGCTGCAGCACCGATCAACGTCATGAGCAAAGAAGAGATCCTTGCCCTGCAGGAAAAGCTCGTAAAGCTGGGCTTGGATACAAACGGTGTCGATGGAATCCACGGCAAAGGCACAACAAATGCTGTTATGATTTTGCAACGTCGTACGGGCTTAACCATCGATGGAGTGGCAGGAGAAGCAACCCTGGCCAAGATCGACGAGTTGCTTAAAAAGAAATCGTTTGTCGCAACACCAGGTATTTTCCGCGTTGTTACGGGCACATTTGGCACTCCGGAAGCTGCAGAAGCCGCGGCAAAAGAACTTGGCTTCAACGCTCGAAAAGGTGCGGAGGACAACCGAGTGTACACCGGCGTTTTCACATCGCTTGAGTCTGCAGAAGAGGCACGGGCACTTATTGCAGTTGAGCACGGCTACAATCCAAAAATCAAATCATATAGTGCGTAAGAAAATCACCTTACATCAATTTTTTAAATGCTAAAGGGCTAACAAATTAAGCCTTGTATTCAAGAAGTCATACACTGATTAAGGCAATGGCAATACTCATTTCCTTCCTTTTTGAACAGATTGCAATTCGCAACTGCTCTTTTCATTTGGTATATGTTTCATATATCTTACTGTCTTAACATACATTCATCTTACAAAGGTATAGCTCTGCCTTTGTTCATTTTCTTTTGGCACATATATTTAATTTGGCAGTTACTTCGTCCAGAGGTAATTGCTTTTTTTATTCCTAAGCGGAAACAGATGTTTGAGAACAAACATTACAAGTAAGGAAATACTACCGTATATGGATTGGTTTTTGAGTGTCAAAATAAAGAGCCAGAAGACCATATTACTATTAAGCTTGAATTTCTTAATTTAAAAGGCTTTGAAAAGTGGTAATGAATAAAAGGAAGATTATTTGTGATCAAATATCATTTTATAATGAACATCTTGGCAAATGGGGATTTACCGTGAGTGACCGTTTGGTAACATCTGCAGAAACAAAGCTTTACCAGTGAACAGCCCTGCTTTTAAGAGAATATCTTGCACTTGAACAAGAAACAGCTGAGCTTTTTAAAGAAATCATTAACAATCAATAACCGTAAAAATTATTTTTGAAGTACTATTAAGCAAAGAAAAAGGTTTGAAGACACTCGTGATTCATTTTCATGGGGTTTTCAAACCATAGTTATTAATAGGCATCTTAGACAATATTATAAATTCGATGCAGGATTATTGACATTTTCTATTTTGCTTACCGATTCTGTATGGGTATCCACACGTTTAACAAATAATGCCACGGCTAAACGATAATATTAATTTGCAATTATTTCCGTTTCCTGCTATGATAAGGAAGAATTATTTTTGTTCGGTGTAAAGGATAGTATGAATATCGACTTTTCGTCTTGATAAATACTTTGAGCAGGGATAGTAATACAATGTGTGGTAACGCACTAGGAGGCAACAAAAATGGAAAAAGGTACAGTTAAATGGTTTAATGCAGAAAAAGGTTTTGGCTTTATCGAACGTGAAAATGGAGACGATGTATTCGTACACTTCTCTGCAATCCAAAGTGACGGATACAAGTCTTTAGACGAAGGTCAAAAAGTAACGTTTGACGTTGAGCAAGGTGCTCGTGGAGCTCAAGCAACTAACGTTCAAAAAGCTGCTTAATCTTAAATTGTTTATACAAACAGGCTCTTTATATAGGGCCTGTTTTTTTATGTTCTCTATATAAAATACTCAATAAAAAACCCTACTCAACGTTCGAGTAGGGAGATGGTACAGGTAATAGAAAATGATTTAAAGCTTCAAAGGTTTGTTTACAGTATAACATACTGAAATAAAAAAGACCGGAAAAAATCGGTCTTTTTTGTATGTTTTGTTGAACTAATGCATTATGGATTACAACATATCTTCTTCGATTGTTTCAACAAGAATAAACAGAAAATGATAAATGAGGCTTAAAGCATCGCCCAAAGACATCTCTTCCTTAAATCCTTCTATACTATTCAAGGAAAAATTGACATCCCATAGTCCATCATCTTGGTTGAACATTAAACTGTATGTTCCAATCCCTCCTTGGAGTTCATTATTTAAGTAAGCCTTTAATACATTCCCCATTTTCTTTTGGAATTTCAAGCCGAACAAGGCATTGTATGTTCCGAACACATCATCGACTTCCAATGAAAGTGTCTCAACTCCGATTAATTCAAACCATGAAGATTCAAAGTAAAGGAATTCGCTTTTATTGATTTTTAGGTATTCAAGGGATTGTGATAAAAATGCAGCTGATTCTTCCGAAATCAACTCTTCGTTTTCTTTATTACAGCGCTCGATATAAGCATCAGCAAAGCGGGTAATATTTTCTTTTTCTACTATAGTAAAATCTTTTGTCAAGTGATGCCTTTCTGCATATTCTTTTTCCTCTTTAAACAATTCAACCTTATTCTCCCTTAAAGCTTTTGATATGTATATTTCCATTTGTTTTTTTAACATGGTGAGTGTCCTCCTAGTATCTTTTCATACCTATTTCATTCAATCATAGCATATAAACCACGGGTAAAATATCTGTAACCGTGCAGGATTATTCCTGCATATTTAAAACTTCTAGTTACCATAGTCACAATACCTATTATGATGACAAGAACTACGAATACAGTTTTAACAAAACGTTAATTTTTTCTCCCAAAGGAACACCCGTTATTAATCAACAGTACGTCAGCGTATCACAGAAAAAACTGTGCTTTATCAACATTAGGCTTTAACAGAGCCTTTGTGAAAAAATTCGTTGTCACATTTAAAGGAGTCCCTAATAAAGTGAGGATTACTTGATTAAACCCGCAAATGTTAAATAAAAAAAGGCCGGCCGCAGCCAGTCACAAATATTTCTTAGCTATATCCTTGAAAGAACCTTCATTAACAATCCGCTCACCCGGCCGGGGCCAAGCACCACAATATAAATGAACGATGCTGTTTATCTGCGTGATACCCACATGATCAGTCTCCTGTATTTCTTCCTGGCAACGCCGGCACACCATAACGATTTTCTCTCTTCGCATGTAATCAGCTCCTTTGCGAATAGACTTTGTTAAATAACCAATATTGATATTTCCGCAAAAAGAAAAGACATATCGTGTATGCCTTTTGAAAATCAACTTAATTGTTTCACTTTTTCTCTCAGCTTTTTTATTTCTTTAATCATCTGTGCTGGATAATCACTTGGGGTGTCTTCCCTCTTATTTTTCCCTTCAAATACTTTATACTCAAGAAGCACTTCCCAGAAATGTTCTGCTTCGGTTAAAAGAGCTTCTAAAAATTCTTTTTCAGGGAGAACAGCCTCAGTGTGAACTTGTCTTGGTTCCCAATCATCGATAATGAGAAACTGTAACAACGTGTTATCCAATGAAGTTAACTTTAATGTCACAGGGTCAATACCATACATTGATTCAGCATCGCGATTTTCTATATATTGTTTAATCGCATCTAGATAAGTCTGTTCCCACAAATCTAATCCATTCAGCTTATCAATGCCCATCAATACTTTTTCTTTGTACTGGATGGTTACAAGCATTTGAATATATTCAGGAGTAAAATCCCTATGGTCAAAATATTCCTTTAGCTTTGATGACTCATCCAAGCCAATATATCTCTCCCTTGGATGCTCAAAAAAGTATGAATCGGTATGATCATAACCATGCTTCTCTAAAAAGGTTTTGATTTCAAACATTTTTATCTCCTCTACAAATGTCTTTCTTCTTGTTTTAAGTATAACAGTTAGTTTTCTAACTCGTTTAAGAAAACAACAATGTTCTTTAATAGAGCTTACGAATAAGGTAACAGGGCGCCTTTTGAATTGTAAAATCGAGATAAATCAATCGGCAAATCTAATCGTAACAATGTCTTTGACGCAGTAAGAGCCGTCTGTCAGCAATAAGCGGCCATTCTGCGGTTGGAGGGAAGTAACGATCCCTTTACCTTCTACATAAGGAAGACCAAACGTGTTCACTTGCAGCTCAATCACTCGATGCTCATTATAAGACTCCATCATAATTCGTTGCATTTCTTCCAGTGCCTGTTCATCCAGATAAAGAGGGGGCGCTTCTTTTTCTTCTTCTCGTTTCAGTTTAGCGTACATTTCTGTTTGTTCAGCTAGGGTCAGCCCGCGCCATTTCAGCATGCCGCGATCTGGGTATAATTTCTTCACCAACACCACTCCTTTTAATGAGAACGTATGTTCTTATATCATTTAAGTATAAATGAAGGATTGTACGGTGGCAAATACAATAAAAAAAAGACACTCAAAACGAGTGCCTTTTCACATACACAATATTAATGAAGAAACTGGATTCGAAATCCTGGCTATTTTCATAGAATACGGGTGACTACAGGTGACTAAATGGGTGACCAAACAATTAAAAACAATAAAAACACCTGTTCTTAATTATCAATTCATTTGTTGATATAAAAGGATTGTTTAACAATACATAAAACGGTCAAAAACACTAAAAATGGCCATGAATATACTCTATAGTTATCTTTACTTATAGTATAGCCGATTCTTTCTTGCAGGAAAAGCCTGAATTCATGTATAGTGAAGCGGTTCATCCCCGGGCGGTTAGGGAAAACATAAAGAAACGAAACCAAAAAAGGAGTTCATCTATGCGAATCGGATATGCTTGTATTAATATGTCGATGCCGTCCAAATTTAAAACGTGCCGGCTGAAAACAGCCGAAACAGAAGGAATGGCCAAAATAAAAGAACTGGCGCTTCATAACTTAAATGAAACATTGGAAATCATTAAATGGAATGTCGCCAACCGGATTTATTTTTACCGGATGAGCAGCAACCTCATACCGCTTGCCACCCATCCGGTGGTGACATGGGAGTGGGGGAAAGATGAAGATGTTTTAAAAATTACCGATGAAATCAAGGAACTGGCAGCTGAATACGATGTTCGTTTGTCGGTTCATCCAGGCCAGTACACGTTGATCAATTCTCCTAACGAGGAAGTGGTGCAAAAGTCGATTTTAGACTTGATTCACCATCAGGAACTCTTAGATCTTACCGGCGGGCGCGATATGATTTTGCATGTCGGCGGTGCATATGGAGATAAGGAATCAGCAAAGGAACGTTTTGCCGAAACGTTTAAGCAGCTTCCAGAAGCGATCAAACAAACGATGCGGATTGAAAATGATGATAAAATTTTTACGATCCATGATGTGCTGGATGTGTGCGGCGAAACCGGTGCAGCGGCTTGTTTTGATATTCATCATCATGCATGTAACCATGAAGAAGACGCGAAAATTGACGAGGTAATCCAGCGTGCCGTCGACACGTGGCAGCATAAAGAAATCCCGCCGAAAATGCATATCAGCTCCGGACGGGACGGAAAAACAGATCGTGCCCATCATAATTATATTTTAGAAGATGACTGGCGCTATTTTATCGAGCATTTGCCGGATTCATCCATTGATGTGATGGTGGAAGCAAAAATGAAGGAGCTCGCCGTCCTGCAAATACGGGAACAGTACCGTTAAAAAAACGCTCTTCCGCAGGGAAGGGCGTTTTAACGAAGCAGAGGAATCCGTTCCTTATATTGTTCAACCAGCATGCGGTTATGTTCATCGGCATCCGGCAGATTGCCGCTTAAAAAAATCGGCGGCTCCAATCCGCGTTCAATCATTTTGGCAATCACTGAAGCCATAATGCCATTTAACAGAGCGGCACTGAGCAGGGTGGACGCCGGCCCGAACGGTGCTGGCGCTTTTTTGTCTGTTAACAGCGCATCTCCATAAGGAGCGCTGTTATCAATGACAAGATCCGCGGCATCACGCAGGGTCGTTCCTTCCTCGTGCCGGGTTTGGGCTCTTCGGCTATATTCTAAGGAAGTAATCGCGATTGTTTTCACGCCTGCTTTTCGGCCGCGAAGCAAAATGTCAATCGGAACCGGGTTAATGCCCGATGTGGATACGACGATCAGCACATCTTCCGGCCGAATATCGAGTTCATCCTCCAACGAAGCGATATAGCCGTTTTGGCGTTCAAATGTCGAAGAGCGCACGGCCCCTTTATGAAGCATCACATCTTCCAAAAAAATCGGCTGAATGCAGGCGAGTCCTCCAGCCCGGTAAAACAGCTCTTCCGCCAGCATATGCGAATGCCCGCAGCCGAATACGTGAACAATTCCTCCGCGCCGGACACTTTTGACAATCCATTCAGCGGCAATATCCGCCTGGCTTGTTTGTTTGTGCGCTGCATCAACAAGCATATCCGCGACTCTGTGAACATATTTTAAGTACATCATCGTATCCCGCTCCTTTACCGGTTTATGTCGATCGTGAACTTGTAGCGGTCCGCGCGGTAGGATGACTTCACATATTCAAGGGGTGTACCGTCTTTTAAGAAGGTATGCCGTTCAATCAGCAAAACAGGCGCTCCTTTTGGCACAAGCAGATGCGGCCGCTCTGCTTCACTGACGATCGCAGACTCCATTGATTGAACGGCGCGCCCAATCTCAAGTCCGAGTTCTTCTTCTATATGGTGGTAAAGAGAAGCCGTAATAATGGCTTCGCTTAAGCCTTTGATTAAGTTGGCGGACATGTATACGGTCTCCAGAGCCATTGGCACTTCATCAGCCAGCCGGATTCGTTTGATTTCATACACAGGCGCATGTTCAGCGAGCAATAGCCTGTCTGCCACTTTTTTGTCCGCCGGCACAATTTGGAAGGCAAGCAGTGTGCTGCCAGGGACCATTCCCCGCGCTCTCATATCTTCGGTAAAACTCGTGAGTCCAGAAAGGTTTTGTTCTAATTTTTGTTCTGCCACAAACGTGCCGCGGCCTTTTTGCCGGTACAGCAGTCCTTCATTTACGAGATTTGTAATGGCCTGCCGTACGGTCATCCGGCTGACATCAAGCTGTTCGGCATACTCCCGTTCAGAAGGAATAAGGTCACCAGGCTGTAATTCACCCGTATCGATTTGCTGACGAATCACATGTTCAAGCTGATAGTAAATTGGCACAGGCGAGCGTTTGTCAATCATATCGTTCTTCCTTCCATATTCGACAATGAAAGCGCTTCATTATCTGCTATTATTGTAACACATGGGTGATGGTGCAGTACAGACGCCGGGAACTCTTCTGAGATATTTCCTGAAAACAAGCGTGCGACTGCTTCTGCTTTTCGCATGCCAGAGGCAAGCAAAAGAATCTCACGGCTTTTCATAATAGACGCAATTCCCATTGTAATCGCCTGCTTTGGCACTGCTTCTGCTGATTGGAAAAACCGGGCGTTTGCCTGCCGGGTAGAATGGGTCAGTGTCGTCACATGGGTGATTTGATCGAACGATGTGCCTGGCTCGTTAAAGCCAATATGTCCATTTTCGCCGATGCCAAGCACCTGCACATCGATTTCTTTTTTGTCAATGAGCGCTTCATACCGGGTACACTCATTTTCTAAAAGAGCCGCTTCTCCATTAGGTATATGGATATTTTCCAATGGGATATCAATATGCCCAAAAAAGGTTTCCTGCATAAAAGAATGATAGCTGTTCGGATTAGATGTCGGCAGTCCGATATATTCATCTAAATTAAAGGTCGTCACATGCCGAAAGGAAATGCCGGCATTTTGATGCGCAGAAATTAACTGCTCGTACATCCCTTTTGGGGTAGAGCCTGTCGCCAAGCCGATAACAGGAGCGGGAAGCTCTTTGATCTTTTTTATTAAAACATCTGCGGCTTGTTTGCTCATCGCTTCATAATCGGGAACGCGGATGATCTTCATTTTCCCCTCTCCTTTTCAAATGCCACAACGCCACGGCAAATCGTTTTTTGTACACAAAACTGTCCATCGTATACGACAAGGTCAGCGTCTTTTCCTGGTGCAATGCTTCCTTTTCGCTCAAACAGCCGTACCTGCTTTGCTGGGTTTTCGGCGGTCATTTTAACAATATCTCGTATCGTGCAGTCCGTAAACTTCCGCATGTTTTGAATGGCTCCCTGCATAGATAACGTGCTGCCGGCCAGGGTACCATCTTCAAGAACAGCCCTTCCGTTTTGAACGGTGACCGCCTGTCCGCCAAGCTCATACTCTCCGTCCGGTACGCCTTTAGCGCGCATAGAATCCGTAATCAATATAGTCCGGTCCGCTGTTTTTTGTTCGAAGGCAAGGCGCACCATCTGCGGATGGATATGAATGCCGTCCACGATCATTTCCACATAAAGCCCGTTGTGAAGCAAGGCCCCACCGGCAGTACCGGGTTCACGGTGATGCATGCCCCGCATTCCGTTATAAAGATGGGTGATATGGGTCAGTCCGGCTTCGGCCGCTCTGCAAAGCTCATCAAATGTAGCATCGGTATGGCCGGCGGATGCGGTAACGCCTGATTGTGTTAAATAAGCGACAAGGTCCATTCCGTATTTTTCTTCGGGTGCCAGTGTAACGAGGCGGATCTTTTCACCGGAGAGGGTATTCCATTTTTGAAACTGCTCTACATCCGGCTGCTGAATCGCTTCACGCGGCTGGGCTCCAGGGTGTTTTGGAGAAATAAAAGGACCTTCTAAATGAATACCGGCTATTTCTGCTTCACCTGGCTCTTGTTCGTAATGCGAAAAGCAATCTAGCGCTTGTTCAATTGCTTCTTTTGCTTGTGTCATAGTCGTTGCCAAAAAAGTGGTTGTGCCTTCAGACGGAAGATACGCCGCCATTTTATGCAGGGAAGCCTGTGTGGCATCCATTGTATCGGCACCCGCTGCACCATGAATGTGAATATCAACTGCTCCAGGCAGAATCATGGACTCAGCAGAAGTGGAAACAGACGGCACGTCAGATGGACACGCTGACAAGGGGCCTGCAGCAGCAATTTTCCCATTTGTTATATGAACAAATCCGGGAGAAAATACTTCGTTTTCTGCATAAACGGAGCCGCCTTTTATCACATATTCCTTCATTTTAGAGCACCTCATTTTGTATATGTTTAGTTTCAGTGTAACCGAGTAAAAACTAGTTGTCTATACCAATTAACAGCTGTAGTCTCAAAATTTACGGGGTTATACTTTTGAAATTTCATTTATTGGTATAGACAACTATACTTTAGGCGTGATAAAGTGCTGTTAACGAAACCGTTTTCTAATTTACTTTTTAAGGGGGATGGATATTCATGATGAAATATTTGCAAAATATTGGCCGTTCGTTAATGCTGCCGGTAGCTGTACTGCCGGCTGCCGCGATTTTGATGGGAATCGGCTACTGGATTGATCCGGCCGGGTGGGGAGCAGACAATGCGGCCGCCGCTTTCTTAATTAAAGCGGGATCGTCTATTATTGATAATATGGCGATTTTGTTTGCAGTCGGGGTTGCGCTTGGCATGTCAAAAGACAAAGATGGATCGGCAGCGCTAAGCGGGCTGGTTGCTTATCTCGTAGTCACTACGCTCCTGTCAACCGATTCGGTGGCCATGCTGCAAGGGACGGACCCTGAAAACGTCAATGCGGCATTTGAAAAAATCGGCAATCAGTTTATCGGTATTTTATCGGGTATTGTGGCTTCTATGATGTATAACCGGTTTAGTCATGTGCAGCTTCATGATGCGCTTGCTTTTTTCAGTGGCAAACGTCTCGTGCCGATTATGACGGCGGTGGCGATGCTTGTTATCTCCGGTGTATTGTTTTTTGTCTGGCCTGTTATCTTCACAGCACTCGTCTCATTTGGAACAGCGATCAGTAAGCTTGATTTTATTGGTGCCGGCTTGTACGGCTTTTTCAACCGTCTCCTGATTCCAACCGGTCTTCACCACGCTTTAAACTCTGTTTTCTGGTTTGATGTAGCGGGGATTAATGATATCGGCAATTTTTGGTCCGGAACTGGTGAAAAAGGCGTAACTGGCATGTACCAGGCGGGATTTTTCCCGGTAATGATGTTCGGTCTTCCGGCTGCGGCGCTGGCGATGTATCATACAGCCAAAACGAAGCGGAAAAAGCAGGCTGCATCTCTATTGCTTGCAGCTGGATTCGCGTCCTTTTTCACCGGTGTGACAGAACCGCTGGAATTCTCCTTTATGTTTTTAGCGCCGGCGCTATATGTCGTGCATGCGGCATTGACTGGGCTGTCTCTTGCTGTAGCTGCGTTTTTCCACTGGACCGCAGGCTTTGGCTTTAGTGCAGGGCTTGTTGATTTTGTGCTCAGTTCAAAGCTTCCGCTCGCCAATATGCCATATATGCTGCTTTTACAGGGTCTTGTCTTTGGCCTGATTTATTACGTCATGTTCCGGTTTTTAATTCAAAAGTTCGATTTGAAAACACCGGGACGAGAAGAAGAAACAGCACAAATTGAAGATGCTGCTTCAGGCAGCCGATTCGAGAAAATGGCAGCGATTATTTACGAAGGGCTGGGCGGGGACGCCAATGTCGCTTCCATTGATAACTGTGTGACCCGTCTGCGCGTTGAAGTCAAAGATATGAAAGCAGTAGACGAAGCAAAAATCAAATCAACCGGTGTGCCGGGCACCCATATTGTAGGCCCAAACAGCATTCAAGTCATTGTCGGCACGAATGTACAGTTTGTGGCGGACGAAGTTGCCCGTATACGAAATAAGCGATCATAAAAAAAGCCGCCAATAGGCGGCTTTTTTTATCATTATTTCAATGCGCGGCAGAATTGGCACACCTTAGCCTGCCCGGTTTTCGATTAGTACAAGTTCTACTTCCTCGTGAAGCGCTTTTAATCGGTTCTGCCACTTTTTTTCAACAGCAGCCATTTCTTCTTCGGATGCATCCAGCTTGTTTTTGTAACGGTCCAGTTTATTCAGCCAGTCCTGCACATCATTAATCTCGCCAAACTGGCTTTGAATGTCTTTATAATGCTTTTCTTTTTTTGAAAAGTCCTGTCCCAGCAGGCCGCCGAGCTCTGCGTACATGTAGCGGAGCGCTTTAGATTGAATCCGTACTTTGTGAAGCGCTTTAATGGATTCAGGTGCTCGTTTCCCATATGCGTCCACGAACTGCTTGTATCGCTCAATTTTTTCGTTGAATTGGTTTTCAAACAAAAGGATCTGGGCCTCTGGGTCAATTGATAATGCGTAAAAAGGCAGTTCCTCTGCAGAAAAAGCTGACATCCGGCGGCTCGCTTTTTCGATTAATGGAGGCAGGCTTTGCTGCAGTTTTTTTTGCAGCTTTTTTCGTTTTTTGCGGACCTTTTTAAACAGCTGCTGGTGAACCTTATCGTTTCGGCTCTCAAATGCCTCTAAAAACACATTGGCTTCACGCACCGGGTTAAGCAAAGAATGAATGTTTTTTAACACTTTTATAACAGAATGATTTTTTGGTGCGTTTAAAAATTGAAGCAAAGCCATGATCTTTCTTCCTATTACCCGGGCTTGATGAACCGCTTCGATATCATCCGTTTTTAAGCATTTATGGCATAAATGCAAATACCGGCTGATCCGCTTTTGAAACCACGATTCCCATTGCGCCAGCCGCCAGTCATTTCCTTCATCCAGGCATTCGCTGCACATAAAGTGCTGTTTGATTGGTATTAAAGATTGCTCGTTTTCACATAACAGGCATGTATTTGTATCACTCTGTATCATTCCGTCACCCGCTTTCTTATTCTGTTTTCTGTTTTCCCTCTTTTTCAAAAAGTTAACTTGCTCCATCGGACGAATAATTTATTGTCATCAAGATGAATATGTTCGTTATTTGCGTGTTATAATGGATTCGGAAACAGAAAAAGAAGAGAAAAAGCCGCCAATGGCGGATGTTAAGGAGAGTATGAAGATGACTGGATTAAAAACAAAAACGATTATGATGCTCGGATCGGGAGAATTGGGTAAAGAAGTGGTGATTGAAGCACAGCGGCTTGGCGTAAAAACGATTGCGGTAGACCGTTATGCGCAGGCGCCCGCCATGCAGGTTGCTCATTCCTCCCATGTAATCAATATGCTTGATGGGGCAGCGCTGCGTGCGTTAATTGAACAGGAAAAACCCGACTTTATTATTCCAGAAATTGAAGCCATTGCAACTGAGACACTGATCGAGCTGGAGGAAGAAGGATATCATGTTGTGCCAACAGCGAAAGCGGCAAATTTAACGATGGACCGCGAAGGAATCCGCCGTCTGGCCAGCGAAACACTGAGACTGCCTACCGCAAAATATGCGTTTGCCAATACGCTTGAAGAGCTGCAAGAAGCGGTAGAGGCGATCGGTACACCATGTGTGATCAAACCGATTATGAGTTCATCCGGCAAAGGACAAAGCGTCTGCCGCTCAAAAGAAGAGATAGAGTCTTCCTGGAATATCGCTCTTGAAGGAGGGCGGGCGAAAAAAACACGGGTCATTGTAGAAGAGTTTATTACGTTTGAGTCTGAAATTACACTGTTAACCGTCCGTTCCGTTTCCGGTACAACCTTCTGTGCGCCAATCGGCCATATTCAAGAAGACGGCGATTATATCGAATCATGGCAGCCGCATAACATGACAGAGAACCAGATTGCGGAAGCAGAAGCGATTGCTCAAAAAATAACAGATGCGCTTGGCGGTTACGGCTTATTTGGTGTAGAGCTGTTTATTACCGAAAACGGCATTTACTTTAGCGAGGTATCACCGCGTCCGCACGATACCGGAATGGTGACCATGGTAACCCAGGATTTATCTGAGTTTGCCATACACATCCGGGCTGTCCTTGGTTTTCCGATTCCGGGTATCCGTCTTCTTTCACCTGGTGCCAGCCGTACGATTAAAGCTTTGGAAGAGCAGTCTTCTTATGAAATTAAAGGGGTTGAAAAAGCACTGGCAGCGCCCGACACACAGGTGCGTGTGTTTGGAAAGCCGGAAACAAAAAAAGGCCGCCGCATGGCTGTTGTGTTAAACAGTGCTGAAACAGTCGAGAAAGCGCGTGAACAGGCAGAGGCCGCTGCCGCTCATATTACAGTGGAATACGAATAAAAGGATGCAATCAAAAAAGGGACCTGATTCAGGTTCCTTTTTTGATTGCATCCTGCCGATTTAATAAAAGTCAGTACGCTCCCGCTCCTGCAGCTCTTCCGCTGCTGTCTGCAGGTCATACATCGTGATCATGAAAACAGCATAATCGCCTCGTTCCGTCCGTTTATCCGCTGCTGCTTTTAAAAACTTGGGCGACCCTTCTCTTTCTTCATCGTAAACGAGCAGAAGCGCGTCCGTATTGTCGAGTGAAAACTCATCTCTCGCTTTGAACTGCCAGGGCCCTATGTACGGCTTTTTAGATACGGCATCTACAAAATCGGCCTGGTCGATAATGCTGTTATAGTAATCCTGCCGTTCTTCCTTCCAATTTTTCTCCTGCTCTAAAAAGGGGGTTAGAACACCGAGCTTCAAGTCCGGAAACTCTTCTTTCAAGGAAAAAACCACTTCCGCTCCCCACAGCTCTACGCCGGGCTGTCCGCCGATAATCACCCATTGGAGCCCCTCATCAAGAAGCGTACGCAGCCGCCCCTCAAGCGCAAGTTTGATCACGGAAATACCAGGGTGTTTTTGATCCCATATGCCAAGCTCATGGCTTTTGTAGCCGGAGAGCAAAATCGTTTTAACCAATTCAACCACCTCGGGTCCATTATACAGGGAAGAATGGTAAAATGAAAAAAGACCAGCATGAAAAGGGGAAAACCATGAACGTTTTTACAATGGAAGGCGTAACAAAAACAGTAGGGGAGAAAGAGCTGTTTCAGCATATTTCTTTTTCGATCACAGAAGGAGATAAAATTGGTATTCTCGGTATCAATGGAACTGGCAAAACAACACTTTTAAACGTGATTGCCGGCCTGGATGACTGGGACGAAGGGAAAAAGGATCATCCGAATGACTATTCGATTTCCTACCTGTCCCAAAATCCGGATTTTAATGAGAATATGACCATTATGGATTATTTATATGCCAGCCAATCACCGGTTTTTTCGGCGATTAAAGAGTATGAGCGGACGCTTCTTCGGCTGCAGGAAAATGCCGAAGACGAATCGGTGCAGCAGGAGCTTATGAAGCAGCAGCAGCGAATGGATGACCTGGGCGCATGGGATACAAGTGCGGAAGCCAAAACGATCTTAACCAAGCTGGGCCTGCCGAATTTTGGGCAAAAGCTGTCTGAACTGTCCGGCGGCCAAAAAAAGCGGGCTGCTCTTGCTAAAACGCTCATTGAAACACCAGATCTGCTTATTTTGGATGAGCCGACGAACCACTTGGACTATGACAGTATTAAATGGCTTCAGGAATACTTAAAGAAATCGCAGAAAGCGGTGCTGTTTGTCACGCATGACCGGTATTTTCTCGATGCCGTCGCGGATAAAATTTGGGAGCTTGAGCGTGGGAATTTGTATGAGTACAAAGGCAATTATGCAGACTTCCTCGAAGCAAAAGCTATTCGGGAAGAAAACGAGACGCTTGAGCAGGGAAAAAAAGAAAGTTTGTTTAAAAAAGAGCTTGCCTGGATGCGCAAAGGAGCCAAAGCCCGCACAACCAAACAAAAAGCCCGTATTCAGCGCTTTGAAGTCCTGGATGCGGAAGTAAAACAGAAGCACAGCAATGAATCACTTCAAATGGACCTTGGCGGCGCCCGTCTTGGCAAAAAAGTGCTGGAGCTTCAAAACATTGAAAAATCATTTGGCAGCCAGACGATCTTGAACGATTTTTCTTTTTTGTTTAAACGCGGGGACCGGATTGGAATTGTCGGTCGCAACGGCAGCGGGAAATCAACACTGCTTAATATTATTGCCGGCCGGGAGACGGTAGATGCCGGCAGTCTTGACCAGGGGCAGACTGTGAAAATCGGATACTATACACAGGAAAACGAAGACATGGACGAGAACATGCGGATGATCGAGTACATTCGGGAAACAGCCGAATCGATTCAGCTTAAAGACGGCAGCTTTGTTTCAGCCGCACAAATGCTGGAGAAGTTTTTGTTTCCTATGCATACGCATGGCACATTGATCCGAAAGCTTTCAGGCGGGGAAAAGCGGCGCCTTTATTTATTGAATATTTTAATGTCTGCACCAAACGTTCTTTTATTAGACGAACCGACGAATGATCTCGATACGCAGACCCTGACGATTTTAGAAGACTATCTGGAGCATTTTTCGGGTGTTGTGGTAACGGTATCCCATGACCGCTATTTCCTTGATAAAGTGTGCCAGCAGCTGCTTGTTTTCAAAGGCCAGGGTATCGTCGATTTTTACTATGGAAGCTACTCTGAGTTTCTGGAAGAAAAGCAGGAGGCACCTGCTGAAGAAGCGAAGCCAAAAGTGGCAGCTGCACCGCCGCGCCCGGAACGAAAAAAGAAAATGTCTTATTCGGAAACTCGCGAATGGGAAACGATTGAGGATGACATGGAAGCCGCGGAGCAGCGGCTTGCGGCCATCTCAGAGGAAATGGCGACTGCTGGAAGTGATTTTGGGAAATTAAATTTGTTAATGGCAGAAGAAACAGAAATCAAAGAAAAGCTTGACCACATGCTAGAAAGATGGGAATACTTAGCAGAAAAAGCAGGCGAATAATCAAAAGGCTTCCGGTTGTCCGGAAGCCTTTTTGCGTTACTGGGTTATCGTGGCGCTCCAGCTGCCGCCGCCGCGGTCACAGGTGAATTGGCCGGAAGCCCTTCTGCCGTCTGCAGACATTGTGCCTCTGTAGTCACAGTTGTTTCCGTCGCTGCTGTTTCGTCTTTGAATGCGAACGTTGTTGCCTTGCAGCGTAATCGTTAAAATAGCTGTAACAGGCGTTTGACCGGGCTGTGTCCATCTCCCGTCAAAGACGTTGCTGTTCCCGCGCCGTGTCCATACACCGCGCCAGGCGCCTTCCTGCACATCCCATCTCCGGCCGAGCCGGTCCCGATCGGGCTGCTGGCGCTGTTCAATCACTGCACTCCACGTGCCGCCGCCGCGATTACAAAAAAATTGTCCGCTGGCTGTCCGCCCGCCAGCACCGAAAGTTCCCGTGTAGTTGCAGTTATTTCCATCACTGCTGTTGCGCCGTAAAATAAAAACAAAGGAACCCTGTATATAAATCGTCAGTACTGCTGTAATATCAGCCTGGCCTGCCTGAGACCAGCGCCCATCGAATACGTTGCTGTTTCCACGCCGCGTCCAGACAGCCCGCCAGGCACCTTCTTGAACAATCCAGCGACGTCCTAATCTGTCTGGCTGCCCCTGCGCGCTGATCACGTTGGCTGGAACATCTTCATAAGGCATCATGCTATAAAAACCGTAATAAGGATGCCAATACATATCGTTTCTCCTCCGCTCATTAAAATTGAATCCTGCTCTTCATCATATGTACCAGCAGGGTAATGTGTCCGTGCGACCGTGTAGAACAAAGAAAAGCAATCGACAAAACATGCCAAAAAAATCGGTTGTCGTTTGACACGCTTTTCTTTCATGGAACAGTATGATAGAAAGAAAAAAAGGGTGCGTGGAAAAAATGAATCGAAACATAAACTGGTGCTGCAGCAAATGCCAAAAGCCTATTCTGGCGAATGACTTAATTGCCTGGACGAAAAAAGAAACGCTTGTTCATTTAATTTGTGATGCTTCGCAGCTGATGGAAGGCGTGCACTATATTGGCCGGGCTGAGCAGGTTATGAATGATGAAACATCAGATCAACGGCACGCCTAAACCGCCGGTGCACAGCAAGGATCTCCTTCTTCACAGAATTTTGTATACGCTTTCACAACAATATGGCTCTGCCGATTCGCTTAGTTTAAGACTAAGCGTTTTTTTTGCGTATAATCGTTTTCCATTGGACAAAAGCTACCTTCTGTATAGATGGAACGCTCATAACCCGTGGATGTCCAACAACAGAAGAACTGAGGGACTTAGAATGATAACGATTTTAATTGCACTTCTTCCTGCTTTGACATGGGGAAGTATCGTACTGGTGAGCGTAAAATTAGGCGGCGATTCTCATAGCCAGACTCTCGGCATTACCATCGGAGCGCTTGTTTTTGCTTTCGGTATGTATCTGTGGGCACAGCCTTTTGTGAATACAACTGCTTGGATGGCGGGTGTTGTCTCCGGCCTTTTCTGGGCGGTTGGCCAGAAAAACCAGCTCGGCAGTGTACCGCATCTTGGTGTTTCAAAAGCAGTGCCGATTTCTACTGGTATGCAGCTGGCCGCTACGACTCTTTTTGGCGTTATTGTCTTTAAAGAGTGGACGACTGCTACAGCGGTTTTACTAGGGATTATATCGATCGTACTGATTATCACAGGGGTCGTGCTGACATCGATTACAGGAGGCGGAGAAGACCCAAGTAAAGAATCAGGCAGCCGGCGGAAAGGGTTGCTTCTGCTGCTCATTTCGACAGCGGGCTACCTGCTCTACGTCGTGATCATCCGCTGGTTTAACATCGACAGCTGGGCCGCTATTCTGCCTCAAGCAATCGGGATGTTTATCGGTGCCGTGCTGCTGACGCTTAAACATAAGCCCTTTAACAAATATGCTTTACGCAATACTTTGTCTGGCATTCTTTGGGGCATTGGCAATCTCGGACTGCTTTTATCCATACCGCGGATCGGCGTAGCCACCAGCTTTTCCTTGTCTCAAACGGGCGTTATTATCTCAACACTGGGCGGCATTTTTCTATTAGGAGAAAAGAAAACGAAAAAACAGCTTGTCCTTGTGCTGGCAGGCTGCCTGCTTATCGCAGCCGGCGGCGTGCTCATCGGTTTTACAAAAACGTAATATGCTAAAGGAGGAAGAAGCATGTATCCTGACTTAAAAGGAAAAGCAGTGGTGATTACCGGCGCTTCTTCAGGGCTGGGCCGGGCGATGGCTGTCCGCTTTGGACGTGAAGGCGCGAAGGTGGCAGTAAATTATTATCAAAATGAAGAAGACGGGAAAAAAGTAGCCCAGGAAGTGCAGCAAGCGGGCGGGGAAGCGATTTGGCTGCAAGGAGATGTATCAAAGGAGCAGGATGTAAAAGCTTTGATCGCAAAAACAGCAGAAGCGTTCGGCTCTATTGATATCATGATTAACAACGCCGGCATTGAAAATGAGGTTCCATCCGAAAAGCTGAGCCTCGATGATTGGAATAAAGTAATAGACACGAACTTAACAGGCATGTTTCTCGGCTGCCGCGAAGCGATCTCTTATATGCTTGATCACGGGATTAAAGGAAATATCATTAATATGTCCAGCGTTCATGAAGTGATTCCATGGCCGCATTTTGTTCATTATGCGGCTAGTAAAGGCGGAGTGAACATGCTGACGCAGACATTGGCGCTTGAATATGCCCCGAAAGGCATCCGTGTGAACAGCATCGGGCCCGGAGCGATCGATACACCGATTAATGCCGAGAAATTTTCGGATCCGAAGGCAAAAGCAGACGTTGAATCTCTCATCCCAATGGGTTATATTGGAAAACCGGAAGGAATCGCGGCTGCTGCCGCCTGGCTTGCTTCTTCAGAATCAAGCTACGTAACAGGCATCACGCTTTTTGCCGACGGAGGCATGACGAAGTATCCTGGTTTTCAAGCGGGCAGAGGCTGAACCCAATAAAGCTGCTTTCCTAGAAAGGAAAGCAGCTTTATGACGTATAGCCTTTTTTTCTTGTTTTCATAAAAAAGATAATGAGAGTAATTCAACAAGCTGCTGACAGATGGATTAGCGTTTAAGCGGACAGCACGCGAATGGTACCATGAAGAGCTTGGAATTGCCATTGAAATCCCTTCCAGTGATCTGGAAGGCAGCGCGGAGAAAGTGGTTGAAATCGAATTAAAAAGCGGCCGCAGCATTTTTGTGATTGCTGTAGAAGATATTATTATACACAGACTTGAATCGGTGCTCGTCTCCAATGTCCAGTTTCCTGAAGACCATGAAGATTATCAATGGCATACCGAATGTTTTTGCTGCACAGGAATGATTAATCGACCACGAGTACGGAAAACAAAAATCGCTTAAAACAAAAACAAATAAATGGATCCAGGGCTGGATAAAAACTGAAACGTAAAATTTCTCTTTTTTCTCATTGTTACAAGTTTACTTATAAAATGAGAAAAAAGATATTCGACTTTCTATAATAAATATTATGTTAACTTCAAAAAAATCAAATAGAACTATAACCGGTTTCCCCACGTTTTTATAAATATTAGTTATAAGAAACTTCCCTCTCTCCAAGTTGACTATAATCATTAGGTCTGTCCAGATAAGCTTTGAGGTTGCTCTCATAACCCGTATGTACGTCTTATAATTCATAGGCGCGTACGGATAATTAACTTTTTTGAAGGTTGTTACTCATGAATTTCACACAAGCGACCGATGATTTTTTAATGTCACTGGAAGTGGAAAAAAGTTATTCAAAAAACACTATCGTTGGTTACGCAAATGATTTAAGGTCTTACGAAGACTTCTTGCGTAGTCATAAGCGCTCACTGGAACTGAATGATTTAACACCATCAACAAGCCGGAGATTTATTCAGGACCAAGTATTGAATCATAACGCCAAACCCCGAACCTTGCAGAGCCGCATTTCCTGTTTAAAGTCATTGAGTTCATTTTGTTTAAAAGAACGTTATACGGAATCAGACTTTGTGGCAGGCATTCAAGCTCCGAAATCCGATAAAAATCTTCCTGTTTATATGTCTTTGGAAGAACTACAAAAGCTTTTCCGCTTTTTAGAAAAAGATGAACGACCGCTTGCCTATCGAAATAACGTTTTATTTAAGCTGCTGGCTACGTCTGGAATGCGCAGACAGGAGCTTGTTGATTCAATCTGGGAACAAGTGAATTTGGACAATCAGACCATTAGAGCATTTGGAAAAGGAAAAAAAGAGCGCCTCCTCCCTCTACATATGATTGTAGTGCCTTTATTTCATAAATATAAAGAACATTTGGCAGCACATCAATTACATGATACAGAACCCGTTTTTTTAAATAAAAATGGAGACAAAATGACTCCTCATGGCTTGCATGTCACATTCAAGGATATCTTATTAAAAGCCGGACTGCCGCTGAAACGGTTTTCCCTTCATCATTTAAGGCACACTTTTGCGATGTTATTATTGCAACAGGCTGATGATAAAGTTGACCTTAAAACCCTTCAAGAATTATTGGGGCATGAAAGTTTAGCAACGACATCTATGTATACACACATTGACTTTGAACAAAAAAAGAAAGCCATCCACTCTTTCAAAATAGAGTAAAAATAACTGTCTCATTTTCATGAGACAGTTATTTTTAACTTGCTGCATTGTTTGCTAAAACCAATTTTTTAAACAGATCTGGATGCGTCGTGTAGATACGCATTAATTCATCAGCAGATAAGTTTAGATCTCCATTGCTTTGAACCTCTTTTGTCTCATTTTCCGCAGTTACCTCGGCAAGTTTATTGCTTTGTTCCTTATCCGATTTTTGCTGCAGAGCCCCTTCTAATTCTTCTTCAATTTCTGTCAAAGCCGTTCTTAGCTGAAAAATTTTACGTTTATCGTTTTTAAGATACCGCGCAATATTTTCTTTATCACTATGCCCCAGCAAATATTTAATATTTTCACGTTCTATTTCCCGCTCCTCAAACAGTGTTGCTATGAAATAGTCGAAATTATAACCAGTTACCCGCCTACCGAATAATTGGAGAAGCGCTTCGCTACATACTTAACAAAACATCGAATTCTTTAAAAGAATTCTGTTTCTTTAGTTTGCTAAATTTATTTATTATTCCTCCCTGATAAGGAATATAAAGAAAAAGATTTAATTTTAAGCGAAAGACCGCCTGGTAGTAAAAATAACTCACTAGACAGTCTTTTTTAATCGATTAGTATTTTGCTCAACATTGTTTCTATATAAGTATTTCTATCGTCCAACTGAAATAGAATGTGTCTTTTCTCTATCTCTTCTTTTAAGGGTATTGTACCTGTATTAATTAAATCGGCAAAATAAGTATTCGATTTCATTTTCTAGAATATTGTGGTCGCTTTTAAAATAAGCTATAATAGGGTATAAATAAATCCAACAAGGACTTTCTAGGATTCCTACAATAAGGAGAGAGAATCATGAATATAACGATTTATTATGGGAACCACGAAGATAAAGATATTCACACAATGGATTGTGTTATTGAAATGGATAATGATGAAGAGTTAATGATGCTAACAGAAGCACGATAATGACATAAGAAATTTAAAAGGAATGCCTTTCTTAAAGGCGTTCCTTTTTTTGTGTTTTCAATCATTTTAGCCGAGGCGGCCTTCCTTCTAAAAAGTGAAGAATTCTTTTCCGTTTATCTATTTACATGGAAAGTGAGTCACGATATAATAAATACGAGAACAAATGTTTGTATTTACTGGATATGACTACTGATGGAAGGGAATGATTGGATGTCGATAAGAAAAAGTGCAGGACGAACAAGAAAAAGCAGTCCTATTATTTCCAATACCGGTTTCTTAGGAGCCACTTTTGTCGATACAATTGAAATAGAAGAGAATGCCTATCATTTCCCAAGAGCGTCGTTACAAATCGTTCACCATGTCTTAAATGGATTGTTGCAGGCATCGACAAGTATCTTCAATGAACATGGGATATCGGCACATCTAGCTTGCGTATATTTAAAAAGACAAAAGAAGCTGGGTCTCGTTCTTTCCAAACAGAAATTCACAGAAAAAGAAGGAGAAGCTTACTTTCATAACTACTTACTTGAAAGAAACCTATATGACGGAATTGGCAGTTTTCGAGACGTATATAACACGGGGTTTTTAGGCGCTGTGTTCATCGATTTATCTAATATTGAACGATTTACATATGAGTTTGAACTGAAGCTGCTTCTCAATTTGATAAAATCCTTTCTTATTCCAGCGAAGGAACTTTTTATTTCCCATAACATCAAAGCGTATATCTCCGGTGTAGAAATATCTTCTCAGGATAAAATAGGGTTTGTGCTATCTAAGAAACCATACGATGAAAAGAAAGAAGCAGACCTTTATTTTGCGGAATATTTAAAAGAACGGGGACTTTTTAAGTTAAAGGGTCTTAAAGACATCACACTCCATTCGTTTGAAGGATGATAACATACAAAAACAAAGAACCTCATGCATAACTTAGGCATGAGGTTTTATCTAATACTTTACCGGTTTACTCCTTAATAGTACATGTGAAGGCCACATCTTTACTATTCACTTGGCATATAGCCAATTACTTTGTTTGTATCAGCATCGACTAAAATTAGTGGTGTACCAACAACTACATTTTCGTTATCTTCAAAGGAAACAGACAATGCTTCTTTTCCTTTATAAGTTTTATCTAACAACTCATAGCTATTATCAATAACAACCTTTTCTACCTTAGCGCGCTGCCAGTTTTCTTTTGTAGTATCGTTCCATCCTTTATCTTCAAGGAATCTCCAAGCACTTTCCCTAACTTTGGTGTAACTGTCTGCTTTAGCATTCTTTTCCGTATCGTGATTATCAGAACAACCGGCTAAAGATAGTAAAAAGAACACTGTTGCGGCTAAGTACAGGCTCAATCTTTTCATAGAGTTGTATTTCCTCCTTGGATTGTCAACACTAAATCAGACAGCTTTTTTAAGGGACGATTGTTTGTATTCAATCGGACTTACATAGCCTAGTGTTCCATGAATACGCAGCTTGTTAAACCAGTTGACATAGTCACTGAATTCA
>NZ_JAMBOO010000089.1 GCF_023715895.1 Domibacillus indicus | reverse complement strand
CCCAAGGTAAACCCCAATTATCTGCAGCGTACCTGATAGATGACAATCTAAAACTGTTTAACTTAGATAAAGCAGCACTGCTGCAGCTCGTTGCCAGTGTCGAGCGTCATGCGAATCACCCGCTTGCGACCACGCTAGTGAACTATGCTGAATCCTATACTAAACAGACTGATACGCCTCAAAGTCCAGCGGCATTTACCATAAGCCATGTGGAGACAGTGCTCGGGCAGGGGATACAGGCACAGGTAGCCACTATTGGGCGGGTGAAAATCGGCACGCCAAGTTTTGCCAATCTTCAGTTGCCTGCAGCGACTACCCAAGCCAATCCCATTTGGCAAATTGCCAGTCAAGTGGCAGTAAGTATCGATGACACCCCTGTGGCAGCCTTTGCGCTAGCCGATGAGCTTAAACAAGACAGTGTTA
>NZ_JAMBOO010000088.1 GCF_023715895.1 Domibacillus indicus | reverse complement strand
TTCCGTAAATATCCTTAGAAAGGAGGTGATCCAGCCGCACCTTCCGATACGGCTACCTTGTTACGACTTCACCCCAATCATCTGCCCCACCTTCGGCGGCTGGCTCCCGTAAGGGTTACCCCACCGACTTCGGGTGTTGCAAACTCTCGTGGTGTGACGGGCGGTGTGTACAAGGCCCGGGAACGTATTCACCGCGGCATGCTGATCCGCGATTACTAGCGATTCCAGCTTCATGCAGGCGAGTTGCAGCCTGCAATCCGAACTGAGAATGGTTTTATGGGATTGGCTAAACCTCGCGGTCTTGCAGCCCTTTGTACCATCCATTGTAGCACGTGTGTAGCCCAGGTCATAAGGGGCATGATGATTTGACGTCATCCCCACCTTCCTCCGGTTTGTCACCGGCAGTCACCTTAGAGTGCCCAACT
>NZ_JAMBOO010000087.1 GCF_023715895.1 Domibacillus indicus | reverse complement strand
CTGGAGCGGCTACACTTATCTGGACAGAAAAATTAAGGTCACGTACACTTGACCTAAAATAGATGAGGAGCTCCAATTATGACAAAGCGAGAACGCCGCACATTCACGCCCGAGTTTAAAAAACAAATGGTGCAGCTGTACCAGAATGGAAAAACGAAACGAGCCATTATTGATGAATATGATCTGACTCCGTCATCTCTTGACCGCTGGATTCAACAGGATGAAACCTCCGGTTCTTTTAAAGAGAAAGACAACCGGTCTCCTGAACAGCAGGAGCTTTTAAAACTCCGCAAAGAAAATAAGCAGCTCTTAATGGAGAATGATATTTTAAAGCAAGCCGCGCTGATCATGGGACGAAAGTAAATGTCATCAAGCGAAACCAAGACAAATACTCGGTATCAGCAATGTGCAGCGTCCTGCAAATCTCACGTAGTAC
>NZ_JAMBOO010000086.1 GCF_023715895.1 Domibacillus indicus | reverse complement strand
ATCCTGAAAAGACGGGAATTGATTGGCAATGGCCGGATTTTGTGGCCCCGGGTCGGTCAGGCTCTGGCGGTTACGGGCATTCACCGCGCCTTCCGGCGGACTGTCCGGATTACCGAACGAGGCGGCCTTGGCCGATACCGCGATGCCCGCGGCGGCGATGGCGCCGGCCGTACCGGCCAGCATCTTGCGTCGAGAAAGATTCGTCATGATTTCCTCTTCATCCCTGCAATCGAGAGAATTTCCATTACGGAACACTTGCTATTTCTTCGAATTACCGAAAATCAAACATCCCGTGACGCAAGTTAAATACAAAGCCACCTGAAAATTAAATGAATTATTAACCTGAATTAATGACTTAATCTGATCGGCTTTAATTTTGTAATTATTGCGATGCAGCAGGGGATGAATGGCGAGGAAAAGAAATCGATATGCGCACCGCGCGAT
>NZ_JAMBOO010000085.1 GCF_023715895.1 Domibacillus indicus | reverse complement strand
GCTGTCATGTCCGTACCGTCGTCCGGCGAAACGCCCGCCGGGACGAATCAAAAGACGCCGAGCACGACGCACGCGATCGTCATCACGATCGACGCGCCGAACAACATCGGAAACGTGAATTTCTGATGCTCGGCCAGCTCGATCCCGCACAGGCCGACGACGAGGAACGTCGCGGGCGTGAGCGGGCTGACCGGAAAGCCCGTCGTCATCTGGCCGAGCAACGCCGCCTGTCCGACCTGCACGGCCGGCACGCCGAGCTGGCCGGCCACTTCCGCGATCACGGGCAGCACGCCGAAGTAGAACGAATCGGGATCGAACAGCATGCTGAGCGGCATCGACGCGAGGCCGAGCGCCACCGGAATGTGGCCGGCCATCGACGGCGGCACGAAGCCGACCGCCGCCTGCGCCATCGCCTTCAGCATCCCGCTGCCCTGCATGATGCCGGTGAACACGCC
>NZ_JAMBOO010000084.1 GCF_023715895.1 Domibacillus indicus | reverse complement strand
CTTCTCGTTGAGCTGCATGCCGGCGTTCCAGAGCCCGATCAGGAAGGCCGCGAAACCGGCGAGCAGCGCGGCCCACGAGGCGGCCACGAACGCGAACGACGGTTGCTGGATGGTGGTCTGGTTCATTGCTGTGCCCTCTCTTTCTTGTTGTTCGAAATCGTTTTCGTTGAACTGCGTTTCGCGCATGGTAGCAGCTTTGGCGCGTGTCCCGACGGCCGTGTTTGCACGCTTACGTTTCGCGCCGCGCGCGCCGCCAGCGCCCCGGCGTCGTGCCGAGCACCGCGCGAAACGCCTTGCCGAACGCGGCCTCGGACTGGTAGCCGACCGCCTGGCCGATTTCCGCCTGTCCGCGCTGCGTGTCCTGCAGCAGCGCGCACGCATGCATCATCCGGATCTGCGCGACGAACGCGCCGACGCTCATCCCCGCCTTCTCGCGGAAATGCCGCGCGTAGGTCGCA
>NZ_JAMBOO010000083.1 GCF_023715895.1 Domibacillus indicus | reverse complement strand
AACTTCATAGTCAGGTGGCAATAGCGAAGAGGTCACACCCGTTCCCATCCCGAACACGGCCGTTAAGCTCTTCAGCGCCGATGGTAGTTGGGGGTTTCCCCCTGTGAGAGCAGGACGCCGCCTGGCATAATCTTATATCATTCCGCAGTAGCTCAGTGGTAGAGCAATCGGCTGTTAACCGATCGGTCGCAAGTTCGAGTCTTGCCTGCGGAGCCATTGCTTTATTGCTTTGCTTCCATAGCTCAGCAGGTAGAGTGCTTCCATGGTAAGGAAGAGGTCACCGGTTCGAGCCCGGTTGGAAGCTTACTTTTGTAAGCCACTTATAAAGTTTAATAGATAGGCCCCTTGGTCAAGCGGTTAAGACACCGCCCTTTCACGGCGGTAACACGGGTTCGAATCCCGTAGGGGTCACCATTTTGGAGGATTAGCTCAGCTGGGAGAGCATCTGCCTTACAAGCAGAGGGT
>NZ_JAMBOO010000082.1 GCF_023715895.1 Domibacillus indicus | reverse complement strand
ATAAAGTCCGTGTTTCAGACCGGGCTGAAATCTGCGGGGACTTCAAAGCCGTCTATCGCGCTGAGAGTGCCGAAGAGGGACAACAGGCACTGGAAGCCTTCTGTTCCAAATGGCAGGCGGTTTATCCAAAGGTGACGAAGTCACTGGCTGAAAACCCGTATATCTTTACGTTTTACGGCTTCCCAAAATCCATTCGGCGGAGCCTTTATTCAACGAACCTGATTGAATCGTTCAATAAACAGATCAAGAAATACACGAAGCGCAAAGAGCAGTTTCCAAACGAAGAAGCGCTGGAGCGCTTTCTCGTTTCACAGTTTGAGGATTACAACCAGCGCTTCGCTTTGCGGTGCCATATTGGTTTTGACCAGGCGCGCGCAGAGCTCGCAGCCATGTTTAAAACGACTGATTAAATGACAGTCTGCAAGAAAAGGGATTCGCCATTTACACAAAATTATTGACGGTCCC
>NZ_JAMBOO010000081.1 GCF_023715895.1 Domibacillus indicus | reverse complement strand
AGCAGGTTAGTTGAAGAAAGACACCTCGGTTATAACGCTGTAAAATTAAGTAAAAGCCATTGGGAGGACCAAAACTTGAATATAGAAATATTGAGCTTTACTGAAAGAACTATCAAAGCTATTGATGTTATGAAGCTATATAATGATGTAGGTTGGTGGGAGGAAAGACTAGAACAAGATATTGAGGAGATGTTGAACAAAGTACAATCAGTGGGTGCGTGGAAAGGCGATACTCTTGTTGGCTTCGCAAGAGCTGTTTCAGATGGAAAATTTAGAGCGTATATTGAAGATGTTGTTATACATAGTTCATATTGTAGGAACGGTATAGGAACAAAACTGGTTTCAAAATTGATAGATGAACTTTCACATATTAATGTAATCAGTTTGTTTTGTGAAGAACATTTAATACCTTTCTATGAAAAAAACAATTTTAAATACAGCAAATCACAATATGTAATGCATAGAAAATAAT
>NZ_JAMBOO010000080.1 GCF_023715895.1 Domibacillus indicus | reverse complement strand
ACTTCATAGTCAGGTGGCAATAGCGAAGAGGTCACACCCGTTCCCATCCCGAACACGGCCGTTAAGCTCTTCAGCGCCGATGGTAGTTGGGGGTTTCCCCCTGTGAGAGCAGGACGCCGCCTGGCAAAAGAATTACATATGCTGCTCTTTTTATGGTTGCAAAAACATAAAAAACAACATTAATTCTCAAATAGTTATTGACTAATTAGCGAAAAAATGATAATATATAATAGTTGTCGTTAAAACATTTCTATTCCGCAGTAGCTCAGTGGTAGAGCAATCGGCTGTTAACCGATCGGTCGCAAGTTCGAGTCTTGCCTGCGGAGCCAATTCTAACAATATAAAATGGCCCCTTGGTCAAGCGGTTAAGACACCGCCCTTTCACGGCGGTAACACGGGTTCGAATCCCGTAGGGGTCACCATTTGGAGGATTAGCTCAGCTGGGAGAGCATCTGCCTTACAAGCAGAGGGTC
>NZ_JAMBOO010000007.1 GCF_023715895.1 Domibacillus indicus | reverse complement strand
ATTTCTTTCCCCGCTTAATCAGCTTAGGGTTGTTCTCTTTCCATTCCCAAACACCGCGTTTGTAGTGGTCCTGCTCTTTAAATTCGATATCTACCCATACCCAGTCATTCTGGTGGAATACCTTGATTTGTGCAGTCGTATCTGATGTTTTGTTGAACATGTTCCCTCTATAAAAAACAGGGAATTCTTTGTGTTCCACCTGCAGGCACGGAGGCTGTTTCTTGAATTTTTTTCCTTCGGAAAGAGCGTGCTTCTGCTCTTTTTCCCAGTTTTGATAGTTAGAGCGGAAGCTCTTTACCTTGCCAAAAGCAGAAGCAATGGCACTTCTGCGGAAGTAGGAAGGAAACTTGTAAAAACGCTCGTTAAACTCTTTGTATTTTGGAAGAGGGTTTGATTTGGTTGCGTGAATCAGTTTTTCTACTGCCGGCACAATTGACTTTGTTGTCAGGTCGTTGGTATTATCAAACTCTTTGTCGATGATCTCAATCACATAAGCTAAAGCGTGATTGTAAATATCTAGCGTAGCATTAAAGATTTCCGTCTGGTTTGTAATTTTGTGCAACAGCGACTTCGCAACTTTCATAAACAAAACCTCCTTTCCATTTTTTAGTCCGTATGATAGGTTGATCGTATCAAAATGGAAATCAATTGTAAAACGAAAAGGGATTCAGTATGAGTGATGATAAGTAAGAATCGGCAATCGATGTAATAAAGAATATATAGAAGAACAAGGAGAATAAAGACCTTAGCGCCTAACCCCCACTAAATCGGAGATTTTGAAGGGGAATGCGGCGCTAATTTTTTGTTCAATTAAAGAACAGATTAAATAAAATAATAGTCCGCTAGCTGTTTTGCAGCAGTGCCTTAATCCGAAAAGCAAGCCGGAGGCACAGCGTCTGTTCGGGGTCTTTTAAGCTGCGGCCGAGCAGCTCCTCGCATTTTTCCAGCCGGTAAATAACCGTGTTGCGGTGGATAAACAAACGCTTCGCGGTTTCGGACAGCTGGCAGTGCGACTCTAAATAAACCGACAGTGTCTGCATTAACAGATCATAATCTTTTTTCGGTTCGTCCACGAGTGCCTGGAATGTATTGTGGTAAAACTGCTTCATTTGCTCGTACGGAATCATCCGCAAAATCTCGGACACTTCTTTTGGCTGATAGGACTCTATGAATCCAGTACTGCCGAGCATAGCCCCGTAATAAAGCGCATTTACGGATTCTTTATAAGCTTCTGGAAGCCGCAGCAGCTGTTCGGCATACGTGCTGATGCCAAAAGAAATCGTTTTTTGCAACAGTGTTCCAACCGATGACTGGACCGCTTTTAAAAAAGAAACGAAGCTTTCTTCACTGTTCTTCCAATTCCCTCTCGCCTCCATCAGAATCACAAACTTATCCTCTGAAGCAAACAGCTGCATGTTTTCTCCGGTTCCCTGTATGTCTTCATCAATCGTATCGTAAATCAGCTCGGATTCCCATTGGTGCTCGGCAAGAGAAAAACTTTTTTCTGATTGATCTATACGGCCGGCTGCACAGAAATAGCGGTTTTCATTCGACAGACCAAACTCTTTCGCCCGGTTAAGGATTTCTTCAGACGAAGAAAAAGCCCCGTTCATAAAGTTTGTAAAAAATTCATTTCGAAGCCGCTGTGTTTTTTGTTTGAGCGCATTTTCTTTCATGAGCTCAAATGCAATCACGTTGGCAGCTTGCTCCACCGTTAAAACCGCAGAACGGTCTGTCGGCGGGATAAACCGGTGAACAGCAAGGTAGCTCGGCTGTTTTTTATGCGTGTAGATCGGAAACAGCGTAAAGGTTTTTTGGATTTCGCTGTCTCGAAGCGAAAAAGCGGTTAAACCGGCTTTTGGCAAATGAGCACCCATGCCGGCAAACAACGAGTAAAACGGATCCCCTAAATCGCCTGTGCTGTAAAACGGGCGCAGCTGGTGATTAAGCAAGGTGACCTGGTCCCCGATTAAGCCGGACAGGCTTTGAAGAATTTTATCGAGCCCCTGCCCGTTCAGAATAAAGTTGGTAAATTGCTGGTGTGTTTTCATTGCCTGGTGAAGTTCGGTTGTCCGCATATCCAAAATGCAGCTTAAGGATTGATGGACAATATCTCCAAGAGATGTTTCAAAAGGTATATCAACCAGCGGCATCTCGTATCGGTCGGCAAGTTCAACCGCTTCTTCCGGAATGTGATGTAAAAAGCGTTTCGTTTTAATGCCGAGGCCGGCACAGCCCTGCTTGTGCATTTCCTCCAGCAGCTCCGACAGGGAAGAGGGGTTGTCTTTTAAATGAAAAGCCGTCGTAACCAGCAGCTCATTAGGTTTCAAATAAGAAACGATATCGGGAGCGTCCATCATGTTAACCGTATTTACTTCACGGTCCAATCCTTCCCGCCCTCCGGCCACAACCGCGCCGGAGAAGACAGGGAGATTCAGTAAATCTTTCATGAACATGTTCGTTCTCTCCTTGATGTTCAAATAGGTTGATCTTTTAGTTAGATTAAACAATAAAACAAGAGAATTTTCTACATTTTTATGAATGTTTTTCATTTATCGTTCGATTACAATAAAATTACACAAGAAAAGAGCGGGGGGATGGATATGATTAAAACGGATCCGCCTATCGAAATGAAAACGGCCTATGAAATGACAGAATGGCTGGCTCGTTACGGGCAGACCGAAAGAGGCGGCGTTACCCGCCTTTTATACGATCAAAAATGGCAGGAAGCCCAACAGGCGCTTCAAAAAGAAATGGAAGCTGCCGGACTTGTTTCTTATTTTGACGATGCCGGAAATCTTTATGGGCGCTTGGAAGGGGCCGAAAAAACGGACGCTGTGATTTTAACCGGTTCCCATATTGATACAGTGGCAGATGGCGGTAAATATGATGGGGCGTATGGCATTGTGGCCGGTATACTGGCATTGAAGTCACTCTTTAAGCAGTACGGGCAGCCGAAGCAAACGATCGAAGTGGTGTCGCTTTGCGAAGAAGAAGGAAGCCGTTTTCCCCTCACATATTGGGGATCGGGAAACATTACAGGACTGCGGAAAGAGGAGCATATCCAAGAACTGAAAGACTCATCTGGCACAACGTTTACAGAAGCGATGAATGCGGCGGGATTTGGTCTTGGACACTTCCGCAAAGCAAAACGGGATGATCTGGATTGTTTTATTGAACTTCACATTGAGCAGGGAGAGGTACTGGAGCGGGAAGGAAAAGCAGTGGGCGTCGTCAGCCACATTGTCGGACAGCGCCGCTATAACGTAACGATTACAGGAGAAAGTAATCATGCGGGCACGACACCGATGCCGTACCGAAAAGACGCGGTTTACACAGCGGCCGCGCTTACTCAAACGCTGATCGAACAGGCAAAGAAAACCGACCCGGACCTCGTCGCGACCGTTGGCAGGATGGAGATTAAACCAAACATTCCAAACGTCATTGCCCGTGAAGTCGTGTTTTCAGTCGATATTCGCCATAGCGAGGAACCGTTGCTGGAATCGTTCAGCACTGCTATTTTCGAAACCTTTGAGCAAATCTGTCAGGTGCACCAGACAGGTATTCACATTGAAAACTGGATGAATGAAAAACCGGTGCCGATGTGTCAGAAGCTGAGTGCGCTGTCGACTGACATTTTAGAAAGAGAGCAGATTCCTTACAAAGTGATGACAAGCGGTGCAGGACATGATTCTCAAGTGTTTGGCCAGTATGTGCCGACCTCTTTATTGTTTGTGCCGAGCCACCGGGGGATCAGTCATTCACCGGATGAATATACAAAATCGGAAGACTTGGAACAGGGAGTCCAGCTGTTAAAAAAGACGTTATACGAGTTAGCTTACTAAGGAGGAAAACAAGATGACGGGATATCGTGAATTAAATACACCTTTACGTACAATCATGACACCGGGACCAGTTGAAGCAGATCCACGGGTGCTTCGTGCCATGAGTACACCGATTCTAGGCCAGTTTGATCCGGCTTTTACTCACATTATGAATGAAACGATGGAGATGCTGCGCCAGGTATTTCAGACAAAAAACCAATGGGCGTTTCCAATCGACGGAACATCCCGCTCAGGCCTTGAAGCGGTATTAACGAGTGTGCTGGCACCAGGAGATAAAGTTTTAATTCCGATCTTTGGACGGTTCGGCCATCTGCTGACGGAAATTGCAGAGCGCAATGGTGCTGAAATTCATACCATTGAAACAGAGTGGGGCCAGGTATTTGACCAAGATGAAATTATTGAAGTGTTAGAGCGTGTAAAACCGAAAGTATTGGCCATTGTGCATGGCGAAACGTCAACAGGATGCATGCAGCCGCTTGATAAAGTCGGGAAAGCCTGCCGCGAAATGGGCATTATCTCTATCGTAGACGCAGTTGCAACCATTGCCGGAACCGAAGTGAAAGTGGATGAGTGGCAGCTTGATGCGGTTATTGGAGGGACGCAAAAGTGTTTTTCTGTGCCATCTGGTATGGCGCCGATTACGTACAATGAGCGCGTCGAGAAAATTCTCGCTTCCCGTAAAAAAGTGGAAAGAGGCGTACGGACAGCGGAAGATGCAGAAAATGTCCTGCATCCTATTCAAAGTAATTACTTCGATTTAAGCCAGCTGCAGGACTACTGGGGACCACGCCGTCTGAACCACCATACGGAAGCGACGTCTATGCTTTATGCACTTCGGGAAGGCGCCCGTGTTGTGCTTGAAGAAGGTCTTGAAGCGCGTTTTGCCCGCCACCGCCTTCATGAAAAAGCGATCATGGAGGGAATTAAAGCCATGGGGCTGACGCTGTTCAACGATGTGCCATGGAAACTGCCAGTGGTCACATGTGTGAACATTCCAGAAGGTATCGATGGAGAAGCTGTTCGGTCTATGCTGCTTGAGCAGTTTGGAATTGAAATTGCCAGCTCATTCGGTCCGCTCCACGGAAAAATCTGGCGTATTGGCGCAATGGGATACAGCTGCCGGAAAGAGAATGTATTTGCTGTATTATCTGGCCTTGAAGCCGCATTGATCCGGAATGGCGCCGTTGTTCAAAGAGGAGAAGCACTGCAGGCTGCGCTAAATGTGTACGAGACAGCGGCTGCTGAAAAAGTTATGATGTAATAAGAAGCCGGCCCGTGTCCATAGTTTGTTTATGGTGGAAGCCGGCTTCTTACTCTTTTGCTTGGAAAAGAAGGTGAAGATATGCGGGAATGGATGAAGGTAAAACATTGGACCGCGGGTATGCAATGGCTGTTTTTTCTTTTTACAAATACAGTCGTCATCCCGATTACGATTGGAAGTGCATTTGAGCTGGAGCAGGGGAAAATAGTAGCGCTCCTTCAGCTTTCTTTTATTTTTACAGGACTCGCTTGTATTGTACAAGCCTTGTTTGGCCATCGCCGTTCGATTATGGAA
Organism: Domibacillus indicus; assembly: GCF_023715895.1. Lineage (GTDB taxonomy): Bacteria > Bacillota > Bacilli > Bacillales > Domibacillaceae > Domibacillus > Domibacillus indicus_A. Next base: position 156,586 of record NZ_JAMBOO010000007.1, on the reverse strand, counting down.
GGGCAGTCAGGTCTTTGGTGGGGCGTTATTTTAAGTATGTGCTACATAGCACCCGCACAAGGGATTCCTCTCTCAGTGCTGGGAGGCAGTATTTCAGCCGGCATTGTTTTGTCTGGACTGATCACGGTGCTGGTCGGCTTATCCGGCTTATCCGCTCATATCGCCAAATGGTTCAATGCCGGTGTTATGGCCGTCTTTACGTTTTTGCTGGCCGTCCGGCTGAATACGATTTTTTTAAAAGGGATGCTCGGGCTCCCCTTTAGCACCGGCGAAGCCGCGCCGCAGATTGATGTTCCTGTTTTTTTACTGTCATGCGCCATCGTCCTGTTTACGATTTTGCTCAGTGTAAAAGGACATCCAAGCATCAGCCGCTATTCGCTTCTGATCAGCATTATCGTCGGCTGGATTGTATATGAAGCCCTGTTTTCAGCTTCAGGAGAAACCGCCGGTATGAGCAGCGATCCTGCTTTTGGCTTGTTTCTTCTTGGGGATCTGTCTTTTGATGCTGGCATTATCATGACAGCTGTCGTTGCTGGTATGCTGAATCTATCGAATACATTTGGTGCCTTAAAAGGAACCGACTCGATGTATCAGGATGAAACAGGGAACCGGCAGTACCGTCGTTCTTTCACGATTTCAGGTGTGTTTACCATGGTCTCTGGTGTCTTCGGCATGGTGCCATACGCTCCATACGTGTCGTCCATTGGTTTTTTGCATCAAACGCGCATTTTGGAGAGGCTGCCGTTTATTCTTGGAGGTATCTTCTTTATCATCATGGGGATCATTCCGGCGGTGGGCCATTTAATGGCGCAAATGCCTTTAAGCGTCGGCAGTGCCGCGCTGCTTGTTGCGTATATGCGCTTGCTGCAAACCGCGCTCGGTTACTTTGCTCAGATTGAGATGACACCGGCCAACCTGTACCGGGTGGCTGCGCCACTGTTTATCGGTATTATTTTTCTATTTTTCCCTACGGAATATTTTCTTTCATTTCCGGCTTTTATCCGGCCGCTCGTCAGCAACGGCCTGCTGATCGGGATTTTACTGTCGCTTGTGCTGGAGAACAGCCGCTTTAAGGAACGTAAGCGGAAACAAAGCAGGCGTTTCAAACTTATTAAAGGGGAGGCGTATCAAAATGAATGATCAATGGAATGCGTTTATCGATCAAGAAATCAAGCTTGTACCGACTGGAAAAGGAGCACTCGATGGCCGTACCTTTGCGGTCAAAGATGTGTTTTCCATCAAAGGATATACAAGCAGTGCAGGCAATCCAGACTGGCTCCGGACGCACGAGCCGGCGGAGGAAACAGCAGATTCGATTCGAAAACTGGTTGATGCAGGGGCCGCCCTTACAGGTACTCTTCAGACGGATGAACTGATGTACAGCTTGAACGGTGAAAATGCGCATTACGGAACGCCGGTGAACCCGAAAGCGCCGGACCGCATTCCAGGCGGCTCTTCAAGCGGCTCTGCTGCTGCCGCGGCGGCCGGGCTTGTGGATTTTGCCATTGGAACTGATACAGGCGGCTCGGTCCGCATTCCATCTTCATACTGCGGCTTGTATGGCATTCGGCCGACACATGGCGCTGTCGATATAAGCGGCGTGATTCCGCTGGCCAAAAGCTTTGATACGGTCGGCTGGATGGCACAGGATCTAAATCTGCTTGCCCAGGCAGGCGATGTCCTGCTTCCTGCTTCTGATAAAAAAAATCCATTCCAACGTATTTTAATAGAAGAAGAGGCGTGGGCACTGCCGGATACCGAAACGAAAGCGGCACTGCGACGTCTGCTGCCGGCAGCAGAAAAACAAACGAACCATGTGGAGCATGTCCGGGTTGCAGAAGAAGGGTTAGCGGCCTGGACAGAAGTGTTCCGGACGATTCAAGCGCTGGAAATTTGGGAAGAACACGGTTCATGGATTACGAAAGAGCAGCCAGTATTCGGGCCGGGTATTGCGGAGAGGTTTCAAATGGCCGGCACTCTAAAGAAAGCGGAGTGCCAGGGCCAGCTCGATAAGCGGAAGGACATTCAGCAGCGTATGGACGAACTGTTAAAAGATGACGCGCTTTTAATCATTCCAACGGCGCCAGGTCCTGCCCCGCTTTTGAATTTACATGGGGAAGCTGCGGAACAGTACCGTGCTAAAACAATGCAGCTAACCTGTATCGCGGGTCTTGCCGGCCTGCCTCAAATAACGCTGCCCCTGACAGAAGCCGGCGGCCTGCCAGTTGGATTATCCGTGATCGCTGGAAGACATCAAGACAGGCGGTTGATCCAATGGGCTTCTGCTTTTGTCCAAGCGTGCAGCGGGGAGGAAGTAAAAGGATGAAACTTGCTGCGATTTACAACGAAGGCTACGAAAAAGCGGTATTGATTGAGCAGGAAACGGTTTATTTGATGAGCCATGTGAACGAAGCTGCGGGAAAACAGTGGAGTGAAGACCTGCTTCTTCTTTTGCAAAAAGGGGAGCTGGATGAGGTAAGGAGCTGGTACCAGCAAGAAGGCCGTACCCGGCTTCAAACGCTAAATGGCTTTGCACTGGATGCTGTGTCATTTGCTCCGTTATTCCGCCATCCGGAAAAAGTATTCGGGGTCGGCATGAATTACATGGAAAAAGCATTAGAGTTATCAGGCAAGCCTCCCGAAGAAGAGCCGGTTATTTTTATGAAGCCAAATTCCAGTTTAATTGGTCCAGGTGAAGCGATTCAAATTCCGCCACAGTCGCCCAATGTATCGGGGGAAGCGGAACTGGCTATCGTGATAGGCAAAACATGCGAAAATGTAGAAGAAGCTGATTTTTGGGATGTAATTGCGGGCTTTACCGCCAGCCTGGATATGACTGCAAAAGATATCCAAAATCAAAATCCCCGTTTTCTCCAGCGGGCAAAAAGCTTTAATACGTTTTGCAGCTTTGGCCCGTATTTGATCACATCGGATGAAGTGACGGATCTGGCTTCAATTAAAGTTGAAACCGTACTAAACGGCTCAGTCTGTCACGAAAACGTCATTGCCAATATGATGTACTCACCGGCTTTTATCGTCTCCTTTTTCTCGAAAATCATGACGCTTCAGCCAGGAGATATGATTTTAACCGGAACACCGGGATCGGCTATCATCCGTGAAGGGGATGCCATCGAGTGCCGGATCACCGGGTTCCCCCGTTTAACAAATCCAGTCAAAAAGCGCAAATAAGAAAATAAGGAGCTGTTTCAGAAACCGGCGGAAAGGCCATTTCTGAAACAGCTTTTTTATTTGGTTCTATTTATTTAGTAACAATTGAATTTACCTGTTCGTCCACGGATTGGTACTTGCATACACAAGAGGAACACTGGACAGTCACCAGCAAGCTGACAGGCGAATGGAAAGAAAGATGTGATACCTACTGTAAAGGTGAGGGATTTGTTTCTTACGGAGCGACGGCATACTGCAGGAAAACAAAGGCGGGCAAGATCAGGACTGTTTAAATAACCGGGGAGAAGAACTCCCTCCTAACAGTTGGCCGGGACAGCAGTGAGCATTATTGTTTTCCCGATCCATTCTGTTGATTAGTTTGATCTTTTGGTTCAGGTTTATTAAGTTTGCTGTTCGGGCTGAAGCCTTGGTAAAGAAGCCAAGCGATAACAACAAAAGATACGACAAAAAATATGAGAAAAAAGGTTGTTTGAGTAAAAATGATAACCACTCCTAAAATTTTCTTTATTAGAATGGTTGCCAATTTAGGGGTGTTTATTCGTAAAAACGTAAAAAAGTCTTTTGCGTGTCGGGGAAGGTTACTCACATCAAAGAACTGACTCATTCGGCCTGCCGACCGAATTGTGTTTTTTCGTTCCAGTAATCATTATAAGGAGATTAACCATTTTTTAAAATTTTGTATAAATTTACTGGGAAATTAGTTAAGAGGAGTATCAAAGACGCGCTGAACGAGAGGATCCGGAAAGGGACAGTCACTGAGTGGTTTCAATTTCTATAGCGAATCGCCAAGAGTAGAGGTACTGGTTAAAGAGTTCAACAGAGGTTCATCAGCCATTAACCGAAATAATGCAAAAAAACTCTAAAATTTCTAGAGACTTTATAGAAAAGCTATTAATCTATTCGTTTACCGATGATACATGCAGCTTCTTCTACATTTTCATAATATTCAATCGCTTCATTTTGGATAAATGCTACTTTTAGTGTATCGGTGTTTTTCACATAACTAATTTTTAATAAAGGCTGTTCATCCTTGCTGAATGTATGAGTAACCTCTACATCTTTATAGTAACACAGCGTTTCCAACATCGTTTTTATACTATCGATTGACATTCTATTTCTCCTTTCCAATCAAGGGAAAGTGACGAAGGAAAGTCAAAAAGTTTCCGATGCTTTTATATCTTAACTTTAGTATAGTATGTACTTTGTTATTTTGCTCGACAGTTTGTTCAAAAGGGAACAAAAGGAGTGGCATCCTTGGTAAGAGATAAGGGTTAGCTCATTCGATACTGTAGGCGAGGCAGCTTCACAGGATTTCTCGTTCCGGAGAAATCTTCTAGTGCAGGGGATCGGGCAGGAAGCTGCGGTAATAGAATATAAACAAGAGGAGTGGAGGTGGAAGCGGTAACCTTATGTGTGCCGGAACAATAATAAAATTTGCAGGTTTTATGGGGAAATCCATGAAATGACCACCTTTTTACCCCTCATATATTGTATGTTTTGCTTATTCAAAAAGGGGGAGACAGCCTTGGAGATTGGAGAGTGGAAAAAAGTCAAAATTGGGCATGCTACGGTCGTTGGATATGTCAGTCGCATTGGTTATTACCATAGTCAAATTGAGCTGGTAATTGTCGGCAGAATCAAAAACGGTATTATGCAGTGGGAATGCCAACGAGGTTACTATTTGAGGAGCATCGTCTAGAACCGATGGGCACACTGCTGGATGATATACAGGATAAAACCACGCTCATTGATCTAGCCCTTATGACGAAAGACAAGGAATGGTTTGAAGAATTGACGGAAGGCTTAAAAAATGGCATATCGAAGAGCAATAGTTAAGAAGAAGTGAACGCCGGAAGAATGAAAAGCCTGCTGCGCTCAAAAGTTTGAATCAAAGCGGTCGGCTTATGTGAAGATACAATTGCAGTGAAACAAGCTGATTATATATACTATATCTATTATGAAACCTATCAAACTTAATATAAGTATTCTGTCAATGACGTTATTGACATTCGTCATTTTGGGTACCTTCATTGGAAGTGCCGTTTCTGGTGCCTTAGTAAGTAAAAGCAACTTGGAGAACAACTTTTTAGTAGACAATGAATTTTATGCTCAAAAGCTGGCTGCTACAACAGATTCTCTTTTTAAAAGCATGTTACAAAATCTCCGTGTAGAGTCACAAGAAGAGGAACTCCTGACGAAAGATACGGAAACGATCCAACATACATTAAACACCATTTTAAATGCTACTCGTTTTTTTAACACAGTTTGGTTTATAGATGAAACAGGCCATGTTGTTTCAACGGCACCGCATATGGATTTAGAAGGCCAAAAGGCGAATAGAGTCGGCGCAAGGGAAGCGCTCAAAAAAAGAGTTCCTTTAATATCTGAACCTTATGTAGGTCTTAATGGTCATCTCATTATGCTCGTTTCTTTTCCAGTTTATGATGAAAATGGGGGTTACGTAGGGTTTCTTGGTGGATCCATCAATTTAGACGAAAATAACAGTCTATCTGATATACTTGGCGAACATCCACAGCATGAAAGCGGTTCATATGTATATGTAGTGGATTCTAAAGGCAACATTATCTATCACCCGGATTTTAGCAGAATTAGTGAGAACGTAAAGGATAATGCAGTGATCAAGAAAGTGTTGAAGGGGAAAGATGGAAGCCAGGAGGTTGTTAATTCAAAAGGTATAACGATGTTAGCTGGCTATGCTTCCTCCAATTCATCAGCAGGTCATTGGGGGATTGTATCTCAAACGCCTAAAGAAGCTATTTTAGAACCAACTATTGAGCTGGCAAAAAAAGTGAGCTTGGTTACTTTTCCATTTATTGTATTGATGTATATATTAACCTACATCTTATTACAGAAACTTGTGAAGCCTATAAGGGATTTAGCCGCTTACACACAACAAATTACAGAGAATACAGCGGTTACAAAGCCGCGTATTCCTGATTGGTATTCTGAATTAAAGGAATTAAAGCGAGCTGTTTTGATCGCCTTTGATTTCTATGAGAAAAGAGCCAATTATGCTGAGAATGAATCAAACATTGATCCATTAACGGGTTATTTTAATCGCCGCTATTTAGAAAAAACCATCCAAGACTTAGATATATACTCAATCATTTTGTTTGATATTGACCACTTTAAAAAAATAAATGATCAATACGGACATTCAGTAGGAGATGAAGTATTAAAATATGTTGCCAGCTTGGTTCAGAAAGAAACCAGGGTAAACGATTTGTGTTTCCGCATAGGCGGTGAAGAGTTTTTAATTGTTCTTCCTGACACTGGCTTGGAAACTGCCCAGATTGCTGCAGAAAGAATTCGAAAAACATTGGAAACAACGAATAGTCCTACAGGTAAGCCGGTTACAGTCTCAATTGGAATCGGGAATACGTCAGCGATGCCCATTGATTTTAAAGCGTTATTGAATATGACTGACCAAGCATTATATAGAGCAAAACGAGAGGGAAGAAATAAAGTAGTCAGGGCAGATGATTTGAAAACAATGAATAAGGGTGCAAGCAGCACTCTTAATTGAACTATAGACAAAAAAGATTGGGCCGAAACAAGCTTGTGCCTATAGATTGATTTTGAGAGAAACCTATGCGTTAAATTGTAAAAGCCCTGGCTAATACCAGGGCTTTTACAATTTTATGTTCATATTCGCATTTTTAACAATCTCAGATGACATACCTCAAGCAACATTTAAAGAGCTTTTAAAGATAAAGCGGACTTGTAGATAGCGGTAAGCTATAACTAGTTAGACGATGGGCTCAGACAATATCCAAAAACACAAAAAAGATTTTTGATTACCTTATTACTTGAAGAATTTAATTAATATTCCTCCTTTTGTTTCGTCACCATATTAAACCAAAAATGAAGGCAGTCAAAACCTTATCACAAATATACATGTAGATGAGTATGTGTGTATACATGTATACATTGGAGGATTTTAAACATATGTTAGGCTGCTTTCCCATACACTGATTTAAAAATTTAGAAGTCGTGGAATGTGAAATAGAAATGGTAAAGGAAGAAACCGTGCCTGGCCAGGTATTTGAAGAAAAAATGTTCGGCGAGTCAAAAGAACTGCAGTTCTTCGAACAGATAAAACTTTTCTAAAGGGGTGGCGGAATTGCGATTTTTAGAGGGCGATTGGGTCATTGCTAATGCCAACGGAGGATACAGTAAAACAGTCGGTTATGTAACGAAAGTGGGTTATTCGGACGGACACATCCAGATTAAGCAAGTATTCCGGGTGACAAACAACCAATGGGAATGGATTAAGCCAAAGGTGAGTTCCTATATGCCGATCCAACTGGTATCAGCCGTTGAGCTGTTTAATCAATATCAAGACAAAACAACGCTTATTGATTTAGCGCTTCAGACAAAAGACAAGAAATGGTTTGAAGAATTGACGGGAGAAAAACAAAAATGGCATACCGTAGAGCAGTAAGTGGGCAATGATTGGGAACTTGATAAAAACCCAGAAACAATGCCCCTAGGCAATCAAGCTTAAGCCACAGGGGGTGGATTGCTTGATATCCCCATACTATCCTTTAACAATTTAAAAAACAAAAATGGATATGTTAATTTTTACAAAAATGCAGCCAGATAAGAGCTTGACTGCAGAACAGATTATTCTTTAGGAGTTAGATTTGAAACTAACAGAATAATCGGCAGTGTGTCGATTATGTAAAGGAAGAAAGAAGGGCTAACCTGCTTCCTTCTTCCCGGAAGTAGTATATGTTTCGAAATGGCGATTGACACTCCCACGGCTAAAGCCGCAAGCCCTTCACCTTGCGGTGAGACGGGTGGAATTCTGAAGTGCGAACGCGTTTTCAGTCCATTTCTGTTTAGAACTCGCCTTCAGTTAAGGGCGGTGTCATCAGCCCATCCTGCTTCGTTATGTATGCCTTCGGCATACATGTACCTAACAGGCGGTCCTGCTGTTACCACAGGACTAGGTTAAACTGCTTGCTTGTTTTTCTTTTTTGAAAGGCCGCTGATGGCCTTTGAAATATTAATGGCCGCATTCGCATCGGCATGAAGTTTATACTGGCATTTGACACACGCAAACGTGTGTCTTTTTCGATTCTTTTTGTCTACATGGCCACATTTACATGTTTGAGAGGTATGATGTGGATTCACATATTCAACTTGAATCCCTGCCATTTTGGCTTTGTATTCAATAAACTGCTGAAGCTGATAATGTGCCCAAGAATGCAGATTCCTGCCTGCGTCTTTTTTTGATTTGGCTTTACGACGAATGCCTGTCAAATCTTCCATTCGAATGCAGCGAACACCGTTCTCTGCAGCGAAATTCACGATTTGTCGGCTCATTTTATGATTTAGATTTTTCATCCATTGGGATTCTTTATTTTTAGAGGCTTTAATAACAGAAAGAAGCTTATTTCTTCCCAAGGTTTTTCTCCTTGAAGAAAATGTTCTTCGAATAAAAGCAGCCTCATTTCCTTTGAAAAACAATGAATTTGTCCCTACTGAAGCAACAGCTAAATAATTCAGCCCCACGTCTACACCCATCACTTTAGAAGAAGAGGAAACAACCTTCGGTTCAAAGGAAACCGCTACAGACATATACCATTTCCCTTTTTTCTCATAAAGCTCGCCGGCACCTAATTTTGCTTCGCCGGACAGTATTTTATCAAGCCAATGCTGCTGGTAGAGCTCTGCCACAACTGGAACACCAACCCGTTTCTCTAATGTAGGAAAAGAGAGTTTGTATAAGCCTTTTTCTTTTTCAACTTTTAAATTTTGGTTGTTAAAGGTACACCAAAAACGGCGAAAGACTTTTGCTTTTTGATTTTTCTTTTGTGACTTCACTTCCCGGATGGTTTGGTTGACAATGGCCAAAGGCAATTTGTCCGCAGAAAAAAGTTTGTAGACCTTCGAAGTGGCTTTTGAAAGTTCCTCATAATGAAGAAGCCAATTGGAAAATTCGGTGTTTAATTCGGTCATTTTGTAGTATATCTGTTCTTTTGCATGGGTTGGCTTCATGAGTTCTAGCTTTAAAGAAATGGTTTCCATTTCGTTCCTCCTTTCCAAAAGATTGGGTTATGTCAATTATAACAAACAAGTGTTTGGTATACAAGAGAGATAAACTAAAAGAAAAAAGTCGAACCTTTGACATGTCTGAAGACATGCCCGGTTCGACCTCGCTATCATCCCACACCTGAAGAAGTGGGCTTTCCCGCTCGTAAGGTCTGTAATAGAAAAAGCGAACGGTCTCTCAAATACGCTGCCGTCATGCTGCCAGAATCCCGTGGGCGCATTAGGTTGATTTTGAAAAAATTATAAAACCAGCACAGAAGTGAGTCCAGCTGCTCTGGTTCTTGTATGTATGATGTCACGGCTATTTTTCAAAATAGGAGAATCCATTTTGATCAGTCCTTTTCAAAATGGACTCTTTTTGTTTTACATAAGATGTAACATTATCAGGAATTTTGATTAAATGGCACTTTGATTACTTACACTGCATCCGTCTGGATCGGCGTGTTGTCTGTTGACATATGGGTCAATCCTTTTTCTGCCTTCAAGGACATAAAGAAACAAAGCAGAGAAAGCGGAGCACAGGACCAAACAACCATATATCCTCCATAAGAGTAAATGGTAAAAAAGATAAAGCTGATACTCAACAGGTAAAGAGAAAAAGCGAAATACATAATCATGCACCCCTTGTAAAAGGCAGCACGTTCATTCATTTGTGCTTCTTTTTTGCCGAGTTCTTTATGATGACGGTTAAAGGAATGGACAGAAGACAGCAGCAAAACGGCAAAAACAGGCAGGATATAAGCATATATATCAGGCTGCTGCAGACACACATACAAGCTGACTAAAAGAGACAATCCAGCAAAAGTTAAAAGGGAGGCTACATCGTAAAGGCCCGGGTTTTGTTTGGAATGGTTCATAACATCTTTTCCTTTCTTTGTGATGTAACTGCCTTTATATTTTGTCCCGATTTTCTTTTGTTCATAACTTTGTCACATTTTCACAAACATTTTTGTATAAATGGATCAAAAAAATGGAGGAGTTACAAAAGAATTTAAGGAAAACAAGCAATAAAAGAGCTGAAAAGTGGATATAATGCAGAGAAAGCGCTTTATATTTTCTTTATAGGAGCAGAGTAAAATGAATATCACAATCGATGAAGCACTTATCATTATTAATGAAGAATTATTAAACCAAAAGCCGTCCAGTTACAGAATTGAACGAAAAGATCATTATCCTAAGATAAGGGAAAATGATGTGCTGGCCAGCCTCGGCTGTTTAGGAACTGAGCTGAAAAAATCCGGTATTGTTCCTTTTCAAGATGCCGGTTACCTGCATCTTTTGCGGCTGGCTGAGCAGAAATTTGAAGTAGAGTTTCAATTTGGGGGAATGAAGCTGCCGAAAGAAGTATAATTCTGGCTGGACGGTTTCGATTCTCCCATCTACTGGGCTGGGCCAGGTCATTAAGATGTCTGTTTTTCCTTATAATTCTAAAAAACAGGCCTGAAACGAACAAAGCATAAAGAAAAATCCACCCAAACTGCCAGTAAATTAGGGGAGGAACAGCCGTAATGGTGTCATCCATGATCCTGATATTCAAAGAGAGTTGAAGTGGCAGCATCAGCCAGATAAGGCCTTTTGTATGTACAACCGAGTTGTTTAACGTAACTATGGAAATGTATCCAATTAAAACAGAAAGAACGCCCCACCACGTATTTCCCCTTTTTTGACGATCCCCCGTATAAAAAGCGCCCAAAGCACAATGGACAGTGTGGACAAGCTGAAGTGCGCTAAAAAGCCAAGAAGCACATGCACCGAATGAACCGGCCCGCCAAATGTATCAAAAACAATGAGATAGGCTGTTGAGCCAATACCCAAACAAAAGCCGATCAATAAGCAGATAAGAAACGCAGATAAGAAACAGCGATATATAGTAAGACCATCTGCTTTTTTTATGCATGAGTAATGTGCCGCTGACCTTGATCTTCGTGGGGTTTAGAATCCCATTTGCTTTAGCCGTGGGAGTGTCAAAATAATAAAACTTCACTTTGCTGAAGGCGGGAGATCTCTTGTATACGCCTTATTTAGCTGGTGAACAAACACCTGTTTCAATCTTGGGAAGAACCGTACAGAAAACCCCTCAAGCACAAAATGGACATCTCCCTGTGCTTGAGGGGTTCAGTATTTGTTTTACTTTAAGCTGATCGCTTGTTTCCCCATTTGTTCCCACGCAGCAATAAAAGCGGCTTTGTTTGATTTATTGTTTTTGATTCCTGTCAGCGGGTCATTAAAATAAATATAGTTTTCATCAAAGCCTGTCACGAGTACAGAGTGCTCTCTATACGTAATTTCCACCGGTCCATCTGGTGTTTCCCACGTCCTAAACTCTTCTTCTCCTAACACGTTGAATGTAGCGTTTGTAATAATCCAGACCGTTTTGTCGTCTTTGAGTTTGTTAATGACACTATCAAAGCTTTCCCCGGTGATGTTTTCTACTTTGCCAGGAAGATAGCGCTCAGCCAATTCGAAAATCGGCTCATTATACACGCCGTATCCCGGTGTTTCAAAGGAATACATGTCACCGACAAAACCCGTATGGGGGTTGCCAAAATAGGTTTTTCCATTTTGCTTCGTCATCGGTGTAGGGTCTCTTTTAATTTCTTTGGCAAGCTTCATCTTATCCGCGTTCACACCCGCATCCTGGAGCAGCATAGCAAGACTCGTCACTTCGCATCCCCGCGGCAGTTCAGGCATTTGATTGACTAAAGGGGCATCCAGAACTTTTTCTGTTACATTCGCTTCTGTGATTACACTCGCCTGTTTTTGCTCAGGCTCTGTTGCTTCTTTGGGCTGTTCTTCCTGGATGGTTTTCTCAGGCTCTGCTTGTTCGAAGGAAGAAACGGCCTGGCTGATGTCGTCTTTATACAAATTGAAGTTGTATACACAAAGAACGACAAACAGCACGAGTGATAAAAGAGAATAAATAAGAAGTGGTTTGGCGGGTTTTAAAAACCTGTTTTTTACATAAGCTGCTGCAAAAATAAGTGTCATGGCACCTGTGCCAAAAAGAAGGATAACCTCCATTGTTCAAACTCCTATAATTCGATGCCGAAAAAAAACAACACGGCATCTTTTATTTGTAAACCGTACTTTCTGCTTTTTTAGCCAAACGATTTCGCCAGCTTCCGAGAAACAATGAGGAAAAAAGATAGCTAAAAGGGAGCAGGAAGAGATTGATATCTAATCGTATTCTACCATAATCTGGTCAGGACGTTCATTGATTGATCACCTTTTATGCGGAGGAAGGTATAAGCGTTGGCGGGTTACATCTAGAAGATACCTATATGAGGGAGGAGAAGGGACATGGGAAGAAAGTGATTGACTGTATAGGGAAAAACCAAATGAATAATTTCTTTGTCAGAAAATATAACGATATGGCTTTACAATGAAGGAAATTTATTTATAATCATAGTAACCAGTTAAACAGATTTGTTTAAACTTGATTTTATTTAACAGATTTGTTTAAAATTAGTTTAACGGATTTGTTTAAACTGTCATCAGTCTTTCCAAAATTTCATCGTTTGCTAAATTAAAAGATCAAAGGGAATGGCTGAACTAAGAAAGAAAGCGCTTACGTATTTTTACCATCTGTTTCTATATTTAAAGGAGAGTGAGAAGATGAACCATTCACCAACAGAGTTAAAGAAAGATTTAAAGATTCGGCATATCACCATGATTTCTTTAGGTGGAATTATTGGAGCCGGATTGTTTGTAGGAAGCGGCTCACTTATTAATATGGCAGGCCCCGCTTCAATCTTTTCTTACGCCCTGGCAGGCCTGCTTGTCATTTTGGTTATGCGCATGCTGGGAGAAATGTCGATGGTCAACCCATCAAGCGGCTCGTTTGCGACCTATGCTAGAGAAGCACTTGGTCCCTGGGCAGGCTATACAATCGGCTGGCTGTATTGGTTTTTCTGGGTAATCGTAATCGCTGTTGAAGCCATTGCCGGAGCAAACATTATTCAATATTGGTTCCCGTCTTTGCCAAGCTGGTCCGTCAGTTTGATCCTGACTTTCTTGTTAACATTGACAAATTTGTACTCTGTTAAATCGTTTGGAGAATTTGAGTATTGGTTCTCATTAATCAAAGTAGTCAGCATTGGACTGTTTTTAATTCTCGGGGGAGCCATTATCTTTGGATTTTTCCCAGGCATTGAATCACCTGGAACATCTAATCTTATACACCACGGCGGCTTTTTCCCGAATGGAATCAGCTCTATTTTCCTAGGCATTACCCTTGTGATGTTTTCATTTATGGGAAGCGAAATTGTTGCGACAGCTGCAGGAGAGACGCCGGATCCTGAAAAAGCGATTACTGTGGCTACCAATAGTGTCATTTACCGCATTCTCATTTTTTATCTGGGCTCTATTCTTGTACTGGTAACGGTTCTTCCGTGGGATTCCCAGGATCTTTTGAAAAGCCCGTTTGTATCTGTATTGGAAATGGTCAATATTCCAGCTGCAGCACAAATTATGAACTTTATCGTACTCACTGCTGTGCTTTCCTGCTTGAATTCCGGCCTTTATACGAGTTCACGGATGCTGCTTACAATGGCGCAAAATGGAGACGCGCCTCGCATGTTCTTAAAAATTAATAAAAAAGGCGTACCCGTTCAGGCGATCTTAGGCTGTACCGTTATTTCTTACATCAGTGTGGCATTCAACTATTTGTCTCCGGATAAGATCTTTCTTTTCTTAGTAAACGCTTCCGGGGGAGTAGCGCTACTTGTTTATCTTGTTATTGCTTTTTCACAACTGCGCCTGAGACGCAAATATGAGAAAGAAAATCCAGGCGCGTTGCGCATCAGAATGTGGCTGTTTCCGTATTTGACGTATGCAACTATTCTAGCGATTTCGGCTATTTTTATCGCAATGGCATTTATTGATTCTCTTCGATCCCAGTTCTTCTTAACACTGTTGATCGCGGTTTTAGTTGTCGGTTCTTTCTTTTTGAAAAGAAACACACGGTCAGCAGATGCCGTTTCAAAAGAAAAAAAGCAAATGACCATTTAAAAACAGAATGCAAAAAAGAAAAGGAGCGAGTCCAAACCATTTGGACTCGCTCCTTTATTTTTTATAGAAACCGGAGGGACGTACTTAATTGATTTACATGCTGCTGATCAGCCCAGAGAATAAAATAGTTGTAAGTCGTTCCTTCAATCTGCACCGGCTTTGGATAGCGGACAATCAAAGCGGCCTGCCCGTTCATTTCCGGAGGCTGGTCCTCTGATGGGAAAATCAAGCAGGCTTCCTGCTGCTGGATTTTTGTATGAATGATTCTAGGCGCGGAGCCGTATGGCTGTAACGGGTGAAAGGCTTCGTTACGGCAGACTTCATGAATCGCTTCCTCTGAAGCAATAGCGGATATTTGAAAGAAACCGTCTGGGCCTTCATACCGCTCATCGCTTACTTTTTTCCAATGAGAAGGGTATTGAAATTGAACGCGATAGGAAGAATTTGTGAATGTTTTTGTCAGCGGCAAACGTGGCGCAGGAGACCATTGTAAAGCGGTAATAAAAGCCCCTTTTACAAGCTGGATTGGAACGGGGTGCTGGATATCTACCACCCACATCTCATCCGCGATTTCCTCAGTGCTGCATCCTGACAGATAAGCAACTTTTCGGCCGTTTGGCGACCATGTGACAGGAGTGGCAAAGCAATTAGAAAGAGCTTTTGTCCGGTCGTTTTCCCCTTGTTTTCCAGACGTTCGAATTAACGAAAAATACCCGGCTTCTTCAAAGGCAGTAGCACTGTAAGCAATCGTTGATGAATCAGGGGACCATACCGGAAAATAGTTTTTCGCAAGCGGTCCGCCTTTTATTTCAAATATTCTGCCTGTAGAGAGTTCCAGCGTATAAATCAGAGAGATACTGACACCAGGAGTGGTGAATAAGACGTATGCATCATCAGGAGAAAGGCGTACATTGTGAAGCGGCCCGCCAGTGTTTTGGGTAATTTGGCGTTTATGTGAGCCATCGCTTCTTATACGGTAAAGCTGGCTCGTTCCCGATGCATCCGGTGCTTGAAACAGCAGCTCCGCTCCGCCTTCAAACCATTGGACATCCGTTGCACCAGGCTCATTTATTTTTTGGGGTTGATGGGTGGAAAGAGGGTATAAGATAATCTGATTTTGGTTTGTATACGCTAGCGTTTGGCTATCTGGTGACCAACTGGGGTAAATGCCCAGCCCTTCTTCAAATTGATCAATACGGGAAACGGTTCTCTCCATTAAGTGGATAACATAGAGAATGTTGTTTTTTCCGACAAAAGCAATTTTCTGACTGTCTGGTGACCAAAAGGGGATTGAAAAAGCTTCTCCTAACCCTGTGGTCACCCGTGCACTTTCCCCGTTGTTTGGGTTATAAAGCCATATGTCATACGTTCCTTCACGATTAGAGGTGTAGGCAATAAAGCCATCATCGCCCGGAGGCGCATAAGGGATATGCAGTCTCATCCCAGGCAGCAGTCTATCAGACGGAAGGTGATTGGCTCTTCGGATCAACTCTGTATTAATGCGTCCTCCTGTTACTACGTTAAATCTTCTGGCAATGTCAAATAGCGTATCTCCAGGCTGCACAACATAATAAGGTGCGCCCTGGGGGACTTGTAGCAATTGTCCGACTTGAATCGTATAAGGAGGGCGAAGCTGATTGGCTTCAATAATCAACGATTGCGGAATGCCGAAAAATTGAGCAATGCCGAAAACGGTATCCCCCGGCTCAACGCGAATCGTATCAACACCAGGAGGAACAGAAAGCTGCTGCCCGACATAAATCGTATAAGGCGCCTTTAAGTGACTGGCAGCAATTAGAGACTCAAGCGGCAGCTGCCATCGCCTTGCGAGCTGATAAAGCGTGTCCCCAGGGCGGACTGTGTAAAAAAGCTGCATCCTCGACCCTCCCATTTTTATTTTTTAATAATCAGTTTAGCGTATTACAAACACGAGAAAAAAGTGCTTGTCCTTGATCCGTTCATGCTGAATTGGATAAAAGGATAGATCTTACTGCTTGGCAATTCGTTTGCTGCATATGGGGAACAGGCACATTCCTGCTATTCAATAAATGAACAATGCGTGAAAAGTATCTGTTTCAAGTTTAATACTTTCCCAGTCGGTCATATTAAAAGGGTATGTATATTTATGTGAAAAATTTTCCGTGAACCATTTCACAAATAATGTGTTTTATACTAAAATTTAAAAGTGTTTAAACTATTTTCATAGGTTATTATAGGGAGGGAATTATGGACACGTCTTTGTTGTTAGAGTATGGATGGATTTTAATTGTTTTAATCCTTCTAGAAGGTGTTCTATCGGCTGATAACGCCCTGGTTTTAGCGGTCATGGCTAAAAACCTGCCGGCAGAGCAGCAGAAAAAAGCGATTAATATAGGGCTGATGTTAGCTTTTGTATTCAGGATTGGAGCGATTTTTCTTATTTCGTTTCTTTTCCATGTTTGGCAGGTACAAGCTATCGGAGCCGCTTATTTAATTTTTATTGCCTTAAAACACCTGCTTAAAAAGAATAAGGGTCACGAAAAAGAAAAGAAAGTGAAAAGCTACCGCGCAACAGTGGCACAAATTGCGTTAGCGGATATTGCCTTTGCGATCGATTCGATTTTAGCAGCTGTAGCGCTA
This sequence comes from Domibacillus indicus, assembly GCF_023715895.1. Lineage (GTDB taxonomy): Bacteria > Bacillota > Bacilli > Bacillales > Domibacillaceae > Domibacillus > Domibacillus indicus_A. The sequence goes on along the minus strand of NZ_JAMBOO010000007.1, from coordinate 139,687 downwards.
GTTCTGGCTTTGCCCGATACACCGATCGGTGCTATTGGCGGTATGGATGGCGCCAAGTTTATTGTCATTGTTCTTGGGGCGCTTGCTGGCCTGATCGTCATTAAATTTGCAGCCGGCTTTTTCGTTGAGTTACTTGTTAAGCGTCCAAGCCTTGAAACGGCGGCAATGGTGCTGGTAGGCTGGGTTGGGGTCAAGCTATTGATGCATACCCTTGCACACCCGGCTGTACATCTCATTTCTCATGATTTCGTTGAAGGACCTATTTGGAAAACGATTTTCTGGTCCGTGATGGTTCTGATTGCTTTAGGCGGCTGGTTTTTATCTAAAGGGCAGCCTGAAAAACTTAAAAGCGGGAACTAATAATATAGAAAATAAAAAGCGCCTGGAGCTTCCAGGTGCTTTTTTCGTTTTTTAATTTTATTATTTGCGTATAGAACACCCATTTGGTATGCTTGTTCTATAAAAGAAAATTGGAAATAAGGCTCATAGATGGAAATTATTTCATTGAAGTTAGAGCTGATGAAACCAACGGAAACAAAGAAACAGATGTATCAAAAAATGACCGAATTAAACACTTCTTTTTCAAACTGGCTGCTAAGTTATGAAGAACTGTCTAAAGCAACGTCTAAGGTCTACAAGCTTTTTTCTCAAGAAAAACTGCCTTCGGCAGTGGTGAATCAGACCATCCGTGAAGTGAAATCCAAGAAAAAGAATCAAAAAGCAAAAACGTTTCGCCGTTTTTGGTGCGGTTTTAATAATCAAAACCTCGCTATCGAAAAGGAAAACAGTTTATATAAGCTGTCTTTCCCTACGTTAGAAAAGAGAATTGGTGTGCCGGTTATCGCAGAAGTGTATCAGCAGCACTGGCTGGATAAAATTCTTTCCGGGCAGGCAAAACAAGGAGCCGCTGAGCTGTATGAGAAAAAAGGCAAATGGTATATCTCGCTTTCTATTTCATTTGAGCCAAAACGAGCTACTTCTTCTTCAAAAGTGATGGGCGTCGATGTAGGTCTGAACTATTTAGCTGTTGCCTCGGTGGGTACGAAAACGCTCTTCTTTCGCGGAAACGAGGCTGCTTTCATTCGAAGAACATTTTCTTCAAGAAGAAAAAAGCTAGGAAAGTTAAAGCTTCTATCCATTATTAAAAAATCTAAAAACAAAGAATCACAGTGGATGAAAAATCTAAATCATAAAATGAGCCGGCAAATCGTGAATTTTGCTGCAGAGAACGGTGTTCGCTGCATTCGAATGGAAGATTTGACGGGTATTCGCTACAAAGCAAAATCAAAAAAAGAAGCTGGAAGAAATCTGCACTCCTGGTCTCACTATCAGCTTCAAACGTTTATTGAATACAAAGCAAAAATGGCTGGTATTCAAGTCGAGTACGTGAATCCACATCACACTTCCCAAACGTGTAAATGTGGTCATGTTGATAAAAAGAATCGAAAAAGACACATGTTTTCGTGTGTCAAATGTCAATATACACTTCACTCTGATGCCAACGCGTCCATTAATATTTCGAAAGCCATCAGCGGCCTTTCAAAAAAGAAAAACAAGCAAGCAGCTTAACCTAGTCCTGTGGTAACAGCAGGACCGCCTGTAAGGTACATGTATGCCGAAGGTATACAAAACGAAGCAGGATGGGCTGATGACACCGCCCTTAACTGAAGGCGAGTTCTAAACAGAAATGGACTGGGAACGCGTTCGTACTTCAGAATCCCACCCGTCTCACCGCAAGGTGAAGGGCTTGCGGCTTTAGCCGTGGGAGTGTCAAAGTTTAATTAAAAAATAGGATGTGGAGCAAATGAAAACCTATTGCTGTGAAGACATGAAGTATCATGCTTCTTTTAAATGTAATGTTCATGAAAATCCCTTCGACTGTCCTGATCAGCTTGTCTACTGTGATAAGGATGGCAGGGAGTTTGGAATCATTATTCACGACGGGGGCAGCTCGATTATTGCAATTCAATATTGTCCTTGGTGTGGGAGCGATTTAGATTAAATACAAATAGGGTTTCCTATTTATTATGGAAAATGATAAGCATAGAAGATTATATTGACTGTAAATGCAGTTAATTCCATTATATTTGCAGAGTTGATTGTAGATTATCCAACTTAAGGATACTCATACAATATTATCTGTCTCTCTACCTATTTACTGTATTTTTGGAAAGTGCTAGAATCATTTTAATAAATTTGCAGAATAGGAGATACCCCTTTGAAAAAACTTTCTTTATTTACGGCTGCCACAGCCACTACAGTAGCGATTTCTAGTTTAGCCATTCCAGCGAGCGCGGCGGAGACCAGCCATCCTTTTACGGATGTAGGAAGCCGGTACGATGAAGCGGTCAGCTTTTTATATGATATTGAAGTAGTCAATGGGATTTCGGCTACAAAATTCGGTACGAGCCAAACGTTAACACGGGGCGATGCGGCGGTTATTTTAGCGAATATGCTGATGCTTGATACAGAAAGCGCACCAGACGCTGGATTTAAAGATTTAAATACTCGTGTAAGAGGATCGGTTAACGCACTTGCTGAAATCGGAGTGATTTCAGGTGTAACCAAAACGGAATTCAAGCCGGAATTGTCTCTCAGCCGCGGTGCAATGGCTAAATTCCTTGTAACGGCATTTGAGCTGGAGGATTATGCAGAGCAGACACCATTTACGGATGTTGGCGGCGTATTCAAGCCTTATGTTGAAGCTCTTTACGGAACAGGGGTTACATCAGGCAAGACGAGCACATCATACGGCACGAACTTAAATATTACGCGCGGCGAATTTGCCAATTTGTTATATGGAACGTATCTCTTTGTTGTTGAAAATTCTTATTTCCCAGTGGTTGCAAATGTACAAGTGACTTCTGCCACACAAACGAAAATTAATCTGACAGAAGCGGTGCCGGCAGACTATACAGCAGCTGATGTAGCAGCATACCTGTATTTCAGTGTTCAGTACAGCGATGGAAGTCTAGAGGAATTCGAACCTGCTTCTTATTCTCTTACAGCCGACCGCAAAGCTTTAGTGATCAACCATGCAGGTGTATCCTTAACAGGCAAAAAAGGAACGATGATTGTTGAAGACTTTGAATCCGAAGCAAAAGCAGCATTTGATTTCACAGCTGTGAAGACAACTTCAAGTGCAAATGCGGATTCTTCATTTGCACACACAGCAGGTCTTCCTGCAACGAAAGCAGCAGAATAAGCAGACAAAAAAGCCCAAACGTTTTGGGCTTTTTTTTATTTGTCCAAAACGGCACTGAACCGTGAAAGGAGCACGATTTTTCATCAAAAAAGTGTGCAGGCAGTCTTTCTTTAAGAGCAACTGCGGCCCATACTCTTAAAAACCGTCTGTCCAGCTGGATGGGCGGTTTTTTTATCTCAAAAGTGGATGACAGCCTTTGAGACATATTTTGCAGGCGTTTAGCCAATACTATCGGCTACAAATACGAAATTTATTCAAAGGGTGGGTTTTTGGTGCTGAAAATTTTATCTGTTCCGTTTGCGGAAAATAACATGACTGAAGCAGTACGCTGGACGAACGAAAGAATGGAAAAAGCTCTTCCAACTTTTATTGTAACGGCCAATCCGGAAATCGTCATGAAAGCCAGAAAGGATTCAAGCTTTTATGAGGTGATTTCTGCTGCTGATATGATTACACCTGATGGCATCGGTATTATCTATGCGTCTAAAATATTAGGATATTCCTTAAAAGAGCGAGTGGGGGGGTATGATATGATTCATGCCCTGCTTGAGCACAGGGAACATACAGGCGCGGCCACAAAATTGTTCTTGCTCGGAAGTACGGAAGACGTAGTGGCAGCTGCGGGCGAGAAACTAACAGACCTATATGGCCATGCTCGGGTTATGGGTACACACCACGGCTATTTTGAAAAAGACTCCGACGAGGAACGTCTCATTGTGGAACGGATCTCCCGTGAGAAACCGGATCTTTTATTAGTCGGTGCGGGTAACCCGAAGCAGGAGGAATTTATTCATCGGTTTAAAAATGAACTCGGTGCAACGGTGATGATTGGCGTCGGCGGCAGTTTTGATATTTTATCGGGGCGAATCTGCAGAGCACCTGAATTGTTTCGGAAATTAGGATTAGAATGGTTTTACCGCCTCTTATGTGAGCCGAAAAGAATAAAAAGACAAATGGTTCTGCCTGTCTTTGCCCTTCAAGTATTTGTAGAGAGAGTACGGCGCGGCAGCGGAGCTGTAGAGGTGAAATCGACAAAGACGAGGGTGTAAAGATCCCGAGTCAGCCACTAAATAAAGGCTTTCAAATAAATCCTTTCACACGATATGAATAAATGTACCGATTTATGTCTACAAAATAAATAATTGCCGGTATGGCTGCCATTCCTTCCAGCCGTCAATGGTGGCGGTCTTTGGAGAAAACGAAGCCTGAAGGTAAAAATATTAGTAGAAAGATGAGGTGGTTTTATGGGTAATGTATCGTGGATTTACAATGTAATAAAATTTCCGAAAACTCGTTCCTTTGACTATAACGCAGACGGCTATTATGAAGTTGAAAATAAACAGGGGAATAAAGCTAATCAAACGAAAGTATCTGTGGTCACGCCGGTTTATAATGCAGAAAAGTATTTAAGGAAAACGATCGACTCGGTTATCAACCAAACAATAGGATTTAAACACATTGAGTACCTCCTGGTTGATGATTGTTCAACGGATTCCTCCAGAAAGATCCTGTTAGAGTATGCTGCTAAATATAATAACATTCGGGCAGTTTTTTTAAAGTGCAATACGGGAACACCCGGACAGCCGCGCAACCTCGGCATTCAATTATCCACTTCTAAGTACATTACTTTTCTGGATGCGGATGATTGGCTTGAACCTTCTGGTTTAGAAACCTTGCACGATATTTTAGAGAAAACAGGCGATGACTATGCTGTAGGAAGAACCATACAGCTGAAATCGAATGGGTCCAAAATTGTAGGAGAGCATGAATCCTGTAAAGAGCGGAGAAATGTATCTCCTTACTCGATCCCTCATATATTTCAGCATTTGGGACCGCGGGCGAGGATGGTCAGAGCCAGTGTTATTAAAGATAATGGAATTGTGTTTCCAGAAATGAAGTTTGCAGAGGATAAACAGTTTTTTATGGACGTATTAATCCATTGCAATACCATTTCAACGACAAAAGCACCCATCTATTATTTGAACCGGCTTGATGATAATAATGCTTCACTTACAAAACAAACGAATATTATGCAAAAAACAGACAGCAATATCAAAGTGATTCATTATATCATCGATAAAAAGTTAGAGCCTGATAAAGAAAAAATGCTGCTCAATCGATTGTATGAATTTGATTCCGTCACACGATTGTTTAATACGGGCCATTTTCAAAAAACGAAACTGAAGGCACTCTACTACAATAAGTTCAATGAAATACTTAAAACGACAGAGGGGCTTCGCTATGAGGTCTCCGATAACTTTTTTCACCCATTAAATAAAACAGCTTATGAACTCTTCAAGGAAGGAAAAACGAAGCAGCTTGAAAAGCTATTTGAATGGGAGAGAAAAGAAAAAGTAAAGCCAGTGCTGATTAAAGACAATCTTCCTTATCATGTAGCTCCGTTCCTTGAAGAAAAATACCGGCATATACGGGTGCCGATGCTGGCCATTTTTAAAGAAGACCGGTTTTATGATAATAAGTATTGCCTGGACTTTAGGGTATACGGTGATTATATTGATCAAATTACCGATGTGATCATCAGGGACCGGGAAGAGGTGAATAGAGAATATTCCATCCCTGTTCAAGTGGATCAGGATGGACATGGAAGGCTGGAAGTAAGCCTTGATCTATTAAACCAGCTGCCGTCAGCGGGCTATGCGATGTTCCTGCGCTATAATGACTACCACAAAATCAATATTAGGAAACTCAATGAAAACCAAATTCGCTATGAAAATCGCGACTTTACTTTTTACACGACGATTCATTCAAATATGGGGTTAAAGGTAAAATAACTAAAAAAGAACCGGTTATTCGAAACCGGTTCTTTTTTAGCGTAAAAAGATTTGTTCCACGACTTTGCGGGTGGAATTTCCTTCTTCTAAGTAACAAAACTTTTCATAAAAGGAATCAAGCTTTGTGGATGGCTGAAATCCGTCTTCTTTGATTTTTCGGATTGCTTGAATCACTTCTTCCGTTGTTTTCACCAGCGGACCCGGTGCTTCCTGTTCAAAGTCAAAGTAAAAACCGCGAAGATGATCCCTGTACTGGTCAATATCGTATACGTAGAAAATCATCGGCCGCTTTAAGTTGCCGTAATCGAAAAATACGGATGAATAATCCGTCAGTAAAATATCGGCCATCACATACAATTCACGGATATCTTCGTGATGGGAGACATCATAAGCAAAATCTTTATAAGGAGTTAAATCCAGATTTTCAGACACCAGATAGTGCAGGCGGGTAAGAATCACAAACTCTTCACTCAGCTGCTCTTTCATTAAATCAAGATCCAGCTGGAGATCAAAACGATAGCGGCCTTTGGCATAAAATTGATTATCCCGCCAGGTTGGCGCGTATAAAATCACTTTTTTATGCCGGGGAATCCCATAAGCGGCTGCCAGCTTTTCAACCGTTTCCTCCTTCTCATGATTACAAATAAAATCATTTCGCGGATAGCCTGTTTCCAGTATTTCTTTATCGAATTGAAACGCTCTTCGAAAAATTTCGGTTGAATACGCATTAGGGGAGATTAAATAATCCCAGTTTTTTGCTTCTTGAATGAAATTTTTTTTGTAATTTTCAGCCGTTGTGCCGGGTATATATACTTCATCCATATCTGCCGCCAGCCGTTTTAACGGAGTACCATGCCAAGTTTGAAGATAAAGCGTTTGTTTTGGTTTTGGAAGCCACCCGGGCATCCGGCTGTTAGTGACCCAAAAGCGGGCCCGCGGCATGATCAAAAGCCATTTAAGAGAAAAACGGTGGATGCAGCGTACATTTTTATCCTGAAAATGATGAAGATGCTTCCTGTCCGCACTCCAATACAGTTTATAAGGGAAATTGTGCTGCTGCAAATATTCATAAATAGCGCGGGGATTATCGCTGAATTGTTTCCCCAGAAAGCTTTCAAACACAATGACATTTTTATTGACCGGAAGTCTGCCAATCCAATAAAAAGCATTTTTATAGAGCTGTTTGACGAGAGCATGTCTTTTTATAAAGACCATTCTTTCCTTCATTTTTGCTTTTACATTTGTCATCACATTAAAGTCACGGACCTGAATGGTTAAATGCCCGCTTTTTTTCGTTTGCGTGATCGAGATTTCTTTCTTTTGACCGTTTACTTTTTTAACGAGCACTTTTTTTGTAAAGCGGGGAGTTTTAAGCTTGATAGGAGCTGTCTCCATTTTGATGTTCCTGCTGTCCTCAGCATAGGAAAATTCAATTCTTGCTTTTAGGGCAGCCGCTTCACTGTGCGTTCTAAGCAACGATTCAATCGGGACGGCTGCTTCATACACAACTAAAGGCAGATAGTCTTCTCCATTTGATGAAAACCGGCGGTAACTTATGTTTAAAGGTACTTTAAAGGCATATTGATCTTCATTCGCTGACAGTATTAATGTTCCTGTCAGCTGGTCGGGCCGTTTGAGCCATAAAGGGTAAACGGTATAGCCTTTTAAGGTGATATGGTTCTTACCCATAAAATCAATTCGTTCTGCTTTTTCAATCAGCCCAGGCTGTTTGGATTTAAACGAAACATTTCCTTTGTTAGTTGTAAAAGGCATCAACATTTGGCCGTTTTTTAGAAAAAAAAGCAGCTCTAGATCCAGGCCATTACTGCATAGACGTATTCTGTCATCGGAACAGAGGGCGATATAAACGTCCCAGTCTTTTCCTTCAGATAAAAGCTGCTCGAGGTCCGCTTCCGTTAAACACGCTTGAAACATATTTTCTCTTTCATGAGCAGCTGTTAGAGCATACTCTTTCTTTTTGGTTTTGTACCGCTCAATGAACAGCAGGGTCAAGGAGTCTGGTTCTGTTGAATCAAAGCCGGGAACCCCAATCTGCATGTATAAGCAGTGTTCGCGAAAGTAAATCGAATCTAAAGAACAACGGGTGTGTAATCGCTTTTTTCTTATCAGAATCTTTTTCCTCCCTATGGTTGAAATTTCTGCCCTTTAGTATGTACAAAATGAACAATTATATACGCTTTCTGCTTAGAGTAAAAAGTTTGTCGGCTGGATTTGTAATCACTTCTGTGTGCTATTTTTATAAGCTTAACCGTTAAGCCATTTTTTTCTCTTTCTCCGAATAAAAACCAATTCTTCTTCCTACAATAAAGGTTAGAAAAACGTTTTTTCACATCATGAAGGAGGGCCAGCACATGAAAAAGGTGTTAACGTACGGTACTTTTGATTTGCTGCATTTCGGGCATATTAATTTACTGAAACGGGCGAAAGCATTAGGTGACTATTTAATTGTCGGCCTTTCTACAGATGAATTTAATCAAGGAAAAAATAAAAAAGCATACCACAGCTTTGAAAATAGAAAAATGATAGTGGAATCAATCCGCTTTGTTGACGAAGCAATACCGGAAAAAAGCTGGGACCAGAAAATTGAAGATGTCCTTAAACATAATGTTGATCTGTTTGTGATGGGAGACGACTGGGAGGGACATTTTGATTTTCTTAAAGAATACTGTGAAGTCGTGTACCTGCCGAGAACCATCGGGATTTCTACATCCCAAATCAAAAAAGATTTAAAGGCAATTCAAAATGGTTAGGGAGCTAGCCATTTTTCTTTTTCTATTTTCTTTTAAGTGGATGTTTTTCTTTTTTTCTTTTCTGCCGCTTCAAAACAAAATAACCTTTGTTGTCAGTTTTGGCGATAACAGCCGGTATGTACTGGATGAAATACGGCAGCAGCATATTTCTGTGAAAGTGGCTGTTCTTTGTAAAAGAAACAAGCTTCATCTCTTCGAAGACTGTCCTGACATTGATTTGGTTGTGTTTGAAACCAATCCATTTTATGTGCTCCGTTCTATATACCATTTAGCTACATCTCGTCGTGTTCTGGTGGATAATTATTATGGGTTTCTAGCTGCCGTTCACTTTAAAAGGAGTGTAGAATGCATACAATTATGGCACGCCTCAGGTGCATTAAAGAAGTTTGGACTCCAGGATGCATCGGTCAAACAAAGAAGCGAGAGGGCCCAAAAACGTTTTTTAAAGGTGTACAGCCAATTTCATAAAGTAGTGGCCGGCTCAGATCAGATGGCTGATATTTTTATCAAATCCTTTCACCTTCAAAAGAAACAGATTTTACCGTCGGGTGTCCCGCGGACCGATTTCTTTTTTGATAAAAAAGCGCTCCAAAAAGCGAAGCATAAAATAGCAGGCCAATATCCAGCCATTGAGCACAAACAAGTGATTTTGTACGTTCCTACATACCGGGATCAAGCATTAGCGCATTTTGAGCTTGAGCTGGATATGGGAAAAATGGCTGAACAGCTCGGAGGAGACTATCTATTGTTTCTACGGCTGCATCCGGCCATTCAGCAAACCCCTACTTTTGGGGAGGAATATCCGGACTTTATAGTAGATGTTTCTTCGGATCAATATGAAATTAATGAGCTGCTTGCTGTGGCGGATTATTTAATTACCGATTATTCATCAATCCCCGTTGAATTTTCACTTCTGCAAAAGCCCATGATTTTTTTTACATATGATTTAGAAGAGTATAAACAGACCCGGGGAGTGCCAGAAGGATTTGAAAGAGACCTTCCGGGACCTATGGTGAGGGATACAGAATCTATTGTTCACTGCATTCAAGCGAATCATTTTGATCTCGAAGCGATTCGCAGCTACGCGGAAAAATGGAATGCATATTCCAAAGGACAATCCAGCCGTAACGTCGTACGATACTTATTTCCTGAAAAAAGCTTGTCCCAAAAGAAAACAATGCGTTAAAGCTGCCTTCTGATAAAAGAAGCGTTATAGCCTTGCGTGATTATTTTTATAATATGGTTTTTTAGGCAATGATGGTAACAAAGTTATTATGCGTTTAAGGGAAGGATCACCTTTTATGATAAAGTCACTGATTACCATTGTAAGGGAGCAAATTCATTCTTTTTATCTTATTCTGAGACTTTCCGCTTTTGAACTGAAAAGCGCTCATACCAATAATTATTTGGGCCGGCTCTGGGAAATCTTAAATCCAGTGATTCAACTGGCCATTTACTGGCTGGTATTTGGCGTTGGGGTACGGGGAGGCCAGCAGATAACCATGGAAAATGGTATTCACGTACCTTTTTTTATTTGGATGGTAACAGGAATGATTGTATGGTTTTTTGTGAATCCGGCTATCTCAAAGTCCTCCAAATCGATTTATTCAAGGCTGCAGCTGATCTCGAAAATGAGCTTTCCGATGAGTGCTATTCCTTCCTTTGTCATTATGGCGAATTTTTATACTCATTTAATGCTAGTGGCCATTGTCATCATTGTATTACAGTTTACGGATTTTAAGATGTCTGTTTATTATATACAGCTGCCTTATTTTATGCTTGCCACCTTAATTTTTTTGTTAGCTCTTGCGCTAATTACATCAACACTTTCGACGATCATTCGTGATGTACAGCAGATTGTTCAGTCCATTTTAAGAATGGTATTGTACATTACGCCGCTTATTTGGCATACTGACCAGCTTGTGCTGAAAGGAGTGGACATAACGTTTTTATTAAAGCTGAATCCTCTTTATTATCTGGTGGAAGGGTATAGGGCATCTCTGTTGGGGACGACATGGTATATGACGGAATATGCGCCTTACACGCTTTATTTTTGGTCTTTAATATTAGTGATGCTTTTAATTGGGTCTGCTTTACATTTGAAATTCAGAAATCGCTTTGTTGATTTCTTGTAAGCTGGAGGCAGTGATGAAAGAAACCGTTGTCGTTCAAAACATTTACAAAAAATATAAAATGCACAAGTCCCCGAAAGAAAAGATTTTGGATGTGATCCTGCCGGGAGGCTATGGGGAAGATTTTTATGCTTTGCAAAACATTTCATTTACGGCGAAGCAAGGAGATGTTATTGGGCTGGTCGGTGTAAATGGTTCAGGAAAGTCTACTCTTTCAAATATATTAGGCGGTGTGATACCGCCTACATCCGGTACGGTTACAACAGTGGGACAGGCTTCGATCATCGCCATCTCATCGGGGCTGAACAATCAATTAACGGGCCGCGAAAACATTGAACTAAAATGTTTAATGCTCGGTTTCAAGAAAAACGAAATACGGGAGATGGAGGCAGAAATCATTGAGTTTACTGATATCGGCAAGTTTATTGATCAGCCTGTTAAAAAATACTCGAGCGGGATGAGATCCCGTCTTGGATTTGCGATTTCTGTCACGGTAAACCCGGATATTCTCATCGTGGATGAAGCTCTTTCAGTAGGAGACCAGGTATTTGGACAGAAATCAAAAAATAAAATGTTTGAGTTTAAAGAAAAAGGAAAAACAATGTTCTTTGTCAGCCATTCAATGGGGCAGATTAAAGAGTTTTGTGATAAAGCTCTTTGGCTGGAGTATGGAGAAATAAAAGACTTTGGACCGGTAAAAGAAGTGATCCCAGCGTATGAGGCCTTTTTAAAACAGCATAAGGCGCTGTCGCCTGAAGAGCAGAAGAAGTTCAGGGAAGAAGCGATGAAAAAACAAAGTGGTCTCAGTGCCATTTGAGCAATTTAAATAAAAAAGGTTAGCCAGCATACAACTGGCTAACCTGAGAGAACCTTAAATCCCTTCACCTTCATTATAAACAGAGCGTTGTTCGTCTCGTACGTGCTGCGCTAATTTGATGGAACCAACCGTAGCAATAAAGACACTTAACATCACGATTAAATTGTAAATGTCCATATCTACAAGCAGGTTGATTAGAAAATACGAAACGACAATAGAAAACAATGGAGAGATAACCCATATCAGCAGAATCCGTTTAATAATCCCTTTTTGAAAAATGCCAAAACCACCTTGAGCCGCCCCTACTCCAAGAATTCCGCAAGTAGTCACTTGCGTAAGAGGGATAGGCAGTCCAAATACAGAGGCCACTACCACAAGCGTACCGCCTGTAAATGAAATGGCGCTTCCTTCTAATAAAGACAGTTTGGTAATTTTCTTTGCATTGGTTTCCAGCACCCTGCTGCCCATCAACAAGGCCCCGATTGAAACAAATAAAGCGCCGAGCCAGAGGCCGCTATTGGTGGCCATAATACCTGCGCCAATAAGAGGGCCGACTGCGTTGGCCACGTTGTTCATTCCGGCAGAAAATGCTTCCCAGCAGCCGCCAAGTATTAATAGAATAGAAAGCCATTTTGCCCATTTTCCCTGCCCCTTTAATTGAGGCCAGCGTTTTTCCGCCCGGGAAATCATTTTTCCAGCAACAAAAGTAATGATGAAAGACGCAATAGGAACGATCACCCAAAACAATAAAATCACCAAGAGCTGATCTGTAAATAACCGGTGGTAAGCAAGACCGACACCTACTACGGCTCCGACGGTAACCTCACTTGTCGACAGTGGAATGCCCAGAAGGTTAGATACAAATAAAGTAAGAGTGGCGCCCAACAGAATAATAATAACGATTTTAACCGTTAGCAAATCAGAAGGGATAATCCCTTTTCCAATCGTTTTTACTACTTCACCACCGCCCAAAACGGCACCTAAGAAAGCGGCAATGGAAACTAAAATTAAAGCGGCCCGCTTTTTTATCGCGCTGGCGCCATAGGCCGCACCCATGGAAGCAGCTGTTCCGCTAGCGCCAATGTTCATAGCAAAAAATAAAGCAATTCCAATAGCTGTGTACGTGAATAACATATTTTTTTCCTTTCTCTTACAACGAAGTTTGTTTAAACAAGAACATTCAGTTTTTTCAGATCAGTGTAACCGATGCGTTTCTATTGAATCTCACATCCAAATCCAAGTTAACGAATTGGAATTATGAGTTTGTAATCCTAATTATAAATGTATTTTAAAAAAACACAAAGATTATTTTTCCTTATATTTAAAAAAGACGGCTGAATGTTCAGAATTCCTGCTTTTCATTGTGACCTTTCTACCTGTTATTTAGCCGCTCAGCCTTTTAGTTAATCAAAAGCAATTGGTAAACGGATAAAGAAGGTGGAAGGTGATCTATGCTGAAAGCCCTTCAGTTGCCAAGTAAAAGGCATGTATGGATCCTCATTGATACTGAGTGTGTCTGAACACTTGTAATCCGTGGCCTAGAAGGTAAAGCCAGAGATATATTGGAAACAGGCTATTTTCAGTAGAATACAGGTTACCTCGAACACAGTAAAGAAAAGGTTGCAGTGTGGAAGGGAAGGCGTTTATCAGCAGGCAGGGTCAGGCTCTTTTAGGAGCCCGATTTTTTTCTGGCAGTTAAAAGCAGAGCAGGATGTTAAAGAAGGATTAAACAAAAAGAGCAATGGGAAAACTTATATTGCACAAATGACATAAAAAAATAAAAATGTGCACAAAAGTTAAAATATTATTGACAGTGCATTTTTGAAAGCGTATACTCAACTCAAGTAAAGCACAAATGATTGATTTATGAAAAACGATGCACATATGTGCAAATTCATACCGTCAAAGGCAGGGAAAGAAGATGGATAGCAGAGAAGAAAAAAAGCTGATGGTGAGAATTGCTCAAATGTATTACGAAGAAGATATGACACAAAGTGCCATATCAAAAGAACTGGGGATTTACCGCACATCAATCAGCCGCTGGCTTAAAAAAGCCAGGGAAGAAGGAATTGTAAATATCACAATCAAAACCGATATTGATGAAACCTTTGATTTAGAGCAGCGCATTGCCAAAATATTTAACTTGCGGGAAGTTATAATTCTGCCTGTAAAAAAAGATCAAACAGCAGCAGATAAAAAGAAAGCGGTCGCAACGGCTGGTGCTGATCTTCTCAAGAGAATTATTAAGGACAGTGACGTAGTCGGCTTTGCCTGGGGAACCACCATGTCCAGCATGATCGGTGAATTTCATCATGTTGATAAAAAAGATGCCCATTTTGTTCCGCTGGTTGGCGGTCCCGGACCTATGGATACGAAATATCATGTGAATACGATTGTCTACAATATTGCAGAAGATTTTGATGGGACAGCTTATTTTATCGACGCAGCAGCAGTAGTAGAAAGAAAAGAAACAAAAGACGATATTGTTCAATCGAACTATTTCAGCAAAATAACAGAATTGTGGGATAACCTTACCATTGCTGTCGTAGGGATAGGGAATCCAAATCAATCCTCTAACCTAGTATGGGCTGGCTTTTGCGGTGATCAGGAGATTGAGGAGTTGAATCGTCAAGGTGCCATCGGAGATATTTGTTCCCGATTTTATGATATTAAAGGAACGCTCATTCGATCTGATTTATCAGAGCGGACAATCGCAATTGAAATCGAAAAGCTTCGGGGTATTCCGTATTCTATAGGTGTAGCAGAGTCGATTGAAAAAGCTCCCTCTATTATTGGGGGATTAAGAGGGGGATTTATTAATACACTTGTCACCACTGAAGAAACAGCTGAGGAAATGTTTCGTCTAATAGAGCAGGAAAAATAATTCTGCTTTAACAATACGGTAGAAAAAGAGCCTCAGCAGAAGTATTCTGCCATCAAGAAAGGAAGGTCCACCATGTTATGGTATGTGATTGTATTGATTGGTTTGTCCTGGCTTATGCAAAGCTTTTTCGGCTTTATGCAGATCAGGCATTTTAACAGGAAATATGCAGAAATGCGGCAGCTTGGCAGAGTAGCCATTGGCAAAAAAACAGGGCTTTTTAAAGCAGGCACTGTCGTAATGTTCGCCATTGACCGGCGAAACAACATTCTAAAAGCGGCCAAAATGCAAGGAGTAACGGTACTTTCCAGAGTCAAAACATTAAAAGGATTTGAAGGAAAAAACCTCTTGCATTTAAATGAAGGGGATTTCCATTCCGTAAACAAACTGACTCGATCAGCCATCGAGGATGCTTTAAATAGCTACCACATTATCTCTAAAGGAGGTGAGTTAAAGGTTAAAAAGGGCTGGATTGACTTACTTTTATCTAGAAAAAACAAATAAATATTTATGAGGTGAAACAGATGAATTGGCTTGTAAATGCAGCTGACGGCTTTATGAATTTATTTAGAGCAGGCGCTGAAACCTTTGTGGATTTAGTCACGGGGATTGTGCCCCTTCTCATTATGCTTTTGGTGGCAATGAACGCGCTTATCCGGTTGGTTGGGGAAGAAAAGGTTGAGCGGGTCGCAAGAAAATCAGGTAAAAATCCATTTACACGCTATTTTGTTCTTCCTGTTGTTGGAACCTTCATGCTGGCTAACCCGATGACATTATCATTAGGAAGATTTTTACCGGAAAAGTACAAGCCAAGCTATTATGCGGCAGCTTCCTACTCCTGCCACACGCACAATGGACTTTTCCCGCACGTTAATCCAGGGGAACTATTTGTATTCTTAGGGATTGCCGCTGGGATTACAACACTTGGCTTTGAAACTACTGAACTGGCGCTTCGTTATTTCTTGGTAGGGATCTTCACAAACTTCCTAAGAGGCTGGGTAACGGACCTGACTACTCATTTCGTGGCGAAACAGCAGGGTGTAAAACTGAAAGAAACAGTAGACCTGTAAGGAGGGAAAACAATGGCTCAAACAGCAACGAAGTATAATTCAGTTATTGTTGAGGCAGGACCAGGCGGGTTTGGCGGTCCTTTAATAATCACACCAACAGAGGAAAAAAATAAAGTGGTATATGTAACAGGCGGAACAAAGCCGGATATAGCGGATCGAATTGCTGAACTGACAGGGTGTGAGTTAGTAGATGGCTTTAAAACAAGTGTACCTGAAAATGAAATGGCATGCGTCATCATTGACTGTGGAGGAACACTCCGCTGCGGACTGTACCCGCAAAAGAGAATTATGACGATTAATATTATGCCAACTGGACAAAGCGGCCCGTTAGCAAAACACATTACCGAAGATATCTATGTTTCGGGTGTAAAACCGCAAAACATTCAATTACATGATGGTGCTGCAACACCTTCTGTATCGGAAAGTAGTTCTGCTAACGGACAAATTGAAAAAAATGTTTCTAAACCTAAGTATAGCGCAGATAAGAAAATTAGTGAACAACAAAAGCCTAAAGGCTTTATAGCCAGGGTTGGTATGGCGATGGGTTCCATTGTCAACGTCTTTTATCAAGCCGGCCGTGACACGATCGATACGATCATTAAAACGATTTTACCGTTTATGGCATTTGTCGCTATGTTGATTGGTGTGATTAAGGCATCTGGCGTTGGTGACTTGTTTGCCAACTACTTATCACCATATGCTGGTTCTTTACCTGGTCTTCTATTAATATCACTCATCTGCTCATTCCCATTGCTGTCCCCTTTCTTAGGGCCAGGAGCTGTTATTTCACAGGTAATTGGAACTTTAATCGGCGTGGAAATTGGAAAAGGGAACATTCCGCCGCATCTTGCACTGCCGGCTCTTTTCGCGATCAACTCCCAGGCTGCAGCTGACTTTGTGCCGGTTGGATTAGGATTAGCAGAAGCAGAAACGGAAACGGTTGAAGTCGGTGTGCCATCTGTCTTGTATGGACGTTTCTTAACCGGAGCTCCAACCGTATTTATTGCCTGGCTTGCAAGCTTTGGATTATATGAATAAAAAAGTAGAATCTTTATAACATCATAGATAATCAAAAACGGAGGCGTATTATATGCAAACAATTTATGAAACTCAAATTAACAGATTAGGCTCTGATGTAGCGGCTTTTCTTGGAGAAAAAATGTTCATTTTATTTGGAGCAAATGCGCCAAGTGAATTAGCAGATTATTGCCTGTTAATTGATGTAAATGATATTAACGATGAAATCGAAAAGGGAGATACTTTCGTAATGGGTGGCCAGCCATACATCATTACAGCTGTAGGAGATGTAGTGAAAAAGAATTTAGGTTCTCTTGGGCATATTACACTGAAATTTGACGGCGCGGAAACAGCGGATCTGCCAGGGACATTGCACCTTGAGGAATCAGATATCCAAGTACCTGCAGCAGGAACAACCATTCAAATTGTAAAAAAATAATTTATTTAAATGGTTAACAGATAAACACAAAATGAGGGTTTTCCTGGCGATGCCCAGCAAAAATCTTCTAAAAAGATGAACGATAAAAAATATAAAAAATCACGAACACGTGTCTGTTTATAAAGAAAGAGGAGGAAATAAAATGAGTAATTCATGGCTTGAATTAGAAAACAAAGTAGCAATTGTGACAGGAGGTGCTTCTGGAATTGGCGCAAAAATTACAGAAAATTTAGTGAACAACGGTGCGAAGGTCATTATCTCTGATATTAATGTAACGACAGGTGAGCAGGCAGATGGCACTTATCACATTCAATGTGATGTAACGAATAAAGAAAGCGTTGAAAGTATGGTGGCAAAAGCAACGGAATTGTTTGGAACCGTTGATATTTTGGTCAATAATGCAGGCGTCAACCTGCCTCGCTTGTTGGTAGATGCCAGAGGAGAAAAGGTACAATACGAGTTAAACGAAAAAGATTTTGATTTTATGGTTGCTATCAACCAAAAAGGTCCTTATCTGTGTGCGCAGGCAGCCGCAAGAGTCATGGTGAAGAATAATAAAGGCGTTATTATTAATATTTCTTCAGAAGCAGGAATGGAAGGCTCAGCTGGACAAAGTGCTTATTCAGCTACAAAAGGAGCTGTCAATGGCTTTACCCGTTCCTGGGCGAAAGAGCTGGGTAAATTTAATATTCGTGTCGTAGGAGTGGCCCCGGGAATTAACGAGCAAACAGGCTTAACAACAGATGCTTACAATGAGGCGCTGGCGTATACACGCGGTGTAACAGTAGAAGGTCTTGGAACAGACTACAGTAAAGCCATTCCACTTGGACGCCCTGGAAAGCTGGATGAGATTGGTGAACTGGTTACGTACCTGGCTTCGGATCGTGCCAGCTATGTAACAGGCACAACGGTGAATATTTCGGGAGGAAAATCACGCGGATAAATTTATCCATGAAGCATTTAACTGCTAAAATAAGTAAATCAGTGTATGATGGGAGTAACTGAAAAGTTACTCTCTTTATGTTAAAAGAGGTGAAAATATGTTACTCGTTATTGATTCAGCAAATATAGAAAGCATCCAAGAACTCAACGAATGTTTTCCGGTTGATGGGGTAACAACCAACCCGACTATTATTACGAAAGAAAAAAAGCCTTTACTTCCGCTGCTAAAAGAGATCCAATCGATCATTGGCAAAGAGAGGATGCTTTTTGGTGAACCTCTCCACCTAAATCAAAGATTTTGATGGAGCATCCCTTATCTTGAATACAGTACAACATCAGCGGATTAAGCTTCCTCCGGAAGCCCGAGTGCATGATGGAGACTAATGAACGAAGACAAGGTCTGAGATGTCCTTATTGCCAGCTCAGGAACTTTTGCCTGAAGTGACAACCATTTCGTTTCCGAAATGGTTTTTTGAAAAGCTCGAATGAAATAACGGGCTCCGATATTATAAGAAGCGGACAAATCCGAATGATAGACTTTGCCTGTTGAAAATGTGGCAAGGTCTTTTTTCGAGTTTCGTTCCACTTTTCCAGAGCCGTCAAACGCCAGGGCGCTGGTGTTTCGCGGATTGATCCGGGAAATACGCATGCCCAGGCAGTGCGCCATTTCTTCTACTTTGTTCTGGATACCTATTTTTCGCCAGCCGTGAAGCTTGAAACGAAGTTTCCTGGCTCCATAGAACCCTTTTGGGGTTTTCATTCTGCCCAAGTATTCGAATACGATGACGTCACAGCCATGTTTCGCCGCGAATTTTACAATTTCATGGCTTGTGTGGCGGACAATATGTTGCTGGTACCCATTGATCTGCCGCCAAAAATTCGGCGCCTGAATACGGCCGCTTGCCCGCTGGGCTTTCCGAAGCTTGTTCGTTAACGTCTGCAGCCGGTCTTTTTCTTTAGGCTGGTCAATAAACGTCCGTCCTAAGACAGTGCCTGTTGCATCGATAACCGAACAAACAGCAGAATTCGTCAGTCCAAGGTCTACCGCACACACTTTTTGCTCTTGAATAGGTGTTTTCGTTAAAGTGACTTTATTTTCATAACTGATGGAAAGAAAGAATTTCTTTCCCCGCTTAATCAGCTTAGGGTTATGTTCTTTCCATTCCCAGACACCGCGTTTGTAGTGGTCCTGCCCTTTAAATTCGATATCTATCCATACCCAGTCATTCTGATGGAATACCTTAATTTTTGCAGTCGTATCAGATGTTCTATTGAACATGTTTTTGCGATAAAAAACGGGGAACTCTTTATGTTTCACTTGCAGGCGCGGAGGCTGTTTCTTAAATCTTTTTCCTTCGGAAAGAGCGTACTTTTGCTCTTTTTCCCAATTTTGATAGTTAGAGCGGAAGCTCTTTACCTTGCCAAAAGCAGAAGCAATAGCACTTCTGCGGAAGTAGGATGGAAACTTGTAAAAACGTTCGTTAAACTCTTTGTATTTCGGGAGAGGGTTTGATTTGGTTGCGTGAATCAATTTTTCCACTGCCGGCACAATCGACTTTGTTGTCAGGCGTTTGGTATCATCAAATTCTTTGTCAATGACCTCAATCACGTAAGCCAAAGCGTCATTGTAAATATCGAGCGTAGCATTGAAGATTTCCGTCTGGTTTGTAATTTTGTGCAGCAGCGACTTCGCAACTTTCATGACCAAACCCTCCTTTCCATTTTTTAATTCTTATGATAGGTTGATCGTATCAAAATGGAAATCAATTGTAAAACGAAAAGAGAATCAGTATGATGATGATAAGTAGGAAGCGGCAATCGGTATAATAAAAAGATAGAGGAACAAGAAGAATAAAGACCTTAGCGCCTAACCCCCACTAAATCGGAGATTTTGAAGGGGAATGCGGCGCTAATTTTTTGTTCAAGTATTGGAGGGACATGCTGAAGAAATGGTGAAAGAAGCTGTCTATTTAAAAGAAGAAATTGGCGGGAACCTTTCTATAAAGATTCCTGTAACAGCAGAAGGCATCAAAGCAATCAAACAATTAAAGCAGCAAGGAATAAGCACACTTGCCACAGCTATCTACACGCCGATGCAGGCGCTCGTAGCGGCAAAAGCCGGAGCTGACTTTGTCGCTCCTTATGTCAACCGTATTGATAATCTGGCGGGTGACGGGGTTCAGGTGGTAAGAGATATCGTCGGATTATTTGAAGGCTGCCAGCTGTCCTGCCAGGTGCTGGCAGCCAGCTTTAAAAACACACAGCAGGTGCATGGAGTAGGTTTAGCAGGCGCACATGGTGTGATAGCGGGACCAGAGATTCTTAAATTGTTAGTAGAACATCCAGTCACTGAATCAAATGTCAAACAGTTTGAGGAGGACTGGAAGCTGTTTTATGGTGAATCATGTGATAGTGTCATCCATACTCAGTAAGAAGGGTATATATTTGAAGCAGGGCAAAAAATAGGCATTTGATTTTAAAGAGAAAGGGTGTAGAACATGATTAAAGGTGTTATTTTTGATTTCGACGGGCTGATTTTGGATACAGAGCTCCATGAATATGAAGTGCTTCAGGAGATTTTTCAGGAGCACGAGTGCGATCTGCCGCTCAGTAAATGGGCTGAATTAGTCGGGACCAAATCTGATTTTGACCCTTTCGTTTTTATGGAAGGCCAGCTGAACAGGCAGCTTGATCATGAAGCACTCAGAAAGCTGAGAACAGAACGATTTGATCAGAGAATCGCCTCTGAGAGGGCACGACCTGGCGTAGAAGCCTATTTGGCTTCTGCTAAAGCGCTTGGCTTAAAAGTTGGTTTGGCGTCAAGCTCTGATTCTAAGTGGATTTCCACTCATTTAGGAAATTTAGGCCTGCTTGAACATTTTGAATGTATTCGCACAGCGGATGATGTAGAAAACGTGAAACCGGACCCTGCGCTTTATTTGCAGGCAGCGGAATGTCTCGGCTTAAAACCGGAAGAGTGTCTTGTGTTTGAGGATTCCGCTAATGGGGCCCTTGCTGCAAAAAGAGCGGGGATGCGCTGTGTAATTATACCGAATCAGGTAACGAGCGGTTTGTCTTTCTGTGAAGTGGATCATCGCCTCGCTTCTATGGAAGAAATGTCTCTTGATGAGCTGATTCGCTTCCTTCATAAATAAATAGGAAAACCGTTCTGCTTCGCAAAAGCTTTATGACAGAGAGATCTGTTATAAAGCTTTTTTATTTAGAATGCCAAACAGCTGTTTCTTTTGCAGGAAAATATTTTTCTTATGCCCTGCGCATATACATTTGAAGTTTTGTTATTTATGGTAATATTGGTAAAAAATAAAATGAGGTATTTAAGTTGAGAAATCATTTATTTGCTTTGTATGCATATGCGGTAATCATTGCTTTCCTCGCTGCCTGTGCTTCTGGTGAAAATGAAAATGCCGATGAAAATCTCCTATTTAAGGGACAGGGAGAAAACTGGGAAGCAGAAGTTTATACAGGCAAAGTAATAGAGCCGGAAGTAAAGGGAATAGAGCCGTATATATACCTTAAACCGAGAGATGTTGCATTTGCAGAAATAAAAGATATTGTATATAAGCTGGAGTCCGATGGAGGAAGTTTTAGCGGGGGAGACCTTTCTTTCAATGAACAACGAGAAATTTCATTTAAGAATGAAAAGATCACGAAAACAATCACTTCAGAAACGGAGGAAGTCACATTGGTGCTTGATTGGCTTGAAGGACGTCAGCAGAAAACTGAAGTGATTATTTTAACAAAAAAGAATTAAGAAGAAGGACTCGCAGTTCTTGAACATAGCTGGTATTTTAATGTCTGTATAAAGGGGAGGGGGGAATGCCGTGTCACCCAATGCAATTGTAACCTGTTTTTTCATGGTGCTGCCTATTTTGGTTCTGTCGCTTGTCGCATTGTTTTATTCGAGGAAAAGAAGCGTGTTTTTAGCGCTGGCCCTTTTTATGAGTACAATGGAAGTCATCTATTTGATAGCGGAAAAAGACGCAGAAAAAAGAACGATCATGGAAAACATGGATGCGGTAGAAACACACCTGCGGGAGAAGTATCCAGGCGAACAGTGGTTTATTAGAAGAGAGGAAGGAGTCTCTCTTAATCATGGAGGAATAGAAGTGATTTTTCTTAATGAACTGGACAAAGGGTATACCTACTATGTAGAAGGCGGCCAGGTAAAGCAGAGTGGCGGGTTTTCTAAAGAAGGTGCTGACAAGGAATGGAAGCACTATGAAGAATCCTAATCTTTTAGCCAGGCGCTGGATTCCTGAATGTAAAACAGCCCATAAAAGCAACAGGGCAGAATTTTTTAGTGGCTTTTTGGGCGGAATAACGGGGGGGGGCTTCTTTTTCAAGTAAGGAGGATGGTTATGAACAGGAGAATGATGAATGTTTTATGTTCCTTATTTTTCATTGCAGGCTGTTCTAACGACAGTAATGTTCAGTCTCATAATAACAATGTTGAAGAGGTAGTGAATAAACATAATGATATTCAGAACTTAAAGGCTCTGGATACATTTATAAAACGTGCAAAACTCAAAAAGGAAGATACCGTAAATTATATTGAGTACGGGGTAGAAGGACAGCGAGGGGTAACAACCTTAACTTCTAAAGAAAACAACATTCATATTTCCAGCAGTGTTGATAAGAAATTTATAGAGGAATACAGTTGTGAAGACATAGCAATTGAAACAAAAAATGGTTCCGATCATTATGTTTTGAAACAATGTACCGGCGATTTTGAAGGTACGAGAGATATCCCTCTTTTGACAGTTTCTAAATAAGTTAGTCAAGTTTTTCATCAGAAGAGCATGCTACATACATGATCTGCTGTTGTGTGGCTAATTATGTGAATAGGGTTTTTAAAAAGCTTAATATTGACCAGGATTATTGACCTATTTAACTATTGTGTATTTTTACATCAAATTAATAGTGTATATAAATAATCAAACATAGTTTTAAATGGAAATGAGGAGACTTTACATGCTCTTCCTGCCTTTAATAACGACAATTTATGCATTAATCTTATCTATCTATACATGGGTTGCTAGGCCAGACGGAGTGACAATAGGGTTTCTCGCTAACAGTATTCTGGTTATCTTTATTTGTATTGTTTTATCATTAATGCTTAAAATGAAAAACAAAAAATTGAAATTAGTACTTGTATTGGCTAGTTTTATCCTTTTACTAATTTTATGTATCCAATGGATCGCTTTATTTGGTTTTCAAAATCCTTGATAAAAAGTTACTCCTTACAAGTAAAATAGTTATCCATTTTACGTTATTTAGGACCATCAAGGAAGCGCAATTTAATATTGTTGCTGTTAGTATTTTAATACCCACTATTTAGCAATTTTAAAAAACAACAGAGTTTTGATTAATAATTCGTGCATACGTACAAATAAAAATTAGAACAAGTATGAAAGGAGCTCATGATTATCACTCGAATAATCATGAGCTTTTTATGTTTCTTTTGTACAAATTAACGCTTAAAAACTACGCAAATTAAAGTCAACATCCATATCCTGCCGAGAACCGGGTGGGTGTATTCCAAAAGAGTCTTTTCTGAACACAATCGTTCTTAATTCACAAACATCAACCTCTATTTATGTATGAACATAACAGATGTTTTGGTTTAGAAAAGGGAGTTTGATCAGAGTATTAGAGAATAAGGGGAGGATAGTCTACTTTAGCTGCGGGAATGTCAATCTTCGAACTAGATACACATTTTCCCATTCTTTTTGATCCATACTCGCTGATGAGCGTCCGTATACTTGAACTTCCACATTTGCCGATACCATTTCATTTCTTCTGCCTGCACAGGCAATCCGATCTCTACGCGGTTAAAGCCCGTACCCATTTGAATGTTTTGATAAGGTGATTGGTTCGCCCACTCGAATAAAAGAGAAAGGATATCTTCTGGTTTTCTACAATCCGCAAGTTCGATATTATCCATCACAAGACACGTATGGTCCTCAGTAAGCCAGATCCATGATTGTGCCAAAACTTTAGACCCTCTTTCAAATACAAGAAATCCGCTATCCGGGTTGATTAGCCCTTCGATCATGCAAGCTTCACCCGTACCGTCCAATCGTTGGCAGCAAACGGTCAATACACCCAGCATTATTTGCATTTTATCATTGGGATCTAGAACTCGGACTTGTTCATCTTTCCTTTTATAGGGGGTGTTTTGGATCCTGCATTCAAACGGTTGATCAAATATTTGAGGGTATTTTTGTTTGGCAAATTCCCATTCGGTGACTGCTCTGTGTTTGGTGATATAAGCCTTCATTTCAGCCATTGACTTATCTCTAGGAAAATCGGGTTGCTCCCATAACCTGGCCAC
Organism: Domibacillus indicus; assembly: GCF_023715895.1. Lineage (GTDB taxonomy): Bacteria > Bacillota > Bacilli > Bacillales > Domibacillaceae > Domibacillus > Domibacillus indicus_A. The sequence continues at coordinate 115,266 of NZ_JAMBOO010000007.1, read as the reverse complement.
CGAGTGAATCGTTAGATTATCTGTGGTTCCTGCATGGCGAACAATCCATTGCTTCAATGTTTCATCTTGAAACGGAATTGAAGGCAGACCGCCGACAAAATTATATAAATCTTTATCGTATTTTCTTAGTTTAGCTGCAACATCGTAAACTTGATTGCCAAAAGCAAGGCTTATGAATACTTGGTATTGAATATCGAGTTCTTCTATTGTCAAAGCATATTTCATACTTTTAACGTTAAAATTTGAAATGACAAGATCAACATTCAATGCTTCTGTTGCTGAGATGATTACCGGAAAAACTTTGGGAATTCTATTGAAACGATTAATAAATTGCGTGTATAACTTCTTCACATTGCCCATAATCTTAAAATCGGATAGTTTGGCGCTATCCATCTTATTCTCTTTCACCAGATTATCCAATAAATTGATGAGTTCGGAAGGAACGTTATGGTTAAAGAGAGATTGCAGAACGAACCATTCATTAAGGTGCTCTTTTTTGTTCCTCACGAATGAAACACTCCTTTCATAGCTATATTTTGTTCGTGCATATTTTTTCTGCATATCAGCCCATGAGAAGGCAGCTGTTTTTGAAACTTCTTCAAATCCTGAAAATTTAATTGGTACATACTGATTTGTGGTAATCAATCTCTTTTGCACTTAAAATCAGTAATTTGAACTCATTTGAATTTATTAATGAGTGTAGTGAGCTATCTCTTATTGAATTACTTCTTAAAGGCAACCTCTGCACAAAATGAGAATCGCCCGTCCTTGAATTCCTCTATAATTTTTGAAAAATAGATTTGTTTCATCTGGTGTGCTGTCATTTTAATCGGAAGGGCACTTTATCTATTACTTGATATGAATTTACGAAGCATTCGAAGTTTATGTGAAAGCAGTTGGGATAATTTAAAGTGGAGTTAGTAGGACGAGATATTCAACTTATACAGTGGAATTTCGGAGTATAGGCAGAATTCATTTCACATGAAAAAACATAAGGAAAAGGATTACCAAGTATTTAACAGCACAGCACCTTTTTTACCTCATCAATTGAGGGGGAGATTCAAACAAGCTCCAATGTTGCAGGCAGTTTGAAAATCTGTCTTCATCTATTACTCTCTTTAGAGGTGAAAAACAGTAACTATAGAAATACGTATAAAACCTGGCTCTAAGGATCTATTTTCTTCATTCTCTGAAGTAACAGGCCGTCTGTGTGATTATTTTCCCCCGTAACAAAGTCCGTCATATAATAAGCTAGGTATTGACCGTAATGATTATTTGTTTTTAACAGCAGCTCATCCACATAATAGACGCCTTTCGGTATAGGATCGAGCAACAAGACGGATAACGCTGCATAAAGACCGCAGGCTACTTGAAAATAGGTGGCGTTCGTCTTGTATTTAGAAGAAATCGTCTTATTGCTTAATACATTGTACATATACCGTTCCCTATCTTTATAAACAAGGAGTACACCGACTAAATCCTTACCTTTCAATGTTGCTTCAAGTGGATCAAGAACCTTCATGTCATGCTCCCATAATTTATCAACATCATCAAGATTCGAGCGGATTAGTTCTGTTGTATGGTCATTTACTTTATATAAAAAGCCGCTCTCCATGTTGAATAATTTGCCTAGTGTATAAACTTCTTCGTGAGGCATTAAACAACCGTGGAATTGTTTATTGCCTAATGTCACTTTAAACTCAAGATCATATACTTTTTCATACAAAAAGAGCGGTGTATGCTGGCTCATAAACATAGGATAACTTGCAATGGCTTCGTCTAAGAAACATTCAGGTGACCATGTTGTATAAATAACGTTCTTTTTTGCTTTTTTCCTATTTTTAAAAAAAGAGCTGTCATGCTCAACAATGTAGCAGCCAAGAGGAGACTCTCCCGCATTCTCTTTTAAAAGTTCTATGGCCATCCATTGGACGACGCCTGGGTTCATTCCAGACCCTATAATGGCAGCTGTATTGGTAAATTGACTTTTGAATTTTTCAAAATACCGCATCCGTTCAAGCAATTGGAATCCCTCATATAATTCTTCATTTTCATCTATCATCGTATTTTCCAAGGCAGTATTGATGTACTTAACACCGAGTGTATCGCAGCATTTCAGCATTTCAACCGTATCTGCCCACGAAGCGTCAATAACAATAGTCGTTTGTGTGCTCTTAAGATGCTTTATAAATTTAGCAGTATCTTTTAAATCAAATTGATGGAATGTAAATTGATTTTGTAAATGAGGAAATAATCTGCAAAAGTAATCTTTTTCTTTTTGCTTATGATCAAGTAAGTGAATCTTGCAACTGCTGATAAAGTGGTGAATAGGATCTTTTTCATCAACTGCTGATTGATTCAAGATAGAAAGTATAGATTTTGCTACCCCTCCAGCACTTCCAAGAATGGTTAGTGCTTGCTGTTGATCTTTCATTCTAGCACCTCGTTAATCTTTTTATATAAAATATGCACGAGGGGTTGAGCCGGTATAGATAGATTCCCTACAATAAGGAATTTTGTCGATGATTAGTATTTTGGGGTAATGCTGTCTTGATGATGTGTATTTTAGGTCTCATAACCATACAAAACTGTTGCTTTGTATCGTTATAAAACTCTTTAAAAAAGGAGATAGCTAGACTTAAAACAAGACAAACGAGCTTCGAAGCGTTGCCACTCAGCATGTCCAAAAACACGGAATTAGACAGTCTTTCAGATGGAAATGTTGTCCTTTAAGAAATTGAAAGGATCAAAAAGAATATGAAAAAAAACAAGAATTCAAAGAAGTGAAATATTAAGAACGAGGGTGAGTTCATTTAAAAACGCATTAGGTACAGAACAAGCAGTGAACCTCTCCAACTAATTGCTATACAATTTGATGGAGCGTCTCTGTGAGAGGCATGAAAAAATACGCTCTAACTTTTACTTTAGTATACGGCTAGGGCGCCGCTTCTTTAATAAAGGAATGGTCTCTTTAAAAGAGTTGGCTGATTTAGTGTTGACAATCCAGAAACATAAAAAGAGGGCTGGGAGGTCCTAAGAAACTCTCCCAGCCAATTACTTTTATATGAAATTAATAAAAAGAAAAGATATAAACCATACAAAGTGTTGGCTTACATCTTTTCAGGGGTATCCTGTAAAACAGTTTAAATCATTTTTACTCCGTGGCGCTCAAATGCTGCCGCTTCTAGAATGGACATACCTTGCGCCTCAGCAGCCTTAGCCACTTTTTCTGAAACTTGTGGTGCAAGATTTGCAGGAGCAGCAAAGGACATTTCTCTTGCGCGCGCAGCGTTTCTGCGTTGGAAAGGTCCCCAGATTGCAATAGTTTTTCCTGGGCTTTGAATATTGACAAAAAGTGTGTTTCCATCTGGCGAGAAGGTTGGACCACATAATTCAGAGTCACTTAGGCGGTTGGCGGCAAAAGGATAAACTTTGCCTTCTGGGGTAATTCCCATAATGCGATCTTGCCCAGAACCATCTTCTGCATACCAAAGGTCGCCCCAAGGAGTACAGCAAATATTATCCGGATATTCCATTTCTCGTGCATCATTTCCCTCATAGAAAAGCTCTAATGTATTAGTGTGAGGAACATAACGATAAACGCGTCCAAGCTTTTTGTCCCCAGCAGAGGTGTCATCGAACCAGAAAACACCCTCTTGGAAGAACGCTCCCTCTAGTCTACTGAATTCAATGCATTTTTGTGCCTTAGCGTCCTCACGGCATAAGTGAGGATCCAGCTCCTTCCAAACAATTTTAAATGTTTGTCCTGTTTTAAATGTGCTTGCTGCTGGGTCAGTTACTGCTTCAATTGCTGCTGCATAAAGCTTTCCGCCTTTTTGTAACGCACCTGGTTTTTGGCTCGTGTCATTTGGAATAAAACGGTACAAGTAACTTGGGCTAGCATCTTCAGTTAAATATACATATCCTGTCGCTGGGTCGATTGCGCAGGCTTCGTGGGAAAAGCGTCCCATATCCTTGATTGGAGTTTTGGACATTTCGTTCTCCGGCTGCTGCGGGTCCACTTCGAATACATATCCGTGTGTCGCGGTACGTGTTTCTTCACAAGTCAGCCACGTATTCCAAGGTGTCGCTCCTCCTGCACAATTTCGAATTGTTCCTGAAGAGCTTACATATTCTTTGATGACTTCTCGATTTTGACCAACAACAAGAGCTGTTGTACCACCTTTAGCGGCTGGATCAAAAGGGTTGATTCCAACCACCGGATTGTCCGCACTTGTTCCTAATTCATGATTGCGAACAAGAATAGTTGTATTATTAGGTCCTTCAAAAGCAGCCATTCCATCAAAGGCTCCAGGGATTTTTCCGCCGTTTGTCAGCTGACCGCCCTCTTGGGAAATAATTTTGTAATGAAAACCCTCTGGAAGATCAAGAATACCATTTGGATCCGGAACTAAAGGGCCATACCCACCAAAGCCGCTGGTTGGATTATTGGTTGGATTAGTAGCTGTATCCGCAAATACTTTTGAACCGAGTGATAATACTCCAGTCGATCCAAGGGTAAGAGCAAGTGCGCCCATTCCTCCCGCTTTTAAGAACTTTCTTCTGTTCAAGTCATTATTAGATGTTTGATTAGTCATAAAGTACGTGTCCCCTCACCAATAATTTTTTAAATCTAGTAATAGATTAAACGGAAATTATTAAGGAGAAACCCGGGTTTTGTAAAAGCCCGGTAAAAAATCAGTTAAGAAATGCACAAAAGAAATGAAGCAGTCTAGTTTCACTTCTAGTGGCCTCAGGTTGTTTAGTTTCTTCTGAATCTGTTTCTGACATAGTAATAACCTTGCAATTCATTTTTACATTAAAAAAGCTGTTTGAATTAGTGTTGGCGTTCTAGGTTCATAGTTGACCATTACTGTTGATTAAGCCAAGACAAAAACGGTTGGATTTAAAATTGAGATTAAACAACAATCATGATTTTCCTGTGATAAACTAAAATGTATCATTATGGAATTTGGTTTGGGAGGGAAATTTTTTGAAAGAGCGATCGGTTTATCTTATTGTCATGCTTATTATTCTTTTTTTAATAGGAAGTTTTGGAAATAGTGTAGTACAAGAGAAGCTTATTCCTTTTATTATGATCGTAATTATACTTTTTATAATTGGACACGCGCTTGAAGATCAAAAAAAATTTGATTTAAACCAGCTTGCCAGAGTAGAGGTACGAGAATTATATGTAAAAACAGAAAATGGATTTGAGATTACGGAGGAAAAAGATTTTGATGTGATAAGAGAAGCTTTTGAAAAAGTCGAATGGGAACCAAATACCATGATGGATATTCAAGGCGAAAGAACAGTAGAAGCCACCTTCTTCTATACATATGAAGAGAACATGCCGGAACCGTTATCCATGTGCAAAGTCTACCTTATGGAAGAAGGAAGTATCTCTCTTCAGAGTAAAAAAGAAGAAGAGGGCTACGGAGAGCTGAGTAAAGAACACGCGGAAAGGTTAAAATTTCTCTTTTTTTAAAATGAAAAAAGTAAATTGTAAAAGCCTCATGATTATTTCATTAGTAATTATGTGGCTCTTTTCTACTCAATTCTTCTTTTACAGTAGATTGAAGCGGTTGAGTAAAAGGCCTTTTCGATAACTGACTTAAAAAAGGAATCATGATATTGTTGATTTTCTTATTCATCTAATAGGAAAGATTCGTTAAATAAGAAAAAGACCGAAAATTTTCAGGAAAGCCTCCTCATATTAATGCCTATTCTCTCTGAAGTATCCTTTAATGTTAGTATTTTAAGACATGAGAAGCGAGGGGGGGGGGGGCACAAAATAGCCATTCGTCAAAAAATAATGTTAATAAAGCTATCCATTTTTGAGTTTTTTGTATGCTAATGGTGTCATGTTGACGGACTTCCGGAACTTATCTATAAAATAGCTTGTACTATTGAATCCTACTTGATAGGCAACATCTGTGACATTGGAATCTGGCTGTTGCAGCAGGAGTAAGCTTTTTTGAATGCGGTAATCTGTTACATAATTTAATGGTGTTTTGTTTAACATTCGCTTGAAATATCGACAGCATTCCGAGCGGCTCAATTGGCCGGCTTTTGCAATATCGTCTAACATGATTTTCTCAGCGTAATGTAGATGTATCCAATTTAACATTTGCTTCAACCGATGATTTTTCAACATTTCTGTCTGTTCGTACTCTAATTGGAAGCCATTAGCGATTAAATTTCTCCAAATGAACGTTAGCTGTATGGTGATTTCGATTTCATAGAATGGTGGCTTTTGTTGAATCAATTGATTGATTTTTATAATGGTATCTACAATGTTTTTCTCCCAAGGTTCCTTTGTATCTAGGTATAAGTAAGATAAATTAGTCGCATGGATATAAGGGCTTATATAGGAAGAATAAAGTTCTTGTGATAAAACAAAATGCGGAGAAACATTTAAACAAATATAAACACAACCAGAAGCATTTTTTTCTTCTGCCATGTGCAGGCGGCCGCTATTTATAAATATCCCTTTGCCTTCAGGAACCACTACCTTTTCCTCATTTATTTGAAAGATGGCTTCTCCTTTTATAATCAAAACAAATTGAATTTCATCATGCCAATGAAGAGGTATATATCCATTAATATTTTGGCTAATCGTGGTTTCATAACAGGCAATCGGCAATACAACCGTACGATGTTCTGTTAGTTCCTTTAAATTTTGGTCAATTCTAAAATCTTTTATTTGCATATAACTACCTCAATATATTTATATTTTTACATTCGATTTAAGTATTATTTAAGGGATTCTTCACTTATTATGACAATATTATAATATTATTTTTATAGTTGAGGGTGGGGAACCGAACATGAATAGAAGAAAAGGGTTATTTCTCGTTATTACGGGAGCGACTTTTTGGGGTATTGGAGGCACCGTTGCACAAAAACTTTTTCATCAATACGCCATTGATATAAATTGGCTTGTAACGATCCGATTACTTATAGCAGGTTTTTTACTTCTGACCGTTCAATTTTTTGGGAAAGACTCTTCTCAAATACTTGGTGTATGGAAAAAGAAAAGGACTGCTGTTCCACTGATTATCTTTGGATTAATGGGTATGCTTGCGGTTCAATACACGTATATGGCATCCATCAACCATGGGAACGCGGCTGTCGCAACACTATTGCAATACTTAGCACCTGTCATGATTATCATTTATTTAATCTTACGCAAACAATCCGTTTTTACAAGAAAGGATTTCATAACCGTTTCGCTTGCTTTAGCTGGCTGCTTTTTCTTATTAACCAACGGCTCAATCTCTCAATTATCTGTACCGATACTTGCAGTGGTTTGGGGTGTTTTATCTGGAATTACATTAGCCTTTTATACGTTATATGCCGTTCCTCTACTGAAGCAATACGATTCTCTTGTCGTTGTTGGCTGGGCTATGGTGATTGGCGGTTTTGCATTAAGTTTCATCCATTCACCTTTGCAAATGGATTTTAAAAGCTTAACATTGGAGGCCTATATATACTTAGTCTTCGTTATTGTATTTGGTACAATGATTGCTTTTTGGTTTTATATCGAAAGTTTACAAAGTCTGTCGCCTAAAGAATCAAGCCTTTTTGGCAGCATAGAACCGCTGGCGGCTGTCCTAACAACAGTCTTTTGGCTAAAAGAACCCTTTGGAGTTTTCCAATGGATGGGTGCAGTTTGTATTATTGGAATGGTTGTTCTATTGGCTTTGAATAAGGATTCTTCCTCAAAAGCTGCCCATCCGTTAAAGATTAAAAAGCTTCTTAGGTTTAGATAATTTCGTTCTAATCAAAATACAAGTAAGTTACGCAGTAGTTCGCCCATATAATAAACAGCCTATTCTCTGGATGAGCAACAGTTAATCGAAAAAAGGTTTTTCGATAACCGGCTTACAGGGAAGGAGTATGAAAGACTGTTACTTATTTTCTGTTAAACTAGAGGATATCAATATTCAACGATGAAGGGAGAACCCTTTATGTTAATTATCACCCCAAAATGTATACGAATCCGTTCAATATCATAGAAGACCACGGAACGAAACTTATAAATCTTATCGGTAAACACATAAAAGAGGTGTGGGTGGTTTGGGAACAAGATGAAGACGAATGGTTTAATGATTGCCCTGTGATCATTGGTTTTAAAGATAGCCAATTAGAATTATGTGCATTTGAACTACCACCCACTTACCTGACGATTGAAGTGGGGGATTCCTGGGCAAGGGGATCTTCGACCCCCAGTAATCAGGCTAACCCCGTATTCCAACGGTTTTATGACCAAGCTTAACTAGACTGAAGTGAAAGAAGCCGAAGAGCTTCTTTTTTAATATTCAGGCTCGCATTCAGATCCCGGTCGTGACGTACGCCACAGGATGGACATTCCCACACCCGGACAGCGAGATTTTTCACATCCTTATGCTGATGCCCGCACCTTGAGCAGAGCTGGCTTGATGGGAAGAGCGGATCGACTTTTATGATCGTCCGTCCGTACCACTTCGCTTTGTAAGCGAGCATTTCGTTGAACCTCGACCATGACGCATCGTGAATCCCCTTGCTTAGTTTTTTGTTTTGGACAAGATTCTTCACGGACAAATTTTCTACTGCGATCACTTGGTTTTCATGAACGAGCCTGGTCGTCAGCTTGTGAAGAAAATCTTCTCTTGTGTGTTTGATTTTTTCGTGCAGTTTAGCAATCTGGGCTTTATTTTTTTTCCACGATTTCGAACCTTCTTTTTTACGTGCAAACGCACGTTGAAGAAAGGCTAACCGCTTTTCGTATTTTTGATAGTATTTCGGGTTGGCAATGGATTTACCGTTGGAGAACACGGCAAACTCTTTTAACCCCAGATCAATGCCAACGGCATCGTTGGTGCTTGGTTTGTACGGGGAATAAGGCATCTCGCAAATAACCGAAATAGAATACCGGCCGGTACTGCTGCGGCGCACGGTGACACGCTTAATATCACCTTCAATGTTTCGGGACTTTGAAAAACGAATCCAGCCGAGTTTCGGCAGCTGAATGTAGTTGTCTATCATTTTAATATTGTTGTTTGTCATTTTGGTCGTATAGCTCTGAATCGGGTTTTTCTTACTTTTGAATGTTGGATGGCCTTTGAAATCATACGCCGTTGGCGTATAGCCTTCTGCACATTTTTTTGCGGCTCGTTTTTTTAATTCTTTTTTCGGCTGATCCTTATATTTTTTAAATCCTTCGTACTGATATTCGATGCTTGCCTGAAGAGCAATACTGTCAGGACCAGACAACCATTTAAATGTTTGTTTTAGCCCAGGGAGAAGCTTTTTGGCAGCTGTTTCTGTATACCGTTTTTTTGTTTTTTCGAAACTCTTGATGTTTTCATTTAATATATAATTGTAGACAAACCGGCAGCAGCCGATCGTTTGGTTAATCAGTTGTTTTTGCTCGTCACTTGGATGGATTTTAAACCGAAAGGCTTTAAAATGAAGGTTCTTTGTTTCATCTGTTTTGGTTTTCATCATTTTCTCCACCCCTGAACGTTTGTTCTGTACCTAATTATACCATTTTAGCAATAGTGCGTTCAAGGAAAAAGAATAACTGAAAGAGCAGCGATTCATCCCCCACTTAGCAAGCTTGAAGTGGGAGTGTTCTCGCCGGAAATGATAAAACAGATGAATTTGCTGTTACGTTTGATCAAATCCTCGTTTCCCAAGGTCCTTCCTGGTATGGATCAGATTTAAAGCTTCATTGGGAAAAGAATAAGTTAGAAGAATGGAATTTCATTGTAGGCAAAAAGGTGATGGGGATTCAAATAATAGAAAGAAGTGAAACAAATACAGCGAACTATTATGTAGCAGGTATTGGTTTTCACTTGAACGAGAGCTATTTTGCCGTATGTAATGGGCTGGATAAAAACGTAATGATTAAAAAAAGAGAAGAAGGTCCAAATTTCAAGTACACCATGATTTGAAATGCTCGCACGTTTTTTAAATAACAGCCCAGTTTAGCAAAAAAAAAAAAACAAAAGTAATTAGATCATTTTATAAAGGAATGTAATTCAATAATGTGGAAAAATTACATTGAGACAATATCGAAGAATTATTATTTCACAGCTCCAGCATCCAATTCCGAAATGACCCTGGTGAAAGAAAAATTAAATGTTGAGTTGCCTTTAAATTTAATAAAACTATTCAACGAAACGAATGGAGCGTTTGATGAACATGGCTATCCTCTAATTTGGTCAACCGGACAAATAGTAGAAGATAACTTGTTTTTTAGAGGTTTTGAGGATTATAAAGATATTTACATGCCATTTGATCATTTATTATTTTTCTCTGGTGCAGGGAACGGTGATTTATTCTGTTTTGCAATATTAAACGAGAATATTCAAAAAGACGATATATATGTATGGAATCATGAAGATGACAGCCGGATAGAGGTTGCTTCTTCGTTAGAAGACTTTGTTAAAGGCTGGATTACTGGTGAAATTTCTGTTTAAACAAAAGGGTTTGTTCTTCAATTAACCGGACAGATTAACTGAATAAGAAGCAGTTAAGATTGACTGAACAAATTGTAGCTGGGGTATTAATAAATGCTTGTAGAAGGGAAACTTAAAATGCCTATTATCGAGCATCACCAATTTATTAAAGCATCTATTAAAGTATGTTTTGACCTTGCAAGGAACGTAGATATCCATACTCAAACGACCTCTAAAACAAAGCAAAGGGCTATTAGTGGAGTAACAGAGGGATTATTAGAAAATGGAGACTGTGTCACTTGGGAAGCCATCCACTTCGGCATTAAACAGAGGCTGACAGCAAGGATAATAGAAATGGAAAAACCCCATAAGTTTGTAGACATTATGGTCAAGGGAGCTTTTCATTCCTTTGTTCATACTCATGAATTTTTCGAAAAAGCAGACGGAACCCTCATGATAGATAAATTCCAGTATAAGTCACCATTCGGTCTAATTGGCGTTGCAGCCGATAAGTTGTTTTTGGAAAAGTATATGAGAGCTTTTATTGTTTCTCGGGCAAAGGCACTGAAAAGGATTGCTGAAAATGTGGATTAACCTTATTCAATCAGTGGGTGCTTTAGTTTAATAAGGAAAAAAGCAAAGGACCAAACAAAAACAAATGGTCCTTTTTTGCTTGAAGTGTTACCATATCCATTGTAAACATATTCCTTTTGAGTTGTGGATTATATGGTTTAACACTAGAAAAAGGAGGGCTGAAACTTGAAAAGCAAATGGTTTATTACTATAGTGGTTGTTTTCTCGATACTGGCAGGTTGTTTAGGTGAAAAAGATGCCAGTTCAACCGATACGGATACACAATCATTAGAAGAGTTTCAAGGTTATGCTATAGCAAAAGAAACTGAGAATAATGGAAGAGAAAAGCTATTAGTGGTAAAAGGTATTACGCAGAAGGATGCCTTAAATACAAGCTATAAAGAGATTGTTAAAAGCACAGAATCTGAGAATGTCATTTGGTTTGTAACTGAAAAAAATATCTTTGATGGAATAAAAAAAGGTGATGAAGTGAAGGTCTGGTGGGATAATTCTAAACCCCATAACGAGCCTGCCATTCTCACACTATCAGCGGAAAAAGTTGAAGTGATACGGAAATCAGAAGAAACTACATCAAATAAGGATGTCTCTACGTTTACTGGATACGTTCAAAGTAAAGATGCCGCGACCCTCTGGGTGACTTCGAAGCCAGATGATAAAAAGAGCGGCATTATATTTGATATAAAAGCTATCGATCAAACTAAAGCAGCTGCATTAAAAACGGGTCAAAAAGTACAAGTTACCTATGATGCTGATTTAATGTTTTCTGATCCTGCACAAGGAACAGCGGTTAAAATTGACGTGCTGGAAGAATAGATTAAATGAAAGCAAGACGTTATGGATGTCCTGTTTTCTTTATGAGAAAAAGATGAATAATAAATATGGATAACTGAACGGCAGCGAATATGGAAAAAAGACAAAAAGGGGAGAGTAAGTGAAAAAAAGCAGTTGTTGGAGCAGCTGCCTTACTTTTTATTATTTTGATGATTTGGTTTTTTGATCAAAGAGTGAGCGAGGGATATGTTTTATCAGCAGAGGGTTCCAGGGTTTTGGTCATTCCAATGAGTGATACTGACGTGGAAGAGAAAACAGAAAAAGAAATTATAGCTGCTTTAGAAGATAAGGATATTCAATCACAGGGAACGTATTATGATATCCCCTTGATTAATAGGACTTTTGATACAAACTTCCAAAAAGGGCAGAAGGTAAAGGTGTATTGGACCGGATATACCTTAGAATCTGCACCAGCACAAGTTAAAGATACGCTGCTTATGATAAAAGCTCATTAGCTCCAGAGGAGCCTAATGGAAAAATTTTCTCAAAGTCGATTCTCTAACCAGGGAAACGGCTTTTTTAATTGAACAAGTGGGAAAGAAGGATTTAAAGTTCCGTTAAAATAATTATCGTTTTTCGCAGGAGCTGATGAATTAAACGCACAAGTTCAAAACCAAACGTCTGCATGTTAATTTTTTAATTATAAAAAGTGCTTCTGCTCCCTTGTTAAATAAATCTTATAGCCGTATAATGACCCATATTGAAATCCTCACCTTTATTACCCCGCTAGCAAAACCGGCATTTCCAAGCTACAGAAGATATGCTTAGTCGGCATATTTTTTGCAGCTTATTTTTTTTTGACTAACGACGAAGGAGCTGAAAAAAATGAGTAACTTAAACGCGAAAAAACAGGAAAAGCCTCCTGCGCGTTCACTATATTTGTTTTTAGACAGGTTTTTTAAATTGTCCGAGCGCAATACGAGCATAAAAACAGAAATGTTAGCCGGTTTGACGACATTCATGACCGTCAGCTATATTATCCTGATCAATCCTATTATTTTAGGAGATGCAGGTATGCCGGTAGAAGCTGCACTGGGAGCAACCATTTATGCGGTTATGTTTGCTACACTCCTCATGGGTCTATGGGCAAACTTTCCAATTGTTTTAGGGCCGGGCATGGGACTCAATGCCTTTTTTACTTATTCGGTTGTGTTGGGGCAGGGGCTATCCTGGCAAACAGCGCTGGGAGCTGTTTTTATTTCAGGTATTGTCTTTTTTCTGCTGACGGTTACAGGTATTCGTGAAAAAATTATTATTGCAATTCCAGAAGGTTTAAAAGCGGCAATTACGGCAGGTATTGGATTGTTTATTGCCTTTGTTGGATTTAAAAATGCTGGATTAGTTGTGGCGAATGAGTCCACATTTGTCTCCCTGGGCGATCTTTCCCAGCCAGGCCCGCTGCTGGCTTTGTTCGGACTCGTATTGTGTGCCGTGTTAATGGCGAAGCGGATAAAAGGAGCATTGATTATCAGCATTTTCGCTACAACGGTTTTAGCCATGCTGGTGGGAGCTCAGGAGATTCCACACAAATGGAATGACGTCTTTTCATTAACGCCGCCCAGCATTTCGGATACGTTCCTGCAGCTTGATTTAAAAGGGGCAATTGCGTACGGCCTTTTTTCGGTTGTGTTTTCTTTTACCATTGTGGAGCTGTTTGATACGCTGGCGACTTTGATCGGCTTAACAAAAAAAGCGGGACTGGCTGACGAAAACGGAAAAGTACCCGGCTTAAACCGCGCTTTAACGGCAGATTCCATTGGAACGATGGCCAGTGCTGTCTTTGGAAGCACTGCTCTAAATACGTATGTTGAAAATGCCACGGGCATTGTAGAAGGCGGGAAAACGGGACTAAAGGCCGTAACAGCAGCTGTTTTATTTGGTTTTACACTGTTTTTGGCTCCGCTTATTCACTTTATCCCAAATGCGGCAACAGCAGCTGTGTTGATTATTATCGGCTCAATGATGCTGAGCGAAATCAAAAAAATCAACTTTGATGATTTCACAGAATCTGTTCCGGCTTTCTTAACGTTGATTTTAATGCCTTTAACATACAGCATTGCAGAAGGACTGGCATTCGGCTTTGTTTCTTACACTGTACTAAAGCTTGTGACAGGCCGAACGAAAGAAGTTCATTGGATGATGTACATGGTGAGTGCCGCCTTTATTATTAATTTTGTGCTGATCGGCCATTAAGGCAGAGTGAACTAGATTTGAAAATGAAATGAAATAGTATGCTAGCGACAAGCTTTACGTTTTAGAGACCCGGCTTTTTCTAAGTGAGAAAAAAAGGGTGCCTTTAGCGTAAAGCTTTTTATTGATCTTTTATTATGACAGATGCAATGTATGATAGAATATTGCTTAACGATACATATGAGGTGAAGGACATGTCGATTTATGATGATATTGAAAAAATTAAAAAACAAATAGAGGAAGAAAACAGCGAGCCGCTGAAAATTGCCCTGTTTGGCCAGCCGGGAGCAGGTAAATCCTCAATTATTAATAAGCTGGTCGGTGAACGGGTAGCCGAAACGGGAGCGTCTACTGATGTGACAACAGAAGCTGATTTTATTCCGTATGAAGGCCTGCTGCTAGTGGATCTGCCGGGCTATGGGACAAGCAAGTTCCCGCCAAATGAATGGATGAACCAGTTTAATCCAAAGGAATTTGATTTGTTCCTCTGTGTGTTCTCCGGAAAATTCCATGAAGCGGATACGCGCTTTTTTAAAGAGCTGCAGGAAAGCGGGAAAGTGTGCTTGTTTGTCCGCAACATGAGCGATCAGCTGTGGGAAGACGGAAAAACGCTGGAAGAATTGAAGCAAGATATTATTGATGATGTAGAAAAGCAGGTAGGGTCGAAGCAAAACGTATACTTTACAAGCTGCCGAACTTCTACTGGTTTTGATTCTTTGCAGGATGCTATTCAGGAATCTCTTGAGCCCGCGAAGAAAGAAAAGTATATCCGCTATGCGAAAGCGTATACAGTAGAGCATCTAGAGCAAAAAAGAGAAGAATGCAAAAAGCTGGTGACGAAATATGCAGCAATCGCAGCAGCAAACGGGATTAACCCAGTGCCAGGCGTCGATATCAGCGTTGACCTTTCTGTCATGTTGAAGCTATTCTCTCAAATTAATAAAGCATATGGATTAAATGACGCCAAACTTGCTTTATTAGAAGGCGCACTGCTTCCAGTCGCTAAAAAAGTGCTGGACTACGCGACAAAAGAAGGGCTGTCTCTTCTATTAAAACGATTTGCCACCAAGACGGCACTTAAAAATTCATCTAAATATGTTCCGATCGTCGGCCAGGTGATCGCGGCGTCAGCCGGATACGCAATGACATATAAAGCGGGCATTCATTACTTGGATGACTGTCATGAGCTGGCGACTGAGGTATTAAAGAAAGAGCTGCAGTAACGGACTATGGTGAAAAATCCATTTAAGCGGGACAAAAAGAACACTTCTTATAATTCTTCTGTTTACGATACTGCTCCTTATTGGAGAAAAAGCAGGCTGGAAGAGAATTTTTTGAAGCTTGCGGCATTGTTAGAAGAAGCAGAGAGCAGGAAGATTGCGTTTATTGGCCAGCCGGGTGCCGGCAAATCTTCTCTTCTGCTGAAGCTGACAAATGGAAAGTGTGAACCGAAACCGAACATTGGACAGGGAACGGATACAACCGATTGGAGCAGCGGCCGGGAGCCTGTATGGTATCATCTATACAATGGAACGTACTTTATTGATACACCGGGCTACGATACAAAAGCCCATCCGCTGCGAAGCTACCGTGAGTATTTTCCTTTCCAGAATGTTGACGCGATTGTATTTGTGATAAGAGGGAAGATTCATCAAAGCGATGAAGACATGTTCCGGCTGATTATGGATAAAAGCAAGTGCACGTCCACCGTTGTACTGGTTAGAGGGTATGCGGAAGATCTAACCGAGGAAGACAGAAAAAGCCTTGAGCAGGAATTTAACGAGAAATTTAAACTAAAAAGATATCATGTTTCTTTGATTTTTGTCAGCAACCGTCTTGGCGAGGGAATCACTGAGCTTCAATCCTTATTAAACATATAACCATTTGACTAATGAAACAGCATTAGGCGAAGGAGATTGAAAAAGCTGGGCAGATTTGGACTGGGCGGCTCTGATTAAAGTGTTAAAAGAGGCAGCTGAATGAAGGCAAAATTCTTTCTGTCAGCCGTTTATAACTCACATAAAAAAGCCGGGGCATAGCCCCGGCTTTTTAAATTCGCAGAATGGAAACCTTTATTTTACTAATTTCAGTGCTTGTTCGGAAATATAGAAGTCTTTTCCATTGTACACTGTAACAGCGTTCACTTCTTTTTGTTCAGTTGACTTCCCTAATTTTTGAATCACAATATTTTTATTCACTGGGAACTCAACGGTTTTGTCGCCTTTTTTCGCTACTAAAACAGGATTGTTCGGATTTGTTACATCAATACGGGATGTATAGCCTTTTTTCGCCAATGCTTTCTCGGCATTCGTGTACAGTTTATCGGACACTTTCTCAAGATCGAAGTTCATAACTTCTGCCATCTTTTTCGCAATATCTGTGTTTTCAACTAATCCAGTTGGTCTTGATGGGCCGTATGAGTACAAGAAAACATCTTCACCTGTATGGCCGCCGGTTGTAAAGCCAAGGTTTGCACGTTTAGCGAGCATTTTTGACATATCAGAACCAATATTTTTGGAAGCAGTAAGCGTTTTTAGTTCTTCATCTGTCAGGTCTTCAAGGCCGTAAAGAGCGGCTACTTCCTTCAAATTCGATTTATCTTCTTTCAGCAGGCTGAGAGCACCTTCAACCGTCATCTTTGCTTTTTTCAACGGGTCGATGTAAGAAGAAACCGGCGTTGAAGGGTAAGAAGAATTTGTATTTGTATTCCCAATTGAGATACCGCTGTTGCCGTGGTCAGTAAGAGCGATAACCATTGTGTTTCCATCTTTCTTTGCAAACTCAACCGCTTCTTTTACGGCATCGTCAAAAGCAAGTGTGTCACTAATCATTCCGATTGGATCGTTGGCATGAGCTGCCCAGTCAACCTTGCTTCCTTCTACAAACAAGAAGAATCCATCTTCGTCTTTGTTTAACGTGTCAATCGCTTTTCCTGTCATTTCCGCTAACGTTGGCTGGCTTGGCTGAGTGCTTTCGCGGTCAAAGTCATAAGCAAGGGCACTTGTGGCAAAGCTTCCCCAAATTTTGTCGGAATCAGAAGCCAGAAGTTCATCGCGGTTTTCGACGAAATCATATTTTTTCTCGTCCAAAACTTCTAACAGGTTTTCGCCATCAGTTCGGGCATTTTTCGTTGAGCCCGGAGCAAGAGACTCTTTTCCTCCGCCTAATACAACATCAATGCCTTGATACACCTGCTGCTCAGCGATGTCACCATAGTTGTTGCGGTGCGTAGCGTGAGCAGAGAAGCCTGCTGGTGTGGCATGTTGAATTTCAGAAGTAGCAATGATACCTGTTGCTTTTCCTTGCAGCTTTGCTCCTTCTAACACATTGGCTACAGGCTTTTGAGCATCTTCCGGTTTAACGGGCTCTAATCCAGGTGAATTTACGACAGAAGGCAGGACGCCTACATATTTATCATTTGATTTGTTGCCTGTTGCAAGCGCAGTTCCGGCCGGTGCGGAGTCTGTAATCGCCGATTCAGCGGAGTATGTACGAACACCACCAGCCAGCATTTGATCCATAGCCAGATTTCCGCCCTTGTACCATCTTGAAAGGGTAGTCGTGCTGGAGCTTGTCCCATCCATTACCATCATAATGACATTAACCGGCTCTTTTTTCGGGTTTTTCGCCTGTACATCTTCCTTAGCAGCAGAAAAACCTAACGAAGAAAGCGCGACAGCTCCCGCCAATGTAATTCCTGCAGCTTTTTTGTGTAACTTCTTCAACGTAATCCCTCCGAGTAACTTGATACAGCTAAGAATAAAGAAGTTTTATTAAGAAAATAAAACAGTAATGTAAAGATACTGTTGGAATATTGTGAAGCTGTTTAAATTTTTACAGGGCGCGTTTAAATTAAGAAAAAAGGAACTTGAAACAGGCCTCTTCGTTTATATTACTTAAAATTATATTGAAATTATGTTGAAGACAAAATAAGAAAAGGGAAGAACGATTCAAATTTCTGTCCTTAATGTGCATTTTTTCGTTTTTTTTATGCGAAAAAAGGTACAAAAACAAATGGAAATCCATACAGACAGCTGTGCATCAAAAGCAAAAACCTGTATAAAAAGCTTTGGCATTTGATTAGAAGAAAGGATTAATGTATGATAAATAAATCGTAATAATTTCGATTTAAAAAAGGGGGAGAAGTATGTTCAAGTGGATTATCATAGGGGGAGGCATTCAAAGCGTAACGATGGCTTCTTTCCTGCTAAAGGAAAAAAAGGCCTCTATCAGGGAATTGGCCATTGTTGATCCACATCAAAAACCGCTTCAAAACTGGAAAAGGTGTACAGAGTTTATTTCGATCTTGTATTTGTGCACG
Source organism: Domibacillus indicus (assembly GCF_023715895.1). Taxonomy (GTDB): domain Bacteria; phylum Bacillota; class Bacilli; order Bacillales; family Domibacillaceae; genus Domibacillus; species Domibacillus indicus_A. The sequence continues at coordinate 96,882 of NZ_JAMBOO010000007.1, read as the reverse complement.
GGGTTATATGTGACCGGCGCTTTGGCGGAATTGGAAGCAGGAACGATCGCAAGAAATACTTCAGGTGCGCGCCAGGCAGCAGAACGAATTATACAAAGCTTATAATCACTAAAGCATAAGAAAAATGTTTATATTTTAAATCGTAATGATTACTATTTTTAATGGAGATTCACATAAAGAAAGTTCCTGTTACCGTTTTAAGCGGCTACTTAGGCTCAGGGAAAACCACACTGCTTAATCATATCCTGCAAAATCGTGAAGGCTTAAAGATAGCGGTTATTGTAAATGACATGAGTGAAATAAACATCGATGCAGCACTTTTAAAGCATGGCGGGTTTACACGGACAGAGGAAAAACTGGTTGAAATGCAAAATGGCTGTATTTGCTGCACGCTGCGCGACGACTTAATGAAGGAAGTAGAAAGGCTCGTAGACCAGGGCGATATTGATTATATTGTAATCGAGTCATCAGGCATCAGCGAGCCAGTGCCAGTTGCACAGACATTTACATACATCGATGAAGAATTGGGGATTAATTTAACGCAAAAAACCCGTCTTGATACGCTGGTCACCGTTGTAGACGGCAACCGTTTTTGGCAGGATTTTTCATCAGGAGAAACACTCGTAGATCGCAGTCAGGGAACAGATGAAATAGATACCCGGGAGGTAGTGGATCTGTTGATTGATCAAATTGAACAAAAAATTAGCGCCGCATTCCCCTTCAAAATCTCCGATTTAGTGGGGGTTAGGCGCTAAGGTCTTGATTCTTCTTATTCTTTTATGTATTTTTTATGACATCGCTTGTCGCTTCTTACTTATCATCACTCATGCCGATTCTGTTTTCATTTTACAAGTGATTTCCATTTTGGTACGATCAACCTATCATAAGGACTAAAAAATGGAAAGGAGGGTTTGGTCGTGAAAGTTGTGAAGTCGCTGCTGCACAAAATTACAAATCAGACGGAAATCTTCAATGCTACGCTGGATATTCACAATGAGGCCCTGTTCTTCATCATCCAGATTATCGACAAAGAGTTTGATCATACCAACGGCCTGACAACAAAGTCGATTGTGCCGGCAGTAGAAAAACTGATTCACGCAACTAAATCAAACCCTCTTCCAAAATACAAAGAATTTAACGAGCGTTTTTATAAGTTTCCGTCTTACTTCCGCAGAAGTGCCATTGCTTCTGCTTTTGGCAAAGTAAAGAGCTTCCGCTCTAACTATCAAAACTGGGAAAAAGAGCAGAAGTACGCTCTTTCCGAAGGGAAGAAATTTAAGAAACAGTCTCCGCGTCTGCAGTTGGAACATAAAGAATTCCCCGTTTTTTATCGCGGAAACATGTTCAATAGAACATCTAATACGACCGCGCAAATAAAGGTATTCCATCAGAATGACTGGGTATGGATGGATATCGAATTTAAAGAGCAGGACCTTTATAAAAGAGGTGTCTGGGAATGGAAAGAGAACAATCCTAAGCTGATTAAGCGGGGAAAGAAATTCTTCCTTTCCATCAGCTACGAAAATAAAGTTACTTTAACGAAAACGCCTATTCAAGAACAAAAAGTGTGTGCGGTAGACCTTGGACTGACAAACTCTGCGGTTTGTTCCGTTATCGATGCAACAGGCACTGTCTTAGGCCGGACATTTATTGACCAGCCTAAAGAAAAAGACCGGCTGCAGACGTTAACGAACAAACTGCGGAAAGCCCAGCGGGCAAGCGGCCGCATTCACGCACCCAATTTTTGGCGGCAGATCAATGGGTACCAGCAGCATATTGTCCGCCACACTAGCCATGAAATTGTAAAATTTGCGGCAAAGCATGGCTGTGACGTCATCATATTCGAATACTTGGGCAGAATGAAAACCCCAAAGGGGTTTTATGGAGCCAGGAAACTTCGTTTCAAGCTTAACGGGTGGCGGAAAATAGGCATCCAGAACAAGGTGGAAGAAATGGCGCATTGCCTGGGCATGCGCATTTCCCGGATCAATCCGCGAAACACCAGCGCCCTGGCGTTCGACGGCTCCGGAAAAGTGAAACGGAACCTCAAAAAAGACCTTGCTGTATTTTCAACTGGCAAAGTCTATCACGCGGATTTATCCGCTTCGTATAATATCGGCGCCCGCTACTTCATTCGGGCCTTTCAAAAATCCATTTCGGAAACGAAATGGTTGTCTCTTCAGGCAAAAGTTCCTGATCTGGCAATAAGGACATCCCAGACCTTGTCTTCGTTCATTAGTCTTCATCATGCACTCGGGCTTCCGCAGGAAGCTTAACCAGCTGATGTTGTACCGTATTCAAGATAAGGGATGCTCCATCAAAATCTTTGATTTAGGTGGAGAGGTTCACTTCGCTAATGTCATCTTATTGAATAAAACCGATTTGCTGAATGAACAATGTGTGGAAGAATTAGGAGCGGTACTGACAAAGCTCAATCCCGAAGCCCAGATTATCAAAACAGTTTTTAGCCAGGTTCCACTTACGGCGGTTTTACATACAAAGCGTTTTGACTTTGACCAGATGAGCCAGTCTGCTAGCTGGATAAAAGAGTTAAATGAAGAGCATACGCCAGAAACAGAAAGTCTTGGTATCTCATCGTTCGTTTACCGTCGGCGTCGTCCTTTTCATCCAGAACGTTTTATGAGCTGGCTCGAAAACTGGCCGGAAGATATTATACGGGCGAAAGGATTTTTCTGGCTTGCCAGCCGGAACGACACGACCGGTTTATTATCCCAGGCAGGGCCTTCTATTATGATTCAAGGGGCCGGAAAGTGGGTGGATGCGTATCCAGAATCCGAAAAACAAGCCCTTTTGACTGAAGAGCCTGGACTGCTTCAAGATTGGGATTCTGTATATGGGGACCGCATGATTGAAATGGTTTTGATCGGAGTGAATATGAAGAAAGAGGAAGTAATGGCTTCTCTGGACGCTTGTCTGCTTTCTGAAGAAGAGGAAACGTCGGAATGGACTCAATTTCGAGATCCTATTCCAGCTTTTTCAGCTGACTAATTAGGAAAGCTTTAAGCACGTTTAGTATACAAGGACATTATTCAATATTTAAAACGTAATGATTACGATATAAGAGTGGAGTGTTAAGAAATGGCTAAAAAATCAAAAGTGGTAAAAGAGAAAAAAGACAGGAAATGGTCGCAAAATATGCGGAGCTGCGCCGGGAGCTAAAAGAAAACGGTGACTATGAAGCACTTCGCAAACTGCCAAGAGATTCTTCTCCGACACGGCTGAAAAGCAGATGTGAAGTAACAGGGCGTCCGCGTGGATATTTGCGGAAATTTAAAATGTCCCGTATTGCATTTCGGGAATATGCCCATAAAGGCCAAATTCCAGGCGTTAAAAAGGCCAGCTGGTAAGCCGATGAACGAATCACTGGCTGGCATGCTGCTAAAAGGACTTGTTAGATCCCTGCCGGAAGAAAAGAGAGAGCTGTACGAGTATATTATAACGATGGAGGACACACTTGCACAGCGGGCCGCAACTTCGGAGCATTTTATATCTCTTTTAATAGAGCATGCTCCACACAAACAGGCCGCAGCTCATTTTGGCTGTTCATATGGTGAAATCTTAAAAAGAATGAGGGAAATTGAGGAAGAGCTGGATAATCAGCTGCACACAAGATTAAGCAAAGCGAAATGGATGGACTGCACATGTGCCACCCGGCGAAAAAAAGAAGAAACGAAAAATAAAACGGCTCTTTAGTTGTTCATACTATAAAGCGATTGCCGTCCATCGGAAAGCCCTAAGCTGCAAAGGCAGGGGGCTTTCTTTTTCGTTTCTAACCAAAAAATACTGTCAATCGGTACCTGTCATGGACCATTGACTAAGAGAAGATAAAAGAAGAGTTAAAATAGCGGTTATAATTGTGCCTATGGGATTGTAAAAAGGATAAACGGGGCAGAAAACAGATAATTACAGTTAAAGATTCTCTCTGAATGAAGTGAAACTAAGCAAAGGACATTATGGATTTTGCAGCTGTGCCTGCATAATCAGTTTATCCAGCTCCTCACTGTACCGTAGTGTATCCAGACTGCTGATTCCATGCAACGTGGCAGCGTCAATCATTAAAGAGCGAAGTTCTTCAATTTGAGAGTGCAAATCGTTGTAGGTTACTTCGAGGGTTTCCATGATTTTCTCCCAGCCTTTTCATTTGATGAGGTGATAGTCATTCATTCGAAGGGATAATAAAGCGCTTTTTGAACCTAACGATTTTAAGGCTTATTGGCGATTTTAATTAAATATTCCAAAAAAAGAAGCTGTTTCAGCTTTCGTCTTTGTAGCCACTTTTATTGTCTATCTGTTTAATCTTTAATTCTACAATACTCACAAAAAAACCTTTTTGATTTTGATGAAAAAGAAAAAAACTTTAAGCGAAAATCATGTTTTCGCTTAGAGTTTTTCCTGTTAGAGGGTGGTTATTCTTTTACATTTTTGATCTTGTCCCAAGTGTTGACGCCATCATCTTCATCAAACTCGATGACAACATCCGTAACATTCGCAACGCTTTCTTTGATTTTCTTTTCAATATCATCTTTGATGTCATCTGCTTGCTCGATCGTCATTTTCGGATCTACTTCGAGTGTAAGCTCAACATGAAGGCTGTCTCCTTCTTTAATGACATCCAAATCTTGAATATCGCTTACTTGAGGATGGGCGAAAACTTTAGAGCCGATTTTGGCCTGCATTTTCACATCCGCCACACCAAGCGCCCCAGCGGCATTGTCTAAAAAGATGCGTCCGACTACTAATAAAAGAAGGACACCGATAATGATAGACGCATAACCGGTTGCGCTGTGAAACGGGGTATAGGTGGAAATGATGATCGCCAGTAGCGCCAGCACTGCACCCCCGACAGCCACATTATCTTCTAAGAAAACCAGCTTTGTAGCAGGCTTCGCGTCTCGAACATGCTTATAGCTTTCCGGTATGACTTTTAATCCTTTTACTTTTTCGCGCGGCAAATGTTCCGTAATTTCCTGCATGGCTTTATACAGCACCGTTGCTTCAAGCACGGCCGCTGCCCCTAAGACGCCAATGTTCAGCCAGAACCAGTCGTCTGAATGAGTCGCATCCGAAATATGGTGAATGCCTTCGACAATTGTTTCATAGGCGAGGACGCCAACAACGAGTACAGCGCCAAGCAGTACAAGATTGACAAGGCGTCCAAAACCAGCCGGGAAACGATCTGTTGGCGCTTTTTTACTTAAAGCCGATCCAATAAAAACGAAAAGCTGGTTGGCTGCATCCCCGAAACTATGCATCATTTCAGCAAACATCGCGACGTTTCCTGTAATGAGGTAAGCAACGGTCTTGATCAGCGCGACAATGGTATTTACAATGGCGGCCCAAAGGGCGGATTTGCTGCCGAGCTTCAATAATTTGAAGGATTCTCTCATTCCTTTTACTCCTTTCTCTTTTTCTAATCTCCTTTCTTTTCCCTTACACAAGTAAGAAATAACATGTTTTTTTAGCCAAAAGCTGATAAAAACAGCGGGTCAGCTGCCTTTAAAAAATGCTTTTATTTAAAAAAGGATTTTTTACTTTTCGTGTTTAAAAGGTCGCCCATCCAGCCTTTGCTTTTCAAATAAAAATAAAGGAACACTGTACTAAAAACGATTAAGGTACCCGCAAATGCGTAACCAAATTTCCATTCCAGCTCGGGCATATGCTTAAAGTTCATTCCCCAGATTGCACCAAGGGCTGTAGTAGGAGCAAACAGAGTTGTCATAATGGTTAGTGTCTTTGTAATTTCGTTCCCCCGGTGAGTGGATATCAGGTTTTCGAGATTTAATACTGATTTAATCTCACCTTCATACGCATCTAAAAGTGTTTTAGCCCGTTCAATCCGACATGTAGCCCGTTTAAACTGTGCTCCTTGTGCCGTTTGTTCTCCAAATGCTTCTTCAACAGCCATCTGTGTTTCTTCTATTGGGATGAGTAGGTTCTTCCAAACGAGGAGTTCATGATCGACCGCAGCAGCTCTATCCAAGATTTTCGTACGATTGTTCTCTTTTATTTCCCAAAGCAGAGTGTGCAATTTTACTTCAAACTTATCGATTTTTTTTAAAAAGTCAGCAATGATTTCACTAAGCAGGACCAAAAACCCTTCCATGGGCGACTCACAATGATGCATTTTTTCTTTCATGGTTTTGGCGTTATGATGATCTAATTGGGATAAATCAAAATTTGCAGTGACTAGTTCCTTCCTTGTTAAGTAAAAGTGAAAGGTGGCATTTTCTTCTCTTTTTTCAATGTCCTGCTGATAAATAAGAGAACCCCATACATTTTCTTTGCCAGGCGTTCCAGTGTACATATTGATCGAATTATTGTCGTTTTTCTCTACCTGCTTGATCCATCTTTTATACTCGTGTGATTCTTTTATTGCATTTTCGAACAGATGAGTATCTTGAAGATCAAGTTCATACCATTTCCATTGGGAAGAGTGGAAAGTATACTCCACTTTCATCAATCCTTTCAATAAGCCCTTTTCCATTAGGGATTTTCAGCAAGTCATAGAATTTTCTAATCAGTATCCCCATTTGCTGCCAATAATATGAACCATAAATTTCAAGACAAAGGAGGCAGCCACCTGGAACAAAACGATCTTCAATAGAAGGCAGATGTGGCTCAGGCATAAATGAGACAGAAGAACAAATGGGAAAAATACAAAAGAGCGCATAGATTAAGCTTTTTTGTTTCGTGTCTCTTTTTGTTCAAACAGTTTTGGAGAGTAAAAAGGAAAAAATCGATCATTTGTTTTCAACTTTTGTAATACGTTGTAATACGTATTATTGTGAATGATATATAGTTTTTTCGGATCATCTACGATTTGTACGAAAAGCAGAATGGAAAATCAAACAAGAAAGGGGAGATTGCTTGAAGGCAACAAGCAGTGGACGTGAAAAAATGAAAGTATTTTTAACGATCATGACACCGATTCTATTGACTCAATTAGGAATGTATATGATGAATTTTATCGATACGGTTATGTCTGGAAGAGCAAGCCCAAAAGACCTTGCCGGGGTAGCCGTTGGCACCAGTTTATGGTTTCCGGTTTTTACGTGCTTAAGTGGTATTTTAATGTCTTTAACCCCTGTTATTTCCGAAAATATAGGAGCTAAACGAAACAAAGATATTTCATTTTCGCTGATCCAAGGGTTATATTTATCTATTGGATTATCACTAGGTATTTTTACGATAGGAGTTCTTTTTTTGGATCTGGTTTTGCAAATGATGCCACTTCAAAACGAAGTGAGAGCTGTTTCGAAAGGATATTTAACCGGTTTATCAAGCGGAATTGTGCCATTATTTATGTATACGGCTTTGAGGAGCTTTATTGATTCACATGGGAAAACCCATATCACGATGACGATTATTTTCCTGGCGGTGCCTATTAATATGCTGCTTAATTATCTTTTTATATATGGCAGGTTCGGTATTCCTGCATTAGGAGGAGCGGGGACAGGTTACGCGAGCGGCATTACGTATTGGTTTTTGTTTTTATCTGCTTTTTTTTATATAGCAAAAGGAAAAGCCTTTTCGGGCTATCATTTGTTTAAATCATTTCCGGGCATTTCTTTGAGCAAGTGGAAAGAGCTCCTCGGTTTAGGAGTGCCTATTGGCGTGACTATGTTTTTAGAATCAAGTATTTTTTCCGTAGTAACGATACTAATGAGCCGGTATGACACCGATACCATCGCCGCTCATCAAGCAGCGGCAAATTTTGCTTATTTATTTTATATGCTGCCGCTAAGTATTGCTTTAACACTGACCATTTGTGTCAGCCATGAAGTGGGGGCAGGCCGGAGGGAAGAAGCGAAAAAGTACAGCTATTTAGGAATGATGATGGCTTTTGGACTTGGTTTGCTTTCGTGTTTATTTATTTTCTATTTACGTACGCCAGTGTCTTATCTGTATACAAACAGCCCTTCTGTAGCCCTATTAATTCAAAAGTTTTTAGTTTTCTCGATTTTTTTTCAGCTTTCAGATGCTTTGGCTACACCTATACAAGGAGTGCTGAGAGGGTATAAAGATGTAAAGATGACATTTATTATTGCGCTTATATCGTTTTGGATTATTGGCATTCCAACAGGCTCTCTTCTGGCTGTATTCACAAAGCTGGAAGCTTTCGGTTATTGGATTGGGCTGATTTCCGCGCTTGCATCCATGGCTGCTGCTTTATTTATCAGGCTGCAATGGCTTCAAAGAAAAAGCCAGCTCGGTGAAAAACAGTCATAATTACAGCCCCCTGAAACCTATTTCAGGGGGCTGTCCGCGTAAAAGTGAATTATTCTCCGATCATCTGCACGTAGATTTTTCTGCTTTGAGGACCGTCATATTCAGCTAAATAAATATCCTGGGCAGACCCAAGCAGTATTTTGCCATCTGCTACTGGAAATAAGCAGTGATTTCCTGATAAAAGAGATTTTAAATGAGCGGGTGCATTACTGCCGGTTGCCCCGTAGCTTGGCAGAAAGTGAGCATGAGCATAAGGAAGGTGAGGAGGGACTAACCGCTCCAGCAATTCTTCGATATCGGTTTCTACACATTCTAAACCTTCATTTACCAATATTCCAGTGGTCGTATGAGCTGTAATAACCGCGACAAGCCCATTAGAAATAGAAGAATCCTTTACTGCGTTCTTTACTTGAGAAGTGATATTTGCCAATTCCGTTTGCGCGCGGGTGAGAACGGTAAGCGTCGTTAATTCAACCATGGTGCTGTTCCTCCAATCCAAGAAAATATTCAGCGTTGCCTCCCAGGATTTTTTGCAATGTTTTCGGGCGGAGATCTAAGCTTTCTAAAGCTGGCTTCAACCTTGAAGCTCTAAAGCGGGGGCCATTTGAGCCGAACATGACTTTATGGGCTAAATTTCGCTCAAGCCATAATGGACCCATATCACGCGTGAAAATTTGTTCGTAAAAGTCTTTGGCAGAATCCATATATAGCATGGATGTATCTGTATAAACATTTGGATACTTTAACAGCAGCATAATGGTTTCATGGATCCATGGCCATCCAAAGTGAGCCAAACAAAACCGCAACGCTGGATAATTATGAGCGACTTCCTCGAAGTTAAGCGGCTGCGCGTACTTAGCGAGTGCATTCGGCTCCCAGCTCATACCGGAGTGAAACATAATTGGCTTATTATACTCGATACATTTCTCGTAAATTGATTTTAGCAACGGATCATTCGGATAAAATTTTTGCTTGGAGGGGTGTAATTTTAATCCCATAAGCTTTAAATCTTTAAAAGCATAGTCCAAAACATCAAGCGCGTCCTGGCGGTGCGGGTCTACGCTTGCAAAGCCAATAAAGCGCTCAGGGCATAAATCGATGAGCTTTTTGATTTCTTCATTTGAAACAATATGCCCGCCAGATTGAGTCGTTAAATCCAAAGGCAGAAGAACCGTTTTATCAATACCACTGTAATCCATCTCAATCAGCAATTCTTCCAGCGGATAGGGAGACTGCTTAAACACGCCGAATTGCTCCATACGGTAGTGCAAATCTTCTTTATCAGTACAAATATCCTCAAAAAAAATCGGATGCGTGTGCACATCAATAACCATGTTTTCTTCCACCTTTTCGGTTTATTTAATAAGGCTCGAACTGAGTGATCACGCTAGAGGCAAGCGTGGCGCCGCTTTTTAAACAATCGGGAATGCTTTGTCCGCAGATTGTGCCGTGGATAAAACCAGCAATAAAAGAATCGCCTGCACCGACTGTGTTTACTACATCAACAGGGATGCTTTCACCTTTGTAAAAGGTCTGCCCATTATAAGAAAGGCTTCCATGCTCCCCAAGCGTAACCGTAACAAGTGAAGGGCCCAGGCTCTTTGCCCATTTCATATAATCCCAAATAAAATCGTCCTCTTGTTCATACGAAAAAAAAGCGTAATTAACAGAAGGTAAAATGTGCTCTATTCTTTCATCCTGTAGAAAAGTGGAAAAATCAAAAACGGTTTTCAAGCCGCGTGATTGAAAGAAGGGGAGGAAGTTCAAAATCTTTCCGAATAAGTCTGTATGCAGGTAATCGTGAGTTGAAATAAAGTCGATATCTTTTTGTGTGAGTGAAAATTGCTCCATTACACCTTCGTCTTCATCTCCATGAACGCGGTCATTTCCATTCAATTCTAGCTGGATTACAGCAGTCGAGCCTGCCAGAGTATGAAGATGGGAGATATCGATTCCTTCTTTTTTCAGGGTTTCTTTCATCAGCTCGCCATACGAATCATTTCCAACGGCACTGATAAGAGAAGAGGCGTAACCGAGGCGGTTCATATGAACGGCAAAATCGACTCCGTTGCCTGTAGGGTAATACTTTTTAAGATTGTTATATACATCTATACAGCAAAAGCCGGCGGCAGCTATTCTCAAAATAAAACCTCCTTAAAGAGTATATTGTTAATAACGTTATAATACATTATGTAAAAATTTAAATCTACAGAATATTTTAAAATTTGTATTGACGCATAAATAGAAAAGATTTATAGTAATAAAAAATAAATACGTTATATAACGTTATGGGAGAGTGGGACAATGAACGCAGAACAAGTTGTTGCAGCTATTAGTTCAGAAGAAAACATTACAGAAGTATATTTAGTTGCATGCGGAGGATCGCTGGTAGATATGTATCCAACTAAATATTTTCTTGAAAGTGAAGCCGAAAAAATCGTTACAGGTCTTTACACAGCCAATGAATTTGTTCATGCTACACCTAAGCGGTTAAATCCAAATTCTCTCGTGATTGTATGTTCACATGGGGGCAACACGCCTGAATCTGTCCATGCTGCAAAACGGGCAAAAGAGTACGGTGCGTATACAATCGGATTAACACATAACAAAGAGGCAGCTCTCATCGAGCATTCCGATCATGTTTTTCTATATGAATGGGGAGCAGACAGTGATGTGAAAAATAATCCAATGGCTATCATTTTAGAAATTGCCTCTGAAGTATTAAAGACCGTAGAAGGATATGAACACTATGAAGACTTCCGCGATGGCATTCAAAAAGCGAACGGCATTATCAAAAAAGCAGAAGAGCTCGTAGCTGAAAGAGCAAAGGTGTTTGCTGACCGCTACCAAAAAGAAGAATTGTTTTATATTTTATCAAGCGGCGCTTCTTATGGCCACGCGTACGGCTTTGCCATCTGCTCTTTGATGGAAATGCAGTGGCTGCATGCTGCTTCCATTCATTCAGGTGAGTACTTCCATGGCCCTTTTGAAGTAACAAATAAAGAAACACCTTTTATTTTGCTCGTTAACGAAGGGCGGACACGCGCTTTAGATGAAAGGGCAAAAGAGTTTTTAGCAAAGTATGCGGAAAAAGTAGAAATTGTGGATGCGAAGGAACTGGGCATCAACACGATTTCCGACACCGTTGTAGAATTCTTTAACCCAGTTTTATTTTACAGCGTCATGTGTGTATATCGTGAAGCATTGGCAAACGTCCGCAATCATCCTCTCGAAACACGCAGATATATGGGGAAAGTAGCTTATTAATGGAGTGAAGGATATGGTAAAGGTATTAGGAATAGGCGACAATGTTGTCGATAAATACGTTCATGTACAGGTGATGTATCCGGGCGGAAACGCTTTGAATTTCGCTGTTTTTGCCAAAAAGCTGGGGACTGAAGCAGCGTTTATTGGAACGTTTGGAGACGATAGAGAAGCAGAGCATGTTCAAAGCGTTTTGAAAGAACTGAATATTGATTTTTCGAGGAGCCGGTTTTTAGAAGGAGAAAATGGATGCGCCCGGGTTACTTTGCAGGAGGGGGATCGTGTTTTTCTCGACAGCAACAACGGAGGCGTAACCGGGAAAAATCTGCTCATTCTGACGGAAGAAGATAAAGAGTATATAAAAGCTTTTAACCTCATGCACACAGGTCTTTACAGCCATACAGGCCACCTGTTAAGTGAATTGAGCTCTTTAGGAGTGCCGCTCTCTTTTGATTTTTCTGATGATTTCGAGCAGGAACAAATAGACAAGTATATCTCTCACGTACAGTATGCGTTTTTCTCATGCAGCCACCTGTCTGAAAACGAAACCAGGGAATTTTTGAAAAGAAACTTTCAAACAAGTGGACAGCTTTTGGTCGCCACACGCGGAAATGCACCTGCTATTGCTTATGATGGGGACGGATTTTACAGCCAGGCTCCTGAATCTGTTGAAGCGGTAGATACAATGGGCGCAGGGGACTCCTTTATTACAGCTTTCCTCCTTTCCTATATCACAGGAAATGAAGTAAGCGAATCATTAAAGACAGCCGTCTCCTATGCAGCCAAAAGCTGCCTCGTAGAAGGATCGTTTGGCTTTGGCATTTCATACAGTTAAGTACTGAGACTTACTTGTGCTATAGTAAAACGTTTGGTACTCTTGCTCATAAGAACCAAATTCTATATTGGACAAGTGGGGGCGGAATATGTTAAAGCCGGAAAATCTGGAACCTTTATATATACAATTAAAAAAAGCCATTCAAGCGATGATCTTTAATGGCGATTTTCAGCAGGGAGATAAAATCCCGACTGAAGTTGAATTAAGTGAACAGTATAACATCAGCCGGATTACGGTACGAAAAGCTGTAGAAGAAATGGTGAAAGAAGGATATTTGATCAAAAAGCAGGGCAAAGGAACTTTTGTAAACAATTTGAAAATTGACCGAAAAGTGGAACATGTGATGAGCTTCAGTGCAGCCTGCCAGTCAAAAGGGCTGACTTCTCACAGCGTCATTACCAAAAAAGAAATGATCGAACCGGACGAGGACTTGAAGAAAGACTTGCGCCTGGAAGAGGATGAGAAAGTGATTTATATTCAGAGGAAAAGGTATGCTGGAAACAGTCCGCTTATGTTGGAGAATAATTATTACCCGCAGCACCGTTTTCAATTTTTAATGAACGAATCATTAGAAGGGTCTCTCTACGAGTTATTGGAGAAGAAATATGACATTCGTCCTGAAAACCCGGGAGAGACCATCCTGGAAATTACATTAGCAGATGAAGAAAAAGCACAATTATTAGAGACCTCATTAGGAAAAGCGCTTTTTTACATGAGAACCATTATCTATGACCAGCATAATCAGCCTGTTCACGCCGGAAGACAGTATATCATTGGTGAACGCTATCAATTTACCCTATAAATCTCTTTCTGCTTCTTTACAACAGGTGTTTTACCATTCTTCTGCCTTTACCTGTAACGTTTTATGTCGTTATCAAGTTCAGCTTAAAATCTGTTAAAAGGGAGATAGCAGAATGCCGCAAATCAAGCGCAGCCAAATTGCCGGAATGAATATTCACTATTTATTTTACTCACTTGATTATTTCTTTGCTGCCCAGCAAAAAGCAGGCATTGAAAGCATTGAGTTATGGGGAGGAGCTCCGCACTTTTTAATGGATTCCATGTCTTATGCAGATTGCAAAAAGGTAAAGCAAAAAGCTGCTCAACACGATGTGGAAATCGTGGCTTTTACCCCTGAATCCATTATTTATCCTTATAATATTGCAGCGCCCGATCCGGACCAGTTTGAGAAAAGTAAGCTTTATTTCACCAATGCGGTAAAAGCAGCTGCTGAATTAGGCACTTCGTTGATGACGATTAATTCAGGATATGGATATTTAAATGAAGCTAACGAAGAAGCATGGAAACGCTCAGCAGAAATGCTCCACCACTTAGCCCATGCAGCAGAAAAAGAAGGCGTTACCATTGCGATGGAAACATTGCGGCCGGAAGAATCTAAAATCGTGACCACTCTTGAAGAAGCGAAAAGAATGCATAAGGAAATCAATTCGCCTGCTTTTAAAATCATGCTTGATACAGTAGCGATGAGCGTAGCCGGAGAAACAATGGAAGACTGGTTCGCTGCATTCGGAGAAGAGATTGCGCATATTCATTTTGTAGATTGCAAGCCTTACGGACACCTGGCATGGGGAGACGGCAGCCTCGATGTAAGCAAGCAGATTGAAATCCTCAATCAATATCAATACAAAGGTTTTTTAGGCCAGGAAATTACGGAGATGAAATACTTTGAAAAGCCGGACGAAGTTGATCAGCGGATTATGGAGCACTTAACTCCGTTTTTTAATGAGTGAACGAACAATTAAAACAGCGGATGCTTGTAAAAAAGTAAAAAGAGCAATTGTCCTATAGAGGATAATTACTCTTTTTTGTAAACTGCGTATTTATAAAGGCATGCTTTCTTTTTTACTGCAATCTCTCCGCAGTTTTCAAAACGATTAAATGTCAGGAAATATATCACAAGAAGCCATTGACAGTCTAAATAGAAAGTTGTATAAATAGTTAAATAACGTTATATAACATTACATCAAATGTGAGTACTCATCGCTGTTTATACTTTGTTTAAAAAAGGAAGCGAAAATTCACTGCCAGGGCTCAAGAAAGAATATGTACACAATCAATTATTTGAAAATTAAAAAAATATATTGTGAAAGACATATCGCTTAAATTGAACAGACATGTATATTAATTTTTTCAACTAAGCTAAGGTTGTCATTAAAAATTTCCCAAAGAAAGAAGGACGAATAATGAGAAAAACACGTGTTTTACTTTTTTTGTCGGTTTTCCTTTGTCTTATTTTATCAGCCTGCAGCAATCAAAGCGGGGCTGACGATGTTTCGAGCGAGAAGAAAGTGTTGAAAATGGGAACTTCTGCTGACTTTGCCCCTTTTGAATATGTAGATACGGAAACGAATGAAATTGTAGGGTACGATATCGACTTTGCCAGGGCGATTGCAAAAGAACTGGGCTATGAACTGGAAATTGTCGATATTGAATTTTCAGGCTTAATTACAGCTATGCAGAATGGAAAAGTAGATTTTGCGATTTCTGCCATTGAACCAACCGCTGAGCGAAAGAAAAATGCAGACTTTTCGATTCCTTACCACCGAAGTGAGCTTGTGCTTCTTACGATGAAAGACAGCGGGATTGACAGTGTAGAAGATTTGAAAGGAAAAACAGTCGGTGTTCAAGCTGGATCTCTTCAAGAAACAATGGCGAAAGACCTTCAGAAAAAAACAGATTTTGAGATTACAACGCGGGACCGGGTAGCTGAAATTGTTCAGGAGATTGCGGTTGACAGAATTGATGCAACAATCATGGAAATGCCTGTGACAAAAGGTTATATGGCTAATAATAAAGAATTAAAAACGGTTTCAATTCCGGGTGTTGAAACGGGAGGCGCTGCGATTGCCTTTCCTAAAGGAAGCGAGCTGACAGAGAAGTTCAACCCTGTTATTGAGAAAATGGAAGAAGACGGAGAGCTGGAAGAGTTAACGGTTAAATGGTTTGGCGAAAAAAGTTTAGAAGTGAAGAAATAAAAGATTTTGGCCGAAAGGAATGAGGGGTATGAATTTAGACTTTACCCAAGTCATACCCTCAATCCCCTACATTTTACAGGGGCTTGGGGTTACCATCAAAATCGTATTAACATCAGCCCTCTTTGGTTTTATCATTGGTGTGATCTTGTCGCTTTTTAAAATTAGCCATAATAAAGTGCTTTCTGGATTTGCGGATGTGTATACATCTGTTTTCCGGGGGACCCCGTTAGTACTGCAGCTTATGATTTTTTATTACGGGCTTCCGCAATTTATTGGGTTTGATATTGATGCATACTGGGCTGCCGTTTTAGCATTTGGATTAAATTCGGGTGCCTATATTTCTGAAGTCATCCGTGCGGGAATTTTAGCCGTTGATAAAGGACAGCGGGAGGCTGCTCTTGCGCTAGGCATTCCTTACAAGCTGACAATGAAAGATATCATTCTTCCACAGGCTATGAAAAATATTTTGCCGGCTTTAATGAATGAATTTATTACCCTCACGAAAGAATCAGCGATTGTTACCGTGATCGGGGCGCTGGATGTGATGCGCCGGGCGTATATCATTGGAGGGCAGACCTACCGCTTTTTTGAGCCTCTAATTATAGCCGGTTTAATTTACTATATCATTATTATTGGATTAACGTTCTTAGGGAAACTCGTAGAAAGGAGGATGCGGAGAAGTGATTAAGATAAAAGATCTTCATAAGAGGTTTGGCACAAACGAAGTGTTAAAGGGGATATCCACTGATATTAAGGAAGGAGAAGTGGTCGCTATTATCGGCCCGTCCGGTTCTGGAAAATCTACTTTTCTAAGATGCCTTAATTTGTTAGAAGTCCCGACCAGCGGACAGATTTTTATTGGAAACACCGAAATTACAAAACCGAAAGCGGATATTCGAAAAATCCGGCAAAATGTAGGGATGGTATTTCAGCATTTTAATTTGTTTCCCCATAAAACGGTATTGGAAAATTTAACGTATGCGCCTGTAAAAGTGAAAGGAATAGGACAAGCAGAAGCAGCAGCAAAAGGAAGAGAGCTTTTAAAGAAAGTGGGCCTGGCCCAGAAAGAAAATGAGTATCCCATCCGTTTGTCGGGGGGACAGAAGCAGCGTGTCGCCATTGCAAGAGCCCTTGCTATGAGCCCTGACATTATGCTGTTTGATGAACCGACTTCAGCACTGGACCCGGAAATGGTCAAAGAAGTGCTGGAAGTAGTAAAATCCCTAGCTACAACAGGCATGACTATGGCCATTGTGACACATGAAATGGGATTTGCCCGAGAAGTGGCAGACCGCATCCTGTTTTTAGATGGAGGCACTCTTGTGGAAGATGCCCATCCTCGTGAGTTCTTTTCTTCCCCTAAAAGTAAACGCGCCCAGGAATTTTTAGAAAAAATGCTGTGACTGCTTCTCTTCTGTATTCGTAAATGGATGACCCTTTTTTAAAAATAGTTCCTGGCTGAAAAAAGTGTAGCACTTGAAAGAAAGAAGGAAAAAGACTGACAAAGCTGTCAGCCTTTTTTTGTTGTTTTAATCTTTAGCAGTGGCTCTCCAGTGAGTCATGTCGACAGACACCAAGTCTACCCACGTTTCCTGAGGTTTATTTTGATCAAGGATTGTGCCACTTTTATCAAAAGGCAGACTTATTAGATTTTTCTCTTCGTCAACAAGCCGGTGGAGAGACCGGTCAACGATATGTTCTAATAATTTCAAAAATGTCACTCCTCTTTTGTTTGAGGAAGTTACAGCAAACTTCAGTACAGTTTAGCCAGTTATGTCCTATAGTGATAGTGAAAATAAGAATAATTATGCAAAGACTCTAAATGTATGCCTCAAATTTAATAAGAGGCTGTCAACTTAAAAAACACTCCATGCTGGTATCACGAATAAAAAAATTTTGACTGTCGGACTTTACATAAAAAGGAGAAAGATAAAAACACCCAGCTGGCGTCGTAGGCAGCTGGGGTGTTTTTGGTAATACTTTTATTCTTCTGTATCAAAATAAACAACTTCAAGTCCTGTAAACGGAACGGTTGATTTTCCAAGGTAAACAGTTGTAAAGGCAAGAAGTGTATCAGAATTTTGATCATAAAACATCTTTTTAACATTTCCGTATGTGGTCATTTGTCCAATGGCGTCCATGGTCTGATAATCATATGCCTGGATATATTTTTGATTATTGGACGTATACAATTCTCCATACTCTGTATCAAAAGCGATAGCGCTATATGGGCGGTCCAGTTTGGCGAAATACGTCATATCAGATGTAGCCCCGGCTGATGCCCGGAAAATATGACCTGTGCTATTGAAAATATATTTACCGTCTGGTGATAGTGTCAAATCCTTACCAAGTGTATATTCTCCGTGATAAGGTGAATCTGCTTCGGGACCAAGGACACCTTCTGTAATCGAGTATGCCCCAAAATCACGTGGAGAAAGTCCTGTCGAAATAGTGTAGAGCTTATTTTGAGACGGATTCAATTCAATTAGTCCTTGCTCGTATATACCTTGAGAGCTAAGCAGCGCGCCTGTTTGGCTGTTGAAGCTTTCCACTCGAGTGTGCTGCCCGGAGCCTGACGAAATATAAACCACACCTTTGTCATCTGCTTCAATATCATACGGATCTAAATTAATTTGGATAGATTTCTCTATCTTCAGAGTAACAGCATCCACAACTGCAAATGCGCCTTCTTGATCTTTGTCGAACCAGTAATGACTGTGAGCACGTTTTTGCTGTGTTACGTAAATTTTGTTGTTGGCGTAAGCAATCCGTTCAGCAGGCAGCGGAAGGGCTAAAGAAGAAACGACTTCATAAGTCTCGTAATTAATAGCAGCCACTTCATTTGTTGCACCATCTAGTACATAAATAATAGGTTTGGCCGGGTCCATATCATAGTCAATCGCATTTACATCATATAATGCTTCTAAATACGTATCCGCTACTTCCGGGTTATCAGGCTGGAAGGAAGGTTCAATAATTCTTGTCATAAATGCGGCAAAGTGAGCACGGCTAATCGTTAAGGTAGGCTTAAACGTGCCATCTTTGTACCCGATGGTAATATTATTGGCTGCCAGAGAAGAAATATAAGGGTAGCCCCAGTATTGAAGGGATACATCAGTAAAGCCTTTCGGATAAATGCCCGATAAGTTGTACGTTCTAACCAAGACCGTAGCCATTTCAGCTCTTGTTAGGTTTCCATTTGGATCAAAAATATTGCCTGGTTTTCCGGAGATAATACCAAGCTCAACCGCTTTTGCTACTTCATCATAGCCTTTTGAGCCAACTGGCATGTCTTTAAAATTTGGATTAGGAGATTGGCCAAGCGGTTCATCTAATTCGCGCATAATCATGCGGACTGCATCTACACGTTTAATCGGCAGGTCAGGGCGGAATGTTCCGTCAGGAAATCCCATGATAATTCCGGCATTAGTTAAATAATCTATTTCTTTACTGAATGTGCCGGCATCTTTAAACGTAGCAGCAGAGGCAGAAGGAGCGAGGGATACAAGCATCAACAGAGCAGCGATGCCTTTAAAAAATCTTTTCAATTATTGCAGTCAACCTTTCATAATGTAGTAGATATTCATCATACTACGAAATTTGGATTTTAACACCAAAAAATAAGGCAAGAAAGTATCTTTTTTTTGAGGAGTTAAAAACCTTGCGTAGAAAGCATGAAATAGACCTTCGTTAATGTGATCTAATTTAAAAATGTAAAAATAGATTGTGATTTGGGGGTTTATTTTGATGTATAGAAGGGGTTTGAAAAGTTAAGGCTATCAAGATCAATAGGCTTTTTTGCTCATTTTCGGTGTTTTTTTTGTTATCACTGATTTTTAAGGTCTAGATTACGAGAAGGTGGGTAAAGAATAAAAAACAAAATAAACATGAACGTTCAATACTCCACGACCTATAGAAAAAAGTGAGATCTGTACCGATGCCTGGTTTGTATAAAATAGTTTATTTAAAGTCGGTTGCTCGGCATATAAATGAGACGGACCTATTTAAAGGAGGAATTTTCATGCTTTTATATAAACAATCAAGAAACGATCAATCGATAAAGGCTTCTCAATTTATTATACGCTTAAAGCAAAAAGGCCTCATTAAAGCATTTGTTTGCTTTACGGATGAAAAAGGCCAATTAAAAAGTATGACCTATGAAAACGGTGAATACAATTTATTTAATTTAACAGACGGAAATATCAAGCCAATTACGTCTTTCATGTTCTTTCAAACACTGGATTTAATTAAAAAAGGTTTTTATACCGCCCGTTCTTATGGACAGGTGCGTTTGAAGCAAACGAAGCAAAGAAGATACGGCAACTGGTGAAAAGTCACGGGAAATACAGATAATAAGAGAATGTAAAGCGGATTAAACATCCATATAGAGCATAAAAGTGTTTAAAAAGCCAAATCCTTTCTAGGGTTTGGCTTTTTACGTTTTTACCATTTAAAAGAATGGAGGAATGTTGAGTCAATAAGACTGGCTGGAGGGTGGATTAGTAAATGACTTATCTATTCTAGTAAATCTGTAATCAACTGTTAAAATAAAAAAGACAGAATGGGGGTGTGAGAATGAAGGTATATGTACTGGCAAAAGACGAACTTGAAGCACAAGGAATTGAGTGGATGATTAAATCCCATTTGCAGACGCTGGACTTAACTTTATTACATAGTGTGTCCGAACTTGATGCAGCATTTGAGCGGGAAAGGCCCTTGATGGCGATTGTGGATATGGACCAGTGGCAGCATGAGGACGTGGGTAAACTGCTAAAAAGGTACAATGCCCGCTGGCTTGGCCTATCTTCAGAACGTATTTTTCAAACAGCTTATAAAGCACTTAGGTTTCGAGCGGAAGATGTTTTGTTTCGTCCTTTTGCGCCTATGGAGGTGATCCGCCATCTTCAGCAGGCTCGTTTTGAAAAGCGCAATCAACCTGTTTCTCACTCATCGAAACAATCGTTTATCCAGTATGCGGACTTATTTATCTCCAGTCAAAGGCTGAGCGGAGATCCGTACAGGATGGCGGCTTTTTTAACACCAGATGAGACCGTACTGTCAGACCTTTATAAAGAATTGCTGACGTATCCTTTTGCAGAAGAAGTCTATGTATTCGTGCTGACAGACATGGTTTTAGCCATTCAAGAAAGTGTAAATCGTGCTGATTTAGAGGATTATCAAGCTTTCCTTCGTTTTTATAAGAAGCGGCTCAGTCAGCCAATTGCCATTGTGATACAAGAAGGTAAAAGCGGTGCCACGTTTAAATCAACCTATCAAATACTGCGAAGACAGGCCGAGCGTGTATTTTTTGAAGGATATGACGTTATTTTGCAGGGGGGTGAAGAGGATGGGGTGCAGGAAATGGACCCTTTTTTAACGCCGCTCGAGCAGCGGGAATGGGTGGAAATGCTGGAAACCCGTAATATGAAAGAAATCCAGCAGTGGCTGGAACAGCATTATTTAAAAATGGAGCCTCCGTATCCAGATCCAGAGATGGTCCGGATTGCGTTAACGAGCGTACTGGCCCAGGTGAGGCGTTATATGAAATCACATGACATTGAAGGAAACGACTTAGAATATGAATATCATAATGTATTCAATCAAATAATCAGGCAGCCGGTTATGTATAAAATTGTTCAAGCGCTTCAAGTATTTATTCGCAATCTGCTTGCATCAGGCGGTCAATTGGCTTCTCAAGATACTCCACAGTCGCTCGTTGATAAAACCCGCAGCTTAATTGAAGGGAACTACTGGAACAGTCAATGGAACCTGGCTGACTGCGCAGAAGCACTTCGTTTAAATAAAAGTACGTTAAGCCGCCGGTTTGCGGCTGAATCCGGACGAACATTCCGCGATACCTTACACCGCGTACGGCTTGATGAAGCGAAGCGGCTGCTGAAAGAAACGGATTTGCCGTTTCAGGAAATTGCCCGTTTAACCGGATACACTCATCAGACCCAGTTTAATGCGAAATTTAAGCAATACGAACACCGGACTCCTCGAGACTATCGCTCCGGCTTCTAGCCTGCTAAAGTTTATGAGATAATTCATAACAAAAAGGGAAAAAGTTTAATTTGGTGAAATCAATAATAAAATAATCATTATTACATAACCGGAAAGGAATATTCTCCGTGCTATCATCAATGTATAAAAGAAAGCAAGGGAGGAAATGTCCATATGAAAACGGTACCAGGAAGAAAGGTCATTCAGTATAGAGGAACAGCGCTTCACACGAAAGGGTGGCAGCAGGAGGCCGTACTGCGCATGCTGATGAACAATTTAGATCCGGATGTGGCTGAGCATCCAGATCAACTGGTAGTCTACGGCGGCATTGGAAAAGCAGCACGCAATTGGGAATCATTCGACGCGATTGTAAAGACGATCAAGAATCTTGAAAATGATGAAACCCTTCTCGTCCAGTCAGGAAAGCCGGTCGCTGTGTTTAAAACACACCCGGATGCCCCACGAGTGCTTCTCGCCAACTCTAATATCGTACCGGCTTATGCCAATTGGGATACTTTCCACGAGCTTGATAAAAAAGGATTGATGATGTACGGCCAGATGACAGCAGGAAGCTGGATTTACATTGGGTCCCAAGGCATTGTCCAGGGGACATATGAAACATTTGCAGAACTGGCCAAGCAGCATTTTAACGGCTCATTAAAAGGGACCATTACCGTCACAGCCGGTCTTGGCGGTATGGGCGGCGCACAGCCGCTTGCTGTTACAATGAATGGCGGTGTCTGTATCGGCATTGACACAGATGAAACCCGAATTGACCGCCGCATCGAAACGAGATATACAGATGTGAAAACCCATTCGCTTGATAAGGCAATCCAGCAGGCAGAAGAAGCGAAAAAAGAAGGCAGGGCCCTTTCAATCGGCTTGATTGGCAATGCAGCGGAAGTGCTGCCAGCCATGATAAAGCGCGGCTTTATACCGGATGTATTAACGGATCAGACATCTGCTCATGATCCACTAAACGGGTATACACCGGCAGGGATGACCCTTCATGAAGCAGCAAAGCTTCGTCAGGCTGATCCTGGAGAATATGTGAAGCTCTCAAAGGCTTCAATGGCTGTACATGTTAAAGCGATGCTTGAAATGATGGAAAAAGGGGCCGTTACGTTTGATTATGGCAATAACATTCGCCAGGTCGCTAAAGACGAAGGGGTAGAAAACGCTTTTGATTTCCCGGGTTTCGTACCGGCTTATATCCGGCCACAGTTCTGTGAAGGAAAAGGGCCGTTTCGCTGGGTGGCCTTGTCTGGCGATCCAGAAGATATTTATAAAACAGACGAAGCCATTTTGCGGGAGTTTGCGGATAATGAGCACTTATGCAACTGGATACGCATGGCGCAGAAGAAAATTCAATTCCAGGGGCTTCCATCGCGCATCTGCTGGCTCGGTTACGGAGAACGAGCCCGCTTTGGCAAAATTTTAAATGATATGGTGGCAAGCGGTGAATTAAAAGCACCGATTGTGATTGGCCGTGATCATCTTGACTCCGGTTCTGTTGCTTCACCAAACCGTGAAACAGAAGCGATGAAAGACGGATCTGATGCGGTATCCGACTGGCCGATTTTAAACGCCATGATTAATGCCGTAGGCGGCGCTACATGGGTATCCGTTCATCACGGCGGAGGCGTCGGGATGGGATATTCTCTTCATGCGGGTGTCGTCATTGTCGCAGATGGAACAGAAGAAGCAGCCAAGCGCATCGAGCGAGTGCTGACAACCGATCCTGGCATGGGTGTGGTCCGCCATGCGGACGCGGGATATGAACTGGCTCAAAAAACAGCCCGGGAAAAAGGCATCCACATGCCGATGCTGGACAAAGGAGCATCTTCCTCATGACGAAATATAGATGGATTAAACACGCCGCACTCGCGACGCTTTATTCCAATCAAAAAGGGCCGCGTACGAAAGCAGCGATGTCTGATATTGGCTTTATTGAAGATGGCAGTGTCTGGATTGAAGATGGCATCATTCAAGCAGTTGGGACAACAGCTGAACTAGAGAAGATTTATGGACAGAAAGAAGCCGAGATTATTGACGCTGCTTACTGCCTTGTCACACCTGGCCTTGTTGATCCGCACACCCACGTTGTGTATGGAGGTACAAGAGAAAAAGAATTTGAGATGCGTCTTGAAGGTGCCTCGTATATGGATATTATGAATGCAGGCGGCGGTATTCATGCAACGGCAAGAATGACCAGAGAAGCAGAGGAAGAAGAGCTGATCAGCCAAACGTGGAGACGCCTGGATTCGTTTTTAGCGCACGGCGTAACCACTATTGAGGGCAAAAGCGGATACGGCATGAACTGGGAAACAGAGCGCAAGCAGCTGCAGGTAATGAAATCTTTGCAGAAGCGGCATCCCATCGACATTGTTTCGACTTTTATGGGAGCCCATGCAGTCCCTCCAGAGTTTAAAGGAAGGGAAGATGAATTTGTTGACTTGATTATCGAAGAGATGCTGCCGGCAGTTGCAAAAGAAAAATTAGCCGAGTTTAATGATGTTTTCTGTGAAAAAGATGTTTTTACTCCCGAACAGTCCAGGCGCATTCTGGAAGCAGGGAAAACGTACGGGCTTGTGCCAAAAATTCATGCGGATGAAATTGTATCTTATGGAGGTGCAGAGCTGGCAGCCGAAGTGGGTGCGATCTCAGCAGAGCATCTTTTAAAAGCGTCGGATGAAGGCATTGAGGCAATGGCGAAAGCTGGCACGATCGCCTGCCTGCTTCCGGCTACAGCTTTGTATTTGCGTGAAGAAGCGGCTCAAGGACGGAAAATGATTGACCGTGGTGTAGCGGTAGCTATTTCAACCGACTGTAATCCTGGGTCTTCGCCGACTACATCTATGCCGCTTGTCATGAACCTGGCCTGTATTTCTATGAGATTAACACCAGCTGAAGCGCTGACTGCGGCAACATACAATGCGGCTTGTGCCATTCGCCGTGAAGATATGATTGGTTCCATTGAAAAAGGCAAGCAGGCTGATTTTGTATTGTGGAATGTGAAGAGCTATCAAGAGCTGCAGTATTTGTTCGGCGTGAACCATGTCCGGTCGGTTTGGAAAAATGGTGTTCAAGTGGCGGGCGGCTTATGAGCGGCTCATGGCTTCAAAAACCAGTCTGGTCATGGAAGGCAGACAGTGGTGAAGAGCATTTTGTACATCAGTGGGTAAAACCGCTGGAGGACATACAACAGCCTGACCTTATTATATACGGTGCGCCAATCTCACGCTCATCAATCAGTGTATCCGGTGCTTCCTTGTATCCGGAGGAATTTCGCCGCATGTGGAAGAGTTTTGCAGCGTATAACTTGGATGAAGATCTTGATTTATCTCCTTACCGTGTTGCAGATGCAGGGGACGTAATGATGCATACAACGGATATTGTCCTGTCACATGACCGTATTCAAGCTTCAACAAAATATTTAGCTGAAGCTTTCCCGCACGTGCCTACCTGCATGATTGGCGGTGACCACTCAACAACGGCCTGTGCCGTAAGAGGAATTAAAGAAGCTTATCCAGAAGATATAATAGGGGTTTTGCAATTTGATACGCATTTAGATGTCCGGGATCCCAAAGAGCTTGGCCCGGCGAATGGTACGCCGATCCGCCAGCTCATTGATGGGGAAACTGTGAAAGGCGAACATGTTGTCAACATTGGGCTGCATGGCTATTTTAATGCGAAGCCGCTCATTGACTATGCGAAAAAACAGGGTATACAAATGGTTTCATTAAGCAGCGCACGCAAAAAAGGTATGATCCAAACTGTTCAAGAGTCCCTTATGTATTTAGCAGAAAGAACAGACCGCCTTTATGTAACAGTTGATATGGATGTGCTCGACATTTCAAACGCACCGGGTGTTCCAGCGTCTACACCAGGCGGAATGAAACCCGAGGAGTTGTTTGACGTGCTGCTGGAAGTGGGCAGGAATCCCAAAGTGTCTCATATTGACTTTGTGTGTCTGGACCCATCTAAAGATTCACCTGTGGAGCAGACGGTAAAAACCGGTGTTTATGCATGGCTCCAATTTGTAAGCGGCCTTGTCAGCCAAAAAAAGAATAATGGTTTTTAAGAAGACCGGATAATCAAGCTCATTAAAAATGGTCGAATAAAATAGAGTTCTCAATTGGCTCGAGGCTCGTGTAAGCTTTATCTCAAAAAGTAATATGTTTTACCCTATAAGAAGCCTTCAAAGCCTGACCCGCGCTAGAAAAGCACGGCATTTTGTCAGAGATGACGGAGATTGGAAAGTGAAGAAGAATGTCTTATAACGACGAAAAAGAATTTCCTTTAGGAAAATTAACAACACTGCTGGCATTGCTTCATAAAAGTCCGGCAGGCCATGAAATCAAAAAAGAATTAACAAGCAGAGGATATCGGTTTACAGTTGGGCGCGTTGGGGCGATGGATCTCAATAAAGTGATTGCCTCCATTGAAACAAATGCTAAATCCAACGGTATCATTGATGGAGAATCTTACCGTGAAGTACATGCCCTTTACCATAGTATTTTAGAAGCCGTTCAAGGAGTTGGACGGGGTACGGTTCAGTTCGGAGAAATACTTCGAACTGTCGGACTGACCTACAGCGTCGTCAGAGGAGAGATTAACAGTCCCGGTTATTCAGGTGAATGGATCAGTATCTGTATTTATGGGACGATCGGTGCGCCTAAAAAAGGCTTTGAACATGATGCTCTGGGGTTCGGTTTTAACCATATTTAACCTTGACAATTTTAGGAATCATGCATAAAATGAAAGTATAGGATGAAGTGAGAATCCTAACTTAGTGATTTACCTAGTAGCAAGACCTTTTTAAAGAAGCGAATAGAATAAAAATGCCCAGAGTGGTTTTTAGTTTAGAGGGGGCTGCACAAAAGAACGCGTGTTCTTTTTGTGCAGCCCTCTTTTTTGTTTTTTTATAATCGATGTTTGAAAAACAGATGAGGGGAGCGGTCCACATGACCATTCAATTAGACGGGAGCACATTAACATTTGAGGAAATTAAACAGGTGGTGTATCATGCCGAACCAGTAGAATTGAGCGAAGCAGCGTGGGAAAAAGTCGATGAAAGCCGCACAGCTGTCGAGCGGCTGATGGCAGAAGGAAAGATCATGTATGGAGTCAATACGGGATTTGGCAAATTTAGCGATACACCGATTTCTGAAGAAAACGTGGAAAACCTGCAGCTCAATTTAATTAGAAGCCATGCATGCGCTGCAGGCAAGCCGTTTTCTGATACGGTTGCCCGCACGATGGTGCTGCTCCGTACGAATGCCCTGGCAAAAGGATACTCGGGCATCCGCAAAGAAACGCTTCAGCTTCTTATTGACTGTTTAAACCATGGCATTCACCCCGTCGTGCCAAGCCAGGGTTCGCTCGGTGCAAGCGGTGACCTGGCTCCTCTCGCTCATTTAGCTCTCGTCTTAATTGGTGAAGGAGAAGTCATGTATAAAGGAAACACACTGCCTGCAGAAAAAGCACTTCAACAAGCGGGCCTGCATCCAGTCCGTTTACAGGCAAAAGAAGGGCTGGCGCTGATTAATGGGACTCAGGCGATGACATCCGTTGGAGTGATCGCTTATATGGAAGCGCAAGAGCTCGCTGATTTAGCGGATGGTGTGGCGGCACTCACACTGGAAGGGCTTCAGGGCATTGTGGATGCATTCAAGCCGGAATCCCACCTGGTACGTCCATACCCGGAACAGCAGCAGGTGGCCAGCCGTATTCTCTCTTACATGCAAGGGAGCCAGCTGACCACTACCCAAGGGGAAATACGCGTACAGGATGCTTATTCTCTCCGCTGCATTCCACAGGTGCATGGCGCCATTCAGCAGGTACTTCATTATGTAAAAGAAAAGTTATTGATTGAAATCAACTCGGCTACCGATAATCCGCTTATTTTTGCGGACAGTGGAAATGTCATCTCCGGAGGAAACTTTCATGGCCAGCCGATCGCGTTTGCAATGGACTTTCTTGGCATTGCGGTGGCAGAAATCGCGAGTATTTCCGAACGGCGGATTGAGCGCCTTGTCAATCCGCAGCTCAATGACCTGCCCGCTTTTTTAAGTCCGGATCCAGGTCTTCAATCCGGCTTAATGATCACGCAGTATGTGGCAGCTTCGCTCGTTTCTGAAAATAAAACACTCGCACACCCGTCCAGTGTCGATTCCATACCATCCTCTGCGAACCAGGAAGATCATGTAAGCATGGGGACAACAGCTGCACGCCACGCATACGATATCGTGCAAAATTCGCGCCGAGTGCTTGGGATTGAAGCGATATGTGCCGCCCAGGCCGCTGACATTCGCGGGAAAGAGCGCTTATCTCCTTTTTCAAAGCGGCTGCATGCTAATATCCGCTCTGTTGTGCCTATTATTATAGAAGATCGGGTATTTTCGAAAGATATTGAAAATATAGCGCAGGCAATGAAAAACGAGCAATGGCTGAAGCAGGTGTTGGAATCTGAAAAAATCGGCAAAAACTAATAAACGATCCGCTTGATTTATTGATCAGGCGGATCTCAATCAAATACATTGAAAGCACATACAAAGGGAAATGCAGATTATTGGGAAAGTAAAAATCTCACTACAGAAGATGAGGACTTCCGTAATAAGAAAGTAGATTGAGAAAAATAAGCTGGAAACACAGAGTTCTGCTTTCCACGCAAATATAAACGATACGGTGAGTCATGATAAGAGTATATTTCCAGCATTGCTGCTGAAATGTACTCTTTTATTTATTTTTTTCAATCATTTAATAGATTCTTTGCTTATACAACAACTAAATGAAGCTGCAGAGCAGAAACGTTAGATGCTTTACTTTGGAGAATAAGTATTCTTATATTGCACCGGTGTCAGAGACATATACTTTTCAAAATCCTTGTAAAAATGGGCTTTGTCATAAAAATCGCAGCTTTCAACAAGGCTGTTGATGTTTATATTTTGAGAAAGCAGCTCTTGAACAGAATACTGCAGCCGGACAATTTGGCTGAAGCTTTTTGGGGAAAAGCCGATGGACTGTTCGAATTTTTTTCGAACATACCGGTCTGTATATCCGGTGGCTTCTGCAAGCTTCCGAATATTGATCAGCCCTTTAGCGGCATAAATCATATTCAAGCAATAGGAGACCAAGGTGTAGGTTTCTGTTTTTTCATTTTGCCTGCTCAATAAAAAAGAAGAAAAAAAGGCGACCCGTTCCTGAAATGTTGAGAGAGAAGCAATTTTTTCAAGCAGGTTGCTTTCAACTTTTGTAACTTCAAACAATGGAAGTTGTTCAAATTGAAGAAGTTCTTTTACGGAACAATGAAACTGCAGGCTTGTTTGATCTGGAATTAACCGAACCCCAAAGTAAGTAACATTGGTACGAAAGTGATAAGAGCAGCGGTGGCGGGGGCTGACGGCTACAACTGCAAACGGACGCGAAGGATCGCAGCAAAAAAGCAAATCCAGGCAGCCATCCGGAATGACAGGGAGCATGCTGGACAATTGTTCGTTGATGTTAAATTCGTATAAAAGCGAAATATCAGAAGACAGGGCATTGTCAGGCTTGCATTCAATATAAGAAGAACTATGAGAGATCATTTCCGGCTGAGTAGGATGAAAAACCGTGCTTCGTAATAGCATGCTGGTACGCCTCCTCTTTTTTGGTTTTGTACCATGATTATAGGAAGAAGGATTACAGAGAGAAGCAAATATGTCAGAAAACTTGACAGAAAATTTAGATATATACGTACATAGTTCCGTTTTTTACAATGAATTGTTCTGAAAATGTATCTATAGTGAAATCAAGCTAAATACAAGGAGGAATCATTCATGCAAGTACACGATCAAGTAGTAAATGCCGTCAATCACCCGCTAGAGCCCCTTACAGCAGAAGAAATTAAAAGTGCCGTCGCCATTTTGCGCACAGAAAAAAATCTGAATGAAAAAGCCCGGTTTGTGACCGTTGTTCTAAAGGAGCCGGATAAAGAGACCGTGTTAAACTACCAGACTGGCGATTCGATTACCCGTGAAGCTTTTATGATTATTTTAGATAATGAATCTGAAAAAACATATGAAGCCATCGTTTCCGTAACAGAAAATAAAGTGGTGAGCTGGGAGTACATTCCGGACGTGCAGCCAGGTGTCATGCTGGATGAATTCGAAGAGTGTGAGCAGGTAGTGAAAAACAGTCCTGAATTTCAAGAAGCGCTTTTAAAGCGGGGCATTACAAATCCAGATTTAGTCATGGTAGATCCATGGTCAGCCGGGAATTTCGGCATAAAAGAAGATGAAGGAAAACGCCTGGCACGTGCTATCTGCTGGGTACGGAAGTTTCCGAACGATAATGGGTATGCATATCCGCTGACAGGCATTGTGGTGTATGTCGACTTGAACAAAATGGAGGTGCACCGGTTCGAAGACCATGGTGTCCGACCAATGCCGCCGACCGATGCCAACTATACACCTGAAACCTCTGACAGCATTACATTTAGAACAGACTTAAAACCGCTTGAAATCACCCAGCCGGAAGGGCCAAGCTTTGAAGTAGACGGCCACTTTATTAAATGGCAAAAATGGAATATTCGGTTTGGCTTTACGCCGAGAGAAGGTCTTGTTCTGTATACAGTCGGATATGAAGACAAAGGGAAAGTCCGTCCTATTTTATACCGGGCATCACTTTCAGAAATGGTTGTGCCGTATGCCGATGCGAGCTTTGCACATAATTCGCAGAATGCGTTTGACGCCGGTGAATATGGAATGGGCCAGCTGGCCAACTCGCTGGAGCTTGGCTGTGACTGCCTTGGCGAAATTCATTACTTTGACGCGTTAATGACAGATAGCAGAGGAAACGTGCGGAAGATTCCAAATGCCATCTGTCTTCACGAAGAAGATTACGGAGTTGCCTGGAAGCATACGGACTGGAGAACAGAACAGGTGGAAGTGCGCCGGTCCCGCCGGTTAGTTCTTTCCTTTTTCTGTACAGTCGGAAACTATGATTATGGATTTTATTGGAGCTTTTATCAGGATGGAACGATGGAAATGGAAGTAAAGCTGACAGGCATGCTCAATACGGGTACGTTCGATGAAAGCGGCATGTCCAAGTACGGAACAGAGATTGCTCCGCAGTTAAACGCTGCTTATCATCAGCACTTCTTTAACTTCCGCTTGGATACAATGCTCGATGGGATCAATAACTCGGTTGTTGAAATCAATACGCTGCCGGAGAAAAAAGGAGAAGACAATCCATATAGCAATGCCTTTTATATTGATACAAAAACATTTAAAACGGAACAGGAAGCACAGCGGATTATGGATCTGGCGTCGCAGCGGACGTGGAAAATTATCAATCCAAATTCCCTGAACGCAGTCGGAAAGCCGGTCGGTTACAAAATTATGCCGGGTGAAAACTGCCTGCCGTTTGCGAGTGAAGAAGCAAGCGTGATGAAGCGTGCCGGCTTCTTGAGTAAGCATTTGTTTGTGACAAAGTATGATGAAAAGGAAATGCATGCAACAGGCAGCTACCCGAACCAGCATAAAGGAGGAGATGGACTGCCAAAGTATATTTCTGCGAACCGTAATATTGAAAACGAAGATATTGTCGTCTGGTATACAATGGGCCATCATCATATTACAAGACCAGAAGACTGGCCGGTCATGCCGACTGCTTATATTAATTTTCAATTAAAGCCGGTGGGCTTCTTTGACCGAAATCCGGCGCTTGACCTTCCGCGCCCTGTCTCGAAAGCTTCATCCTGCAGCAGCGGCGGGTCTTCCTGCCACAATTGACCACGGAAAGGGAGCAGACACTATGCTCCCTTTTTAAAATCACAATAAAGGAGGGAATCCTATGCTGCTTGCAATGAACATGATGCTGATTGCAGGATACAGTATTTATTTTTCTTATGCTTCTCGTGGAAAAGGGGAGGGAGCATCAGGAGCAGCTGCCAAATGTATTCCGATGCTGTTAGGCATGACAAGCAGTTTAACACTAGGATTGGTTACCGCTCTTTTAATGACCGATAAACTTGCCCTTTCGACCATTGTGTCCATTGTTTTAAGTGCAGGTGCCGCTTATTTGATCGGAAAGAATTACGGGCTCAACGGATTGATCGAGGCACAGGCTTCTAGCTTAATGGGTGCAATGATGGGCGCCATGCTCGGCGTTATGCTTTCATCGAATGAAGAGACGATGATGGTGCTGGCGATGGATATGATTTATCTTGCTAGTTTGTATGGGGCAAGAGCGTGGCAGGCAAAAGAAAATCAGGCGCTTCTCAATCAAAAATTAACCCCTTTGTTGATCACCATGTGTGTAAGCTTCTGCCTAGTGGCTGCAGCTGGCTTTTTGCAATCCGCCAGCATAGAAGCGCCGGCAGAAGAGTCATCACATGACCATATGCATTAAAAGGAGAATCCTCCTCCAACTCTTTTTGATTTATGAAACCAAAAGTTAAAGGAGAGATCAACATGGGATTAGAAGCAAAAAACGTGACAGAAGAGACGGTTTCGGCTGTATCCAAATTTGGATATGAACAAGAATTAAAAGGCTCCATGACCGTTGTTCAGTTAACGGCCTTTGGGCTGAACTATATGCTTCCACTGGCACCTGCGGTTATTTTCGGCGTTTTGCTGGCCACTTCAGGCGGTACGGTGGCCCTTCCTTTTTTATTTGCGGGGATCGCCATGCTGCTGACGGCTTTTAGCTACTCCACTATGGTCAGGAACTATCCGTTATCCGGATCGGTTTACAGCTATGTTGGCCGGGGGTGGAATGCCCACTTGGGCTTTTTAGCCGGCTGGGTTGTGACATTGGATTATGTGTTAATCCCAACCATTACTTCTGTCAGTGCCGCTTATATGGTGCAGGAATATTTTCCAGCTGTCCCTTTTTGGGTGCTGCTAGGCGTGTTTTCTGTAGGGATTGGGCTTTTGAACTTATTTGGCGTTGAACTTATGAATAAGCTGGGTATCTGGTTTTTGCTGCTGGGAGAATTTGTAGTCTGGACGTGTATCTTAGTTTGGGGGAAGGCGGTTCATATGGATGGAGCCGGCACAGGAACCCTGCTCAGCATGCAGCCTTTTCACTTTGACAGTGTAAGTGGCTTGGTCGCAGCTACTTCACTAGCCGTTTTAAGCTTTTTGGGATTTGATGCGATTACAACGCTGGCGGAAGAAACAAAGGAGCCAAAGCGGGATATCCCCAAAGCAATCTTTATGTGTGTTGGCATTGGCCTTGTCACCATGGTGGTCTGCAGCTATGTGGCGATGTTGGTTATTCCGGAATGGAGAACACATGTAAATGATGCAAATTGGATGAATACAGTACTGCTTCAAGTTTCCGAGAAGGCAGGAGGGGATCTTTTCGGCCTCTTTTTTACAGCAGGATTTTTAAGTTCATTAGCTGTTTTTAACATGGTTGCAACCGCTGCAGGCGCCCGTTTGTTATATGGAATGGGGCGGGATAACCTGCTGCCAAAAAGCATTTTTGCAGCTGTAAATAAAAAGTTTAGTACGCCACATTTTAACATCATTTTTATCGTAGCCATTGAATTTATATTAGGAAATACAATGGATATCAACCTTATTTCCAATTTGGTCAACTACGGAGCTTTTTTTGGCTTCACTGCTCTAAACTTATCTGTCATTTGGCTGTACTACGTTAAGAAAAAAGGAGAATCACCGCTTAAACTTGGCAGTCAGCCAAACTGGCTTCCATCCGGCCTGCAGCATATCCGATACTTTGTGCTTCCGCTGTTGGGCTTTTCAGTCATTGCCTATATCTGGTTCGGAATGGACAGGCTTGCTTTACTGCTGGGAACTGTATGGCTGGCAATCGGAATCGCTTTTTTATTCTCCAGAACAAACGGATTTAAAAAGCTGCCGCCTTCTTTGCATGAAGCTGAATAACGCATACTAAATATTTTCTTGAAAAACAGAAGGACCGTAAAAGGTTCTTCTGTTTTGTGCTTATAACTTTTAAAATATTTGTAATCGGCTGTTGGTTTCTTTCAATTTGAATTTAGACTATTAAAATCAGTTGTATTCTGTTCACTACTATTCCAGCCTTTTATTCAATAGTATCCATTTGGAACTCGGATCTAAAAGGTATTTATATTAAGTCTCAGGAATAATCGTTACCGCAATCGTGCGGGCTGGCGCATCAGCATCCTCATTTTTTCGATCATAATATTTGCGCATTAACTGGTTTAATTCCTTCTGAAAATCCTCAAAATGCTGCTCGTCGATTTTTAATTCCATAAGCGAGAAAGTGGAGAGGTCTTCCGCTTGTTGCTTTTTCTCTAGCATAGACAAATAGTTTTGATACTGGGTCATGAGTGACAGCTGATAATATGAAAGATAGCTGAGCTTTTTTTCTTTCGTTAAATGTTTCCACTCATCCGTATGAAGCTGGGCGGCTTCTTCGTCCAACACATAATATTTTTCAGACACGGACCGGACTTTTTTTTCTTTTGCCACACGGATGATACCCGCTTGATGCAGGGTGCTAATATGACGGTACAGGGTCGCTTGAGGCACATCCTGAATGATTTTAACCATTTCTAAAGGTGTCAGGCCGTTTTCTTTGTTTCGCATAAGAGCCTGGGATATTTTCATTCTGACTGGGTGCATTAATATTTCTGCTTTATTCATATATAAATCTCCTTTGAGAACGAAAATGTTCTATTTTTTAGCGTTAAAAACTGTCAGTTGAAAAAAGTTGAGAACATTATCAGTAACGATAATAAAGAAATCATATTAAACTTCAGCCAAAAAAACAAATGCATTCTCCATATATTAATGTTATCATTATCGATAATGATAATAAAGTGGAAGGAATGAGACAATTGCAGCTTCATTACGGATTGGAAGAATTGAAAGAAATCGACTGGACGGTTGTGCTGCCTATTCTTATGCCGTTTATAGCCGTTGCTTTGGTTTTGATTGTGGTGGCGTTAATTGATTTATACCGGCACCGCAAAACACAAGATCATGTGCTTTTTTGGATGATCATCATTCTGGTTTGTAACACGATCGGTCCTATTTTATATTTCACAATCGGACGAAAAGGAGGCGCTGCCCGATGAAAATAAGCGTTGAACATGTGACTAAAACGTTTAAACATAAAACAGCTGTCCAGGATGTTTCTTTACATATTGAGGAAGGGGAATGTGTAGGGCTGCTTGGCCCGAATGGAGCAGGAAAGTCAACGCTGCTCAATATTATTACAGATGTGCTGCCAGCAGATAAAGGTGAGGTGCACCTAGACGGAAAAAGGCTGTCTTCTATGAAGCGCCAGATTGGCTACCTTCCACAGGAGCCACCTCTTTATTCCTGGATGACGGCTAAAGAAACACTCGTTTTTATGGGGCGCCTATCAGACATGCCAAAGAAAAACCTTCTGAAAGAAATTGAAACGGTGCTGACGCGGGTAGGCCTCAAGCAGGAAGAGAATATAAAAGTCGGCACCTTTTCCGGGGGCATGAAACAAAGGCTGGGTATTGCGCAAGCTCTTCTTCATAAGCCGTCTTTTCTTATATTGGATGAACCGGTTTCAGCGCTGGATCCAATCGGAAGAAGAGAGGTGTTGAATTTAATTCGAGATATAAAAAAAGACACCACTGTACTGATATCAACACATATCTTAAGTGATGCAGAAGAAATTTGTGAGCGGCTCGTCATTATGAAAAACGGCATAAAACTGGAAGATACTACACTGGCTGAGCTGACATGCAGAAATGAGGATTCAGCGGTTTATGTTGACCTTACGCCAAGAGACTTGGGCTGGGCGGGGCTCGTCCGGTGCCTGCCCTATGTTCAAAAGGTAGACCTTATTGGTAATACTGTTAAAGTAACGCTTGACGATGTGCAGGCATATAAAAACCATTTGATTGGGCATGCATTGAAGAATAATGTAGACATTTTACGTTTTGAAACAAGAAGGTCAGATACGTTGGAGGAAATCTTTTTAAGAATGGTGGCAGGCGCATGAATGCTTTTTACGTGATCTGGCATAAAGAGTGGATTCAATTAATAAGAGAAGCGAAAATCATTTGGATGCCGCTCGCCTTCATGGGTTTAGGATCTGCTCAGCCTGTTCTGCTGTTTTTTCTACCTTCTATTTTGGAAGCAGTTGGAGGAGGGCAGGGAATTACCATTGATCCGGCGATGACCAATCAAAGCGGAGATGAAGTGCTCGCTGGTACACTTGCCTCACAATTTGATCAGATGGGCTTAATCATTATTGTCGTTTCGACTATGGGAATTATTCAGGCAGATAAAGTGAGCGGCATGCTCAAATTCATTTTAACAAAACCGGTTACTGTGGGAGCTTATATAGGAGGGAAAATAGCGGCCGGCTGCTCCGCTGCTGCCCTAAGCGTGGCAGCTGGATTTGCCGCCTCGCTATTGTATACAGATTATTTGTTTACAAATGTTCCTTTTCGAGTGGTGCTGCCGGCTTTGCTTTTGTATCTGATCTGGGTATTTTTTATTGTTTCCTTTACGGCAATGGTCAGTACCTTGTTTAATGGGCAAGCGGTTATTGCGCTTATCAGTATAGCCTGTCTTCTTGCTTTTCGAATACTGGCCGGGCTGCATCCTATGTTGGGTTGGCTGAATCCAGCCAGTGCCAGCCTGCAGGCGATAGAATTACTTTCCTCGCATTTAAATAAAGCAGAAATGTTTAAAGGCATAGCAGCAACAGTCGTATGGATTATTATAACGGTTGCCTTTTCTTATAAATGGATCGTAAAAAAACGTTTTTAATACGACTGCGAAAATGATCAAAGGAGTGAGCGGAATTTCTGAGCAGGCTGCCGGAAACATACAAAATGTAGCTGCCTCGGCTGAAGAGCAAAATGCAGCGATGGAAGAAGTGTTGGCTTCTGCAGAAGCTTTAAGCCGGATGGCTTTAGAGTTAAGAGAACCAATCAGTAGATTTAAAATATAAAATGCCAAAAGCACACAAAAACGAGCATGCTAGAACAGCGAAGCATGCTCGTTTTTGATGTGATCAATGGCGATTTGATTTTTGTGAGTATCTTCGGTGTTTAACCGGCATTAATCGTTATCGCGTTGTTTAGCGCGGGCTTCTCCGCCCTTTTCGCCAATTTCTTGATAAAATTCTTTATCATGATTCTTGGCAGTGGCTTCTCCACCTTTTTTTCCAATTTCCTGATAGAATTCCTTGTCATGGTTCTTTGCTGTAGCTTCTCCGCCTTTGCGGCCTGCTTCTTCACGACTCATTTTGTCGTTATTGTTGTTAGCCATTAAAAGTTCCTCCTCAGTTCTCTTAGAATTTCTGGTGGTACAGTGTTAATAATACCCGCCTATTCTTCTCTTAAACAACTTTTTTAAGATTTAAGCGAAAGCACCACATAAAAGCTCTATGTCCAAGCTTCTTTGAGCAGTTGAACACCCAAGCGTATTTGTTCTGGCGAAAGGCCGCTGAACCCTAGTTGAATGAAAGGAATAGAAGGAAGATCCTTTGAAAAATAAGGAGCGATAAGATAAATTTTCACCTCAGCCTGCTTGTACTGTTCAACCGAAGAAGGCGGCAGAATCATATAGCTCAGCCGGATCGATGGCAAAAACACTTTCGAAAATGTACTGATATAAATTACGCGTGCTTCCTGCATAAAGCACTTCTATCTGACATGAAGGAATAATAAAAACTGTATCTTCTTAACATGTCACTTTTTTCCCATACTATAAAACAGAAAGCTTTTTTATCAATCAAGTGGGAGGAAGACAAATGAAAATAATAAGAGCTGAGCTGAAGGATCTGCCTGTGCTCTCTCCATTATTTGATGCTTACCGCGTGTTTTATGAGCAGCCAAGTGATGAAAAAGGAGCAGCTGCTTTTTTAAAGGAGAGACTGCAGAGGGAAGAGTCGATTGTGTTTATTGGATACGAAAAA
Source organism: Domibacillus indicus (assembly GCF_023715895.1). Classification (GTDB taxonomy): domain Bacteria; phylum Bacillota; class Bacilli; order Bacillales; family Domibacillaceae; genus Domibacillus; species Domibacillus indicus_A. Next base: position 59,625 of record NZ_JAMBOO010000007.1, on the reverse strand, counting down.
GAAAAGGCAGCTGGATTTGTTCAGCTGTACTCAACGTTTACATCGCTTGGCATGCAGCGGGCATACATCTTGAATGATTTATTCGTCCATCCCTCTTGCCGGCAAAAAGGAATCGGCAAAGCACTGATGCACATCGCTTTTCAATTTTGCGAAAGTGAAGGAGCCAAATTTGTCACCCTTCAGACAGCTAAGGATAACAAAACTGCGCAGACGCTTTATGAAAAAGTCGGCATGCAAAGAGACACCAAATTTTACTCTTATTTTAAATCGTTAACTTAAAAGAAATGCTGGGAAAAAGCAAGACTGAAGCCGCTCTATTGTCAGGTTTTTTCGCCTGCGCTATGATGAAATAACAAATATCTATTTTAGAAGGTTAGGAGAATGGGGATGTATGCTTACAAAGACCAGCCGGATGGCGTGTTTCCTTCGGTCTGCTCACTTGACTGTCCGGATCAGTGCGGCCTCCTGGTCCACAAAAAGAATGGCAGAATCGTAAAGGTAGAAGGCGACCCAAACCATCCTGTTACAAAAGGCAGTATCTGCAATAAAGTTCGCAACATAAAAGAACGGCTTTATGACGAAAAACGGCTGGCATACCCAATGAAGCGTGTTGGGAAAAAAGGAGAAGGCCGGTTTGAACGGATTACGTGGGAAGAGGCACTTGAGACAATAACGTCGCGCTGGAAAGAGCTTATCGAAACGGATGGGTCCGAAAGCATTCTCCCATACAGCTATTATGGCAACATGGGCGTACTCAATTCGGAAAGTATGGACCGGCGCTTTTTCTACAGGCTCGGTGCATCACAGCTGGACCGAAAAATCTGCCAGTCAGCCGGTGAAGCGGGTTACCGGTACACAATGGGAGACAGCAAAGGAACAAATCCCGAGGATACCATTCATGCCAAGCTGATCGTTTTCTGGGGTGTGAATGCGGTCAGCACCAATATGCACCAGGTTGTGCTCGCGCAAAAAGCGCGGAAAAACGGTGCCAAAATTGTGGTGATTGATGTACACCAAAACCAGACTGGAAAGATGGCGGACTGGTTTATCCCGATTAAGCCGGGTACCGATGCGGCACTCGCGCTTGGCATGATGCATATTTTATTTGCGGAGCATTTAGTGGATGAAGACTTTTTAAGAGAATACACAGTGGGCTTTGAAGAACTGAGGGAGCATGTGGTTCAGTATGATCCGGAAACGGTTGCGCAGATTACAGGCGTATCAGTCGATGATCTTTATACGCTTGCCCGTTTATACGGGAGAACATCACCTTCTTTTATCCGCATTGGAAACGGCCTGCAGCACCATGACAACGGCGGCATGTGCATCCGCACGATTTCCTGCCTGCCTGCTTTAACCGGACAGTGGCTGAAGCGGGGCGGCGGAGCCATTAAAGGAAACGCTGGGTATCTGGCTTTTAATTCCGATGCACTGCAGCGTCCGGATTTTCTCGAAAATAAAAACACACGCCGTATTAACATGAACCAGATCGGCCGGGCTTTGACGGGGCTTAAACAGCCGGTTAAATCCATGTTTGTGTACAGCACAAATCCAGCGGTTGTGGCTCCGGAAGGAAACAAGGTGAGAAAAGGGCTGGAGCGTGAAGATTTGTTTCTTGTCGTCCATGATCTGTTTTTAACTGAAACAGCCAAGTATGCGGATATTGTCCTGCCGGCTTCATCTTCGTATGAAAACACCGACTTTTTTACATCGTATTGGCATCATTTTGTTCAAATTCAGCAGCCGGTCATTGGGCCACACGGGGAGTCTAAATCAAATGTTGAAGTGTTCCGCCTGCTGGCTGAAAAAATGGGATTTGAAGAGCCGGAGTTTCGGGAAAGAGATGAAGAAATGATTGACCGTGCGCTTGATTATCCGGAGAATCCATTTATAAAACACATCAATTATACATCGCTGACGGAAAAGCAGTTTATAAGAGCAGATGTGAAACCAATTCTTCCAGGAAAACTGCTGACACCAAGCGGGAAAATCGAATTGTATTCTGAAAAAATGAAGCAGGATGGCTTTCCACCATTGCCTACTTATGTACCGATTAAGCAAGATGAAAAGCTTCCCTATGTATTCATTCCGGCGCCGAATCATAACTTTTTAAATTCGACGTTTTCCAATAATGAAAAACATGTCCAGCTTGAAAAAGAAGCCCGGTTATACATGAATGCAGAAGATGCCAAAGCATCCGGGATTGAAGACGGAGAACAAGTACGCGTTTGGAATTCGCGCGGAGAATGCCGCCTTACTGTATCGGTCGGCAGCGGGGTGCTGCCGGGTGTGGTCGTATCCCAAGGACTGTGGGCAGATGCACCGGGAACCAAACAGCTCGTCAACTCCATGACACCCGACCGCTTGTCGGATATGGGCGGAGGAGCAGTCTTTTTTTCCGGTCGTGTGAATGTAGCAAAAGAATAAAGTATTAAAGCGAATTTGAGCTTTAAAAATAATTCATGACAAATGCTGTTTGTGGTACAAAGACAGTTGACAGTTACACGAGAAAGCAGGCTTTACAACGAAGAAGGATGTTCTGAAACATGTATTTTAGGAAGGAGAAGATAATCTGCCTAGTACTTAAAAGATAAAACACGTAAAAACCCTTGATTATCAAGGGTTTTTGTTTATACAGCTTAACCCTGACCTATTTTGCCCGCCAACCGCCAAAACATAGTGGTTTTTAAGGTATTATCGGACGGTAGAATCTGTTTCAATTTATTCTTAAAAGGTATATAAGATCTAATTATTTCTCCTCCCTTTGTCTGTCTGCAGAAGAAAACAAAAATAATCGTAGCCACAAGCCCCAGTAGTGACTGATCATAAAGAATATTTGAATCATATAGGCCACTAGCTGAATGCAAGATAATATTTATCTTTAAAAATAGACTATTGTGCAACCAAAATTTCCATTTGTTACATAGAGTAGTATGAGGATAATTTTAAACAGGTAGCCACTTTTCATTTCTACCTCATGATTACCTCAACAAAATTTAATGTGAAAGGAGGGAGATGTAACATGCCTAAACACATGCCTAAACACAAAAAAGAAGATCGGAAAGGAAAAGACTGGGAAGAAAAAGACGAGAAAGAAAAAGACAAGAAAGAGAAAGACGGGAAAGACAAAGACAAAGACAAGAAAGACAAAGACGGGAAAGATAAAGACAAAGACAAGAAAGACAAAGACGGGAAAGATAAAGACAAGAAAGACAAAGACGGGAAAGACAAAGATAAGAAAGACAAAGACGGGAAAGACAAAGATAAGAAAGACAAAGACGGGAAAGATAAAGACAAGAAAGACAAAGACGGGAAAGACAAAGGCAAGAAAGACAAAGACGGGAAAGATAAAGACAAGAAAGACAAAGACAAAAAAGACAAAGATAACAAAAAGAAATGACCTTGGATTTACACCCATTCTATATTCCGCTGAAGGATAACAAGCTTGTTGGTCTTAATAACAGGATTGTTATATCCTTAACAACGAATGTAACGTTATTCTCATTACTCTATTCAGTACAGTGAGTTTCTGCCTGAATTTGATCTCTCCATAGGAAAAATAACTAAAAATAAATATTTTAAACACAAATAAGCCTGTTAAAGATTAAAGATATGTTAAACGGTAATATACTTGGTATTACAAGAATACAAGTGTAGCATAACAGATATTATGTTGCATTCATAAATAAACTAAAAAGCAGGCTTCCTCCCTTGGTGATTAAGAGAGGAAGCCTGCTTTTTTTCTAAGTGCTAATAGCCAAAACGAATATAGGAAGATTAATATTATTAAGTAAATCGTCGGATGCTGGATGGGCTTGATTAAGAGGACAGCGGGTGTACTTGAGAAAGTATAAAGAGAAGCATAAAAAAAGCCGCGGGGGACTCCGCGGTATAAGAAACTAGGGCAAGTGGTCAATGAAAGACCATGTCTTTAATCATTTACCCGCTACGGTGAAATATAAACCATGTTCACCCAAATAAGCAGCATTAGCTAGCAGGAAATGTATTTCATGTTGGCAACGGTAACATGTAGAAGTGACATCGAAACAGTAATAGCAGCTTGACTAGAGCGCCATTTCTAAGCAGTTAAGAACCCTGGAAGAATCTTTGAAATGTCGCTCAGCCATTTAAATCAATAGCCGTAGCCGCCTTTGAATGAAGCACCAATGATGATTAAAAGAATGAACAGAACTACAATCAACGCAAAGCCGCCGTTGTAACCATAACCACTCATACCATTTCACCTCCTTTACAGAAAGGTAGTGAAGCAGTTCTATAAATCAATGTTTGTAATCGATTTATATTATTAGGATATGAGTAAAGAAGCATATTGGATTAAACATTTGTCTCTATTGTTAAACTTTTTTGCAGAGTAGAATAGTAGATTGCTTCATCTCATCGGTGAAATTGGGAAGGGGGGTATAAATCCAACCCTGTGTGAGTACGAATAACTTTTGTATGAAAGCCTCATTAATATAAAAATGGAGCTTTTTTTGTTTGGGCCTATAATTTAAAAGGAGAATGAACTTTGCATCCTGGACTCTTCCTTTTATGGATTCGGAACCTTCTTCTCCTCTGAGGCAGGCGTGGACAGATTCAGAAAGGAATTCTGTATAAAGCTTTATAAGGCAAGTTAATCGCACTAAAAAGTGGCAATATATCTTAATTTTGCTGGAAATTCATCTATTTTCACTGAATTTTCACTTTTCACAACTACAATCAATACATCACGCAATAGAAAGGGGAGATAAACAAGTGAATGAAAAAATAAAGCAAGTGCTTTTCTGGGGAACTGTAAGCGTTTCAGGGCTTGCTGGAGTCAACTTTTTTCTAAATCTCTTCGAAAGGTCTGAAGGTCATGAGCGATATGGATATGCCCACCAAATGGGGAGAGGCCATGGAGGAGGGCCAGCATTCCATGCAGACATGCATGGACCGCACCATGGCGGTGACTTTTCCTGGCTTGTAATGATGCTCCTCCTTACTGTAGCTGGGACTGCCGCGATATTCGCCTATAGGTGGTACAAGAAAAAAGACAAAGCTGATGCGTTTCAGCAATTTGTCACGAATGTCCCTGCTTCAAAAACAAGCCCTCCGATAAATCAAAGTAATGCGGACATTTTAGACAGCTGGGAGAAAGAACAAAAACTTGAGAAGGAGAATGAGTAATATGGGGATTTTTAAGAGATTAAAAACGATGGGCAGTGCTGGAATAAACGGCGTGCTCGATAGCCTGGAAAATCCTATTGCGATGTTAAACGAGTATATGAGAGAAATGGAAGGGGAGCTCAAAAAAGGGGAACAGGCATTAGCACAGCAAATTTACCTCGAAAATAAACAAAAAGCATTAATTAATGAAACAGAAAGCCTGGTTGCAAAAAGGGACAGGCAGGCAAGATTAGCTGTGGAACAAGGAGAGGACTTTATCGCAAAATTGGCCTTGCAGGAAAAATTGATTCACCAGCAGCAGCTCACTCTTTATACTGAGCAGTTGAATATTCTTCAGGGCCAAACCGAGACACTTTATGAAGAATTGAATCAACTAAAAAAAACCTATCATGAATTTCAACAAAAAAGATTAATGCTCATTTCGAGAGCCAATATAGCTCAATCGATCAAACGGATTCAAAAAACGAATGTGACATTCCATTCTGAAACGATCGCTAATGGGATGTCACGCGTAGAGGACCGTATCTTAATGATGGAAGCTGAAGCACAAGCGAGTAGACAGTTTACAGGAAGTTTAAGCACCCCTATCAAAAGATATATTGATCCAAGGTTAGAATATGAATTGGAACAAGTACTGCAAGTAGTGAAAAAGAGGTCAAATCAATAGAAGCTGCCCAGTAATCTTTTAAGATAAAAAACCCTTATTTCCATGCTTTCTTATACCTTTATTATCGCTCATTGAGTATGGGTAGCAGGGAACAACTATAATTGAATTAGCTATGTAATGTAATTAATCCCTGCCAAACTAGCTTCTTATCGGAAGCTGTTTTTTTGATTTTCTATGGTTCTACATTAAAAAGTTGAGACATATTATTTTTCGAAATTAGAAATGATAAGGAAGTGAGGGTATTTTGTTTAAAGTAAAACATATTCACGAAGATAAAATATACATGGTGTATAGTATTAGGACGATTTCGATTACTATGGAAATCGGTGAAAATATCGTTAATCATGAATTTCTGCTTTTTAAAAATGGCAAATGGTTATACGATTCTGCTGAAAACTATTTACCACTGGGTGATTAAAATATGGTCTATAGTGCCGGATCATTGCAGAATTTTTTCGAGAAAACTATTTTACAGTTCGGTTTTGTTTGACACCGTGTGTTTTGCTCACAAAAATCCCCGCTTTTCTTCCGCCATCTGGCCTGTTTGGTGAACCTCTCCACCTAAATCAAAGATTTTGATGAAGCATCCCTTATCTTGAATACGGTACAACATCAGCTGGTTAAGCTTCCTTCGGAAGCCCGAATGCATGATGGAGACTAATGAACGAAGACAAGGTCTGGGATGTCCTTATTGCCAGCTCAGGAACTTTTGCCTGAAGAGACAACCATTTCGTTTCCGAAGTGGATTTTTGAAAAGCCCGAATGAAATAACGGGCGCCGATGTTATAAGAAGCGGATAAATCCGCATGATAGACTTTGCCTGTTGAAAACGTGGCAAGGTCTTTTTTCCGGTTCCGTTCCACTTTTCCGGAGCCATCGAACGCTAAGGCGCTGGTGTTTCGCGGATTGATCCGGGAAATGCGAATACCCAGGCAGTGCGCCATTTCTTCCACTTTGTTCTGAATGGCTATTTTTCGCCACCCGTGAAGCTTAAAGCGAAGTTTCCGGGCTCCATAAAATCCTTTGGGGATTTTCATTCTGCCTAAGTACTCGAATACAATGACGTCACAGCCGTGCTTTGCTGCGAATTTTACAATATTATGGCTGGTGTGGCGGACAATATGCTGCTGGTACCCATTGATCTGCCGCCAAAAATTTGGTGCATGAATACGGCCGCTTGCCCGCTGGGCTTTCCGCAGTTTATTCGTTAACGTCTGCAGACGGTCTTTTTCTTTAGGCTGGTCAATAAATGTCCGGTCTAAGACAGTGCCCTTTGCATCGATAACCGAGCAAACCGCAGAATTCGTCAGTCCGAGATCTACCGCACACACTTTTTGCTCTTGAATAGGCGTTTTTGTTAGAGTAACTTTATTTTCATAACTGATAGAAAGGAAGAATTTCTTTCCACGCTTAATCAGCTTAGGGTTGTTCTCTTTCCATTTCCAGACACCGCGTTTATAAAGGTCCTGCTCTTTAAATTCGATATCTGTCCATACCCAGTCATTCTGGTGAAATACCTTGATTTGTGCAGTCGTATCAGACGTCCTGTTGAACATGTTTCCGCGATAAAAAACAGGGAATTCTTTATGTTCCGCCTGCAGGCGCGGAGGCTGTTTCTTAAACTTTTTTCCTTCGGAAAGAGCGTATTTCTGCTCTTCTTGCCAATTTTGATAGTTAGAGCGAAAGCTCTTTACTTTGCCAAAAGCAGAAGCAATGGCACTTCGGCGGAAGTAGGACGGAAATTTGTAAAAACGATCCTTAAACTCTTTGTATTTAGGTTGAGGGTTTGATTTGGTTGCGTGAATCAGTTTTTCTACTGCAGGTACAATTGATTTAGTTGTCAGTTCGTCGGTATTATCAAACTCTTTGTCGATCACTTGAATGATGAAAGACAGGGCATCATTATAAATATCCAGTGTAGCATTGAAGATTTCCGTCTGGTTTGTGATTTTGTGCAGCAGTGACTTCGCAACTTTCATGATCAAACCCTCCTTTCCATTTTTTAGTCCTTATAATACGTTGATCGTATCAAAATGGAAATCACTTGTAAAATAAAAAGAGAATCAGTATGAGTGGTTATAAGTAAGAACCGGCAATCGGTGTAATGAAAAAATATATAGAAGAACAGGGAAATAAAGACCTTAGCGCCTAACCCCCACTAAACCGAAGATTTTGAAGGGGAATGCGGCGCTAATTTTTTGTTCAATAAAATAGCGCTGCAAACTTTACATTTTGGTTTGCAGCACTTTAAGTTATTTAATCATTTTACGAATAGGTTTGTTCATTAGAGCGTGTCTTTCCTTAACCAGATTATTTAGTTATATTTCCATAGAATGTTTCTCTTTTTTTAATTGCGATAATGCTTCTTCTCCTGCTTTTAGCACCTCGATAATGCGGTTTACATCGTAAACGCTACCCTTCCAAGTGCCTCCGCTTACGGATTGTAAGGCTGCCCACAAGCGTGTATCGTCAGGTAGGTCTGGATCGGGCTTCATTTCTGGATGGACTTCACGCATCTCTAGAATAGCTTTCCCGTCTTCAGGGCTGTTGCCCCCATCGGAAAAACCAATCATATTCAAATGACCTTCCAGCTTTTTCGTATCAATTCGCACGTCTATAATATCCCCGGTACGAAGTTTTCCAATCGGACCGCCGGCGAGACCTTCAGGACCGATATGGCCAATGCAGGCTCCTGTAGAAACGCCGGAAAAGCGTGCATCTGTAAGGAGGGTGACATGCTTTCCGTAGGATAAATGTTTCAAGGCAGATGTAAGCTGATACGTTTCTTCCATGCCTGTACCAAGAGGTCCGCGGCCAATCACAGCCATAATATCCCCTTTATGAATCTCTCCATTTTTTATGGCACGGATCGCCTCTTTTTCGCTCGTGAACACTTTAGCTGTTCCACGATGGATGTACACACCGTTTTCATCAAGCATAGAAGGATCGATGGATGTTGACTTGATCACCGCGCCTTCAGGAGCAATGTTGCCTGTTGGAAACGTAACAGTCGATGTTAATCCTTTTTCTTTCGCTTTGGCAGGAGTCATAATGACATCGCTTGCATCGATCGAATCCGCTTCTTTTAAACGTTTTTTCATTTGTTGGCGTCTTTCAGATTGTTCCCACCAATCCAGCACGCTGCCTAATGTTTCGCCAGTCACAGTCATGACCGTTTCATCTAGAACGCCAAGGGGCCGAAGTTGAAGCATGACTTCAGGAACACCTCCTGCAAGGTACGCTCTTACAGTCGGATGGTGTACGGGTCCGTTTGGAAGGACACTGACGATTCGCGGCACTTGTTTGTTTACGTTGTTCCAGTCTTGCACGGTCGGAATATATAGTCCCGCAGCATGGGCAATGGCAGGAATATGAAGCAAAAGATTTGTAGAACCGCCGAATGCAGCATGAATCACCATCGCATTGCGAATCGCTCCGTCCGTTAAGATATCTTTTGTGGTAATCTTTTGTTCTTCCATTTTCATTACCGCTCGCGCAGATTGCTGCGCCATTTCCAGCCAGACGGACTGTCCGGATGGCGCGAGAGCCGAGTGGGGGATAGAAAGGCCAAGAGCTTCTCCAACTACCTGTGATGTGGCAGCTGTTCCAAGAAATTGGCATCCGCCTCCTGGCGTCGCACACGCACGGCAGCCTAAATCAGCTGCTTCCTGCATTGATAATTCATCATTCGCATAGCGGGCACCAATTGTTTGCACTTTTCCTGCATCTTCACCATGCGATGGTGGAAGAGTTACCCCTCCAGGAATAGCAATTGTAGGAAGGTCATGCATGCTGGCCAGCGCAATTAACATAGCAGGATGGCCTTTATCACACGTTGCAATCCCGATAACCGCTTTCCTTGTCGGAAGAGAACGAATTAACCTTCGATAGACCATGGCTGCATCGTTTCGATAAGGGAAAGAATCAAACATACCTGTCGTACCTTGAGAACGTCCGTCACATGGGTCGCTTACATAACCTGCGAAGGGAATGCCGCCGTTTTGGCTGATTTCTTCTGCTGCTGCTTTCATAAGGAGACCAACTTCCCAGTGACCTGTATGATAACCAAGCGCAATCGGCTTTCCATCCTCGCCGCGCATACCTCCTTGTGTGCTTAATAATAAGATTTGCTTTCCGTTTAATTTTCCGGGTTCCCATCCCATTCCTACGTTTTGGGACAAACCGAATAAATTTCCGCTTGGCGCTTCCCGAAGCATTTTATCAGTAAGAGGCAGGGACCCTGAAGGACCTGCTGCTTTCGTTTGGATCATAAATGTATCTTCATTTTTTTCCTTTAAAAGTTCATTCAGTGAGTTGTACATCATTTCCTCCTTTTAAAAAGTAGTTCAGAAATAGATATATTCTTTTAAGCGCTTTCATTTTTTAGCGAAAACAACTTTACATGAATATAATTCCGTTTTAAAATAATGTCAATACTATAAAACATAGTTTTATATTATAAAACAGAAAACGTTACTGAAGAGACACATTGCATATTTTTGAAATATTAGAGTTTATTAACAATTTTATTTTTAAACATTAAGATGGCATTATATTAAACAAATTAACTGAAAGCGATGAAAACATAGCCGTTTAAGCTGACGAAAACTTCATCTTTTGGCATAAAAATCTTCCGAAATAAATTTTGATAAAGGAGAGAAACACGAGAAATGAAAATTGTCGATGTTATCCCACATGTATTGTCACCCCCCTTGTCTGAACCATTTGCTTTCTCTCAAGGGTGGGTGGAAAAACGCAGTTCAATGATTGTCGAAATTGTAACGGATGAAGGAATTACCGGCTGGGGAGAATCATTGTGCCATGGACTTCAGCCGCCGGAAATTGCTGCTTCATTTGTCCAGTTCTGCTTAAAACCAATGCTCATCAGTCGTGATCCGTTCGATGTTGAAGTACTTTGGGAAGAGATGTATAACCAAACTCGTCCGTTTGGACAGCACGGGGCAGCAATTAATGCGATCAGCGGGGTAGATATTGCCTTATGGGATGTAATCGGCCGTTCTTTGAACAAACCAATACATAAACTACTGGGTGGAGCTTTTCGTACGGAAGTCCAGCCTTACGCAACGGGTTTTTACAGATTACAAGGAAAAGATCATCTTCAAGAAGGAGTCAAAGAAGCACAGCGCCACTTGTCCAAAGGATTTAAAGCAGTCAAATTGAAAGTTGGATTCGGGGTAAAGAGTGATATTGAATATATTTATGCGATTCGTGAAGCAGTAGGTCCGGATATCATGATCATGATAGATGCTAATTGTGCTTATAATTCGGCAGCTGCACGGCGTATCTTGTTAGAATGTGAACGGGCGAAAATTCATTTCTTCGAAGAACCGCTAGCCCCGGAAGATATTGAAGGATATCACAATTTACGAAATTTAACCTCCACCTATATTGCATCTGGTGAAAATATTTTTGGGAAAACAAGCTACCGTCACTGGATTTCTACTGGAGCATTAGATATTCTTCAGCCAGATCTCATGTCGGCAGGAGGATTTACCGAATGCAAAAAAATTGCTGCTATGGCACAAGCTTGGAATACAATGCTGATCCCGCATGTTTGGGGATCTGGTGTGGGACTGGCTGCATCTTTACAATTCATTTCCAATATTCTTCCTGCACCACTTTCGATGAATCCGCAGGAACCGCTGTTGGAATATGACCAGTCTGCCCATCCATTCCGAGAAGAATTAATTTACGGGGCAATCAGCATGGATAATGGAATAGTAAAAATCCCTCAAAAACCAGGCATTGGAGTGGAGGTTAACCGGGACGTGATTAAGGCTTATCGTAAAGACGTCTTTAAATAAAAGCATTGAACTACCGCCCACTTACCTAACGGTTGAAGTGGGGGATTCCTGGGCAAGAGGATGTTCGACCCCCAGTAATCAGGCTAACCCCGTATTCCAACGGTTTTATGACCAATCTTAAATAGACTGAAGTGAAAGAAGCCGAAGGGCTTCTTTTTTAATATTCAGGCTCGCATTCAGGTCCCGGTCGTGACACACACCGCAGGATGGACACTCCCACACCCGGACAGCGAGACTTTTTACATCCTTATGCTGGTGGCCACAGCCGGAACAGAGCTGGCTTGATGGGAAGAACGGATCGACTTTTATGATCGTTCGTCCGTACCACTTCGCTTTGTAGGCGAGCATTTCGTTGAACCTCGACCATGACGCATCGTGAATCCCCTTGCTTAGTTTTTTGTTTTGGACAAGATTCTTCACTGACAAATTCTCCACTGCGATCACTTGGTTTTCATGAACGAGCCTGGTCGTCAGCTTGTGAAGAAAATCTTCTCTTGTGTGTTTGATTTTTTCGTGCAGTTTAGCAATCTGGGCTTTATTTTTTTCCCACGATTTCGAACCTTCTTTTTTACGTGCAAACGCACGCTGAAGAAAGGCTAACCGTTTTTCGTATTTTTGGTAGTATTTCGGATTGGCAATGGATTCACCATTGGAGAGCACGGCAAACTCTTTTAATCCCAGATCAATGCCAACGGCATCCTTGGTGCTTGGTTTGTACGGAGAATAAGGCATCTCGCAAATGACTGAAATAGAATACCGGCCGGTACTGCTGCGGCGCACGGTGACACGCTTAATGTCACCTTCGATGTTTCGGGACTTTGAAAAACGAATCCAGCCGAGTTTCGGCAGCTGAACGCGATTGTCTACGATTTTAATATTGTGATTTGTCATTTTGGTTGTGTAACTTTGGACCGGGTTTTTCTTGCTTTTGAATGTCGGATGGCCCTTAAAGTCATACGCCGTTGGCGTATAGCCTTCTGCACATTTTTTAGCGGCTCGTTTTTTTAATTCTTTTTTCGGCTGTTCCTTATATTTTTTGAATCCTTCGTACTGGTATTCGATGCTTGCCTGAAGAGCAATACTGTCAGAACCAGACAACCATTTGAACGTTTCTTTTAGCCCAGGGAGGAGCTTTTTAGCAGCTGTTTCTGTATACCGTTTTTTTGTTTTTTCGAAACTCTTGATGTTTTCATTTAATATATAATTGTAGACAAACCGGCAGCAGCCGATCGTTTGGTTAATCAGTTGTTTTTGCTCGTCACTTGGATGGATTTTAAACCGAAAGGCTTTAAAATGAAGGTTCTTTGTTTCAACTGTTTTGGTTTTCATCATTTTCCCCACCCCCTGAACGTTTGTTCTATACCTGATTATACCATTTTAGCAATAGAGCGTTCAAGGAAAAAGAATGACTGAAAGAGCAGCGATTCATCCCCCACTTAGCAAGCTTGAAGTGGGGGTGTTCTCGCCAAAGATGATAAAAAAGATTCTGGATCCTCTTGGTAGGGTTCCGGGATTTTAAATTTTAATATTCATTGTTTCATTCTGTTCCCTCAAAAACAGTCGATTCTTCGAAAACTCCCGTAAAGGTTTTATATCTTCGGTACGAACCAGCTTGTTTAATACTGACAGCTGCATCCTAAAATCTCGAGTGCTTCCGCCGTATTAATAATGTGCTGGCTTAAAATTTGTTCAAGCTCTTTCCGACTGTTCACGTGGATCAACCTTTTTTCATTTTGAAATAACTAATACAGGGCCTGAAATTAGTGAAAAAGATAAAGAACACATTTTTAAAAGCGGCTTCTCAACTAAAAAGGCCTGACAGGGAAAAGTGAGGGACTAGGGCCTATTTATCGTTCAGGAAGTAGTAAATAGGTACGGCGGGGAAATATCAATGGATTCAAATAAAAACCAGACGGTTATGCGTGTGGAAATTCCAATAAATAAGGGGAAACTACCATCTCCCAAATGAAAGAAGCCGTATCAGTTATCATGCTGGTACGGCTTTTCACTTTATAAATATATTGTTCTTTTTGAGATTAAAAATAGCCCATTTTATAAAAGAGAGGTAGTTGAGATTTAAATTTTACTGATCTTATTTTTCCATAGCATGTTTTTTGTCTCTGGCTCTGTTAAAGGTGTCCCCTGTTAATGGGAATGTCGAAAAAGAAACATTTTTCACGTTTTTTGAATAAACTTCCGCTTTTATAGAAAAGATAGGAGTTACGGGGAACGACGTCTTTATTTTACGAGAAAACAACAAAGCAAAAATCCCTGGCATCTATTTACAGTAGGACACCTAGCACACTGCGTAAAAAAGGAGGTGCCTCTTATGAAATACGTACTTATGTTACTACTTGCGCCGGTTTTTATGGTACTAATAGGCGTTAGTGCTGGGTTAAGCTTATCCGCTATATGGGAAGAAGGATCTTATTCCAGCCTGTTTGGAAAAACCCTTGTCGCTTCTGAAAATACAGGTGGGGAGGAACCCGGTTTTTTGGGTGAACAGGCCATCAGCAAAGAAACCCTTCACTCGTTTTCCGTGACGGATTGGGACAATTTTACCCATCATGAAAAAATGCGTTTTGTTCAAACTGCGCTGCCTGCTTATGAATTAACCGGCCAGACTGTTTTAGACAAACCAGAAGGCTTTATCGGCATGATGGACGCGCGCTATGAAAGCTATCTGACCAACAAAGTCGGCCCTGACGATCATACTGACCTTTCTGAACTATCGCTTTTTCATGAAATGGAATTAGCGGGACAGCAACATGGCCGGCTTGAGCAGGGAGATGACCATTAAGCCAAGGATATGCATGCAGCCATCAAAAAAGACCTTATGGTACTTTTATTAAAAGGGGACTCACCCCATAGAGTGAGACAAATAAAAACACCTTTAAGTTGAAAAACGGGTACGGGGTCAGTCCCATGGAATACCTGAAAACAACTTAAAGGTGTTTTTTCTATGGGTACAAGAATTGGTTATCCAGCGGAAGTAAAAATGAAGGCTGTAAAAATGAGATTAGCTGGAGTGCCGATCAAAGAAGTCTTGAAGGAATTAAATATCCAAAACAGGACGGTCTTTAATAGACAAAGAACGTGAGCAATACGGACTTGAAAACGTCGTTGAAGTGACATCTAATCCTCAGCAAGCCGCTATTGATGTTCGATTCTGAAACGGGGAACAGCGGCAATTTACAGCCAAAGAAACATAACAATAAAACATAATTAACATTGTGCAAATTTCAACATCAGAAACAAAAAACAGGTAATTAAGTGATCCAATCCACTGTATACGGTGAGCCGGTTGCACAGGGTGTTTGGTGTCCTTTTTTATTTGCCGAAAGGGAGTGGGAGCAGACGAAAACAATGGAAGAGCAGATACGGCAATAGAAGAAAGTAAATGGGATGCCAACGTTGGGGAAAGAGAAGCAGAATAAGCAAAAATCAAAGAAGGACCTGCCTGCTAAAATGATAGTAATAAATTATGTCGCCCTCGAGCGGCATTTTTTATAGAGAAAAAATTCTGCGCGGGGTCATCTCAGTGGAAGGTGGGGAGCAACGATGCCTTTGCCTTCAACATGAGGAATTCCAAATGTGTTCACCTGAAGCTCAATCACTCGCTGCTCATAATAAGACTCCATTACAATCCTCTGCATTTCATCCAGTACCTGCTTATCCAGATAAAGAGGGGGCGCTTCTTTTTCTTCTTTTCGTTTCAGTTCAGCATACATTTAGATATTAAGGGGGGAGGTAGAGTAAATTTGTCTTTTGTTCTCTCGAAGGAAGTAGGTAAATATGCATATTTTAGTGGTGTTTATAATGGTAAGAAGTACGAAATTATATATAAGCGCTATGGAATAGGTGCGAACAATTATTATATTTATGATCGTTTAAATAACGTATTAGACGAATCAACAAAATTGTACAAAGAGGTCAATGAAGAATTTTTAAAGCATTGCCTCGATTTCTATAAGCTAGCGGAAAAACTCCAAAATAAAGAGTAAAGGGATCTTTAAAGAAATTTTATAAAAATGTAATAAACTAACCCGCCTGCTCATAACGAGTAGACGGGTATTTTTTATTGCCAGTGTTTTGGCCAGTTTTTGATTACTTGGCTTGGGTTCTTGGGTTTTACATTAACCGTACTATATTTGTTTTTCTTAGGATTGAAGACTAAATCACTAAAATGCCAACTGCCAGTGCTATTGTCGTATCCTGCTATTTGAAATTTATTGATAGCAATACGCTTCGCGCGTTTAGTATAACCTACATCAATCATTTTTGTTAGTACGCCATCTTTCATGTAGTACCATTGCGCAATTTCTAAATCCGAATGATCTGTCTCGGCAACGGCTAAAATATCTGGCTGCCCCTTGTACTTAGATGGGTAAACATGAACCATCTTGCGAGTAGAATTCAATTCGTAATCCTTAAAATAGAAACGTGACTTTTTGATATGGCTTGTGCCCACTTTGTGGGTGTAAAGAGTGTAGTTTCCTTTGTAAACAAGATCCCCCTCGTTGGCTCCTGCCCACACATAAGGCCACTTATCATAAGATGCATATCCCTTCTTCTCCCTTACGCCAGCAAAATAAACCTTGTATGCTACACCGTTTGCATCCTTAAGTGTATAGGTCACCCGGCTTTGACTCGGCTTGATCGGATTTGCTGCTTCTGCTGAATGGTATGTAGTTAAAAACAATGCAATAGCCGCAAACATTGTAATGAATAATTTTAACCTTATTGCCAATCAAATTCCTCCTTTTCCATTTATTATAATAAGAAGGAGAGAAGAACGTAAGGGGCTTACATTAATATTTATAAAAACTGTTTTTCATTCATGATAAATCAATCAGCAAACCGGACCGTTACAATATCTTTTATACAGTAAGAACCGTCATAAAACTTTAATCGTCCGTTCTCTGACTGCAGGCTTTGCAGCACGCAATAGCCATGTATGATAGAAGAAATACGTTTTGGAGACTAGGGGAGTTGGGGGGATTATCAGCACTCTCCATTCGTCATCAAAGGACACAAAAAATCCCTGAAACCTTGTTATTAAAGGAATCAGGGATTTTTTAAATTAATGTATCGTTTTGTGCTTACGTCCTAAGATGGAGAGCGGCTTTTTTGCGTTTTCAAAAGAAAAAAGTTCTATTATATCAATTAGGTGTCATCTTTAATTGACTTTGTGCATAGTCTATATTACATCGTGTAAAACATACTTTACATCATGTAAAAGCGAACGTACAAGGGGGGAAGTCATGACTTATCAAGAAAAGAAAAGCATTGTATCGCTGATCAGTGTTATTCTCATTTTCGGATTTTTTTGTTTATATATGTACCCGCAGCATCCCGAGGGAGGACTTCAGTCGACCGAAACATTTCGCTATTGGGGATCCTTCGTCCTTGTTTTAACTTTGGTTTCCATAGCCGCACACATCGTAATCAGCATTATTTTTAACATCCTCTTTAGGATAACGACCAGAGAAAAGGAACCAGCATTTGCGGATGAACTGGATAAGTTTATCGAATTGAAAGCACATCGAAACTCTTTTTTTGTATTTATCCTCGGCTTTCTTTTTGCAATGGGATCGCTGGTCATTTATCAGCCGTCACAGGCGATGTTTATGATCCTGATCGCTTCAGGATTTCTTTCCGATGTGACCGGCTCCGTTACGAAACTTTATCATTATCGGAAAGGAATTTAATATGGGCAAACATCTTGTCGGCAATCACATTCGAAAATTACGATTCAACCATAATGAAATGACCCAGCAGCAACTGGCTGACAAGGCAGGCGTAACAAGACAGACTATCGTAGCTCTTGAGAAGGGAAATTACTCCCCATCTTTGGAACTGGCTTTTCGCATTGCTCGCGCCTTTAACTTACCGCTGGAAGAAGTATTCTTTTATGGGGACAACTCGAAGCTGTAAGACCGATGATTGTTTCTGCTTTACCGTTTGAGAATTTGTGGAAAGAAGGAGATAGAAATGAATTCAAACAAAAAAGCAGCAAAAATTGTCGGTGTACTGTTTATACTTGCCGCTGTGACGGCGATAATTGGTGTTATTTTATATGATCCTATCCTAAATAGTCCTGATTACCTGACTAAAGGTGCTGAACAAGCCGACCAGGTGATAATGGGGGCGTTGATGGAATTAATTCTTGTCGTTTCAGCGGTTGGTACGGCAACCACCATGTTTCCAATTTTAAGAAGGTATAATGAAACGATCGCTCTTTGGCATGTCTGCTTCCGGTTTCTTGAAGCGGTTGTCATTACGGTTGGTGTCATCAGCGTGCTGTCGCTGTTGACCTTAAGCCGGGAATTTGCAGCGGCAGGAGCTCTGGATACCGCATCTTTTCAAACTTCGGGCACCGTATTAAAAGCAATACATGACTGGACATTCCTGCTTGGCCCCAATTTTATGCTCGGTATCAATACCGTGATGTACAGTTATATCTTTTATAAATCCAAGCTCGTACCGAGATTCATACCCATCCTAGGAATGACGGGGGCAGCCCTTGTTTTCCTTTGTGCCCTGTTAGTTATGTTCGGTGTTATTGAACAAGTTTCGGTTTGGGGTGCTGTTTTGGCACTGCCGGTAGCAGCTAATGAAATGATTTTAGCCGTCTGGCTGATTGCTAAAGGATTCAATGAATCTGCAATTGCCGCCATGTCTGTAAAAAAGAAGTAGGTGGGTATGTATACATTTAAATAATACGGATTACTTAAACCAACAGAAAAACCAGGCGCTATTCCTTCTCTATCAAGGAATGGAGCCTGGTTTTTTAATGCTAAATATTAAATGCATGGCTCAGAAGAAAGGATGCAGCCTTCAGTGATAAATCTCCTTCCTTATTTGAGTGATATCTCTTATCAGGTGCTGCTTACGTTTTTCTCTAGTAAATAGTCTTAACGGTAAAGAAATGCTGGTTCACCATGATTGCACAGAAGAAGTTGCTCTCAAAATGGAAGGATTAATAAAAGGGAAGAGGGGGATTATTGAATTTTCCTCAACCTTTTCCCTTCATGAATCTCTTGAATACCTTCTTCACAAACTCCATATGACCGCCAGGAACAGGTTTCACATATAACCTGAACATCAGAGGGGACCACAAACTTTCGGATACACGACTCAATATCCTTCCAGCTTAAAATTTGTCCGATTTTAAGCCCCATTTTCTCCAAAATAGCGGCATCCCTTTCATAAATACTGTTGTCCTGGCAATGGTATACACCTGAATTGGGGTATTTTTCACACAACTGATCAGGGCCATTTACAAGGTGAATGAGCGTATTAGGGTGATCTCTCAACGTTTGGTGCAAACGTGTCATATTTTCGACGTATTCTTCGGAATAGCCCATTCCCCGGTAGCCCAGAAGGCAAAAGAGGTGATGACCTCGCAGCTTATACATAGTTCTCCCTCATTTACAGGTTCAATTAAAGTTAATAGTCAACCCAAATGTATTATTTGTTAACACATATTATTCAGAATACCATATCACATCTGTTTGGTTCGGGATTTTTTATTTTATTAATCGAAGCTTTAGTTAAAAAGGGAATAAAGAAAAGAGCAAACAATGGGTCCTCTTTTACATTTAAAAAATATCAATTTGGTGGTTTAGCTGGGACTAACCATTAAAAGTATAATAACTCAAATTGTTGTTTAACAGTTCACTTAGACAGATAAGCAGCACTAATCTCAGCTAGATAGGAGTCGCCCGAATTTGTTGATTAAAAGGCTTTTTGATAACCGCCTTAAAAGAAAAGCCTGTTAAAAATATTATTGATTTTTTTGTTGAACAAATAGAACAGGTTAGTTGAAAAGGCACCAGACCGTCACTTAAGTTCTGACGTTTGATATAATAAGCGAAAAAACTTTCAAGGGGTAGGGAAATGGATACTTTCCTTTTGTTTTATAAACAGTACAAAGGTGATGTTAAGTCTATTGATTATATTAATTGGGCTTTGAAAATGTTAGAAAATGATTGTTCATCATTTTCCCTGAATATCCTCTCTACTCTAAGAGAACCACTTAATATTTTTGAGTCAGAAGATTACTTTAGAAGGGCTTTAAGTGAGTTGGATTTGCAGGAACCATCATATGAAGAGGGTGCTGTCTATTACATTCGGCATTTATCAAAAAAGATATTAGAAGATGAAGAAAATGCCTTGGATATAGCTTATCAAATATATGAAGTGGTTCATGATCTTGACTACCCTGGGGACCTAGAAGAATGGTGCTATATTAGTGATATGATAGATGATTTTCGGTATGGAGACAATCATTCAAATTTAAGCAAGGCAGCCTTAATTGTAACTATCGTGAAAGAAGCTGAGAACCAATTGAGAAGAAACAGTAAGTAATGATTCTTGTTAAATTAACAGGACAGGATCACTCAAGGAAAGGATTGTTAAAATGATAGGAGTTAACCATATGGAATTTAAAAATTATATGAAAGTCAATTTTCCAAACTTATCTCTTAGGCCTCCTTTATTTTATAGCTGGGATGTTGGTATTCGCTTTGAATTGGGTGTGAATTGGACCAAAGAGGATTGTGCTAAAGAATGTTTTTATCTCAAAGGAGTTTACGAAAGGGCCATCACCTTATTTAGATCCTTACATTCTCCAGAAGAAGAGATTTTTGTAGTAGCGAATGTAAATGATTTCGGAGATAATGGTACGTTCAAGCACAGACTAAACATTTTTTCTCTATATGTAAAGGATAAATCTGTCCTGTACAAGTTAAAGCACACGGAAATACCCTATGTTTTCCCTGAAGATGATGAAGACGGCAAGTACAAAACGCATAGATTTACTCTTAAGTGTAAAACATCAGACATTAAATATATTCCTCTGTTAAAAGCCATTTGCAACCAAGACATGGGAATAAAACCAAGCATTTTTCATGATATTTTTTTTATTAATGTTAAAAAAGA
Source organism: Domibacillus indicus (assembly GCF_023715895.1). Lineage (GTDB taxonomy): Bacteria > Bacillota > Bacilli > Bacillales > Domibacillaceae > Domibacillus > Domibacillus indicus_A. Next base: position 39,018 of record NZ_JAMBOO010000007.1, on the reverse strand, counting down.
GACCATTTTTCATGTCTATGATGATAGGGGCTGTGATTTATTGGCTAAGTCAGCTGAAACAATAAAAGAGATGTATAAAAAATATAACCATTGGATACTGGAGTACGATAGAGAAGAGATTGACAAAGTATTTAAGTAAAGGTAAAGTCACTTTTTCACTACTATGCAACACTCATTTTACTAACATAATTTGCGGCGAATAGCTTGAAGATCTATCAAAGCTACGTACTGGAGGAAAGAAATGACTACATATCATGAAATGAAAGTTGAATCAAACTTTCAGGAAGACGGGCAGTATGATGTCCAAGTTAAAATTAAAAGTAAAGAAATAGAGGAGCTAGATATTTTATTGTCCGGCATAAAAGCATTAATTGACATAATCGATGTTATGTGTGAAAACGACAAACAAAAATATCAAGAGACTATGAAGAAAATTATCTATGAAGTTGCAGATGATATTGGGTTTACTACGGGAGCTTATATTGAAAAACTGGGAGCGGCGATTCAGTACAATAAGAAAAACGAGCCATTTGTTGAGGATGCCGTTAAAAAAGTACTTATTACAAAATTTTTAAATGATAGTATAGAGAACGAAATAGGTTAAAATCTACGCATAATGTTAAAAGGGGAAAGTAAATGTCAGTTATCTCGGCATCACAAGAGCATGACAGGTTTATTATAGAACCTTTTGTAGCTTGCGAAGAAGGTGTTGCGTTTAGCTGGGAGAAAGCCAGTGATTTTCATATTGGCGAGACGGTTTATTATCTAGATGGATTTAAAGACCCCGATTCTCTTTTTTCACAAAATCACCTTTCCTGGATGGTATGATCCAAGACAGAAGAAGGAAAAGAATACACAGCGAGCCAGCTTTATTTTGTGACAGGCGAGATCTGGATCAATTGAAAAACATTCTTCCAGCGATCTTTTAAGGCAAAATAGCAGCCCGTTCATAAAATATAAAAGCCTCTGGTTTTTTCCTTCTGAAGGAGAAAATCAGAGGCTTTTTTGTTTTTATAATTCTTAACTTAGATAAAAGATATAGCACTTTTTTAGCGTACTAACAAAACAGGGTAGCTGAAGAGAAGGAATGATACTATATCAGCGTCTTACGGACAAAGAGGTTTTGGCATTTTTTAAATCTTCAGCAAGCAGCTTCTCTAAATCATACGCCGGGTAATAGCTTCTCTGCAGCATAAAATCGAACGTCTTGGCGTGCAATTCGATCGCTTTTTGTAATTGTTTTTGAAAGATGACACGCAGAGCTGGAGTGGCAGTTTCCGTAATGGCGACCGCATAATTGCGTACAGCATTTTTTGCAAATATAAGTAGTTTTCTTCCATAGAAGGCGGTCAAGTTTACTCCCATCGGCTTGGGACTGAACGTTTCAAGGCTGTCTTTGAGCATCATCGGTATTGGTGCTTTTTCATAGAAAGGAAGCAGCTCAAGCGTATTTTGCTCAAGATTCCGGATCGCCTCCATATACAGGCCTCGCAGCGTCGGGTCCTGTACATTCGCAAGCTGCAATTTGAATTCAGTCAGATGATGGGCTGTCGTAGCTGCTATTTCATGCAGTTCAAGCGTCTCATGCCAGGCCAAGTGCTGGTGTACTCTTGATTTGTCGGCCAATAGGGATCCCTCCATTCTGTTCATGACATAAGTATATGCTCTGTTTTTTGAATGGAATGTTGTCCCATATAGGTATTTTCCCTAAGAAATTTTCTCTGGAGTAAATGAAATATGAGTGGAGAAGTATAAGAATCAGGAAAATGCAGATAAGGGCACTTTCATCACCGGGTTGAGACGGCAGTTACTGGGCATACTAATAAAAACTTTTTTAGATGGTGATGACATGAAAAAGAAAGTCATTTTGTTTTTAAGCATAACGTTTGTTGTCGTAATGGCAGCTGTGTTTATTCGAGACATTTCAAATGGAAATTCTTCTACCTGGCCGGATGCAATTGGCAGGGTTTTGTTCAGCTTACTGCCCGTTTTACTTTTGTTTTTAAAAAAGATCCCTTTCAACCTGTCTTTGATTATCAGCTATTATCTTTTTATATTTTGTACGTTTTTTCTGGGGGCCATCTTGAAATTTTATGACCGCTTTCGCTGGTGGGATACAATGCTTCATTTCTTTGGGAGTGTTTTTGCGGGTTTTGTGGGAATAGCTATCTATAAACTTCTTTTGCCAAACAGTGTAGAAAAAGGAATTTCGCGATGGATGATTTTTTTGTTTGTTTTAACATTCGCAGTGACGATCAGTGCTCTGTGGGAAAGTGCTGAATTTCTCGGGGCCGTTATGGGTTTCATGGAAGAAGACGATAATAAAGATACAATGACCGATATGCTGACGGGTCTAGCGGGAGCGATTGTTGTAGCCTGTTATGCTGCGCTTCGAAAAAGAGCTGTCTGAATGGAACTGCCGCCACCCACTTAACGGTTCAAGTGGGTGGTATTTTTATCATCTTCGGCGAGAACCCCTCCACTTCAAGCTTGCTAAGTGGGGGATGAATCGTTGCTCTTTTAGTCATTCTTTTTCCTTGAACGCTGTATTGCTAAAATGGTATAATTAGGTATAGAACAAATGTTCAGGGTGGTGAGAAAAATGGCAAAAACCAAAAAAGATGAAAAACAGAACCTTCATTTAAAAGCCTTTCGGTTTAAAATCCATCCAAGTGACCAGCAAAAACAACTGATTAACCAAACGATCGGCTGCTGCCGGTTTGTCTACAATTATATATTAAATGAAAACATCAAGAGTTTTGAAAAAACAAAAAAACGGTATACAGAAACAGCTGCTAAAAAGCTCCTCCCTGGGCTAAAAGAAACGTTCAAATGGTTGTCTGATTCTGACAGTATTGCTCTTCAGGCAAGCATCGAATATCAGTACGAAGGATTCAAAAAATATAAGGAACAGCCGAAAAAAGAATTAAAAAAACGAGCCGTTAAAAAATGTGCAGAAGGCTATACGCTAACGGCGTATGACTTTAAGGGCCATCCGACATTCAAAAACAAGAAAAACCCGGTCCAAAGCTACACAACCAAAATGACAAATAACAATATTAAAATCGTGGACAATCGCATTCAGCTGCCGAAACTCGGCTGGATTCGTTTTTCAAAGTCCCGAAACATCGAAGGTGACATTAAGCGTGTCACCGTGCGCCGCAGCAGTACCGGCCGTTATTCTATTTCAGTCATTTGCGAGATGCCTTATTCTCCGTACAAACCAAGCACCAAGGATGCCGTTGGCATTGATCTGGGATTAAAAGAGTTTGCCGTGCTCTCCAATGGTGAATCCATTGCCAACCCGAAATACTACCAAAAATACGAAAAACGGTTAGCCTTTCTTCAGCGTGCGTTTGCACGTAAAAAAGAAGGGTCGAAATCGTGGGAAAAAAATAAAGCCCAGATTACTAAACTGCACGAAAAAATCAAACACACAAGAGAAGATTTTCTTCACAAGCTGACGACCAGGCTCGTTCATGAAAACCAAGTGATCGCGGTGGAAAGTTTGTCAGTGAAGAATCTCGTCCAAAGTAAAAAGCGAAGCAAAGGGATGTACGATGCGTCATGGTCGAGGTTCAACGAAATGCTCGCCTACAAAGCGAAGTGGTACGGACGGACAATTATAAAAGTCGATCCGTTCTTCCCATCAAGCCAGCTTTGTTCCGGGTGTGGCCACCGGCATAAGGATGTAAAAAATCTCGCTGTCCGGGTGTGGGAGTGTCCGTCCTGCGGTGTGTGTCACGACCGGGACCTGAATGCGAGCCTGAATATTAAAAAAGAAGCCCTTCGGCTTCTTTCACTTCAGTCTATTTAAGATTGGTCATAAAACCGTTGGAATACGGGGTTAGCCTGATTACTGGGGGTCGAAGATCCTCTTGCCCAGGAATCCCCCACTTCAACCGTTAGGTAAGTGGGTGGTAGTTCAATGGAAACGATAAAGCATACGACTATGATTACTTATTCTATAGTTAACCCTTTTAACTCTTTGCCAAGAGTTAAGGGATATAGGCAAAAAAACAGCCAGAGGGGGCTCTGGCTGCACGGTGGTAACAGGGATATAAACTCAAGAGAATAGGACTGCCTTACACAAAACAGTATGGCCTTGTTCCAGCCATTTTATACAAACAAAATAAAAAAAGCTAAAAGTAAGTATTTAGCTTTAAAAATGTTATGAGCGCTGCGATTTTTACAGGCTCGACGAGGAAAAATTTGGTCGGTCATTCTCTACAAGGAAACTGGAGTTGGATATAATGGAAATAATAGGCGTATGTGCACTGAGAATATAAAGAAGTACTTTCTTTAAAGGAGAAAATAACGAGGTAAAAGGAGTCAGTAGATTAGACGAGTACCAAATATGCTGAACATCCAGAGAAAAGGAGGGGGCAAATGAATCATTCACTCAAAGAATTAACAGGGAATCATGTTTAAATTGTTCCAATGGAAAGAGGGCATATAAAAGGGCTGTGGGAAGCAGGGGGCCATGAAGATATCTGGACGCACCTGCCCCAGCACGTTAAAACGCTTCAAGAGATGTCTCAATTTGTAGAAGACGCATTAACAGCAAAAGAAACAGGTGCTGAATATCCATTTGTTGTGATTGAGCGGAAAACAGGAAAGATCATTGGCACAACACGCTTTTTGGCGATTTCACAAGCTCATAAAAGTCTGGAGATTGGCTGGACATGGTTTCATCCATCTGTATGGGGCACACCTATGAACAAAGAGTGCAAGCATTTGCTGCTCCGTTATTGCTTTCATGAGTTAGGTATCATCCGTGTCCAATTTAAAACAGATGATCGAAATATCAGGTCTCAAAAAGCGATTGAACGGCTCGGTGCAGTAAAAGAAGGTATACTTCGCAACCATATGATTCGAAGAGACGGGTCGTATCGTCTCGGTGTTTTACAGACCTTACGAGCGGAAAAGCCCACTCCTTCAGGTGTGGGATGATAGCGAGGTCGAACCGGGCATGTCTTCAGACATGTCAAAGGTTCGATTTTTTTCTTTTAATTTATCTCTCTTGTATACCAAACACTTGTTTGTTATAATTGATACAGCCTAATCTTTTGGAAAGGAGGAACGAAGTGGAAACCATTTCTTTAAAGCTGGAACTCATGAAGCCAACCCATGCAAAAGAACAGATATACTGCAAAATGACCGAATTAAACACCGACTTTTCTAATTGGCTTCTTCAATATGATGAACTTTCAAAAGCCACTTCGAAGGTCTACAAACTTTTTTCTACGGACAAATTGCCTTCGGCCATTGTTAACCAAACCATCCGGGAAGTGAAGTCACAAAAGAAAAATCAAAAAGCAAAAGCCTTCCGCCGTCTTTGGTGTACCTTTAACAACCAAAATTTAAAAGTTGAAAAAGAAAACAACTTATACAAACTCTCCTTTCCTACATTAGAGAAACGAGTCGGTGTTCCAGTTGTGGCAGAGCTCTATCAGCAGCATTGGCTTGATAAAATATTGTCCGGCGAAGCAAAATTAGGTGCCGGCAAGCTTTATGAGAAAAAAGGGAAATGGTATATGTCTGTGGCGGTTTCTTTTGAACCGAAGGTTGTTTCCTCTTCTTCTAAAGTGATGGGTATAGACGTAGGGCTAAATTATTTAGCAGTTGCTTCAATAGGGACAAATTCATTGTTTTTCAAAGGAAACGAGGCTGCTTTTATTCGAAGAACATTTTCTTCAAGAAGAAAAACCTTAGGAAGAAATAAGCTTCTTTCTGTTATTAAAGCCTCTAAACATAAAGAATCCCAATGGATGAAAAATCTGAACCATAAAATAAGCCGGCAAATCGTTCATTTTGCTGCAGAGAACGGTATTCGCTGCAGCAAAATGAACGATTTGACAGGTATTCGCCGTAAAGCCAAATCAAAAAAAGACGCAGGCAGAAATCTGCACTCCTAGGCACATTATCAGCTTCAGCAGTTTATTGAATACAAAGCCAAAATGGCAGGGATTCAAGTTGAATATGTGAATCCACATCATACCTCTCAAACATGTAAATGTGGCCATGTAGACAAAAAGAATCGAAAAAGACACACGTTTGCGTGTGTCAAATGTCAATATACGCTTCATGCTGATGCGAATGCGGCCATTAATATTTCAAAAGCTATCAGCGGCCTTTCAAAAAAGAAAAACAAGCAAGCAGCTTAACCTAGTCCTGTGGTAACAGCAGGACCGCCTGTAAGGTACATGTATGCCGAAGGCATACAAAACGAAGCAGGACGGGCTGATGACACCGCCCCTAACTGAAGGCGAGTTTTAAACAGAAATGGACTGAGAACGCGTTCGCACTTCAGAATCCCGCCCGTCTCACCGTAAGGTGAAGGGCTTGCGGCTTTAGCCGTGGGAGTGTCAAAGTATTATTGCAAGCAAATGGCCGGCTGCTGAAAGAGAGTTTTTCGGATCACTAAAAGCATGAGCAAGCATGGACTATACATATTGAATGAACAATAAGAGAAGGTGTCGGCTTCCCGGAAGATGGCCTAGTAATAAGTGGGCTCAAATCAAAGAATTTATTGAAAATCTATTTGCTTTAAAAAAAGCTTGTTTTGATCTATATCCGGTGGGACTGACCGCCGTTTTTGATCCTTGTCTCAAAAACGGGGGTCAGTCCCAAATGAATGTGGCTTTTTATGCACCGATCGTTTTTATGATGCTTTTGATTGTTGCTTTAGTAATAACAGTAGTTTGTAAAATGAGTTGGAAAAAGGAACTCCCAAGCCATACGTATACTCCCTTTGATTATATTGCCGGGCAGGCGATAGAAGAGTTTCATGAGGAAAGAGAAGAGTGTTCAAAGGAAGAAGAACCAAAAGGGAGCGGATAAATAATAGATGAGAAAAGTAGAAGTGTGTTTGTATCGGACAGAATGGCCCTTTTATTTGAGACCGAGACCGAAAAGCTCTCCATCATTTTAAAAGATGAGTTAATGGAGACTTTTCATATTGGCAGCACAGCGGTTCCAGATCTGAAAGCAAAGCCCATTATCGACATGATGCCAATAGTGAAAGATATAAGCAAAGTGGATACCTTGAATGAAGCGATGGTTGAAGCAGGATACGATCCTTAGGGGGAAAAATGGAATTACAGGACTCCGTTTTTTGGGGAAAGGGGACAGCTTGCGCACGTATCATGTCCATGTGTATCAGTCAGGAAGCCAACACATTGTACGACACTTAGCATTTCGCGATTACATAAGAGCCCATCTAGAGGTGTGCGAACAAAACATGGAAAACTCAAGAGTGAGCTGGCTGCTCAATATCCAAACGATATAGCAGACTATATAGCTGGAAAACACCATTTTGTTCAAGAAATCGAAAAGCAGGGATTTAATTGGTATGAGGCAACTTTACTGAAAAATCGTTAAACGACTATCCGGGTATTTAATTAGAACAAGCTGCGTGAACAATATAGGTGTTCATGCAGCTTGTTTTTTCATTCGTTTTTCTTTTTTAGGAGAGTAGCTGATACCGACGAAAACGAGGATGATGCCGAGAATTTGATAAAGATCAGGCCGGTAATGGAGAACCGATACATCCAGCAAAATCGCTACGATCGGGTCAATAAAAACAAGCAGTGCGATCGTTTGAGCCGATAGTTGGCGCAGGCTGCGGAAAAACAAATAAAAGACGAAGCCTGTATGAATAAATCCGGTGATCAGAATATAGATCCAATTTTCTAACGTAAGCGCGGTAAAGTTCGCCCAATCGACGAAAGGAACGAGCAATAAAATGCCAAGACTCGTTTGAATAATGGTAGTAGACAACGGATTAAGGGCTTGAATTCCCTTTCCAGTCAGAGAGGTCAGCGCGTAGAAAAGAGCAGCCAGGAAAGCCCACATTACACCAGTTGATAAAAACGCAGTGAAGCTTGTATGCTGGTGAATTCCTCCAACGAGCAGAGTGCCGAAAAAGCACACAAAGAAAAATACTACTCCTAAAATGGTCACTTTTTCTTTAAAAAGAAAAGAACCGAGCACAAGTACAATCACGGGAGCAAGATGATAAATAGACACCGCTACTGTAATCGGCATGACTTCAATAGAACGAAAGAAAAACACCCAGTTGGTAACAAGAAAAACCCCGCACAGCAGGGCGAGCCCGTACTCCCGGCGCGGTACTTTAGAAACGGGGGATTCAGTGTTTTTCACGAGCTGGAAGATTAAAATTGCTCCTAATAATATAGTGGCGCAAAGGCAGCGCACAAAAACCAGTTCAATCGATGGCAGGGCCGTGTTCTCCGAAAAAAGGCCGATTGAACCGAAGATTGCCATTGAGATGGCAAACATAAGTATAGCCTGCATAATGTGTTCCTCCTCAATGTTTAGTATAACGTAACCACTTTGTTTATGTAGGTGAAAATAAGAAACTCTGTTCCTGTATAACTGCTTTAAAGGACTATGTATTTTAATTTGTATGTTTTATAATAAAGGGATGGCTAATGGATAAATGATTATCTTTTTCTAAAATCAAGGAGACACCAATGAAGCAATTGTTTACTACTCGTAAGGTAAGTTTAGCCACCCTGTTAACCAGTCTTGTCTGTGCCTCAGTTATTTTAACTGTATTGATTATGGTAGTTTCATCTTACCAGTCGGAAAAAGATTCTCTTACGCGTACGTACCTTTCCCTCAATTACTCTAAATCCAGCAAAATCAGTCAATCTGTTGGTTCACTGTTTCATTCGATGAGATTAAGCCTTGAGGATACCGCCGAATTTCTTCAAGAGAAGGATACATTAAGCGATGAAGAAATTCAGGAACAGTTAGAACTTTTGCGAAACAGCAGCCGCTATTTTAACTCGCTTTCCTGGGTAGATGAAACAGGCCTTATGCGGAATATCGCGCCGTTAAGTACAGGATTAAAAGGGCAAGTGATTACAACAGGAGAAACCAAAAAGGTTCTTGATACGAAGAAGCCTGCCCTTACAGCACCTTATATCGGGCCTTCAGGCCGGCTGCTCGTTTCAATGAGCCAGCCGCTTTACGATAAAAATGGCACGTATAGAGGGATGATCGGCGGCAGCATCTATCTTCAAGAAGAAAACGTTTTAAATGAAATATTAGGGAACGATGCAACTGAAGAAAACGGTTCGTATTATTATGTGGTCGGTCCAGACGGCACCCTTTTGTTTCACCCTGATCAAGGCCGCATTGGAGAAGACGGTAATGCAAATACAGTTGTTCGTAAACTAATGCAGGGAAAAAGCGGAGCCGAACAAGTAACAAATAAAGCAGGCATACCCATGCTTGCTGCTTACAGTGCCATTCCAGAAATCGGCTGGGGTGTTGTACAGCAGACTCCAGTTTCATCCATGAAGGATGTTCTACAAAATCATATTGAGAAACTGGTGCTGCGTATTCTTCCGCCATTTCTTCTTTTGTTAGCGTTATCGATACTGATCGCCCGAAAGCTGGCGGCTCCTTTTATGCATTTAGCTGATTTGATGAATCGGCTTGCATCCGGAAAAGCAGTGCCAGTTCCGGATGAGCGGCCCCACTGGAATCGGGAAGCGGACCTTCTAACCAAGAGTGTGGCGATTGCGATCAGAGCGGTAAAAGAAAATAATCAGAAGCTCACCCACGCAGCGATAACGGATCCGCTTACCGGCATTCCCAATCGCAGAGAGCTGGATGAAAGAATGGAAAGCTGGGCAGCACAGAACCGACGATTTTCCCTTGTAATCATAGACATCGACCATTTCAAGCAGATTAATGATACATACGGTCATCAAATGGGCGATGAAACATTAAAACAGCTTGTTTCTACGATCCAATCGATCGTCAGAAAAACGGATATTTGCTTTCGTTATGGGGGAGAAGAGTTTATTATGCTGCTTCCTGACACTACTGGACTGGAAGCCTACAGTATTGCAGAAAAAGTAAGAATCGCTGTAGAAAATAAAATCAAAGCAGGTGGCCGGCCTGTCACCATTTCACTTGGTATTGCTGAATTTCCATTACAGTCTGCTTCTTTGGCAGAGTTATTTCAACTCGCAGATCAAGCTTTATATCAATCAAAATCTGAAGGAAGAAACCGAGCGACTATTTCATACCAAAAAGTGGAGGGATAACCTCCACTTTTTAATATGGCTTTCGAGCCAAACTTCTCTTTCTCGCCAGTGACTTTAGTGCTTCTGCATTCACCAGTATCGTACCGGCAATGATTGTAATGGATCCAATTAACGTCATCCGGGACAGCTCTTCGCCGTAAAACAAGAATCCTGCCATAACAGCAATCAATGGCGAAATATAAAGCCAGGTAGACGGGAATACCGGATTGGTTTTTGTGACTAAATAATAATACAGAGTGTGGCCGATCATAGAGCCGACAACGGTAAGATAGAGCAGTGAGAGCAGAAAAACCGGCTGGCTTAAAGAAGACAGCTGCTCGTTTTCTGTAAAGAATGACAGCGCAAACAGCAGCAGCCCGCCATGCATCATTTGGACGGCGTTCAAAGCGATTGGCGACACCGCCGTTTCTTTTGATCGCCTTGCGTAAAGAGTTCCGCCGGCGTAAAACACCTGGCCGAGTATAATAGCGAAGCAGCCGGACAGCCAGTGAGCATTCATGGATAAAGAAAGATTAGGCAGAATCAGCAGAAACACACCTATAATTCCTACCGCGCAGCCCATCATCGCAGACGGCTGCATTTTTTGTTTCAGACCGAATGTCTGCATGCCTAAAATCATCATAGGCGCAGTGGCAGACAAAACGGCCGCCGTACCCGAGGACACGAACTGTTCGGCCCAATACAGCGTAGCAAACGTGCCAAATGTAAGGCCGGTTCCAATCAGAAAAAGATCCCGGCTGACCAGCAGGACAAGGGGAACCCTTTCTTTGATGTGCATAAGGAGAAACAAAAGCGCCCCAGCACCAAAAAAGCGGAGCCCAGCTGAAAAAAATGGGGACGCACCAGCATCTACGCCCAGTTTAATCGCTAAAAAAGTAGTCCCGAAAATCAGGCACATCCATACATAGAACAAAAGAATCATCTTTACAACCTCCTTGCTCCCATCATAAACCTGCCTCAATAGAACAGTTTGAAAGAAACAGAACAGAACGAAGAAACTGCGTGGTACACTAGGGACAGAAGGGGGCGTGGAGTGTGAGTAAAGTCAAAAGAAAAAACGAGAACGGCTTTCTTTTTGAGCAGGTATATGATTTTATCCTGCAGCGCATTGAAAGAAGAGAATGGAAGGAGCATGAGAAGCTCCCGTCCATCCGCCAGCTGTCTCTGGAAATGAACGTCCACCGGCTCACGGTTTTTAAAGCGTTTCAACTGCTAAAAGAACAAAACAAAGTATATGTGGTCGATAAAAAAGGCTACTACGTAAAGAGCGGAACCTTCAGACAAGAAGAAGCAGATATGCCAATTGTGACTGCGTATCGAAAAGAAAACCAGCTTGCTGCCCTTCATGCTGCTTCTGTTAAATACCAATTTTCGCAGGCGTTTATCGATCCTAATTTGCTGCCAAACCATTACTTGTCTCATTATGTGAAAAAGGTATTTGACCTGTATCCGAAGGTGCTGGCAACCTATGCTACTGTAGAAGGAGACCCCGAATTACGTGAATCACTGGCGCATTACTTTATCATTTTCGGCGAGAACACTCCCACTTCAAGCTCGCTAAGTGGGGGATGAATCGCTGCTCTTTCAGTCATTCTTTTTCCTTGAACGCACTATTGCTAAAATGGTATAATTAGGTATAGAACAAACGTTCAGGGGGGGTGGGGAAAATGATGAAAACCAAAACAGATGAAACAAAGAACCTTCATTTTAAAGCCTTTCGGTTTAAAATCCATCCAAGTGACGAGCAAAAGCAACTGATTAACCAAACGATCGGCTGCTGCCGGTTTGTCTACAATTATATATTAAATGAAAACATCAAGAGTTTCGAAAAAACAAAAAAACGGTATACAGAAACAGCTGCTAAAAAGCTTCTCCCTGGGCTAAAAGAAACGTTCAAATGGTTGTCTGATTCTGACAGTATTGCACTTCAGGCAAGCATCGAATATCAGTACGAAGGATTCAAAAAATATAAGGAACAGCCGAAAAAAGAATTAAAAAAACGAGCCGCAAAAAAATGTGCAGAAGGCTATACGCCAACGGCGTATGACTTTAAGGGCCATCCGACATTTAAAAGCAAGAAAAACCCGGTCCAAAGCTACACAACCAAAATGACAAATCACAATATTAAAATCGTGGACAATCGCATTCAGCTGCCGAAACTCGGCTGGATTCGTTTTTCCAAGTCCCGAAACATTGAAGGTGACATTAAGCGTGTCACCGTGCGTCGCAGCAGCACCGGCCGGTATTCTATTTCGGTCATTTGCGAGATGTCTTATTCCCCGTACAAACCAAGCACCAACGATGCCGTTGGCATTGACCTGGGACTAAAAGAGTTTGCCGTGCTCTCCAACGGTGAATCCATTGCCAACCCGAAATACTATCAAAAATACGAAAAACGGTTAGCCTTTCTTCAGCGTGCGTTTGCACGTAAAAAAGAAGGTTCGAAATCGTGGGGAAAAAATAAAGCCCAGATTGCTAAACTGCACGAAAAAATCAAACACACAAGAGAAGATTTTCTTCACAAGCTGACGACCAGGCTCGTTCATGAAAACCAAGTGATCGCGGTGGAGAATTTGTCAGTGAAGAATCTTGTCCAAAACAAAAAACTAAGCAAGGGGATTCACGATGCGTCATGGTCGAGGTTCAACGAAATGCTCGCTTACAAAGCGAAGTGGTACGGACGGACGATCATAAAAGTCGATCCGTTCTTCCCATCAAGCCAGTTCTGTTCCGGGTGCGGGCACCAGCATAAGGATGTAAAAAATCTCGCTGTCCGGGTGTGGGAGTGTCCGTCCTGCGGTGTGCGTCACGACCGGGACCTGAATGCGAGCCTGAATATTAAAAAAGAAGCCCTTCGGCTTCTTTCACTTCAGTCTATTTAAGATTGGTCATAAAACCGTTGGAATACGGGGTTAGCCTGATTACTGGGGGTCGAAGATCCCCTTGCCCAGGAATCCCCCACTTCAACCGTCAGGTAAGTGGGTGGTAGTTCAAGAACATACATAAAACATACGCAGCACCTGAAAATGTTCTCATTACGACCGGATCTCAGCAGGCGATTCATTTGATTGCCCTGGCCTTTGTGAAACCAAGAGATACAGTGCTGTTTGAACGGCCGATCTACAGTGCCGCCATTGATACGTTTAAAAACCATGGAGCTAATATTATAGCGGTCGATATAACAGAAAACGGATATGATCTCGATTGGATCGAGTACTGTATGAAAACCTATAAGCCAAGACTTTTTTATATAAACCCGACGTTTCATAATCCGACCGGCTATGTAGTGCCGGTTTTCCAGCTGAAAAGACTGGTAGAGCTTGCTGAACAGTATTACTGCCTGCTCGTGGAAGACGATGCTTATCCGGATATTTATTTTGAAAAGCAGGCAGCACCGCCTGTTTATACATTTGATACGGCAGGATCTGTTATTTATGTTCGAAGCTTCTGCAAATATGTATCACCGGGCCTCCGGGTTGCGGCAGTACTTTGCCCGCCGGCTTTAAGGCAGTCATTGATCACCGTCAAATCACTGGCAGACAACGGTTCCCCGCTGCTGAATCAAAAGATCTTTCTGCACTTTTTTCACTCTGAACGAATGCAGCAGCATTTTAGCAAGCTGAGAATTGCTCTGCAAATCCGGAAAAAAATTATGGAAGAGGAACTGTCCGGGATCAATTGGAAGTGGGAAAGCCCTAAAGGAGGGCTGAATCTGTGGGTAGAGCTCCCTGACCATATAGATGGCAGCCATTTGTTGAAAAGAGCCATTGAGCAGTCGGTTTCCTTTGTGCCAGGCGTTTATTTTGATCCGTATGGCCAGGATCGCTCAAGAATTCGGTTAACCTATTCCTATATGAACGAAACAAAAATCAGAGAAGGGATCAGGCAGCTTGTTCATATAAGCCGATCCTTGAATGAGAAAACGTGAGAAAGCTTTGCTGCCGCACCAACTGAATGTAACCTTGTATGGCCAAGTGGCAGAACTCTTATTGTGCTCTATCTATTCAAAAAGAGAATGCCGCTTGCACCACATTTTGCTTCTGTATCATTTTCCTCTAACACGCGCATGATTAAGGCAGGAAATAAACCTCATGATAAGGCGCCTCTTTGAGTTTCGACTGCTTTAAACGTCCTTCCTTTACAAGCTCATTTAACCCCTGGCTGATTTCTTCCGGCGAAACACCTAATAAATCTGCCATTTTGACTGTAGAAAGAATCATCTGCTTTGGCTTTTTCGTGGATGAAACAATCATCGCCTGTACACGCTGCAATAAAACTCCTTTATCCATTTTCATTCCTTCTTTCTTTAATAAATTAAAAACACTCATAATTTCTCCTAAATCAGCAAACAATATTGCTTGTAAAGATTAGGAGGATTTTCCAATGGGATTTCAGCCCCCGAAAAAAATTGCACAGATCGCTGTTGAAACAGGCAAAACAAAAGCAGAGCTTCCGCTCCAAAGCATGCTCCCATTAGGTTTTTTAGGCGGAGCCTTTATTTCAATCGGCTACCTTCTTTCCATTCGGGTCACCGGTGATTTGCCGGCAGAGTGGGGATCATTTGCGTCATTTCTAGGCGCAGCCGTTTTTCCGCTTGGCCTCGTGTTAATCATTGTCGCGGGAGGTGAACTGTTAACCGGCAATATGGTGGCAGTCACGATTGCGTGTTTGCATAAAAAGATCACTGCCCGCCAGCTGTTTGCCAATTGGTTTTGGATTACAGTCAGTAACTTTGTCGGTGCGCTGTTTGTCGCCTACGTGTTTGGCCATCTGGTTGGACTAACCGAAACGGGCCCTTTTTTAGATAAAACAATCCACACGGCTGAGGCGAAAATAGAAACAGAATTTTGGCAAAGCTTTTTTTCCGCGATTGGCTGTAACTGGCTCGTAGGACTGGCGGTTTGGCAGTCGTATGGCGCAGAAGATATAAGCGGGAAAATACTGGCCGTTTGGTTTCCGATTATGGGCTTTGTAGCGATTGGTTTTCAGCACGTCGTAGCTAATATGTTCATTATTCCAGCCGCCATTTTTGCCGGCCACGCTGACTGGGGAGACTACATACAAAACTTCGTTCCTGTCTTTCTTGGAAATGCGGCCGGCGGCGCCCTGTTTGTGGCCCTGATTTACTGGCTTGCTTATTTAAAAGCTGACCCAACAACGCTCTCTGATAAAAAAGAGACCTACAAAGCATGATTGACAAGTTCAACGAAATGTAACGGAGGAAGACGAATGAATAAACCGGATTTTTCGATCGAAATCAACGGCAAATCGTACCGGGCAAAGCCTGGGCAAACCGTCCTCGAGGTTGTGAGAGAGGAAAACGTATTTGTACCTAGTATCTGCTATACGCCTACGCTTGGCAGTATCCAGACGTGCGATACATGCTATGTAAGTGTAAACGGCGCTCTGGTTCGATCCTGTGTAACGAAAGCAGAGCCTGGTATGGTTGTGGACACAGAATCGATTCTTGTACAGGAAGCGCAGTACGAGGGCATGTCAAGAATTTTAAAAAACCATGAGCTGTACTGCACGGTATGTGACAACAATAATGGAAACTGCACCGTACATAATACGGTTGAGCATATGGGGCTTTCCCATCAAAAGTATCCATTCAAGGCAAAGCCATACCCGCCGGACAATTCCCATCCTTTTTACCGCTACGAACCGGATCAGTGCATTCTGTGCGGACGATGTGTAGAGGCCTGTCAGGATTTGCAGGTAAATGAAACGCTGACAATTGACTGGAGCCGCGAAGTACCCCGGGTCATTTGGGACAATGATGTACCTATTGACCAGTCATCTTGCGTATCATGCGGACACTGTGTGAATGTGTGCCCTTGTAACGCTTTGATGGAAAAATCGATGCTTGGAGAAGCCGGCTACTTAACGGCCATCCCGCCTAAAATTCTTGGACCGATGATTGACATGACGAAAGAAGTAGAACCGGGCTATAAAGAGATTTTTGCCATATCCGAAGTGGAAGCAGCGATGAGAAAATCTCGTATTAAAAGAACCAAAACCGTCTGTACGTATTGCGGAGTCGGATGCAGTTTTGAAGTATGGACAAAAGACCGGGATATTTTAAAAATCGAGCCGCTTGAAGAAGCGCCTGTTAATGGAATCTCTACCTGTGTAAAAGGCAAGTGGGGATGGGATTTTGTAAACAGCGAGGAGAGATTGACAAAGCCGTTAATTCGTCAAGGCGATGAATTTGTTGAAGCTACATGGGAAGAAGCGCTTGACTTAATCCAGGAAAAGCTTGGCTATGTGAAAGAGCAGTACGGGCCTGATTCCATTGGATATATTGCTTCATCCAAATGCTCTAACGAAGAAAATTATTTGTTTCAAAAGTTTGCCCGCAGTGTAATGGGAACCAATAATGTCGATAACTGCTCGCGCTACTGCCAGTCTCCTGCAACAGCCGGGCTGCTTCGGACAGTCGGGCGCGGAGGAGATGCAGGGACGATTCATGATATTTCTTCAGCGGAGCTGATCATAGTCATTGGCGCGAATCCTGCTGAATCCCACCCTGTTCTGGCTACTCGTATTAAACGAGCTCATAAGCTCCACGGGCAGAAATTGTTGGTGGCCGACATACGGGAGCACGAGCTCGCACAGCGGGCGGATCTGCTTGTACATCCAAAGCCAAGCACCGATATTATCTGGATTAGTGCGGTTACGAAGTACATTCTGGATATGGGCTGGGAAGCCAAAGAATTTCTTCAAAACAGAGTAAATGGCCTGGATGAGTACGTAAAATCGCTTGATAAATTTACATTGGCTTATGCTGAAGAACAAACCGGGTTATCGCAGGAGACGATGATACAGATTGCCACCATGATTCACGAAGCTAAATCTGTTTGCGCCCTGTGGGCGATGGGCATTACCCAGCATAAAGGAGCCACAGATGCGAGTACAGCGATTTCCAATCTTCTTTTGATTACAGGAAATTATGGGCGCACAGGTACAGGAGCTTATCCGCTTCGCGGGCATAATAATGTGCAGGGAGCTTGTGATTTCGGTACAATGCCAGCTTGGTTCCCAGGCTATGAGCCTGTACAGGATGCGAGTGTGCGTGAGCGGTATGAAAAAGCATGGGGTACGCCGCTTCCAACAGAACCTGGCCATGATAACCACCATATGGTAGAAGCGATGCAGGACGACCGTTTGAAAGCATTGTATTTATTTGGTGAAGAAATGGCACTCGTCGATGCGAATTCTAATTTTGTACAAAATGCTTTTGAAAAACTGGAGTTTTTCGTTGTGCAGGACATTTTCTTCAGCAAAACGGCCCAGTTTGCTGACGTTATCCTGCCGGCAGCGCCAAGCCTTGAAAAAGACGGGACATTTGTGAATACAGAAAGAAGAATTCAGCGTTTTTATAAAGTGATGGAGCCGCTTGGAGATTCGAAGCCTGATTGGGAAATTTTCCAGCTGGTGGCCAACCGATTCGGTGCAAACTGGAACTACAAACATCCAAGTGAAATTATGGATGAAGCCGCTTCTCTCGCTCCACTCTTTGCAGGTGTTAACTACGAACGCCTGGAAGGGTTCAAGTCTCTTGTATGGCCTGTTGCAGCGGATGGAACAGATACACCTCTTCTGTATACGGAAAACTTTGCGTTTCCAGATGGAAAAGCAAGACTTGTTCCTGTTGACTGGACACCGCCATTCCAAGCAGGTGCAGACTTCGATCTACATTTAAATAATGGCCGTATTCTTGAGCATTTCCATGAAGGAAACATGACGCACCGGAGCAAAGGGCTGAACCACAAAGTACCGGATGTATGGCTTGAGGTTTCCCCAGAACTGGCGAAAGAACGGAATCTTGAGGACGGCACGTTAGTCGGCCTGACCTCTCCGTATGGGTATGTAGAAGTAAGGGTAATGGTGACCGACCGGGTGAAAGGCAATGAATTGTATCTGCCGATGAATACACGCGAAGATAACGAAGCTGTTAACTATTTAACGAGCAGCTACCATGATTATATTACGCATACACCGGCTTATAAGGAAATGGGTGTAAAAATGCAAGTGCTTGAACAAAAAGGAGAGCCGCCGCTGCCGAAACACAATCACCGGTATGGAAACAGGGTGCCGCAGATCAGCGTAAAAGTGGAAGAGAAGTGGAATCGGACAGACTTTACACCAATTAATGAGATGATTATTAAGGGGGATGAACATGGCACAAGCTATCCGGAAAATCAGCAAAAGAGTTCCTGACCAGCAGGAAGAACAAGCACAGGCTGCAGCCGAAATTATGCGTGAGCTTACGGAAAACAAAGAAGCTGTCCTTGGCATGATTCAATTAATGAAAGGCCTTCAGGAAATGGGGATTTACGATGCGCTGAGAGGGATGCTGGAGAACCGTACAGAAGTCGGTGCTATTGCGATTCAGCAGATCAACCAGCCCTTCATGCACAATGTGATTAAAAATGGCATGAACGGCGCTAAATTCCTTGGCTCGCTTTCGCCAGAACAGACCGATAAGATGATGAGAGGAGTCGGCCTCGGGCTTCAAAAAATGGCTGAGGCAGGCCAGCAGGAAGAACCTCAAAGCTTATGGAAGATGCGGAAAAAACTAAAAAGCCCGGAAATAAAAGCGTCGATCGCAGCTATGGCAGCTTTTATGGAAGGGCTGGGTACGGCTTTTGTTCAGCCTTCCCACCACGAACAAGATAAGAAAGGATGAAACAAATGCAGTCAGGTTCAATTATGGTGAAAGATATGCACAGCATGAGAGATGCAGATACAGTTTTAGATGCCCTTCTTTCGGTTTGGGGCATCGGGCAGGCGGAAATCAATTTAGAAAAGAATGAAGCCGTCTTTACGTACGATGAACGTATGGCGTCTTCCCAAGATTTTGAGCAGGCGATTGTTGATTCTGGCTTTACGATTTACTCGGATGATGAGAATAAACTAAATGTGAAGGAGATAAATGAGTCACATGAAAATATGTGAAATCTGTGGTGCGGTTGAAGAACCCAATCAAGAAGCAGACGCAGAAAACAATCCTTCTAGAGTGCTGCATATTTGTGAACAGTGCAGAGAAGAAAGAAAAACGGTGTTCGAATAATTAAATGTAGATACTCATTTAGAGGGTAATTAGTCCATTTTGATGGCTAATTATCCTTTTTATTTATTTTAAGTGTAACCTAAATACATTTGGACGCAGGATGAAAGGTGATTTTATTTGAAAAACCTATTCTAATGTAAACGGTCATTTTAAATACTAAATTATCAATCAAGGTAGTGCTGTAGTGAACCTCTCCACCTAAATCAAAGATTTTGATGGAGCATCCCTTATCTTGAATACAGTACAACATCAGCGGATTAAGCTTCCTCCGGAAGCCCGAGTGCATGATGGAGACTAATGAACGAAGACAAGGTCTGCGATGTCCTTATTGCCAGCTCAGGAACTTTTGCCTGAAGTGACAACCATTTCGTTTCCGAAGTGGATTTTTGAAAAGCCCGAATGAAATAGCGGGCTCCAATATTATAAGAAGCAGATAAATCCGCATGATAGACTTTGCCTGTTGAAAATACGGCAAGGTCTTTTTTCGGGTTTCGTTCCACCTTTCCAGAGCCGTCGAACGCCAGGGCGCTGGTGTTTCGCGGATTGATCCGGGAAATGCGCATGCCTAGGCAATGCGCCATTTCTTCCACTTTGTTCTGGATGCCTATTTTTCGCCACCCGTGAAGCTTGAAACGAAGTTTCCTGGCTCCATAGAACCCTTTTGGGATTTTCATTCTGCCCAAGTATTCAAATACGATGACGTCACAGCTATGCTTTGTTGCAAATTTGACAATTTCATGGCTAGTGTGGCGGACAATATGCTGCTGGTACCTATTGATCTGCCGCCAAAAATTTGGTGCATGAATACGGCCGCTTGCCCGCTGGGCTTTCCGCAGTTTGTTCGTTAGCGTCTGCAGACGGTCTTTTTCTTTAGGCTGGTCAATAAATATCCGGCCTAAGACAGTGCCTTTTGCATCGATAATTGAACAAACGGCAGAATTCGTCAGTCCGAGATCTACTGCACATACTTTTTGCTCTTGAATAGGTGTTTTTGTTAAAGTGACTTTATTTTCATAGCTAATGGAAAGGAAGAATTTCTTTCCCCGTTTAATCAGCTTAGGGTTGTTCTCTTTCCATTCCCAGACACCGCGTTTATAAAGGTCCTGCTCTTTAAATTCGATATTTGTCCATACCCAGTCATTCTGGTGAAATACCTTGATTTGTGCAGTCGTATCAGACGTCCTGTTGAACATGTTTCCGCGATAAAAAACAGGGAATTCTTTATGTTCCGCCTGCAGGCGCGGAGGCTGTTTCTTAAACTTTTTTCCTTCGGAAAGAGCGTATTTCTGCTCTTCTTGCCAATTTTGATAGTTAGAGCGAAAGCTCTTTACTTTGCCAAAAGCAGAAGCAATGGCACTTCGGCGGAAGTAGGACGGAAATTTGTAAAAACGATCCTTAAACTCTTTGTATTTAGGTTGAGGGTTTGATTTGGTTGCGTGAATCAGTTTTTCTACTGCAGGTACAATTGATTTAGTTGTCAGTTCGTCGGTATTATCAAACTCTTTGTCGATCACTTGAATGATGAAAGACAGGGCATCATTATAAATATCCAGTGTAGCATTGAAGATTTCCGTCTGGTTTGTGATTTTGTGCAGCAGTGACTTCGCAACTTTCATGATCAAACCCTCCTTTCCATTTTTTAGTCCTTATAATACGTTGATCGTATCAAAATGGAAATCACTTGTAAAATAAAAAGAGAATCAGTATGAGTGGTTATAAGCAAGAACCGGCAATCGGTGTAATGAAAAAATATATAGAAGAACAGGGAAATAAAGACCTTAGCGCCTAACCCCCACTAAATCGAAGATTTTGAAGGGGAATGCGGCGCTAATTTTTTGTTCAATCAGAAAGCCCCTAAATAAGCCCAAACAAACAGGCAAAAACCCCATTTGCAAAAGTTTTTTTGAAAAGGGGGTTTGTCTGCATCCTAAAAGCCTACACCAATGCAGGCTTTTTTTTATAGTATATTTTGGGGGTGAAAAAATGCCAAGAGTAAGTTACCGAAGTTCAGATGTTGACTTAATGGCAAGGATGATGAGAGCAGAAGCCGAAGCCGAAGGAAAACAGGGAATGTTGTATGTTGGAAATGTAATTGTTAATCGCCTTAAAGCAAATTGTTTGGACTTTAAAAATTTAAGAACAGTTCCCCATGTTATTTATCAAATACAAGGAAATAATTATGCCTTTGAAGCTGTTCAAAAAGGTAATTTATTTTATCAAAAGTCAAGAGAAGCTGAAAGAAGATTAGCCAAACAGGCTTTGGATTACTGGAGACAACAACCAGGGAAATATGCCCTTTGGTATTTTAATCCATATGCTCCATGCCCTCCAACATGGTATGACCAGCCTTTCGCTGGTCAATATAAAAATCACTGTTTTTATGAACCAAGACCTGGAACGTGTGATACTGTTTATACTTACTGAACGAACGAGTATGTCAGTTTAATAAAACCTAAAAAAGACCGAGTTTTTTCGGTCTTTTTTCTTTAGATAAAAATGAATAACAAAATTTAACAGGCTTTTGTAGCACTTATTTAAGTGATGTCACACATCGATATTTACATGTTCTGCTTATTTACATATAAACTATTGTCAGATGACTGTTTTGGCTCATAAAGCAAGAACGATCATATGTATATAAAGACTGGTGTTGATTTTCTTATTGAACGAACGGCGCGGGTTCGTTGAGCAGCGTTAAGGGGAAAAGTCGTTTTTTAATGGGAATTGGAAGACTATGAACTTCTTTTACAAGAAAAGGCGGGAATCCTTTTCTGCTTACAATCATTCTCGAAGGGGGGGAATACAATGAAAAGAAAGATAAAAATAATCAGTGGAGAAAGGAAAACGAAATTAACCGTCCAAATTGCAAATACGCAAGAAAAAATAGAAAAGGGCTTAATGTTTGTTGAAAAATTACCCGAAAACGAGGGAATGTTATTTATGTACGGGGGAAAAATATATGGTGGTTTTTGGATGAAAAATACCTTAATTCCTTTATCTATTGCTTTTCTTGATTCGGATGGAAAAATTCTCAAAATAATGGATATGGAGCCATGTAAAGAGGTAGAATGCCGTATGTATGATCCCGAACTTTCTTATCGTTATGCACTTGAAGTAAATCTTGGATGGTTTGAAAGAAATCAAATTAAAGAAGGGGATTATGTATTCTCAGATTAAATTTTTGTTCGAATTTTCCCTACAAGTTCTCCAAAAACAATGGGGAGAGTAAAGGGAATTCAAAAGCAGAAATTAAATCAAATCCCTAAGAAACTTTAATTTAATAATGTTATTTAGCTTTTTTTGCTTTTACATAGTTCTTTAATTCTAATAGATAAATTACAAAAGAAAAACCATGCTCTGTTAATAAAGAGCATGGTTATTCGCAGATTTTTAGGATTTTAGCGTTTTTTGACATGAAGCATAATGTTTTTTATATTGGTATAAGGCGTTTTCTACTAACAGGGGGTACGTTCTTTATGAAAAACAAGCCAGACTCACGCGAAAAAATTCTTCAAACCGCTTCACGTCTTTTTCAGCTTCAAGGGTATCATGCAACAGGATTAAATCAGATTTTAAAAGAAAGCGGAGCACCGAAAGGCTCTCTTTATTACTATTTTCCAAATGGCAAAGAAGAGTTAGCAGTGGAGGCTGTTCGTTATACAAGCCAATATATCGGTGGAATTATACAGGAGAATATGGAAAAAACAGATGACCCTGTAAAGGCGGTTCAGTTATTTATTGCACAAACGGCAAGCCAGTTTGATTATCCGGAAAGTATAGAGGGTGTGCCTGTCGGTTTGCTGGCAGCAGAAACGGCTTTGATCAGTGAGCCTTTGCGGATAGCTTGTGTTGAAGCATTTACAAAATGGGAATCTCTTTTTGCTCAAAAACTCGTGCAAAGCGGGATCGAACAAGAAGAAGCAGAGAAATTAGGGGTACTCATCAGTTCGATGGTTGGGGGAAGTGTAATGCGCTCATTGACAGACAAAGATAAAACCCCGCTTTTACTGCTGTCTGACATCATACCAAGTTTAATACCGAGAAAAGGATAGCACTTCTGCATCCTTTATGTTATTTTTATATAGAACGGTCTATTTATTTTTTCACTTATAATTATAATGACCGGTCTATATTTAAGGAGGGTTACTATGACTCAACTATGGACAAATACTTTACCAAAAGAAAAAATACCTTACTTGCTTCGCAGTGGAGAAGGAGAGCGTTACCTTTTTGGCCGGCAGGTAGCAACGGTAATGGCGGATGCCAAAAGCACAGGCGATCTTTTTGAAATGGTACTGCTATCAGGAGGAAAAGGTGATTCTTTTCCATTACACCTTCATGAAAACAGCCAAGAAGGAATTTTAGTCTTAGACGGAAAACTAGAGCTTGCGCTTAATGGAGAAAAGCACCTGCTGCTGCCTGGAGATTACGCTCATATCCCAGCAGGAACGCTTCATGGATATAAAATGGGAAGTCATCGAACGAGATTTGTATCTTATACGATGGGTGGAAATACGGCGCACCTTTATTCCATTCTGGGAGAATCGTATAACAAGATCGAGCATCCACCTTATGCTGTTGAGGAAGTAAGCCGTGATCGGTTCTCAAAAGCAGCTGCTTGTGCTGATGTGATTTTCCATAAGGATGATGACCAGGAAGGAGAAGCGAAGCTGGTTGAAAATGCTGTTTTGCCAGACAAGATGGTTCCTTATGTACTTGAATCAGGAGAGGGAGACCGGCTTTTAACAGGTGACCAGCTCCACAGAATTATCGCGACTCAGGACACGACGGATGGCCAGTTTATTATCGTTTCATCTGAAGGTCCAAAAGGAGACCGCATTGTAGACCATTACCATGAACAGCATACAGAAACTTTTTTCTGCCTCGAGGGACAGATGACGATGTGGGCAAACGGAGAAGAAATTCATTTAAGCCCGGGCGATTTCCTGCACGTTCCTGCCCATACAGTGCATTCTTACCGTTTGGATTCAGCTTATACAAAAATCGCAGGGCTGCTCGTTTCCGGTTTATTTGAGCCGTTCTTCCGTACGCTGGGCGATCCATATGAACATCATATTTTCCCAGCCCATCCGCAGGCACTTCGTTTTGACCGGGTTATTCAAAACATAGAGAAACTGGATTTGAAAATGGCCCATAAAGTGAACGCTTAAAAAGAGTTTATATACTTGTGTAAACAGAAAGGGAGAAAAGCTCCCTTTCTTATAATGTTTTTACACAAAGAAAGAAGGAAAAAGAATGAGTGAATCAATTTCACAACTAGAGGAAAAGCGAAGAGAAAGACTTATCTTTATTTTGGCTTTTGCTCTTGTGATTTCCGTAATGAATTCAACTATGTTTAATATAGCCATTCCGGCTATTACAGATGAATTTGGGCTGAAGCCTTCTCAAGCCGGGTGGATTGTCACCGGTTATATTATTGTGTATGCGATCGGCTCTGTGATGTACGGAAAGCTGGCAGATCAATACAAACTGAAAACGCTATTGACTGCAGGCCTTCTGTTTTTTGCTGTTGGATCGGTGATTGGCTTTACCGCAGCTAACTTTTGGATGATTGTAGCCGGCCGGCTTCTTCAGGCAGCTGGAGCATCCGTTATGCCTGCTACGTCCATGATTATTCCCTCCAGTTACTTTACCCCTGAAACAAGGGGGAGGGCGCTCGGTATTACTTCTGCAGGGATGGCGCTGGGAACAGCGATCGGACCGATCGTCGCTGGATTTGTGACCAGTTTTATCAGCTGGCACTATCTTTTTATCGTATCCCTCCTAGTGTTGGTAACTCTGCCATTTTTCCGAAAGTATTTGAATGATGAAGCGGAAAAGCAAAAAACAAATATTGACCTGGCAGGGGCTGCTTTTCTTGCGGGCACACTGGCACTGCTTCTGCTGGCAGTTACGAAGTCTGCGCCGCTGCTTGCTACAGCCGGAGCAGTTCTGTTTGTTTTCTTTTTATGGAGAATGAATAAGGCGAATGATCCATTTATCCGCTTTTCTCTTTTTAGAAACAAGCATTACTCTATTGGCATCCTTGTTTCTGCCTTAAGTTCCGGTATCGGGTTTGGCATTCCTTATTTAACTCCGCTCCTGCTGCAAACCGTCAATGGATTATCCCCCTTAATGAGCGGGCTTATTATGTTTCCAGGTGCGCTGGTGGCAGCAGTTCTAGGGAAAAAAGCGGGTTTATTAGCAGACCAAAAAGGAAATCACTTTCTGGCTTATATGGCCCTCTTAAGCTTTTTCCTTGGTTATAGTTTTCTGGCGCTGATTGCCGGATTGTCCCCTTTGATCGTCATGGCCGTTTTGCTTCTTGCCTGCATTGGGCAGACATTTATTCAAATTGCCCTTGGCAACACCGTATCACAGTCTCTTCCAAAAGAGCATGCAGGAGTAGGGATGGGCGTTTTTATGATGACAAACTTTATTGCCGGAGCTACATCTATTACATTCATTAGTAAAGCGTTAGAGATTCACCATACGGCGATTCAGCTGAATCCGTTTCTTCACAACCAGGAAAGCATTAACTACAGCAACATTTATGCGGTTTTGGCTCTTTTAATTGCTGCAGTGGCTTTTATCTACTCAAGTACCTTCAAAAAACAATCTGTGTAAAAAGTATTGCTTTTTAGAAGTTTATTAAACAAAACAAGCGAAACGCTAAAAA
The DNA here is from genome assembly GCF_023715895.1 of Domibacillus indicus. Taxonomy (GTDB): domain Bacteria; phylum Bacillota; class Bacilli; order Bacillales; family Domibacillaceae; genus Domibacillus; species Domibacillus indicus_A. The sequence continues at coordinate 13,175 of NZ_JAMBOO010000007.1, read as the reverse complement.
TGCGTTTCGCTTGTTTGAGTTAACAGGATTATTGGCTGATTTGCTGCTTCGCCGCTGCCTCAATAGGCGCTTGCGCTTCTGTTTTAATAAACAGGGAAACGAGCAGGGCGATGACCATAACGGCACTTAATAAATCGAGCGCCAGCACATATTGCGCAGTTTTAGAAAAGCCCATCACAAGCCCTGGACCCGCGCTTGCGCCAAGGAAAAGAACGAAGGCGTTAAACGATACGGCACTTCCCCGGGCATTTCCGGCCAGCTGGCTGACCAGTGAAATCACAACAGGCGTAACTAGGGCGATACCGGCTACAAATACAACTGTTGACATAACAAGGATTGGAAGCGTGGGGCTGAACCCAGTCGCTAAAAGTCCGGCTGCTGCCATAGCTAAGCCGCCTTTTAAAACAGTACCCCGCCCGATTTTTTGGGCAATTTGACCAGCGAATGGAGAAAAAAGCATGCCCAGAATGCCGGCTCCGCGGACGGCCAATATTTCTCCAGATTGGAGGCCAAACCGGGCTGAACCCAGGTAATTGCCTAATACCGTATACATGCCAACGAGTGAAAGAAGCAGCACAAAGGTAATTGAGAAAGCGAGCAAAAGCTGTGTATTTCTTAAAAGCCCGGTCATATTGCCGAATTTACGAAGAATACTTTCCGCTGATCTAGGCGTTTGTTCTTTAGGGAGGCGAAATATAACAGCTATGGCCGTAATAAGATAAACAGCACCCAGAATAAAAAAGATAGCCTGCCAGCCGAACGCTTCACTAACCGTACCGCTGAACACCTGCCCGATAATACTGGCCATGAGAAATCCAGAGCTGATAAATCCAATGGCCGTTAAGCGTTTATGAGGAGGAAATAATTCTCCTGCATACACAAGGGAAATAGGTGCGAATGCTGCTGCAACCAATCCTTGCAAGCCCCGTAGAACAAGAAGGACATGAAAGCTTTCAACAAAACCAATACTGATTGTGATAACGGATAAAAGAGAAATGCTTCCAGCTAAAAAGACCTTTCGGCCATATTTATCAGAAAACGGGCCATACAGCAGACAGCCTAGCGCATAACAAAGTGAAAAAGAACTTCCAATCCAAGCTGCCTGAGCACTAGTAATCCCAAATGAGTCCATAAACAAGGTGGTTAAAGGGAGGGTAACATACATACTGCTTAACAGAACCAGCCCGCACCAAAACAATAAAAGGGTGATAAAAGAATGGCTCTCACTGTGAGGAGCAGAATTTGATAATGGGTTCAACGATAAAGAATCTCCTTTCTTTCTAAGTGTAATTCATTCAAAAACGATACGAACCGTTTCGTTTTTGTGCAAACTATAATATACTATCTTGTGTTTTATTTGGCAAGAAGAGAAGAAGCAGTCTCTTTCTTTTATCGGTCTCTGAGATAGTAGCGCAGCGGGAGTTACACCTGATAAAATAAAAAGGAATTCTTTAAATGAAGAAAGTATGTATAAATGAAAATGTAGATAAGAAAGCAGGGATTTTTTGAAAGACAGGTGCTTTTTAAAATGAAAAACAACAAAGGTCAAAGCAGGGCAGCCGGACGGCCGCGAAGTGAAGAAGCTAGAAAAGCCATTATTTGCACCGTTATAGAAATGGTTGAACAAAAAGGGTTTTCAGCTCTTTCAATTGAACGGGTAGCGGTAGAAGCAAACGTCAGCAAAGCAACGATTTACCGCTGGTGGAAAAACAAAGAGACGCTTTTAATAAGTGCTTTTTTAGAAATGACAGAAGCCAAATTCGATTATATTCCTTCACTAAAGCTGGAAGAAAATTTAATAAAACAATTAGAGGAACTTGCGAAAGTGCTGAAAAGCTCTTTAGGCAAAGCTTTGCTTTCTGTGGTGATTGAAAACCATGAGATTTCTGAACAGTTTTCTTCTTCCTTTTTATATCCAAGAAGAAATACAACAAAAAACATTTTAAAGCAGGGAATTCAAAACGGCCACATTTGTGAAGAAAGTGATATAGACGCTTCCCTCGACATGCTGTTTGGCGCTGTGTATTTAAAAGCAGCGATTTACAAGCAGGAGATTGATCAAGCATATATTACACATTTAGTAGAAGGTCTTTTAAAGGGAATTCGATCAAAATAAGCATAGACATAAGAGCAGTCGGGTGATTTAAGAACAAAGAGGGGATAAGCTCCTGTCTTACAGACAGTCAGGACAAGAGCTTACATCAAAGCTGGCTCAAGCCGAAAAGGTAAGCCGCTCTGCTTTCACTATTATGAAGCAGAGTTTTGTACTTTATTGGCAGCTAAAAATTCTCTAATTTCTTCAATTGACAGACCGAGGCTTTTTGCAGCTTTCATTAGTGCTATCCACTCAGTGTCCAATACTTCTTCTACAATCTCCTGATCAAGATCTTGATCCAGCATTGAATACCCTCCTGTGACGAAGCAGCTCAGCCATCATAGTCTTCTTATAAAAAGAACCTTAGATCTGTAGCTTTGTGTCCCAGCCTTTCGGCTAGTTTACCTTTTGTTCCTTTTTTGTTTTTTTTGGATAATATGACTTTTTTATCCTTGATTTCACATTGTAACAAAAGATTGGAAAAGATTTTGTCGAACCCTGAACCGGCAAAAATTTTTTTCAAAAGCCTATAAGGTGCCAATTGAAAATCAAAGACATTGAATAAAGCAGGAACCAAAGCATGCATTTTTTGGTTCCAGCTTTCATTTTAAACATGCTTTTAAAAGACCTTCATAATTGAAGGGGGACTTGGTTAACCACAGTTTCTGAACTTATCGGTGCATATGCAGCTTTAGTGTTGTATTTCTAAATTAAAATATTTTTTTAACGATTGGCCGAATGTTTCTTCTGTCATTTCTTGTTTGTTTTCTTTCCCGTCTGCCCATTCAGTTAATGAGGTGCTTGTTAAAGTAATGTTTCCTTGCTCCGTCAAGCGGGTAACCAATGGTTTTTTGTTGAAAGCAGAATCAGAATGGTGAACAATCGTTTCTTGCATAGGGTTTAATTCAGACACATTCGTTATTTCCGACTTTGAATCAAATGTGTATCCTTTTTTCCAGTGTGTGTGCTTGTGTTTTACTTTCATTTCAAGCAGATAATCACCAAAGGGGCTATTCTCGTGTTTAATACGGAATATGCCGTTAGGAGAAGAAACGGTTTCTCCTGTTAATGGAACAGGAACTAAAGGCAGGTTACCCCCAAATCCAGTATCAAGTAAGTATTTTTCCCCTTGATAAAAAAGAAGCACAGCCGCATGTGTCTGGCCTGTGCGGCTCCAATCCTGGTGCGGCTCGCTGTAAACAACGCCCCGCACCAAAACGGCCTTAAAACCATTCTCAATTAAAAAAAGGTAAAGAAGGCCATTCAGCTCGTAGCAAAGACCGCCTTCATTATGTAGAATTATTTTTTGAATCAGATTTTTCTCACTGATCTCTTTTGTTCTCCCAGAAAGAATAGAAAGATTCTCAAAAGGAAGGGCTTGGGCTGTTCGGCTCAAAATATCCTCTAGGTTCGCAAATGTAATCCGTTTATCTTCAGAAAAGCCAATCCTTTTACGGAAAGCTATATCTAATTCTCCCATTCATCCGTCTCCTTTCTTAGGTTTGGCCAGGGCATTAAATAATATTGTGGAAAGACTTGGGGGCTTCACCAGATTTTCTACAGAATCAGAAATATGGTTACACTTTACGTTTATTATTTCTTTCCTCATTAAAGAAAGGGCCGGGAAAAAATCTTTTCTCTTCGTGTATAAAGTTTTTCTAGTTCTTTATACTAATTAGGCTCTCGATCATTTGCAATAAAAAAGCTTTGTACTGTAAGTAGATTTCCCTGTTGTTTTTTTGATTGTTCACTTCAATTTTCCAATTTTCTTCTCCCTTTTTATCAGATGTCTTCATTCAAATCCAATTTAAGGTTATTTGTCAAAAACAAGAAATAAAATTTTTTTGAATAGAGGATTAACAACCGGCAAACGGGGTATACAAAGGTTGTGGCACTTTTCGTCCATGTAAATTCACATACTTAATGCTCCATTTAATAGATAAAAAACATACAGGAGAAAGAAAAGGAGAATGACATCATGAAGAGACAAAAATGTATTGCAATGATTCTTGCTGGAGGAAAAGGAAGCCGTTTAAAGGAATTAACCGAAACGCTAGCCAAGCCTGCTGTACCATTCGGCGGAAAGTACCGTATCATCGATTTTCCGCTTTCTAACTGTGCAAACTCCGGTATCCATACTGTAGGTGTTTTAACACAGTATCAGCCGCTGGCTTTAAATTCATACATTGGAATTGGAAGTGCGTGGGATTTAGACCGCCGGGATGGCGGAGTAACTGTTCTTCCACCGTACGCAGAGTCTTCAAAAGTAAATTGGTATTCCGGTACAGCAAGTGCCATTTACCAAAACTTCCATTATATTCAACAGCATAATCCAGAGCATGTGCTGATTTTATCGGGTGATCATATTTATAAAATGGATTACGAAGCAATGCTCGATTATCACGTAGAGCAGGGTGCAGATGCGACCATTTCTGTTATTGAAGTTCCGTGGGAAGAAGCAAGCCGCTTCGGTATTATGAATACAGATGAATCTTATAATGTTACTCGTTTTGATGAAAAGCCAGAACATCCTGAAAGCAACCTTGCTTCAATGGGCATCTACATTTTTAAATGGTCTGTTTTAAAAGAATACCTAGAGCGTGATGAGCAAAATCCGGATTCATCCAACGATTTTGGTAAAGATGTGATACCGGCTATGCTGGCAGACAATTTAAAATTAACGGCTTATCCATTTAAAGGATACTGGAAAGACGTAGGTACAGTAAAAAGCTTGTGGGAAGCCAATATGGACTTGCTCGACCAGGGCAAAGAGCTGGATTTGTATGATCCAGAATGGCGCATTTACTCCATTAATGCCAATCATCCGCCACAGGTAATGGGCCGTAATGCATCTGTTAAACACTCTCTTTTAAATGAAGGGTCTGTCATCGATGGCGAACTGGAACATTCAGTCGTTTCTCAAGGTGTACAAATCGAAAGAGATGCATTTGTAAAAGACTGCGTTATTATGCCGAATGCGCGAATTGGACGTGGTGCATACATTGAACGGGCTATTGTCATGGAGGACATTGAAATTCCAGAAAACACAGTGATTTATAATGATTCTGATGAGATCTTACTGATTACAGAAGCGTTTCTTGCTGCTCACAGTCAAGAAGGCGTAAAAGCGTAAATACTTCTTTGAAAGACCCTTTAAAGCAATGATTATTGCTTTAAAGGGTCTTTTTGTGGAGAAAAAAATTAATTGAAGGAAAGAGGTATAAAGCCTCCTTTTTTAAACGAAAACTGTATTCACACTAGGGGAACAAGGTTTACTATTTTAGGATAATTAATCGTAAAACTGTTACGAAAAATTAAACTATTCTAAATGTTAGTACAAGTATAGTTGTTAGTGTTTTTCCAGGAGATACAATTGTATTTTTTTAAGAAGTTTATTATTATAGAATAGGTAATTCAGTTACGGTAAATAACGAACCTTTCTAGCTGCATCATGCTTGCAGGTGAAAAATGAGAAGCACAATGCCTCCTTCACTATTTCCCTGGTGAATAAAAGAAGACAGGGTGGACTTTCCCGGCGTTCTGCTATTTATCGTGTCAAAGGAGGAAAAAGAAAGTGGCAAACAAAGAATTGAATAGAGGCCTTGAGTCTCGTCATATTCAAATGATTGCTTTAGGCGGCACTATTGGTGTCGGGCTGTTCATGGGCTCTGCCAGCACGATTCAATGGACAGGTCCTTCTGTTATGCTTGCTTATGCAATCACTGGCGTTTTTATCTTTTTTATTATGCGTGCAATGGGAGAAATGCTTTATTTAGAGCCAAGCACAGGGTCATTTGCGACTTTTGGCCATAAATACATTCATCCACTAGCAGGGTACATGACTGCCTGGAGCAACTGGTTCCAATGGGTGATTGTGGGGATGTCGGAAATTATTGCGGTGGGAGCTTACATGCAGTACTGGTTCCCGGATCTGCCTGCCTGGGTTCCCGGCATTGTAGCAATGGCGATTCTTGGTGCTGCGAATTTAGTTTCGGTTAAATCATTTGGCGAGTTTGAATTTTGGTTTGCACTCATCAAAATTGTGACCATTATTTTAATGATTATTGCTGGATTTGGCTTGATTTTCTTTGGACTTGGCAACGGAGGAGAGGCCATTGGAATCTCAAATCTTTGGAGCCATGGCGGCTTCTTTACAGGCGGCTGGTCCGGGTTTTTCTTTGCGCTGTCCCTTGTTATTGGGGCATACCAAGGAGTGGAGCTGATTGGGATTACGGCTGGAGAAGCGAAGGATCCGCAAAATACCTTAACAAAAGCGATCCAAAGCATTATTTGGCGTATTTTAATTTTTTATATAGGGGCTATTTTTGTTATTGTGACTGTTTATCCATGGGATCAGTTAAGCTCTATTGGCAGTCCATTCGTGGCGACGTTTGCAAAAGTAGGAATTACAGCGGCTGCCGGACTGATTAACTTTGTTGTAATCACTGCGGCGATGTCCGGCTGCAATAGTGGGATTTACAGCGCCGGCCGTATGCTTTATACACTGGCGATGAACGGGCAGGCACCAAAGTTCTTTGCAAAACTTTCCCGTAACGGAGTGCCTATCTTCAGTACATTAGGTGTTATGATCGGATTGGCTGTCGGAGTTGTATTAAGCTACATAGCACCAGAAAACTTATTCGTTTATGTATACAGTGCCAGCGTTCTTCCCGGAATGGTACCATGGTTTGTGATTTTGATCAGCCAGATTCAATTCCGGAAAAGAAACGAGGCCCAAATGGCAAATCATCCTTTTAAAATGCCGTTTGCACCTGTAACGAATTATGTAACGATCGCTTTCTTACTGACTGTATTGGTTGGTATGTGGTTTAATGACGACACGCGCATGTCGCTTGTAGCCGGAATTGTATTCCTTGTACTAGTTGTGGTCAGCTTTTTCGCTTTTGGTATTGGTAAGCGTGCACCACTGGATGTTCAAGAAGAAGACAATATAATCAGCAAGTAAGCCGGTTTTGAGCGGGCCCATATAAAAGATAAAATCTATAATGAGATTGACGCATATTCGAACAGAATATGCGTTTTTTTATTTCTTATTATAAATACTTAGCGTACAAGGAGGCTGTCATGAATAGAGTAAAGCCTCTTCCTATCAGATTTTTGCGGATTGAGTACTTTTGCTTTCATCCAGTACCAGGGTGAAGCGGCAGGATGAATGCCAGAGATTGCCGGTACAAGCATGTCTTCCTTGCAGGGAAGACAAAATGATTCATAAAACATTTGAATTTTAGCCGAACCCAAATGTGGCACAGTAAATGATTATGGCCAATGTGTAGACATTTTTGTAGAATGGCTGCTTTAAGTAATCATGCTTAGAAGTATATCGATAAATTTTAACCGATATACTTCTTGTAACATACATTTATATCGATTAAAATTTATCGTAATAAACAGGGGTGATTGGAGGAGTTATATGCCAGCGTTTAAAAAACAAGATATTGCTACAGTTCTTACATATTTAAGCCGAAAAAACATGGATAAAGAGGAATTGCTAGTTCTTCTTAGCAAAGAAATGTCCAATCCTAATGCTGTTATAGATGATTTGTTGAATGAAGAAATGATTATAAATGATAAAGGAGCTTTTTCCATTACGGAAAAAGGCTTTAAAAAAGCACGTCATCTGCACGGAAAACCGCATCATGTAAAGGGAAATGCTAAAACGAAGTCCACAAAACGAAGAGGACTCATTCAAGCAGCGATTCTACAGCTGCTTAAAGAAAAGCCGCGGCATGGCTATGAAATTATGAAGCTGTTGGAGAAACGAAGCGAAGGGATTTATTCTCCCAGCGCCGGGACCGTTTACCCTGCCTTACAGGATTTATTTGAAAAAGGGTTCATTTCCATTGACGAGCAAACAGATAAAAAAGTCTACACGTTAATGGACGATGGCCTGACATTTCTCTCTCAGATTGTTCATGATGAGGACGAAGTGTTTTGGGAGGAATGGCGCTTTCAGCTGTTATGGAAGCAATCAAGAGAAGCGGTGTGGCTTCGGGAAGAGATGGAGAAATTTCAATTAGAATTTCAACATGCCATGAGAAAAGTAATGCACGACCCTTCACTTGCGCCTGAACTTGCTGAAATCATAAGAAGCGGGAGAAATGGCCTTATTCATTGGTCTGAACAGCAGGCAAAACAACAAAGAGATCGGCAGGGAGGCAGCAGATGAAATCGATCAGAAAGCTGTTAAGGTACACAAAACCATATAAGTCTTTTATGATGCTTGCTCCGTTGTTAATGGCTTTGGAGGTAACAATGGATCTTTTACAGCCTTTTATGATGCAGAAAATCATTGACAGCGGGATTGCAAACGGTGACATGACCTACGTTGTGCAAATGGGCATGCTGATGGCGGGCGCTGCGGTGATCGGGCTGGCCGGCGGGGCAGGGTGCACAATTTACAGTACACGTGCGTCAGTGAATACTGCAACAGATATTAGGCGGGATGTTTACAAAAAAGCAGGTCAGTTTTCAAGTGAAAATCGTGACGTGATTGGTACAGGAAAATTACTCACAATCGTCACCAGCGATATTTCGCTCCTTCAAACGGCCATCATGATGACGCTTCGCAGCTTCGTGAGAGGGCCGCTTCTTTTTATTGGAAGCAGTGTAATCGTTTTTTTTCAAGCTCCCGAGCTTTTTCCGATTTTGCTTGTTTTGATTCCTATCCTATTGTTTCTCATTATCTTTCTTTCAAGAAAAGCGGGAAGCTGGTTCAGAAAAGTGCAGGAAGGAATCGATCAGCTGAATACAAAGCTGCAGGAAAGCATTACAGGCATACGGGTTGTAAAAGCGTTTGTGCGCCGGGATTATGAGATTGGGCTGTTTCAAAAAGTAAACGATTCATTAACGAAAACCACCATAACGGCAGAACAAATCATTACTATCCTTATGCCTGTTTCTATGTTTGTAATCAATATTGGCGTAGTGATCTCTCTTTTGCTTGGTGTCATACAGGTAAATGGGAGCAGCGTACAAGTGGGTGTTATCCTTGCCTTTATCAACTACTTAAATATTATTTTAATGGCTTTAACATCAAGCAGTATGGTGATCATGCAATTGATGCGGGCATTCCCGTCCGCTGACCGGATTCAGCAAGTATTAGAGACGGAAAACCAGGTTCGAACGATCGAACATCCGGAACGCATTGCCGGTGTAAAAGCAGCCATAGAGTTTAAGAATGTTTCTTTTTCATACAGTCAAAACGGCGAACAAGTTTTAAAAAATATTTCCTTTACAGCCTGGAAAGGAGAAAAAATTGGCATTATTGGCCCGACAGGAAGCGGAAAAACGACATTAGGCAAACTGCTGCCGCGGCTGTATGAGATGGATCAAGGTCAAATCCTTATAGATGGTATGAATATCAAGGATATAGAGCTGGCCTCTCTTCGCTCATCCATTGGCTATATTACACAAAAGCCTATACTATTTTCTGGAAGCATTGAAAGGAACCTTCAATTCGGTAAAACTTCAGCAGTTTATGAAGAGCTTGAAGCGGCATCTAAACAGGCATGTGCGTCAGAATTTATTGAGAAGTTTGAGGATCGATTTGATTATCAATTAACTCAGGGCGGGTCCAATTTGTCAGGCGGGCAAAAGCAGCGATTAGCCATTGCCCGAGCTTTTGTAAGGAAGCCGTCCATTCTCGTTTTAGATGATGCAACCTCTGCCCTGGATGCCAGTTCAGAAGCCATGATTCTTCAGACACTAGAGTCTGATTTCAAAGGTACTACAACGTTTATGATTTCCTCGAAGATTTCATCCATTTTAGATGCGGACCGGATTCTTGTAATGGACGACGGTGAAATTGTCAGCAATGGAACCCATAAAGAGCTGTTGGAAAGCTGTCCGCTCTATCAGGAAATTTACAATACGCAAGTAAAGAAAGGAGGCGCAGCTGTTGGCTCAGCAAATGAGTAGTATCACAAAAATGCAGCAATCAACAGGCGCAGGCGGAGGAGGATTAAAGGGCAGAATAACAGAACCGGCCGCAGAAACAAAGGATCTAAAAGGGACTTTCCGACGCGTCTGGAATTACATGGAGAAGCAGAAAACAGGTTTACTGTTATCAACATCATTTGCCGTCCTTTCCTCGCTTTTAAGTTTATTAGGGCCCTATTACATTGGAGTGATGATTGACCATTACGTTATCCCAAAAGATATGCCCGGTACGATGAAAATGGCCGGGGTGCTGCTTGGAATTTATTTAGCCGCCTCTCTCTTCACCTGGCTGCAGGCATATATCATGGTGAATGTGTCGTTGAAAACTATTCGCACTCTTCGCGGGGATTTGTTTGCAAAGCTCCAAACGCTTTCGCTGCGTTTTTTCGACCGTCATAAACATGGGGACTTGATGAGCCGGTTCACAAATGATATTGATAACCTTCATCAAGCACTGAGTCAAAGTGTCATCCAAATGGTTTCAACTGTCTTAACCGTTACAGGTGTCACAATCGCTATGTTCTCGTTAAACTGGGTATTGGCTATTGTTTCCTTTGTTACCATTCCGCTGATGATTTTCACGACGAAAAAAATCGTTGGAGTAAGCAGAAAAAATTTTTCAAACAGGCAAAAGGATTTGGGAGAATTAAATGGATTTATTGAAGAATCGATTAGCGGTGGTGAAATGATTACGTTGTTTGGCAAAGAGGATGATACTTTTGCGGAATTTGATATGGTTAATGAGCGGCTGCGTCATTCAGCCATGCGTGCAGACATGTTCTCTGGGTATCTCGGGCCGGTTAATAACTTTTTGAGTAATGTAGGGCTCGGACTGGTTGTCGTTACAGGAGCTGTGCTGGCATTGAAAGGGCTAACGACCGTTGGGGTCATTGCTTCATTTGTCACTTATTCACGGCAATTTTCAAGACCTATCAATCAGCTGTCCACTTTGTTTAATTCTATTCAAGCGGCGCTTGCAGGGGCGGAGCGTGTGTTTGAAACAATGGATGAAGTGCCCGATATGCAAGATAAAAAGGATGCCGCCGCTGTCTCCAGATTCCGGGGGGACATCAAGTTTACTGATGTTCATTTTAGCTATAGCGATGAGAAGAAAATTCTGCAGCATATTGATTTTGAAGCAAAAGCCGGTGAGATGGTTGCTTTGGTGGGGCCGACAGGATCCGGTAAAACAACCATTATCAATTTATTGATGCGCTTTTATGATGCCGATTCCGGTGAAATACTGATCGACGGCAAGGGAATTAAGGAGTATAAAATAAGAGATTTACGCAAAAGGATCGGAATTGTCCTGCAGGATCCTTATTTATTTTCGGGAACGGTCATGGAAAATATTCGCTACGGGAGATTGGGCGCGACCGATGAAGAGGTTATGCAAGCAGCCAAAACAGCGTCCGCCCACGGGTTTATTAAACATTTGCCGGCTCAATACAATACACTCATTACTTCAACAGGAGCCAATATAAGCCAGGGGCAAAAGCAGCTTCTTTCGATCGCGAGAGCTATTCTCGCAAATGCTGATATTTTGATTCTTGATGAAGCGACGGCTAATATTGATACTCGAACAGAAGTGGAGATTCAGAAGGGGCTTCGCAACCTGACAAAAGGAAAAACGAGCTTTGTGATTGCCCATCGATTAAAGACAATTGAACAGGCTGACCGCATTTTAGTGATTAAAGATGGAAAATTGATTGAGCAAGGCAGCCATGATGAGTTACTTGGCGAAGGCGGATTTTATTACGGGCTTTATTCTAAGCAGCTTAGGATTTAGTGTAATACAGACTTTTAGGATGGAGCCTTAGAATCCTCTTTTTTCAAAAGAGAAAGAATGACTGAAGCGAGTGGACACTTGTCCACCCGCTTCAGTCTGCTTTGCTCCGCTTTTTTTAAGCAGCTTCACCTGCTAAAAAACCAAGCATAGCCATATACATTTGTATACGACAAACGTTGGCGTTGGGAAACTGTCCACTATCAGCATCTAGAAGCATGCGCCACGCTACCAAAGACGGCTGGTTTTCGATAGCAGCTCTTCGCTGGTGAACGGTTTGCTGAAAAAGTAGCCCTGCCCGATATCACAGCCATTTTGAGCTAATACTTGATGCTGCTCTTCACTTTCAATTCCTTCAGCTGCTACAATTTATTGTTAGGGAGGCAGCGCTTTTAAAATTTGTATCACGAAAAGAAAAATCGCTTCTGAATTTGCGGAAAAAGAAGGGGCAGATAAAGGACTATACACTTTAGTATTTCTTTTAGAGGAGAAAACTATTCGTATATATGAAGGTATAGTAAACACACTTATACAATTAATAAAATAAAAAATATGATTGCGTAAAAGAAGATACAATGTTATATTGCTAATCCGCCGTTAAAACAATAGCGGAACTTATATAGAAATTGTCTTTGTTTTTTCTCTTTATATACTAATAAACTATGTTATTAAATTGAGAGCTGACATTCTGAAACTGAGAATATACTTGGGATTACACTTGTTAAGCATTTTTTAAAAAAAATTTGAGAAATTATTGACTCTCATTCGGATAAATGATATATTTATTTAGCTGTCACGAACGACAGTAATAAACATTGAACATTGAAAACTGAACAAAATCAATAAAAACGTCAACGTTTTAAATTTTTATCTTCCATTAAAACACCCCGTGTTTCAATGGAAACAAATGAGCAAGTCAAACACTTTTTGGAGAGTTTGATCCTGGCTCAGGACGAACGCTGGCGGCGTGCCTAATACATGCAAGTCGAGCGGACAGATGGGAGCTTGCTCCCTGAAGTCAGCGGCGGACGGGTGAGTAACACGTGGGTAACCTGCCTGTAAGACTGGGATAACTCCGGGAAACCGGGGCTAATACCGGATAATATCAAGAGCTGCATGGCTCTTGATTGAAAGGCGGCTTCGGCTGTCACTTACAGATGGACCCGCGGCGCATTAGCTAGTTGGTAGGGTAACGGCTCACCAAGGCGACGATGCGTAGCCGACCTGAGAGGGTGATCGGCCACACTGGGACTGAGACACGGCCCAGACTCCTACGGGAGGCAGCAGTAGGGAATCTTCCGCAATGGACGAAAGTCTGACGGAGCAACGCCGCGT
>NZ_JAMBOO010000079.1 GCF_023715895.1 Domibacillus indicus | reverse complement strand
ATGCAGCAGCGCGCACTCTTCCGCCGTGGCCTGCACCGCTTCAACAATATGTTCACCTTCGGTTAACGGCGCGATCAGCGACAGGTAATCATGGGGCGTGGTGGCGGTGTAGTCCTGATGCAGATAGTCCGGTACCACTGCGGCATTGACGCAGCGATCTTCGATTTGCACCGGCACCTCGTTTTCGTAATGCACCATCAGCGAGTGAAAGATGCGGGTGCCTTCCGGGACGCTGAGCGCCGTCGCCTGAATATGATCCGCCCGGGTCTCCTCAAGCAGGAGTACCTCACAGCGGTGCTGATGGTGACGGGCGACAATTTCTGCGGCAATACTGCGCACCTCGAACAGCGCCGACTGCCCTTTCGGCTCGGCGACAAAGGTTCCCACCCCTTGTAACCTGACCAGCAGGCCTTCGTCCGTCAGCTCGCGCAGCGCGCGATTGATGGTCATTCGGCTGAAGCCAAACTGGGCCAC
>NZ_JAMBOO010000078.1 GCF_023715895.1 Domibacillus indicus | reverse complement strand
CGACGAGGCTGACCGCGATCAGCAGCGTATGCTCGGTGTCCTTCAGCGATGCGCGGATGGTGGTCGAGCGGTCGAGCACCGGCGTGACCGTGATGTCGGCCGGCAGCGACGCGGTGAGCTGCGGCAGCGCCGCGCGCACGCGGTCGATCGTGTCGATGATGTTCGCGCCGGGCGAGCGATAGAGGATCACGAGCACCGCGCGCTTGCCGTTCGACAGGCCGAGGTTGCGCAGATCCTCGACCGAATCGACGACGTCCGACTGGTCGGACAGCCGCACGGCCGAGCCGTTGCGGTAGGCGACGACGAGGTCGCGGTATTGCGACGCCTGGGACGCCTGGTCGTTCGTGTAGAGCTGGTAGTGCTGCGGGCCGAATTCGATCACGCCCTTCGGCGCGTTGGCGTTCGCGGACGCCAGCGCCGCGCGCACGTCCTCGAGGCCGATCCCGTAGTGGAACAGCGACTGCGGTTCGAGCTCGAC
>NZ_JAMBOO010000077.1 GCF_023715895.1 Domibacillus indicus | reverse complement strand
GAATCTGTCGCAGCCCTCGGTGAGTATTCAGCTCGCCAGGCTGCGGGAGATTTTCGCCGATCCGCTGCTGATGCCGGGCCCGCGCGGCATGCAGCCCACCGCCCGCGCCGATGAGCTTCGTCAGCCGTTGCGCGCTGCGTTAGCCGCGCTGGAGCAGGCGGTGGCGCCGGTCAGCCCTTTTGATCCGGCCACGGCGGCGGAGACCTGGCGGGTGGCGGCGACGGACTATATGGCCTCGGCGATCCTCCTGCCGATGCTGGCTGGGTTACGCCAGGCCTCTCCCGGCAGTCGGCTGGCGGTGTTCGAACTGCAGCCGGCGCGGCTGGAGCAGCAGGCGGCCAGCGATACAGTAGATCTTTTCTTTCATACCCGCGAGGGCGCGCCGCCGGGGCTGCATCAGCGCCTGCTGTTTCGCGAACGCTACGTGCTGGCTGGCCGGGCGGAACATCCAGCGCTGCGGCCTGGGCTTAGCCTGGAAA
>NZ_JAMBOO010000076.1 GCF_023715895.1 Domibacillus indicus | reverse complement strand
ATGACCTACTATAACAATTTCAGATATCAATGGAACTTAAAGAAGATGACTCCTACTCAATACAGAAATCACCTCCTCCAAGTGGCATGACTTTTTTTAAAATGTCCTTTACAAAGGGTACACTTTACTTGACCTAAAACAGATGAGGAGCTCCAACTATGACAAAGCGAGAACGCCGCACATTCACGCCCGAGTTCAAAAAACAAATGGTGCAGCTGTACCAGAGTGGAAAAACGAAACGAGCTATTATTAATGAATATGAACTGACTCCGTCATCGCTTGATCGCTGGATCGCTGGATCCACCAGGATGAAACCTCCGGTTCTTTTAAAGAGAAAGACAACTTATCTCCTGAACAGCAGGAGCTTTTAAAACTCCGCAGGGAAAATAAGCAGCTATTAATGGAGAATGATATTTTAAAGCAAGCCGCGCTGATCATGGGACGAAAGTAAATGTCATCAAGCGAAACCAAGACAAATACTCGGTATCAGCAATGTGCAGCGTCCTGCAAATCTCACGTAGTAC
>NZ_JAMBOO010000075.1 GCF_023715895.1 Domibacillus indicus | reverse complement strand
ACGGAGTCAAAGTCCGTTGCCTTACCGCTTGGCTATAGCCCAAAAATATGGGGCGATCGAGGGGAATCGAACCCCCGAATGTCGGAGCCACAATCCGATGCGTTAACCACTTCGCCACGACCGCCATACTGGTGGAGGGGGGCAGATTCGAACTGCCGAACCCGAAGGAGCGGATTTACAGTCCGCCGCGTTTAGCCACTTCGCTACCCCTCCAGTATATAAAGTTACATAAAAAATGGGCCTGAATGGACTCGAACCATCGACCTCACGCTTATCAGGCGTGCGCTCTAACCAGCTGAGCTACAGGCCCATTATCAAAAATAATGGAGCGGGTGATGGGAATCGAACCCACGACATCAGCTTGGAAGGCTGAGGTTTTACCATTAAACTACACCCGCATTTTGTAAAAATGGCGGTCCGGACGGGACTCGAACCCGCGACCTCCTGCGTGACAGGCAGGCATTCTAACCAACTGAACTACCGGACCAACGATTGCGGGGGCAGGATTTGAACCTGCGACCTTCGGGTTAT
>NZ_JAMBOO010000074.1 GCF_023715895.1 Domibacillus indicus | reverse complement strand
TTGACTCCGTCACGCGAAGGTTCGAATCCTTCTAGCCCAGCCATTATTTTGCGGAAGTAGTTCAGTGGTAGAACATCACCTTGCCAAGGTGGGGGTCGCGGGTTCGAATCCCGTCTTCCGCTCCATAAGTATGTGTTTTGATGGCAGTCATCATTCTGTTTAGTGAATGCATGATGTTAGGTTTGCATCGGATTTTTATTTTGGAAAAATAATATTTTGATAAATTCCTATTGATTTCGTAAGAAAACTTATGCTATATTATTAATCCGCCGGTAAACAGAGCGGCTTGAATAAACTGATTTATAACTTCATCATTTTGAAAAGATAATATTTCTTTTTAAAAAGTGTTGACGTGCGAATCGGTATATGATATGATTATTTAGCTGTCGGATATGACAGTAAAGAGAATTGATCTTTGAAAACTGAACAAAATAAACGTCAACGTTTTAAATTTTTATCTTCCATTAAAAACACCCCGTGTTTTAATGGAAACAAATGAGCAAGTCAAACTTTTTTGGAGAGTTTGATCCTG
>NZ_JAMBOO010000073.1 GCF_023715895.1 Domibacillus indicus | reverse complement strand
CCAGGATCAAACTCTCCAAAAAAGTTTGACTTGCTCATTTGTTTCCATTAAAACACGGGGTGTTTTTAATAGAAGATAAAAATTTAAAACGTTGACGTTTATTTTGTTCAGTTTTCAAAGATCAATTCACTTTGCTGTCGTATCGGACAGCTAAATAATCATATCATTTACCCGTTTACAAGTCAACATCTTAAAAGAAAAAATATTATTCCTTCAAAATGATGAAGATGTAAATCAGTTTGTTCGAGCCGCCTTGTTTACTGGCGGATTCATAATATAACATAAGCTTCTTGCAAAACCAATAAGAATTTACGAAAAGATTATTTTTCCAAAATAATAATTCGACACATCCCTAAAGTCATGCAACTCCTGCATTCACTAAACAGAATGATGAATGTCCTCAAAGCAAATACTATGGAGCGGAAGACGGGATTCGAACCCGCGACCCCCACCTTGGCAAGGTGATGTTCTACCACTGAACTACTTCCGCAAAATAATGGCTGGGCTAGAAGGATTCGAACCTTCGCGTGACGGAGTCAA
>NZ_JAMBOO010000072.1 GCF_023715895.1 Domibacillus indicus | reverse complement strand
ATCCCTTGAAGATGACGAGGTAGATAGGTTCGAGGTGGAAGTGCGGTGACGCATGGAGCTGACGAATACTAATCGATCGAGGACTTAATCAAGATTAACATGGCACGGTATGCCGTTACTTTACAGAAATTATCCAGTTTTGAAGGAACAATTTTGTTCCGTATATAGTCTGGTGGCAATAGCGAAGAGGTCACACCCGTTCCCATCCCGAACACGGCCGTTAAGCTCTTCAGCGCCGATGGTAGTTGGGGGTTTCCCCCTGTGAGAGCAGGACGCCGCCAGGCAAAGAGAGAGGACAGCTAAAGCTGTCCTTTTATTTCGGAATCATCTTCCATGAGAAGGAACTTGATTTTTGGAAAACCTATAAGGAAAAGGCAGGGTGCTGCACAGACACCTCCTCTTATATAGATAAACACCGCTTGAATAAAATCGAGGGCACTGAAAAAGTCTAGATAGTTTTAACCAAACCAGGTATTCGACGATTCAATCGTCGAATACCTGGTTTTTTTCATTTATAATAAATTCAATACATACAGGTGGTGCTTCCAATGATTTC
>NZ_JAMBOO010000071.1 GCF_023715895.1 Domibacillus indicus | reverse complement strand
CAGGATCAAACTCTCCAAAAAAGTTTGACTTGCTCATTTGTTTCCATTAAAACACGGGGTGTTTTTAATGGAAGATAAAAATTTAAAACGTTGACGTTTATTTTGTTCAGTTTTCAAAGATCAATTCGCTTTACTGTCGTATCGGACAGTCAAATAATCATACCATTAACTCGTTTACAAGTCAACACTTTAAAGAGAAAATGTTATTCATTCAAAATGATGAAGATGTAAATGAGTTTATTTGAGCCGCCTCTTTACTGGCAGATTCATAATATAACATAAGCTTTCTTGCGAAATCAATAGGAATTTACGGAAAGATTATTTTTCCGAAATAATAATTTGCACATACTTATGGAGCGGGTGATGGGAATCGAACCCACGACATCAGCTTGGAAGGCTGAGGTTTTACCATTAAACTACACCCGCATTTTATAAAAAATGGCGGTCCGGACGGGACTCGAACCCGCGACCTCCTGCGTGACAGGCAGGCATTCTAACCAACTGAACTACCGGACCAACGATTGCGGGGGCAGGATTTGAACCTGCGACCTTCGGGTTATG
>NZ_JAMBOO010000070.1 GCF_023715895.1 Domibacillus indicus | reverse complement strand
CCGTCCGCCGCTGACTTCCGGGAGCAAGCTCCCTTCTGTCCGCTCGACTTGCATGTATTAGGCACGCCGCCAGCGTTCGTCCTGAGCCAGGATCAAACTCTCCAAAAAGTGTTTGACTTGCTCATTTTTTTCTATTAAAGATGACGGGCATCTTCTATAGAAGTTTAATTCTTAAAACGTTGACGTTTATTTTGTTCAGTTTTCAAAGATCAATTCACTTTGCTGTCGTATCGGACAGCTAAATAATCATATCATTTACTCGTTTATAAGTCAACATCTTAAAAGAAAAAATATTATCCCTTCAAAATGATGAAGATGTAAACCAGTTTGTTTGAGCCGCCTTGTTTACTGGCGGATTCATAATGTAACATAAGATTTCTTGCGAAATCAATAGGAATTTATCAAAGAATTATTTTTCCAAAATAATAATTTACACATTTCTAAATTCCACAAATTCTGCAGTCACTAAATGGAATGATTCATGTCCTCAAAGCAAATAATATGGAGGCGGCAACCGGACTCGAACCGGTGGTAAAGGTTTTGCAGACCTTGGCCTTACCGCTTGGCTATGCCGCCTTTATAAAAATGTTGGAGCGGAAGACGGGATTCGAACCCGCGACCCCCACCT
>NZ_JAMBOO010000006.1 GCF_023715895.1 Domibacillus indicus | reverse complement strand
TGAAATCATTGGAAGCACCACCTGTATGTATTGAATTTATTATAAATGAAAAAAACCAGGTATTCGACGATTCAATCGTCGAATACCTGGTTTGGTTAAAACTATCTAGACTTTTTCAGTGCCCTCCAGAAAACCGGGGATGTTTTTATTGAATGTAACGGCGTGCGCCTGCATACTCCTGTTTGTATGGAGCAGTATTCATAGAAATAATTTCAACCCGCTTGCCGGCTTTTGGAGCATGGATCATCTGGCCGCTGCCGGCATACATGGCGACATGGTGAACACGTCCTTTGCCATTATTATAAGCAAAAAACAGCAGGTCGCCTGGCTGAAGAGCGGATTTTGCCACTGCTTTGCCCGCTTTTGCCTGTTCGGACGCATCACGTGGAATGCTGATGCCGTGATACCGGTAAACCGAAGAAGTGAATCCTGAACAGTCAAAGCCGTAAGCCGACATCCCCGACCATAAATATGGAAGGCCGAGAAACTGTTTTCCTGTTGCCAAAAGCACAGACCCGGTTGGTTTCGGAATGTTTGGAACTGCAGCAAGCACCCGGATGTCGCTTTTCTTAAGCCATTTGGCGCCATTTGCCGGAGTCATAACTTGTACCCAGTTCGTTTCTGATTTAATAATCGGCAGTTCTGTATTAAAGCTGATTTCCATAAACGACTGTTTCTTATCATGAAACAAAAAAGCGGTCTTGGATTTTACCCATGCCGTCTGGCAGTCCTCGTAGGCAGCAGGCTGTGTGGTAAGTTGTGATTTAGGCAGCCAGCCTGGATAACCTTTACTGTTTTTGGACGTGAGCTGATCTTTCACAGCTACTTGTGCCCAGCTGCCGCTTGTTTTAAGCACAGTGACTTCCTGGCCATACAAGGCCTGTGTTTCTGCTTTTCCAGTAAGCCAAAGACGGTCTTTCACAGTGGACATGTTCGCTGTCCAGTCCCGCATGTTGACAGGATTTGAGAGGGACGGCTGATCTATCGTTCGTTTTGCACTCGTATCTTTCCAGAGCGTGGCAACAGATACATTAATATATGTTTTGCTGGCGGCTTTTTTTGTATAACAAGCAGCGGCAGGTTCAGCGGCTTTTGCAGCGGGAGATACGAGTGATAAAGCCATTACGCAAAGCATGATCGCTATCATCACCTTTTTGAAGGTCATATCTTAAAGCTCCTCTATTATATGGTATTTGTTGTCATGACTATATCATGATTTAAGAGAGTTGTTAATAGAGTTTTTGTGTCAATATGCCCACGTCAGAGCATTTAAGATTATTCATAGTATATGTACCTCAGACAGAGAGGTTGAATGGAAATTGACTGATAGGCGCCTGCATCATGTATAATAGAGAAGATTAAAAAGGAGGCGTTTGTATGGGAAAACAGTTACCAGTAGCAGAACAGGTGCTTCTTGCTTATTACGTACAGTATTATTTAGAGAACAAGCCGGATGTCATGTACGAGCTGCATGAACGGATGAGTGAGAATATGAAGCCGGCGGTTTATGAGATTGCCATGAACGACTTGTTTGACCAGGGGCTTATTAATGGCCTGGCAAAAATCCGTCATTACTATGAAACGGACGGGCATGTAATCAAGCCGATGATTACAAATGAAGGCATTTTATATATTAATAACATACTTAATATTCAGTCGTATGCAAGTGATGATAATAAGCTTCAATATGTACAAAATAGTTTGTCTACAAGTGGCCTCGAGCTGTCTGTTCCGGTTATTGCCGACTATATCCAGGAAGCAGCTGCCCGAAAATAAAAACCTCTTTCAAAGAAGATTCAGATTGTAGACAAATAAATCTTTTGCCGAAGGGCCTCTTTGTTTCTTTTTCATGCAGAGAGAGCGGGCGGTTAGGAAGAGATGTTTCCCGAAAAGAAACCTGCCCTTTTTAATAGTGAAAGCTTTCATAAAAAAAAGACTGCCGACTTTGTCGACAGTCTCAAACCTCTTTCAAAGAGGTTTTTTTTGTAGAAGTTCTAGTAGATAGAAAAGAGGATTAAAACGTGAAAAGAAAGGTGACACTGATTCTATGTTCAGCCGCAGCTTTCGTTCTGTCAGCCTGCAGCTTAGAAGATGTGAACGATGTTCTTGAAGTAACAGAAGATGTATTAACAGCGATTGAACAAGAAAATGAGCAAACAGAAACGAATATCGATGAGGCAGAGGAGCCGGTTAATGAAGCAGGCAGCATTCTAAAAACAAAAGGAGTAATGGAGCCGATACCGGCAAAGCTCGTCCGCCCGGTTGACGGTGACACCGCTGTTTTTGCTTTTGACGCGGACCTTGACGGGAAAGAAGAAGAATTCAGTGCCCGGTTTCTGCTTATTGATACACCAGAAACCCGTCATCCGCAGCTGGGCAGGCAGCCGCTCGGTGAGGAAGCAAAGGAGCGGACTGCAGAATTGCTCAAAGGCGGAGATATTACGATTGAATTTGATATTGGACAACGCCTGGACAAGTACAATCGAATATTAGTGTATGTCTATGTGAATGGAAGAAGCGTACAGGAAATGCTTCTTGAAGAGGGGTTGGCACGGGTGGCTTATGTATATCCGCCAAATACACGCTACCTGGATGAGTTTGAAGCGAAACAAGAAATAGCCAAGAAAAAGAAAAAAGGTATCTGGTCTATGGATGGCTATGTGACCGAGCGTGGATTCAATTCAAAATAAGGGAGGAAGCAGAATGATTCACCTGTGGGAAGAAGAAATTCCTTTTAAACTTGAGGGAGAGGAAACACCTTCTATGATGGCTTATCCAGCTGGGGACAGTATAGCGCCGGCTATGCTCATTTTTCCGGGCGGAAGCTATGCGAGAAGAGCTGATCACGAAGGAGAACCTGTCGCAAAATGGCTGAACGGTCTTGGTATTCATGCCTTTGTTGTTCATTATCGTACAGCACCTTACCGTCAACCCGTTCCGCTTTTGGATGCTTCCCGCGCCATTCGTCTTGTCCGGCATCATGCAGTGTCGTGGAATGTGGATCCGAACCGAATTGGCGTGCTCGGTTTTTCGGCGGGAGGCCACCTTGCCTCAACGCTCGCCACTAAATACGATCAGGGAATAGCAGATGCTGCTGATCCAGTTGAACAGCAGCCGTCTCGTCCGGACTTGCTCGTTTTAGGTTATCCTGTTATTACATTCGGCGAGCATCGCCATGAAGGATCGATGGAAAATCTGCTTGGACCCGGTTCATCGGGCGAACAGCGTCTGTTTTTATCGAATGAGCGGCACGTAACGAAAGAAACGCCGCCCTCCTTTTTATGGCACACAGCAGATGATGAGCCGGTCCCAGTGGAAAACAGCTTATTATTCGCGGCTGCATTGAGCCGTGCTTCGGTTCCCTTTGATTTGCACATCTTTGAAAGCGGCCGTCACGGACTTGGTCTTGCTGAGGGGTATAAGGAAGTGTCTAAATGGACGTCTGTATGTGAAAGCTGGCTTCGCAAGCACGGTTTTTAAAAGAGATTATAAAAAAGATAGAAACCAAACTGCATGGCGCTGTTCATCGGCCGCCGCCCGGTTAAATACTTTTTTCACGTAAGGAAGATGAGTGGAATCGGCTATGTCCTGATAAAACTCAGACGTTTCCTGTTCGTCCTTAAAAGCCCGCAAAATGCCTTGCTTGAATGTTTTAGGAAAAGGTTCGGCACATACAGGAGAAGGAGCGTTTCCGGTTAACGCATGATAAAGAGAGGAGAATGTTTCCAAATGGCGGACTTCATCCGTGCGAATGGCTAAAATTCTTTCTTTCTGGGAAGGCGTTGAAGCCATATCTGCCAGCTTCTCATAAATGTGAATGGCTGTATATTCTCCATTGATCGCTTTTGTGAGTTTCTCGGTCAGCATCACAAGCACATCCTTTTCAGCAGCGTAGTGCTATATCGTATGCAGAGGTATGTTTTCTTGTTAAAATGAACGGGTAAACGCAGAAAAATGTCGAACAAAGGAGGAGAATGCAATGAAAGCCATGTTACTGCAGGAAACAGGCGGACCGAACGCGGTAAAGTGCGTGGAAGTAGAAAAGCCGTCTGCGGGCAGCTGGGAAATTATTGTGAAGCTGAAAAATGCTTCCTTAAATCGGCGCGATGTTTTCATTACATATGGCATGTACCCGGGCATGAAGCTGCCGGCTGTTCTTGGGGCAGACGGAGCAGGTATCGTAGAGTCCGTGGGAGACGGTGTGGAAAGTCTGCGGGCGGGGGATGAAGTTGTCATCAATCCCGGCCTTCAATGGGGAGATGACATTCGATTCAATCAGCCGGACTTTCACGTTCTCGGCATGCCTGCAGATGGAACCTATGCTGAATATGTAAAAATCTCATGCGAGAATGTATATAAAAAGCCGGCTTACTTAACATGGCCGGAAGCAGCGGCTCTTCCGCTTTCCGCCCTTACGGCTTACCGGGCACTCATTACGCGCGGAGAACTGAAAAAAGGCGATACGGTCTTTATCCCCGGCATTGGCGGCGGTGTAGCTTTGTTTGCTCTTCAAATTGCTGTTGCAAAGGGAGCGCGTGTATTTGTTTCGTCAAGCAATGATGAAAAAATTGAACGGGCTAAACGAATGGGTGCAGCCGGCGGCATCAACTATCGGAGTGAGGGCTGGGCCAAAGCGTTAAAGAGCGAAATGGGCGGCGCCGATCTGATTGTTGATGGGGTTGGCGGGGATACCTTTAACCGTTTAATCGACCTTGCCAAGCCGGGAGGCCGGATTGTAAGCTTTGGTGCTACAACGGGTCCAGTGCCCCAGCTCGTTTTGCCCCGCGCGTTTTTTAAGCACCTGGATATACGCGGAACCACAATGGGCAGTCCACAGGAATTTGCCGATATGCTGACATTATTTGAACAAGAAAAAATTCGTCCAGTCATTGATAAGCATTTTCCGCTTGAAAAAGCTGCGGAAGCTCTCGACTACATGGAAAATGGCGATTCATTCGGAAAAATCGTACTCAATATTTAATGACCGCATATCGAAATGCATCAAGCTGGAAAGCAAAAGTGGGCAGCTCCTCAAGAAGGACTGTCTATTTTTTGATTAAAAATATACAAAATTGGTTTGTGAAGATGGTCAAAAACGAACGCATTTTTAGGTACCCGGCGCAGCTGCCCATACATAGAAAAGTCACCTGCAGCTCCCCCGATTAAAAAAGCAGAAACGGTCATAAGAGAAGCACTGTTCAGCCAAATACCTATTACAAACGGAAGCAGCCCGGTCAGCCAAAACGGGAGCAGGAGCGCTTTTTTCATAGCCCGTGCCGGCAGCATTTTTTTCGTGCCCGCATACGCAACACCAAGTTCCCGGTTCACTCCGTATACAAGATCTTCACGTTTGCATTTTCCCCAAAGTTTAAACCCGATCAAATGACAAATTTCATGAAGCACAATAAGGATGACGTAAAGAATAAGCCATAACAGGATACCAAGCATGGAAAAGGAAAAAAAGCTTTCTCCGTGAAGCATGACAGCGGCAAAACTGCCGATCAGGACGAACAGAAGAGTCAGCACTAGCGACCAAATGTGAATCCTTTTCATATCCAGCTCAATTACATAATCTGGTTTACCCGGGAGATTCATTGTTATCCTCCTTTGATCGTCTGCTATTTGTGATGCGGTCCGTTCACACAGCTCCTCCATCGACCGTTTTAACACGGGATTAACAGTGAAAAAAACGGAAGCTAAAAGGTCTATTACGATTTCTTTCATTCTATTGTCTCTTTTTGCGAGCCTGATTACCAAAACACAAAATACCAGTCTCTATCTATATGTATGTTAAAATCATACCATATGGATAAAATGAAGGGGGAATTTGATGAAAGCCATTCTGCACGCAGGAAAACCAGGCCTGTCAGGCGTTTCGGCCGGGCAGATTGAAAAGCCGGTACCCGGACCAGGAGAAGTACGCATACGGTTGAAAGCAGCCGGCTTAAACCACCGCGATCTTTTTGTGCTGCACCGCCATAAAGAAACAGAGCCGCCGCTTGTAATCGGATCAGACGGTGCCGGCATTGTAGATGAATTGGGTGCTGGCGTAACCACAGTTCAAACTGGCGATGAAGTGATTATCAACCCGGGATTGGGATGGCCGGATAAAAGCGATGCCCCGCCGGAAGGCTTTGAAATTGTCGGCCTGCCTTTTCATGGAACATTTGCCGAGTTTATTACGGTACCGGCAGAAACTGCTGTACCGAAGCCGGCTCATTTATCGTGGGAAGAAGCGGGTGTCCTGTCGCTCGCTGCCCTGACTGCTTACCGTGCTCTTTTTACAAGAGGAAAAGTAAAGCCGGGCATGACCGTTTTTATTCCCGGAATTGGCAGCGGGGTGGCCACTTTCCTATTGCAGTTTGCCAAAGCGGCCGGTGCTATAGTGTATGTAACATCCCGGTCAGAGGAAAAGCGCCAAAGAGCATTGGAGCTCGGTGCGGATAAAGCGATCGATTCAGCTGCTGATTGGCGCGAAGCACTTGGAGGAGAAAAAGTGGATCTGGTGATCGAGTCTGTCGGGGCAGCAACCTTTAACCGGTCACTTGAGCAGTTAAAAACAGGCGGCACCATTGTGACTTTTGGCGCCTCTGCCGGCGATGAAGTAATGATCAATTTGCGCACATTTTTCTATGGGCAGTTTAATATGTACGGCTCCACGCTTGGGAGCGGAGAAGAAATGAGAGAGATGCTCGCGTTTATTGAAACTCACAATCTGCGTCCGATAATGGACCAGACCTACACGCTGGACCAATTTGAAGACGCATTCATCCGAATGGAAAAGGCCGAACAAATTGGTAAAATTGCATTTGCTATTGAATGAGATGCTTTAGTGTGATAAAACTAGTATCAAGATCAAATTAAATAGGAATCACCGCTGGGGGTGCCTTCGGGCTGAGAGAGGCGAGCTGCCTTAACCCTTAAAACTTGATCCGGTTTGTACCGGCGTAAGGAAGAGGTGTTTTGACGCTTTATGTCCGATATGTCATCACAACCGTTTCTTCCATGTGAAGAAACGGTTTTTTGTTTGGGAAAGGAAGAGAGCTGTGAAAGAGACGATCGAAGGAATACATAAACAAATAGATGAACGAAAAGAAGAGCTGGTTGAACTGCTGAAAACATTAATTTCGTTTCGGACACCGGCACCGCCAGCCCGCAATACAGAAGAAGCCCAGGAGTTTGTTTCCCGGTTTTTAAGCACAAAAGGATTTGATATTGATAAATGGGATGTATACCCGGGCGATCCGAATGTGGTGGGTACATTAAAAGGAACAAACAGCGAAGCTTATAAAAGTCTCATTATAAATGGCCATATGGACGTGGCAGAAGTAACGCCGGATGAGAAATGGGAATCAGACCCGTTTACGCCAATCGTAAAAGAAAATGCTGTGATCGGACGCGGAGCGGCGGATATGAAAGGCGGCCTGGCCGGGGCCCTGTTTGCCATCCAGCTTCTTCATGAAGCGGGCATAAAGCTTCCGGGTGACTTGATCGTTCAGTCCGTAATCGGCGAAGAAGTCGGCGAAGCTGGAACGCTGGAGTGCTGCAAGCGCGGCTACAATGCTGATTTTGCGCTTGTAGCTGATACGAGTGAACTGCACATCCAGGGACAGGGCGGTGTCATCACCGGCTGGATTACGCTAAAAAGTGACCAGACCTTTCACGATGCTACACGGCGGCAGATGATTCATGCAGGCGGCCGGCTGATGGGTGCGAGCGCCATTGAAAAAATGACAAAAATCATCCACGGCCTGCAGGAGCTTGAACGGCACTGGGCGGTAATGAAAAGCTATCGGGGCTTTCCGCCGGGAACGACGACAATCAATCCAGCGGTGATCGAAGGCGGACGCCATGCTGCTTTTATTGCGGACGAATGCCGTCTATGGATTACGGTTCATTTTTATCCGAATGAAACGTACGAAAGTGTAGCGCAGGAAGTCGAAGAATTTATCGGAAACATCGCCAAAAGTGATTTGTGGATGCAGGAAAATCCGCCACGGTTTGAGTGGGGCGGTACGTCTATGATTGAAGACCGGGGCGAAATCTTCCCTTCGTTTGAGGTGGATCCTCACCATGCGGCTGTCCATGCACTGGCAGATGCCCATCAAACGGTTTTTCATGAAAAGCCTGTACTCGATGTGTCCCCTTCTGTAACGGACGGCGGCTGGCTGGCAGATGCCGGGATTCCAACGGCTATTTACGGACCCGGCGCGCTTCGTCATGCGCATGCGGTGAATGAACAGCTCGACATTGATGAACTCGTTCGCTACACAAAAGTGATGGCGGCGTTTATTTACAATTGGACACATCAAAAGAAAGGAGAGCGCTAAAATGAAATTTAGTGATCATTTGCGAGAAAAATGCCTGCCGATCTGGAAGCAAAACCATCAGCATCCATTTGTGCAGGGAATGGGAGATGGAACGCTTCATCCCGACCGGTTTCGTTTTTACATGGTGCAGGATTATTTGTATTTAATTCAATATGCGAAAGTGTTTGCGATTGGAGCAGTGAAAGCGGAAGATGTGGCGACGATGGGCCGGTTTGCGGCACTTTTAGACGGAACGTTAACCGAAGAAATGGCTCTGCACCGGCAGTATGCTGCACGTTTTGGCATTACAGAAGAAGAGCTTGAAGCGGCAAAGCCGTCGCCGGTTACACTTGCTTATACGCATTACATGCTGCACGCGGCTCAAAATGGAACGCTGGCGGATGTAATGGCGGCTGTACTTCCATGTGCCTGGAGCTATTGGGAAATTGGCAAGGAATTAAGTAAACGGCCGGGCGCTGCAGACCATGAGCTGTATGGTGAGTGGATTCGGATGTATGCTTCCGAAGAATTCGGCCAGCTTGCCCAGTGGTGCATTGATTTAATGGATGAGCAGGCGGATGGAAAGTCAGAACGGGAGCGTGCACGGCTTGAGGACATTTTCTTAAACACAACCCGGTTTGAATACATGTTTTGGGACATGGCATACAACGGAGAAATGTGGCCTGGCGATGCGTAAGCCGGTGCTTGAGTTTCAGGATGTATCGTTTTCGTACGGCGGCAAAAAACCAATCCTTAATCGGTTGAATATGACGGTGTACGACCATGAATTTGTCACGATTATTGGAGCGAGCGGCTCCGGCAAAAGCACTCTGTTTCGGCTCATTACCGGGCTGGAACAGGAGGAGATGGGTGCTGTTTGGTTAAATGGAGAGCAGTTCAAAAGCCGGCATGGCCGTACCGGCTACATGCCGCAGCAGGACTTGCTAATGCCGTGGCGGACAGTGCTTGAAAATGCGTCTGTTCCGCTTGAGCTGGCCGGCGTATCCAAAAGAGAAGCAGCCAAACGCATTATACCGCTGCTGGATGAGTTTGGACTTGAAGGCTCAGCGGACAAATACCCGTCTGAACTGTCCGGCGGTATGCGCCAGCGTGTATCCTTTTTACGCTCTGTTTTGACTGGTTCCAATATTCTGCTTCTCGATGAACCGTTCAGTGCCTTGGATGCCATTACACGCCTGTCCATGCAGGAGTGGCTCTTGGATCAATGGGAGCAGCGGGAGAAAACTATCCTCTTTATTACCCATGACGTGAATGAGGCACTGTTTTTATCGGACCGGATTTTTATTTTCCGGGATACACCGGTCCGTACGCTTGAGGAAGTAGCGGTTCCGCTTAGCCGCCCAAGATCGCAGCGGGATTTAAATGATCCGGCTGTAATAAAGCTGAAAAATGACTTGATTGACCAGCTGCGGAACGGGGTGAAAAAGCCATGATGAAGAAGTATGGACCTGCCCTGCTGATTGTGCTTCTCCTATTCGGCTTATGGGAGCTGGCCGCCCGCCTGGTGAATCTTCCGTTTATTTTTCCGTCTCCGTCCGGTGTAGCGGTTCGTTTTTGGGAGCTTCGGGAAACACTTTTTCTAGAGCATCTGCCGTCTACACTGTCGATCATTTTAATCGGGCTTGCCATCTCGATTGTGCTTGGCGTGGCGCTGGCGGTCTGGATGGCAGCAAGTGAAACGGCAGAACGGGCTTTTTATCCAATTGTGATTTCATCGCAAATGATTCCAACCATTGCACTGGCACCTATTTTTATCTTGTTTTTCGGCTATGGGATCTGGAGCAAGGTCGTGGTAACAGTGCTCATTACCTTTTTTCCGATCACGGTCAATACATTTGACGGTTTAAAATCCAGCAGTAAAGAGCTGCGTGAGTTGATGCTCACAATGGGTGGAACAAAAAAGGATATTTTCTTTAAAGTGCAGGTGCCTTCTGCAAAGCCGCACTTTTATTCAGGGTTAAAGGTCGCGGTTACACTAAGCGTGATTGGTGCGGCGATTGGTGAATGGCTCGGAGCACAGGCCGGGCTTGGCTACTTCAGCCGCCGCATGATGACCCAGTTTGATGGAGCGGCTGTTTTTGCGCCTGTTGTGCTGCTCTCGATTGTAGGCATTGTGTTATTTATATTAGTTAAACTGCTTGAAAAGCGGTCAATGAAATGGAGGAAAAACGAATGAAAAAATGGATAGCGGGTGCTCTTGCTGCGGTTATGCTCGCAGGATGCGGAGCCAATGAAGAAAAACCAAAAGAAACAGCAGAAGAGGGCGGCCAAAAGGAGATGCAGGATGTCAGCATTATGCTGGACTGGTATCCAAATGCCGTACACAGTTTTTTATATGTAGCGAAGGAAAAGGGCTACTTTGAAGATGAAGGCATTAACCTGGACATTCAATTCCCGGCAAATGCGACAGACCCGATTGGAATGGCCGCGTCTGATCAAGTAACAATGGCCATTACGTATCAGCCGGATGTAATTGTGGCGCGTACTGAGCAAAATGTTGGTGTAAAATCAGTCGGCGCCATTGTACGGGAGCCGCTGAACCGGGTTGTGTCGCTTGCAGAAAGCAATATTAAATCGCCAAAAGATTTGGAAGGCAAAACAGTTGGCTACACAGGAATTCCGCTGAATGAATCGATTGTGAAAACGATGGTGGAGAAAGACGGCGGCGATCCGTCGAAAGTAGATTTAGTGGATGTCGGCTTTGAATTAAACGCATCTCTTATCAGCAAAAAAGCGGATGCAGTGGTAGGTGCTTATATTAACCACGAAGTGCCGCTGTTAGAATTTGAAGGGTACAAAACCGCTAATTTTGATTTGACTGATTACGGTGTGCCGTCTTTTTATGAATTAATTGCTGTGACGAGCGATAAAACGTGGAAAGAAAATCCGGAATTGATCGAAGCATTCTGGCGTGCAGCCGAAAAAGGATTTGAAGATGTGAAAAAAGATCCCGACGGCGCATTGGATATTTTAATGGCGAACCAGGAAAAAGAAAATTTCCCGCTTGAAGAAAAAGTGGAAAAAGAAAGCCTGGATATTTTGCTGCCGCTTATGGAATCAGAGCAGGGCTTTGGCTATCAGGAAGAAGAAACGTGGCAAAAAACAGCCGATTGGATGGAACAAACAGGATTGGTTAAAGGAAAACCGGCTGTCGATGAACTGTTTGTCAATATGCCGAAATAAGAAAATAAATTATATGGATGACTGTGCACATAAATGGGATGGATCGGTGGCGTCCAGGCAGCTCCGCTTTCCATGGGGCAGGCGCTGAGCCCGACTTCGCCTGGCGGCTCACCGGTCTCAGCTGCCCGCTCGTCCCATAGGAGTCTGCGCTGCCCTCCCGCCGCCAAGTGGCTTGCGATAAGATTCCATAGAGCTAATAAGATAAGGTCGTATCTTTCTGTTTAAAAAAGAGAAAAAGTCTATTCAATCCTTGTTTATTGATCTTCAACACCACTTATCGGCTCTTTTTTAAAAGTGAAAGAATTTGTCTACACACTAAGCTGTCCGAGAAACCGGGCAGCTTTTTCTATTCTCTCTTTGCATATTTAGGCAGTGAAGGGGAATGAGAAAAGAGACGAAGAAACATTCGGGAAAAGGAGTGAAGAAGGTGGATACATATAAATGGACGAAGCGGCTCATTGGGGTAAATGGAATTGATCTTTACACCGAAATGGCCGGGCCGGAGAATGGAGAGCTTGTTTTATTGCTGCACGGATTCCCGGAATGCTCCTATGGCTGGAAGAAGCAGGCTGATGCTTTAGTGGAGCAAGGCTATCGGGTGGTCGTGCCCAATATGCGGGGCTACTCAAAAAGCAGCAAGCCTAAGCCGCTCGAGGCGTATACACTCGATGTGATTGCGAAAGACATAACAAACCTTATTCAATCTTTCGGCTGTGAAAAAGCTCTTGTGGTGGGTCATGACTGGGGAGGCATTGTCGGCTGGTTTTTAGCTTCTGTTTATCCCGATTTTGTACAAAAGCTGGTCATTTTGAATGTGCCGCATCCAGCTGTTTTTGCCAAAGCCGCTCCGTTTTATCCCCTTCAATGGCTCAAAAGCGCTTATATTTTCTTTTTTCAGCTTCCGTTTTTGCCGGAATGGCTGCTCAAGCGAAATGAGTACAGCCTGCTCGAAAAGCTGATGAAAGCAACCGCCCATCCAGGAACCTTTGATGAGAAGGATATGCGGGTGTACAAAGAAGCATGGGCGGAAAAAGGATCCGTTACAGCCATGCTTAATTGGTATAGAGCGATGCGGCAGCAGGATTTTTTCGACATCTCAGCTCCCGGACCGGCTGTGCCTGTACGGATGCTATGGGGCCGAAAAGACGCGACGTTGTCTCTTATACTGGCCAAGAAAAGTGTCGAGCAATGTGGGAACGGGCAGCTCGTGTTAATAGATGAAGCAACTCATTGGCTTCATCATGAATATCCTGAAATTGTAAGTGCATGGATCAGCCGGTTTTTAAAAGAAGAAGCATCCGGATCATGAACAATATGAACAAAAAGAATAAAATAGCAATAACCTGTTCCTTCATAATGTACTATGTTACTCTTGTTTTATCCCCTGATGTGAACAGAAGTGGATCACATCCCCAGGGAAAACGGAGCGCCGCGCTCCGTTTTCTTTTTTGACAAGATGGAGGCGTTTTCAACATGTTGGTTTTCGCTAGTGTGTTCCTTCAAATTATT
Source organism: Domibacillus indicus (assembly GCF_023715895.1). Classification (GTDB taxonomy): domain Bacteria; phylum Bacillota; class Bacilli; order Bacillales; family Domibacillaceae; genus Domibacillus; species Domibacillus indicus_A. Next base: position 161,783 of record NZ_JAMBOO010000006.1, on the reverse strand, counting down.
TTACCGATGTTTTTACTCATCGCTGCGGGGGCTGTGCTGCACCGGAAGTACACGCTGCATATGCCTACTTTATCAAAGCTTACGATTAACTTTTTTCTGCCGATGGTTTGCTTCGTCAATATATATGAAACGGAATTATCGGGCAAAACAGCTGGGATTGTTTTTGCCTATTTGCTGTTGTTCAATGGACTTTTAATTGTGGCAGCGCTCCTTATTTCCAAGCTGGCCGGTTTTGACCGGAAGCTGTCCTCAAGCTATCAAAACAGCGGAGTGTTAAGCAATTCCGGCAATTATGGGCTGCCGGTAAGCGGTCTTGTCTTTGCGGCGAACCCGCTCGGTTTGTCGGTTCAGATTATTATCTCGATTTTTCAAAACCTGCTCACCTATACGTGGGGGTTTTATAATTCCGTTTCTGCTTCTGCCCAAGGTGAGAAAGTATTAAAAAAAGTGTTGAAGCTGCCAGTGCTTCATGCTCTTGTGGCAGCGGTTATCTTGAAGGCGGCTGGTGTGACCGTCCCTTCTTTTTTATGGTCGCCCATTCAGAACGCCTCTAACGCATTTTTGGCAGTGGCTCTTCTTACATTAGGCGCCCAGTGTGCGTATATGAAAATTACTTCTCTTTCAAAGCCGCTTGTGCTGGCTGTGTTTACCCGGCTTTTTCTGTCTCCCGCAATCGGGCTGCTCGTGATTACAATCTTGAATGTGCATGGCACGCTGGCACAGGCTATGTTTATTGCCAGCTCGTTTCCGACCTCGCGGAATAGTGCGCTTTTGGCACTTGAGTACGATAATTATCCTGAATTCGCTTCTCAAGCGGTGATCGTTACGACGATACTGAGCAGCGTTACGGTCGCTGTTGTCATTTATTTGGCCAAAATATGGTTCCCTGCGTAAGCGCTGTTTTTTTCAAACCGCGCTCTTTTTTGTTGTGGTAAAATAAAAAAGACGAGGGAGGGGTAGGGATGATTGAAAATTGGATGGCCGAAGTGCAAAAAACGCGCCGGACACTTCGTTGCAATATGCTGGAAACGGTGCTGAATGAATTTGACTCACGGATCACCGGCCTGAGTCATGATAAACGAAAACAGAAATACCGGCAAATGGCGGAAAATCCGTTTCGTTTTTTCCGGGGTAATGCGTATTTATTTTACTATGACGTAACGAAAATTCCATTTTCTTTCCATACACCGGAAGATAAGCCGACGTGGATTCAAGGTGATATGCATCTGGAGAATTTTGGGGCATTTCAAAATAGTGAAGGGGACCTTGTTTATGACGTGAATGATTTTGATGAAGGTTATATGGGTTCCTATGTATATGATTTGCTCCGCATGACGGTCAGCATTGCACTTTATTGTGAACAATATGGATTTACCGATTCTGAAGAAAGAATGCGTGCGTTTCTTCAAGCTTATTACAAACAGCTGAAAAAGTTTGTAAAAGGCAAAGAGAGTCCGGTGACGTTGTTTTTCACAGAGGAAAACACGAAAGGACCGATCCGGAAAGTACTCAAAAAGCTTGAAAAGCGTGACCTTGTCAGACTGCTTGACCGCTGGACCGTTAAAGAAGCGGGCAGGCGGATGTTTGCACTTTCTGAAGAACTCCAGCCTGTTACACAGAAAGAACAGCAAAAAATCGAGGCCGCCTGGTGCCAGTATGTAGAAAGCCTTGATGAAGAAGACAGAAAGAAAAGTGAATTTTATGAAATCAAGCATATTGTTCGTAAAAGCGGGTCCGGAACAGCTTCGATCGGCCTCGACCGCTTTTACATTTTAATAGAAGGAAAAGAAGAATGCGAACAAGAGCTTGATGATATTATTTTAGAAATGAAGGAAGTTCGCGCACCGGTTCCTGCTTACTTTATGCCGTACGATGAAGAATTTTGGCTGAGATATGGCCATCAGGGTGAACGGGTGGTGACGACCCAAAAAGCGATGCATCACTATGACGATCCGTTTCTAGGTTTTGTCACGATTGATAACCGCCACTTTTACGTGCGGGAGCGCTCGCCATACAAAAAACGAATCAAGCCGGAAGATATCGAGAATAACCAGGAATTTGATAAAGTACTTGAAGTGTTCGGCGGCATCGCGGCAAAAATTCATGCCCGTGCAGACCGTGACATCGAACATTCATTGCTTGACTACCATAGTGAGGAAGAAATTTTAAAAGCCATTGGGGAGGAATATGACGCATTTGAAACACAGCTTATTTTTATGTCTATGGCATACAAAGAACGTGTAAAGAGCGATTATGTCCTGTTTTGCGGCTGGCTCAATACGAAGTTTATCTAAAAATAAAAAACTGCCTGAGGGCAGTTTTTTTTATGAAACGAGCTTTAAGCCAATGACTGAACTAATAATCATGGCAATAAAAAGAATCCGCCGGGCATCCCGGGGCTCTTTATAAACAATCATGCCGACCAGCGCGCTGCCGACAGTTCCAATGCCTGTCCAGACGCTGTATGCCGTTCCCATTGGAAGAGAGCTCATCGCAAGGGTAAGAAGAAGAAAGCTTAAGCCAAAGCCGCCGAACATAACGAGAAAAGAACGGACTGTTTTCCGCTCGCTGACCATCGTCATTCCAGCAACGCCGACTACCTCCAACAAACCGGCTGAAATTAATAATACCCAGCTCATGAAGCCGTCACATCTCTTTCAACCGTAACGGTTTTTAATCCAATTATTCCAATGAGGAGCACGGCAATCAGGCCAATTTTAATCCAGCTGAAGGGCTCATCAAAAAGTATCATTTCAAGCAGAACGGTACCGGCAGAACCAAGCCCGACAAAAGCGGCGTAAACCGTCGTGGCCGGCAGCTGAGTTGAGCAATACAGCAAAAGAAGGAAACTAATCACAATCGCTGCCGCGGTCAGCATCCATTCAAACAGCGAATCGGCATGCTTTAATCCTGCTGCCCATCCAACTTCAAAAAATCCCGCTACGAGAACGAGAAGCCATTTTACATTCATCTCTTTTTCTGTCCTTTCATAAAAGCCTGTTCATACACTCGCCAAGCTGTATCGAGCCGCTTTTGCGAGCGTTCCCGCGTTCCATAACACAGCTCAACAAATAAGCTGTCTAAAATAATCGTATACATGACGGCCGCGTCTTCTGCATGAACAGAATCGGACGGCAGCACCGTTTTTACTTTTTCTTCAAGCGCGTGAAGATATTCATCATACTGTTCTAAAATACGCTTCTTTAAAAAATCAGGCGGGAAAAAAGAGCTTGTCAGCAAAAATCGAAATAGCGCATCTTCCTCATAAAGAAAAAGGTAAGACTGAAGGAGCTTGTGTAAATCACCTGCTTCTTCAACCCGTTTTGTTTCCGCATCAAAGGCATCTTCCATAATACATTCAAACAAGTGATCCTTGCTTTTAAAATGAGCGTAAAGAGAGGGCTTTTTAATACCGACTTTTTCACTGATCTGTGCCAGTGATGTTCCGGCATACCCATACTCGGCAAAAAGAGCCGCAGCCGCTTTTTTAATAGTTTCTTTCATGATAGCTTCCTTCCTAACGGTCGTTAGTCAAAGGGTAGCACAGGTGGATGAAAAAAGCAAAAAGCCCGCCCGAGAGGGGCGGGCAGAGCTTCACGTCGTGTATTCACCATTAATTTTCACATAATCATAGGAAAGGTCACAGCCCCATACGGTAGCAGCACCCGTTCCAGTTCCGAGTGATATTTTAATGAGTACTTCATCTGTTTTTAAATATTCCTCCAGCTCGGCGCGTTTGTCTTCTGTCGGTGCACCGTCTTGGAACACATATACGTCGGCAAAAGAAACGGAAACAGAAGAAGTGTCAACGGCATCCTCCGAGTTGCCAATCGTGGACATAATCCGGCCCCAGTTCGGGTCTTCACCGAAGAGAGCGGTTTTTACAAGCGGCGAGTTAATAATGGATTTACCGATTTTCTTCGCCACGGTATCGCTGTCAGCTCCTGTAACCTGCACTTCCACAAGTTTCGTCGCTCCTTCTCCATCCCGGGCGATTTCTTTCGCCAGTTCAATGCAGAGATCCGTCAGTACTGCTTCAAACTCGGCCAGGTTCACTTCGCCTGCCAGTCCATTTGCCATGATTGCGACTGTATCGCTTGTGCTTGTATCGCCATCTACTGACACGCTGTTGAACGATACATTTACCGCTCGCTGAAGCATCGCTTTTAAATCGTCTGCTTCTATTTTTGCATCTGTTAAAATATAACTAAGCATTGTCGCCATATTCGGTTCAATCATGCCAGATCCTTTTGCCATTGCAGCAAGCGTAACCTCCCCAATTTTGCGGGTCCGAAATTTCGGGTACGTATCAGTTGTCATGATTGCTTTCGCAGATTGCTCAAGGCCGTCTGGGCGAAGCTCGGCTTTTAAGCCGGGCACAGCCGACACAATTTTTTCGATTGGCAGCGGTACGCCAATTACACCGGTAGAAGAAGGAAGCACATCGGAAGGGTCAATTCCAAGCTCGGCCGCAACCGCTTCCGTCATCGTCCGGGCATCCTGAAGTCCTTTTTCGCCGGTCGCCACGTTGGCATTTTTGCTGTTAACGGCAATCGCCTGCAGGTAACCGTCTTTCACATGCTCTTTGCCAATCACAATTGGTGCACCGCAAAATTGGTTTTTCGTAAACATAGCCGCTGCCGCTGCCCGTGTATCTGAGTAAATAATGGTGAAATCAAGTGTGTCGTCTTTTATCCCTGCATTGAGTGAGCAGGATGAAAAGCCTTTTGGAAAATGAATCAAAGAAAATCCCCCTATACGTTTATGTCGATGCTTTTATTATACACGGAAACAAGGGAGAACGCGAAGAGTATTTGAATAATTATTCAGACTAAATGAATACATAGTATTGACATCTTTACGGAATCGAGTAAGATAAAAGGATAAAAGAGAAGCGGGAAGGGTGAGAAATCGTGATTAAAGTACGCAAAGCCGTGCTGGGTGACGTGGAGCAAATATTTGAACTTGTGAATCATTATGCAAAAGAAGGGCTGATGCTGCCACGAACGAAAGACTCGCTCATTCTGAATTTGCAATCGATTTCTGTTGCAGAAGAAGATGGAGAGATTCTTGGTCTTGCAAGCCTTGCGATACTTGGTCACGATCTCGCTGAGGTTCGTTCGCTTGCGGTGAAAGACAGCGCAAAAGGGCGGGGCATTGGAAAGATGCTCGTCAAGCGCATTATAGAAGAAACTGAATTAATTGGGATTCCAAAGCTGATTTCCTTAACGTATCAAGTCGCTTTTTTTGAAAAATGCGGATTTGAAATTATTTCAAAAACAGAGATGCCGCAGAAAGTCTGGACGGATTGTGTGCACTGCCCGAAATTTCCGAGCTGTGATGAAATTGCGATGGCGATTCAAACAGCTTAACGACCATCGGCTGCCTTGTATAAGGCAGCCGATTTATTTTTGTCAATCTGATCATTTTCTCTGCAAATTGGGTATAAAGAGTTTATACAGTTTTTCACAAGAGGAAGACAGGAGAGATGAAGATGGAGCGAAATCGTACAATGATGCAGTTTTTTGAGTGGCATTTGCCGGCCGACCAAAAGCATTGGAAAAGGCTTGCCGAGCGGGCAAAAGAATTAAAGGAAGCAGGCATCGGTGCCGTATGGGTTCCGCCGGTTACGAAAGGACAGTCGGCCGAGGACCAGGGATACGGCGTGTACGATTTATTTGATCTTGGCGAGTTTGATCAAAAAGGAACCATTCCAACAAAGTACGGCACAAAAGAGGAATTACAGCAAGCGATTAAAGCATGCCATGAAGCCGGTATTCATGTTTACGTTGATGTGGTGATGAACCACAAGGCGGGAGCGGATGAAACCGAAACGTTTGCAGTTGTGGAAGTGGACGAGCTTGATCGCAAAAAAGTAATTTCAAAAGCGCCGTTTGATATTGAGGGATGGACCAAATTTACATTCCCTGGACGAAAAGGAAAGTACTCTGATTTTATTTGGACATTTGATCATTTTAATGGCACTGATTATGATGCCAAACAGGATCGGACTGGTATTTTCCGAATTGAAGGTGAATATAAAAAGTGGAATGAAAATGTAGATGACGAATTCGGCAATTATGATTATTTAATGTTTGCCAACATTGACTATCGACATCCAGCCGTGCGGGAAGAAATGATTAAGTGGGGAAAATGGCTGGCGGAAGAATTAAATTGTGACGGATACCGGCTTGACGCGATCAAGCATATTGATTACAAGTTTATTGATCAATTTACGAAAGAAGTGGAAGAGGAGCATGATGGAGATTTCTTTTTTGTCGGTGAATTCTGGGTGCCTGATCTCGAATCATGCGCTCATATGATTGAAGCAACAGGCGGCCGGATTCATTTGTTTGATGTGCCCTTAAAATACAATTTATTTACGGCCTCCCAGGAAGGGGCGAAATATGATTTATCGAAAATTTTCGATGGCACAGTTGTACAAAATTATCCGCAAAACGCCGTAACGTTCGTTGATAATCACGATACGCAGCCGGGAGAATCGCTGGAGTCCTTCCTGGCAGACTGGTTCAAGCAAAGTGCGTATGCGCTGACGCTGCTTCGGTATGATGGTTATCCGTGCGTTTTTTATGGTGATTATTATGGAATTAGTGGCGAACATCCAATAGAAGGGAAAAAAGAAGCAATTGACCCGCTTTTATACTGCCGCCTACATAAAGCATATGGCGATCAGAAAGATTACTTTGACCACCCGAATACAATCGGCTGGGTGCGGCGCGGCGTAAAAGAAATTGAGCGCTCCGGCTGTGCGGTTATCATTAATAACAGCGAAGAAGGTGGAGAAAAGCATATGTTTGTCGGAGAAGAAAGAGCCGGCGAAAAGTGGGTAGACATGCTGAATTCCCGTGATGAGATTATCGAAATAGGTAAAGACGGCTGTGCCACATTCCTGGTCAATCCGGGTTCTGTTGCCGTTTGGGCGCTTCCAGAAATAGATGTAGAAGAACCGGATCATAAAGAGAACCGAAAAAACGAACTGTTACAGGACTTCATGGAGGAAGTAAAACAAGAAATCAAGCAGGAAATCAAACAGGAATTAAAAGAAGAAGTCGAACAGGAAATTAAGCAGGAAGTAAAAGCTGAAATTGAAGAAGAAGCGATAGAAGAAGCTAAAAAGGAAATCAAAGAAGAGCTGGCACAGGAAAAGCCATGGAACAAAGGGATAGCGAAAACAGAACAACCAGGCAAAAGAAGTAAAAAAACGGCAAAGAAAAATAAAAAAAAATAAAGAAAAACCCGCCGTCTTGAATAACGGCGGGTTTTTTACCATTACAATCTAAATGAGCTTTTTAAAGAGACAATCCGGTTAAAGACTGGTTTGCCGGGCTCAGAGTGCTTCGGATCTACGTTAAAGTAGCCGTGGCGGAAAAATTGTAGTTTTTCTTGTACATCTATATCTTTCAAGTTTGGCTCGATAAATCCGTTTAATGTTTCAAGTGAATTTTTATTTACATAATCAAGGAACGTTTTGCCTTCTGTGTCCTCGCCTTCTTCGCTGTCCATAATGAGCGGCTCATACAAGCGGAACTCAGCAGGTACTGCGTGTGTTGCATCTACCCAGTGAATCGTTCCTTTTACTTTCCGTTCATTAAAGTCAGAACCGCTCTTTGTGCGTGGATCGTACGTGCAGTGAATCTCAACTACATTGCCGTTCTCATCTTTAATGAAGTCTTCGCATTTAACAAAGTAAGCGTGTTTCAAGCGAACTTCATTGCCTGGGAAGAGGCGGAAATATTTTTTCGGCGGTTCTTCCATAAAGTCTTCCTGCTCGATATAAATCTCACGTGAAAACGGAATTTTCCGCATACCCATTTCTGGATTTTCCGGATTGATTTCCGCATCCAGCCATTCAACCTGGCCTTCAGGATAATTGGTAATGACAAGTTTTAATGGACGGAGCACACCCATTGTCCGAGGTGCTTTCAGCTTCAGGTCTTCACGGACAAAGTGGTCAAGCATAGCTGAATCCACCACACCAGAGTTTTTCGATACGCCTGTTTCTTTCACAAATTCGCGAATTGCTTCTGCTGTAAAACCACGGCGGCGCATGCCGGAAATGGTCGGAAGGCGCGGGTCATCCCAGCCGTCTACGTGCTTTTCGTCTACAAGCTGTTTTAATTTCCGCTTACTCATCACCGTATTGGTAAGGCCTAGACGGCCAAATTCGATTTGCTGCGGCTGCATATCCATTTCACATTCACGGACTACCCATTCATAAAGAGGACGGTGGTCTTCGAATTCCGTTGTACAAAGAGAGTGCGTCACGCCTTCAATCGCGTCTTCAAGCGGATGTGCAAAATCATACATCGGATAAATGCACCATTTATCACCCGTATTGTGATGGGACGCATGAGAAACACGGTATAAAACCGGATCACGCAAATTTAAATTAGGAGAAGCCATATCGATTTTTGCCCGAAGCACTTTTGTTCCGTCTGCAAATTCGCCGTTTTTCATCCGTTCGAATAAATCAAGGTTTTCTTCTACAGTCCGGGTGCGGTACGGGCTTACTTTCCCTGGCTCTGTCAGCGTACCGCGGTATTCACGGATTTCGTCAGCAGACAGGTCGTCCACGTAAGCGAGCTCTTTTTTAATCAGTAGTACAGCGCGTGCGTACATTTCATCAAAATAATCGGATGCATAGCGAAGTTCATCCCACTCATAGCCAAGCCAGGCAACGTCTTCTTTGATCGAATCCACGTATTCCTGATCTTCTTTTAATGGGTTTGTATCGTCAAAACGCAAATTCGTTTTGCCGCCAAAATCGTCAGCAAGCCCGAAGTTAATGACGATCGATTTCGCGTGGCCAATATGCAGATAGCCGTTCGGCTCAGGCGGGAAACGGGTGATAACATGATCCCGTTTGCCTGATTCCAGATCCTGTTTGATGATCGTGCGAATAAAGTTAGATGATTGTTCCAAGTGAATCCAGCCTTTCTCTGTTAAGGTCATGTATGCCTATTATATTTCACTGACCGCACGAAAGAAAGAGCTGGACCTTATTCTTTCATTTTCGCGGTAAATTCGTTGAATCGTTCTTCCGTTTTACCCTCTGTTTTTGTCAGCAGACTAACGAGGATAATCGCTAAAAGAGAGAGAACGAATCCTGGAATTAATTCGTAAAGGAAATCTGCCAGTGCAGGGACTTCCGCCCAGAGGATGACGGTTACGGCTCCAACGAGCATTCCGGCGAGTGCGCCCCATTTCGTCATTCGCTTCCAGTACAAGCTGAGCAGAATCGCCGGCCCAAACGCAGCACCGAACCCGGCCCATGCATAGCTGACAAGCCCTAAGATCGTATCATTTTTCTCCCAGCCAAGCGCAAGCGCGATAACAGAAACGATCAATACAGCTGCACGTCCAAGAAATACCAGCTCTTTATCAGACGCATCACGGCGTAAAAACGTTCTGTACAGATCTTCCACGAGCGAACTCGATGTGACAAGAAGCTGCGAGGAAATCGTACTCATAACAGCCGCTAAAATAGCGGATAGGACGAAGCCTGTAATAAAGGGATGGAATAAAATTTCACCCAGTTTAATAAAAATCGTTTCCGGATCACCGATCGTAAGACCGTTCATCGAGTAATACGCGATGCCAAGGAAACCGGTAAACATTGCTCCAACGATAGAGAAAATCATCCAGCTCATGCCGATCCGGCGCGCTGTTTTCACATCTTTTCTGGACGTGATCGCCATGAAACGGACGATGATATGCGGCTGCCCGAAGTAGCCTAGTCCCCATGCAATCAATGAAACAATGCCTAATACACTTTGTCCCTGGAAAATATCCAGCATTTTTGGATCAATGGATCGTACTTCTGATACAGCTGTACCAAGTCCGCCCATTTCGATAAGCGTCACAATCGGTACAAGAAGGAGTGCCAAAACCATAATAATTCCCTGTACAAAATCAGTCCAGCTCACTGCAAGAAAGCCGCCGAACAATGTGTAAGCCACAACAATTCCCGTCACAAGCAGAAGTCCTGCATGATAATCAAGTCCAAACGTTGTATGAAACAATACGCCGCCGGATACCATACCAGAGGATACATAAAACGTAAAGAAAACTAAGATGACAATGCCCGATACGAGACGCAGCACTTTTTTACGGTCATCAAAGCGGTTTTCCAGATAACCGGGTATGGTGATGGAGTCATTTGCTACTTCTGTGTAAACACGAAGCCGAGGTGCTACATAAAGCCAGTTTGCCCAAGCTCCAAAAGTTAATCCAAATACAATCCATGCTGAACTAACACCTGATATATAAATTGCACCCGGCAGTCCCATCAGGAGCCAGCTGCTCATGTCTGATGCACCGGCAGAAAGTGCCGTAACAGCAGGACCTAACCCACGGCCTCCAAGCATGTAATCGGTTAAGTTAGACGTTTTTCGATACGCTAACCACCCGATCAGCAACATGCCGGCCATGTAAATACCAATTGAAAACAACAGCCAAAAACTCATTCAAACATCCTTTCTTGTTTTTTGCGTAACGGTAACCATTATAACGAACTAAATAAAAATGTAAAAAAAAAGAGGCTCTTCGGCACTTGTCCGAAAAGCCTTTCATTCCTATCACATTAAGCCTTAGCAGTTTTTTTATTTTTTATTGGGTCGGCCGCTGTTTTGGCAAAAAATTTGGCGTTTTGTGGAATTTGTTTTGCTTCATTTACAGTTAATGTAACCGCTTGTTTTGCATGATCAACATCCGCCATAATGTGTTCTTGATGAACTTTTAATTCATCTGTTTCGCCTTTGATTTTATCCGTTTCTGTTTGAATACGCTGCTGTGCTGCTTTTAAATGATCGACTTTTGGTTTGATCGATTTAAATGCTTTAACCGCTGCGACGGCAAGATAAATAAGCGCAGCCACAAAAATAGCGAGACTGATCCAGCCAATCCATTCCATAAACATAACCTCCTGAAATTCAATGCTTATCTTTACTGTACCCGGAACGAACAGAAAAGTAACAGAAAATGTTTTGGAAAACAGTCAAAACGGAAAAAAGAAAAGGGAGGTGGTTTGATGATAAAGGAACGGACGAGATTAAATTTATCACGCCATATTTGGATTGTACCGGGAATTTACAGCATCGGCGCTCTCCTTTTGGCCAGTTTAGTGGTTTGGATGGATATTTCGCATTACGCAGAGCTCAAAAGGTGGGTGCCGGACCGGCTTTTAACCAGCACTTCTTTGTCTGAGACCATTCTCGGCTCTCTTGCAGGCTCTCTCTTAACGATGACCTCGATTACTTTTTCTACACTGATGGTTGTATTAACCACTTATTCAGGACAATTTTCACCGCGTATTTTACAAAACTTTATTCATGATAAAGTCACGCTTCGGGTTCTCGGTGTATTTATGGGCGGGTTTGTTTACTCCATGTTTTCCCTGCTGTTTATCCGCGAAGTAAATGCAGATGACCCGGTTATTTCTGCTGCAGTGGGAGTATGCATTGCGCTTGTCTGTCTCGGTTTTTTTGCTCATTTCTTGCAGCATGTGGCCGATTCTATTCAAGTAACCAAATTAATTGACCGGCTGGCAGATGATGCAGTGGAAACCGTTGAAAAAGTGGAGGTTGCAGGCAGCCGGGTGGATGATCATCCTCCTGTGCCAGAGGGAGAACCGGAAATGCTGATCTCCGGTAAAAAAGGCTACATTCAATTATATGAATGGGAAAAGCTTTTAGAGACGGCGAAAAAACACGATTGTGTAATCGAATTGCTGGAACCAATCGGGACTTTTGTAACAAAAAAAACGCCTCTCGTTAAGCTATACCGCTCTCGTTCGTTTCATCAGGATGTGCGCGATTACGTAAAAGTCGGTGAAGAACGGACGCCGGTACAGGATGTGGAGTTTGCCGTTCAAAAGCTCGCTGAAATTACGCTGCGGGCCCTGGCTCCGGGAGCGAACGATCCGAATACAGCAATTGACGGCATCCGCCATATTGGGATGGCACTTGATGAAGCAAGCCGCCTCGATGGAAAATACACTGTTTTTGAAGACAGAGTAATCATCCCTCGACGTCCGTTTGAAAAGATTTTATATGAAACGTTTTATGAAATTTGTTATTCGGGGCGGGATCGCGTGTCTGTGCTTTTGGCTGTATTTGATGCATTAGACATGATTTCGGATAACAACACCCCGGCCATTCAAAAAAAGGTGCGCGATTTCGGCAGCTATGTCCGGGCGAAAGTAGAGGAGGATATTTTAAATGAAGCAGACCGGCAAAACATTACAGAACGGTTCAAACAGCTATAGCTATAAGCCGGTTAGTGACGCGTTTTTTCATGGACCGACACTGTCTCTGGCCCGCAATTTACTCGGCTGCCTTCTTGTGAAGGAAACAGAAGAAGGCACAGCTTCAGGCTTTATTGTGGAAACAGAGGCATACCGGGGTCCATTAGACCGTGCAGCGCACAGCTATAATAATAGAAGAACAAAGCGTACAGAAGTGATGTTTGCGGAGCCTGGGCGCGTGTATACCTATTTGATGCACACACACTGTCTCGTGAATGTGGTGAGCGGGGAAGAAGGACTGCCGGAAGCTGTATTGATCCGGGCAGTGGAACCGTACGATGGGATTGATTTAATGATGGAACGGCGGGGAGAAATGCCGATGAAAAATTTAACGAGCGGTCCCGGTAAGCTGACAAAAGCACTCGGCATTCATATGATCGATTATGGACGTCGTTTTGATGAGCCGCCCCTGTTTATTGCCCACGGCTTCACACCCGAAAAAATCGCCGTCGGCCCCAGAATCGGCATTGCAAACAGCGGAGAAGCAAAGGATTATCCATGGCGCTTTTGGGTGGAAGGCAATCCGTACGTTTCCAGATAAAAAGCAGCGGCGAGACGGCCGCTGCTTTTAATCCGGATATTTTTCTTCGCTTGAGGAAGAGTCTTTTGTTTTATGCTTGTCCTTTTCTTCCCGCTGTTCCATTTTCAAATCTTCAAGTGGAATCGCATCTACGTTTTGTTCTTCTTCAAATTTATCATACAGGCTTTCGTTTTCAGTGTCGATTTGCTCTGGATTGTCCATTTTGCCTTGATCAAGCTTTTTATTCATTCGATTCATCTCCTAAGAAATCGTTTTCTGTACTGTAACCTTATTTTGTCATTGTTAAACATGAGAAAAAAATGGATAATAAACAAAAAACAATGAAGGAGCTTTTATGTCAACACAACCCGATTTTTTATCATCACTGCAGCCATTTTTACAAGAATCATGGGAGAAGGCCGGTTTTAAGCAGGCTATGCCCGTTCAGGAAGAGGCCATTCCACTTTTATTGGATGGACGTGATGTGATTGCTGAATCACCGACTGGAACGGGAAAAACGCTGGCTTATGTTTTACCGATGCTGGAGAAAATCGACCCGAAGCGCAATCAAGTTCAAGCGATCGTCATGGCGTCATCGCGTGAGCTGATTATGCAAATACAAGAAGAAATCCGCACATTCGGCGGCGGTGTGATTACATCTGCCGGCATGATTGGCGGCGCAAACATTAAACGGCAGACGGACCGGCTGAAAAAACCGCCTCATATTGTCTGCGGAACACCTGGACGGCTTTTGGAACTCATTCAAATGAAAAAATTGAAAATGCATGAAGTGAAATTTATCGTGCTGGATGAAGGGGATGAGCTATTTACAACTGCCCTTTTTGAGCCGGTTCAAGCGATTATCAAAGCTACACAAAAGGACCGCCAGCTTGCTCTGTTTTCGGCTACACTGCCCGCTGCGGCTGAAGAAAAAGCGAAAGAGCTGATGAAGGATCCGGAAACCGTCCGCATCAAAAAAGTAAGCCTGCCTAAGGAAGGAACGGTGCGCCACCTCTATTTTACCTGCGCGTGGAAAGAAAAGCAGCAAATGATCGAAAAGGTCATGCGTGTATTTCAGCCCGAGCGGATGCTCGCTTTTATCAAAGACATTACGGATGTCAATGTGATGTCAGAGAAGCTGGCGTACAAAGGACTTAAAAATGCCGTGCTGCATAGTGAGCTTCGCAAAGAAGAGCGTGTGAAAGCCATTCGGGATTTCCGAAACGGCAAAGCGCCGCTTCTGTTTGCAACAGATGTAGCCGCACGCGGACTCGATGTGAAAGGGCTGACCCATGTGCTGCACTTTGAGGCACCCCACAATGTGCGTGAGTACACACACCGTTCAGGCCGTACAGGACGAGCCGGTGAAGACGGTACAGTTATCACGTTGATTACAAGTGAATTTCAAGAAAAAGAACTAAAAAAAATGGCGCGCCAAATGGGCGTAGAGCTCGAAAAATATGAATTTTTCAAAGGGAAAGCATTGCCGGTAAAAAGCAAGCCGATCCGGACTGAAAAAAAATAACGGGAGCCGGGAAACAAATCCCGACAAAGTACGGGAAAGAAAAAGGAGACAGCTGCGGCTGTCTCCTTTTTTATAAAAATAGCTCCAGACGTAACGAAGCATCTGACTCCAAAACGTCTCCAGTACGGACCGAAATGGGATGCTGAAACAGTGGTCCATCATAAACAAACGTATGATATTCACCGTTTTCACCCATCGGGCAGCAGTCCGTCTGCGCGATATCCGCCGCAAAAGAGGCATCGAGTGTCCGGCCGAGAAAGTCCGGGCTGATTGAGCCTTTACGAGTACGAATAATCAATGCCTTATATTCTGTATCAATAAATTCTTCTAGCATGCGGGAAGCTTGGTCCGGTGCGGCACGCAGAGGGAAAAGAGCGGCAAGCCCTGCAGCAGCCGCTGTGTTTTCTCCCCATTCAAAGTGAGCATCTGTATAAATGTCCCCGTATGCAATCCCGTCCAGCTGAAACGACTTTTTCAGCTCGTGCAAGTCACGGATAAAATCTTCCGTGTAGTGGTCATAGCGGCACCGAATAAAGTGAACCGGAACGCCAAGCGCTTTGCTCTGCGCTTCAATCAGCTCCATTTTCTCATCGTGCCCGAATGTGCGTCCCGTTTCAATCGGCGCTGTAGTGATGAGGCAGGCAATGTCGACTGGCTGTTTTTTTAACATGTGAAAAACCATCATGCAGTCTTTGCCGCCGCTCCACGACAGGGCAATTCGCTTTGGCGTTCCCATTAAAACACCTTTGTCGTCCAGGATTCACCGTTCCAAATATCAGTGACAACATCCCGGTAAAACTCAGGTTCGTGGGAAATAAGCAGAACGCTGCCTTTATAGTCTTTTAAAGCCCGCTTTAATTCATCTTTTGCATCCACATCCAAATGGTTGGTCGGCTCATCCAGCACCAGAATATTCGATTCCTGGTTGATCAGCTTGCACAGGCGGACTTTTGCTTTCTCCCCACCGCTCAAAACAGACACTTTGCTTTCAATATGCTTGGTTGTTAAACCGCATTTGGCCAGTGCCGCCCGAATTTCGTACTGGGTAAATGACGGGAATTCCGTCCAAAGCTCTTCAATACACGTATTACCGTTATCAGTTTTCATTTCCTGCTGGAAGTAGCCAATCAGCAGATTTTCACCGCGTTCAACCTTGCCTGAAACCGGCTTGATTTCACCAAGCAGGCTTTTTAACAGAGTGGTTTTACCGATACCGTTCGCACCGGTCAGGGCGATTTTTTGTCCGCGTTCCATGCGCAGATTCAGCGGGCGTGAAAGCGGCTCACCGTAACCAATCACCAGGTCGCGCGCTTCAAAAATCAGCTTGCTCGGTGTCCGGCCTTCTTTAAAGCGGAACTCCGGCTTTGGACGCTCTGCGGCAAGCTCAATGACATCCATCTTATCAAGCTTTTTCTGGCGTGACATCGCCATATTCCGTGTGGAAACGCGCGCTTTATTACGGGCTACAAAGTCTTTCAAATCGGAAATTTCCTGCTGCTGCTTTTTATAAGCCGCTTCAAGCTGCTGTTTTTTCATTTCATACACTTTCATAAAGTCATCGTATGTGCCGGCGTAGCGGTTTAGCTCTTGGTCTTCCATATGGTAAATCAAGTTGACCACACTGTTTAAGAATGGAATATCATGTGAAATAAGGACAAACGCATTTTCATATTCCTGCAGGTAACGCTTCAGCCACTCAATATGCTGTTCATCCAGGTAGTTGGTCGGCTCATCCAGCAGCAGAATTTCTGGTTTTTCAAGCAGTAATTTGGCCAGCAGCACTTTTGTCCGCTGTCCGCCGCTCAAGTCATGTACGTCACGGTCAAGGCCGATATCATCAAGGCCGAGCCCGCGTGCTGTTTCTTCAACTTTGGCATCAATCACGTAAAAGTCATTGTTCGTCAGCAAATCCTGCATCGTACCTGTTTCTTCAAGAAGCTTTTCCAGCTCTTCCGGCGTTACATCCGCCATTTGCCCAAATAATTCGTTCATTTTTGTTTCGATATCAAATAAATATTGAAACGCTGTTCGGAGTACATCGCGAATGGTCATGCCCTGCTTCAATACCGCGTGCTGGTCAAGGTAGCCGACACGGACATTTTTAGACCATTCTACTTTTCCTTCATCCGGCTGAAGCGTTCCAGTAATAATATTCATAAAAGTCGATTTTCCTTCGCCGTTTGCCCCAACAAGACCAATATGCTCGCCCTTTAGGAGACGAAACGACACATCATTAAAAATAGCACGGTCGCCGAAGCCATGGCTCAAGCGGCTGACTGATAAAATACTCATCTATATAAACTCCTTGTTCTTTTTTGATCATTATATCATTTTCCGAAAAAAACGGGAGAAAACTGTTAAACGGCGGGTACTCATTGTAAAATGACTGTATAGAAACCGCGGGAGGGATTACGGATGCAGGAAAAGCAGCAAATCGAAATCAATGGAACGAGCCTTCAATGGGACCAAGCGCGTGGGCTGCTTCAGTTTGAAGAAGCGGATGTGGTGCTTTTTTGGACAAAAACAGCGCTGAAAACGTTCATTGATACGATTGAGGAAGTAACAGGTGCAGAATCCGCCCGGGTTGTGATGGAAGCCGCAGGATACCGGACGGGAAAAATCGTCAGTCGTTTTTATAAAGAAAAATGGAGCGTGGAAGAAACGCTGGAGCTATTGCCGAATCTTTATGCAGCAGCAGGCTGGGGAGTGACGGAATTTAAGAGGATTTGCTTAAAGGAGCGTCGCGCGGTTCTGTCTATTCGCAATGACTGGGAAAGTAAGGTTGTTCAGGCACAGGGGAAAAAGGATGCGGGTACCTTCCTCGGAGGACACTGGGCTGGCGTACTGAGCGGACTGCTAGGGGAAACAATTTGGTACAAAGTAACGGAGTATGAGGCGGACGAGGAAAAGTCGTATAAAGAAATTGAATTGTTTCCATCCTCAAAAACACCGTCAGAAAACGTACGCGAGCATATTCAAACACGGGAGCAGCAAACAATCACCCAGCTTGAAGCGATGGTTGAAAACCGGACGATTGAGCTGCGCAAGCTGATCCGCGAGCTGTCATCACCGATTATCCCGGTTCTTGACGGCATTTTGGTTACGCCAGTGATGGGGCGGTTTGATCAGGAGCGGTCAGATGATTTTACGGAAAAAGCGCTTCAGGCCATCGTGGAGCACAAAGCCAATATGCTGATTTTGGACGTTACCGGCATTAAAGCAATGGACAATTTGATTCTAAGCACACTTGAGAAAGTGACACAATCCGTTCAGTTGATCGGCGCAGTGCCGATTGTCGCTGGCATTTCACCGGAACTGGGGATGGAGATGGTTTCAAAAGGCATTTATTTAAACGATTTAAAGTGCTTTGCTACGCTAAAACATGCGATTCATTATGCGATTGCGCTGGAAGGCATGCAAATTGTGAAAAAAGAAGACGAATCATTATAAGAAATCCTTTACCATTTGGTATGATAGGAGAAAACATGGGTACAGAAAAACTTACTTTTTTACCCTAGGAGGTGAGAGGAAAAAGCAGTCAGACTGCTTTTTCCGAATATTGATAGATATAGGTATTGCTGTTAAATTGGTATCATTTGCGTTACTCATTGTATTAACCGGATTTTTTGTGGCAACTGAATTTGCTATTATCCGTGTGCGCCAGTCACGCATCAATCAGCTTGTTGAAGAAGGAAACAAGCGGGCGATGGCAGCGAAAAAAGTAACGTCAAACCTCGATGAATACTTATCCGCCTGCCAGCTTGGCATCACGATTACTGCTCTTGGACTTGGGTGGCTCGGTGAACCAACGGTAGAAGCTATATTACATCCGGTATTTGAACATTTCGAGGTTGCTCCATCCGCTGCAAGCATCCTGTCTTTTATTATTGCGTTTGCGGTGGTTACATTTCTGCACGTTGTTGTCGGAGAGCTTGCGCCAAAGACCGTTGCGATTCAAAAAGCGGAGTGGGTAACATTAAAGTTTTCACCGCTCATTATTATTTTCGATAAAATCATGTATCCGTTTATTAAAGCATTGAATGGTTCTGCGCGCGGACTTGTCGGTATTTTCGGACTAAAGCCTGCGTCCGAGCATGAAATGGCCCATTCAGAAGAAGAGCTGCGGATCATTTTATCGGAAAGCTTTAAAAGTGGAGAGATTAATCAATCAGAGTACAAGTATGTGGACCGTATTTTTGAGTTTGACGAGCGTGTCGCAAAAGAAATTATGGTGCCGCGTACCGATATGGTTACGCTGTCGAAGGACTTAAAGTGGGACGAAATTACCTCCATCATTGAACTGGAAAAGTATACAAGGTATCCAGTGGATGATGGTGATAAGGATAATATTCTCGGCATGGTAAATATGAAGGAGCTGCTTTCGTATTATTTAAACCGGAACAGCGATCGGAGCCGGCCGCTCGAAGAATTTGTGAAGCCGGTGATTCGTGTGATTGAGACCATTCCGATTCACGACCTGCTTTTAAAAATGCAAAAAGAGCGTATTCATATGGCTGTGCTTATGGATGAATATGGCGGTACATCAGGGCTTGTAACAGTTGAAGACATTTTGGAAGAAATCGTTGGAGAAATCCGGGATGAATTTGATACCGATGAAAAACCGGATGTGCAAAAGCTTGGTGAAAAGCATTATTTATTAAATGCGCGCCTGCTTATTTCAGAAGTAAATGACCTGTTAGGCACAGAGCTTTCTGATGAGGAAGTAGATACGCTCGGCGGCTGGGCGCTCACTGAAAATATCGATGTTAAGCTTGGTGATTCGATTGAGCAGGATGGCTATGAATTCATTATCCGCGATGCGGAAGGCCACCATATTCATGCGATTGAAGTGAAAAAGTCCAGACCGATGGAAGCCGAATCAGCATCAGCTGAATAAAAAGAGTCTGCGAAATTTTCGCAGACTCTTTTTTTAAAGGCGGAATTGAGCGACAATGCCGTTTAATTTTCCAGCCACTAAGCTCGTTTGAACAGACCGGTCCGCCACGGATTCAATGGCAGAGGAAGTTTGCTGTGCGGCGGCTGATATGTCTACCGTCCGGTCTTCAATCTCACGGATGGCAGCGGCCAGCTGGCTGATTAGTTCGACAACCCGCGCAGAATTGACTGCTTCTTCATGAGTCAGCCGGGATACTCCGTCGATTTCATGCATGGTTTGTGAAACTGCCTCGTGTATGTCGGTTAGTGCCTGGGCAGTAAATTGAACGGTTTTATTTCCGGCTTCAACTAAGCTCGTATTTTCATTCATCGCTTGAACGACATGCTCGGTATGGCCGATAATATCACGGACCAGTTTTTCAACCTGGAGCACTTCGTCATTTGATTGTTCGGCCAGCTTACGGACTTCTTCGGCGACAACAGCAAATCCTTTTCCATGTTCTCCGGCGTGTGCCGCTTCAATGGAAGCATTCAAGGCGAGCAGGTTGGTTTGAGCCGCAATACCGGCAATGGTCCCGGCGATTTGGTTGATTTTTGCTGTAGATTCACTTAACTGATGAATGGTTCTGCTTGTATCGGAAGAAGCGCGTTGAATTTTTTCCATATCCCGGCTGATATCCTCCACTCTGGCACGGCCTTCCTCGGCTGTTTCCATCGTTTTCTCAGAATGATGAACACTAACATCTGCTTTTTGTTTTCCTGTTTGAATGAGGGAAGCTAATTCCTGCAAAAGATCATTCGATTGTTCAGCGCTGACGGTGCCGTCTGATACGGAAGAAGCAACCTCTCCCATGCTGGCAGACACTTGCTGCACAGATGTTTTCATTTCTGTTAAAGACTCGGCTGTATGGGTTGAATTTTGCGCTAACTGCTCGGCTGTTTCTTTTAACGTCCCCATTACATTTCTGAAATTGGCGGCCATTCCATTTAGTGTACGGGCTAAATCACCAATTTCATCCTGCGTCTTATCATACTTGTTTACAACAGAAAGGTTGCCATCAGCTATTTCTTTTGCCTGGTCAATCAAAGCGGAGATTGGTTTTGTTTTGCGGCGGATTAACCATACGGTAACAATAGAAGCGAGAGCCATCGGAATCAAGCTGATTAAAATACCGTTTTTCACAACATCCCACGTCCGCTCGGATACAATGTTTCCATTAAAATCGATGACGCTGACAGCCGCAATTTCCCCATCCACATAAATAGGTGCATAGCCTGACAAGCGGCTCATGCCTCCATACTCATACATTTTAGAGTAGGTAGGATGACCTGTTTGGATCAGTGTGGATATCGCTTCCTCATCAATATAAAAAGAGTCTCCAGCGTTAAAGCCTTTGTCCTTTAAATGATCGTCCAGCGCCAAAATGGTTCCGGTTTGATCAATAATATATTGTGTTTCAAAGATAGCTTTATGGCCAGTGGTCCAGTTTAACTGAGTGCCGAGAGCTTGAGCTGCTGCCTCGTCTCCTTTTAGGACGGCACGCATGGTGTCTTCTGTAATCAAGCCGGTTGTAATATTGGCACAGCCATATGCTTCAATTCCGGCAGCTTCATATAATTTGTCGTAAGCGGTTTTATAAGTAGCAACAGAAGTGATAATGAGCATTGCGATAATAATGCCGATAATGATAACGCCAAGCTGCCATGTAATCGTTCTTTTCATAACCGTGAGCCTCCTGATGGCATAACTGTTTTCTTATTTATACCATAAGTATTATGAAAAAAGTCTGTGTTTTTGTGACATTTTCATTACGAAAAAACGCCCGCCGCTGATAGGATCAACGACGGGCGTTTGAGCTATTAATCTAATGTTTTAGAACCGATATACCGCTTGCTCCAATAAGAGTTAGACGTTTGATCAATCGTAACTCCTTTTGAGGAAGAAGCATGAATAAATTGATTATTGCCAAGGTAAATGCCTACGTGGGAAGCACCTTTTTTGTACGTTGTAAAAAACATAAGGTCGCCTGGCTCCATGTTGGCTTTAGAAACAGCTTGTCCTTTTTTATACATGTCGGCTGCTGTACGCGGCAGTGAATAGCCGGTTTGTTTATGTACGTATTGGATAAATCCCGAGCAGTCAAAGCCTGCCGGTGTTGTACCGCCAAATTGATAAGGTGTGCCAATATGTTCTTTTGCTTCAGCGATTGCCGCTTTAGCGTTGTAAGCTGCATTCGTTTGCTGAGCGGGCAAAAGGCCGCCGAACATGATGAAACAAATGCTGAGGAAGATCGATAATCCTTTTTTCACGCTAGTCCCTCCGGTCTGATCGCCGCTGCTAAACGGTTACATGGTAAGTTGATGTAAATATATCAGAAAATTCCGGACAATGAGTTACAGTTATATGTATTTCATATTACAGTTTCGTGACAAAAGAAACCTGAAATAAGTTGGGTAATCGGAATAGAGAGATATAACTGTTTTTGGGATATCGTTTCATTTTTTTATATGCAAGGGGGGTGTAAGCTGTTTGTATGAGAGCCGATAAGTGAAGCCTGCCGGACTTCCCGCAGGAGTCTTCGTCCGGCAGGCTTCACTAAGTAGTTTTGAAGACCCATAAGCAAGGGCTGGATAGACATTTTCTCTTTATTAAACAGAAAATACGGCCTTATTCGCTCTATACAATCTTGTCGCAAGCCACTTGGCGGCGGGAGGGCGTCGCGGACTCCTATGGGACTAGCGGGCTCAGCGCCTGCCCCATGGAAAGAGGAGCTGCCTGGACGCCGCCGACCCATCCCATTCATGTGCATAGTCATCCATATAAATTGTCTATAGTCTCACAGCACGAAAGAAATCGGGCTGTGTTTTAGCGAATGGTTTCTAAAAGGGCGTCTCCATTTTCAGCGATGCGGATAATCGCATGTGTTTTTTGCTCCCACTTTGTTCCTGTATTTTCAGGAATAAAGAAATGCTCAATACCGAGGGTTAATGTGCCATATCGCCCGGAACCTTTTATAAACAGGCCGTCTGGCTGCTGGTGCGTAAACGTTTCTGCCTGATAGACTGGAATCTGTTTTCCGTTATAGGATATAAACTTTGAAGTAGGCTTTAAGGACACATTGATTTTGCCTTCCGGAGGAGCTGTGGAGCTGTTATAAAATTGATCGCTGTACACTGTACCGATGGTGTAGCCAAGCTGAACATAGTCTCCTTGAATAAGGGAGCGCGGATCCACAGGAGCAAGCTCCAGCGCAGCCACTTCTCCTTTTTGAAGAAGCTGTTCTTTCTGCCAGGCAGTCGTGATTAAAAAGGCAGCTTGCAGTACAAGCACCACTGCAAACAGGCCGGCACTCCATTTTTTTATAGGAACAGGGACGGTGTGTTTTCTTCCCCAGATGAACCAAAGGACGAAAAACAGCAGGCTGATCAGTAAAAAAGAAAGCGACTTGTGCAAAAGCAGCCAGGCGTACTCATAGTATTTCCAGATAAAAAAGGCGATAAAAGCTGCCCAGACCGGCCAGCGGTACAGCCTTCTTTCCGAAGCAGGCTTAAAAAGGTGCCAGAAAATATATAAAAGAAACACGGCATGAAGAAAAAGAGAATCCCAGCCTTTTTCAGTCAGCGAGTAAAGCATAAAGAGAAGGGACAGCCAAAAACCAGCCATGCCGACAGGCTGCTCTTTGAAAGAAAGAAACACGACCGCATTTCCTACAGCAGCCGAGAATAACACCCACGTGCTGACAGAAAGCGATACATCATTTTCAGTCAGCAGGCGTAAAATGCCATACAGAAGCACAGCGTTCGCTGATATATAATAAAGAATGGATTCATTTCGTTTAAAAAGCAGTACAGTCAGCAGCACGAGCGGAACCGCAAGGAGAAAAGCTGTCCAGGTACGATCCCATTCGGACACGAGATAAGAAAACAAAAAGATAAGTCCGGTAATTTGAAGTGTGAGACGGACCACCAGCCACGATTCTTTTTTTACAGCCAGGCCTGCAGCCGTGCAAAGAAGGGCGAGAACGAGAAAGCTGAGCGAAAAGTTTCCGCTGAACCCGAAAAGCATGCCGACAAACGAGCTCAGAGAAAACACGGCAATCAGTGTGCCGATGAATGCCAGGGCTCCTGTGAAAAAAGTAATCGTGTACCGTCTCCATTTATGATCATGCATGCTGCCGGAAGAGGCAATTTTTCGAAGGCCGATAATACTAAAAGCAAAAAGTAAAAGCAGCATCGGAAAACCTGTGTAAAAAATAAATTCTCCAAGCAGCTGGTAGGTCATGTAAAACACGTTCGGAACCACGTACAGCCCGAAAAACAAAAGATGAACGCCTAATTCAAATGGATGGCTTTTTTGTGAGCCGATAAACGCTCTCCAAAACAAAACGATAAATACAATATACGCAGCATGAAGCAGCAGAAAAACGGCACGGTAATCGATATTGCCGGCAAGCGTATCATAAAGCATATGCGTATCGAGCAAATAAACCGCGCACCCCTGCATGATAACCAGAGATATAAACGAAAGCTTTTCTTCCTGGAGTTTGCGCCAGAAAACATAAATCGCTCCGTGCAAAAGAATGGCCCCTAAATAAATGAGCAGCTGCTCACCATCCGTGTAGGTAATAAAGGCACCGGTTGGATACAGCTTCAGCCAGAAGGTGAGCTCAAACAGTAAAAATGCGAGCCAGTATAGCGGCCGATAACGGGTAAAGGCGGCCAGGAGAACGGCAGGGATCAGTGTAACGAAAAATAGCACGTATGAATCCGCATGTGAGTTATACATCTGGCCAATGAGCGCGGCGGCGACCGCAAACGCAACAACCGACAGCAGCAGCCACCAGTTGCCGAGATACGCAAATGTGCGGCTTCTGCGGTATAAAAAAGCCAGTATGGCACAAAGAAGCAAAACCGATATGCTTAAGCCGATTTTCACCGGACGGTCAAGCCCGGGCCAGTTGGCGGCGAAAAAATAAATAATGGCAGCAAAGAAAAAAATGAGGCCAAGTAAATAAGGAATGTCGCCTTTTTTTTGCGCAAACATCGGTATTCCTCCTCTTCTTTTTCTTTCAGTATACTATTTTTTTGCGTGAGAAGAGACAAGAGAGAAAAACAATTAAAGCGGCTCCGACGGCTGTAAAGGCGATAAGAGGCTCATCTGTCCAGTTTCGGACTGCGATGCCAGAGAAGGCCCAAACAAACACAAGTGGATACACGGGGTCCCGGTGTGCAAAGCGGAATGTCACAGCCAGTACAGAAGCTAAAACAATCAGAAGAATCGTCCAGATGGCAGCCGAAAGGCCAAAGCCGTTCCATTCATAATACGTTAAGGTATAGCTTATATTAGCCATTACAGCCACGCTGACCCAGCCGAGATAAACTGAAAATGGAAACCGGTCCCAAAAAGAAAAGTGTTCCCTTTCTATGCGTGAATAAATGATGATAAGTGAAACGAGCAGGGCGATGATCACCAACGTACTAAGTACAAAAAACTCATAGTGCCAAAGAAAAATCCATGTTGCATTAAAGGCGCAGCTGAATAAAAAGGGCACATGAACCTTCCGATCAATATGAGATGGTTTGAAGCCCCGAAGCAGCCAAATAAGCAGTAGGAAATAAATAAATCCCCAAATCGAAAATACATAGCCGGCCGGTGTGAAAAGAACGTTTATTTTGTCGGAAATCTCGCCGGTCGTCTGTCCATTAAGGGGGATAGCGTTTGCCAGGCTGTTTACGGCCACAACGACAAGAAAGCCAATTAAATTAAGCCAAAAAATTCGCACAAAATCGCCTCCTTTTTTCGTTCTTTTCCCTTTTACTTATATGCGCTAACCCTTGTCCTTTTTCTGGTTACTATTTCAGAATAATTTTTAAGTGTGTGATATAATAGAAACAGTGCACCAATAGGAAGGATGGTTATATGAGCAAAACCGTTGTACTTGCAGAAAAACCATCCGTTGCCCGTGATATTGCCCGCGTTCTAGGATGCAGCAAAAAAGGGAACGGATTTTTAGAAGGAAATCAATATATTGTCACATGGGCGCTTGGCCACCTTGTGACACACGCAGATCCGGAGGGCTACGGCGATCAATATAAAACGTGGAACATAGCGGATCTGCCGCTTATGCCAAATACGTTGAAAACCGTGGTGATCCGCCAGACGAGCAAGCAGTTTCATGCGGTAAAAGCACAGCTTCTGCGAAAAGATGTCTCGACCATCGTCATTGCGACCGATGCAGGACGTGAAGGAGAGCTGGTCGCACGCTGGATTATCGACAAAGCCCATGCGAAAAAGCCGGTGAAGCGTTTATGGATTTCATCTGTGACAGATAAAGCGATCAAGGAAGGGTTTCAAAAACTTCGCGACGGCCGTGAATACGAGAACCTGTATCGATCTGCCGTTGCCCGGGCAGAAGCAGACTGGCTTGTCGGGATCAATGCGACGCGTGCTTTGACAACGAAGTATAATGCGCAGCTGTCATGCGGACGTGTTCAAACGCCAACGCTTGCCATCATTGCCAAACGGGAAGAGGAGATCAAGAATTTCCAGCCGAAGAGCTACTATGGCATCCAGGCATCTGCAGGCGGTATGAAACTGACGTGGCAGGATGCAAAAGGAAACAGCCGGACGTTTTCAAAGGAAAAACGTGATGAACGGATAGAGGTAATCAAAGGCGCCAAGGCAGTGGTTACGAATGTGAAAAAAACAGCGAAAAAATCATATGCCCCAGAGCTGTATGATTTAACGGAACTGCAGCGTGATGCGCATAAGCTGTTTGGCTACTCAGCGAAAGAAACGCTGAATGCCATGCAAAATTTGTATGAGCGCCACAAGCTTGTTACGTATCCACGCACAGACTCACGCTACCTCCCGCAGGATATGGTGTCTACCTTAAAAGAGCGGGTGGAAGCAGTAGAAGTGCGTCCGTATACACCATTTGCGGCAAAAGTGCTGCGCCGCGGCATTCAGCCGGGCAAATCGGTTATAAACGATGCAAAAGTAAGCGATCACCATGCCATCGTGCCAACCGAACAGCCGCCAATACTCAATGAGCTGAGCGATAAAGAGCGGAAAATTTACGATTTGGTCGTAAAGCGTTTTTTAGCTGCGCTTCTCCCGCCATATGAATACGAGCAGACGGTCATTGAAGCCAGCATTGGCGGAGAAATATTTACCGTTAAAGGCAACGTGGTCAAGTTTGCCGGCTGGAAGGAAGTATATGGCCAGGATGAAGACGCGGAGCCATCACTGCCGGCTGTTGAAAAAAATCAGCAGCTGCCGGTAAGCAAGCTGATTCCGACAGAAGGGGAAACAACGCCGCCGCCGTTTTTTAATGAAGGCACTCTTTTATCAGCTATGGAAAATCCGTCGAAGGTGATGAATGTGGACCAGGACGTGAAGAAAACATTAACCGAAACAGGCGGGCT
The DNA here is from genome assembly GCF_023715895.1 of Domibacillus indicus. Classification (GTDB taxonomy): domain Bacteria; phylum Bacillota; class Bacilli; order Bacillales; family Domibacillaceae; genus Domibacillus; species Domibacillus indicus_A. The sequence goes on along the minus strand of NZ_JAMBOO010000006.1, from coordinate 135,089 downwards.
TGGAACGGTGGCGACTCGTGCGGATGTGATTGATAAGCTGTTTAATACGTTTTTAATTGAAAAGCAGGGGCAAAACATCCGTGTGACTTCTAAAGGAAAGCAGCTGCTTGATCTTGTTCCTAAAGACCTGCAGACGCCGGCGCTGACAGGGGACTGGGAGCAAAAGCTTGAGAAAATCGCGAAAGGAAAGCTGGAATTTGAGGCGTTTATGGCGGAAATCCGCACTTATGCAAAAAGTGTAACAAATGAAATTAAAAACAGCGATGCGAAGTTCAAGCATGATAATGTGACCGGCAAGCAATGCCCTGAATGCGGCAAGCTGCTGCTTGAAGTGAATGGGAAAAAGGGTAAAATGCACGTGTGTCAGGACCGCGAATGCGGCTACCGCAAGCAGGTTGCCCGTGTAACAAACGCGCGCTGCCCGAACTGCCACAAGAAAATGGAAATGCGGGGCGAAGGAGAAGGCCGCTTGTTTGTATGCAAATGCGGCCACCGCGAGAAGCTGTCTGCATTTGAAAAACGAAAGCAAAAAAGTGGCAAGGGTGCGGCAACGAAGCGCGATGTGAATCAGTACCTGAAAAAACAAAACCAGGATGAACCGGTGAATACGGCCCTGGCAGATGCACTGAAAAACTTAAAACTATAATCGAACAGCCGTTTCAAATTATTATTTAAGAATAATAATTTGGGGCGGTTGTTTTTTTCTGAAAAAGGTGTCTATAATGATTTCAGAAACAAGAGCAGGGGATATCTACTTGGCTACTGTTTGTATCGTTTGTTTATTCATTATGACTTGTAGGGAGGAACATTATGCCGATTAATATACCGCATCAGCTGCCGGCACGCGAAGTGCTGGAAAGAGAAAATATATTCGTCATGGACGCGGATCGTGCCAGAACGCAGGATATTCGTCCGCTTAATATTTTAATTCTGAACTTGATGCCGGAAAAAGAAAAAACAGAAGCTCATCTTTTGCGTCTTCTTGGTAATACGCCGCTTCAAGTGAATGTCTCGTTTTTATATACGGCCACATATGAATCAAAAAACGTAAGTAAATCCCACCTCGAGCAATTTTATATTACGCTTGAAGAAGCGAAAAGCCGCCGTTATGACGGCTTGATTATTACTGGAGCGCCGATTGAGCTGATGGAGTTTGAAGCGGTCAGCTACTGGGCGGAGCTGCAGGACGTTATGAACTGGGCAAAAACAAATGTAACGTCTACTCTGCACATTTGCTGGGGAGCACAGGCAGCGTTGTATCACCATTACGGCATCGGCAAGTTTGAACTGCCGAAAAAATGCTCTGGTGTATACGAACATGCAATCACCGATCCGACTGTAAAACTACTGCGCGGGTTTGACGATGTATTTTCGGCACCGGTTTCCCGCCACACAGATGTCAGCCAGGAAGCGATTGAGGCGAATGATGAACTGATTTTGCTCGCTTCTTCACCAGAAGCAGGCCCGCTGCTCATCATGTCAAAAGATGCGCGGAATATTATGATTACCGGACATCTTGAATACGATGCAACTACGCTCGCGGAAGAATACGAGCGTGACTGTGCGAAAGGCCTTGAGATAGACATGCCGGAAAACTACTTTCCAGGCAACAACCCTGCTAGTCGTCCGCCAAATAAATGGCGCTCTCACGCTCATTTGCTTTATTCAAACTGGCTTAACTATTACGTCTACCAGGAAACACCGTACGAATGGAAATGAAAGAGCAAGACCGTCCACGCATAATGGGCGGGTTTTTGCTTGCCCCGGGCTCCATAAAAAAAGCGCTGCCGGCATGTGCCGGCGGCGCTTTTTGCTTAATAAAACGATGTTCTTCTGTCTTCGAAAACAGGAATGCGGCTGCGGATTTCATCAATCGCACCAAAATCTATTTCACCGGTAAGCATTTCCTCCGCTTCGCCTGCTTCAGCAATCACTTCACCCCACGGGCCGATAATCATAGAATGCCCGGCAAACTGATTGTCAGGGTCGGAACCAGACCGGTTACAGGCGATCACATAAGCCTGATTTTCAATCGCGCGCGCCGTGAGCAGTGTTCGCCAGTGATCTACACGGGCGAGCGGCCATTCGGCAGGAACAAATAAAACACGGGCGCCGTTTACAACTTGTTTACGGAACCATTCCGGGAAGCGAATGTCATAGCAGATAAATCCAGCCATCTTTTCATCGGCCAGCTCAAACAAACCATCTTCCTCGCCGTCAATTAAATATTTCTCCTCATGCATGAGCCGGAACAAGTGCAGCTTGCTGTATTCATGAATGAGGCGGCCGTCTTTGTCAACGATAATCATTGTATTTTTAACACCGCTGCCCGTATCATTGGCAACCGATCCGCCAATGATGTGCATGCCGTATTTTTGAGCTGCCTCTGTTAAAAACTGCTTGGCCCGCTCTGCTCCGCGGTCCGCAATTTCATTCAGGCGCGTTAAATCATAGCCGGTTGTCCAAAGTTCTGGCAGCACAGCCAGCTCGCAGCCGGCTTCGCTTGCTTTTTTTAAAAAGTCTGCCGCCCGGCTGTAATTTGCTTCCGGGTCGCCAAACGCTATATCCATTTGCAGACAGGCAATTTTCATGTTTTTCATCTCCGTTGTCTTTTTAAAAATTGTAACATGGTTGACAGGGAAAATGAAACATGTCATAATCCTCCTTAACAAATAAACGGACAATTACATACATCTTATCAAGAGCAGGTAGAGGGACAAGCCCTATGACACCCGGCAACCGACCTATAGCAGGCACGGTGCTAATTCTTGCAGCGAAAGCTGAGAGATAAGAAGACTAACTAGAAAACCTTTCTTCTTATTTCGTGAAGAAAGGTTTTTTTATTTTTAAAAAGGAGGCGTCGGTCATGACCGTCAAAAACAAAACAGACAAGCCGTTAAAGATTGAACAAGGAAATTTATATACTACTATTCGACCTCAGCAGGGAGAGCGTGTCATGATTATCGGCGGCTCTGAAACGCTGACAGCGCGGTGTTCAGACGCAGGCGCAGCCGTTTTGCCGGTCGTTTCGTTTGCGCAGGTTCAGCAGCATGAATTTGATACGGTAGCAGCGCCGCTGTCTGTTCATCCGTATGCGGACGGAGCACAATGGACCGCTAAAGCCTATGAAGCGCTGAAAGAAGGGGGCCGGTTTGTTGCGGATTTTGCAGAATCAAGCTCTCTGCCTTCGGCATCAGACTACCCATACGCCGAATCACTTGCCGGTTACTGGGAGAGACTAAAAGCGGCCGGCTTTTCCACGATCTTATTTCAGCAGCTGTCCGCCAAGTCGGCACAAGAAGCTGTATTAAACGGCTGGACAGAACTTGTATCGTCTAAATATCCCGTTACGGTCAATCGTTTTATCGCTGTGAAATAACATTTTCAAAATGGGTGCCGCCGTATTATGATAAGGGCAACAACATGCGAAAGGTGGCACCACGTGAACATTTTTTACCGAAAAACGTCATATACACATGAACAATTTTTTCACCAATATACAGCACTTTCAAAAAATGAGTCCCATCATGCACTGCTTGAAAGCGGCCGGGGCGGCCGCTATAGCTTTGCCGGTATTCAGCCTTCTGCCATCGCGGTTTCCGCTGAAGAAGGACTTGTTGTAAAAAAAGATGGGAAAGAGAAGCGGATAGCCGGCAATCCGGTTCATGCGCTTGTTTCGCTTCTTGATGAACGCAAAGTACTGAGGAAGGAAGGGCTGCCGGATTTTCAAGGCGGCGCTATTGGCTGGATCAGCTATGACTATGTCCGGTTTATCGAAGATCTTCCGGATCACGCTGAGGATGATACCGGCCTGCCGGATACATGCTTTTTGTTTTTTGATCAGTGGGCGGCGTTTGATCATCACACGAATGAGCTTTTTGTAATGCAGCTTGCCGAAACGGAAGAAGGGCTGGATGAGTGGTTTGAAGCATGGTGTGACCCAGCCGGACCGGTAGATTGGACATCTGGACAGGGAACGGATAAAACAGACGTTTCTTTCCCGGAGGAACAGTTTAAAGAAGCGGTTGAACGGATTCGTGAATATATCGCGGCAGGAGATGTGTTCCAGGTGAATTTATCGGTTCGCCGTGCCCGTCCCCTCACCGTACCGCCGCTTGCTGTGTACGCGGCGCTTCGTAACTTGAATCCTTCTCCTTATATGGCTTATATTCAAACACCGGACTTTCAAGTCGTTTCCGGCTCGCCGGAGCTGCTGGTGAAAAAAAGTGGACAGAAGCTGTCAACCCGGCCGATTGCCGGGACACGTTCACGCGGTAAGGATGACGCTGAGGATGAGCGTCTTGCAAAAGAGCTCATCGACAATGAAAAGGAACGAGCGGAGCACGTAATGCTTGTGGATTTGGAGCGCAATGACCTGGGCCGTGTTTCCCGCTACGGCTCTGTTCATGTGGATGAATTTATGGTCATTGAAAAGTATTCACATGTCATGCACATTGTGTCTAATGTGTGCGGAGAGCTGGCGGAAAAGAAAACAAATGCTGATGTGATTGACGCTGTTTTCCCGGGCGGAACGATTACCGGCGCGCCAAAAGTGCGGACGATGGAAATTATTGAAGAGCTTGAGCCGGTACGCCGCGGCATTTACACAGGCTCCATCGGCTGGATTGGCTATAACGGAGATATGGAACTAAACATTGTCATTCGTACCATGCTTAGTGCGGGCGGCTATGGATATGTCCAGGCCGGTGCAGGCATTGTCATTGACTCAAAGCCGGAATATGAATACAAAGAGTCGCTGAAAAAAGCAGCCGCCATGTTAAAGGCGATGGAACTTGCGGAGGATGCACACACATGATTTTGATGATTGATAATTACGATTCATTTACGTATAACCTTGTTCAATATCTTGGAGAACTTGGTGAGGATCTGGTTGTCCGGCGGAATGATGAAATAACCGTTGCCGCCATTGAGGAGATGAAACCGGATTTTGTGATGATCAGCCCGGGACCGTGCACACCAAATGAAGCGGGGATCAGCCTGGAGACAGTTGAAAAGCTGTCAGGCCGGGTTCCGCTTTTTGGGGTTTGTCTTGGCCAGCAGTCGATTGCACAAAGCTTCGGTGGTGATGTTGTGCGCGCCGAGCGGCTGATGCACGGCAAGACGTCGCCTGTTTTTCATGATGGCAAAACCATTTTCAAAGGACTGCCAAGCCCATTTCGGGCAACCCGTTATCATTCACTGATTGTAAAAAGAGAGACACTGCCGGACTGCTTTGAGATATCGGCCTGGACAGAAGAAGGTGAAATTATGGCCATCCGCCATAAAACACTCGCGGTGGAAGCGGTCCAGTTTCATCCAGAGTCTATCATGACCGAATATGGAAAAGAAATGCTGGAAAACTTTATGGATACGTACAAGGAGCGGCCATGTTCACATACGTAAATGGACAGGTTATCCCGAACAGTGAAGTGCGTATTTCTCCGTTTGACCATGGGTTTTTATATGGTGTCGGCGTATTTGAAACGTTTCGCACGTATGACGGAACGCCTTTTTTACTCGACGAGCATCTAAACCGGCTCAATCGAAGCTTGCAGGAGCTTCATATTGATCTACACGTTGCGCGTGAAGAAGTGCTGGATATTTTAGCGCAGCTGGAAGAAGCAAACGGATGGCGTGATGCGTACATCCGGTTTAACGTGTCAGCCGGAGAAGGAGACATTGGGCTGCAGACCGCTCCGTATCAAAAACCAAATGTGATCGTGTTTCAAAAAAAGCTGGCACCTGCCGGGCCAATGGCCGAAAAAAGGGGTGTTTGGCTTGAAACGAGGCGGAACCGTCCGGAAGGTGAAAGCCGGCTGAAATCCCATCATTATTTAAATAATATTTTTGGGAAAAGGGAAGCCGGGAGTGATCCTTCTATAGAAGGGATATTTTTGACCGAAGACGGGTTTGTCGCAGAAGGCGTAGTATCGAATATGTTTTGGATTAAAAAAGGAACGCTGTACACGCCAGCGCTCCAAACAGGTATTTTGGGCGGCGTTACCCGCCGATTTGTCATGGATATTGCCCGTGATACAGGTCTCCGCTTTGAGGAAGGCCTGTATACGCCGGCCGAGGCAGAAGCGGCGGACGAAGTGTTTGTAACCAATTCCATTCAAGAAATCGTACCATTGCGGGCACTTGGTGAAAAGGCATTTCCGGGTGCTGCCGGCGAAGCAGTGCAGCTATTATTTAAGCAGTACCGGAGTGCTGTTCGTCAGTGACGAGCAGCACTTTTTCTTTTGCGAGCCCTTCATGGTATTTTTCCGCATCTTCTTCGGATAAGCCGAAATCAATGAGTGCATCTTTGACCGGCTTTTCACGGGTGAAAATTGATTTTACTTTTTCTTTTAAGGAAGGACCGGCTGTTTCTACGTTTGCTTCCGTCCGATTTTGGATGGTTAAGTATACATCGGCATCCTTTGTAAGGGCTGTTATTTTAGCGGGATCATATCCTTCTACTTTTAAATCTTCTATTTTACGAATCACATCAATTTCTCCATCAAATAAGCCAATTACCTGTTTCATGATAAACCTCCCTGCAAAATGAATTATCATTCTTTTCCCTGGGTTTTCTCCATGAAAACCTGGAGGGATCAACCAGGTTTTGTCGAACCTAAAGGAAAAGGGAGATGATAAAGGTGATTAAAACAGCTGATTTATGTGATTATTATGCAGAAGAACTCACGCTCGTCGGACTTGAGCTGAAGTCATACGGGGGCAAAAAGCAATTTCATGGGCCTATTTCAACCGTGCAGGTATTTGAAGACAATGTACTTGTAAAGCAGGCGTTGCAGACGATTCCATCCGGGCATGTTCTTGTAGTGGATGGAGGCGGCTCAAAAAACTGTGCACTTGTTGGCGATTTGCTTGGTGCGATTGCGGAAGAAAGAAAACTTGCAGGCATCATTGTCAATGGCTGTGTGCGTGATACAGCAGAGCTTGCCAAACAAAATATCGGTGTTTTAGCCCTTGGCAGCAACCCGTTTAAAAGTGTGAAAAAAGGCGAGGGAGAAAGGGATATTTCGGTCACATTTGGCGGCGCTGAATTTGTGCCAGGGCAATATGTGTACGCAGACGAAGATGGCATTCTGATCGCTGAAAAACCGGTACACGAAAAGTAAAGTTCGGGAGTGGATCGTTTTTCTTCCTTATTATTATGTTTTTAAAACGTGCAGAAAAACGGCTCCAACATATTGTTTATGGTGGAGCCGTTTTTTTCTTTTTAAAGTTTGTCATCATGTGAATGGTCACGATGATTAATAAATTGGCCCTCTTCATCTGGCGGCCTGTCAACTTTAGGCGCATCGGCAGGATAGGATGAGCCTCGGATAAAGCGGATTAGGATAAAACCTACAATGATGATAACGGCCAAAATCAGAAAGACTGTTAGTCCGTTCATGGAGCCCGCCTCCTTTATTCCTTCTCTTCCACTTATTTTAAACAATAAACCTTTATCTCACTCTTCAAAACGGAATATTCAAAAAGTATTCAGTTTCGACTCTTCTTCGGGTATAATGAGCGATGACGGAAAACATATAGGAACTGAGCAAGGTGAAGCCGCTTTGTGCGGATTCTGAAAAGGGAAGCTGGTGAAAGTCCAGCGCGGTCCCGCCACTGTAAATGGGAGCACCCGGCAGACTTGCCACTGTGCAAAAGCACGGGAAGGCGCCGGGTGTGATGAACATAAGCCAGGAGACCTGCCTTGCTCATGCACCAAAAACCTGCGCGGATAGGTGGTGTGACGAACCCTGATTTCGGGTTCTTCATGCGCCTTTTTTTAAACAGAGGTGCTTTTTTTGTGTGTTAAAAAAGGAGGAAATACAAATGAAAAAAACGTGGATCACACTTGGACTATCAGCAGCACTCTTAGCAGGCTGCGGAGGCGGGGAAGAAAAAACGGCTGATACAGCTAAAGAAAATGAGCCGGCGAAAGAAACGGCTGCTTTTCCTGTGACCGTTACAGGAGCCGACAATCAAAAAGTAGAAATTGAGGCGGCACCAGAGCGGATTATTTCATTAATGCCAAGTACAACAGAAATTGCTTTTGAGCTGAATTTAGGCGATCAGATTGTTGGGGTAACTGATAATGATACATATCCTGAGGAAGTAAACGAAAAAGAAAAAGTCGGTGGCATGAGTCTGAATGTAGAAAAAATCTTAAGCCTTAATCCTGATTTGGTACTCGCGGACATTTCCAATGACGAAAAGGCTATTTCACAAATTCGTGAAGCGGGCATTGATGTGCTTGTATCTTCTGAAGCACAAAGTATTGATCAGATTTATACATCATTTGAATTAATTGGCGAAGCAACAGGCACACAAGATGAAGCGCAAAAAGATATTGAAGAAGTAAAAGAAGGACTTGCAGAGATTCAAGAAAAAGCATCTCAAATTAAAGAAGAAGACAAGAAAAACATTTATTTTGAAATTGGGGCATCACCAGAAATTTATTCGGTGGGCAACGGTACTTTCATTAATGAAGTAATTGAGCTTGTGGGGGCCAATAATATTATGAACACAGAAGAGGGATGGCCGAAAGTATCAGAAGAAGCTGTTATTGCGAAAAATCCAGATACCATCTTAATTAATTACGGAGCATATGAAGAAAATGCCTTGGATGGTGTTTTAAAACGCCAAGGATGGGAAAGTGTAGCGGCCATTAAGAATAAAGAAGTATTTGAAGTAGATGGAGATCTCACAAGCCGTCCGGGACCGCGTATTGTTCAAGGAGCTGAGCAGATTGCAAAGGCCGTTTATCCAGACGTTTTTGCGGAGTAAAATAGTTGCTTATCCGGTGGCATTTTTCTTTTTGATTTTTTCTATGTTTATAGGCATTGCCATCGGATCTATTCATGTTCCGTTTTGGGATATTTCAGCAATATTAGCTCACCACTTATTTGGAACCAGTATTGAAGGAGCTAACGAAGCTTTTGAGAACATTGTTTGGAAAATAAGATTTCCGCGTGTGCTGCTGGCAGGCTTGATCGGCGCATCCCTGGCCATTGCAGGAGCTGCTTTTCAAGGACTTCTTCGCAACCCTTTGGCAGATCCATATACACTTGGCATTTCGTCTGGTGCGTCGGTAGGAGCGGTTTTTGTGTTGTTTTTTCACATATCTATTCCATTTCTGGGCGGCTTTACGCTTCCTGTTGTAAGTATAGCGGCAGCTGTGTTGACTATCTTTTGCGTATTGCTGTTTGCACAGTTGATCGAGCGCTCAATGAAGCTTGAAACGATTATCTTAACCGGAATTATTTTTAGCTCGTTTTTAGGTTCATTTATTTCGCTCATGATTGCCCTTACGGGGGAAGAGCTCCGGCAAATCATCAATTGGCTGCTTGGCAGTGTGTCAATGCGGGGATGGCCTTATGTACAGCTGATGCTGCCGTTTTTTGCAGGAGGTGCACTCCTTCTGCTGTACTTGGCGCCAGAGTTAAACGCCATGTCATTTGGAGAAGAGAAAGCGAAACACCTGGGAGTGAATGTTCAGCGAAAGAAAATACTTGTACTGATTGCAGGTTCCATTTTAACTGGAGCGGCCGTTGCGGTATCCGGTACAATCGGATTTATCGGCCTCGTGGTTCCACATTTTGTACGGCTTTTGATCGGGCCTGATCATCGGCATTTGCTGCCTTTGTCCATGATTGCCGGCGGTGGATTTTTGATTATAGCAGATCTTGCCGCCCGTACGATCATTTCACCGACAGAGCTGCCTATTGGCGTGATTACATCGCTGATTGGTGCACCGGTATTTGCACTTATTTTAATGAACCGAAAACGAAAAGGAGGCGTCGCGTGATGCTGCAAGTGAACAAGCTTTCAGGAGGATACGGAAGCGGGCTTATTGTCCGCGGCGTATCCTTTTCTGTTAAGCAGGGAGAATTATTCGGTATTTTGGGGCCGAATGGAAGTGGTAAATCAACTTTACTGAATATGATCAGCGGGCTGATCAAGCCGGCTGCGGGAGAAGTTCTCATCAAGGGAAGACCGATTGATTCATACAGTCCGAAAGAGCTGGCGCGCATTATAGCGGTTCTTCCGCAAATGACGTCCAGCCAGTTTGCTTATACGGTAAAAGAAACGGTGTCGCTCGGACGGTACGCGCACCAAACCGGTTTTTTTAAATCATGGACTGAGCGGGACGAAGAAATGGTACAGGAAGCGATGCAGCGGACCGGAACAGCGGCGTTTTCTGAAAAACCGCTGTCTGCCCTGTCCGGCGGTGAACGGCAGCGTGTTTTCCTTGCGCAGGCGCTGGCGCAGGAGCCGGAAATCCTGCTGCTTGATGAACCGACCAACCATTTAGATCTGCCTTTTCAAAAAGACCTGCTCGATTTGCTGAAAAGAATGACAGCAGATGGATTAACGGTCGTTTCTATTTTTCATGACTTAAATTTATCTTCTTTATACTGCGACCGGCTGCTGCTTATGAATAAAGGAAGGATTCATGCGCTCGGCCAGCCGGCTGATCTGATGGTGGAGCAGGAGATTCGGGATGTGTACAGCACAGAGGTACAAAAGCAGCCGCATCCGGAAGTGCCAAAGCCGCAGATCAGTATCCTGCCGGAAAGAGTCCTGTCAAAAGAAGCCGTTGACATTGACGCGCATTTGCTTGAGCATCATGGCGGACATCTGGTGCTTCGTTCACCCGTTCCCCTTAAATCGCTGTCATCCGGCGTGATTGGCGCCGGCTGGGGATGGCGGAGCACGTTTGTAAACCGCCATGTGGACAAGCATTATAATATCGATAACTATGAGCAGGAAGCGGCTGCTTATTTTACGCAAAATGGATTTAACCTGCAGGAAACCGTTGGAATGATGACGGCCGTTTATATGGAGGATGCGGCCTGGCGAAAAGAAATGCAGGAAGATGCTTCTGTTTTTGCGGTGGCAACAGCTGGTGCCGGCAATGCAGTAGATGTTACGCATCCGCGCAGCAGCTGGAAGCAGCATCCTGCGCCAGGAACGATCAATATATGGGTTTTTGTAAACGGAAAATTATCAGAAGAAGCTTTTGTCCAAGGGGTTATGACAGCTACCGAGGCAAAAACAAAAGCGCTTGCGGATAGAGGAGTGTTGGATGTGAATACGGGAACAACGGCAACGGGCACCTCAACAGATAGTATATTAATAGCAGCAACACAGCGCGGTTCCTATCACCAGTTTGCCGGATCGGTTACGCCCCTTGGCATTGCGATTGGCCGGGCGGTCTATCAATCGGTGACGGCGTCTCTTCAAAAAACAGCCCGCAGAAAGGGCGGCCTGTGATCGCACATGCGGCGGCAATCGTCATCGCCTTGTTTCTTGACCGGCTTGTCGGCGATCCGCGCAGCTGGCCGCATCCGGTTAAATGGTTTGGCGCGCTGATTGCTTTGTTGGACAGAAAGTGGAATAAAGGAGCCCGCCGTTTCGAAAAAGGACTGGCTATGCTGGCCGTTGTTCTTTTCGTGACCGGCGTATGTTCATTTGGCGCGCTGGCACTCGCTGCCCGTCTTCATCCTTTTTTCTCCATTACTTTAGAAGCCGTCATGATTTGGGCATCAATTGCACCGCGAAGCTTGAAAGAAGCAGGAATGGATGTGTATCACCCGCTCATTGCCGGCGATATGAAGGAAGCGCGCCATAAACTTTCGTGGATCGTCGGGCGTGACACGGAAAAGCTTGATGAAGGGGAGATTACGCGCGGGGCGGTAGAAACCGTCGCAGAAAATACATCGGATGGCGTGATCGCTCCGCTGTTTTGGGCAATGGTTGGCGGAGGCGGAGCCGCCCTCCTGTACCGTGCTGTCAATACGTGTGATTCGATGGTTGGGTATCGAAACGAACGGTACGGCAGATTCGGCACGGCATCTGCCCGTTTTGATGATATCGTTAATTTTATTCCTGCCCGTTTGACCGCCGTCCTGCTTATTTTAGCAGCCAAAAAGCCGCAGGGAGGACGGGGCTATGCATGGCATATCGTACGGCGCGATGCGAAAAAGCATCCATCGCCGAACAGCGGCTGGTGCGAAGCAGCTGTAGCGGGGCTGCTTCAAATTGAGCTGGGTGGATTAAATACATACAAAGGCATTGTGTCAGACCGTGCCCGAATGGGAGATGCCATTCGTCCCCGCCGCGCGGAACACATTATCGAAGCCGCTAAATTAATGGAACGAGCTGCTTATTTATTTGTGCTGCTATTCCTTGCAGGAGTGATCATTTATGAAGCTGCCATCACATGGGGCTAACCCCAGTCATTTATATCAGGCATCCGGCGTAGAAAAGCCGGAAAGCATGATTGATTTTAGTGTAAATACAAATCCGTATGGGCCGCCCCGCTGGCTCAAAGAAGCATGGCCGTCTCTTTTTGAAGTGGTGGAAGACTATCCGGATCCGTCCGGTAAAGCAGCCAAAGCTGCCATTGCCGCCCGATTTTCCGTCGGTTCGGGAAATCTTTTGCTCGGCAACGGCGCGGCCGAGATTATTCATTTTATTGCCCGCCATGCTGCCGGCCGCAAAGTGGTGATTGCGACGCCGGCTTTTTCTGAATATGAAGATGCCTGCCGGGCGTACGGCTGCGAGATCCGGTATGTGCCAGTTGACCCGGAAAACTGGGTGCTGCCAATTGAAGAATTGGCCGAGCAGGCAAAAGAAGCAGCCGTACTCTTTCTTTGCACGCCAAACAATCCAACCGGACAGGTGTTTCAAAGGGAAGAGCTGCTTGCGCTGCTTCGCCAAACCCGCCCGTTTGGCACATGGGTTGTTGTGGATGAAGCTTTTTATGATTTTAACAGCGGGGAGTCTTTGGTTGCAGAGATTGCTTCGTTTCCGCATTTAGCGGTGCTGCATTCCATGACGAAAATGTACGCGGTCGCCGGCCTGCGCATCGGCTACGTGGCGGCTTCACAGGAAATCATTCATGCTCTTGCACCTTACCAGCCTCACTGGAATGTAAATGCGATTGCACTTCGGACCGCCGAAAGAATCGCGCAGGATACGGTCCATGCCGAGCAGACGAGAAAGTGGATTGAAGAGGAAAGGGATTGGATCGCAAGTGAGCTGGTGAAAGCAGGATTTACGGTTCTTCCATCTGCCGTAAATTTTTATTTGCTGCGGGATCCGGCACTCGTTGACCAAAAACCGCTGCTCCGCTTTTTGCTTGGGAAAGGGGTCGTCCTGCGCCATACAGAAAACTTTCGCGGGCTGGATGGAAAATGGCTTCGTTCCGCGGTCAAAGGAAGGGTGGAAAATGAGCATCTGCTCACTGCTCTAAAGGAGTGGAAGGCGCAATGATCGTTTTTATTACAGGAGGTGTCCGCAGCGGAAAAAGCAGCCTGGCTGAAAAGCTAGCGATGCAGCTGGCCTGTGAGGAAAGCCGGCTCGTTTATGCAGCATGCGGACAGCGGACAGACAGCGAAATGAAGGAACGTATCCGCCACCATCAAGATCGCCGGGCAAAATCAGGTGCCAGATGGATAACGGTGGAACAATCTGTTGACCTGGGCCGGATCGAGACAGCGCCGTCTGATATACTGCTGGTCGATTGTATTACGACGCTTTTGGCCGGTGAGTTTTTTCGTGAGGACAAGCCGGCCTCCGAAGCAGATGAACGAATCGTAAGTGATTTGCTTTCGCTGGCTGGCCGGACGCATGCGGTCGTTCTTGTTTCCAACGAGCTGTCGTTTGAGCCGATGCCGGGTGAATTGACGGCGCAGTATGCGGCAAAGCTCGGCATGGTTCACCAGCGGCTTGTACAGGAATGCGAGACTGCTATTTTAGTAGAGCACGGTATTCCCATTGTCAAGAAAGGCGGGATTTTATGCGCGGAGTGATGATTCAAGGAACCTCTTCCGATGCGGGAAAAAGTTTTATTGCGACGGCTCTTTGCCGTCTTCTTTTGCAAAAAGGATACCGGCCGGTTCCATTTAAGCCGCAAAATGTATCGAATAACTCCTATGTGACAGCTGACGGAAAAGAAATCGGCCGGGCGCAGGGACTGCAGGCCGAGGCGGCGGGCCTTGAGGCCAGTCCCTGCATGAATCCGCTGCTTTTAAAGCCTGCGGGCAATGGCTCGTCGGAAATTGTGCTGTTTGGGGAACGGCTTGAAGTCATGTCGGGCATGGCGTACAGAAAGTCCTATTATGAGCAGGCCATTTCCGCTATTCAAACAGGGCTCAAAGAAGCAGAAAAGCTGGGCGATACACTTGTGATTGAAGGTGCTGGCAGTCCCGTTGAAATGAATTTGAAAAAACGGGAAGTCGTAAACATGAAAACGGCGGAGCTTGCGGATGTGCCCGTTCTTTTAACAGCAGATATCGACCGCGGCGGCCTGTTTGCCTCGCTTGTCGGAACACTCGCTCTTTTAGAGGAAGAAGAACGCAGGAGGGTAAAAGGCATTATCGTAAACAGGTTTCACGGTGACCCTGCTTTCTTTGAAGACGGGAAAAAGTGGATCGAAGATTATACGGGTATTCCTGTTCTCGCGGTTCTTCCATTTTTGCCGGGGCATGCGCTTGAAGGAGAGGATTCTCTTTCGATCCGCAATGTAAACCGGGAAGGAGCCCAAATAGAGCTTGCTGTTATCCGTCTGCCGTACGTATCCAATGGAAGTGATATAGAACCGTTTGCATTTGAAGAAGATGTGAGTGTGCGCTGGGTGGGCAGTGCGGATACGTTTGGGCAGCCGGATGCTGTCATTATTCCAGGTACAAAAAGCGCTTTTGCGGATCTCCGCTTTTTAAAAGACACCGGCCTCGCCCAAAAAATCTGTTCCTTTGCCGAAAAAGGAGGAACGGTTATGGGCTTATGCGGCGGCTTTCAGCTCATAGGAAGAGAGCTGATTGATCCAGAAGGCCGTGACACCGGGGTGCCGGGTTCGATCGAACGAGCACTTAGCCTGATTCCGGCTGATACGGTATTCCAAAAGAAAAAAACGGTCATCCGTACAACAGGAACGGCGAATGGGATTCCGCTGTCCGGTTATGAAATTCACTTTGGCCGGACGACCGTAGACGGCCCGCCGTTTTTAACGGGGGCTTCGCATGCGGACGGCTATCGTTCAGAAGATGGGCAGCTCTGCGGCACGTACTTACATCATTTATTTTACAATGATGCTTTTCGAGCCGACTGGCTGAATAGGCTTCGTCAGGCAAAGGGTTTGACGAAGCGGCCGCCGGCAGATATAAATCGGGATGGCACCTATGACCGGATTGCCGCTCATCTTGAGAAACATCTTGATTGGCCGGCGTTTGAAGCTATTTTGGAGGAGCGGCAATGAAATCCTACTTATACGCTGCCGGGATCATCCTGCAATTTTTTACGATCGTTCCTTTGCACCGAACTTTGCCCATGGAGCGGGCTGAGCGAAAAGCCGTTCTGCATTTACTGCCGTTGCTTGGCATGGCGAAAGGATGTATCTATGCCGGCGCTTTTTGGCTGCTGCTGGAATGGAGTCCCTTTTCAGCGCTGTCCGCTGCGTTTCTTGTCTGGCTGCTGCCCATTGCGTTAACCGGAGGGCTGCATTTGGACGGATGGATGGACTGGGCAGACGCCCATTTTTCCTTTCGTGATAAGGAAAAGAGGCTTGCTATTTTAAAAGATCCCCATATGGGTGCATTCGGAGTCCTGGCCCTTGTTTTGCTTTTAGCGGCTAAATTTCTATTTATTTACGAAACGGTGCGCGCTGGCAGCGAGTATACATACAGCATCGTTCTTATCCCGTTTTTTGCACAGGCGCTGACCGGCCTTCTGCTTCAGTACGTACCGCCGGCGAAAGAAGAAGGCTTAGCCGCTTTTTTTCAACAAGGGCGTTCTGCTTCACTGCCGTTTGTCTACGGCTGTTTTTTCCTGGCGGCTTTGCTTGTTTATGCGCTTCACCCTATGTTTTGGGTAATGGCAGGTGCTTCGTGGATATATTTTATATGGATAAAAGGCGCCATGAAAAAAGAATTCGGCGGAATGACCGGAGATTTACTCGGTGCTTCACAGGAAGGAGCGGAACTGCTGTTATGGATGATTGTGTGGCTGTCGGTCTCTTTCGGCACGGGATAACAGAAGCAAACGAGAGGAAGCAATTTTGCGGCTGGACCGATGTGCCGCTCAGCGAAAGCGGGAGAGCAGCGCTTAGGCGGCCAATGGCAGAGTATGATTGGATCGTAACAAGTGATTTAGTGCGCTGCAGGCAAACTGCCACAGTGTTTTGGCCGCAGCCGCAAACCGTGTTCGACAAACTGCGTGAGTTTCATTTTGGGGAATGGGAAGGGAAAACGCATGTTGAGCTGGAGCATGAACCGGCTTATCAGCGCTGGCTTGAGGACTACTCCCTTCCAGTACCGGGCGGCGATTCGTATGCCTCCTTCGCCAAACGCGTGGAAGAAGGGTTTCGCGATGTATTAAACGAAATGGCTGAGCGGAACATCCAGCGTGCGGCGCTTGTGACCCATGGGGGTGTGATCCGCCATTTATTATCGGTTTGGGCGCCGGAAGCAAAAGGATTTGGTGAATGGACATCAGAAAATGGGCAGGGGTTCGAGCTTTCGGGAAGCCTGACCGACATGAGGAGGGGGAAACGATGCACTTCGTTACGGGTGGTGCCTTTAACGGCAAGAAAAAATGGGTGACCGCTTTTTATAAGCTGGAGCAGACGCCGCACCAGTGGCATTCGTTTTATAAAGAAAAGGAAGCACCTGAATTAAGGGAAGAAATCGTTGTACTGGAAGGGGTAGAGCGGTATATACGTGCCCTGCTGGAGCGGTCTGAAACACCGGAGGAAGCCCGGCTGCTGTTTCGAAAACAGCTGGAGAAGTGGCAAAAAGAAGACCGGACAGTGATTTTAATTGGGACGGATATTACAAAAGGCATTGTGCCAATGAATGCTTTTGACCGTTTTTTCCGTGATGCAGCGGGCTGGTGTTTTCAAGATACGGCAGCCGCCTCCAGACGTGTAGACACCGTCTGGTATGGTATTGCCGAAACAATAAAGGAGGAAACAGAATGAGACTGTATACACGAACAGGCGACAAAGGAGAAACGAGCATTATCGGAGGGCGGGTTGGCAAAGACAATGTCCGGGTAGACGCCTATGGCACAGTTGATGAATTAAATTCAGTTGTCGGCATAGCGATGACTGAGCTTGACCCGGTCAAGTTTCATGATATTCTGGCGGATCTGGAAACCATTCAGCATGAACTGTTCGACTGTGGCGGCGATCTTGCCACGATCAACGGGAAGCGTGGTTTTAAGCTGCAGCAGGAATCGATTGATAACATGGAAGCAAAAATTGACACGTATATTCAGGAAGCGCCGGAGCTGGAACGATTTATCCTGCCGGGCGGCTCAAAAGGCTCTGCCCATATTCATTTGGCACGCACAGTAGCGCGCCGGGCGGAACGTCTTGTTGTCGCGCTTATGCGCACGGGTGAAGAAGTGCACCCGGTGACACTGAAATATTTAAACCGTTTATCAGACTATTTCTTTGCCATTGCCCGTGTTATTAACTTTCGTGAAGGCGTGAAAGATGTGGAGTACGTCCGGAGCGCCAATGTTTTCCGGAAAGGAAAACGGAAAGAGGACAAATCATGAGAGCGGGAAAAGTAAGCTGGCTGGCGCTGTTTATTGCGCTGTCTGTGGCGGGCGGGATGATAAAAGTGCCGGCACCTGTTTCAAGTGTGGCGCTTGATTCATTTCCGGCACTGATTGGTGCGGTTTTGCTGGGCCCGGCCGCAGGAGCCTTGATCGGTGCTTTTGGCCATATCGTCTCAGCGCTGTTCGGCGGCTTTCCAATGGGGCCGCTGCACGGGATTGTGGCAGTGGAAATGGCCGCCGTTATGTGGGTTTTCGGCCGGATATACCGTTCAGGCCGGAAATGGACTGCCCTGCCGGTCTTTGTCTTTTTAAATGGAATCGTGCTGCCGGCGCTGTTTATCCCCTTTATGGGTATGGTGTTTTATGTAAGCTCGGTACCGGCGATTGGAGTTGCTGCTTTGATCAACGGTGCGGCCGCGTACGTATTGCTTCCTCGCCTTGTACCCCTATTTAAGAAACGGTATGGCCGTTTTTATGCGTGATGTAATTCGAACAAACGGACTGATTATCGCTGCTGATAACAGCGGCGCTATTGGAGAAAAGGAACATGATGCCGTCAGGGCTCCATATGAAGTAGTTGGTTACTTTTCAGCCCGGGTTGCTTTAATGGAATGTATGGCTGCTGGCGGAGAGCCGTTTGCGGCAGTTCTTCATAATTTCTCCGGAGATGAGGCATGGAAGGCGCTCAAGGAAGGGGTTCAGCGGGCGGCGGCTGAGCTTGGCTGTGCACTGGAGGTGACCGGCAGTACAGAATCGAACTTCAGTATGCTTCAGTCAGCCGCCGGCATGGTCATCATCGGCCGGGATGCTCGGGAAGCCGGCCGTGTAGAAGGAAGAGAAGTACAGTACGGTGTTATTGGCAAGCCGCTCGTCGGCAATGAAGTACTGGAATGCACAGAGGATGTAGCGCCTCTCGCTGTTTTTCACGAAATCGTCAAAATGGAAGGTATCCGGGCTGTTTTGCCTGTCGGGTCAAAAGGAATTGCCTATGAGCTTGAGCAGCTTTCCGGCAAAAAGGGCCGCTGCGAGCTGGATATGAAAAAATCAGCCGGGCCATCTACTTGTTTTTTAGTTGCCTTTGAAGAAGGAACGGCACAGCGAATAGAAGAAGCAGCAGGGCGGCTTTACCGGCTGCACCTCGTTGAATAAGGATGCCCGCAAACGTCCGCTTTCGGCGTCACTTGCCGTCTGCGAATGCTCATGACCCGAAAAAGGTCACTCACTTCTCAGCCGGCGGCGTTCCTGGAAGAGCAGGCGTTTTCAATCAGCCTGTTTTCTTATTTTGTCTACACCCTCATTGACCGGCTCAAAGCCGGTGAATTTTTTTGTGAAAAGAAATGAATCCATTTGCTTGTATCATTCGTATACTAGATAACGAAGAAACAGGAGGAAACGATATGATGTTAAAATGGGCCGCGGCTGCCGGGCTGTCTGCTATTCTATTAAGCGGGTGCAGCCTGCTCGACCAGGCCAATGATACGTTAACCTATGCCAATGATATATCAGGCTTTTTGGATGAAACACAGCAGTTTGCAAGTGATATTCCGGCGCTGCTTGAAAATGCTGCATCAAATCCGAACTTGATGGAGGATGCTCAGGCGCAGCTTGAAAACATGCAGCAGGAAATTGACCAGGTGCAGCAAATGGAAGCGCCGGTCATTGCGGAAGGCGTGCATGAAAAGCTCCTTGATTACAGTGCACAGCTTGAATCAGGTTTAAATGAAGTAAACAGCAAGCTCGAAAACGGTACACTTGACCCGGCTGCTCTTTTAGAAAATACGGAACTGTTAAAGACGGTCCAGGAACTTCAGGAGCTCCGGAATAATATTGAAAAGCTCGGCCAGTAAAACAAGCGCAAATTGATTTGCGCTTGTTTTTTTATTTCCTCCCAATCAAGTAAAAATGGCTTTCGTTAAATCGTGTAAGGAAATATGACATGAAAAGAGAAATGAGAACTTGGATTTGCTAATTTAAAAAGTAGATAGCTAGAGGAGGAGATGGCATGAAGAAACAAAGTAAAACAGCAGCACTATTTACAGCAAGTATCACGATGGGGCTGAGCGTGTTTGCGACAACAGCGGGAGCCGAGTTTTCAGATGTAGAAGGACGGCTGGCAGCAGAAGTAACAGAAGCAAAAGAGCGTGGTTTAGTCAGTGGATACATAGATGGCACATTTAAACCGAAGCAGGCTGTGACAAGAGGGGAATTTGCCCGGCTCGTTGTGGCTGTATACGAGTCAGCTGGTGGAGAGGAGCTGCCGGAAGGTTCCTCGAAAACATTTAAAGATGTTCCTGCTGCGAGCACATTAGGCCCTGCGATTTTAAAAGCGGCGGAAAAAGGCTGGATTGCCGGTTACAGTGATGGAACATTCCGGCCAAACGAGCCGGTTTCGCGCGAGCAGGCTGCCAGAATTTTAGCCGAAACCGCGGAGCTTGCGTCTGCAGCCGAATCGTTCGAGGATGTAAAGGATGACGGGGCGTTCGCCGGTTCGATTGGAGCGGTTGAAAGAGCTGAATTTATGTATGGCGACACGAACGGCAAGTTCAATCCGGCCTTGCATATGACACGTGAACAATCTGCCGCAACCATTTTACGGCTGTTTCACTTTCTCCAAAAAGAACTGGTTGAGCAGTTCGATATAGAAGAAGCAACCATTGCTGAAATGAGTGCTGCGATGGAAGAAGGAGAATTGAGTTCAGAAGAGCTGGTCCGTTTTTATTTGGATCGTATCGAAAAGTTTGACCAGCAGGGGCCAAAGATCAACTCAATGATCTCCGTGAACGCACAAGCGATCGAAACCGCAAAACAGCTTGATAGAGAGCGGGCAGAAGGAAAAATCCGCGGAGCGCTGCATGGCATTCCTATTGTGTTAAAAGATAATTATGACACAGTCGATATGCCAACTACAGCTGGTTCCTTATCATTGGAAGGATCGATGGCACCGGATGATGCTTTCCAGACAGCGAAGCTGCGTGAGGAAGGTGCCGTCATTATCGGCAAAGCAAACCTGCATGAATTTGCTTTTGGCTTTAATACATACAGTTCATTGGGCGGGCAGACTTTGAATCCGTATGACTTAACACGTTATCCCGGTGGCTCAAGCGGTGGAACCGGTGCTGCTGTTGCTTCAAACTTTGCGGCAGCAGGACTGGGAACAGATACAGGCGGTTCGATTCGGGTACCGGCTTCTTTCAACAACCTTGTTGGAATCAGGCCGACAATGGGTCTTGCCAGCCGGGATGGCATTATTCCACTTGCACTGACGCAGGACACGGGCGGGCCGCTGGCTAGAACTGTGGAAGACGCGGCTGTTGTGCTGGATGCAATTGTTGGTTACGATGAGGCGGATCCGATCACGGAAAAAAGCAATGGCCATATTCCGGACAGCTACACCGATTACCTGGATGAAGATGGGTTAAAAGGTGCGCGGATCGGCGTTGTCAAAGCTCTATTTGGAGAAGACGAGCAGATTATTGAAGCGACCGAGCAGGCGATTGATGATATGGAAGCGCTCGGAGCGGAGGTAGTAGACGTTACCATTCCAAACCTGGATAAAATTATGGCTTACCCAAGCTTAAGCTCCTATGAGTTTAAATTTCAGTTAAATGATTATTTAGCTTCGCTTGGAGAAAATGCACCTGTAAAATCGCTGAGTGAGATTATCGAGAGCGGAAAATATCATCCTGCAATGGAAGAATCAATGAGAGCGCGGGATGCGAAAGTATCTCTAGAAGAAGATGCCACTTATCAGGACATCATCGTAAATCGTCCTAAAATTACGACTGAAAGTTTAATGGAAGTGTACGAAGAACAGGATATAGACGCTTTAGTGTATCCAACTTCAGCTATACTGCCGCAAAAAATTGGCGGTGATCAGGGCGGCGGGCCAAATCCTAAATTAAGCCCATTCTCAGGCTATCCAGCGATGTCGGTTCCAATCGGATTCAGTGATGAAGGACTGCCGATTGGCATGGAGATGCTTGGGACAGCGTTTAGCGAGCCGACGCTGATCAAGCTTGCTTACTCGTATCAAGAAGGAACGGAACACCGTCAGGCACCAGACTTTGAATAAAATCGGACAAAACCACGGGACTCGCGAGCCCGTGGTTTTTTATTGAAGTTAAAGGACGTAAATAAACACACTCCAAAAGTGAGCGAGGCTGCCAAGTAAAATAAAAATGTGGAAAATTTCATGAAAGCCCATCTGTCCAAATTGCATCCAGGACGGCTTCAGCCCATAAATGATGCCGCCGATCGTATAAAAAATGCCGCCAGCTACAAGCAGGACAAGACCGCCAGTTTCCATGCTTGAAGCAAGCGGGGAAAAAACAAACACAGCCATCCAGCCCATGAATATATACAGAGCGGTTGACATCCATCTCGGGCAGGTGAACCAAATCATTTTAAACAAAATACCTAAAACAGCTGCGGCTAAGACGATCCAAAATAAAATCAACCCGGTCCGGCTATGCAGGCTGATCAAGCAAAAGGGTGCATAAGAGCCGGCGATGAGCACGAAAATCATCGAATGGTCCAAGCGCCTGAAAAGGGCAATCACCGCGTCAGACGCAATAACGGAGTGATAAAGCGCAGAAGCTGAGTACAAAAGAATTAAGCTGATGCCAAAGGCCGATACAGCTAAAAGGGCCAGTGCAGAGCCGGTTGTAGAAGCCTTAAGCAGCATCGCAGCAAGAGCAGCTACAGATAAAAATGCTCCAAACCAGTGAGTAAGGGCATTGATTGGTTCGCGAATAAGAGAGGTCATGGACATTCCTCCTGTTGCATGTAGTTTTTATAACTACATATTATGATACTTTTATTATGTTATATAGTCAAGTTTTACATGTGGAGGATATTCCCTTATAATAAAAGTAATATAACGATCTAAAAAGCAGGTGTTTATGTGGGAAAACTGACAGACGTTTTAAATGAACTTCATCTTGATAACCAGTTGACACCGGATAAGATACCGAGTATTGACTTATACATGGATCAGGTTATTCAATTATTCGAACGAACATTCGAAAGCTCGACGCGGAATGAAGAAGAAAAAGTATTAACAAAAACAATGATCAACAACTATGCAAAAGGAAAACTGTTGTTTCCTATTCAGCAAAAAAAGTATTCGAAAGAGCATCTGCTGCTGATCAGCCTTATTTACCAGTTGAAAGGGTCATTGTCGATCAACGACATTAAAACAACTCTCTCCGGTATTAATGAGCGGATCGGTGACATTGATTTGGATTCTTTTTATGAAGAATTTTTAACAGTAGCGGCTGATAACGTGAAGCATGGAAGGGCAGATATTGCCGGCCGGATCGAAGACATTACGGCTCGTACCGATGAGCTTGGCCAGATCATGCAGATCCTAGCTCTTGTTCATATGAGCAACATGTACCGCAAAACAGCAGAAAAGCTGGTCGATCAGCTGGCAGAAAAAAAGAATCTCTCGTAAAAAGGAGATTCTTTTTGCTTTTTGAATACAGGCCTGCTGAAAAACAAAAAAACCAGGAAGAGTTCTCCTGGTTCTGATTATTTTACGCTTGATGCCCCGATAAGAGATTCAGGTGAACGGCCAAGAGCAAGCAGGCTGATTTTCGCATAACCTGTTTCTTTAAATGAACGGAAAAGCTTTTTCAAGGCATCAATATGCTCATCGTTTTTCAGCGTTTGAACTTCTTTTTTATAAAGGCGAAGCACAGAGCTGTATGGAATATTTGGGATGCAGTCATCAGAATTTTCGTCCATAATCAAGCAGCCCATATACTGATACTTTAACTGAAGTGAGCGTGTTAATCCGGCTACATGAACGAACTTTTCACAAAGAGCAGGGTAAGAATCCTGCAAATCGACAAGCGCCGTTTTCGCTTCTTTTAATTCATCAATACTGCACAATGTTGTAATCATTCTCGTTCCTCCTTTATCTGTCCCACGGTTTTTTCAGAGTCATGTATTCAGCAAGTTCTTTGCTTTTTGTTCTGCGGATTTTACGCATTTCCGCACGGTCTTTTGCTGTTTCAAACAAAAACTTTTCTTCTTCGGTTTCAGGAATGACGCCAGGTACTTCGACAGGCTTTTTATCCTCGCCAATAGCTACAAAGGTTAAAAAAGCAGTGGCTGCAATACGGCGTTCGCCTGTGCCGATATCTTCGGCAATCACTTTACAGAACACTTCCATTGATGTCCGGCCTGTATAAGTAACGAACGACTCAACGCAAACCGAATCCGTTTCACGAATCGAATCTAAAAAGTCGATGGAATCGGTTGAAGCAGTCACGCACTGTTTTACGCGAGAGTGGCGTCTTGCAGACAGGCAGGCAGCGCTGTCGATTTTTTTCATCAGCACGCCGCCGAATAAAGTTTGATAATTATTTAAATCGCATGACAATACTTGGTCGGTATGTACGATGCGGCTTTCACGTGTTTTGATCGCTTCTTTTACTGCGCTCATGGTTTTCAATCCTTCCATGTTGGAATCACGCTCTCAGTGTACGCCCGTTTACAATGTAAGTAAAATGGTTGTTTTTCATTTTTAGTATAGCTTTTATCTATGTAAATGTTTTCATTCATAAATAAACGGCATAAAAGAAAGCGGCTTCATTGGAGAGAAGCCGCTTTTGAAAGCTCTTTCTTAGTGAATGAAAGCCATTCCTTAGCTGCATAGGATAAATATTGATTTTTTCTCCAAATAATAGCCAAATTCCAATTGATCGATGGGTTGACCACTCTCACTGTACAAACGTGATCGCTTAAATGCCGGCATATGCTTTCTGGAAGAAGGGAAATGCCAAGCTTTGAAGCGACCATTTCTTCGATAAATGACCATTGCGAGCTTTCAGAAATCACACGAGGCTGGAATCCGGCATCATTGCAGAAAGAAATGATCCGATCGTTCAGCGCAAAGTCTTTATTAAATAAAATAAAGGATTCAGATGAAAGTGATGCCAGATCGATTTCCGCACGTCCGGCAAGAGGATGGGATGTAGGGAGAATGAGCATTAAATCTTCTTCCATAAAGGCAAAGTGATGAAACAGTTCGTCTTGTGTAGGGAGAACAATCACACCAACATCCAGCTCGTTTTGTTCCACGGCATCTTCAATAGATTTTGAACCTTCTTCTTTTAGCTGAAACGTAATACCAGGGTATTTTTCATGAAACAATCCGACAACCTTTAAAAAAAAGTGCGCATCAAAAATAGGCGGCAGGCCGATTCGAATGTGTCCGGTTTTCAGCTCCAGCAAATTATCGAGCTCGGTTTCCAGATTACGAAATGCTTTGTTAACAAGCTTTGCCTGCTCCAATAAAATTTTGCCTGCGTCAGTAAGTACCAGCTTTTTGCGGGAACGGTCAAACAGTTCCACGCCAAGCTCCACTTCCAGGTTTTTAATCATCTTACTGATAGTCGGCTGCGTGATAAACAAGTGATCGGCTGCTTTTGAAAAGCTGTTGAAATTTGAAACCTCGATAAAATATTGCAAGTGTTTAATATCCATTTGTTATTCATCCATTTCTTCCGTAGTCGCTCTATTTTTGATTTGATACAATAAAACAAAAAAACGGAGTAGTGATTGCGATGGACCATACGCATCTAGAACTTGAGCTTGAAGCGATATTGCATGCATCCAATGATAATATCATTGTAACGGATGGCAATGGAATTGTGTTGCGTGCGATTAAAAACAGCGATGAATTTTACGGAGAATCTTCGGAATCTATGATCGGCCGCTCCGTTTACGAGCTGGAACAAAGAAATATTTTTTCCCCATCCGTTACCGTAAAAGTGCTTGAGCAGAGACAGGAAGTGCAGCTTATGCAAAAAACAGCGGTCGGGAAAACGATCATGGCTAAAGGCATTCCCGTATTTGACCGTGAGGGGAACATCGTCCGTGTAATCAGCCTCTCACATGATTTAACAGAAATTCAAAAGCTCAAGGAAGATTATGAGAAGCTGCAGTCAAAAGTTGAACGTTACGAGTCGGAGATCGAAAAACTGCGTGAACAGGAAACAGCTTTTGGCCGTCTGGCCACAAACAGCCCGAAAATGAGAAAAGCACGTGAAACGATGCGGCGTGTGGCCCCGAGTGAAGCAACGGTTCTGCTTTCTGGGGAATCCGGAGTGGGTAAAACCATTTTTGCCCGGGCCATCCATCAGGAAAGCGGGCGGCATGACGGGGCGTTTATTGAAGTGAACTGTGGAGCCATTCCCGCAAGCCTGGCGGAATCGGAGATGTTTGGCTATGAGCCGGGTGCTTTTACTGGTGCAAGTCAAAGAGGCAAAAAAGGATTGATTGAATCTGCAGACAAAGGAACCTTGTTTTTGGATGAAGTCGGTGAGCTTTCGCTTGAAATGCAGGTGAAGCTGTTAAAAGTCCTTCAGGAAAAGGAAATTACAAAAATTGGAGCCGTCAAATGCACAAAAGTCGATTTTCGGCTCGTTGCTGCGACCAATCGTGACTTAAAACAGCTGGTGGAAAGAGGAGAATTCCGCGAAGATTTATTTTACCGCCTGCATGTTGTGCCGGTAGAAATTCCCCCGCTGCGTGAACGAAAAGAAGATTTTCCTATGCTCGTCGAGCTGTTTTTAACACAGTTTAACCAAAAGTACAATAAAGCGCTGCGTCTTCATTCAGAAACAATGGCAAAATGTCTTTCATATCACTGGCCGGGAAATGTACGGGAGCTTGAAAACACAATCGAACGCCTTGTTATTATGTCTGACCAGCCTGTGATTTCACCGGGCCTGCTGTCATTTCATACGGAAACACCTGATCAGCCTGAACAATGGCCTTCTCTCTCCCTGTTTGAGGAGGGAGGAAAAACACTAAAAGAAATGATCGCTGATGTGGAAACGCAATGGCTGCGGCAAGCAGAAAGAAAGGGGCTTTCCACTTACCAAATGGCAAAAACATTAGGGATCAGCCAGCCGACTGTTTTCCGCCGGCTTCAAAAAATAAAAACCGATTCAAAATGAATTAAACTGATTCATTTTGAATCGGTTTTCTTTTCTTTTTTAATTCATTTTGAATCAAAAGAAATGACAAACGCGAATGTATAGCACATCCGGCTGTTGGCACACTTCTTGCAATAAGTAAAACAAAGGAGATGCAAGATTTTATAAAAGTATATTAAAATAACAAAATTTTATTCATCTAATATTGTAAGCGATTCCATTTAGAGATATTTTTATTGATTTAAAAGGGTTGAAAGAAAGTTTGTTATAAAATCTGACAATAGTAATTTCAAAATTTAGATTTTTTGAAATAATAAGTTCAAGCAATTTAAACAAGGAAGGAAGATCACAATGATTCAAGAAAAAGCAAAATTACAGGAACTATCAGAACTAGATAAAAAGCACTTTTTTCATCCTACCTCCGCTGTGAAATCACAGCAGGAAAGCGGGCCTGCTTTTATTTTCACAGAAGGAAAAGGCGTGTATTTGTATGATGAAAGCGGCAGAAAAGTAATCGATGGAATGTCTTCGCTTTGGAATGTAAATGTCGGACATGGACGAAGAGAACTGGGGGAAGCAGCGTTAGAACAAATGTCAAAGCTTGCATTCAGTTCGTCTTTCGCATCCTTTAGCAATGAGCCGGCTATCCGTCTGGCAGCCAAGATCGCAGAGCTTGCACCCGGTGATTTAAATGCGGTATTTTTCACTTCGGGCGGATCAGAAGCCAATGACACAGCTTATAAGCTCGCACGCCACTACTGGGTGTTAAAAGGGCAGCCCGATCGCCAGAAAATTATCTCCAGAACAAAAGCGTACCATGGCGTCAATATTGGGGCGACCAGCGCAACCGGCTTAAAGCCATTCCGTGATTTTACGAATTCACTCGCGCCGGACTTTCATTACGCAGATCACATGTCCACAGAAGAGCTGCGCCGTGTTATTGAAGAAGAAGGGCCGGAAACAGTGGCTGCATTTGTGGCTGAGCCGGTTCAGGGTGCAGGTGGTGTTCATATCGCGCCGGACGGATATTTCAAAGAGGTGCGCCGCATTTGTGATGAATATGGCATTTTGTTTATCACAGATGAAGTCATTACCGGCTTCGGCCGCACGGGTACATTTTTCGGTATTGAACACGATGAAGTTGTCCCGGACATGATGTGCTTTGCAAAAGGGGTTACAAGCGGATATGCACCGCTTGGCGGCGTCGTGTTTTCTGAGACTCTTTATAAAGAACTGGGTGATCTTTCTACAGGTACGCTTCTGCATGGATACACATACAGCGGACATCCAATGGCCTGTGCTGTTGCTTTAAAGAACATTGAAATCATTGAGCAGGAAGGGCTTGTTGCGAACGCAGAAAGAATGGGAGCGGAGCTGCTGAAAGGATTTGAGGCGATCAAAGCAGAGCGTTCTATTGTCCGCAGCGTACGGGCGCGCGGATTAATGGGTGCGGTCGAACTGGCCACGCCGGCCGGCAGCGAGCCGCTTGCACCAACAGTGGTGGCCGAGGCAGCAAAGCACGGATTGATTTGCCGGTCTGTCACATTTGATGGGCAGGACACGCTTGTGTTTGCACCGCCGCTGATCATTAACGAAACAGAAATTAAGGAACTGATTGTAAACTTAAATACGGCTTTGCAGGAAGTAGAAAAGGTAATGGGAAGTGAGGGGTAATGATGAACGCAGCGGCTGTTGACATCATCGAAGTGATCAACCCGGCAACCGGACAGATCGTGGGCCGGTTGCCAAAACAAGGACGAAAGGAAGCGAAGCAGGCAGCAGACGCTGCGTACAATGCTTTTTCGGAATGGTCAGGGCGGACAGCGGAAGAGCGCAGTGTTCTTTTGATGAACTGGCACCGCCTGATCAGCCAGTCAGAGAAGGAACTCGCAGAGCTGATGACAAAAGAGCAGGGAAAGCCGCTGAAAGAGGCCCTCGGAGAAATCCGGTATGCGAACAGCTACATTTCCTGGTATGCGGAAGAAGGGAAACGACTGTATGGGCAGACCATTCCGGCTTCAGACCGAAACAAGCGGATTATCGTTCAAAAGCAGCCAGTCGGCGTAGTTGCAGCGATTACGCCATGGAATTTTCCGGCCGCGATGATTACCCGTAAAGTGGCACCGGCACTTGCAGCCGGATGCACGTTCGTTGTAAAGCCTTCTGAATTCACGCCTCTGACTGCCTTCAAGCTGGCCGAGCTGGCTTACGAAGCAGGCATTCCCCGTGATGTGCTTGCTGTTGTAGCGGGCGATCCAGCAGAAATCGGTGATACATGGATGGAAGACGGCCGTATCCGCAAGCTGTCCTTCACGGGTTCGACGGGTGTTGGCAAGCTATTGATGAAAAAAGCGGCAGATACGATGAAAAAGCTGTCATTGGAGCTTGGCGGCCATGCTCCCTTTATCGTGATGCCGGATGCGGATCTCGATCAGGCAGTTGAAGGACTAGTTGCCTCGAAATACCGCAATGCAGGACAGACGTGCATTTGCACAAACCGTGTATTTGTTCATGAGTCATGCGCCGAGGCGTTTACAGGAAAACTCGCTGAGGCCGTTTCAAAGCTGAAAGTAGGAAATGGGCTCGAGGCTAGTACCGATATCGGTCCTGTTATTAATCAAGCTGCCCTCGAAAAAGTAAAGGACCATGTAGAAGATGCTGTTTTAAAGGGAGCCGTTCTTCTTTCCGGCGGCCATGAGCATGGGGAACAGGGGACTTTCTTTGAACCGACAGTGATTGCCGGCGCAACAGATGATATGCTGTGCATGAAGGAAGAAACATTTGGCCCGCTTGCTCCTGTTGCCACGTTTCAAACGATGGATGAAGTGATTCGCCGGGCGAACAATACGCCATACGGGTTAGCCGCTTATCTGTACACGAAAAACCTGTCCGATGCGATCCGGATCAGTGAAGGGCTGGAATATGGAATCGTCGGAATCAATGATGGACTGCCATCTGTGAGCCAAGCACCATTCGGCGGCTGGAAACAAAGCGGGCTTGGCCGTGAAGGCGGGCATTATGGGCTCGATGAATACGTGGAAGTAAAGTACATTTCTATGCACCTTTGAAAAACAGAGGAGGGGAAAGAATGAAAGAGCAGCAGTTAACCAATCAATTAAAAACCAGGCATATTTCCATGATTTCAATCGGGGGCATTATCGGAGCCGGCTTGTTTGTCGGGAGCGGTTCCGTGATTAATGCGACCGGGCCGGGGGCGATTGTGTCCTATGCGGTTGCCGGCCTTCTCGTTATTTTTCTAATGAGAATGCTTGGGGAAATGGCAACGGCAAATCCGGACAGCGGCTCGTTTTCTACCTACGCCCGCCAGGCAATTGGCCCGTGGGCAGGGTATACGGTCGGCTGGCTCTACTGGTTTTTCTGGCTGATTGTCATTGCGATTGAAGCAACAGCAGGCGGTGCCATTATGAATCAATGGGTGCCTGCCGTGCCGATTTGGGCCTGGAGCTTAATTCTGACGTTCCTTCTAACGTTAACAAATATTTTTTCAGTAAAGTCGTTTGGTGAATTTGAGTATTGGTTTGCCATGATTAAAGTAGCAGCGATTGTTGTATTTATGCTTGTTGGTCTCGCTATTTTATTTCAATGGATTCCGGGAACCAATTCACCAGGCTTATCTAACTTAACAGGAAACGGCGGCTTTATGCCAAATGGATTTAGCTCGGTTTTTGTTGGAGTCGTAACGGTTATTTTTTCTTATTTTGGGGCGGAGATTGCGGCTATTGCGGCAAGTGAATCGAAGGATCCTGTTAAGTCTACAACGATGGCGATCAACAGTGTCGTATGGCGTATTTTAATTTTTTACGTGGGCTCTGTATCCATTTTAGTCATGCTTCTGCCGTGGAATTCAGCGGAGCTGTTAACAAGCCCGTATGTGACCATGTTGAAGATAGCGGGGATTCCCGGCGGTGCTCAAATTATGAACGCAGTCGTGCTTGTGGCGGTCCTGTCATGCTTAAATTCGGCGCTTTATACCAATTCCAGAATGCTGTATTCGTTGGCGAAAAAAGGAGATGCGCCAAAAATGCTGCTCAAGCTGAATAAGCATGGCGTACCGGCTCGTGCGGTCTGGCTCAGCACCGTTCTTGCTTATGTATGTGCTGTTTTCAGTTTTGTGTCTCCGGATAAATTGTTTCTTTTCCTTGTGAATGCATCGGGGGCCATTGCTTTACTTGTGTACTTGGCTATTGCGGTGTCCCATTTGCGGCTGAGAAAGAAAGCGGAGCGTGAACATATTCAGCTTGAAATGAAAATGTGGCTTTTTCCATATATCACGTATGCGGTGATTGCCGGCATTGGCATCATTTTAATCTCTATGATCTTTATTGATTCTATGAAGTCTCAGCTTTTATTGACTCTGCTTATTACCGGCGGGCTGATCCTTTCTTTCTTTTTCAAGAAAAAAAGACCAGTCGAGGAGCAGGAGAGCTATAAAACAGCAGAGCAAAAAATCTTAAACTCGTAACAGTTTTCTTTCCTTTTTTTCTGCTATACTGACAGAGTATTCAGAATCGAATGGAGGAATAAACGTGGGATATTATGCAGCGTTGTTGCACATGATCGATCCAGAGAAAAACAAGGAAGTACGACCGCTTCACCTGGAGTATCTGGCAGAGCTTGAAAAAGAAAATAAAGTGTTTGGGAAAGGGCCTTTTGCTGACGGATCCGGCGGAATGGTTGTTTATGTAGCCGATACATATGAAGAAGCACTTCAGCTGGCTGAAAATGATCCGGCTGTTACGCACAAGGTACGCCGTCTTGAGTTAAAAGAGTGGCTGAAAAATTAAAAGAGAGAGACACCTGGCACATTCCAGGTGTCTTTTTTATGTTTGATAGGGCTAAATAACCGAAAAGGGGGTATAAGGTAGAGAAACGTGCATAAACGGGACTAATATCTCGATCAGAAAGAATTAGATATGGTGAATTAAATGACACTTTGTATGGAATAAGATCTACTTGTAATAAGAAAAGCAAATGTAAAGGACGGCTGGCTAAAAAGCAGAATATGCCTCACCCGGGAGCGGTACCTTAAACCGTTTGTAAAGCACGTGAAGCAATGACACAAAGAGAGATGGGGAAACGGTATGATGAACATCAAAGAATTTGTCATGAATGCATCCGTATTGATGGCTATTATTACGATGGGCGGCTTGGTATATAAACAATTTCTAGTCAACGCCGGACCAAAGCTGAAAAACAGCCTGCTGACAGCCATGGTGGTGTTTTCAGGATGGGCTTCTATGTTTTTTGGCATCCATCTGAATGACCATGTTATTTTTGATCTTCGTTTTGTGCCTATTATTATTGCCGTGTTGTTTATGCGGAAAAAAGAACGTATTTTACTGGCCGGACTGGGAATTGGCCTGGCCCGTTTGTCTTTTGGTGTAAATGAAGCAGCCATCTCAGGATTTTGGACGGTAATGGCTGTTTCAGCAGCAGGCGTTATTTTACGTACTGCTTTTTCAAACTGGGCCCCGCTCAAGCAAGTGATTTGGACGGTTTTAGCTTTAAACAGTGTAAATGTTTTGTTTATTGCTTTTTTAGGTATAATTCCCGCCCGGACCTATTTAGTTGAAATAACACCGGTTGCTCTGCCGACAAGCATCCTGCTCAGCTTTTTAATCGTCTGGATGATCCACGACCTGCGCCGTGAATTTCTGTCCAAACAGCATTTGCTTGAATCAGCCAGGAGAGATACATTAACGAAGCTGTATAACCGCGGGGCATTTATGGTTTACTTTCAGCAGTTTTCAACTCGAAAGCGTGGAAAAAAGCCGTTTGTTTTAGTTTTCATTGATATTGATCATTTTAAGCAGGTAAATGATACATACGGACATATTGTCGGCGACTGCGTGCTAAAGGCAGTGAGCGGGAGGCTGCTGAATAATGTGCGCAGCGTGGATATTGTAGCCCGGTACGGAGGCGAAGAGTTTGTTATCATTCTGCCGGACTGTACGAAAAAAAATGCGCTGGCGGCCATTGAACGAATTCGTGAAACGGTTGCCAGCCAGCCGGTCTCTGTGAATAATGTCCAAGTGCCCGTTACGTTTTCAGCAGGACTGGCTATATCGGATGAGTTTATCCCTGAACAGCTGCTCAAAGAAGCGGACCATGCGCTTTATAAAGCGAAGCAGGCTGGCCGCAACCGGATCGTCTGTGCCAAGCCGGCGGCGGCCTGCTCTTAACTTATTGGTTTAGCCTCACATAACCGGTTTCCTCAACCAATTGCTGCCCTTGTTCGCCTTGCATCCACTGAAGAAAAGGCGCCAAGGACGGCTTTTTATTTTCTTTTAGCGTAATGGCGTAAAGAGTGGCGGTAAAAGGATAGCTTCCATCTGCTATATTTTGTGGAATTGGTGCTACACCGTCAATGGACAAAAAGCGAAGCTGCTCATAGCTTTGCATGCCGGAAGCGAAAAAACGAAAAGAAAAGCCAATCGCTCCTTTGTAATTGCGGTAGTCAGCGACTTCTTCTAAAATACCGCCCATCCCTTCCGGCACTTCTTCTTTTACAGGAGTCATAATTGTTTTGCCCGCCATGATTTTCTGCAGCCACGTCTGGCTTCCTGAATTTTCAGGGCGTTGAAAAGCAAGAATATGCTGGCTGTTTCCGCCTGCCTCTTTCCAGTTTCTCGTTTCACCGCTGTAAATGGATTGAATTTGTCTAGTTGAAAGGTTTTGAACCGGGTTGTGCTGATTAACAAAAAATACAAACGCCTCTTTGCCGATCGGAGTCATCACTAACTCGACCCCGGCGTCCTTGGCCATTTTCAGCTGAGCTTTAGACGGTTCAGCACCAAAATAAATATCTGTCTCCCCTCGAAGCAGCCGTTCATAGGCATGGATCGTGTTGGTAAGCGTAATAAAATCGCTGTTTTGATTTGCATTTTTATAAACGGCCTGTGCAAAAGCGGAGTAAACAGGAAACGCCGCTTCAGCACCGTCAAGTACAAGCATATTTTGCCGCTTATCGATCCAAAACAAAGATTTTTCATTCAGTTTGGGAAGAATGTTGTCTGGATTGGTCACGTTATAAGGAGTTAAATCTGTACTCGAATTGCCTCCTTCATAAGCAAATCCATGAGAAGGGAGGACCGTTTTAGCCCGCTCCCATGTAATAAACAAGCCTGTTCCGGCAAAAAGGACTATCGCTGCTGCTGTCAGAACCGTTTTTTTCACAGCTTGAATGTTCAGCTTTCGATTTCTGGCCAAAAAGCCGATTAAAAAAGCGAGTTCATACAGTGCAGGAATCATAATAAATAAATAGCCAATTCCATAAAGCGAAGAGAAAAAGTACGCGGGCCCAAATGGAAGATGCAGCAGAGCAAACAAGGACCACGCATCTGCTCCGTAAAAGCCTTTGCTTATGATCATACACGCTGCCCATAATCCAAGTGTGTAAAAAAGCGGATAAAGAAATGTGTCCAGCGGCCTGACGATTGCTTTACTGCCTGCCCATATGCCGGCAGCAAAACCGCCAATTGTAAAGACAGCAGCAAAAACTACTGTTAACTGCTCAAAGATCAAAAGTCCTCCGGCAGCAAGCAAAGCAAGCAAAAATGGAACCAATCCATAATTAAAAAAATAAAAAACTCCTTTGTTTGTATTCATCCATGCACATCCTTTCTGTCATATTGCACTCCATACATTTTCACTTTTTATGAATATATGTTTTGTTTAGTGTAATAATACACTATTTGTATTTTGGTGGCAACAGAGGTGTAAAGCAAGACAAATTATAGAAAAACAGGAAATTGGAATATTTGCTATAATGAAAAAAGTTTGTAGAAAGAAGGGTGGTTACGATGAATACATACACAAAAGCTGCTTCCGGCCTGTATGTAAACTATTTTTTGCTTGGTATGGTCAATATTATTCTATCATCCAATATGGCCTCATTATCCGAGCAATGGGATACAGACAAGGCTGGGATCAGTTACATTATCAGTGCAATCGGGATCGGGAAGCTGCTTACTTACGCATTATCCGGCCATCTTTCGGACCGGTTTGGGCGGAAGCCGCTTGTGATTTTTTCGGCGCTTGCGATGGGGATTTTTCTTGTGGGCATTCCACTGTCGCCCGTTTATGAAGTAGCCTTTATGTTTGCGCTTTTAGCAGGAGTCGCAAACTCAGCAATGGATGCAGGCTCGTATCCTGGCCTGGTTGAAATTTTTCCGCGTTCGAGCGGCTCTGCCAATGTAATGGTCAAGGCATTTATCTCTCTCGGGGCGGCGCTGCTGCCATTTGTGATTTTGTTTTTTGCCAATCAGGGCGCATCGTATAGCTATGCTTTTTTTGTGCCGGCGGCTATTTTCTTTGTAAATATGCTGTTTCTCATGACGGTTACATTTCCGGATCACCGGGCCATTGTGGCCAGCCAGGCAGCTGAAAACGCCGGCCAGTCGAAGTTTTTATCAGAACCGAGATTTTCACGTGAAGGAATTGCGCTTGTGATCATCGGGTTTACATCGACCGGATTGTTTACAGTCGCGCAAATCTGGCTGCCAAGCTACGGGGAGGAAGTGCTTGGAATGGCCGCAGACAGTGCGGTAAAATTGTTGAGCTACTACAGTATCGGAGCGCTTATTTCCGTTCTCTCTTTATCTATTTTGTTGAAAAAAATGGTTCGTCCGGTCACTGTGATTGTCATTTACCCAATTATGACATTTATCGCGATCACAACGATTTTAATGGTGAAAGTTCCGGCCGTCGCCGTGGTAACAGCTTTTTTTATCGGCTTTTCAACAGCTGGTATTTTCCAGCTTGCGATTACGATCATAACGGAGCTGTTTTGGCAGAAAAAAGGTACGGTTACAGGAATTGTTGCGACAGCAGGAGGGCTGGCAGCCATTGTGATGCCCCTATTGACTGGACTTTTATCCGAAACCGGCAACATCGCGGTTATTTTTATTTTTGATGCT
Source organism: Domibacillus indicus (assembly GCF_023715895.1). GTDB lineage: Bacteria > Bacillota > Bacilli > Bacillales > Domibacillaceae > Domibacillus > Domibacillus indicus_A. The sequence continues at coordinate 99,634 of NZ_JAMBOO010000006.1, read as the reverse complement.
TTTTTAGCGGTGATCGGCTTTGTAGCCGCGGCGTTTGTTTACTATCGGTATGGAAAAATCGTCAGAAAGTCAAAAGACGCAGATATAGAGCGGAGAGTGCTCTCTTAATCTAGCTATAAAGATTCATTTTTAAAAACAGGATTGACTGAATAGAAGTTCATTTACTATACTTTCTTTGAAAAGAAGGAATGGGCTTCTTTTTTTGCTTCAAAATGCAAACGTTTGCACAAAACAAAGGGGGTCGTGTTAAGTGAGGAAAGTATGGTACGGATGGCTGCTATTCAGTTTACTGTTTGTAGCTGCGGTTGGGGGGGTACAGCCGGCTCAGGCGGATGTACAGAAAGAGTACAAGCTTTATGTGATGGCACCGCTAACGGAAATTACCGACTGGGAAGCATTTGAAGAAAAGCTTAAAACGATGAAGGAAAACGGTGTTTATGCCCTCACTACAGACATTTGGTGGGGAATGGTAGAAGGCAAAGGGGATAATCAATTCGACTGGTCTTATTATGAGAAGTATGCGCAGGCTGTCCAGGCGTCCGGATTAAAATGGGTGCCGATTATGTCTACCCACCAGTGCGGCGGCAATGTCGGAGATGATTGTAATTATCCTATTCCATCCTGGCTGTGGAAAAAAGACAGTGTTGAAAATATGGCGTTCAAAAGTGAAAGCGGTTACTTGAATAAAGAAGCGCTGGCTCCGTGGTGGGAAGGGACAGCTAAGCAGTATGAGGAATTTTACCGTGCTTTTGCGAGGCAGTTTGCTGATGAGGAAGAATTGATTGTCAAAATTTACTTGAGCGGTGGACCAGCCGGTGAACTTCGGTATCCGTCTTATCAATTTGCGGACGGATGGGAATGGCCTGAGCGAGGGCAGCTGCAGGCTTATACAGAAGGAGCAGAAAAAGACTATCAAGATTATTTGAAAACGAAATATAAAAATGTGAAAAAGCTCAACGCAGCGTGGGGCACAGCGTACAAGAGCTGGGCTGAAATCGATCCTCCAGCAAATGGAGATGCATTTTTTGAGAGCGGCGATGCTTACAAGCCGGGGTACGGCCAGGAGTTTATGAGCTGGTATCAGGGTGCATTAGAAAAACATATGGAGAACATATCAAAAGCGGCCCATAAACAGTTTGACCGTACATTTGATGTGCCGATCGGTATTAAAATTTCAGGTATACACTGGAAAATGAATGACCCAGAAATGCCGCATGCAGCGGAATACAGCACAGGCTACTATCAGTATGGCAGGCTGCTCGATCATGTGAAAAAAGCAGATCTGGCCCTTACATTCACCTGCCTAGAAATGGATGACAACAATGCGCAGGTTCCCCCTTACTACAGCGCGCCCAAAACACTTGTAGCCCAAATCGCTACACTCGCGAATGAGCGGGGCATTTCACTGAATGGCGAAAACGCGCTGGCACTGATTAATAATGAGTGGGGCTTTAACAACGCAGCAGAAATGGTATTTAACTATGGATTTGATGGTTTTACACTGCTCCGCATGAATTATTTATTTAAGGAAGCAGGCAATCCAACGAATGAATTCCATATGATGAAGGATAAGCTGGCGTTAGTGCAAATGCCCGTCACATTTACGGTTTCAAATGTCCCAGAAGAAGCAAAGCATGTGTATGTAGTTGGAGATCGCGGAGAAATGGGCCGCTGGAATCCGGGGCAGTATAAATATGAGCTGACTAAAAATATGGATGGCAGCTGGAGCGGTTCCGTAAATCTTGCGGCAGATCGTTTATACTCATTTAAGTTTTGGTATGAAAATGCAGCAGGTGAACGCATTTGGCAGAGCGGCCAAAACAATCATTACACAACTCCTTCAGCCGGGGAAGCGTTTTTTAACGGCGAATGGTAATACTAAAAGCGACCAGGAAAGATTCTGGTCGCTTTTCATTTTTCTTGCATTTCATTTTTCTGATAATTATAATGATTTTATATTCCGAAAATAAGAATTACTGTTCCGATATTCGGAACGGAGGTGGTGAGATTGATTCAAAAGATGAAAAATAACCTGGAAGAAATTCAAATGAAACCGTTAGGGGAGTCGGCGATAACTGTTCAATTTGGAGCCGAAATCAGCCCGGTTATCAATAAAAAAGTGAAAGCGCTAGCATCAAAGCTTCAATATGAATCATTCTCCGGATTTATTGAATGTACACCTGCTTTTGCCAGTGTAACGGTTTTTTATGACCCCTTTATCGTTAAACAGGCATATGGGGAAAAAGCAAAAACGTCCTTTCAAATTGTTCATGCGACCTTAGAACGGATGTTAGAGACACTTGTTGAAGACGAAGAAAGTAAGCCACGGATTGTAGAAATTCCCGTTTGTTACGGCAATGATTTTGGACCGGACCTTGATTTTGTAGCAGCTCATAACAACCTTTCAGCTGACGAAGTGATTCATTTGCATGCATCGGCCGAGTATCCCGTTTACATGATCGGATTCGCGCCGGGCTTTCCTTACCTGGGCGGCCTTTCTGAAAAAATACATGCCCCACGCCGGCCGTCACCGCGCACGTCTATCCCAGCCGGCAGTGTTGGAATAGCAGGCAGTCAAACAGGCGTATATCCGATTTCTACACCGGGCGGATGGCAGCTGATCGGACGGACACCGATGGCTCTTTTTCGTCCGGACCGTGATCAGCCAAGTGTTCTGTCGGCGGGTGACATCGTGAAATTCATACCGATCACCAAGGAAGAATATGACCAGTATCAGGAGAGATGGCAATGAGTGTACAAATCATCCGCCCGGGACTCTTGGCAACGATTCAAGATTTAGGGCGATACGGATTTCAACAGTACGGAGTTGTGGTTGGCGGCGCAATGGATTCGCTTTCGCTTCGTCTCGCAAATGTATTAGTCGGAAATGAAGAGGGAGAAGCAGCCATTGAAGTAACGATGATGGGTACATCTCTTCAGTTTAACGAAGACACATTGATTTCCATTACGGGCGGAAACTTAAACCCGGTCATCGATGGAAATCCCGTTCCTTTATGGAGGCCTGTTTTTGTACAAAAGAATACGGTTCTTTCGTTCACCGGCTGTAAAGTGGGATGCCGCGCGTACGTTGCTGCGGCAGGCGGCTTTTCCATTCCAAATGTGATGAACAGCAAAAGTACGTATATACGCGGGGAAATTGGCGGCTTTAAAGGGCGCGCTCTCCAGGAAGGCGATTTGATTCCGCTGGGAGAGGAAAACAGCTTTTCTCGTAAAATAAAAAAAGTCCTTCAAAGCAAGCTGAAACAAAGGTCATTTGCGTCAGTTGACTGGTATGTGCCGTTTGAACGTTATGTCAATAAAAGTGTGGTCCGTGTCTTAAAAGGAACCGAATTTGAGAAGTTTTCGGAATCTTCCCAAAAGCAGTTTTTCGAACAGGAATTTCAAATTACCCCGCAGTCGGACCGGATGGGATACCGTCTTTCAGGTGCTTCTCTCGGATTAAAACAGCCGTTTGAATTATTGTCTGAAGCGGTAGCCAATGGAACGATTCAAGTGCCGAGCGATGGCAACCCAATTGTACTGCTTGCAGACCGTCAGACAACCGGCGGCTACCCGAGAATTGGACAAATTGCAGCGGCCGATTTACCGATCATCGCTCAAATGAAGCCGGGAGACCGCGTCCGCTTTCAAGAAATTTCGCTTTATGAAGCAGAACAGCTTTACATGGAACGCGAACAGGAAATCAAACAAATTCGTACCGCTCTTTTGTTAAAGAAATGGTCATTTGAATGAATGTATAAGGAGACAGCCCATGATTAAAATGAGTGACTTTCAGGAAATGGTGAATATTATTGACCGGTCGAGTGTCAATGTCTTCACGTTTGAATATGAAGGAATGAAAATGAAGCTTGAAAAACAGCCAGTCCTTCAAGATAAGGTACAAAAGGAAGAAGTCAGTGTATCGGTGCCTGATCAGCTGCTATCAAATGAACAAACAGATAAAGCAGCGAAGGATGAAGCTGTATCGAAGGATGAAGTCATTACTTCTCCCATGGTGGGCACCTTTTACACACGTGCTAACGAAGGCGAAGAACCGCTTGTTCAAATGGGAGACATTGTCCAAAAAGGACAAGTTGTCTGCATTGTAGAAGCGATGAAGCTGTTTAATGAAGTTCAGGCGGGTGTAGATGGTGAAATTGTTGAAGTGCTGGTGGAAGATGGAGACGTGGTGGAGTATGGGCAGCCGCTTTTTAAGCTGAAGAAGCGATCGTAAAAGGAGCATTCACATGTTTAAAAAAGTATTGATTGCAAACAGAGGAGAAATTGCGGTACGTATTATTCGCGCCTGCAAAGAGATGGGCATCCAGACGGTTGCCATTTTTTCCGAAGCAGACCGTGAGTCGCTGCATGTAAAGCTTGCGGACGAAGCGCTTTGTATCGGGAAAACACCTGCTAAAGACAGTTATTTGAATATGCATAATATCATGAGTGCTGCTATGGTGACGCAGGCAGATGCGATTCATCCGGGGTACGGGTTTTTGGCCGAAAATGCAGATTTTGCGGAAATGTGCCGTGCATGCAATGTCGTGTTCATCGGACCCGAGCCGGAAGCGATCCGCAAAATGGGCGAAAAAGCGGTAGCGCGCTCAACGATGAAAGAAGCAGGAGTGCCAACGGTGCCGGGAACAGAAGGCATCATCCAAAGTCAGGATGACGCCTTGAAAGTAGCAAAAGAAATTGGCTATCCGGTTATTGTCAAAGCGACAGCGGGAGGCGGCGGCAAAGGGATGCGTCTGGCGGAAACGGAGCAGGACCTGCAGCAGGCGATTCATCAGGCACAGTCCGAAGCGGAAAAAGCCTTTGGCAATGCTGCTGTTTACCTTGAAAAATATATCGAAGAACCGCGCCATATTGAAATTCAAGTGCTGGCAGACCGCTTCGGACAGGTGATTCATCTGGGCGAACGAGACTGTTCCATTCAAAGAAGGCATCAAAAGCTGGTAGAAGAAGCGCCCTCACCAGCGCTGAGTGAACAGCTTCGCCGCCAAATGGGTGAAGCAGCGGTAAAAGCAGCTCAAGCGGTTCAATATCACAGTGCGGGAACCATTGAATTTTTGCTTGATAAGCATGGCCAGTTTTATTTTATGGAAATGAATACCCGCATTCAGGTCGAACATCCTGTAACGGAACTTGTGACTACAGTAGATATTATTAAAGAACAAATAAAGATTGCAGCCGGTCTGCCGCTTTCGTATAAACAAGAAGATATCCGGATAACGGGCTGGGCTATTGAATGCCGGATCAATGCGGAAAGTCCCGAACATGATTTTCGGCCGTCTCCAGGACGCGTAGCGGAATATCTTCCGCCAGGCGGTTTTGGGGTAAGGGTGGACAGTGCCGTTTATACCGGATATGCCATTCCTCCTTTTTATGATTCAATGGCTGCAAAAGTGATTGTGTGGGGAGAAACAAGGGAGGAAGCGATCCAAAAAATGAAACGGTCATTAAATGAAATGGTCATCACAGGAATCGAAACGACGATTCCCTTTCATTTAAGGCTTCTTGATCAGGAACAGTTCCAAAAAGGAACGTTCACAACACGTTTTTTAGAAGAGGTTCAGCTTTTTCCAGAGAAGCAAAAGGGGGCGTAAAAATGGAAACATCATTGGAACGGATTCGCAAGGAGATTCGGGAAAGCAAATGGACGAAGCCGACAGCGGGTTTGGCCCCTGGATATACACAAGCCAATCTTGTGATTTTGCCGAAAGAACAGGCATATGACTTTTTGCTGTTTTGCCAGCGAAATCCAAAAGCATGCCCGCTCCTCGAAGTAACAGATGTTGGTTCGCCGGTTCCAAGATTGACGGCACCAACGGCTGACTTACGTTATGACACACCAAAGTACCGGATTTACCGGCATGGAGAGCTTGTTGAGGAAGTAACGAGCATCGAATCCTGCTGGCAGGACGATTTTGTTTCCTTTTTAATCGGCTGCAGCTTTACCTTTGAGCATGCCCTGCTCGAAAATGGCCTTTCGATCCGCCACATTGATGAACAGCGGAATGTACCGATGTATATTACAAATCAGCCATGTGAACCGGCTGGTGTGTTTCATGGGAATCTCGTGGTCAGCATGCGGCCGTTTCAATCAAAAGATGTGATACGCGCAGTTGAAGTAACGTCCCGCTTCCCGGCGGTGCACGGTTCACCTGTACATATCGGCATGCCGGAGCAAATTGGCATTGCCCAGCTAGACAAGCCGGATTTTGGCGATACTGTAACCGTAAAAGAAGGTGAGACGCCTGTTTTCTGGGCATGCGGTGCAACCCCGCAATCTATTGCCATGTCAAGCAAGCCGGCATTGATGATCACCCATGCGCCTGGACATATGTTTATTACTGATCAGAAAGACAGCCAGTACTCCATTTTATAAATTTGGCTGCTCCTCTATCTACTGTTTCATATATAATGGAGCAAAACCATAAATGGAGGGGTTATTCCATTTATCGGAACAGGGAGAAGAAAGAAAAGTGAATAAAACCGTCCTTAAATCAATGGAAATCATTCAATTGTTTTTTACAGAAGAAAAATTAACGCTGCTGCAAATGATAGAAAAAACGGGGCTGCCGAAAACGTCTGTTTATCGAATGGCAGAATCATTGCTTGAACTCGGATTTCTGGAGAAAGACCAGGAAGGTGCCTACCGTTTAGGATTGATTTTTCTGGCGCTCGGCAATCTTGTCGCTGAACGGCTGGATATCCGCTCCATTGCATTGCCCTACATGCAAAAACTCCGGAAAGAAACAGGGGAAGCTGTGAATCTCGTGATCCGGGATGGAGATGAAGCGGTTTACATTGAGAAGGTTGATACGCAGGAACGTGTCCGTGTTTACACACAAATTGGCCGCCGTGCCCCGCTATATGGGGGGGCATGCCCGCGTATACTGCTGTCTTTTATGGAGCACGCCGAACAAGAGCGGTTAATTGAATCCTTCCAGATTGTACGATACGCAAAAGGAACACCGGAAGACAAAGAGGAACTGCGGCAGCTGATTGAGAAAACACGGAAGAATGGCTGGTCGATCAGCCATTCTGAATTAGAAGATCATTCTTCTGCTATTGCTGCTCCTATTTTTAATCATAAAGGAGACGTAGTAGCCGGGATCAGCCTGGTAGGTCCTGAAGTCCGCTTTCAGGATGAAGCACATGCAAAAGAAATGATTGAAAAGCTAACAGAAGCATCACGGCAGATCTCCGCTGAACTCGGTGCCGTAGATCGCTGATTTTGGAGGGGCGGTTTATGAAAATAGATATTAACTGTGATATGGGAGAAAGCTTTGGAGCATACTCTATCGGCCATGACCAGGACATCATGCCATACATTACATCGGCGAATATTGCCTGTGGATTTCATGCAGGCGATCCGGATGTGATGAAAAAAACGGTTCATTTAGCGATGGAGCACGGCGTCAAAATGGGCGCCCATCCAGGCTTTCAAGATTTAGCCGGCTTTGGACGCCGGAACATGGCACTTTCGCCAGAAGAAGTATACTCACTTGTTGTGTATCAAATCGGCGCTCTTCAGGCGTTCGTACAAATAGAAGGAGCTGCCCTGCATCATGTGAAGCCGCATGGTGCACTTTATAATATGGCAGCTTCAAATGAAGAGATGGCGTCTGCTATTGCGTCAGCCGTTAAAGATGTGGATACGTCTTTTATTCTATACGGTCTGGCGGGAAGCAAACTGGTTGAAGCCGGCCGAAAAGCAGGGCTGAAAACAGCCAGTGAAGTTTTTGCGGATCGTACTTATACCCGGGAAGGGATGCTGACGCCGCGGCGTTTGCCCCATGCATTAATTGAGGACTCGGAAGAAGCGGTATCTCAGGTAATCCGTATGGCGAAAGAAAAGAAAGTACGGGCAGCAGACGGGACAGAGGTCGATATTCAAGCGGACACGGTCTGTATACATGGCGACGGACCTCACGCGCTTTCTTTTGCCCGACTGATCCGGACAAAGCTGCAGGAAGAAGGGATTGACGTGCGTTCAATCGCCAGGGAGGAATAAATATGTCAAAACAAAAACAGCTTCAACAGCAGGAAAAATCAAATTGGAGTATATTATTAGGCGCTGCCTTTTTAATGGCAACTTCCGCCATTGGACCTGGCTTTTTAACGCAGACAACGGTTTTTACTGAGCAGCTCGCCGCCAGCTTCGGTTTTGTTATTTTAGTTTCGATTTTGCTGGATATTGGCGCTCAGACGAATATTTGGAGAATTCTTGTTGTGGCGGAAAAGCGGGCGCAGGATATTGCAAACCTCGTTTTCCCGGGTCTGGGCTACGTGCTTGCTGTGCTGATTGTTTTGGGCGGCATTGCTTTTAATATCGGTAATATTGGTGGTGCCGGTCTTGGTGCCAATGTTATTTTCGGGATAGACCCGGTGATGGGTGCTATTATTAGTGCTGTCATTGCCGTCGCCATCTTTCTTGTGAAAGAAGCCGGTCTATTAATGGATAAGTTTACACAACTAATGGGGTTTGTCATGATTGGCCTTACCCTGTTTGTTGTCTTTAAGGCAAGCCCTCCGGTCGGGGAAGCGGTAATCAAAACATTTGCCCCGGATACGATTGACCTGCTTGCGATCGTTACCCTTGTTGGCGGTACAGTGGGCGGCTATATTACATTTGCTGGAGGACATCGTCTTTTAGATGCAGGAATAAAAGGAGTCGGTGCAGTTCCGCAGGTGACGAAGAGCTCAGTATCTGCTATCGGAATCGCTTCAATCATGCGTATTTTTCTTTTCCTTGCTGCACTCGGTGTTGTGGCGCAGGGCTTGCCGATTAATCCGGAAAACCCGCCAGCGTCTGTGTTCCAGCTGGCTGCAGGTAACATCGGATACCGCCTGTTTGGTGTGGTGATGTGGGCAGCTGCCATTACATCTGTTGTCGGCGCAGCTTACACATCTGTTTCGTTTATCCGCACGTTCCACCCAACGATTGCAAAGTATGATAAGTCAATCATTGTCGTATTTATTTTGCTTTCCACTGTTATTTTCATAACCATTGGTAAACCGGTGAAAATGCTTATTTTAGCCGGGGCATTAAATGGTCTTATCCTGCCGATCGCACTTACGGTTATGCTCATTGCAGCTTATAAAAAATCGATTGTTGGTGAATACCGCCACCCGATTTGGATGACAGCCGCAGGAGTCATTGTCGTTGTGCTTATGGCCTTTATGGGCGGCTACACATTAATCAACCAGCTTCCAACATTATTCGAATAAAATACAGCAAAAAGTCAGCCGCGCAGAGCTGACTTTTTGCTGTTTCATCGTTATACTGAAATGAATGATTGCATGGATGAAAGAAGGTGAAGAAGTGAAAACAGACTGGCTGGAAACAGCAGCATTTTCCCGCGTCTTTGCGGATATTTTGTCGATAGCCAACGATTTAATCGGCGATGAAACATTTTATATCAGCTTGGTTGAAAGGGATCGTCTGAAGGTATTACAGACCCTTTCTAAAAGTGATATTTTGGTTCAAGCAGGGAAAACTGTCCGGCTCCAGGATACGTATTGCCAAATCCCTTATGCAAGCGGACAGCCGATGCTGATTAAGAATGCTAAGGAAGACGAGCGTACAAAGCGTCATGATTTTACGTACTCGCTGAATATTGGCTCGTACGCAGGTGTACCTATTTCTTTAGGGGACGGCAGCACATTCGGTGCTCTTTGCTCCATTCACACATCCTTAAATCGATACGACAACAAAACAGTTCAAATTCTGAAGAAGCTTGCTTCCTTCCTGTCTTATGCCATTGATACCGAGCGTCTGCTTATCCAGGACGGATTAACCGGCTTGTACAATCGTGTTTACTGGAAGCGGGTCCTGACATCTGATTGGATTGAAAAAGAGACACATGCTCTTTTAATGATCGATCTGGATAAGTTTAAACAAGTAAATGACCGGTTTGGACACGAAGCGGGAGACCATGTTTTAATAGAGGTTGCTTCAGTTATCAAGCAAATCATTCCTGACGATGCCTATGGTTTTCGATTTGGCGGTGATGAATTTGGTGTGCTCTTTTTGCACCGATCAGCAGAGGAAGCATCTCTATTCGCCCAGGAAATAATCGATGAAAGCAAGCGGAATCAAGAACTCCGTACATATGGCGTTCTTTTATCGGCTGGGATCGCTGACACGAAACGAGTACCGGTTCAGTCTTTAATGAAAGAAGCAGATGGACTGTTGTATCAATCAAAGCGAAACGGCGGCTGCCGTGTATCTATCTGAAAAAAGCACCTAAAAAAGGGTGCTTTTTTCGTTCTGCTGCATGCTTCGCTTAAATGGAAGAAAAGAAAGCCAAGTGCATAACTTTATTCGTTCTTTTTCCATGGCTGCGTACCAAAAAGGACTCATGGACCAAAAAAATACCAGTTTGCGTAAAAACAAAAAACGGGAATAAGAAAGGAAAACGAAAGTGGAGGGAGGGAGAAAAGATGACAGCAAAAGAAAGCATGCGATCAAAAGTACATGAAGCTAAACCGTGGATTCGGAGATTCGGGCGGCTGGGGCATATGGCAAAAGGAACGGTGTATGTGCTCGTTGGCCTCTTTGCCCTGATGGCAGCAGCAGGCGCCGGCGGAGGAACGACCGATACAAGCGGCGCCCTCGTGACTGTAGCTGACGAACCATTTGGCCAGATATTGCTCTGGCTTATTGGCATTGGTCTGATTGGATATGTGATATGGGAACTCATCAAGTCGATAAAAGATGTCCAGCATGAAGGCACTGGAGCTAAAGGAACGGTAAAACGGATTGGTTACATGATCAGTGCGGCTATTTATGGCAGCCTGGCTCTCACTGCCATCCGGCTTGCTATCCATGCCGGCGGAGGAGGAAACTCGGAGAAAACCATTTCCGCAAAGCTTCTGGCCCAGCCGTTTGGGCAGTGGATCATTGGCTGTATTGGACTTATCATTATTGTGTATGGATGTATAGAATTATACCGGGGCTTTAAGGGAAAATTTATGCAATATTTTAAAACGAATGAAATGAATAAAAAAGAAATAGGCCTTGCCCGAAGAGCAGGAAAAGCTGGACTCCTTGCAAGGGGAATTGTGCTCGCGATGATCGGTTTTTTCTTTATTAAAACGGCTGTTACAGCCAATCCGAATGAAACAAAAGGCATTGACGGGGCGTTGGCAGAGCTTGCTTCGCAGCCGTACGGACAGTTTTTACTCGGCCTTACCGCAGCAGGGCTTCTATTATATGGCATATACGAAATGATTCGCGGCCGTTACCAGCGCATGAATTTCGGCAGAGAATAAAGCATCCGGAATCGGGTGCTTTTTCTTTGAGAACGAATCTCAATATGCTACATTTGAACTAAACCAATTCGGAGGTGTACGATGCTTTTTATTGACAACAAAGGGATTACCGATCCGCGCATTAATTTAGCGATTGAAGAATATGCCGTTAAACACTTGGATATTGAAGAATCTTATCTGCTTTTTTACATTAACGAACCTTCTATCATTATCGGTAAAAACCAGAATACCATTGAAGAAATAAATGTAGATTATGTCGAGGAAAACGGTATTCACGTTGTCCGCCGTCTGTCCGGCGGCGGCGCGGTTTACCACGATCTTGGCAATTTAAATTTCAGCTTTATTACAAAAGATGATGGAGACAGCTTTCATAACTTCCGCAAGTTTACCGAGCCTGTTGTAGCAGCATTGAACAAACTCGGCTTGAATGCGGAAATGAGCGGGCGCAATGATTTAACAGCTAACGGGTTTAAGATCTCAGGAAACGCCCAATTTGCCACAAAAGGGCGTATGTTTACACATGGGACGCTCCTGTTTGATACGAATATGAATGATGTCGTGGCTGCCCTTAAGGTGCGTAAAGACAAAATTGAATCTAAAGGCATTAAATCGATTCGCAGCCGTGTGGCAAATATATCTGACTTGATTGAGCAAAAAATGTCTATTACCCAGTTTAAACAATTTATTTTAACCCAAATTTTTAATGGTGAAGAGCAAGTAAAAGAATATGTGCTGACGGAAGAAGACTGGAAAGCCATTCACCAGATTTCAGCCGAGCGCTACGGAAATTGGGATTGGAACTACGGCAAATCGCCGGCTTTTAATATTGAACGCTCTCATCGATTTCCGGTTGGGCTTATTGATGTGCGCCTCCATGTAAAAGGAGGAGACATTCAAACAGCACGCGTTTTCGGTGACTTTTTTGGTGCGGGGGATGTAGCTGAAGTGGAAAAGGCGCTCCTTGGAACAAAGTATGAAAAGGGCGCTATACGCCAGGCGCTTGAGCCGCTGGATATGAAGCATTACTTCGGAAATGTTACGACCGAGGATCTTGTTGACCTAATATATTGATAAAAAAACAGCGCCAGGCAAAAAGCCGGGCGCTGTTTGTGCTGTTAACGAGAAAAATAAGAGGCTAAGCCGTCTCGAATCCCGGCTGCTGCCTGCTGCTGGTAGGCAGCTGACACGATTGAGGATTCTTCAGCTGGATTTGTTAAATAACCAAGCTCAAGCAGGGCAGCGGGCCGCTGATTTTCACGAAGAACGAAATAATCGCCATACTGTGTCCCGCGGTTTGCATTCGGCAGCGTTCCATTTAGCCCTTCGTTTAAAGAACGGGCAAGCTCTTGGTGCCCCGCATGATAGTAATAAGCTGTATGGCCGGCTGCCTGCTGGCTCTGTGCCCCGTCATAATGCAGGCTGATAAAAGCATCTGCTCCGTAATCAGCTGTCCGGGATGGCAGCGGTACATATTGATCACCTGTCCGGGTTAATACAACGGTTGCTCCACTCGCAGCCAAAATATCACGCAGCTTCCAAGCTGTTTGAAGCGTCACATTTTTTTCAATGGTGCCGTATAAACCAGACGTTCCGCCGTCCACTCCCCCATGGCCGGGATCCAGAACAATCACTTTGCCCTGTAAAGAAGAAGCAGAAGTAGAGGCATGGGTTCCTTGGCCTTGTCCAGATACAACCCAGCTTGCTACATAAGCTTCATTTCCGCTTGCAAGGCGAATACGAATCCAATCTCCGCTTCGTCCTGTAACCGGGTAACGCTCACCGACAGATCCTTGAACAATGACAGAGGAAGATGTCGAAGGGCCGCTTCGCAAATTGGTCCCCTCTGTTTGAATGCGGACAAATTCTCCTGAAGAAGCTGTTTTTTCGGCTGCTCCTCCGACAAATTGTCCGCTAACCCAGGCTTTTTGGCTTCCGTAGGAGATCTGCACCCAGCCATTTTGGGATGAAAGAATAGAGACGCGGTCTCCCGTATGTACCTGTCCAAGAACAGAAGCCGAAAGAGAAGGGCTTTCACGTACATTTACGCGGTCTCCTGTGATGGAGCCCGTTTGAGCGTGGGCTGAAGCCGGCTGTCCTGCCAGTCCGACAAAGCCGAGTAAAAAAAGAAGTAAAATGCCGAGTCTTGCTTTTTCCATAATCCACCGCCTATTCATTCATTTCACTTCTATCGTATCATTTGGAAGAAAGCGTCACATCAGCAAAAATAATGATTCATTTTGTAAGAAAATTGGTCTGAATAAAAGAAAAATTTCCCTGTTTGAGCAGGATATTTTGAATAATTGGGTCGAATATGGCAATGTAATCCACAACATTTGTCTGTTTTGGATGAATATGCTGTCTTTTTTTGTTTTAGTCCATTTAAAAAGTGGTACGTACAGTAAGTAATGAACTTTTAGTGAATGTATCAATAAGGGGGCTAAAGCATGGCGATTAACGAAAACAGCAAAAACAAACAGCTGGATGAGTTCCGTGTAAGCGATCAAGGAGAAAAATTAACAACGAATCAGGGACTTCGCGTGTCAGAAGATGAACATTCATTGAAAGCGGGGGACCGCGGGCCTACATTGATGGAAGATTTTCATTTTCGTGAAAAAATGACCCATTTTGACCATGAGCGCATTCCAGAGCGGGTCGTTCATGCACGCGGGTTTGCAGCGCATGGGTACTTTCAAGTATATGAGTCTATGAAAGAATATACAAAAGCCGGCTTTTTACAGGATCCATCGAAGAAAACACCGGTCTTTGTTCGTTATTCGACTGTAGCGGGCTCCCGCGGTTCGGGAGATACGGTTCGTGACGTGCGCGGCTTCTCAACGAAGTTTTATACGGAGGAAGGAAACTACGACCTTGTCGGTAATAACATCCCGGTCTTTTTTATCCAGGATGCGATCAAGTTTCCAGACTTGATTCATGCCGTCAAGCCGGAGCCTCACAATGAAATGCCTCAGGCAGCAAGTGCCCATGATACATTCTGGGATTTTATTGCTAACAACCAGGAATCAGCTCATATGGTGATGTGGCATTTATCCGATCGTGCGATTCCACGCAGCTACCGGATGATGGAAGGATTCGGTGTTCATACATTCCGTTTTGTGAATGAAGAAGGAAAAGCGCGGTTTGTAAAGTTTCATTGGAAGCCGGTTCTCGGTATTAAATCACTCGTATGGGATGAAGCGCAAAAAATTGCCGGTAAAGATCCGGATTTCCACCGCCGCGACCTGTGGGAATCGATCGAAATGGGGGATTATCCAGAATTCGAGTTTGGCGTGCAGATGATTAACGAAGAAGACGAATTTAAATTTGATTTTGATGTGCTTGATCCAACTAAAATTTGGCCGGAAGAAGACGTACCGGTAAAAATCATTGGAAAAATGACGCTTAACCGTAACGTCGATAATGTATTTGCCGAAACAGAACAAGCGGCTTTCCATCCGGGCCACGTTGTACCGGGAATTGATTTTACCAATGATCCGCTCCTGCAGGGACGGCTTTTCTCTTATACCGATACACAGCTTATCCGCCTCGGCGGGCCAAACTTCCATGAGCTGCCGATTAACCGCCCTGTCTGCCCGTTCTTTAATAACCAGCGTGATGGGTACGGGCGCCAGACGATTAACGTCGGGCAGGTGAGCTACCATAAAAACTCGCTGGCTCAAAATACGCCGTCACCGGCCAAGGAAGAAGAAGGCGGCTACGCTCATTACCAGGAAAAAGTAGAAGGCCGTAAAGTAGCGCGCCGCAGCGACAGTTTTAAAGACCATTTTTCACAGGCTGCCCTGTTTTGGAACAGTATGACAGAGGTTGAAAAGAAACATATTATTGAAGCATTCAGCTTTGAACTGGGCAAAGTAAAAAGCAAAGATATTCGCCAGCAGGTTGTGAATATGTTTGCGAATGTCAATGCAGGCCTGGCGGCACAAGTAGCTGATGCCATTGGTGTGCAGGCACCATCCGATGTAGAGGAATCGTCCATTACCAAATCTTCGCCGGCACTAAGCCAGGAAGCAAACCCGGTTAAAGGGGTGGCAACTCGCAAAATTGCAATCCTAGCAGGCGAGGGCTTCTCGGGCAAAACGATGACCGATATTTACAAAGCCTTTGAAAAAGCCGGCACTCGTCCTGAAGTGGTGAGCACAAAGCAGGGAACAATCAAAGGCGATGACGGAGCGGAGCTTGAAGTAGACCATACTTTCCTGACAGCCGACTCGGTTTTATTTGATGCCGTTTACGCAGCAAGCGGGCTGAGTGCCGATCCAAAAGCGAAAAAGCAGGCAAAAGGTTTTTTAACAGAAGCATATGAACACTTTAAAACCGTAGGAGCGACAGATGACAGCGTGGATTTGATCGCGGATTTGCCTGGTGATCCGGGCGTAGTAGCGGAAGCATCGCCTTCTGAGGGCTATGCAGACACCTTCCTCGCTGCTCTTGCTGAACACCGTCACTGGAACCGCTCTGTATAAAGAAAGAAATAAAAACTGCCGAATGGGATGCCGGCAGTTTTTTTATGGTTTTAAAGGTGAATAAAAGCCTTGTCTTTCACTTAGTAGGAGCAGACAAAGCAGGAGGATGGGGTTGCTATTTTACAAGGTCCTGGCTTGTTTGTGCGACAGCCAGATCGATTTTCGCCTGTTCTTCCAGGTTGTAAGGATGGTAATATCCTTTTTCCATCATATATTTGCTGATGCTTTCATGAGTTGAAACAGTGGCCATAAGCTGTTCACGCAGGGCCGAACGCAATTCAGGTGTTACGGCTTCCGTAAGCGCGAACGCTGCATTCCTTACACCGGATTTGGCAGAAATCAAAAAGTCCGTTGCAATCACCTGATCCGTCATGCCGCCCATGCCTGCTATGCTTTTAAATAAATCATTCATTGTGTCACGCCACCTCCCGGCAAAAGCTGCTTCAGCTGTTGAAGGTGCTGCTGGCCGGCTTGTGCGTCTGCTTCAAGCAAGGTTTTTAATTCCGGATCCTGTGCAAGTTTGCTCATCGTCGCTGATTTTGTCGTACAGAGGCTTTTAAAAACGACCAATTCATGCAGTTCCAGAGACTCGTGCTGACCTAAATGATTCCTCACATTTATCACCTCTTCAGTTATTCATATACGCTTCTTATTTTGGCTTTTCATCTGTTCCTTATTCAAACATGCACGGATTGAATGAACCCTCTGAATAAATGAAGAAAATGAAAGGGAAAATGAATGTTGTGACTAACTATAGGGGTGAGAAATATGGACCAAAAAAAGTTGGCCTTTCATGAAACAATGGAGCTCCATGAGATGATTAACTTTAAAACGAGCTGCATGCTCAAATCAAAACTAATGCAGGGTGCCTGCTTTGACAGTGATTTAAAAGCGATGCTGGAAAAAGACGCACAGCAGTCGATTCACCAAACGAACGAGTTGTTAGAGCTGTATAAGGGAGCCAGAACATTTTAATTTTTGGAGGTAGAAGATGTGAACGATTATTTAGATCCGATCAATTCAGTGGGAATGCCGGAACTTGCTGATTCTGCTATTGCACTTGAATTTTTGACCTCTGTAAAAAATGGAGTAAGAAACTGTGCGTTGGCTATAACAGAAGCAGCTACGCCGGAAGTTCGTTCTGTGCTGATTAAGCATCTGGAACAAGGTATCGACCTGCATGGTGAAGTAACAGAATTAATGCTGCATAAAGGCTGGCTCTATCCGTATGACGTGGATAAACAAATGCAGCTGGACATTAAGTCTGCTGAAACGGCTGTCGACATTGCCCGGCTGCCGCTCTTCCCGACCAATACAAATCGAAAAGGGTTATTTCCAACCCCGCCTAAATAAATGCCATTATCGTGGAGGAGGTTTCAAAAATGAAAGCCGTCACATATCAAGGTGTGAAAAATGTGGTTGTAAAAGAAGTAGAAGCACCCAGCATTCAAAAACCGGACGATATTATCGTCAAGCCTACATTAACAGCTATTTGCGGGTCCGATTTGCATTTGATTCATGGCATGATTCCGAATCTTCAACAAGATTATATTATCGGGCATGAACCAATGGGGATTGTAGAAGAAGTCGGTCCGGCTGTTACAAAAGTAAAAAAAGGAGACCGTGTCATTATTCCGTTTAACATCAGCTGCGGAGAATGCTGGTTTTGTAAGCATGACCTGGAAAGTCAGTGTGACAATTCTAATGATAATGGCGAGATGGGCGCTTATTTTGGATATAGCGGCACGACAGGGGGATATCCTGGCGGGCAGGCCGAATATATGCGTGTTCCGTATGGGAATTTTACACCGTTTAAAATTCCAGAAGACAGTGAGGTGGAGGATGAGAAACTCGTCCTCTTAGCAGACGCCGCTTCAACGGCTTACTGGACCGTCGACAATTCCGGCTTAAAAGAGGGAGATACAGCGATTATTTTCGGCTGCGGTCCAGTTGGACTGCTTGCTCAAAAATTTGCCTGGTTAAAAGGAGCAAAACGTGTCATTGCGGTTGATTATGTGGGATATCGGCTTGAGCATGCGAAGAAAACGAATAAAGTAGAAATTGTGAATTTTGAAGACGAGCAAAACATTGGCAATCATCTGAAAGAAATGACAGGCGGCGGGGCGGAGGTAGTCATGGATTGCGTTGGAATGGATGCGAAAATGACACCAATCGAATTTCTTGCGGTCGGCATGAAGCTTCAGGGCGGTGCTTTAAGTGCTCTTGTGGCAGCCAGCCAGGCTGTCCGCAAAGGCGGTACGATTCAAATAACAGGTGCATACGGTGGAATCTATAACGCTTTTCCGCTCGGTGACATTTTTCAGCGCAACGTTAATATTCGGGGCGGCCAGGCTCCTGTTATTCACTACATGCCTTATTTATATAAGCTGATTGCGGAAGGAAAAGTGGATCCGGGTGATGTCGTGACGCACATTTTGCCGCTCGATCAAGCAAAAAAAGGCTATGAATTGTTTGATACAAAAACGGATGACTGTATAAAAGTGGTGTTAAAGCCATAAAAAAGCGGCTCTTTTAAAGAGCCGCTCAGGCTGCCCGCAAACGCCCGCTTTCGGCGTCACTTGCCAGCTGTGAATGCTCATGACCCCGAAAAGGTCACTCCGCTTCCCAGCCGGCGGCGTTCCTAGAAAGACAGATGTTTTCAATCAGCCTGCTTTCTTACTTTGCCTACACTCTCAGAGGCTCTTTTAAAGAGCCTCTTCTTTTTTGTATCCATCCACCACAAGATCTAATTTGCCCGTTGAAGGGTCAATAACAAGCCCGTGTATAGGAATAGAATCCACCATCAATGGGTGAGACTTAACCATTTTCACGCTGTGCTCGACACTTTCTTCTACGCTGTTAAAGCCGCTCAGCCATTTATCTACTTCAATTCCAGCGTTGCGAAGGGTATCCACTACTTCCTGCTGAATGCCTCGTTCCTTCATTGCATCAATAATGACATCGCTTGAAAGAGAACCCATACCGCAATCATGATGCCCGACGATCAATACTTCGTCCGCTTGAAGCTGATACACAGCAACCAGCAGGCTTCGCATAATCGATCCAAACGGATGGTTGACGATCGCGCCGGCGTTACGAACGATTTTTACATCTCCGTTTTTAAAATTCATGGCTTCAGTTACAAGTTCGACAAGGCGTGTATCCATGCATGTTAAAATGACGACACGCTTATCCGGGAACTTTGTTGTCTCAAATTTTTCATATTCTTTGTTTTCTACAAACGTTTCGTTAAACGCTAAAATGTTTGTTAATAATGTCACTGTATTCTCTCCTTTCCATACTCCCTTATTATTGTGAAGGATTTCATAATTTTTTGTCAAATGATTTTTAAAGCATTGGCAATACTTTCTCTTAAGCCTCCGATCGGAACAAAACGGACCACGCGGAATTGCTCCTTGCCTTTTAAAAAGAAAAGAACAGCTGGCACGGAAAAAACAGTAAACTGGCCGGCAATATCTGGGGCGATTCCCGTATTCGCGTAAACCGTTGTGACACGGGGGAACTCCTGCATAAGTGCCTGGACCTGAGGCAGCAGGGCGTGACAAACAGAACAGCCAGGGCTTGAAACATAAAGCAGCACGGCTTCGCTGGATGAAAGAATATCTGAAAATTCCGTGTATGAGGTTACATGCTGCATTTGTACCACTCCTTTTCCTCATTGTAAACTGTCTCTGCTATAATAAAAAAGAATATGATTTATAAGGAGGCTCCGGCATGGCTGGACGAAAAGAAGAAGAACTAAAAGACATTACGCTACTTGGTAATCAAGGAACAAACTATATATTTGACTATGACCCATCCGTTCTTGAGACGTTTGACAATAAACATCAAAACCGTGATTACTTTGTAAAATTCAACTGCCCGGAATTCACGTCGCTTTGCCCAATGACGGGTCAGCCGGACTTTGCGACTATTTACATCAGTTACATTCCCGATGTGAAAATGGTCGAAAGTAAATCGTTGAAGCTGTACTTGTTCAGCTTCCGCAATCACGGTGATTTTCATGAGGACTGCATGAACATTATCATGAATGACCTGATTGAACTGATGGACCCACGCTACATTGAAGTATGGGGCAAATTCACGCCGCGTGGCGGGATTTCCATTGACCCGTACACGAACTACGGGAAGCCTGGCACAAAATACGAGAAAATGGCTGAATACCGCATGATGAACCATGACCTGTATCCAGAAACGGTAGATAACCGGTAAGAGGTGAAAACAGAGCGTGGTCACACAAAATTAGCTGAAATGTGACCAGAAATACAGCCTTTTTTCAAAAGATGTGACCAAATGTGTGACCAATAGAAGTTGAAAATAAAGTGATGTGACCACGCATTATACGTTAAAAAGAGGTATCTCTACATGGAGATATCTCTTTTTATTTTAGGGTTGTACCTATAATTCAAACACGAAAAAATTTCCAATGAAATTTATATTATTCAATACTTTTTAGATATCAAATACACTTGTCTTAATAAAGGTAACGACTACATATAGTGGTTAAAAAGGAGGGATGCAAATGTTTGAGTTAGGGGTAAAAATTTTTAAAATAAATGCCGTACAAATACTTTTTATTCTTATTTGTTTTGGATTAGCAATACTTGCAAAATCCCTATCCATTGACACTACAGGCCTTTCTTTATCAGAGTTTATTTCTATTAATATTCAAAACCTCTTCGAAGAGCAGCAAAGCTATAGTGCAGCAATGAATATTTGGTTGCCAATCGCACTTTATGTAATATCTGCTCTTTTGCTTTTATGGATGGGTATTACAAATATTGCTACTTTATCATTAGAAGAGGGTAAAATTAATACTTCTCTCAAAGTTCTATTAGGGGCTGCTGAAATAGGTTTTGTTGGTTGGTTTTTATTTGAAGGGGGAAAGTTGTTCCTTTACGCAGCGGCATTTGCGTTTCTTCTTCTGTTTATCGTTGCCCTTTTTACCTCCTCGTCTAGAAGGTGACACTGCCTTGCGTTGCCGTGTGGAGAAATGAATTGAGAGAGCAAAATGATAAATATAATCCACTTAACTCTCTAGATATTTAATTAACACCAAGAACAAACAACCTTCATGTTACCTCTGTAAAAGGCGGCATGAAGGTTGTTATTTTGTTTTATTAAGCAATCCTCATTATTGAAATAAGACTTATGCTCTCTCTCTAAACAGCAGATCAATTTTTACACGGTCATAATCCAAAATCCAATCACTATATTCTTCGTAAAAAAATCTTATATCCTCTTTATCAGCCGCCAGAATATCGCAACCACGGTCATCATACAAATGATAAATTATCTTCTTAGAGAGATTAATAAAGTAAATATCATACCCGTTTTGATAATTGTTTTTCAATATTGTAGATGGGTGAGCAAAGTCTTCATAGCTAATAGCTTTTAAAAGTTGGGAATACTTAATTTCATTTTTCAGACAAGGAAGAACAAAACGATGAGTGATCGATTCGTCCTCGTTGTCTTCTTCATCTTGGTCATCAAAAACACTGGGTAACAGTTGATATTGCAGCTTGTATAATGTTTGTTTGTGTTTCGCGTACTTTAGATAAACATTTAAAGGTTTTCTTTGAAGAAAATTGTCCCCGCTTGTGGAATGCACATCTGTAACAAGCAATATATGGTTGTTTTCCTCAAAAGCCTTATTGAATAAGGTGATGGCTCGTTGAAAAGTTTGTTTTTCATCGAATCGGAAAGGCGGTGAAATTTCAAAACGAATACTATTCTCCCACGAATAAAACAAACCGGGTGCTAAAACTAAACCATTATAATATTGATCTAAAAACAATTGCAGCACTTTAGTCATTTTGTTTCTCCATTTATTTTAATAATTCATTGAAAATAACATATTAACATCTATTTATTATTAAAGAAATGATGCTCTCACTTTTTAACTTAAAACGTTTTCGTGCAGTATGGACGTACTGTTGATTAACTACGTCTTTCTTTTAAAAGAAGACAGAAGTAAACTTACATAAGCATTGTATATTTTCACGACATTTTTATTGTTTAAAATAAGGAGTTACTAGCATATGAAAAAAATATTACTTCGATGGATTATTGTTTTGTCAGGATTGTATACTTTAGGGCATTTGCTTTTTGGTTTTGATGAAACTCGATTGTTACGGGTGATTACCAGTTCAATCGGAGGTGCTTTCTTTTTGAGTATTCTTATCTATATGAATTTGAAAGAGCGGGAAAAGAAGGCGTAAAAAACCTTGTGTACTAACTGAAAATCAATATTAATGTTTAGTAAAGTTAGATTTCTTAATCAACAGTTTAGGTCAAATACTAACTAATTAGACATTAGTGCTGTTTATCCGTATGGTTGGACTGTTTAGGTTAGTTAAAGAAAGCTAAAGAAGACTAAAATGGAAAATGAAACAAAAAGGAGCGACAAGATGATTATAGAGGTGTCTTTAGGACCTGATACACAATATGTTCGATGTCCTGCCAAAGTAGGAAGAAACATTGGTCAACTTCAAATGGAATTTTTCGATTGGCTTTTTGATAGAAACAATGACCATAAGTATTGGGTATACGATGAAGAGATAGGATATATTGTTAATTACGATACGGAAGCTTTTGTTTACTGGCTTAATCATATTAGATTTAAAAAAGGAAAGAAGGTTGCTGCATTAATAGACAGACCAAACATTTCTCCTAAGAAAAAAATTGAATTTTAAGCAATTCAGTAGGTCGTTCAGTGAAATTCGAAAGTAAAGGAGCTTGAAGAGAATGGAATGCTCTTGTGAACAAAGCATACCTTATGAATTGATAATCGAAGGGGATATGGGTGGCGATCCTATATGGTGTAGTCATTGTGGCAGCAACCTTGATATAGATGAAATCTCCATTTCGGAGGGATTAAAAGAAGAACTTCGGGATTGGATGACAAGATATGGAGAATGGATTGATTGGGATAAAGACAAGCTGCTGCCCAATGGAATCGAACTTGAAGTAGAGCATAATAGACAGGGAATAGAACTGACTAAAAAAGCAAAGAAGGAACTGGAAGGAAAGCACAAAATAAAATTTTCCCCTTCCACGTCAGCAAGAAGCTATGCGAACGCAATAAAGTTCTGGAGAAGGTGATTAGCTAAAAATAACAAGCTTAGAAGAAGAGTTTGTCTAAGCAGCTACTATTTTTTTAAATGTCAACTAAAGATGTGTTTTTTCTAAGTAAAGGGGGAGTGTACAAATAGATGGGGGTATTAATCACCAAATAACCGCAAAGCTTTCTTAAAACCAGCGTATGCACTTTCATCCCCGCACTCAGCTTAGCTTTTTTATACGTATGAGACGTTAACAGCAAAAATAGGACTTCCAACAGGAAGTCCTATTCTTTCGGAATAGCCCTCTACATCTTTAACAAATCTGTTTATTACAAGTATGTGTATCCAAAATCCTCGCTGTAATCTAGTGTCTTGTCCTGTTTAATTTCAATTGTAGTCCAATCGTGCTTGTCTAAGTTTAAATTCATAATTTTAAAATTTGCATAAGCTTTTGCACCTAAAAGAGGTTTCAATGTACTTTCAATGTAAAGCGGTTGATTAAAATCACGAGTTGTATTGTTAGAAACAATAACAGCTAGATACTTTCCGGCTGGTACGTCAGAGATTTCATATTGTCCATATCCATTTACCTTCGCAAAATGAAGGTTAGAATTTGCGGGTACTGAACCAATAGTACCGTAAAAAGTTAAATCCGATTCAGAATATTTTGTATAGTCGAAATTCATTGGTATTAAAAATACCTTAGCTCCAACATCTGGTTTTGTGCCAATATATCTGTTATATTGCCACGTTACTGTTCCTTTTAAATTCCCAGTACCAACCGGAACAGCTTTGACAGGAGGAGGGGTAGTTGTTGATCCTTGTGTTGCTTTTAATCCACTAGATGCTACATAACCTGCTTTGTTGTTATATTTGATCTTTGACCAGCCGCCGGATTCGGTACTATAAACGAATACAATCTTTCCTTTTTTTAGAGACCCTACTACTTTTGCTTTAGGACTTGGTTTTTCACGTACATCTAACTTACTTACGTTTACTGTGTAATTCTTGTTTACTGGACTTGCTTCTGCTTTTTGTAACGGCAATAAAGTGAGTATTAAAAATAAAGCTGCAATTAAGCCAACGACCTTTTTCATACTGTTCCCCCTGCTTAAATAGTTTTCTTGATACGGTACTATTTTACCACAACTTTTTATTTGGTTGCTGGTTTTTTTCTATATTTTTCTTTTATTGTAAATGTTTTAAGTGAGATAGTCCTGTATATTAAAGTCCGATTATGAAAGAGGGTATGCCTTATAGAATATCCTTTTGGGTACAGTATTTCCTCTTAATTAAAAATTGAGGGAGAATTGATGAGAGGAAAACCCTACGCTTAGGAAGGGCGTTTGCAACAAAAACCTCCATTTTGAACACGCTAACTAGCTGCGTGTTTCTATTGTTAAGAAGCTTTCTTATGTAGTGATTAAAAACTATTGTTTATCAAAAAGAAAAAGAACCACATATCAATATGTAGTTCACCAATTTTGTGATGATAGTAGATTTTTTATTTAACTTTAAGCACACCATTTTTAACTAGGCTATTCAAAGCACCAACGTTTTTGTATCTAAAATAAACGATTAATCTGTCTAAATCCTTCTTGGTTAAGGATGAGTAATCAACCATTAAATCGTATTCTTGATCTAACTTTTTAATCATAGACTTTGCATATTCAATCTGTTTCTCTGTTAAAGGGAGAGCCATAGTTTCATCTTTCTGTTTACGCTCTGAACCTGACGGATTATTGATAGTCACATTTATGTCTTCTGTGTAATTTCTTTCTTTAATCCATGTAATATCCTCTCGCGTTAAAGCGAACCATTCTCCTTCTAAACGCTTATGGGCAAAATGTTTATGAAAAGCGACTTCAGTTTGATGGTGATTCCCCGATTTGATAAGAAAAATAAGTTCATTCTCGAAGGGCAATTTAACATTGAAAAGGTTCATTCTCTGGTCAATGTGTTTAGTTTTACCGATTTTAAAAGAACCATTTAAATGTTCTTGAACAAAATAAACATAACCTGGAGCCTTGCCATCTGGATAAGGAGAGTTAATAACACTTTCTAACTCTTTTGAATTGGGTTGAAACAAGAAAATTTTTTGAGGTGCGGTGACAACAGTTTCTTTTATTATTTCTTTAGGTTTAGACTTCTGTGAAAATCTTGATAGTAATTCCTTTAACATTTTTTCACTTCACTTTCTAAGATGTCTTTTTATCTGTCTATGATCTGAAGATGCAGTATTAATTTCCTATAAACCTAGCATAATAATTAAGGTAAAAGAATACAACAAGAAATATTGTTAGAAGTTTGGGCTAATTGTGAAGATGTGTAATTGAGTGGGCGTGCCTTATTACCATTTAACCCAATGCTCTTTATCAAGAGGAGTAAGGCACTTCAATCCCCGCGTTCAGCTTCATTTTTTGTACGTGTGCATGCTTTCATAGCATGCTTAAAATCCTCTTAATAAACGGGATTATTACGTGTACTTTACGTGTGCATAAAACTCTGATTTTATAAATCAATGTCAAAGCCGGAAACAAAAACACGAATAAGGATTATGAAAAGAGGATCATAAAGCTGAGTAACGGATAACAGCGGGCTATACAGAAATTAATGCGCATAAAACATCAATGTGTAAGTGTATTATGTTTCCATGTAGGAAAATGAACTACGGGAGCAAAATGATAAGTATAATCCACTTAACTCTCTGGATATTTAATCAATATCAAGAGCAAAACGACCTTCATGTTTTCCTTGTTAAAGGTAGCGTGGGGGTTTTTATTTAAGCTTTCCTAAGCTTCGTTGTTGAATCTCTTGTTAAACCAATGGGTTAGGTTAGTCTAAGTAGTACATGAAACCTGATACAATAATTATGAAATCTATGTTTGGAAAGGAAATTTATTAATGTATTCCATTCAAGGAAAATTGGACTTATTACATAATGAAATAAAGGAAATGGGCGGGATCATAGACTTGGATTGGTGTGGCAAATTGTTGTACACATATTATGAACATTTTAATGATAATCACCCAAGATATAGAGCAGGTTCACTTCTTGCTTTTTGGGGTCTTCTCTTAGATTGGGAAGACGAAAGTGGATTTCCGTTTTGCACAGGTATTGAAGAACACGACTGTCATCATTTTGATAAGTATCTTCAAGAGTTTTTAACATACTCTTCTAACATTAAGAAGCAATACCCAAACATTTATCTTGCTATTGTTGAATCTCTAAGTCAGTTGGATGAAAGAGATGGCTGGGAAAATGAATTTCCAAATATCCCAAGTGGTTTATTTAATACCGCTAGAAAAAAGTTGCTTCAAAACGGTGTTGAAAAGCCAAGTGATAACGTTTATGAAAATGTATTTAAAGAAGCGGAAATCCCTTATTGAACTGACGACCCTGCTAGTACAACGGTCAGCTGCTTCCCAATCTGGAATAGTGTTGTTCATTTGTATGGACGTACTGTTGAGTATAGGCTACTATGATATAATTTTCTCTTACCATAAAGAGTTAGATAAAGGGGTTGTGACAAATGCTCTCTATTCACTTTCAAGATTGGGGAAAAAACCGTCCTAAAAAGCATTACAACCGGCTGCATGAAATGAGAATATTTGAACTGATTTTCTCAGAGAAACTAAACAAGTTGGGAGTTGTGTTAAGGGGGTTTGATACCATAAGAGTTTATTGTTTAGCAAATCCAAAAAAATCTGTCTCCTACAAAGAAGATAAAGCTCTCGAGGAAATGTGCATATTTGTTCCAGATGATTTTATGTCCTTTTTAAATTCAAAATCAATCGAAGAGAAATTTCAGTGTTTTTCATCATTGGTTCATTCTTATATTGTTCCTGTCTTAGAAAAATACACAACATTGCCTTTACCTATCCTTTCTTCTTATATAGAAGAATCACTTGCAGAAATTGTGAAACAAAACTATGAAACAGTTTTTTTGATTGATAAAACACCAAAGAAAAGTCCTAGCCGCAAAAAAACAGCTATTTTAAAAGGGATTCATCGTTCGGAAGGTTTTCAATTGCGTTGTGAAGTTTATAATGAACGTGGAAAAAGACTGATTGACCAATTGTTAGTAACAGAAGTAGGGAATGAGGTTGTATATAATAGATTTTTGGGGACACTTCGATGGCAGACTGAAAACTTAATTGTGGTGAAATCTAAATCCAGTAGCTGGATTACAAAAATTTACACCTAATAACAACTCGTGTACATTAAAATAGAGGTGAATTTTGGTGAATAAAGACCAAGCACTGTTAGGACTTAAAAAATATTCTCCTATGCCTGATGAAGAAGGCATGACTGAAGAAATGTTAGACGAATATGCTGATGCGATTAATTATTTTATCGAACATCCAGACCCAATCTGTATTACACCTATTATGATGACATTTAGTTTAAGTGAGAGTTATGGGATATATGACCATGCTGTAGCGGTATTAGAAAGTTTTTCTAGTGACCAAATAGTGCCACAGTTGATTGAAATCATACAAAGCGAAAATGAAGGAAAGAGGTATTGGGGTACACAGATAGCCAAATCTTTTCCTGATGAAAGATTGGTTGATTCTTTATTATCATGTATTAACGATCCAAATGAAGAAATTAGAGCGTATTCTATCTATGCTTTACATTACATTGGTAACAAAAAGGTTCTTCCAATGCTTCAAGAACGGTTAGACATAGAAGAAGACGAAGAAGTTCTTGAAGAATTAAAGGAAGCTATTTCAAGTTTTATCTAACTTGGTTGACTAGCTTTATTGGAGAGTGAAATTCGAAATGAAAGCAAAAGAAATACTTAAAACATTAGATAGCTATTCAGAAGATTTTGATTTTCCAGTATTGGATAATTACAATTTCGATTTAGCTCAATGCAGGCTGTCGGTTTTTAAAGATGAAGAAAACTGGCTTATTGTATTCGAAATCGTAGGTGTCGATAAAAACCAAAACATTGCTAATGATCTTTATGTTTACGGGAATGATGCCGAGGAACAAGGGTTTATTATCAGTTTAGACGATATTGTGACTTTAGCAGACAAGGGAGAACTATGGGATGATGACGATCAATTTTTAGTGAATCCCTTCCATTTGGATTTAATTGTAAACAAAAAGACAGTTGTCCTAGAATCTCAGGCTGGAGATTACGCACAGTTAGGAATTGAACCCGAATCCTTTAATCCAACCAAACTGGCTCGCTTTTTGAGTACCTATTGCAAAGAGAAATTTTGGCTGAGCAATTCAGACATGTTTCAAGAGATTGATGCTGTCCCTTCCCTTCCTTTATTTTACCAAACAGAAGAGTGGGAACACATAGATGAAGAAAAACCAAGTGAAAATCATTTCTTTCAAAGCCTTGCAAACGCTATTGAGCTAAATGATAAAAATGTAATACATGAAGAAAATCCAAACACTCATTGGTCAAACTGGACATGGAGTGATTTTGAAAAACAGGACGAAGAGTGAGTTTCCCAAAGACTTGGTTGTTTAATCAACACTATCGGTCTACTGTTAGCTAGAGATTAAAATAAAGCATCAAGGTTCGTGGTGATCCATCACGTGCCTTTTTTGTTTGTAAAAAGGGGCGTTGAATGAACACACATACAAGCGTACAGACAATTGAATAAAGCAGCAGACATGGCTGATATAAGTACAGGAATTGGAACACACACGATGCGT
Source organism: Domibacillus indicus (assembly GCF_023715895.1). Taxonomy (GTDB): domain Bacteria; phylum Bacillota; class Bacilli; order Bacillales; family Domibacillaceae; genus Domibacillus; species Domibacillus indicus_A. The sequence goes on along the minus strand of NZ_JAMBOO010000006.1, from coordinate 71,096 downwards.
AAAACGTTCGGATACTGGCATTACAAACAATTCTATGACGTAGCAAAGTTGCAAAAGATACTAAACCATTCCCATCCAGCCATCCCACTAGATTATATTGGAATTACAGCGGAAGAAATCGAGATGGACTTTGATATATTTAAGCTTTAATTCATTTATTTAAACAAGGGGTGCAAAAATTGAGCAGTAAATTATATTGTATTTATTCAAATAAAGAAATAGATCGTGAAAAATGTAATGTTGAACATATCATTCCTTTGAGTTTGGGCGGATCAAACGATTTTACAATTCTAGTGGATAAGCATTTAAATTCTACAGTAGGCAATAAGGTTGACGGTAACTTTCACAGTGACCCATTAATGAAGATGAAACTTATAAAAAGCAGTTTTCGCGGGCATTCCGGCAAGTTGCCCCGTCTAGATTTAAAAAAATCAAAAACAATTGACGGAAAACCAATTATTGTGAGTTTTACTGAAAAAGGTCTAGAATTATTTGATCCAATTAAGAGGAAAGAAATTATTAACATTGGTTCGCTACAATTAAAAACAGAGTTTATGATTAATCCTCACATTCGAATAAAATTTATTTGCAAAGTTGCCTTAGCAGCCGGTTTTTTTGTATACGGCAATACATTTTTAGAACACGCAGACCATGATTCGTTAAGAAGAATTGTGTTTTCGAAGGATTTAAAAGAAGAAATAGGAAAAGTAAATGGATTACGTTTCTATGATAATTTAAGAAAGGTTGAAGACAAAGATAAAGGGCAAGCCGGATTAATAAAAATGCAAATTAATTATTTGAAGGGATCGTCTGTATTATTTACTTTGTCTAAAACCAGAGTTATCGTTCATCTTGGTATTGCAGGAGAATATGTTGGTTCAGTCAATCTCAAAGCAAATTCTGATATGTTTCCAAACGAAGGGGAATTTAAATTCGGAAGAGTGCTTGTTTGCAAAGAGGGGCGTTTATACCAAGATTCCTATTGGCATTCGGTAGATAGGATGCTCAGAAATTTAGAAAAATAAGTTCACATTAGCAAGGGGGTGTTTATGACCAGATACCCAAGGTGCATTTTCTAGTTTGGTTAATGCACCTTCATCCCCGCACTCAGCTTCATTTTTTTGTACGTGTGCATGCTTTCATAACATGCTTAAAATCCTCTTAATAAACAAGGTTTTTCCGTGTGTTCTACGTGTGCATAAAACTTTGATTTTATGAATCAAGGTAAGAGCCAAAAACAAAAATATGAACAAGGATTATGAAAAGAGGATTATAAAGCTAAGTAATAGTAATAGCGTGTTATACAGAAATTAATACGGCATAAAAATATCAACGTGACCATGCGTTATGTTGCAATGTGGGGAAATGAATTGAGGGAGCAAAATGACAAATATAATCCGCTCAATTCATTGGACATTTAATCGATCATAAAAAGACTACACATAAGAAATCCTTCATGCTTGCCCTGTTAAAGGTAGCATGAAGGTTATTATTTAAAGATATAGTTATTCTTGCTGTTCAAACTCATAGAGCAACCCCTTTTTTTCTATTTGCTTCTTTAATTCCTCTGCAAAAGGGATGGAAGGATGAATAGTAAACTTTGCAGGCTTTTTTGCTAATTTAAAAATCTCCTCTAAAGAGCGTGCTTCTAAGGGCTTTCCACTATTGTCTTCTTGCTGTAGTGCTTTCGTTACCACCAAGTCAAACTGGTTTACAATTTCAGCAGGGCAGCCATTTACACGAATGAAATGCAGCATCAAATCCTCCCACTGTTCCTTTGTCGATACTGATTTAGTTCGTACAATATGTTGGAATGAGTGACATTTCCAACAAATGAGTTGAATGTCGATTAAGTGGCATACTTTATTATCAAAATCGTATTTCTCTATTTCGTGCAAGTGAAGGCGTTTCATTTCAGTTTCATGTTTAGGTGTCCAGCCGCAAACAGCGCATTTTTTCCCTTGCTGTTCTAATATGAAAGGACGCAATTTCTTTCCCCAGAAGTAACTACTAACAGTCTTTCTTACTGTGTATCCATGAAACAGCGGCGGTTTAGCAGAAGGGAGCAACTTAAAGCCCGTTATGTCCAATTCCTCTGATTTTTTCTTTCTACTTGTTTTTACTTCTCCTCTTTTTGCCATAGAATCACCCTTTCATTACATGAGAAATAATTTCCAATCTTGTGCGACCTACTAAGAAATGATTTTTTCCGTCTCTTCTTGATGTTACATAACGCCACTTTAAATGTACTAGCAAAATGAACTTCTCGAAAATAGTTTTTACAAAAGGAAAGAGTGCTTTTCACCAAATGGATGTGCTTGTAAAGGGGGAATAAGGTTGGCATTTCCGCCCCTACAAAATGTATAAAGCTTTCCTAACTGTAACGTCGGCATAATAATCTTAAAAGGATATAAGGTAGTCAGGCAGAAATACTTAGAGTGAAATAAAAACTTGGAAGAAATAGTTTGGAGGGAAGGCATTATGAGCGAAATATTAAAAAGGTGTACACGTTGCGAAAAAGAGAAAGCGTTACATGATTTTTATCCGAACAAAGATGGAAAACACGGTCGAAGAGGTAAATGCAAGTCCTGTCATAATGAACGCTTTAGACATCATTCCAAAAAAAGAAATCAATTGAAAAAAAAGCTTCCTAATACACTAACAAGTAAAGAAAAGTATCTTATATTGGTCGAACACGCTAATTCAAAATGTATGCTTTCAGGCACAAGTGAAGCAGTAGTTCTAGATCACTTTGTCCCCATTAATTTAGGAGAAATAGTAGTTGAATATGGTATTGGCGGTACAACTTATGAAAATATGCTTCCACTGTCCGCCAGTTTAAACAAATCTAAATCAGCCGATAATCCTTTTGTCTGGTTCGAAACTGCGTCGATAAAACATAATCTAGATTTAAATGCTTGGGATAAAGCCATTAAATATATGGCTGTTAAAAACAAAATGACTAAGTGGGAATATAGAAATTGTGTTGAACAGTGCTTTATGCATGCTAGGATAATACGCTGGGTAGAGGATTTGGATGATTCAGTTAATGAACGTCATGGTAGACCAACTGCCATATTAGGTCGAGGTATTAGAATGGGCATTAACATGGAAGAAGCAGTGTCTAGATATGGAACTGAATCTTCTAAAGAATATATAAAAAAGCAACAAGAGTATATTAGGAAATTGAAGAAGATCGAGAAGATTTTTTAAAGCGGTCTTGAGTGTTCCAATTAAAGGTTGCATTTTGAACAAAAACATGAAGTTTCCGCATGATACCGTCACATACAAGGCGGTTCTTTTCATGTAACTGAACTAAATCGACATCTCTGTAAGCTTTCAAATCAGGGGGCTGGTTTTCACCATTTGACCCAATGCTCTTTATCAAGAGGAGTAAGGCACTTTAATCGCTGCAATCAGTTTATTTTTATGTACGTGTGAATGTGCGTATCATATACTCGGAATCCCCTCAATAAACAGGTTTTTTACTTGTGTTCTACGTGTGCATAAAATTCTCTTTTTAACTTATACAATGAGGAATTGCTGTTTTTTTAATAAGAAATATTGACATATAGAATTAAAGATAGTAAAATTTATTCAATCTACTTCAAAACATAAAAATATCCATCATATAATAATTATAAACAATTACAATATCTTTTGTCAACAGATTTATAAAAAAAGAGAATTTTTTTGAAGGGGATATAAAAATTTTAAAGTAGAACCTTATGTTCTGTTTCTGAAGCCGTTGAAATTAAGAATTAAAAGTGAGGTGGATGTTATGAGGTATATTACCGGGTTTATAAATGATTAATCATCTGTTTTAGTACATACACTATCTTAAATAAAAACAAAAAAATCTTATTGCAAGAGGAGAATTTAGTTTGAAGAATTTAAAAAAATATTTAGAACATGAGGAAAGGGAAGGGAAAATTTTTGTACCAAACGAAATTTTTAAAGATTTTCAAAATGAGAAAATAAGGAAATATCATCGTCCCTTTGCATTCTCATTTTACTATTTAGTTAATTACCTGTACCGGAATGCTAAATATGGAAATCGTATTATTATTCAAAAAGACTTGAAATGTATCCTGGGTTATTCACCACTTTATAAGCCCGTAGACTATCTGATAAAAAAGGGTGGGATTCTCGAAGAAATAAATTATATTAAATTAACAAGAGAAATCCCGATGTCGGTGGAAATAACAGACGATTTTGTAGGAAATAGGGAATTGGAATTTTATTATTACGAAGAATATATCGAGGATGTAAAGGGATTAAGAGATGAATGGAAGCTGATCTACAAGAACAATTTAAAGGTCAGCAAGCCGTTAAAAGCATTTCATAGAGACATTGAAGATGACTATTCAGTATATGAAGAAATTTATCCAGACGGTACTTTTTATAATATAGAGAATACAACCCTTATCCCATTTGAAATATTTCTTTTTTGTATGGAGCATCGAAAGATTGGCTGCAATGGCTTTTATTTATATAGTTATTTAAAGATGATGAACGATAAATATGAAGAAGGTTATACAGTATCCTTGACACAATTGGAAAACGATTTAGGATTTTCACGCGGGACATTAGTAAATACGATGGATTCTTTAAAAAGATACCGAATGATACAAGTTATACATAATCAAGAGTTTTTTGCGGTGGGCTTAGAGGAAAAAGAAAGATTAAGCAGCACATACATAACCAATAAAGAACAAAATTTTAATGACAAAGGCGATACATTTTATAAAAAAATCAAACACATTAGTCGGAAGGAATATGAAGCAATCTTGGAAAGAAAGGAAAAGGAGCGAGAAGAAAAATCTAAGAAAAAGAAAGCAGATATACCATTGGATGCACTGCCTTATTGATGAATGATTTTAAAAGGTTATATATATGACCATTCTATAAAACGCATTATATTTTGTATGTAAAAGCTAGAAGAGAAAGTCATCAATGACTAAAGCCTTTTAAAGATTAGTCAAATATATAACCTTTTAGATTTTTGTTAAAAAATGAATGTACTTTCTTATTGTAGGTGATTATCACTCATGATAGAAATAATGCTTTTTAATTGTTAGAGGTAATGTATAAAGAATCAAGCAACTAGTAATGTGTAATTATCACCTGACGACCTTCGAACACAACCACCTTAAAAATTTAAAGCGATTACATCATTATTCAATAATAAATCGCTTTAAGTACAAATCCAAAATAAAATTAAGATACGCTTAAATGTCATCTGTTTGACGGATGCTTCATTTCAACACAATAGGGAAAGAATATCGTTCTTTCCTAATCAATTTTCGGAAAATAATTACATAAGACTATAATTATTCATGTATTTAGACAAAATGTTGAATTTATTGCCTTAAAATTGGGAATAATGTAGAATCATAGGTAGAGATAAAAATGATTAAATATTATCAATTTTTATAAAATTATATCTTTTAAAAGTGAAATTAATTAATCGGTTACTCAAAAAAATTAAAGAACAGATATTAAACAACGAAGAAGCGGTTGAATATTTGGATTTGCTAGATGATGAAACTTTACCACAAAATAGAGCGATGCTGTACTTATTCTTGGGCAATATGAAGCAGCCATAGGACAGTTCACATCAAAATACCAGGGATGGGATGGACCTAATTATAGGTGGTTCACAAAAGAAAATCCAAAATACAGAACTTAATCAGTCATAGTGTTAGATGTTTTCCACTACCAAGAAAGCCGAAAAATTTTTGGGTATGGACGGCGTATGAGATTATGTTGTAGATACACCTTATCAAATTTCCGATCAAGGTAGTATAGTTAGAGAATTATTAAGGAGATGGAAAAATGGGAACTAGGTATGCAATTGTGATTGGCATAAATGATTACAGCGTTAAACCATTAAATTATTGTGTAAATGATGCCAATGCCATCAACGATGCTTTAATAGATAGATGTATGTTTAAAGAAGAAAATATTCATTTAATTATAAGTGATAAACAGCATCCAGTTAAAGAAGTGCTAGGCAAGTTTAAGGAAGCGGTAAGCACTATTTCAAAGACATTTAAATCAGAAGAGGATTCCTTTTTCTTTTTCTTTGCTGGACATGGTTTTTTTGAACAAGAAAAATCTAAAATATGTTTGCATGAGAGTGAATACCCAATAGAGGACATTTTTAATGAAATATCATTTAAATTAAACCCTAGTGTTCAGTTGTATGTTATTGACGCTTGTCAATCTGGTGGTAAAGTTATGACTAGAAGCGGGCAGGTTACAAATATATTAGATCAGTATGAAGCTACAGCAAATGGAGCAATGATGTTATTTGCTTGTGGGACAAATGAGTGGGCGGGTGAATATTCAGCATTAGAACATGGGTTGCTAAGTAGTTATTTTATTAAAGCAATCTATGAGGATACTCTTTATGATAGTGATGGAATTTTAACACCTACAGTAATTCAAGATTATGTTACTAAAGCAACTGCTAGAGATAGTGTATTTTCTCAAATTCCTGTTATTGAGAATAGAATAGCGGGTGTATATCCACTAGCAAAAATAGATAATCAACAATTAATTAATGCACCTGAGAAAGAATCTTCTGAACAAAGAAAAAAAATTCCTATTAATGAAGAGCATCAGGATGAACCTGAAGAACTAAATTCAACTCATGATTCAGATAATATAGGAAGTAAGATTAAGTTAGACTTCGATTCAAGGGCTACTGCCCAGGAGTTTGTCTATAAGACTGTATTAAAGAAAGTAGAAGACTTTACTTCAAAAAATTTAGAAGAACTTTTAAGTGAGTATACAAAAGAAAGTTTTAAAGATATTCAAGGCTATTTATTCAAAGAAAAATATAATTTAAATGATTTTCATAAAAAAATCTATGACATAGCAGAAAATAGAAACCTAATGCCCCTAAACGACATTTTTTCTAAGGAAGAAGTTAAGTTAAAATCAGATACTTCTTTGTTACAGCAAATAGCAAGTATGAGTACACCTAAATCATTTCAAAATTATTTTTATCCAGGTACTTTTAAACCTAAGGAATATAATTATGTGATTGATTATAATAGTGACCATTTTGAATATTTCATTGAAATATATAAAGCAAACAAAATAACTAAGTGTTCCTTTGGATTAGGCTTTTTTATTTATCAAGCAAAATGGGGCATTGTAATTTTCTTTATCTATTTCAAAATAGATTGGGATGGCGAGAAAGATAGCGTTATAGAGAACAGTAGGGTGTTGCCATGCAGTTATATTATTGATGAAGATTTAGAGCCTAAAGTTTCGGATTTAGACATCGATGATTTTTGGGATATTAGTGAGGAAATTAGTAAATGGAATTCTAGCAGGGAGAAAGAGGTTAGAGCATTTATTGATGGGACAGATTAACAATGAGATAGAGGATATATAACAAAGAAGGAGTTAAACCTTACTATGAAAAGGTTTAGCTCCTTTTGTTTTTGCATTTTCTTATTTCTGATTAAAAAATGTGCTAAAATGAATTTGCGTATAATGTAAGTCACATCACCTAGAGAGATGAGTGGTGACAATGACTTCAATAAAAAAAGATTTAAATACGGGAAAATATTATTTTGTTTTAGATGCAGGGAAAGACCCTTTTAGCGGAAAGAGAAATCAATATCGCAGAAGGGGATTTGAAACAAAAAAAGAAGCTAAGATAGCACTGGCAAAACTTCAAGTACAAATCAGTGAAGAAAAAGAAGTCAGCATATCTAAGCTTCATTTTCACAAGTATCTGGAACAGTGGTTCAATGCAAAAAAGATTAAGCTAAAGCCGAGTACAATTCAAAATTATGAGCAGCAAATCCGCTACAACATTGTGCCGTATATTGGGGATGTACGAATGAATGAGTTCAATGAATTAATCATACAGACCTATATTCAGACACTCCACAAAGAGCGTAAACTGTCTCCAGCGACAATCCGAGCTGCTTACGGTATCGTGGCAGAAGTGCTTTATAAGGCTTCTCAGAAAGGCATCTTAAACAAGTCAATGTTAGACGATATTTCATTGCCAAGAATGCCAAAAAAGCTTCGGGTATGGACAGCGGATGAAATAATGTTGTTTTTAGACGCTCCTCAGCGAGTGTTGAACTTAACAAGACATTTTATCGGCTTCAATATTTCCGCTCAGACAGGTATGCGGATGGGTGAGGTCCTTGGATTACGTTGGAGTGACATTGACTTTGAAGGTAAACGAATCTTCATTCGCCAAACACTTAGTAAGATCGATGAGGATAGCGTGTACGGCTTTATCGATGAAGGGAAGACCAATGCCGCTCTAAGAGTTGTCTATGTCCCTGACGCTCTGCTGAGTAGCCTGAAAGCACATCGTGAGGGTATCCTTCGTGAGCGAGAGGTGCTGGCAGATGAGTACCTTCAATATGATTTAGTTGTTTGTACGAAAAACGGAAACTGGGTGCATCCAAATAACTTTAGACGAGCGTTTAAGGTGACCGTCCAGCAGTTAGGACTTCCCAAAATCCGTCTTCATGATCTAAGACATACACATGCCACGTTCTTGCTGGCTAATAAGGTGAATCCGAAAATCATTCAGGAGCGGCTTGGTCACAAAAATGTAACGGTGACGTTGAACACATACAGTCATGTTTTACCATCGATGCAGCTTGAAGCGGCTGGCACGTTTGATGAATTGTTCAAGTCGAGTGACCATAGTGGTGACCAATGATTGAATGAAGCCGCTCAGCCCTTGATATAACTGGGTTTACAGACGGTGATTTTCATGAGGACTGCATGAACATTATCATGAATGACCTGATTGAACTGATGGACCCACGCTACATTGAAGTATGGGGCAAATTCACGCCTCGTGGCGGGATTTCCATTGACCCGTACACGAACTACGGGAAGCCTGGCACGAAATACGAGAAAATGGCTGAGTACCGCATGATGAACCATGACCTGTATCCAGAAACGGTGGATAACCGGTAAGAGGCGCAGGGTATTCGTTTAAAATGGAATTCAAGCGATTCGCCATCATAACATGTACAAAAAAGAGATGCCTTAATAAGGCATCTCTTTTTTGTTTTCAGCCGCTGATTTTTCATGGAAAACGATGGAGTCTAAATAAATATCTGAATGAGAAAAAGGAACGAAACCATTTATATATTTATCCGTATATATGAGAGAAAAGTGGAAGGCTTGTTTTGAAATAGCAAAACAGGAACCTTTTTATCGCATTTCATAAAAATGTCGTTTTCACCGAGATAGGTCATTTTTCACTTTATCTACCTAGTATGTATCACGCATACTGGTAAATAAGGAAATTGGAACCTTTTGTATGCACACAAAAAGAGGCCTCCGCCCACTCAAAGGGCAGGCATTATAGTGTTTGTGATCGTCTATAATTATGCCTCATAATTATATATTTATTTTTGTTAAGGGAGGAACTGACCATGTTTAAAAGCAAAAGTTCAGTAAGGGAAATTGGAAACAATATTGATAAGGTTTTGTTAGAGATTAAAGATATTCAATCGGATATTGACCGTTCTTCTGATAAAATTGACAACGAGTTAAATTCTTGCTCGCGTGAGCTGATCAATGCGCAAACAACATTAGGTGAAATTCAGCCGCTTATCGATTCACTTGTGGCTCAAGTTGGCAAGGATGCACCAGATCATATCAAGGTATTGGTCGGAACCATTTCAGACGGGATTACCGGCAAAGTGAGAAACACATTAAACAACTTAGCTGAAGTACAGAAAAATGTGAAAGACGTCGATAAGCTTACAGATGAAATTGATACATTAACAGACCGGATCAACAATAAGGTTAAAGAAATTGACGATATTACAGATAAAGTTCAAGGCTAAAAGAAGGGAGTACTGTCATGAGCTATATTAACTCCAACTCAAACGGCTGGGGAAACCAGCATACAAATGATGTGGCGAATAAAGTAGACCATATTGCCGATAAAATTCAATTTGCCGTAGATATGGTAAATAACGCTGCCATCAGTTTAGAGTCCGCCCAGCAAGAGTTGAATGCATTGGCGAATGCACCGTATCCGCCACAATCGTCACAACTATCCCAGTTAGCTAGCCGTATCGGTACAAGTAAGCGCCAGATTGATGATGGTTTAGCTAAAATAAAAGAAATGGCACGCACGATTGATTCTGAAACAGACCATATCCAAACAAATAACCAGCACCGCGGATGGTAGGAAAGATTCATTCAGGGCCGTGGTATATCTGCTGCGTATATAGCCAGATGAATATAAAGTCCAAACAAAAGAAGGTGTCTCATGAAGACACCTTCTTTTGTTTGGACTGCTGCGAGCCGCTCTGTAAAAAGGATAAATGAAGAAAAGAAAAATGGTCTCTTCTTTCTCATGGAACTTCATTACGACAGAAGAGAGAGGATTTTATTGGGTTTTTTTTCGGAAAATGCCCATAGTAAAGAGTGGAGGCAGAGGCTTTTCTGGCTGGACGGATAAAGCTTGTTTAAAGCGTTAACAGAAGGGGGTAAAAGAAAGGCACTACTACAAAAGGCGGGTTATAAACTATGCGTATGTCCTGTATGGGAAGCATTCTCATTTCCATTGTTTTATCGATTGTTTTAACGATCGTATTAAACATGCTGTTCTTTTAATAAGGACTAGAAAAGCGGCAGCATGGAGATAAATGATCTTACAGTCCACTCATGTAAGAGCCGGGCTTGAATAAAAAGCGGTGCTCTGCATCGCTTTTTTCACCAGTCATCCGAAAGTTGGTGGACTTTATTCGTGCATGATAAAATAAATAAATTGAAGCATATAATCAGTTCTTATACGTGTGAAATAAGCGGATAAAGAAGGGGATGCGATGACAATCAGCCAGGCGATGTTGTTCGTTGGAGCAGCAATCCTTTTAACGTGTATTCCGATAGCGGGGAAATACTTTCGTGTGTTAAATACGCTTTTGCATGAGATTGGCCACGTACTCGCAAGTCTCTTGTCGGGCGGCGGCATCCACCACGTTCAGCTGTTTTGGGATACGAGCGGCGTGGCCTATACAACGCATGCCAACAGGCTCGCTGCGATTGTTACATCGCTTGCCGGCTATCCGTTCGCATCTGCTTCTGCGTTTTTTGTTGCCTGGGCATCACTGAATGGTTATACCGGCTGGCTGTATTACGGCTTGTTTATGATTTTAGCGGTCAGTTTAGTGTTATGGGTGCGCAACTGGTTCGGCTTTCTTTGGCTTGTAGCGTTTTTTGCAGGAACCGCGGCCATTTATATGTACGCATCCGGGGCTGTTCAGCAGGCATATATGTATGTGATTACAGCGGTTTTGCTGGTGGAATCTGTCCGCAGCAGCTGGGTCATTTTTTACTTAAGCCTTATTTCTCCTCAAAAAGCGGGAGATGCTTCTGCTTTAAAGCGCTCTACCGGGATTTCAAGCCGCGTTTGGGGACTGCTTTTTTTGATTCAGGCTTTGTATTTCGGCATTTATTTACCCGGCAAGCTGCTTGCCGGGTAGGAAAATTTTATTTTGTTAAAGCAGTCCATGAAAAAAGTGCGGCGACAAAGCGTGCGTTTTGTCGATATGGATAAAAGCGTTATAGCGTTCGGATAAGCGCGACGGAACATAATTGCCAAATCGTTCTCTTCCAGGGTGATAAACAACACCGATAGCCCGATGTCCGACTGTTTCCCGAAACAGATCCTGGTTTTCAGGACCAAATAAAATGTATTGATTAAAGGCGCCGGCCTTATGAAGCATATCTTCCCAGCTTCCAGGCATTGCTTCCGGCACCGGCATCACTTCCATTTCTTCTCCCCATCTGTCAGCAGCGATCACAGTACCACGGTGAGTACCAAATCCGATTGCAAATACTTGATTGTGCCCGTATATTTCCCGGGTCAGCTGCCCGACGTTTATCATATTTTCTTCTGCCATATCTGTGGCACGCGCATCGCCAATATGTGTATTATGCTCCCATATGACTCCTTTTGAGCCGGCTCCGTAATGAGCCGTAATAAATCCAAGAGCCTCTACCATATGACGGTCACGGATATTCCATGATTCATTTCCGTTGGTTACCATTGCGTGATAATACGATTCTGCGTTTTTCGCTGCAAGGGCATTTACCTGCATACTAAGGGCTGCTTCCGGATCATGCGTATATGTTTTTCGGTTTTGCTGGATGGTCTTGAGTAAATCCATGACTTCTTCCATGCAGCTTTCACCGTAAAAAGCAGCAGAAATGCCATATTGCTCGGCCTGGCGGTGAAAGGGTTCAAAGCATTCAAATGCCCGCTTCGCTTTCTCCACATCAGGCGATCCAATCTCTTCCAAGTAATCAACAATGGCTTCCATGGATTCCCACAGGCTGTACACATCCATCCCATAAAACCCAACCTGTTTTTCATTTGTTTGATTAAAATCGTATAGCCAATTTACCAGGTCTTCTATTTCATCGTTTGCCCACATCCAGGATGGCCAGCGGCGAAAAGAACGAAGCACTTCCTCCGCATTGGCATACTCCGGCGCCTGTCCTTTTATATAGCGGTTCACTTCAAAGCAGGCTGGCCAGTCTCCTTCCACTGCAATAAAGGAAAAGCCATGCTCCGCAACCAGTCGTTTCGTAATGGCGGCACGTGTAGTGTAAAATTCGGACGTTCCATGTGATGCCTCGCCAAGCAGGACATATTTTGCATTTTTGGCCGCTTGAACAACAGGAGACAGATCTTCAGCATGCGAAAAACGGACAGCGTGCTGTTTAATGCGGTCCACGTACTGTTCTGTTTTGAGCATTTTTTCACTCCTCACGTTTTTTTTAGTATAGCCATAATCACGAACTTCATTGCGGTTGTAAAACGTTTTATTTATAACCCAATCCTGCTTTTTTAAAACTTATTTTGGCTGTATGTTTCAAAATGGAGGATAAAGGTAATACTAATTGTAACGAAGTGAAAGGAGGTGCAGAAACATGAAGGCTCTTGATTCTGTTGCACTCATTTTGTTGATTGTAGGTGGTATTAACTGGCTTCTTGTCGGTTTGCTGCAATTTGACTTAGTGGCTTCCATTTTCGGTGGACAAGATGCTCTTCTGGCAAGAATCGTTTACATTCTTGTTGGATTATCTGCATTATATTCACTAAAATTTCTGTCGCTTATCAACCGGGACAATGCACGTCACACTACTCACTAACACTACTTTGAGTATGGATAAAAAGCTGTTTTAAGCATCGCGCTTACTGGATGTTTAAAACAGCTTTTTTGCGTAAAAGGCAAAAAAGCCGGCTGCAAGTTTCTATAAATAAAAAGCAAATGAAGCAAAAACATGATACACTGAAAAAAACAAGCATGGAGGAATAAGGATGGCTGAAAAGAAAATGACGCTGCAAGAAGCAATGATGAAAAAGCTGGAAGAAAAGAAAGCACAAAATGCAGGCGGCAATGCAAAAGGAAGCTTTAATACATCAACGAAAAAAATGCAAAGCCAGCAAACGAAAAAAGTAAGCAACTCTCGCCGGAAAATGGGTGTGTAATACACATCTTGAAAATAAAAGCATCAGGAAAAAGATCTTGTGGTATACTCAATATACCATTTAACAATCCATGTTGATGTTGATGCAGCCCTCTGTTTATTTCAAACAGAGGGCTTTCCGTTTTTAAATAAAAAAAGCAGACTTTCAAAAGAAAGTCTGCTGCGTATAACGAAGTGAAATTAAGCTTTTTGTACGTTTGTTGCTTGTGGTCCGCGTTGACCTGCTTCAACATCAAATGTTACAGCTTGGCCTTCGTCTAAAGATTTGTAACCTTCACCTTGAATAGCTGAGAAATGAACGAATACGTCATCTCCAGATTCGCGCTCGATGAAACCAAAACCTTTTTCTGCGTTAAACCATTTTACTTTACCTTGTTCCATGTGTGTTTCCTCCTCGTGTGCTGTGCACACATTGTGTTACTATCCTTGCTCACTACGTTCAGATGGAAAGTTTATCACTTAACAGCTTTTTCCGAACAAAAATAATTCTTTTTCATAATAACAGGAAAACGGAAATAAAGCAAATTTCTTTCTTAAAAAAGAATGAATCATCAAAAAAGTTTGTCAATCTTTCTGACAAACTTCGAGACAACCATCTTGATTCTTTATATAGTGAAATTAGCAAGACAGAATTAACACTTTCAAGAAAGGAAGATGGAAATGGACACCACTGCAATCACAAGCCAACAAGCCGGTGCTGTGACATTGGAAACGGATATCTGTATTGCAGGAGACGGGCCGGCCGGGATGATTATGGGGCTTTTTTTAGCAAAGCAGGGCATGAATGTGATCGTGCTGGAGAGGAACCCGGATTTCCATCAGCCACAACAGCAAAATGAAACGTCGTTTACACAGCTTATGTATGAGCTTCAGCTGCTTGATAGCGTTGACCGGCATATTAAACCGGCGATGCAGGAGCTCTACGTTTTTCTGGAAGAAGAAAAAGTACAGCAGCTGCTCATGAAGCCTTTATATAAGCATAATGGACATATGAACCGAATGGTGCTGCTCGCGCTGTATCGGCAGGCTGAATCCTTTTCGAATTTAAAGCTGTTCAAAGGCGCTTCCGTCAAAGGAATTTTGTTCGATGAAGATGTGCTTGCCGGCGTATACGCCGAAACAGACGAGCAAACCTACTTTATCCATTCAAAAATCACGGTAGGAACAGACGGAGAACCGCATCAACAAATCGAAAAAGCAGCATTGGCAGATAAGAGCCTTCTCTGGATGACGGAGAGCATGGGCTCTGTATCGGAAGCAATGTAAAATCAAAAGAGCCTGCTTGTTTCAAGCAGGCTCTTTTGATATGGAAACAGCCTTGTGTGGAACAAACCGGTGCCCCATGATAAACTGAGGGAAAGAATTGGATTAAAGGGGCGGTCGCCGTGGGGCGAAAACGGGCATTTACAGAAGATGAGCTTTTGGATACGGCGGAGGCGCTTATTGTGCAGCACGGTTACAGCAGCTTTCATTTAAAGCTGCTGGCCAGCCATCTGCCAGGAGCGCGCAGCACGATTTATCAATATTATGCAAACAAAGAAGAGGTAGCAGCAGCTGTCATGAAGCGGGCAATGGTACGGGCTCTTGTAAAAGCCGGAAGAGTCGATGAAACGGACCCGATTCAAGCGCTGCAGCAGCTCTTGCGTGTATACATGGAAGAAGCAGATCTTCATTATTTTTTAGGAGACGCCCGCAAAGTGGATGTCACGCAATCTGAAAAAGCGGCACAGCAGGTGAAAGACGTACTAGTTATGCTTAAGCATTTGCGCGGACAGCTGGATCGGATTTTTGACACCGCGCAAAAACAGGGCACGATTCGTTCAGACATCCCTATTAAGGTTCTGGCCGGTTTGTTTTTTCAGCTGATTAATACACCAAATTCCCTGCAGCTGCCGCCGCATGAATGGGCGGATTACTTGTTTACATTATGGTATGAAGGAAGCGGAGCGCATTGACGCTCCGTTTTTTACATTTTAAATTTGACAGTTGTGTCAGAAATAGAATTTAATAAAGATATTCTAGCTGCTTAAGGAGGAACAGATATGAAAAAAGCACTCCAGCCGCTGACGGATTGGGTGGCGACGAAAAAAGGAATGTGGACCGTGCTCGTAGCCTGGCTGCTGGGAATTGTGATGTTAAGCGTATGGGCACCGGCAGTACGTGATTACACCGCGGATGCTTTTGAATCGCTGCCAGAGGATGCAGCATCGATTGAGGCGGCAAAAAAAGTGGAAGAGTATTTCCCGGACGAAGGCGGCACGCCGGCTATTCTCGTTTTTAACGAGGAAAATGGAAAAGTAGAGGAAACGGAGATTGCCAGGACGCTCGCCTCTATTGAGAAAGAAGTAGACGGGATCACGGGCATAGCACCGTTTGCTCAGCTGCCGCCTCAGGCGCGAGCCGAGTTTTTATCAGCGGATGCCTCTGCCGCAGCTATCCCTGTTGTGTTTCAGGAAGGCTTCACCAGCAAAGAGTTTGAGCCGCGTATTAACCAGATCACAAAAATTGCTGGAGAACAATCCAGCAGTAAAGTGTATGTAACCGGGCCAGCCGGTATTGCGGCCGATACGACTGCCCTTTTTTCACGAGCAGATATTGTACTGCTGTTATCAACGGTTGTTCTTATTTTAGTTTTGCTTATTGTGATTTATAGTTCACCGCTGCTTGCGTTTATCCCACTTTTGGCATCCGGTCTCGTGTATGCAGTGACAGATCGGATATTAGGTATTTATGGAGCCGCGGGGCTTGAGATGAGCAGTCAGGCTCTGTCTATTATGACGATTTTGTTGTTTGCGGCAGTCACTGACTACTCGCTGTTTGTGCTGGCGCGTTTTCGTGAAGAGCTGCGCCGCCATGAAAGCAAATTGGATGCAATGAAATGGGCTATGAGGGAAACAGGAGAGCCAGTTTTTTTCTCTGGCGGTACCGTGCTTGCAGCGATGCTTGTGTTGTTTTTTGCGCATATTCGCGATTATCAAAACTTTGCGCCGCTTTTTGCCACCGTCATGGCAGTGATTATGCTTGCTTCTGTCACACTTGTGCCGGCTTTGTTTCAGTTGTTTGGACGGCGGTCATTTTGGCCGAAGGTGCCTAAGGCGGGAGAAGGGGAGAAAAAAGAGAGCGGCCTTTGGGGACGCGTGGCGCGTTTTGTGACAACTAAACCTGTACTCTCCGGCGGTATTGTACTTGTATTTCTTCTTGTCTCGGCTTTTAACGTAGTCAATATTAAAT
Organism: Domibacillus indicus; assembly: GCF_023715895.1. GTDB lineage: Bacteria > Bacillota > Bacilli > Bacillales > Domibacillaceae > Domibacillus > Domibacillus indicus_A. The sequence goes on along the minus strand of NZ_JAMBOO010000006.1, from coordinate 54,350 downwards.
ATGAATTTGATACATTAAAATCCTTCCCGGATGATATGCCGTCTCTTGTCGGATATCGTATCATTGAGGATAAATTTTCGGCGGGAGATGTATCGCCGACAACCGTAATTTATGAAGGGAATGGGGATCCGGCTGCTTTAGCTGCAGAGCTTAACAAACAGGAAGGTATTTTATCTGCCATCCCGCAGACATCTGAAGCATCAGGAAATGCACATGAGCTGACCCTCGCTTTCGAAGCGAGCCCTTATAGTGAAAAAGCGCTTAATACGTTGTCCGGTTTAAGAGAGCGGGAGGAGGCGCTCCTTGACGATGCGGGAATAGAAGGCAAGCTGTTCTTTGCCGGGGAAACAGCCGAGAAACTGGATGACCGGGAGTTGAACGATCGGGATTTACTGCTTATTGTAGCGCTTGAAATTATCCTGCTTTTTGTCCTGCTCATCATCCTGACGCGCTCGTGGAAAATGCCGCTTTACATGGTCGGGACGATCGTCCTGTCGTTTTTATCTGCGCTTGGCCTGGGGCTGTTTTTAACCAATGTGCTGTTTGGCATCGACGCCATCAGTACAAGAGTGCCGCTGTATTCGTTCGTGTTCCTCGTTGCGCTCGGCATCGATTATAATATTATTCTCGTTTCACGTTACATGGAAGAACGAAAAAAGCATTCGCTCAAAGCAGCAGTTGAACGGGCTGTAGCCAAAACAGGAGGGGTGATTTCATCCGCCGGTATTATATTGGCTGCTACCTTTGCCGTTTTGATGACACAGCCCATTGAAGTGCTGTTTGTATTTGGATTCATTGTTGCAGTCGGCATTCTCATTGATACCTTTTTTGTAAGGGGGCTTTTGCTGCCGGCATTGATTTTATTTTTTGAGAAAGAAAAAAGCCGTCCATAATGGGCGGCTTTTCAGACTGTAGACAAATGATATGGATAACCGTGCACATGAATAGGGCAGGGTAGGATCGGCGGCATCCAGGCAGCTCCGTTTTCCATGGGGCAGGCGCTGAGCCCGCTCGTCCCATAGGAGTCTGCGCTGCCTGGATGCCGCCAAGTGGCTTGCGACAAGATTGTATGGAGCTAATAAGGTCACAGCTTATTGATCTTCAACATCACTTATCGGTTCTTTTTTAAAGCGAAAGAATTTGTCTATACACTGAAAAGCCGTCCATAAGGGACGGCTTTTTAAGTGTTGAGCGAGAGATGTTAACAGTCGAAAAGCATATATCGACTGTTAGCCCATGCTTCACGGGTTAAAGTTTTAATGAACGTTAAAATAACGGGCATCCGGATGAGCAAAGACAATGGCGGAAACGGATGCTTCCGGCTCCATCATAAAGCCTTCCGTTAAATGAACACCGATTTCTTCCGGCTGGATCAGGCCAAACAGTTTTTCCTGGTCTTCAAGGTTCGGACAAGCTGGATACCCGAATGAAAAACGCTGGCCCTGGTATTTGGCCGCGAATCGTTCACGCATCGTAAAGTCAACAGGATCCGGGAAGCCCCATTGGTCGCGCATTTCCTGGTGAATACGCTCGGCAAAGCCTTCTGCGAGCTCAAGCGCGGTGGACTGAAGGGCGTGGCTGTCTAAAAACTTGCCTTCCTCACGCAGCTTAACGGCCGCATTCCGTACACCGAAGCCGGCTGTTACCACGAAAAAGCCAACGTAATCCATTTCGCCGCTTTCGACTGATTTTACGTAGTCAGCCAGGCAAAGGAACGGCTCTTTTTCCTGGCGCGGGAAAGTGAATCGTTCGATTTCCGTTTTCGCATCCGCCGGGTCATAAACAACTACATCATCACCTTGAGACTGTGCCGGGAAAAATTGATACACAGCTGCTGTTTTTAAGGTGCCCTGGTTCAAAAAGCCTGTCACGGTTTCATGAAGTTGAATCGCTTTTTCATTTTTTTCTTCGAGCAGCTTTTTCACATTGCCTTTCATGCCGAGGTGATGGCCGATTAATGTCTGCATGTTCACATACGGCTTCAAGTGTGAAATTGCATAATCCTTCAGCACGCGGCGGCGTGTATCACGAGGAACAAAAACAGGAACGTCTTCACGGACTGTTTTTACCGGTTTCGGCGCGACGGCAACAGCCTGCTCTTTTCGTTCGTCGCGGTACGCTTCAACCGCTTTTCGTTTTTCTTTTTTCTCTTCAAGCTCCTGCAAAAGCGTCACTTTTTGTTCAGCATTTTGCAGGCGGTTGGCAATATCAAGCCCATCCATCGCATCTTTGGCATACAAAACCGGCCCGCTGTATTCCGGGGAAATTTTTGTTTCGGTAAACCGGCGTGACAGAGCGGCGCCGCCAACTAAAATAGGGACATCAATATCTGCTGATTTAAAATCCTGGGCAGTAATCACCATCTGCTGGGCGGACTTAACAAGTAGTCCTGACAGGCCGACCATATCCGGCTTTTCTTTACGAATCACGTCAATCAATGCCTGTGGTGTTACTTTGATGCCGACGTCAATTACTTTAAAGCCGTTGTTGCTTAAAATGATATCGACGAGGTTTTTACCGATGTCATGAACATCACCTTTGACGGTAGCCAAAATAACTTTGCCTTTTCCTGTATCGTCTTCTTTTTTCTCCATAAACTGCTCGAGGTAAGCAACGGATGCTTTCATGACTTCTGCACTTTGCAGAACCTCGGCAACAATCAGCTGGTTGTCGTTAAACAGCCGGCCAACTTCGGCCATTCCTTTCATGAGCGGCCCGTTAATGATATCAAGCGGATCATCGTACATACCGCGTGCTGCTTCAAGATCAGGCAGAAGGCCTTCTTTTGTACCTTCAACTACGTAATAGCTTAACCGCTCCGGCACGGTTTTCGGCATGTCTGCTTCTTTTTTCTCTTTTTTTCTGTCACGGTAAAAGTCAGTGAACACCGCAAGCGTTTCGTCGGTTGTTGTAAACAGCAAATTATCGGCAAGCTTGATTTCTTCTTCTGGAATCGAGGCATACCGTTCGAGCTTTTCCGTGTTAACAATCGCGTAATCAAGACCTGCCTGCGTACAATGGTAGAGGTACACGGCGTTCAGCACTTCACGGCCGACAGGAGGAAGGCCGAATGACACGTTACTTACGCCGAGAACTGTTAAGCATTTCGGAAGCCGTTCTTTAATCAGGCGGATCCCTTCGATGGTTTCAACAGCAGAGCCGATATACTGCTCGTCACCTGTGCCGACAGGGAAGACAAGCGGGTCAAAAATAATATCTTCTGGTGCAAGCCCCCATTTTTCTACAAGCAAATCATGTGAGCGAATGGCGATTTCCAGCTTGCGCTCGCGTGTAACGGCCATTCCTTCTTCATCAATTGTCCCAACCACTACTGACGCACCATACTTTTTCACAAGCGGCATCACCGCGTCAAAGCGTTCTTCACCGTCTTCTAAGTTAATCGAGTTAATAATGGACTTACCTTGTGAAAATTTCAACGCTTCTTCAATGACTTTTTCATCGGTAGAGTCGATCACAAGAGGGACTTTTACTTTTTTAACGACTTCTGCCATAAATGCTTTCATGTCGTCCAGCTCTTCACGGTCTGGGTTAGCCAGACAGATGTCAATGACATGGGCGCCGCCTTTCACCTGTGCCCGGGCAATTTCAGAAGCTTCCTCGAATTTTCCTTCGACGATGAGCCGCTTGAACTTACGTGAGCCGATTACATTTGTCCGCTCTCCAATGAAAAGGGGACGCATAGAATCGTCATATAAAAGCGGCTCAATACCCGAAACAGCATGTCCGTGTGGATGTTCAGGCGATACGCGCGGCTGTTTATCCTTGACCGCTTCCCGCATAACCCGGATATGTTCAGGAGTTGTACCGCAGCAGCCGCCGACGATATTCAGCCAGCCTTTATCGGCGAAAGCCGACAATTTTTGCGCCAGTGAGTCTGGTGATTCATGATAACGACCTTCCTCATCGGGAAGACCGGCATTTGGATAACAGCTTACATAGCTTGTCGCAAGGTCAGACAGAGAACGAATATGATCGGTCATAAACTCAGGGCCAGTGGCGCAGTTTAAGCCGACAGAGAGCGGCTTAATATGCTCAATTGAAATGTAAAAGGCTTCAATATTCTGTCCGGCAAGCGTCGTGCCCATTGGCTCAATGGTGCCTGAAATCATCACCGGAAGCTCCACGCCCGCTGCATCAAAAGCGCGGCGGATGCCAAGTGTGCCGGCTTTTACATTCAGCATATCCTGGCTCGTTTCCATTAAGATCAAATCCGCGCCGCCTTCAATCAGCGCTTTTGCCTGCAGCTCAAAGTCATCAACGAGCGCGTCAAAGGTAATACCACCGGTGACAGACAATGTTTTCGTTGTCGGTCCCATTGCGCCGGCGACAAAGCGGGGCCAGTCCGGCGTTGAAAATTCGTCTACGGCTTTTCGGGCAATTTGTACGGCGCGCAGGTTGATTTCGTATGCTTGATCACCGAGGTCGTACTCATCTAATACAACCGGAGTGCCTCCGAATGTATTCGTCGCAATAATGTCCGCGCCCGCTTCTAAATATTCGCGGTGGATACGTTCGATCACGTCCGGTCTTGTGAGGACAAGATTTTCGTTGCAGCCGTCATACTCTTCGCCGCCGAAGTCCTCTGGTGTTAAATCCGCATTTTGGAGCATCGTCCCCATTGCGCCATCAATGAGGAGGATGCGTTTTTTCAGCTCTTGTTCAATAAGATGTGTGGTCATAAACAGCCCCGCTTTCTTTCTGTGCATCAAGTTCTTTTATGAAGTGAATCAGTTCAATTGACATGTCATAGCGTAAAAATGGTGTAATCAAGTACAAGCCGTTAAACAAGCCGGCTGCTGTCTCAATCAATTCCTTGGCAATTTGAACGCCTTCTTTTGCAGACGCTTCGCGGTCTTCGCCGCAGGCACGCATACGCTCAAGCGTTTCATCCGACAGCTTGATTCCCGGTACTTCGTGATGTAAAAATTCAGCATTCCGCATATTGGTCAGTGGCATAATACCGATAAACACCGGTGTTGATAAATGCTTCGTTGCCTCATATACTTCAACAATTTTTTCTTTTGTAAACACCGGCTGTGTAATAAAGTAGTCTGCACCACATTCGATTTTTTTCTCCATCCGCTTAACAGCACGGTCCAGTACGCGGACATTCGGGTTAAAAGCCGCAGCAACGGAGAAGTTGGCTTTCTTTTTCAGCGGTTTACCAGAAAAAGAAATCCCTTCGTTTAATTGTTTAATGAGCTGAATAAGCTCTAGGCTTGAAACATCATACACACTGGTCGCGCCAGGGAAGTCGCCGACCTTTGTCGGATCGCCTGTGATCGCGAGAACATCATGAAGGCCGAGCGCATCGAGACCCATCAAGTGGGATTGCAAGCCGATTAAATTGCGGTCGCGGCACGTAATGTGAACGAGAGAACGAACATCATGCTTCATTTTTAGCGTAGCACCCATCGCCATGTTGCTGACGCGTGGGGAAGCAAGAGAGTTATCCGCCATCGTCACGGCATCAATGCCTGTTTTATAAAGTGCGTTCGCACCTTCGATGAACTTGTCCGCTACAAGTGTTTTAGGTGTATCAAGCTCAACGATAATGGTGCGCTCTGTTTTCGCTTTTTCACAAATGGAGACATCTGTCGCCGGTGCCGCTTCTTGAATAATAATGGGTTTTTTCGTTTGTACTTTTTTCTCCGTCAAAGGAGGAAGGCCGGCAAGGTGTTTTTTCGCCGCCTCAATATGCTTCGGTGTTGTGCCGCAGCAGCCGCCAATTAAGCGGACACCTTCGTTGCGAAGAAGAACGGCCGCCCGTCCGAAATAGTCGGCTTCTGATTCATAAACAATCCGGCCATCTTCTACATCCAGCAGGCTCGCATTCGGATAAGCGGAAAGAAATGCTTTGCTTGGCAGTGTCACTTCTTCAAACGCCTGAATCGTATGATAAGGACCGAGACGGCAGTTGACACCGACCACGTCCGCTCCGATGCCTTCAAGCTGAGAAAGAGCATTATTTAAAGTCAGTCCATTTTGCAGAACACCTGGCTCATGCATGGATACTTGGGCAATGATCGGCACATTGCTCATTTGACGAAGAAGCTTTACAGTATCGGTCAATTCTTCAAAATCATAATATGTTTCAAGCAGCAGTCCGTCTGGATCTCCGGCTAATAAGCTTTCGGCCTGCTCGCGTACAGAAGCGAGAATTTCATCGTTGGTCGCTGTACTTTTACGGATGCCGCGAATGCCGCCGATTGTGCCAAGTACAAACTGGCCGCCCGGAGCCGCCGCCCGTTTCGCGATACGCAGCGCCGCTTCGTTCAATTCACGTACACGGCTTTCCATTCCATACCGGGAAAGCTTTAAAGCATTCGCGCCATACGTATTCGTTTGAATAACATCCGCTCCGGCTTGAATGTAGTCGCTGTGGATTTTTTCAATGACTTCCGGCTTTTCCATGTTCAGTTCTTCATAGCAAAAATCGATTCCATAAGAATACAATAATGTACCCATCGCTCCATCGGCAGTCAGCACGCTTGTTTTTAACTTGTCGAGCAGTGTCATGGCGCAGCATCCTCTCTTATACTGAATAATAAAATAAAAAAAGCCTTCTTAATGGCAAGAAGGCTTTTCAACATGTATGTGTTGTCCGTTCCTTCTCATCTTCCAGACCGTTTCAGTCTGCTGGATTTAGCACCTGACCGTACGGCTGGTTGCTGAAGCGTCATCGGGCCAGTACCCTCGGCTTCTCTTGATAAGAATGAGTTTATAAAATTGCAAGAATAATTAAAAATATCATAACGTCTCTATACGATCGAGTCAATAGCAATTTTCGCTAAAAGGGACTGGTTAATGATGGCTTTTCTTAAATAAAAGGTAAGACTGAAAATAGGGGATAGAGATAATTAAAATGACCACACCAATCAGTGTCGGTATTTTTACAGCAGCCGGCAAAAGAGCCGATGCCATCAGCACAAGCCCGCCTGCAGCAAACAGCCATCCGCCGGTGCGGTGTGTTTTGGTCCAAATACGGTCGTCTGCAAGCGTCCAAGGTGTCCGGATGCCGACAAAATAGCTGGGACGCATACGGGGCATGTAATTTCCAATAATCATAAAAAGAGCCCCGATCAAAAGAGAAACAGCGGTATCCATATGCACTTCATAGCCAAGCCCATTTGTGAGCAGCAGGAGATGAATGACGAAAATAAGAGTCAGTGAGGCATTGGCGATAATCGAATAACTGCTTTGAAACTTATCGTAATTTTGCCGGCGCGGATCTATTTTGGGAAGAAGCTTAAAAAGACTGCCAATCAAAAGAATCATCGCGGGACCGAAAAGAGCGCCAAACCATTTTGAAGAATAGCCATCGGCTTCTCCGGAGGGACCCCAATGTGTTGCGACTTGATCCGGCAGGTAGGGAAGTGCAGCAATACTGGCAAAAGAAGCAAGTAACACGATCATCCAAAAGAAACGATTTTTCATTTTTCTTTCTCCTTTCCAGATACCGTCAGCATCCAGGAAACAATATCCTGAAAAACGGTTGTATTGAGTGAATAAATAATGTGCTGGCCCTTACGTTCAGACAAAACAAGTCCGGCATTTTGCAGCGTGTGGAGGTGGTGGGAAATACTCGGTTTGGTCATTTGAAAATGCTCTGCAATGTCACCGGCTGTCATATCCTGTTTTTTCAGCAGCTCGATAATAGAGCGCCGGGTGGGATCAGAGAGAGCCTTAAATACAAGAGTGGCAGACATGAACAGCCTCCTTATTTAGATTATTGTCTAACTATCTAAATTATAACCGGCTGACACTAAATGTTCAAGGTCATAAAGCCCAAATACTGGTATAATTTTGATGAAGAGAGGGATCGAGCATGAACAAAACACGATGGCAGAAAGCAAAGCAATTTATTATCGACTTTTATCAGGAAACAAGTCGGCCGGGTGAGGAAGCGAAAGCGAGGCTCGAGCAGGTTTACCGTGAAATAGAAGAGTCGGGTACATATACACATACCTTTGAAGAATTGGAGTATGGGGCGAAACTTGCATGGCGGAACAGCAACCGCTGTATCGGCCGGCTGTTTTGGCAGACGCTCCATGTGTTTGATGAACGAACTGCCGAAACAGCGCTGGATGTGTTTCGTGCACTTGAGCGGCATGTTGTTTTTGCTCACAATGACGGTAAAATCCGGCCGGCTATTACGATTTTTCGGCCGGATCAGCAGGAACAAAAAATTCGAATTTGGAATCATCAGCTGCTTCGCTATGCGGGGTATGAACATGCCGGGGATCCACATTCCCGCACGCTGACCGAAAAGTGTGAGTCGCTCGGCTGGCGGGGAAAAGGAAGTGACTTTGATCTGCTGCCCTGGGTCGTCCAAATCGGCAGCAATCCTCCCGTCTGGCAGGATGTTCCTAAAAAATGCCGGGTGGAAGTGAACCTTGTCCATCCGGACATTCTGTCTTTTAAAGAATTGGAGCTTAAATGGTACGCGGTTCCAGTCATTTCAGATATGCGGCTTGAGATTGGCGGTATCGACTACCAAGCTGCGCCGTTTAATGGCTGGTATATGGGTACAGAAATCGGTGCGCGTAATTTGGCTGATGAAAACCGGTACAACCGGCTGCCAGCTGTAGCAGACGTGATCGGCCTGGACACGCAGTATGCTTCTTCTTTATGGAAAGACCGGGCTCTTGTAGAGCTGAATGTTGCCGTTCTTCACTCGTTTAAACAAGCCGGGGTTACCATTGTCGATCATCATACGGCAGCGAGACAGCACCGCATCTTTGAACAAAACGAAGAAGCAGCCGGCAGAAGGGCAACTGGAGACTGGACATGGCTCATTCCGCCCGTATCTCCTGCTGCCACTCATATTTTCCATCGCACCTATGATAATACGATTCTGTCACCAAACTTTTTTTATCAGGCCGCTCCTTACCAATAAAGGATGGACAGCTTGTACCGAATAGGCCGAACGCGAAACAACACGTTTAAACAAAACAGGCTGCCGAATACGGCAGCCTGTTTTTGATTATGACGTTACTTTTTGTAATTTTTTGAGGACATGAAGCGAGCGTCCTGTTCCAATTGCTACGGATTCAAGCGGATTTGGCGCTAAATGAACCGGCACGATAATTTCTTCTGCCAGCCATTCCTGAAGGCCATTTAAAAGCGAGCCGCCGCCGCTGATCACAACGCCGCGGTCGACAATGTCGCCGCTCAGCTCTGGAGGGGAAGATTCAAGTGTAACACGGATCGTTTCCAGGATAGCCAGAAGCGATTCGCGCAGTGCTTTTTGAATCTCATAAGAGCTGACACGTACTGTTTTTGGAAGGCCGGTTACAAGATCACGGCCGCGCACATCCATATGAAGTTCATTGTGCTCAACCGGCGCATAGCCGATTTCTATTTTTACTTTTTCCGCTGTTCGTTCACCAATTAACAAATTATATTCCTTGCGAATATATTGAATGATGTCTTCGTCCAGTTTATCACCAGCAAGGCGGATTGAATTGCATGAAACAACACCGCCGTACGAAATAATCGCTACTTCTGTTGTCCCGCCGCCGATATCAACAATCAAATTCGCAATGGGCTCTTCTACCGGAAGGTCCGCACCGATTGCGGCTGCGACCGGTTCTTCAATCAAGTGCACCGTTTTGGCACCGCTTGATTTAATGGCATCTTGAATCGCCCGGCGTTCTACACCTGTTGCGCCAGATGGTGTACAAACCACAACCGTTGGCTTGCGGATCGTGAATCCAGCCGCTTTTCCTGCTTTTTTCATCAATTCTTTTAACATTTCAGAAGTTACATCAAAGTCAGCAATTACTCCATCTTTCATCGGGCGCACTGCGGCAATCCGCCCAGGGGTTTTTCCGATCATTTCTTTGGCGTCCGCGCCAACCGCAAGTACTTTTTTCGTATCCATATCAAGGGCTACAACGGAAGGTTCATTTAAAATGATGCCTTTGTCTTTGCTGTAAACGAGCAAATTTGCTGTGCCCAAATCAATACCGATTTCAGCTTGTCCCAACATAGTATCCATTCCTCCAAACGGCATTTTTTCGCCTGCGCCCATTATAAGAAAGAAGGGAAACACCCGTACATGGGACAAAAAGATGAATCTTTGTATATTACAGTCATGACAATAAAAAAAGCCGCTCTTACAGGGGGAAAGAGCGGTCTTGTTACGAAAACTTAAATTTTGTTACGAAAAAGAGGGTACAAAGGTCATACCTTTTTAAAAAAGGCAGCTAGTTCTTTACTATGATCTTTTCTGGATTTCCGATGAGCGGCCCGGGCAGGTGCTGTTTCAAACAGCCATTTTTCTTCTTCCGTCTCCGGTATAACCTCGCCGACTTCCACGGGCTTGCCGTTTTGATCAATCGCGACAAATGTCAAAAAAGAAAGAGCCGCCACTTCTTTGTCACCTGTAATGAGATTTTCAGAGGTTACCCGGACGAAAACTTCCATACTCGAACGGCCTGTATACGTAACCATGGCCATCAGTGTAACTGTATCGCCTACTTTAATCGGCCGTATAAAGTCAACAGAGTCCGTAGAAGCAGTGACAGTCGGATTGCGTGCAAAGCGTGTTGCGGAAATAGAAGCCACGTCATCAATATGAGCCATTAATTTTCCGCCGAATAGTGTACCGTAATAGTTCGTATCCGGCGGGAATACTTGAGCGGATTTTACCGTGATCGTATCTTGCATTCGTGTTTTTTTTCTCATCCTTTATCACCTTTTCCTTCCGTAAAGAGTATACATGAAGAGAAAGTTTTTAGAAAGAAAAGCAAAAAAAATTGGCAAATAGGTTGTATTTTAATTCTGTATAGTGTATAAATATAAATATAACAACGGTGACGGCACGTCGGGGTGACCTTTATGATCACGATAGAAAAAGTAAAAGAACTCGATTTAAAAGGAAAAGATTTCTTGAAACTTCTCGATTTCAGCGCAGAAGAAGTAGAAGCATTGATCGTTCTGGCTGACGATATGAAAAAACGAAAAGAAGCTTATTTTGATGCTTTAAAAGGACAGATTCTCGGTATGATTTTCGAGAAAAATTCCACTAGAACACGTGTCTCATTTGAAGCAGCCATTCTTCAGCTTGGCGGCAACGGCATGTTTTTAAGCTCAGACCAGCTGCAAATTGGCCGCGGTGAAACCATTGAAGACACGGGTAAAGTGTTATCAGGATACCTGGATGGGATTATGATCCGTACGCACGGCCATGACCGAATCGAAAAGCTGGCAGAAGCAGCATCGGTTCCGGTTATTAACGGGCTGACGGATTTATACCACCCATGCCAGGCGCTGGCTGATTTATTGACGGTATATGAGCTTAAAGGAAGCTTTAAAGGCAGCAAAATGGTGTATATCGGCGACGGCAATAACGTTGCTCACTCTCTAATGATTGGCGCTGTAATGATGGGCATGGACTTTGCTTTAGCAGCACCGAAAGGGTACGAAGCAGACAGTACAGTCATTCAAAAAACAAAGGAAATTGCCGCTCAAACAGGCGCAGTCGTTACCTTTACAGAAGATCCGGCTGAAGCTGTGCAGGGAGCCGATTTTATTTACACGGATGTCTGGACCAGTATGGGGCAGGAAGAAGAGTCTGCTCTTCGATTGGAAGCTTTTGCGCCGTATCAGGTGAACGAAGCACTGCTCGCCCAGGCGAACCCAGAATGCAAGTTTATGCATTGCCTGCCAGCGCATCGCGGGGAAGAAGTGTCTGCCGGCGTGATGGACGGAGAAGCGTCTGTCGTGTTCCAGCAAGCTGAAAACCGCATGCATGCTCAAAAAGCAGTTTTGTACAGCTTAATGAAAAAATAAACACATCTCTTGTTCAGCGGTTATCGGAGAACGGCTGGACGCAACGAGATACTTACTTTCAGCTGTTATTGGAGAATAGCTGATCCCTTTAAAACAAAACAAAGCATTCAGATGTCATTGGAGGACATCTGAATGCTTTTTGTTTGCCTTCAATTCCCTTTTTCCTTCTCAATCATGCTAAAATAGAAACAGCTAATAAAAAGTGAAAAGCAATCACGTATGATGGTGGGCGGATATGGAACAAAAATTAAAGGTTTTTTTAACTGTAGTAAAGCATATGAACTTTTCAAGAGCAGCAGAAGAGCTGTTTATCACCCAGCCGGCTGTAAGCCAGTATATTAAGTCGTTTGAGGATGAGCTTGGCATTAAATTAATTGACCGAACGAACAAAAAAATCCGTTTGACGAAAGCAGGCAGCCTTGTTGCTTATTATGGCGGGGAAATTTCTACGCTAAATGATAAGATGAAGCAGGCAGTAGAGGATTTAGCCGGTGAAGTAAAGGGGAAGCTCGCCGTTGGCGCAAGCTATTCGTTTGGGGAATACATTTTGCCGCACATTGTAGCGGATTTCCTCAATAAGTTTCCGTCTGTTGATCCCTATATTACGATTGGGAACACGCAGGAAATTGCCGAAAAGGTCATCCATAATGAAATTGACCTTGGCGTTGTGGAAGGAACAGTGGCTTCAGACAAGCTGATTGCTGAAAAAATTGCCTCCGATAAAATGTACGTGATCAAGGGGAAAAAAGAAAACAGTGAAAAACGTGTTCATTTAAATGAAGAAACATGGATTGTCAGAGAGCAGGGGTCTGGCACAAGAGAAGCATTTGACTGGTTTGCCGCTAAAAACGGCATTCGGCCGGCTAAGATTTTAGAATTTGGCAGCACGCAGATTATTAAAGAAGCAGTTGAAGCAGGACTGGGAGTGGCTCTTTTGTCGGAATGGACGATTCGAAATGAGCTGGAGCTTGAGAAGCTGAAGATTGTAGGCGGCGGGAATTTGTATTATGAGCGGAATTTTTATGCGATCATTCCAGATGCCCCTTTTATGACGAAAACAGCAGAAACCTTTTTACACTATTTAAGACGGGACTAGCGGGAGCTGGTTCTTTTTTTATGCACATGTACGGCTCATATAATCGCTGTGACAGCGTAAAGAAGGGCTCTCCTATTCTGTAAATGAAAAAGCTGCCTCTCGTAAGAGGCAGCTTGGAGAGCTGATTAAGGAAGCTTTGTTTCACCCATAAGGAAGCGATCTGCTTCACGTGCAGCTTCGCGCCCTTCATGAATCGCCCAAACAACAAGGCTTTGTCCACGGCGCATATCGCCGGCCGCAAAAATGCCTTCTTCGTTTGTTGTGTATTTGCCGTATTTCGCAAGTACAGTATTGCGTGCTGTTGTATCTACACCGAAGTGGGAAGCAAGCGGCATGTCTGTTCCGCTGAAGCCAATTGCTACAAGCACAAGCTCAACAGGCCACACTTGCTCACTGCCAGGAATTTCTTCCATTGTATAGCTGCCATCTTCAAGATACGTTTTTTCCATACGAACCGTATGAAGTTCTTTTAATTTGCCATGTTCATCCGCTACAAACTTTGTTGTCGCAATCAAATATTCACGGGGGTCTTCACCGTAAACAGCAGCTGCTTCTGCATACGCGTAATCCAATTCAAATACATTTGGATACTGTGGCCACGGGTTGTTTTTAGTGCGTCTCACAGGCTGAGCTTCGTGCTTGCCGAATTGAACAACGCTTTTAGCGCCTTGGCGAATCGCTGTTGCCACACAGTCAGCACCTGTATCACCACCGCCAATTACGATGACGTTTTTGCCTTCTGCAGAGATTACCCCTTCCTCAGACTCATTTAACAAGCCTTTAATGCTTCTTGTTAAATAATCCATCGCAAGGTAAATACCTTCTGAGTCACGGCCTTCGATCACGATGTCACGGTGTGTTTGCGCGCCCGCACAAAGAATCACTGCATCGTATTCTTCTTTCAGCTGTTCTTTTGTAATATCTTTACCGATTGTTGTGTTCACAACAAATTCAATGCCTTCATTTTTGAGCAGGTTAACGCGGCGTTCAACCGTTTCTTTTTCAAGTTTCATAGAAGGAATACCATACATAAGCAAGCCGCCGATACGATCGTCGCGCTCAAATACCGTTACAAGATGGCCGGCTTTGTTCAGCTGGTCTGCTGCGGCAAGGCCGGCAGGACCAGAACCAACAACAGCTACACGTTTGCCAGTACGGCGTTTAGGTGGATTTGGTGTAATCCAGCCTTCTTCAAATCCTTTGTCGATAATCGCTTTTTCAATCGATTTAATCGCAACGGCAGGATCTGTAATCGCGACTGTACAAGATCCTTCACACGGAGCAGGGCAGACACGGCCCGTGAACTCTGGGAAGTTATTTGTTTTCAGCAAACGATCCAGCGCTTCTTTCCAGCGGCCGCGGTATACAAGATCATTCCACTCTGGAATCAAATTGTAAAGCGGACATCCGGACGGTGTACCTCCGATCATCTGGCCAGTGTGGCAGAAAGGAGTCCCGCAGTCCATGCAGCGGGCTCCTTGAATTTGCAGTTCTTTTTCCGGAAGCTTTGTCGTATATTCTCTCCAGTCTTTTATCCGTTCAGCCGGGTTGCGCCCTGGAGCTGTTTTGCGTTCATATTCGATAAAACCGGTAGCTTTCCCCATCAATTCATTCTCCTTTCTTACGCGTTCTCAACGACTGGCATTTTTTTCTCTGTAAATGCTGCGTACTTCGCATCAGCCGTTTTCATTCCTTGCTGTTCATAGTAAGAAATAGATTTCATCATTTCTTTGTATTCGTAAGGGATAACCCGGATAAAGTGGTGTTTCTCCGTTTCCCAATTTTCAAGAATAGAAGCGGCAATCGGACTGCCTGTCCATTGTAGATGACGTGTAATCAATGTTTTTAATTCGTTTTCTTCTTGTAAGCTGTCCAATGATTCTGTCAGAACCATTTCACGGTTGACGCGGCTTTCAGCACGATCACGTTCTGGAGCGTACAGGTAAGCAATACCGCCGGACATACCAGCTGCAAAGTTGCGGCCAGTTGGACCAAGAATCACAACACGTCCGCCTGTCATGTACTCACAGCCGTGATCCGTTACGCCTTCCACGACAATATCGGCACCGCTGTTACGAACAGCAAAACGTGTTCCGGCACGGCCGTTAATAAAGGCTTCACCGCTTGTTGCACCGTATAAGTTTACGTTTCCGCAAATAGCATGTTCATGCGGCACAAGGTTTGCATCGCTGTGTGGACGAACAACAAGGCGTCCGCCTGAAAGACCTTTACCGAAGTAATCGTTCGCGTCTCCATTTACTGTAAACGTCAAACCTTTTGGAAGGAAAGCGCCAAAGCTTTGTCCAGCCGAGCCGTTGAATGTGAATTGAACGGTATTGTCTGGAAGACCTTCCGCACCGTGTGCGAGTGTTACAGCGGAACCGGTAATCGTACCAGCCGCACGATCGGTATTGATAATATCAAATTCAGCCGCAACGGCTTCTTTGTTTTCGAGCGCTGGGCGAACAGCGTCTAATAGAAGACGGCGATCAATCGTACGGTCCAGCTTGTAATCTTGATCTGTTGTTTTATATTGTTTTTGGCCCGGCTTAAGCGGCGTCATGTAAAGAAGAGGGAACAGATCCAAGTATTTCGCTTTCGGATGCTGATCTTTTCTTGCATGCGGCTTTAATACCTGTTTTTGGCCAATCATTTCATCAATTGTACGGAAGCCAAGCTCAGCCATCAATTCGCGGATTTCGCGTCCCACGAACGTCAAGTAGTTCACTACGTGGTCGGCATCACCCATGAATTTTTCACGCAGTGCCGGGTTTTGTGTCGCAACCCCAACTGGGCATGTATCCATATGGCATACGCGCATCATCACACAGCCAAGAACAACAAGTGGAGCTGTTGCAAAACCGAATTCCTCGGCACCAAGAAGGGCAGCAATCACTACATCACGGCCGTTCATAAGCTTTCCGTCTGTTTCAAGTGTTACTTTTTCACGCAAACCGTTCATAAGAAGAGTCTGGTGTGTTTCAGCCAAGCCGATTTCCCACGGAAGGCCGGTGTGCTTAATACTTGTTTTCGGCGAAGCACCTGTACCGCCTTCGTAGCCGCTGACAAGAATAACATCTGCCAAGCCTTTTGCAACACCGGCTGCAATTGTACCGACACCTGTTTTGGCTACCAGCTTCACGTTGATACGCGCTTTATGGTTCGCATTTTTCAAGTCATAAATAAGCTGCGCCAAGTCCTCGATTGAATAAATATCATGGTGAGGAGGAGGAGAAATCAAGCCGACACCTGGTGTAGAACCGCGTGTTTCCGCGATCCATGGATATACCTTTTTACCAGGCAGATGGCCGCCTTCACCCGGCTTCGCGCCTTGGGCCATTTTAATTTGAATCTCAGATGCTGTATTTAAATACTCGCTTGTTACACCGAAACGGCCGGAAGCAACCTGCTTAATCGCACTTGAACGGATATCACCGTTTGCATCTGGTGTATAGCGGTCTGAATCCTCGCCGCCTTCACCGCTGTTGCTTTTTCCGCCCAGGCGGTTCAAGGCAATAGCCAGTGATTCATGGGCTTCTTTACTAATAGAACCATAAGACATGGCACCGGACTTAAACCGTTTAAAGATGCTTTCAAGTGGTTCAACTTCATCGAGCGGAACCGATGGACGGGCAGTGAAATCTAAATCCAGCAATCCACGAAGGAACATAATATTTTCTTCGTTTACAAGCTCTGAGTATTCTTTATAAAGCTCGTAGTTATTTGTTCGTGCCGCATGCTGGAGCATGTGGATCGTTTTTGGATTGAAGGCGTGCTTTTCACCTGTGCGTCTCCATTGGAATTCACCGCTTGAATCAAGAGTCGGATCTGTGAATTCACCTTTACCGAACGCGTCGTGGTGGCGGGCAAGCGTTTCTTGAAGTACCACATCAAGCGTAATACCGCTTAGCGCTGATGTCGTGCCTGTAAAGTATGTTTCAATTACTTCGTGTCCAATACCGACTGCTTCAAAAATTTGTGCACCGCGGTAACTTTGAACAGTAGAAATTCCCATTTTCGCCATTACTTTAATGATGCCGCTTGTTGCTGCATAGTTGTAGTTTTTCTCAGCTTCTTCTGTTGTCATGCCTGGAATTGTTCCGTCTGCTACCATTGAGCGGAGGGAAGCAATCGCAAGATATGGGTAAATCGCATCTGCGCCGTAGCCGATCAAGCAGCAGAATTGGTGTACGTCACGTGCTTCTGCTGTATCAAGCACAAGGCTGACATTTGTGCGGCGCCCATTTTTGATTAAATGCTGATGAATACCGCTCACAGCAAGAAGGGCAGGGACCGCTGCTTGTTTGCTTGTTACGCCTCGGTCTGACAAGATCAGAATAGATGCGCCACTTTCAATTGCTGCATCTGCCTGTTTATACAAAGCTGTCATTGTATCGGCCAAATCTACTTTTTCTTTCGTATTAAATAGAAGAGAAAGAGTAGCTGTTTGGAATGCAGGATTTTGATTGTGCACGATTTTATTCCATTCTTTTTCGCCAAGAATCGGTGTTTCTAAGCGAATACGACGGCTGTTTTCGGCTGAAGGAGCCAAAATGTTTCCTTCGTTGCCAAGAAGCGTCATCATGGATACAACGTTATCTTCGCGAATCGCATCGATTGGCGGGTTCGTTACTTGTGCGAACAGCTGTTTAAAATAGTTGTATAAAAGCTGTGGACGCTCAGACAAAACAGCAAGCGGTGCGTCATAGCCCATTGAACCGATTGGATCGGTTTTTTCTGTCGCCATTGGTGCAATTTGTTTTGTCAGCTCATCGAACGTGTAGCCGAATGCTTTATGAAGGTTCAGCATTTCTTTTTCAGTAAAAGCTTCTTCCTTTGCAACAGACGCATCTTCAAGGTCTGTAATGTGCACTAGGTTTTGATCAAGCCATTCACGGTAAGGCTCTGCTGTTGTGATTTCCTGCTTGATTTCTTCGTCAGAAACAATGCGTCCTTCCTCTAAATCAACAAGCAGCATTTCACCAGCGCTGACTGTTTCTTTTTTCACGATGCGCTTTTCATCTACTTCAATCGTACCTACTTCAGATGAGTAGATGATATGATCGTCATCTGTTACATAGTAACGAGCCGGGCGCAAGCCATTACGGTCAAGGATTGTACCGATTTTGCGTCCATCTGTGAAAGAAATAGAGGTTGGTCCGTCCCATGGCTCCATTAAGCAGCTGTGATATTCATAAAAAGCAAGCTTCGGATCTGCCATATGCTGATCACGGTCCCACGGTTCCGGAATCAGCATCATCGCTGCATGCGGAAGGGAGCGGCCTGAAAGTGTTAAAAATTCGATGGCGTTATCAAGCATTGCCGAGTCACTGCCGTTTGTATCGATAATTGGCAGAAGGTCTTTGTATTGATCGCCAAACAGTTTAGAATAGCCGGCTTTCTCACGCGACTGCATCCAGCTTACATTTCCGCGGTTTGTATTAATTTCACCGTTATGAATTAAATAGCGGTACGGATGCGCACGTTCCCAGCTTGGGAATGTGTTTGTACTAAAACGCGAGTGAACAAGGGAAAAAGCAGATTGATAGTCTTCTTTTGCCAGATCAACATAATACTGATCGATTTGTTCAGGCGTCAGCATTCCTTTATAAATAATGGTCCGTGTTGAAAAGCTTGGGATGTAGAATGAGCCTTTTACATCCGGGTTATTTCCGATCTCATTTTCAATACGTTTTCTCATTACATAAAGCGCACGTTCAAAATCTTTTTCTGTTTCGTGCTTTTTGCTTTTTTCGACAAATAGCTGCATCACATAGGGAGCGATCACAAGCGCTTCTGGTCCAGCTGCTTCCGGGTTAACCGGAACGTCACGCCAGCCAAGCAATTTTAAGCCTTCTTCGTGAAGAATTAATTCTGTTTCTACTTGAATTTGCTCACGTTCTTTTTCGTTTTGTGGCAAAAAGAACATACCGACTGCATAATCATATGGAGCAGGTAACGTAATGTTTAAATTTTCGCACTCTTTACGGAAGAAATCATCGCAGATTTGCAGCATAATTCCTGCACCATCGCCAGTTGTTCCGTTTAAGTTTCCGCCGCGGTGTTCCAAACGGCAAAGCATATGAATACCATCCTGCACAATTTTGTGGGATGGACGACCTTTTATATTTGCAATAAAACCGATACCGCAGGCATCATGTTCATTTTTTGGATCATATAAGCCCTGTTTTTCTGGGTAACCGTATAGATTCATGTTGTGCACCTCCGCGTTCAAATCATCTTTCTCTGTTATATTTATTGTAGGGTTCAGAAATGATACAATCAATATATTATTAATAAGTTATTGATCTCAAAATGATATGAGTCAGGAGTGTGGATGAAAATGGAAATGAGACAAGTGAAATACTTCATGGAAGTGGCGCGCCAGGAACATATGACTGAAGCCGCTTTTCATCTGCATGTTGCGCAGTCTGCTGTCAGCCGCCAAATTGCCAAGCTTGAAGATGAACTTGGCGTTGAGCTTTTTTTGCGCGAAGGACGCAGCGTCCGCCTGACCCATGCAGGGCGTATTTTTTACGACCATGCTCTTGTAGCGATGGAAGCGATGGATAAAGCAGTAAAAGCAATTGAAGATTATTTAAACCCGGAAGCCGGCAAAATCCGCCTTGGTTTTCCGAATTCCTTAGCCACAAAAACATTGCCCCGTGTCATTTCTGCTTTTCGAAATCAATACTCGGATGTTGGCTTTGATTTTAAACAAGGCTCCAACCGGGAACTGCGTGAACGCGTGGAAAAGGGGGAAATCGACCTTGCCTTTGTATCACCTGTTCCGGAGCCGACGGCTGAAATCAACACACATGTTTTTTTCTCTGAGCACATGAGAGCCCTTATTCCGACTCACCATCGCTTAGCTAAGCAGTCATCGATTAATCTTCGTGACTTGATGGACGATCAGTTTGTCTTGTTTCGTACAGGATATGATATGCGGGCACTTGTGCTTGATGCATGCAGAAAAGTAAATTTTGAACCGTCTGTGGCTTTTGAAAGTGAGGATATTTACACGATTAAAGGGTTAGTGGAAGCAGGGCTTGGTGTGAGTCTTCTGCCGGAAACACTGCTGATTGACCAAACACCGGTAGGGACTGTCAGTATTCCGGTCAGCGTGCCGCGTGTGACCCGGACTGTAGGAGTCATTATGACAAAATCAAGGATGCTGCCGCCGTCTGAAAAGCTGTTTTATGAATTTTTGATTAAATACTATAACCGGTTAAACGAATTTAGCTTTTGAAAAAGATCCCGAGAACCTCGGGATCTTTTTTTAGCCGTTATGCCCAGTTGCCGTTGCGGAAAACCGCTTCACGTGTGCCGTCTGCTTTAATACCATCAATATTCATTTCAGCAGAACCGATCATAAAATCAACGTGAGTGATACTTGTGTTTAAACCGTTTTTCTCGAGCTCCTCCTGCGACATTTCCTTGCCGCCTTCAATACAAAATGCATATGCACTGCCGATAGCCAGGTGGTTGGATGCATTTTCATCGAAAAGCGTGTTGAAAAACAGGATGCCTGCATTGGAAATAGGGGAGTCATGAGGGACAAGTGCCACCTCTCCAAGATAATGTGAACCTTCATCTGTATCGATCAGCTGCTTTAATACTTCTTCACCCTGCTCGGCCGATACATCCACGATTCGTCCATCCTTAAACGTAACTGTAAAGCCATCAATAATATTACCCGCATAGCTGAGCGGCTTTGTTGCTTTTACGTATCCGTTCACACCGGTTTTAACCGGGACTGTGAAAACTTCTTCGGTCGGCATATTCGCCATGAAGCTATGGCCCTGCTCATTTATACTGCCGGCACCGACCCATAGGTGCGTATCTGGCAGATCAATCGTTAAGTCTGTGCCGGGCGCAGTATAATGAAGCGTTTTAAAATGCTGCTTGTTTAACTCTGTGACTTTTTCTACAAGGCGGTCATCATGATCTTTCCAGGATTGAACAGCATCCTCATGATCCGCACGTACCGCTTTGAAAATGGCGTCCCATAGGGCTGGAACCCGTTCTTCCTTTGGAAGATCCTCAAATACTTTATCAGCCCAATCCTGTGAAGGAGCTGCGATGACCGTCCAGCTTACTTTGTCTGACTGAATGTATTCGCGGTACTTTTTCATCGCTGTGCCGGCCGCTTTCTGATAAGCCGCAATCCGTTTTCCATCGACGCCTTTTAACAAGTCCGGTCCGGACGAGACGATCGACATAAAAGCAGCGCCTTCTTCCGCAAGTGATTCCATCATTTGTTTGTTCCATGCTGGAAACTCATGAAAAGCCTCTTCCGGTGCAAGCGTGTATTTTAATCTGGATACTGTGTCATCGCTCCAGTCCACATATACGTGCTTGGCGCTTGCCTGGTAAGCTTTTTCTACGATTAAGCGGACAAGCTGTGCTGAATCAATAGCCGCACGCACAACGAGTGTTTGTCCTGGCTGAATATTTACGCCGGTTGTAACTGCAAGCTGCGCGTAATTTTGGAGCTGTTCCTCGAAATTTTTCATCGATATTCTCCTTTGTTTATGTAATATAGCCAGTTTACCAAAAAAGGTGATTTTTCACATAATAGAAGCGTCGGATTCCAAAAAGATACGGAGCATATCCTTGTCTGCTAAAAAGTCATTTAGGGTATAACGATCCAGTACGGCAAGAAAGGCCTGCAATGCTTCTGCAAATACGTGGCGCAATCCGCAAATTGGAGTGATCGAGCAGCGGCCGGGATCAACAAAGCATTCAACAATGTGAAAATCATCCTCGGTTTTCCGGACAACTTCACCAATATTAATATCAGAAGGTTTTTTTGCCAGGCGGATACCGCCATTTCGCCCCCGAATTGTTTCGATATAGCCAAGCTTGCCTAATTCATGCGTCACTTTCATTAAATGGTTTTTTGAAATATTATACGCATCGGCAATTTCTTTTATATTAGATAGTTCTCCTTCTTCTTTTGCTCCCAGAAAAACAAGCATGCGAAGCGAGTAGTCTGTATAAAGAGTTAGTTTCATCGTTCTCACCTGTCCTATAGGTCTATTATGTCATGTAAGAAGAAATTTGTGCAATTGTGAACGTTTTTTTAAACATACTTTTTAAATATTGTTTTTCAGAGGCAGGTGGCGTATAAATAAGATGTATTATAAATGTATCTTTTAAAAAGACCCAGGGGGAATTATTGTGCTATCACAAAAAACAATCGATATCGTTAAATCAACTGCTCCTATTTTAGAAACACACGGTGTTGAAATCACAACTTATTTCTATAGAACGATGTTTGAAGCTCACCCCGAGCTGCTCAATATTTTTAATCATGCCAACCAGTCAAAAGGACGTCAGCAAACGGCTTTGGCCAATACGGTTTATGCAGCAGCCAAGTACATTGATCAGCTTGAAGTACTGCTTCCGGCTGTTAAACAAATTGCCCACAAGCATCGCAGTCTTGCCATCAAGGCCGAACATTATCCGATTGTAGGGGAATATTTACTGAAGGCGATCAAAGGCGTGCTTGGTGAAGCGGCGACAGACGACATCATTAACGCATGGGCAGAAGCATACGGGGTTATTGCTCAAATATTTATCGATGTAGAAAAAGAAATGTATGACCAAGCAGAACTGCAGGAGCATGGCTGGAAGGATTTTAAAGAGTTTGTGATTCAAAGAAAAGTAAAAGAAAGCTCATTGATTACTTCCTTCTATTTAAAAGCAAAAGACGGCGAGCCTGTGCCGGCTTATCTGCCAGGACAGTATATTACGATTCGGACATCCATCCCTGGAGAAGAGTTTTTAGTGAACCGCCAATACAGCTTGTCACAAGCACCTGGGTCCCATTCTTTCCGTATTTCTGTCAAACGGGAGGCCGATTACAATCCGGAAGGGAAAGTATCTGTTTACCTTCATGACCAGCTGCAAGAAGGCGATACATTGGAAGTCAGTGCGCCAGCCGGTGATTTTTATTTAGAACAAGGCACACAGCCTGTGGCGCTTATTGCGGGCGGAGTAGGGATCACACCGATGATGGCAATGCTTGGCTCGATTGCACAAAATGAACCAGACCGGAAAACGGTTCTGATTCAAGCGGCACGAAACAAAGAGGCGCGTGCATTTGAAGAAGAAGCGGCGGAACAAATAAATCGTCTTTCCAATGGAAAGATGTACGTGGCTTATGAAGAGAAAAAAAATGAGTCGGATGTATGTGATGTAACCGGCTATATTAGTAAAAGCTTTTTACAAGATGTTCTTGATCCGAAAAGCATCTGCTACGTATGCGGTCCGGTGCCGTTTATGCAAGCTGTCATTCGCCATTTAACCGAGCTTGGCTTTAACGAGCAAAATATCAAATATGAATTTTTCGGGCCGGCAATGGCCTTGCAGGCATAATGAAAAAGCCGCAGCTTCCAACGTGGAAGCTGCGGCTTTTTTTTAGGAACCATATTTTTTTTCCGTAAAATAAGCATCCAAAACATCAGGAAGCTCAGGCCGGCTGATCAAATAACCTTGAATGGAGTCGCAGCCAAGCCTTTGCAGCACGTTGAGCTGCTCTTGTTTTTCCACGCCTTCTGCCGTAACGGACAACCCGAATAAGTTTGCCAGCTGAATAATCATTTCAACAAGTGCTTTGTCTTCAAACGAAGTATGAACTTCGTTAATAAAAGACTTGTCGATTTTAAGTGTATCAATTGGAAGGTTTTTCAAATGCGTCAGTGATGAAACACCTGTTCCAAAATCGTCCAGTGAAATCGTGATACCTTCTTTTTTCAGCAGAGTGATAATACGGCAGGCATTTTGAAAGTCTTCCATCACTGCTGTTTCCGTTATTTCCAGTTCAAGAAACCGGGCATCCAGCTTACAGTCATGAAGAATATCACGAATCATTTCGGGCAGCCGGTCTGATAAAAACAGCGGTGCAGAAATATTAACAGCCACTCGTTGAAACGTATGATTCGTTTCTGACCATTTTTTCATCTGACGGCAGGCTTCCTGTAAGATCCATTTTGTTAAATCGAAGATAAATCCGTTTTTTTCAGCAACCGGAATAAATAAAGCGGGTGATACTGTACCGTGAACCGGGCTGTTCCAGCGAATAAGTGCTTCAACAGAATCGGCCTTTCCACTGTGAATGCTCAATTTAGGCTGATAACACAAGAAAAATTCGCCGTTTTGAAGAGCGCTTCGGAAGCTCATAGCCAGCTGAAGTTCAAGGTCCTGCCGTTGAAAAGAGGTATTATACAGCACAAGATTGTTTTTTCCATGGTGCTTTACATGGCGCAGAGCCCGCTCAGCATGAAGCAAAAGCGTGTGGCCGTTCCTTCCATCCTCGGGAGCCAGGGCGACACCTGCTGAAAAAGTAAGATGAACCGGAGCGCCGGAAATATAAAATGGACTTTGCAGGGAAAGAAACTGGTCAGCAAGCATCGTCTGAATTTCCTCGCGGCTGTATGTGCCGGGTATAGCGAGCGCGAATTTATTTCCTTCAATACGGGCAGCGAGGCTATGGGCAGGAGCGGAAAACGCAAGTCGCTCTGAAAACTCAACCAAAACATTGTCGCCGCTTTCATAGCCGTATTTTTCATTGATCCAATTGAAATTATCAAGATCAATGACCACAACGGCAATTGGGAGATTGAGCGGTGTAGTCCGGGCTTCGATAAACTGTTCGAGGCTGCGGCGGTTTGGAAGGTTTGTTAATAAGTCTGTCCGCTTTCGGTGAAAAGCATATTTTTTACGCTGGAATCTAAACAAAATGAGTAAAATAACGACAAACGCAAAGAAAAGAAAGAATGATAGATTCATAAGTGAAAACCTCATATAAATAAGTTGATTGAGATTAGTTTAGCAAAAGGATGTAAAGCTGGTGCTAAAGTTTTATTAAGTTTAGCCTAAAAAGAATGCCAGTGTAACACTTCTGTCATTCTTTTTCTTTGTCGAAACGTGTAAACTATGGCTGAACCTGCCGATATAAAGATAAAAGTATATGGAAGTAAGGAGCTAATGTATTGTGGATAAAACATCTCTTGTTGGTATTATTCTAGCTTTTATTGCCGTCGGAGTCGGCATGGTCGCCAAAGGAGTCAGCCCCGCTGTTTTAATAAACCCGGCCGCATTTTTAATTATTGTTCTTGGAACAGTGGCAGCTGTGACAATTGCTTTTCCCGGTTCAGAATTGAAAAAAGTGCCAAAGCTGTTCGGTATTTTATTTAAGGACCAAAAAAGAATGACTCCGCAGGAAGTGATCGGCTTGTTCACAAGCTGGGCGGAGCTTGCCCGTAAAGAAGGATTGTTATCTCTTGAAACAAAAATGAACGATATTGAAGATGATTTTTTGAAAAATGGCATGAACCTTGCAGTAGATGGACAGAGCGCAGATTATATCCGCGATGTATTAAGTGAAGAAATCGCCGCGATGGAAGACCGCCATACAGCGGGTGCCGCTATTTTTACACAGGCGGGCACGTACGCACCGACACTTGGAGTGCTGGGGGCAGTAGTCGGCTTGATTGCCGCGCTTGGCAACATGAGCGACACAGATGCGCTCGGCCATGCCATTTCTGCTGCATTCGTGGCAACGCTGCTTGGTATTTTTACAGGGTACGTGTTATGGCATCCATTTGCAAATAAGCTAAAGCGAAAATCATCACTTGAAGCGAAAACAAAAGAAATGATGATTGAAGGCATTCTCTCGATTCTAGAGGGAGAAGCGCCGCGCGTTCTGGAACAAAAGCTTGCTTCCTACCTGCCTGCGGATGAAAAGAAAAAACTATTAAATGCCGATGGAGGGGGATTAGGAGATGGCCAAGCGTAAACGTCATAAAAAGCATGAAGATCATGTAGATGAATCGTGGCTCATCCCGTATGCGGACTTGCTGACACTCCTCCTCGCTCTTTTTATCGTTTTGTTTGCAAGCAGCTCCATGGACGTGCAAAAATTTCAAGCCATTGCCTCCGCTTTTAATAATGAGCTTGAAGGAGGCAGCGGTGTTCTTGATTTTCCAAGCCCCGTTTCTGATCCATCGATGACAGAAACGGAAGAACAAGAGGAAAACCTAAAGGCAGCTGATAAAGAAGAGCTCAAGGAAATGCAGAAAAAAATGACCGATTATATAAAAGAAAATAACCTTGAGGACAAAGTAGAAACAGCACTTAATGGCGAAGGGCTTCTGCTTCGTATTCGGGATAATGTTTTATTTAGTTCCGGTGACGCAGAAATCCAGCCGGATCAACTTGCGAGCGCCCGCGATATTTCAAAATTGCTTGTCATGGATACGCCGCGCAGCATTATTATCAGCGGTCACACAGACAATATGCCGATCAAAACCGCTCAGTTTGATTCGAACTGGGAGCTGAGTGCGATGCGGGCTGTGAACTTTATGAAGGAAATCTTAAAAAATAACCAGCTTGATCCGCGGCTTTTCAGTGCGAAAGGCTATGGTGAATACCAGCCGATCGCGTCGAACGATACGGCTGAAGGACGGGCTCAAAACCGCCGCGTCGAAATTTTAATTTTGCCGCAGGGTGAAACGGAGCAATCCATAAGTTCTTCGGCAGAATAACAGAAAGAGCCTCGCTCTTTCTCTCAGGCTGCCTGCAAACGCTCGCTTTCGGCGTCACTTGCCGTCTGTGAATGCTCATGACCCGAAAAAGGTCACTCCGCTTCCCAGCCGGCGGCGTTCGGGGAAAGTCAGACGTTTTCAATCAGCCTGCTTTCTTACTTTGTCTACACTCTCACAGAAAGAGCCTCGCTCTTTCTGTTTTTTGTTTAAAGAAAATCGGGCAGGGTAAACCTAAAGCGTAAATCATTTGAACCAGTGTAATCGGAAAGGAGCACGTTATGAGTAAAAAAATTGCCGTACTTATTACAGACATGTTTGAGGATGTAGAATACACAGAACCTGCTAAAGCATTCCAGGAAGCCGGCCATGAACTGATAACAATTGAAAAAGAAGCAGGGAAAACAGTTAAAGGAAAACAGGGCGAAGCATCCATTTCGATTGATAAAGGGATCGATGAAGTCACTTCCTCCGACTTCGATGCCCTGTTGCTGCCAGGCGGCTTTTCCCCGGATCAGCTGCGTGCAGATGACCGCTTTGTACAATTTACAAAAGAGTTTATGGACGCAAAAAAACCTGTTTTTGCGATTTGCCATGGACCACAGCTGCTGATCACAGCGAAATCACTTGAAGGACGCGATGTGACAGGGTACAAATCCATTCAAGTTGATATGGAATACGCCGGGGCAAAGGTTCAGGACAAGGAAGTGGTGGTCTGTCAAAACCAGCTTGTCACAAGCCGCCAGCCAGACGATATTCCGGCATTTAACCGTGAATCTTTAAAATTATTGTCCTCGTAAAAAGAAAAGCCGCTTAAGCGGCTTTTTTTTTCGGGAAAAATGGTCGTTTTTTTAAAAGTAAAATGTATAATAGGTTATAAGAACTATTATATTTTACTTATTTTTAAGGGAGTGAGAAAAAATGAAAAGCTTACGTGGAAAGCTTTTTGTCAGTTTTGGTTTATTAATCGCCTTGGCATTAATCATCTCAGCTGTAAACTTTATAGCCATCTCAAGCTTAAATCAGAATACAGAAAATCTTCTTTCCGAGACGCTGCCGCCGCTGCTTGAAGGCGGAGATGTTTCATCACAAAGTATCAAGCAAATAGCAGAAGAAAGTGAAAGCGTTATCGATTTTGGGCAGCGTTCTATGGCTATCAGTTTGATTTTAGGTGCTGCTGCCTTACTTATTGGCATTATTCTGGCTTGGGGAAGTGTACGTTCGATTATTCGTCCCCTCAAAGAGGCGGCCCAGCGAATGAATGACATGGCAGCCGGCCGTATTCATCGTGAGCCGCTTCACTCCGATGCAGACGATGAAGTCGGCCAGCTTGTACTGGCCATTAATGAAATGAATGAACAGATCGGCTCGATTTTTTCACGGATTAAAAACGTGTCTGGTAAAGTAGAAGAAGAAAGCACCGTGCTGCATGAACAATCAGGCCGCGTCCAGCAGGAAACAAGCCAGATTGCGGCAATGATGGAGCAAATGTCCGCTGGAGCAGAAGAGCAGGCGCGCTCTGCTACTGCCTTAACAGAAATGTTTGGTAAGTTTGTAGAGGATATTTCCATCGCGGCAATGAGCGGTGAGGATGTCAGACAGGGAGCAGCCGAAATGGTTTCTTTAACGGATGAAGGCGAGCAGGAAATGAAGCAGTCAGTTGAGCATATGAATACCATATACCAAAACATGACAGACGCCCTTCGAAAAGTAAAAGGGCTTGATACCCGGATGAAAGATATTACAGAGCTTGTCAGCATTATCCGTCAGGTAGCAGAACAAACCAATCTGCTTGCCTTAAATGCAGCGATCGAAGCTGCACGGGCAGGGGAGCATGGCCGTGGGTTTGCAATTGTAGCGGATGAAGTAAGAAAACTGGCTGAACAGGTAGCCCAATCGATTACCGGTATCAACTCGATTATTGCCAGTGTTCAGCAGGAGTCTGCCGAAGTGGTGGTAACGCTTGAAGGCGGCTACGAGCTTGTCGCGGAAGGAACGAACCAGATTACGGGCACCGGCGATAAATTTACTGCAATGAAAGAACGCATTAGTCAGTTAAGCACCAATGTGGCTTCAATCTCAGATTCGCTTTATGTGATTATGGATCACACTGCAAAAGTGAATCAATCCATTTCGAGTATTGCCGCTGTTTCTCAAGAGTCAGCAGCAGGCATTGAAGAAGCAGCAGCCAGTGTTCAGCAGACAAACCAGTCGGTAGAAGCCATTTCTTCTATTGCTGCGCAGCTCGATAAACACGCCAATGAGCTTGGTGATTCAATGAAGCAATTTCAAACCGACGAGAACAGGGACCAGTAAATAATAAAAACACCCGCTCTAAGGAAGCGGGTGTTTTTATTATTTACGCAAGTTTCCAAGTTCTTCGGCAATTGCCTGCATTTCACTCGGGCTAAAAGACTGCTTGCGGACCACTAATTCATAGATATCCTTTAAATCGTCATAGGAAGAAGTGCTGAAATGCTCAGGGCTGATTGCACCCGTGTTTACCATTCGCAATTTCGTTGTGATTTCATCAACCATATACTGAATATTTTCTGCTGATTTTTTGCTTAAATCCAAGACGTCGTC
This sequence comes from Domibacillus indicus, assembly GCF_023715895.1. Taxonomy (GTDB): domain Bacteria; phylum Bacillota; class Bacilli; order Bacillales; family Domibacillaceae; genus Domibacillus; species Domibacillus indicus_A. Next base: position 25,298 of record NZ_JAMBOO010000006.1, on the reverse strand, counting down.
ACCTTTTTCATTTTTAACCATCATTCCACGTTTTAGGAAGGTTGTCAATAAAGGAAAAGAAAAGCTTAAACAATATCCTTCTCTTCGCGTATTTTCTTTAAAATAATTCGTGTTTCTGAAACGACAACCCCGGAAAGAGCCAGAACGCCGATTAAATTTGGCAATGCCATTAAGCCATTCATAATGTCCGAAAACGTCCAAACAAGATCAAGGCTCGCTACCGCTCCAACAAAGGCAGCGAACACAAAAGCAGTCCGATAATAAGGAATGATTTTTTTGCTGAATAAATAGGTGCAGCATTTCTCGCCGTAATAAGACCAGCCGATAATCGTGGCGGAAGCGAAAAACAGCAAGCCGACGGCGACCACATAAGAACCGGCAGAGCCAAGAAAAGTATTAAAGGAAGCGGTAGTCAATTCACTTCCATGCAGGCCGCTGTCATACTGGCCCGCTAACACAATCGTCAGTCCAGTAATCGAACAAATAACAATTGTATCAATAAATACCTGCGTCATGGAAACAAGCGCCTGGCGTGCTGGAAAATCGGTTTTGGCTGCAGCCGCCGCAATCGAAGCAGAACCAAGACCCGCTTCATTAGAGAAAACACCCCGGGCCACACCATAGCGTATCACGGTGCCAAGAGCACCGCCCGCAGCTGCGTCTCCTGTAAAAGCATCCGCCAGAATCAAGGAAAGCGCTGCTGGAATTTGTTCTGCGTTTATCAATAAAACGATCAAGCCGGCAAGTACATAAAAAACAGCCATAAAAGGAATAAAAAAGGAAGTAACCCGTCCAATGCTTTGAATGCCGCCAAGGAGGACCAGGCCTGTGAAAAGCATCAGTGCGAGACCGGTTCCCCAATTCGGTATATGAAAAACAGACCGGACGACTCCGGAGACGGAATTGGCCTGAACAAGGTTGCCGATACCGAAAGCGGCAATGGCGCCAAAAGCAGCAAACAAAACACCGAGCCATCTTTGGCCAAGCCCGTGTTCAAGATAGTACATCGGGCCGCCGGACATTTCACCGTTTTCGTCCTGCACCCGGTATTTAACCGCGAGAACGGCTTCTGCATACTTTGTAGCCATTCCGAAAAAAGCGCTGATCCACATCCAAAAAAGAGCGCCTGGCCCGCCTATTAATATAGCGCTGGCTACACCTACAATATTTCCGGTGCCGATTGTAGCGGCCAGCGCTGTCATTAAAGCCTCGAAATGAGAGATGTCTCCCTCTGAGTCAGAATCCTGGCTTTTACTGAATGCCAGCTTAAGGGAATAAGGAAGCAGCCGTATTTGCAAAAAGCCGATACGCAAAGTGAGGTAAATACCGGTAAGGGTGATTAAAATTAACAGAGGCAGGCCCCAGATAAATGAGCTGATGCGGCTAAGTATCTCTAAAAGGCTGTCTTGTCCCATTTCAGACCTCCATTTCTTTTTTTTTGAGACCCATTTGGAAATCAGCTGGCCGGCTAATGGATTTATTTTTTATGAATATGCGTTTTAATCTTTTTTATTAAGGGAAAAGCTTGAACATCGAAAAGGAAAACTGGCTTGGCAAGCCGAATACTTTAAAATGCTGAGACAAAGAAAAGAAAGGATGATCATTCAATGGGTAAAGGTAAATTTTTCATTAGTGTAGCAGCAGGAGCTGCAATTGGAGGCGCGATCGCATTATTAGACAGCAGAACACGCCAGGAAATGGCTTCTTGGACAAGTTATGTTATTGCACTCGCAAAAGATCCAGAACAGCTGACAACATCATCACGTGAGCTGATTGACCGCGCAACAGAAACAGCACAAAAGATTAATGAAGACGTTTCTTTCATTAAAGGCAAGGTGGATGACTTAAAAGAGCTGACACCAGAGGTGAAGGATCTTGTCGAAGAAACAAAATCTACCTTTGTGCCCCAAGAGCAGGGACCAGCTGCTTCGTCACCAAGTGCAACTAACCCGACGTTATAACGGAGGAGAGTTCTATTGGCAGATCAAACAGATAAAAAATCGGCGCTTCGCATTTTTATTAAGCACCTGCTCAGGCGCGTAAAGTCGTCCGATGTACCAGGTGTTGCGGCGCAAATGGCTTACTTTTTCCTGTTAGCGCTGTTTCCGCTGCTGATCTTTACGGTCACGCTGCTCGGGTATTTGCCGATTGATCCGACTGAAGTATTTAATATAATCAAGGACTTTGCGCCTTCCGATTCTTTAAGTCTTGTACAGGATACACTCCAGGAAGTAACATCCAATCAAAATGGAGGCTTGTTGTCCGTCGGGATTTTGGGGACCATCTGGTCGGCATCCAATGCCATGAACGCGGTTATTAAAGGGCTCAACTATGCGTATGACGTAAAAGAAACCAGACCTTTTTATAAAGCGCGCGGAATGTCGATTTTGCTGACCTTTGCTTTTATCTTTGTAATTGCGGTCATGCTGATTCTCCAAGTATTTGGCCAGCAAATCGGCGAATTGGCGTTTGAATTTTTAGGCATGGGTGATGAATTCTTAGCCCTGTGGACATGGATTCGATTCCTGCTGCCGCCGGTTGTTTTATTTTTAGTGTTTGCCGGGCTGTACTACCTGGCACCAAACTTAAAAGTAAAATATATAACCGTTATGCCCGGCGCCATTTTTGCTACAATTGGATGGATTATTACTTCACTCGGTTTTTCATTTTATGTAAATAATTTCGGCAATTATTCGGCCACATACGGAAGTATCGGGGGAGTGATCATTTTAATGATCTGGCTTTACCTGTCGGCGATGATTATTCTCGTTGGCGGTGAAATCAATGCCCTGCGCAATGACCAAAAACGTGGAGCAGCATAGGAAAAGCCCCGCTTGAGACTCTCTCAAGCGGGGCTTTTTTTAAGTGTGTTTCAATAACCGAAGGCCATTTAAGATAACGAGAATTGTACTTCCTTCATGGCCAATAACGCCAAACGGCAAATCCAGCATTTGAAAAAAGTTAGAGATAATCAAAAGAACAATTACGGAAATGGAAAAGACGATGTTTTGTTTCACAATTTTCTGCATTCTGCGGGACATTTTAATAGCATCGGCAATTTTCGGAAGGTCATTTTTCATTAAAACGATATCTGCTGTTTCAAGTGCTACATCCGAGCCTTCGCCCATTGCGATGCCGACCGAAGCAGAAGCAAGAGCAGGTGCATCGTTAATACCGTCGCCCACCATTGCGACCGTTCCATACGTTTCGAGCAGTTTTTTTACTTGATCTACCTTATGCTCGGGCAGGCAGTCGGCAATATAAGAATCAAGCGATGCTTCTGAAGCAATAGCGCGGGCCGTTGTTTCACTGTCACCTGTCAGCATAATGGTGAAAATGCCTTCATCCTGCAACGTTTTAAGTGCCTGCTTTGTTTCTTCGCGGATGATATCCTGCAGAGCAATAATCGCGGCAATGCCGTTTTCATCGGCCACATAAACCGTTGTTTTGCCTGCCTGGGCAAATTGAAGGGCAGCTCCATCTGCAAAAGCGGCTGCTCGCTCGTTTCCTACAAAATCAGCTTTACCAATTTTCCAGGTCTTCGTGCCCATGGTTCCTTTTACGCCCCAGCCGGCTGCATCTTCAACGTGCTCCGGAGGAGAGAAGGCGATACCCTGTTCATTTACATAACGGACGATGGCATGAGCAAGCGGATGATTGGACCGGCTTTCAATGGAAGCAGCTGCCCCAAGCAATTCCATACGAGCCACATCATCGCGGATGATCACATCGGTTACTTCTGGTTTACCGCGTGTTAACGTACCGGTTTTATCAAAAGCAATGGCTTTTACATGACTTAAATTTTCCAGGTGGGCGCCGCCTTTAAACAGAATGCCGTTACGAGCGCCGGTAGAGATAGCCGACAGTGTAGCCGGCATAATAGAAGCAACCAGTGCACACGGTGATGCAACAACAAGCAGGACCATAGCGCGGTAAAACGTTTCAGTCCAGCTCCAGCCGAGAAGGTAGTGCGGCAGAAACATCATGAGCGCTACAACGGCCAGTACCGCTTTTACATAGATTCCTTCAAACCGTTCAATAAATTGTTGTGATGGTGATTTCTCACTTTGTGCCGACTGTACGAGATTGATGATTTTTTGAAAAAGAGTTTCATCCGCTCTTTTTGTGACATCAATATAAACCGATCCGGTCATATTGACTGTTCCGGCAAAAACATCCGCTCCGGCTTCTTTAGAAACAGGGATGGATTCACCGGTAATAGCGGCCTCATCAATCGTTGTATAGCCTTTTGAAATCCGGCCATCCGCCGGTACACGCTCACCAGGCTTTACGACAATCACATCGCCGCGCTTTAATTCGGAAACATGAACAGACTCTTCCGTTCCATTACGAACCACAAGTGCTGTATCAGGCTGAATCTCCATAAGAGCAGAAATTTCCCGCTGGCTTTTATTCATCGTATATGTCTCAAGAGCACCGCTCACTGCAAAAATAAAAATTAATATGGCTCCTTCTGTCCAATAGCCAATCGCTGCTGATCCGGCTGCAGCTAAAATCATCAGCATTTCTACATTCAGTTCTTTTTCTTCAATTGTTGCTTCAATGCCTTCTTTGGCTTTTGCGTATCCGCCAATTAAAAAAGCAGATAAATACAAAATAACCGATGCCGTATCACTGCCATTCCGATCCAGCAGCCAGCCAGCCACAATAAGCAGGCCACTGAACAAAGCGGCAATCAATTCGATATGCGAAGTGATTTCATCAAACCATTTTTTCGCTGCTGGTTGATTCTCAATATGTGTAATCATTTATGTATCCTCCTTTTCTAATTGAGAATGAAGATCGCCTTATTGATGATGATTATCATTACCAAAACCTTTATTGATAAGGGATTTCAATTAGAATAAATTAATTTTTATTTTATAATAATTATAATGTATTAAGTATCATAACATAATTAAAAAAAGATGCAAGGGGTATATTACAGGCTGTGAATAGGGAAAGGAGAGTTCGGAGAAAGAGAAAAGGAAAGCGAATGTTTAATCGGAAAAAAGGAAAAATAATTCAGGCGATGGTGTTAAATCGGGTAAAGAGCGGGTATGATGACTAAGTATTAAGCTGTTTACTTTGACGCATTGGAGTGTGGGATTATGGGAAAAGTGTTTGCAATTATCATTGCAGCAGGTCTGCCATTGGCGGTTGCAGGTTCACTTTTACACTGGCCGAGTGTGGTCATGTTCGTTATTTGCAGTGCAACCGTGATTGCCCTGTCAAGTTACATGGGAAGGGCTACTGAGAGCTTGGCGATCGTCGTCGGGCCGCGTATAGGCGGACTGCTGAATGCGACTTTTGGAAACGCCGTTGAACTTATTATTTCGATCTTTGCTTTAAAAGCAGGACTGATCGGTGTCGTTCTTGCTTCTTTGACAGGTTCGGTACTCGGAAATCTGCTCCTGGTAGCGGGTCTTTCCTTTTTCATGGGTGGACTAAAATATAAGCGCCAGACGTTTAGCGTCCATGATGCGCGTCACAATTCAGCATTGCTTATCTTTGCGGTTGTAGTAGCATTTGTGATTCCGGAAATTTTTTCTCTTAACATGAATGAAGCAAAAACATTGAACTTAAGTATTGGCATTTCGATTGTCATGATCGCCATTTATTTAGCGGGGCTGTTTTTTAAGCTTGTGACTCATCGTGGTGTGTATGCCACTGAAGAAGGGGCAGCTCACCATGAAGAAGTACCGGAATGGGGCAAGAAAAAAGCAATTATTATTTTACTTGCCGCAACGGCAGCAGTTGCCTATGTGGCTGAAAGTCTGGTTCATACATTTGAAGCGGTTGGTGAACAATTTGGATGGTCTGAACTTTTTATTGGGGTTATCATTGTAGCGATTGTCGGAAATGCCGCTGAGCATGCGTCCGCAATTTTAATGGCAATGAAAAACAAAATGGACATTGCGGTTGAAATTGCGATTGGTTCGACACTCCAGGTTGCCATGTTCGTGGCACCGGTGCTTGTGCTCGTATCGCTTCTTTTTCCAACACCAATGCCGCTTGTATTCACCATACCGGAGCTTGTTTCAATGATTACTGCCGTATTTTTGGCGATTAGTATTTCCAATGATGGTGAAACGAACTGGTTTGAAGGGTTGACACTTCTGGCCGCATACTTCATCATGGGCATTGGCTTTTACTTGCTGTAAGGAAGAAAGGAAGAAAAGACTTGAAACCAATTCATGAAAAAGAAAAGCAGGTCGTCTACTTAAAAGAACGGCTCAATATCTTTATGGAAGTGCTGGATTCCATTGATCCGGAAGAAACAGAAGTAGAGGATATTGATCGTTTAATTGAAATGATCGATGATATTGAATTAAAATGTGAACAGTTTCGCAGCCGCGGATAAAAAAAGACGATCCTGATTGGATCGTCTTTTTTTGCGAGGAACATCCGTTGAACTGCACCCGAAACAACAAGTCATTCATTGTGCTTCATTTATAATAGAATTGTATTTTTCAAAAGCGAACAAAACATAATACTGAAACCGTTTGCGAATTTTTCTTTTAAACATTTTGCCACAGGCGTATAATAAGGAAGATGGCAGCTGTTTTGTACATAAGTAAAATCCTGAGGGGGAACTGCACAATGAATTTGGAAACATTTCAGCAAAGCATGTATACGTTAATTGTCGAAACATCAACGAATCTTCCGAAAGATGTGCGTCGTGCTGTGAAACGGGCAAAAGAGCGTGAAAACGCCGGCACACGGGCAGCAATGAGCTTAGATACGATCACAACGAACATTAAAATGGCAGACGATAATATTTCACCGATCTGCCAGGATACGGGAATGCCAACGTTTAAAATCAAAACGCCTGTTGGTGTCAACCAAATACATATTCAAAAAGCGATATATGCTGCTATTGAGCAGGCGACAAAGGACGGAAAGCTTCGTCCAAACTCTGTTGATTCGCTCGATGGGTCAAACAGCGGAAACAATCTTGGTCCAGGAACACCGGTGATTAAATTTGAACAGTGGGAAGAAGATTATATCGATGCCCGCCTTATTTTAAAGGGAGGCGGCTGTGAAAATAAAAATATTCAGTACAGCCTTCCGTGCGAGCTTGAAGGGATTGGAAAAGCCGGCCGTGACTTGGACGGCATTCGTAAATGCATTATGCATTCTGTTTATCAGGCGCAGGGTCAGGGCTGTTCAGCCGGCTTTATCGGTGTCGGTATTGGCGGCGACCGTTCATCCGGGTATGATTTAGCGAAAGCACAGCTTTTCCGCGGCGTAGATGATGTAAATGAAAATGAAGAGCTGCGCAAGCTTGAAGAATATGTACTTGAGCATGCAAACGAGCTTGGCATCGGTACAATGGGCTTTGGCGGCGAAACGACACTGCTTGGCTGTAAAATCGGCGTGATGAACCGGCTGCCGGCGAGCTTCTTCGTTTCTGTTGCTTACAACTGCTGGGCGTATCGCCGTTTAGGAGTAGCGGTAAATGCAGAAACAGGCGGAATTAACGAATGGTTTTACCAGGATGGAGACGAGGTATCATTTGAGTCAGCCCAGCCTGAGGAACAGGAAGTAAAATCAGAAAGCCGTGTTGTAACGCTGGAAGCGCCAATTACAGAAGAACAAATTCGTGAGCTGAAAGTCGGCGATGTGGTTCAAATTAACGGCATGATGTATACAGGCCGTGATGCGATCCATAAACATTTAAGCACTGCCGATAGTGCGCCGGTTGATTTGAACGGACAGGTGATTTATCATTGCGGTCCGGTAATGCTTAAAGATGAAGATGGACAGTGGCATGTAAAAGCAGCTGGTCCGACAACATCTATTCGTGAAGAGCCGTACCAGGGTGATATTATGAAGCGTTTCGGCATTCGGGCTGTAATCGGAAAAGGCGGTATGGGTCCAAAAACGCTGCAGGCGCTGCGTGAGCATGGCGGCGTGTATTTGAATGCAATTGGCGGTGCCGCACAGTATTATGCAGATTGCATCAAAGGAGTAGAAGGTGTTGACCTTATGCAGTTTGGTATTCCAGAAGCGATGTGGCATTTGCGCGTAGAAGGATTTACCGCTGTTGTAACGATGGATTCACATGGGAACAGCCTGCATGAAGAAGTGGATAAAACATCACTCGAAAAATTAGCGAAATTTAAAGAACCTGTATTTGCTTAAGAAAAGCCGGCCTTGTGCCGGTTTTTTTGTTTGAAATATCTTTCCACGGATGAAGAATTCTTATACAGCACATCTTATTCATAAAAGGATGGTGCTGAGATGAGACAATTTATTATGTTTGTCGTTTTTCTTTTTATGCTGCCGGTTATTGCCGTGTCGTCAGAAGCCGTTCATTGGGGATTTAAAAAAGCGTCAGACGGACGCCCTGCTGAAGCAGGCGCCCAGCTTGACGAAATGCTTGCGAAATATGACTCCTTTTATAAAGGGGATACAAAGAAAAAAGTCGTCTATTTAACCTTCGACAATGGATATGAAAATGGCTACACGAAAAGCATTTTAAATACGTTAAAAAAAGAAAAAGTGCCTGCCGCTTTTTTTGTAACGGGTCATTATGTGGATAGTGCGCCTGATTTGCTGAAACGGATGGTAAAAGACGGACATATTATCGGCAACCATTCCTGGCATCATTATGATTTAACAACAGTACCAAGCAGCACAGTCATCGAAGAGTTTAAATCGGTTGAAAAAGAAGTAGCTAAAGTAACCGGACAGAAAAAAACAAAATATGTCCGCCCACCGCGCGGGATTTTTTCTGAAAACGTGTTGAAAACCGCTCAAAAAGCCGGCTATACACATATGATGTGGTCATTGGCTTATGTGGATTGGTATGCTGATCAGCCGAAGGGAAAACAATATGCTTATGATGAAATTATGAAGCAGATCCATCCGGGTGCCGTCATCATGCTGCACAGCGTATCAAAAGATAATGCCGAGGCGCTGCCGGATGTCATTCGTGATTTAAAAAAGAAAGGTTATACGTTTAAATCTCTTGATCATCTTGCCGGCGCTTAATGCCCGGCTTCTTTTGATTGGCATGGTTCTGTGATACAGTTAAATATGAGGTGAAGAAATGAAAAACGGGATTGATATGAAACCGGGACAAACGTTCCCGCTTACGATAAAACGATTAGGAATTAATGGGGAAGGCGTTGGCTATTTTAAACGAAAAGCTGTTTTTGTACCGGGTGCCCTGCCAGGAGAAGAAATTACCGCAGAAGCGGTAAAGGTCATGCCGAAGTTTACAGAAGCGGTAGTAAAAAAGCTGCGCAAGCCTTCGCCAGAACGGGTAACGCCGCCATGCGACATTTACGAAAAATGCGGCGGCTGCCAGCTTCAGCACCTTAGCTATGAAGGACAGCTAAGAGAAAAAAAAGAACTGGTTGTCCAGGCGCTTGATCGTTATACTTCTTTTAATATTGACAAACTGCCGATCCACGACACCATTGGAATGGATGATCCTTGGCGTTACCGAAACAAGGCACAGTTCCAAACAGGTGTGTACAAAGGTAAAATGATCATGGGCTTATACAGTACCAATTCAAACCAGCTTGTGAATATTGAAGAATGTATTGTTCAGCATAAGGCGGTTGATGAAACAATACGCGTCGCCAAGAAATTAATGAATAAGTTGTCCATTCCGGTGTACAGTGCTAAAAATAAACAAGGCGTTAAAACGATCGTTGTCCGGTACGGGTTTGAGACGGGAGACGTACAAGTTGTGGCCGTAACTGGAGATAAAACGTTTCCGAGAGCAGAAGAGTTTGCCAAGCAGTTGATGGAGTTAAAGCCGCGTGTGAAGTCAGTTGTTCATAATATAAATCCAGGCAAAACACACCTCGTAATGGGTGATGTTTCAAAAACCATCGCTGGCAGCGATACGATTTCCGAAGAGCTGGGCGAGTTTGAATACGAATTGTCTGCCCGCGCATTTTTTCAATTAAATCCGGTACAGACGAAAAAACTGTATGATGAAGTTAAAAAAGCCGCAAACGTGCAGCCATCCGATAAAGTGGCTGATGCTTACTGCGGTTCCGGAACCATTGGTCTTTGGATTGGAAAGAATGCAGCGGAAGTGCGTGGAATGGACACGATTACGGCATCCATCAAAGATGCCCGTGCCAATGCGGAAAAGTACGGTGTGAAAGCAACATACGAAGTCGGCCCTGCCGAAAAGTGGCTGCCGATCTGGAAGGAAAAAGGATGGGTACCGGATGTGCTCGTGACCGATCCGCCGCGTACCGGACTGGACCCGAAACTGATTCAAACGATTAAGCAGATTCAACCATCTGTATTTGTTTACGTATCCTGCAATCCATCTACGCTGGCAAAAGACCTAGTGGCACTGGCCCCTGTATACAAAATCGACAGCATTCAGCCAGTTGACATGTTTCCGCAGACAGCGCAAGTAGAGACGGTCGTAAAGCTTACAGTAAAATCGAAATCATGATATGGTAAAATGATTCATTTTTCGAGTTAGCCTGAAAATGAATTGTAATGGACAGTTTAAAGAAGAGCAAAAAGCACGAAACAATATTGTTTCGTGCTTTTTCTTTAACTTGAATATAAGTCGTTCAGCGCTCCACGGAGAAGAGGAAATTGAAAAATAAATCCGGCCTGGGTGAGTTTGGCCGGGAGTACGCGCTGGCCGTCAAGAACAACGGTGCTCATTTCACCCAGTGTCAATTTTAACGCCGGCTCGGGAACAAACAGCCAGTGCGGTCGGCCAAGCACTTTGGCAAGTGTTTTCCCAAGGTCATTCATTCTGACTGGGTTTGGGGCTGTAATATTCATAGGTCCTTCTATCGCTTCATGTTCAGCCGCAAACCGAATAGCGCGGGCGACGTCCCATACATGAATCCACGATACCCACTGCCGGCCAGAGCCGATTTTGCCGCCTGCGCCGATTTTATAGGGAAGAGCCATTCGCGGAAGTGCACCTTCTTCTGTACCCAGCACGACACCAAACCGGGCAAGAACGGTCCGGATTCCCGCCTTGTCCGCCTCAATCGCTTCACGTTCCCAAATATTGACGACCTGGCTTAAAAAACCACTGCCAGCTGCGTTAGATGATTCGGTAAACGTATCCATGTCGGACGAGGGGTAAATCCCGACAGCACTTGCATTAATAAACACTTTTGGCTTTTGCTTGAGTGCCTTCATGATGCGGACCATTTCCCGGGTAGCGGTGATACGGCTGTTTAAAATTCTTTGTTTTCTTTCTTCTGTCCATCGTCCACTGTTAATGGATTCGCCAGCCAGGTTAATGAAAACGTCTGTTCCTTCTAACGCTGCTTCCGGTTCTGTTCCATCTGCGAGCCACTTTACGTAATGAAGGCGGTCTTCTTCTTTCTTATTTTCGGAATTTCGCGTTAAAATAGTAACATCGTATCCATGACGGATCAGTTCATTTGTTAATTCTTTGCCGACAAATCCGGTTCCGCCTGCGATCACTGCTTTCATTATTAAGACCTCCCGCTTTTTACTATATAGTATTTTACCTGTTTCATTCGAAAAACAAACTAGACGAATGTGCCAAGGAGGGGTGTAGATGGGCGTTATTACGAAAATATCGGTACAGCAAAAGCGAATAGACCGCTATAATATAGAGGTGGATGGCAGCTATGCGTTCAGTGCCGACGAAGCGGTTTTAATAGAATTTGAATTAAAAAAAGGGCGTGTGCTCGCTGAAGCGGACATTGAAGCGATTACTGTGCGGGACGGTGTTTATCGCGGTGTCAACACAGCTATTCAGTTTTTATCGCTTCGCATGCGTTCCAAAAAAGAAGTGCTCGATTATTTAAAAAAGAAGGAAATCGAACCAGGCGCATGGGATGAAATTATGGAGCGGCTGGAAACGATGGGTTATTTGAATGATGAACAGTTTGCAGACGCATATATAAAAACACAAATTCAGACAACAGAAAAAGGGCCGAAGCTGATTTTGCGCGAGCTAAAAGAAAAAGGAATTGATGATCATACGGCTTCTCTCTTGATCGAGCAGTTCACTGAAGAAGACCAGGTTGAAAAAGCAGCCGCGCTATTTGAAAAGCAGCTTAAAAAATTCAAACGCGATTCCGCATTTTTGCAGCAAAAAAAAGCCGAGCAGTACATTATGACAAAAGGCTATTCTGCTGATATTGTAAAAAAAGCAGCCAATGCCGCTGAACCGGATAAGGAAGCGGAATTGGAAGCTCTTATGCATCAGGCGGAGAGAGCGCATTGGCGCTATCGGTCCTTTGAGGAACGGGAGTACCGGCAGAAAATGAAAGCGGCTCTTTATCGAAAAGGGTTTGATTTATCAGATATTGACCGGGTGATTGACCGCCTGTTAGAAGAACAAAGAGGAGACGAATGAACATGGAGCAGGAAAAGCGATACAGTGACATGAGTGAAATAGAATTAAAGCAGGAAATTGCCCGGCTTCGGGAAAAAGCGCGAAAAGCCGAGCAGCTCGGTATTGTAAATGAGTTTGCGGTATATGACCGGAAAGTGACGATGGCGCAGGCTTATTTGATGAATCCGGATGATTTTAAGCCGGGCAAGATGTATGAATTAACGACTGATCCAGGTCAATACTTTAAAGTAGAGTATATGAATGGTGTTTTTGCCTGGGGATATCGATTAAACGGGGATGGGAAAGAAGAAGGTATCCCGATCTCACTATTAAATAAAGGAGTGTAATCAGCATGGAAGAAACATTTCAAGCATTAACAAAGCGGCTGCTTCAAAAAAACAGCCGCTTGTCTGTTGCCCGCGCGAGAACATGGGTAGAGCTTTTATGGGAAGACTTTGAAGCTACATACGCCAAAGCAGGCTATGAGTATCAGGGAAAAGAGCGGACAGAGAAAATGGTCACCCAGCTCATTGACAGCTATGGGGCGAACCTGCATGAATTTGCTGCCCGCAATCCGAAATACAAGCACCTATTAGATGACTCTGATGATCTGACTCATTGATCGCCAGGGACAAAGGTAAGTTTTTTTCGCAGCTTTTCTTCGCTGAAAATCCAGCCTGTATAAGAGCCGATAATGTTGTAATCCATATCGAGCTTCACAACCGCCACAAATGGATAGTACTCTTTGCTGCGGTAGCGGAGGTCAATAAACTTTACTTCGTAGCAGTCATCATATTCAGCCATTTCCCACCGGTAAACAGGTGAAAAGTGAAGAAAAGCATCCAGGTTTTTATCTTTTTTGGCCGCTTGGAACAAGGGGGTATCCGGCACAGGAACACGTTTGTATTTATCAAGAATCGTGACAGAACGCCGGTATCCTCTTGCTACATAAAAGTGTTCAGGGGATTTAACCGCAATCCGCCATTGATTAAAACGCATGGTTGGTGCGATAATAATTTCTTCTGCGTCCGGGATCAAGCGGCGGACGGACTCGCGTACGGCTCCCTGCATTTGAAAGCGGAGAATGTAGTAAATAAACAGAACCGCATACACGATGATAAATGTAGGGGCAGGATCAAAGCCGGCCAGCCACCAGAGCAGGAGCCCGATCACATGCATCGTGAAAATAAAGGAATCAAACGTGTTGATGACCCCAAGGGCTACCCATCTTGAAGAAAACGGACGGAGCGCCTGTGTACCGTATGCGTTAAAGATATCAACGAATACGTGGAGAAAAACCGCAATTTGTGCCCAAAGCCAAAGATGAAAGACGTCAGCGTCTCTAAAAAGCAGAAACAACGCACCTGTAATAAGAAGGGGCCACATTACAACAGCTGGAATAGAATGAGTAGCTCCCCGGTGATTTCGGATATAAACCGCATTGTTGCGGAGTTTCAAAACGGTATCAATATCAGGGGCCTGCGAACCGATGACAGCGGCTGTCATAACGGCATATTTTGTAGCGGGATCTGCCGCAACGACCGGATCAAGCGTGGCAAGACCGCCGAGCGCAAAGCCCATGACAATGTGGGTGCCAGTATCCAATAAGGACAGCCTCCTTTAAAAAAAGTCTCATGTAAGTGGTATTCCCGAATTCTAGTCTATTGTAACATGGAGAAAGCGGAGGGACAGTTAATTTGCCGGAAAACAGTGCACTACAGAATATAAACACCAAGAAATTTCAACAGGATTTAGTCGGCTGGTATGAAGCAGAAAAGCGCGATCTCCCATGGCGGCGTGAACGTGATCCCTATAAAATATGGGTATCCGAAATTATGCTTCAGCAAACAAGAGTGGATACTGTTATTCCATACTTTAACCGGTTTATGGAGCAATTCCCAACCGTTGAATCACTGGCATCGGCAGATGAAGATGCCGTTATGAAAGCGTGGGAAGGGCTGGGGTATTACTCGCGTGTTCGTAACTTGCAGTCGGCCGTTAAGGAAGTAGCCGAGCGCTATGGCGGTATAGTGCCGTCTGACAGGGATGAATTTTTGTCCTTAAAAGGTGTAGGACCTTACACGGGCGGTGCAGTGCTGAGCATTGCGTATGGACTTCCTGAGCCGGCAGTAGACGGAAACGTCATGCGGGTACTTTCCCGTATTTTAACGATATGGGATGATATCGCTAAGCCGTCGACACGCAAAGTGTTCGAAGAAGCCGTTCGCCACTTAATATATAAAGAAGATCCCTCTTCCTTTAACCAAGCATTGATGGAGCTTGGCGCCATGATTTGCACTCCTTCATCACCATCCTGCTTATTATGCCCCGTTCAAAATCATTGCCAGGCATTTGAGGAAGGGGTTCAGCGTGAGCTGCCAGTGAAGACAAGGAAGAAATCAGATAAGAAAGTCCGGATAGGCGCTCTTGTTCTGCAGGCGCCGGATGGAACGGTTCTAATTGAAAAAAGGCCGGAAAGCGGTTTGTTAGCAAAATTATGGCAGTTTCCAAATATGGAGCTGCCTGTGGGAATCAATCCGCGCGGGGCACTGGCTTCCTATATGGAAACGGAATATGGAATGACCGTTCAGATCAATCCGGAAAAAGTAACAGATATTACCCATGTTTTTACCCACTTAACGTGGGAAATCGATGTGTACGTAGGAACAGTCGATGTAAAAGTACAAAAAGACCGAACGGCATTTGTGCCGGCCCATGAAATAGAAACTTACGCGTTTCCTGTTTCTCATCAAAAAATTTGGAAGCACGTGAAAGGAATGGACCAATGAAAACAGCTCTTGTAACAGGGTCAAGCCGCGGCGTCGGCAAAGCCATCGCCATTGCACTTGCAAAGCAGGGATATGACATTGTGGTAAACTACGCTCGCAGCAAAACGGCGGCGGAAGAAACCGCAAAAGAAATTGAATCGCTTGGGCGCCGGGCTTTGGTTATTAAAGCAAACGTAGGAGATACAGCAAAAATCAAAGCCATGTTTGAAACGATTGCGCAGGAATTCGGTCGATTAGATCTTTTTATTAACAACGCTGCCTCCGGTGTACAGCGCCCGATTATGGAGCTTGAAGAAAAGCATTGGGACTGGACGATGGACATTAACAGCAAGGCTCTTTTATTTTGTGCGCAGGAAGCGGCAACATTAATGGAAAAAAACGGCGGCGGCTCCATTGTCAGTATCAGCTCGCTTGGATCGATCCGCTACTTGAAAAACTACACAGCAGTCGGTGTGTCAAAAGCAGCCATGGAGGCACTGACCCGTTATCTGTCTGTGGAACTCGCGCCAAAGAATATCGTGGTAAATGCGGTATCGGGCGGAGCGATTGACACGGACGCTTTAAAGCACTTTTCAAACCGCGATGAAATTTTGGCAGATGCCAGGGAAAACACACCAGCCGGACGTATTGTTGAAATGGATGATATTGTGCAAACCGTCTTGTTTTTAGCATCGCCAGGCGCTTTTATGATCCGTGGGCAAACGATTATCGTGGATGGCGGCCGCTCACTTCTTGTTTAATTTTTTGTGCATAACTCTCCCCCTTTTTGGTCAATATAATCAACGTGGAGAAGGTCAAAGCCACAAAAAAACTGCAGGGGTGAAGAACATGCCAAACAAGCGTAATAAAACAGTAGCCGGCACAGACGTAAACGTAGTGAAAAAGCAAAACGCTGCATCTGCTCAAGGTCAAGGTCAGCAGTATGGAGAAGAGTTTGCTTCTGAAACAAATGTGCAGGAAGTACAACAACAAAACGCGAAATCTGCAGCACGCAAGAAAAACTCCACAACAAACGGCTAAAAAGCCAAACAAATGGAGCCCCGGCAATGATGCCGGGGCTTCATTTGTTTTCATTTGGCTTGTTAATCGGTATAATATAAAAGAAACGTTTTATCGTTTGAACAAAAAGGGAATAAAAAAGCAGGTGACGCTGGAAAGTAGGGGACAACGATGGAGATTCCTGCAGAAGGTGAATCGGTTCAGATTCACAGCTACAAACACAATGGCCACATTCATCGGGTGTGGGAAGAAACAGTTGTCGTAAAAGCAACTGAAAATATTGTAATCGGCGGAAATGATCGGACGATTGTAACAGAATCAGACGGACGCACGTGGGTTACCCGCGAGCCGGCGATTTGTTACTTTCACACACGAAAATGGTTTAATGTGATTGGGATGCTGCGTGCAGATGGTATTCACTTCTATTGCAACATCAGTTCACCATTCGTATTTGACCAGGGAGCGCTCAAGTATATTGACTATGATCTTGACGTAAAGGTTTTTCCCGATATGACGTACATTCTGCTGGATGAAGATGAGTACCGACAGCATAGCCGTGAGATGAATTACCCGGAAGTGATCGATAAAATCCTGCGGCGGAATATGGACCATCTGCTTTATTTGATTGAGCAGAAAAAAGGCCCTTTTTCTCCCGGATTTATTGAACGCTGGTACGGGAGGTATTCTCAGCTGTGCCGTTAAATGCCTGTTGAAGTATTCAACAGGTTTTTTCGTGGTGGATGGGAGGTTAAGTATGGATGTAATAAAACGGTATATGCAGTTTGTCAAACCATACAAATGGCAGATTGCTGGTACACTGATCATCGGGATTTTAAAATTTGGGATACCGCTATTGCTGCCTATCCTCATTAAATACGTAATTGATAATATTATTGGCGGCTCGATGAGTGCCGCCGATAAAAAGGACCAGCTTTACCTGGTGATTGGACTTATGCTCGTTTTGTTTATCATTGTTCGTTATCCGGTGGAATATTACCGGCAGTACTTTGCTCAGTGGACAGGAAGCAAAATATTATACGATATCCGTGACCAGCTGTTTGCGCATATTCAAAAGCTCAGCTTTAAATACTATGCCAACACACGCGCAGGCGAAGTGATTTCACGTGTGATCAATGATGTGGAGCAGACAAAAAACTTCGTAATTACCGGCTTGATGAACGTCTGGCTGGATGCAGCGACCATCGTGATCGCTGCCATTATTATGATGACAATGGATGTAAAGTTAACGCTGGTGGCGCTTGTTGTGTTCCCGTTTTACGGACTAAGCGTAAAGTATTTCTTTGGCAATCTGCGCCGTCTTACACGTGCCCGCTCACAGGCGCTCGCCGAGGTGCAAAGTCATTTGCATGAGCGTGTGCAGGGAATGCCGGTTATTAAAAGCTTTGCTATAGAGCCGGTGGAACAGGAGCGTTTTCAAAAGCACAATCAAAACTTTTTGCAAAAAGCGCTTGATCAAACAGCCTGGAATGCCAAAGCGTTTGCCGTTGTGAATACCTTGACTGATATCGCGCCGCTTTTAGTCATTGGATATGCCGGTCTGCAGGTGATTGATGGAAACTTAACCGTCGGAACAATGGCGGCTTTTATTGCTTATATTGATCGTTTATACAACCCGCTGCGCCGTCTTGTGAATTCATCCACTACGCTCACACAATCCATTGCATCAATGGACCGTGTATTCGAGCTTCTTGATGAAAAGTATGATATTACCGATAAAGAAGGCGCGGTGGAATGCCGAAATGTGAAAGGCGATATTCTATTTGAACATGTGAACTTTCGATACGATGATAAAGAAGAGCTCGTTTTAAGGGATATAGATCTCCATGTAAAAGCAGGAGAAACGATTGCCCTTGTTGGCATGAGCGGCGGCGGCAAGTCATCTCTTGTCAGCCTGATTCCCCGTTTTTACGATGTAACAGGCGGCCGTATATTACTCGACGGTACAGATATTCGAGATTTTAAAGTGCGCTCTCTTCGCGATAAAATCGGCATGGTGCTGCAGGATAATATTTTGTTCAGCGACTCAGTCCGGGAAAATATTTTGCTTGGACGCCCCGATGCGACGGAGGAAGAGGTCGTAGAAGCGGCTAAAGCAGCCAATGCGCATGATTTTATTATGGCACTGCCAAACGGCTACGAAACAAAAGTCGGTGAACGTGGTGTGAAACTGTCTGGAGGCCAAAAGCAGCGTGTTGCAATCGCCCGTGTATTTTTAAAAAATCCGCCACTGCTTATTTTAGATGAAGCAACATCCGCTCTTGATTTAGAAAGCGAGCATTTAATTCAGGAAGCGATTGAAGCGCTGGCAAAAACAAGGACCACCTTTATTGTAGCGCATAGATTGTCGACGATTACTCATGCAGACCGCATTATTTTAATTGAACACGGTGAAGTGGTCGAAGACGGCTCGCACGATGAGCTGATGAAAAAACAAGGCGGTTACTGGAAGCTGTTCCAAGTTCAGCAATTAAACCAATAAAAAAAGCAATGCCCCGTCCGGGCATTGCTTTTTATTCTTCTTCGTACTCCGGTGCCTCATCATCTGTATGGTATTTATAAAAGCTTGTCATCAGATGATCCAGATTCTCAAGCTTTTCGCCATATTCCAAAATGGAAGAGACAATATGGAGAAGGTGAATAGAAGAGGTGATTTCATGCTGATTATCTTTGTAAATTTGATCCGTAAACATGTGCATAAATTCATCACGGTTCATACATGGTTCAAACAGTTCCTCTGACGTTTCCGTAGTTTTTGCTTTGCCGACAAACCGGAGAAGCAGGTGCTCGTGATAGCTGACAAGACAGTCAAGATGATCCTGCATCGTACGCAGCAGTTGAGGGTTTAAGTGGTGAAGTTCATTTTCGTACTGGTTGAGCCGCTGTAGAATATCCATACTCCGTCTTGTTGTTAGAATTAATTTCCGGTACAGAACGATTTTCCGCTGCTTTGCCCGAAGATTTTTCTTCAGTGGTGTCCGGTCTTCTTTATAAAGTAAGAACATATTATCAATTTTAATTAATTTTTCGCGCTGTCTAACAATGTCTTTTTTTAACAAATATGACTCAGATGCGTTGCGTGACGTAATACGAATCCATTTCAAGACGTCTTCATTCAGTTGATTAATTAATGAAAACAGCTTTGTTTCGTATTGCGGCGGCAGAAAAATCAGGTTCACTAAAAAAGAAGATAAAACACCAATCGAAATATTAAACATGCGAATCATAGAGAACTGGACGAACTGGTCGTTTTGCACTTCCATAATAGCGACGATGGTTACAAGGGCGATTGGAATAGATTTCTCAAGCTTAAATTTAAGTAACAAAATAATGCAGATAATAACAGCCATGCCGATAATAATAATATGGTTGCCAAAAACAAGCACAAAAAGGATGGCCAAAACAGCTCCGATAATATTTGCTTGAATTTGTTCAATGACGGTTAAATAAGACCTGTAAATATTCGGCTGGATAGCAAATATCGCAGCAATTCCTGCTAAGACCGGCGACGGCAGGTTAAGCCACTGTGCAAGGTAAAGAGCCAGTACAATAGCAATTCCCGTTTTGAATATGCGGGCACCAAGCTTCATTGGGTCAGTAATTCCTTTCCTAAAGAATTGTATAAATACGTATTTACCGCAAATTTTTGCGAGTGAAACAAACTGTACTATACAACGGAAAAGAAGGCATTGCAAGTGAAAGAAAAATGAAAAAGAAACGCCTTCAAATTGAAGGCGTTTCCTTATGCTTAAGACAGTGCCGCGAAGGCTTCTTCCGCCGCTTTTATCGTTGTTTGAATATCTTCTTCTGTGTGGGCTGTCGTCAGGAACCAGGCTTCATATTTAGACGGAGCAAGATTAATGCCGCGGTGCAGCATTTCCTTGAAAAACTTAGCGAACTGCCCGCCGTCTGTTGCTTCTGCCTGCTCGTAATTTACGACTTTCTGATCGGTAAAGTAAACAGTCAAAGCACCTCTTAAACGGTTAATGGTGATAGGGACATTAGACTTTGCTGCTGCCTGAAGAAGTCCTGCTTCAAGTATCGCACCAAGCCGGTCCAGCTGCTCGTAAACGCCTTCCTGCTCAATCACTTCCAGACACGCAATACCAGACAGCATGGAAGCTGGATTTCCAGCCATCGTTCCTGCCTGATAAGCCGGTCCAAGCGGAGCTACTTCTTCCATAATATCAGCTCGTCCACCGTAAGCACCGATTGGCAGGCCGCCGCCGATAATTTTCCCAAGCGCTGTTAAATCCGGTGTAACGCCGAGTAAATCCTGCGCGCCGCCATACATAAAGCGGAAAGCAGAGATGACTTCGTCAAAAATAAGCAATGAGCCGGCCTCGTGGGTGAGCCGTTTAACTTCTTCTAAAAAGCCTGGTTTCGGTTCAACGATGCCGAAATTGCCGACGATCGGCTCGATCATAACGGCTGCTACATTGTCGCCCCATTTTTCAAGTGCTTCCTTTAATGGTTCGGTTTCATTAAATGGGACGGTAATGACTTCCTGAGCAATACTTTTTGGTACACCGGCAGAATCAGGCGTGCCCAGTGTAGACGGTCCGCTGCCGGCTGCAACAAGAACAAGGTCGGAGTGGCCGTGATAGCACCCGGCAAATTTGATGATTTTATCACGTTTCGTATAAGCACGCGCCACACGAATCGTTGTCATAACCGCTTCCGTGCCGCTGTTTACAAACCGTACCTTATCCAGTGCCGGCATTGCCTTCTTCAGCTTCTTAGCAAACATTACTTCATGCTCGGTCGGGGTACCAAAGAGAACACCATTTTGTGCCGCTTTCGTAATGGCTTCGGTAATATGCGGGTGGGCATGTCCGGTAATAATGGGTCCATAGGCCGCTAAATAGTCAATGTATTCATTTCCATCTACATCCCAAAAGCGGGCGCCGGCACCGCGTTTCATGGCAACAGGCGATCCTCCGCCTACCGCTTTGTAAGAGCGGGACGGACTATTTACGCCGCCGACAATATGTTTGAGTGCTTCTTCATGAAGCGCTTCTGATTTTGAAAAATTCATTATGACAAGCCTCCTGGTTTGGTTTCCTGTTTTATTGTAGACCTCTTGAAGAAAGGAATCAATGCATCGCTTTCGGGTTGCTAATTTCGATTTGATTCGCTACGCTAAAAGAAAAAAGGGGGAAACAGGATGTCCAATTTAATAGGAAAGCCCGCTCCAGCTTTTGTGCTGCCGGACCAGGATGGCAAGATGGTAGACCTTGCCGGCTTAGCAGGGAAGAATGTAGTGCTTTATTTTTATCCGAAAGATATGACACCCGGGTGTACAACCGAAGCATGTGATTTTCGGGATCAAAACAGTTTATTTGCCCAGTACGATACGGTCGTGATCGGTGTGAGTCCGGATCCGGCTGCGCGGCATCAAAAATTTATCGAGAAGCACCAGCTGCCTTTTACACTGCTTGCAGATGAAAAACAAGAAGCAGCAGAGAAATATGGTGTCTGGACGCTTAAAAAAAATTTCGGCAAGGAATATATGGGTATCGAACGCTCTACCTTCTTGATTAATAAAGAAGGCATAGTTGTAAAAGAATGGCGGAAAGTGCGTGTAAAAGGGCATGTAGAAGAAGTACTGGCGGCTGTGAAAGAGTTGAGCTAAGGAGGGATATGCGTTGAACATCGTTTTTACATTCCGTCCGCCTAGAATGATTCAAGCGGACCTTCAAACAAAATTTCCGAATGAAACCTTTTCATTTTATAAACACATCGACGAAGCACGCCCGCTTCATGAAGCGGAAATTCTCGTTACCTTTGGCAGTGACTTGACGAAAGAACATATTGACGAATGTAAGTCATTAAAATGGATTATGGTCGCATCAGCCGGTATCGAGGAAATGCCGCTGCAGGCGATCAAAGAACGAGACATTTTAGTCACAAATGCGCGAGGTATACATAAAACGCCAATGGCGGAATTTACAATTGGGTTTATGCTGAATCATGTAAAGCGGTTTGCCGAGCTGAGAAAGCTTGAACAAACGGAAACGTGGAACAAGCAGCTTCCGCTTGGAGAACTTTACGGAAAAGAAGTGACTGTTCTTGGGACAGGCGCAATCGGCCAGGAAATCGCCCGTCTTGCAAAAGCATTCGGCATGACAACAACAGGGGTTAATAAAAGCGGCCATGCAGCGGAGGGATTTGACCGCGTTTTCTCTATTGATAAATTGATATCAGCTGTCCGTGAAGCAGATTTTATTGTCTCTGTGCTGCCAAGTACGCCGGATACGGTGAACGCTTTGGGGACAGAGCATTTTGAAGCAATGAAAAACACAGCTGCGTTTATCAATATTGGACGCGGCGACCTTGTTTCAGAGACGGTTTTACTTTCAGCCATTAATGATGAGGAAATCGCCCATGCTTATCTTGATGTGTTTGTGAAAGAACCGCTTCCAGAAGGCCATCCATTCTGGCGGCATCCAGGCATTACAGTTACACCACATATTTCCAGTGTAACGGAGAGATACGTTCCCCGGGCGATAGAGATCTTTGAGCATAATCTATACTGTTTTATGGATGGCGGCGAGTATGCAAACGTTATCGATGTTACAAAAGGTTATTAAACCGGCGATAAGCCGGTTTTTGTTTACCATTGACAATGGGACTCATTTGGCTGTACACTGTTTATAAAGATTATAAAGTAATAATCCTTTTTAGAAAGAAAAGAGGTGTCTGTCCTTGTCACATACACATGTACATGAATCTCAGGATCAGCTAAAGGCAGCGCTTGATACCTTGAAGCAAACAGGGGTCCGCATTACGCCTCAGCGTCACGCAATTCTTGAGTTTCTCGTTGAGTCGATGACACATCCAACGGCTGATGATATTTATAAAGCACTTGAAGGAAAATTCCCAAATATGAGCGTGGCTACTGTATATAACAATTTGCGGGTATTTCGTGAAGTAGGTCTTGTAAAAGAGCTGACATACGGTGATACGTCTAGTCGTTTTGATTTTGTTACGACAGAGCATTATCATGTGATTTGCGAAGAATGCGGCAAAATTGTTGATTTTCACTATCCAGGATTAGATGAAGTTGAGCAGCTGGCAGCGCATGTAACAGGCTTTAAGATTAGTCACCACCGTATGGAAGTGTACGGAACGTGTGCAGAATGCAGCCAGAAAGATCTGCATTAAAAAACCTCCACACCCTTTTGGGATGGAGGTTTTTATGTATGCTGATTAATCAAAGCGTTTCCTTTGGTTATACTTTTCATCAAATTCCTTTCCTTCTAAAGAAGCGTCTAGCGTCAGAGGTTCACGGCAGTGCATGCACATATCAACGCGCCCAAGCATTTTCGTCGGCTTCTGGCAGGTTGGGCAGACGACTTGGACTGCTCGGGTCGACAGCATGCCGATCCAAAAATAAACAACCGTGCTGGCAACAATACATAGAAGGCCAAGCAGCATAAAAAGCGTCATAACAAGCGCATTTTCCCGAAAGAAAATCCCGCCGTACATGACAACGAATCCGATAAAGATCAGGCTCAAAGCAAAAGTGCGAATCTTATTAATTTTGCTGGAATATTTTTTAGCCATTTCTCATCCCCCTATAGAACACTATACCATATAATCTCTGTTTGCTTGAGGGAGGAATTCGACATTTTATGTCGAAACTAATCAAAACGAAATTCAAATGTCTGGAGGAAAAGAAGTGGAAGATCTTTTGCGTCCTTTATATCAAGAGCGGACAAGTCAGCAAAACACGCTCGGGGTGCTGGCCGTGCAAAAAAACGAACAAAATCGGGCGTTTACCGAAAACTTTGATTCTATCCTGCTGATTATCGTGAAAGAAGCGGATGAGCCCGTTTTTATTAAACATTATGTAGATCGAAATGAAGAAACAGCCTCCATGTATATCATAACAGAAGCGCAACTAAAAGAATGGCTTCTTCTAGGCTCAAATCGAAAAGTCATTGAATGGTTGTATCATGGCCGGATTTTATTTGACCGTAATGAATATGTGCAGGAATTAAAAACAGAAATGCGCGATTTTCCATTTTACGGCCGTAAAATTAAAATGACTATTGAATTTGCTAAATTGATCAAGCGATATACAGATGGAAAAGCATTTTTCAATGATGGTCATTTTTTAGATGCCTACAATCACGTACTTCATTCTCTGCATCACCTGGCGCGGCTTTCTGTTATTGAAAATGGCTTTTATCCAGAACTCACTGTCTGGAATCAAGTGCGGCATATTGAACCGGAGATTTACAAACTATATGAAGAGCTTTTAACAAGCGATGAAAATCTTCAAAAAAGACTAGAGCTGCTGTTTTTAGCGAGTGAATTTTTGATTCACTCTCGGACTGAGCGGGGAGCGGAGCATTTATTGTCCTTAATGAAAGAAAAAGAATGGTGGACAATCAGCGAGTTACTGACTCATGAAGAAGTAATGCATTATGCAGTTGATCTCGTTACATTAATAGAATATTTAATCGACCGGCAGCTTGTTCAAGTCGTTTCTGTTCAAACAAAAGGACAGGGTGTATTTCATCGTTATTATCAAACGAAAAAATAATTGAGCTTTTTAAAAAAAGTAATTGACTCTTGGGTTGAACCAATGTTATATTAATTAGCGTCGCTGATAGGTAAACAAAAAACAGCTGAAAAAATAAAAAATAATGATTGACGAAAGATGTTTGTCATGGTATTATTTAAAGGTCGCTGTTCGAAGTTTTAATACATCGACGCTAAGTTAAATTGAACATTGAAAACTGAACAAAATCAATAAAAACGTCAACGTTTTAAATTTTTATCTTCCATTAAAAACACCCCGTGTTTTAATGGAAGCAAATGAGCAAGTCAAACACTTTTTGGAGAGTTTGATCCTGGCTCAGGACGAACGCTGGCGGCGTGCCTAATACATGCAAGTCGAGCGGACAGAAGGGAGCTTGCTCCCAGAAGTCAGCGGCGGACGGGTGAGTAACACGTGGGTAACCTGCCTGTAAGACTGGGATAACTCCGGGAAACCGGGGCTAATACCGGATAACATCAAGAACCGCATGGTTCTTGATTGAAAGGCGGCTTCGGCTGTCACTTACAGATGGACCCGCGGCGCATTAGCTAGTTGGTGAGGTAACGGCTCACCAAGGCAACGATGCGTAGCCGACCTGAGAGGGTGATCGGCCACACTG
>NZ_JAMBOO010000069.1 GCF_023715895.1 Domibacillus indicus | reverse complement strand
TGTTACTCACCCGTCCGCCGCTAACTTGAACAGAGCAAGCTCCGTCAAGTCCGCTCGACTTGCATGTATTAGGCACGCCGCCAGCGTTCGTCCTGAGCCAGGATCAAACTCTCCAAAAAGTGTTTGATTGCTCATTTGTTCCCATTAAAACACGGGGTGTTTTTAATGGAAGATAAAAATTTAAAACGTTGACGTTTTTATTGATTTTGTTCAGTTTTCAATGTTCAATGCGTCATTTGCGACTTTAATATCTTAACACTAAAAAAATAAAGTGTCAACAATATTTTTTGGTGGAGCCTAGCGGGATCGAACCGCTGACCTCCTGCGTGCAAAGCAGGCGCTCTCCCAGCTGAGCTAAGGCCCCATGATAAATGGCGCGCCCGAGAGGACTCGAACCTCTAACCGCTTGATTCGTAGTCAAGTACTCTATCCAATTGAGCTACGGGCGCAAATTATAAAGTTAAATTGGAGCGGAAGACGGGATTCGAACCCGCGACCCCCACCTTGGCAAGGTGATGTTCTACCACTGAACTACTTCCGCAAAAGTGCGGGTGAAGGGACTTGAACCCCCACGCCTTGCGGCGCCAGATCCTAAGTCTGGTGCGTCTGCCAATTCCGCCACACCCGCATATACATGGTGAGCCATGAAGGACTCGAACCTTCGA
>NZ_JAMBOO010000068.1 GCF_023715895.1 Domibacillus indicus | reverse complement strand
CTTTGACTCCGTCACGCGAAGGTTCGAATCCTTCTAGCCCAGCCATTATTTTGCGGAAGTAGTTCAGTGGTAGAACATCACCTTGCCAAGGTGGGGGTCGCGGGTTCGAATCCCGTCTTCCGCTCCAGCATTTTCATAAAGGCGGCATAGCCAAGCGGTAAGGCCAAGGTCTGCAAAACCTTTACCACCGGTTCGATTCCGGTTGCCGCCTCCATATTATTCGCTTTGATTACTTTCGTCATTCAGTTTAGTGAATACAACATGTGTATGACATGGAAGTAATTCGAATCATGTTTGGTAAAATAATCTTTTGACGATTTCCTGTTGATTCGCTTGAAAGCCTGTGATACATTATTTATCCGCCGGTGAATACGGTGAAGAAGTAACTTATTTGCAGCTTTCGTTCATTTGATAGAAAAACATTTTTATTTAAAAGTGTTGACTTGCAGATAAGGAAATGGTATGATTATTTAGCTGTCGGAAACGATGGAAAAGAGAATTGATCTTTGAAAACTGAACAAAATAAACGTCAACGTTTTAAATTTTTATCTTCTATTAAAAACACCCCGTGTTTTAATAGAAACAAATGAGCAAGTCAAACTTTTTTGGAGAGTTTGATCCTGGCTCAGGACGAACGCTGGCGGCGTGCCTAATACATGCAAGTCGAGCGGACAGAAGGGAGCTTGCTCCCGGAAGTCAGCGG
>NZ_JAMBOO010000067.1 GCF_023715895.1 Domibacillus indicus | reverse complement strand
TGAGTGAAGCGTGCTTTTTTGTTCTTCAGTCGGAAAAATTTCGAACCGGTAATTCAACATCATCTCGATTCACCTCCAGTATTTAACAAATACAGTATACCAAAAAGGAAACATACGTTTCAACTACCAAGCAGCAAACACAAAAAAGTGGCCATTCATCTCCCACTAATTGCGAAGCAATTTGAAGGAGTCTTCTGGCCCGTAATGCGATAAAACGGATCTATTCTTTTGAAAGAATAGATCCGTTTTTTGCGTAAAGAACTAGAGAGAAAGGGGAGATAGAAAAGAGAGAAAATAAGATGAAAAACTTCAGTCGTTTTGGAATCAGACCGTCCGTCCAGCGGAATCCTATCAAAATTAGATCATTAAAAGGGAAGAAAGGCAGCTAGTCTGCCTTGAAGGTGGTTCATCAGAAATGCAGGCAGATGAAGAGAAACTTAGTACTTTATCCAGGGTAGACAGGGATTCTTTAAATGGGGTATCTTCTAAAATAAAGGGAAGAAAAATACAAAGAAAAATTTTTGGAATAAAATTTTGAAAATGTGTTGACTCTATTAGTTGATGGTGTTATTATTTAATAGCTGTCGCTGATACGGACTATTCCGCAGTAGCTCAGTGGTAGAGCAATCGGCTGTTAACCGATCGGTCGCAAGTTCGAGTCTTGCCTGCGGAGCCAATTCAAACAGTATAAAATGGCCCCTTGGTCAAGCGGTTAAGACACCGCCCTTTCACGGCGGTAACACGGGTTCGAATCCCGTAGGGGTCACCATTTTGGAGGATTAGCTCAGCTGGGAGAGCATCTGCCTTACAAGCAGAGGGT
>NZ_JAMBOO010000066.1 GCF_023715895.1 Domibacillus indicus | reverse complement strand
TAATCAGTAGGTTGGGGGTTCAAGTCCTCTTGCCGGCACCACTTACCGAGCCATTAGCTCAGTCGGTAGAGCATCTGACTTTTAATCAGAGGGTCGAAGGTTCGAGTCCTTCATGGCTCACCATGTACATGCGGGTGTGGCGGAATTGGCAGACGCACCAGACTTAGGATCTGGCGCCGTAAGGCGTGGGGGTTCAAGTCCCTTCACCCGCACTTTTGCGGAAGTAGTTCAGTGGTAGAACATCACCTTGCCAAGGTGGGGGTCGCGGGTTCGAATCCCGTCTTCCGCTCCATTATCAAACTTATATACCCCTGCCGGGGTGGCGGAACTGGCAGACGCACAGGACTTAAAATCCTGCGGTAGGTGACTACCGTACCGGTTCGATTCCGGTCCTCGGCACCACTTTACAACAAAATAGTGCGCCCGTAGCTCAATTGGATAGAGTACTTGACTACGAATCAAGCGGTTAGAGGTTCGAGTCCTCTCGGGCGCGCCATTTATACATAAACGATCTTTCGTTTTGACGGGAAGTAGCTCAGCTTGGTAGAGCACTTGGTTTGGGACCAAGGGGTCGCAGGTTCGAATCCTGTCTTCCCGATCTGTTTAAATGGGGCCTTAGCTCAGCTGGGAGAGCGCCTGCTTTGCACGCAGGAGGTCAGCGGTTCGATCCCGCTAGGCTCCACCAATTATTTGTATATTATGTTGGAGGAATACCCAAGTCCGGCTGAAGGGATCGGTCTTGAAAACCGACAGGCGGGTCAAACCGCGCAGGGGTTCGAATCCCCTTTCCTCCTCCATTATTTTATCGTCGCGGGGTGGAGCAGCCCGG
>NZ_JAMBOO010000065.1 GCF_023715895.1 Domibacillus indicus | reverse complement strand
TCTTTTTCCTTTAAAAGCGTAATGATTCGCTTTAAATTGACCGCAAAAATAGCAGTGGCCCCTTGTATTTCCATGCCAAACAGACCCGCGGATGACGCTGTTTCATACCCGTGCCTGTGTTTAAGCTCGCTATTCTTCGCCTCAATTTTATATCGTTCGCGTGCGAGCTTTTTAAATTCCTCACTATTTTGAAAAGCTTCTTGTTCCGTATGTTCATTCGTTTTTATTGTTACCGAATATGTTTTACTTTTAGCCCCTTCCTGAAAACAGCCTTCTCTAAGCGGACAAACTTTGCATTTTTCGATATCAAAGTAATATTTTTCCCGTTGGTTCTTGCCGTCATTTTTCTTCCCAGTACGCGCCTTACGAATCGCTAGGTGCCCCGCCTTGCACACATACATACCCGCATCCTTATTAAATTCAAATTCATCTTCTTTCACACGTCCCCCTTGGGTAATTAGCGGATTCAACTTGGAGGCCAGTTGAAATTTTTCTTTTTTTGCATACTGTAAGTTTGCTTTTTCTGAGTACGCGGTATCCCCGATAACGGTGTCTATTTCCATTCCAGCTTCTTTGCTTTTCTCAATTAAGGCCTGCAAGTATTTCCCGTCGCTTTTTTCACCGGTTGTGACAATCGCTGCGGTAATGATTCGTTCGTTGCTCATCGCAAGGTGTGTTTTGTACCCAAAGAAAGAAGAGTCCGCTGTTTTATGGCCAACACGGGCATCCGTGTCTGATGAATAGTGAAGCTGCTCTTGATAATCGCCTGTCACTTCCTTCAGGACGTTCAGTTTTTCTTTGACAACTGGAAGGTGCGCAATCTGCGGCTCTTTTTCGATTG
>NZ_JAMBOO010000064.1 GCF_023715895.1 Domibacillus indicus | reverse complement strand
CAGGCGTTTTGCTTCTTGAGCACCTTGGCTGGAATGAAGCAGCAACTGCGATTACAAAATCAGTTGAAAAAACAATTTCTTCGAAGGTTGTTACATATGACTTTGCCCGCTTAATGGACGGGGCAACAGAAGTTAAATGTTCTGAATTCGCAGATGCTTTAATTCAGAATATGAACATTAAACTTCTCAATTGAAACAATAAAAGAATCGCTTTTAAACGGAATTAAACTGTACCTCCAATGGTGGACTTTTAAAACACTCAAATACTTATACAATATAGCCTGTATTGTTGTTTACTTTGTAAACAATGATACAGGCGTTTGTTATTTACTCGCTGTTTTCCAAGTGAAAAAACAGGGTTCATCCAGTATAGGAATCTGATCTTTATCATCTTTGGCGAGAACACCCCCACTTCAAGCTTGCTAAGTAGGGGATGAATCGTTGCTCTTTCAGTCATTCTTTTTCCTTGAACGCTCTAATGCTAAAATGACCAGGCTCGTTCATGAAAACCAAGTGATCGCGGTGGAAAATTTGTCGGTGAAGAATCTCGTCCAAAGTAAAAAGCGAAGCAAAGGGATTCACGATGCGTCATGGTCGAGGTTCAACGAAATGCTCTCCTACAAAGCGAAGTGGTACGGACGGACGATTATAAAAGTCGATCCGTTCTTCCCATCAAGCCAGCTCTGTTCCGGGTGTGGGAGTGTCCGTCCTGCGGCGTGCGTCACGACCGGGACCTGAATGCGAGCCTGAATATTAAAAAAGAAGCCCTTCGGCTTCTTTCACTTCAGTCTATTTAAGATTGGTCATAAAACCGTTGGAATACGGGGTTAGCCTGATTACTGG
>NZ_JAMBOO010000063.1 GCF_023715895.1 Domibacillus indicus | reverse complement strand
TGAAATGGAAATGAAAAAACTATCCAATAATCCTTATGTCAAGTCTATAAGTTCAAAGAGTATTACGTACACGGATGAGTTTAAAAGGATTTTTATAGCTGAAAATGAGAATGGAAAATTACCAAGACAGATTTTTGAGGAGAATGGTTTTGATGTTGAAGTCCTTGGTATCGTCAGAGTTCAAAGGGCTGCCTCTAGATGGCGAACTGCTTTTAATGAATCAGGAGTATTGGGTCTTAGGGATACGCGTAAAGATAATCTGGGGAGACCAACTCAGAAGGAGCTTTCCCTTGAAGAAAAGAATGCTAGATTAGAAGCTCAAATTCAATTATTGAGAGCTGAGAACGAGTTATTAAAAAAGTTAGACATGATGGAAAGGGGGCTGGAGAAAAACGAGTAAAAGTCTCTGCTGCACAGAGGTTTCTTTTAATTCGTTCGGTAATTGAAAAGTATAAGCTTAAAAATATGGTGAGTTTCCTATGTGGGATTTCTGGAGTATCACGCTCAGGTTATTATCGTTATTTTTCCCAAGAATCTCAGGAAAGAAAAGGTCGACGGGAAAAAGAAGATTTAATATTAAAAGAAAATATCCTAAAAGCATTTAATTTTAAACGGCGTAAAAAGGGTGCACGTCAGATTAAGATGACATTAGAGGGACAGTTTCAACTTACATATAACTTGAAGCGAATCCGAAGGATTATGAAAAAATACAAGATTGTATGTCCTATCAGAAGAACCAATCCTTATCAAAAGATGTTGAAAGCTACTCAAGAACACTCCATACTGCCAAACTTATTAAAACGAGAATTTAAACAAGCAACTCCAGGAAAAGTATTACTCACCGATATTACATATTTATATTACAGTAATAGAAAAAAGGCTTATTTATCCACTATTAA
>NZ_JAMBOO010000062.1 GCF_023715895.1 Domibacillus indicus | reverse complement strand
TGGATTGTCAACACTAAATCAGACAGCCTTTTTAAGGGACGATTGCTTGTATTCAATTGGGCTTACATAGCCTAGTGTTCCGTGAATTCGTAGCTTGTTAAACCAGTTGACATAGTCACTAAATTCGAGTGTGAGATGTTCTAGACTATCAAACCTCATCTGGCGAACAAATTCTGTTTTGATGATTTTAAACGTGGCTTCCGCCACGGCGTTATCATATGGACAGCCTTTCATGCTTAAAGAGCGGCCAATCTGGAAGGCTGCTAATGTCTCATCAATTAACTGGTTTTTAAACTCGCTGCCACGGTCAGTATGGAACAGCTGGATATCCCGCAGATCACCTTGAATGGAAGAAAAAGCCCGTGCGACAAGGTTCGCATCTTTGCTTGGTCCTGTGCTGAAGCCAATAATTTCGCGATTAAAGAGATCGACAAAGATACATACGTAATGCCATTTATTTTTGACTTTGACGTATGTTAAATCGCTAACGACAACTTTTTTCGCTTCTGTCTGCTGAAACTCACGTTTCAATTCATTTGCCTGAGCTGATTCATTACATGGCGTTTTCTGTGGTTTGAACTGTGCTACCGTATAGGAAGAAACAAGCCCTTGTTCCTTCATGATACGGCCAATACGTCTCCTGGATACCATAAATCCACGTTTGTGCAGTTCGACTTTGATTTTACGGGTGCCGTAGGCACTTCGGTTTTGTTCAAAAATCTCTATGACAGCGCCTGTTACGTCGTCTTCTGACTGCCGTTCTTTGGCCTCGTAATAATACGTACTACGTGAGATTTGCAGGACGCTGCACATTGCTGATACCGAGTATTTGTCTTGGTTTCGCTTGATGACATTTACTTTCGTCCCATGATCAGCGCGGCTTGCTTTAAAATATCATTCTCCAT
>NZ_JAMBOO010000061.1 GCF_023715895.1 Domibacillus indicus | reverse complement strand
CGGCACTCTCAGCGCGATAGACGGCTTTGAAGTCCCCGCAGATTTCAGCCCGGTCTGAAACACGGACTTTATGGGCAATGGTGCGGGCAAGATGGACAAGACATGTCTGATACTGAGCATGGGGATAGACATGGAAGATACTGTCCGTGATGCCTTTCAGGCCATCAGAAATAAACAAAAGAACTTCGCCTGCGCCTCTTTCCTTGATATCAAGAAGCAGCTCTTTCCAGACAAATGCCGACTCTGTGGGAGCGATTGTGTAGGCAAGGACTTCTTTTGACCCGTCTTCCCGGATACCGACCGCCAGGTAGACGGCTTCTTTCGAAACCGTTTCACGCTTAACGGCAATGTAGGTGGCATCTAGATATACACAGACATATCGGGCACTAAGGGGACGGCGGATAAAAGCTTCAATCTGCCCCGTCATCGCTTTGGCCATGTTGGAGACTGTCTGCGGTGTGTAGTGGTGGCCATACATCTTCTCAATCAAATCGGAGATTTCAGTCATCGTGACACCTTTTTGAAACAAGTGAATGACAAACGATTCGAGTGTGTCATTGGAGCGCCGGTAAGGTGCGATGGTCTGTTGTTTAAATTCTCCGTTGCGGTCACGCGGGATCGTTAGCTGGAGATCCCCATATTCGGTGTGCAGCGTACGGGAATAGGCACCATTGCGGGAATTGCCCGAGTTAAAGCCAATCCGGTCGTATTTCTCGTAATCTAAAAACGCCGTTAATTCGGCTGCAAGCAGTGAATTAACCGCTTTTTCAAGGTGTAAACGAAATACTTCAGTAATATCTTGTTTTTTTACTAGAGCGTCGACGATATCTGTTGTAAACTGGTTCATAGGGAAGACCTCTTTTCTGTGAATTGTGTTGTGGTGATTCAATTCTACAAGAAAAGGTCTTCCTTTTTCTATTTACTCATTTACACAAAATATTTTACGCTCTC
>NZ_JAMBOO010000060.1 GCF_023715895.1 Domibacillus indicus | reverse complement strand
GTGAACCTCTCCACCTAAATCAAAGATTTTGATGGAGCATCCCTTATCTTGAATACAGTACAGCATCAGCGGATTAAGCTTCCTCCGGAAGCCCGAGTGCATGATGGAGACTAATGAACGAAGACAAGGTCTGGGATGTCCTTATTGCCAGCTCAGGGACTTTTGCCTGAAGTGACAACCATTTCGTTTCCGAAATGGATTTTTGGAAAACCCGAATGAAATAACGGGCACCGATGTTATAGGAAGCCGATAAATCCGCGTGATAGACTTTGCCCGTTGAAAACGTGGCAAGGTCTTTTTTCGGGTTCCGTTCCACTTTTCCGGAGCCATCGAATGCCAGGGCGCTGGTGTTCCGCGGATTGATCCGGGAAATGCGCATGCCGAGGTAATGTGCCATTTCTTCCACCTTGTTCTGGATGCCTATTTTCCGCCACCCATGGAGCTTGAAACGAAGTTTCTTAGCTCCATAAAATCCTTTCGGGATTTTCATTCTGCCCAGGTATTCGAATACGATGACGTCACAGCCATGTTTCGCCGCGAATTTTATAATCTCATGGCTTGTGTGGCGGACAATATGCTGCTGGTACCCATTGATCTGCCGCCAAAAATTCGGTGCCTGAATGCGGCCGCTTGCCCGCTGGGATTTACGCAGTTTGTTCGTTAACGTTTGCAGACGGTCTTTTTCTTTAGGCTGGTCAATAAATGCCCGGCCTAAGACAGTGCCTTTTGCATCGATAACCGAACAAACCGCAGAGTTTGTCAGTCCGAGGTCTACCGCACACACTTTTTGGTCTTGAATAGGTGTTTTTGTTAAAGTAACTTTATTTTCATAGCTGATGGAAAGGAAGAATTTCTTTCCCCGCTTAATCAGCTTAGGGTTGTTCTCTTTCCATTCCCAAACACCGCGTTTGTAGTGGTCCTGCTCTTTAAATTCGATATCTACCCATACCCAGTCATTCTGGTGGAATACCTTGAT
>NZ_JAMBOO010000005.1 GCF_023715895.1 Domibacillus indicus | reverse complement strand
CAAGATGCGGGCATCAGCATAAGGATGTAAAAAATCTCGCTGTACGGGTGTGGGAGTGTCCTTCCTGCGGCGTACATCACGACCGGGACCTGAATGCGAGCTTGAATATTAAAAAAGAAGCCCTTCGACTTCTTTCACTTCAGTCTAGATAAGCTTGGTCATAAAACCGTTGGAATACGGGGTTAGCCTGATTACTGGGGGTCGAAGATCCCCTTGCCCAGGAATCCCCCACTTCAACCGTCAGGTAAGTGGGTGGTAGTTCAAGAAGCCCGGCAAGGTGAACGTTGTTTTGTCCTAAGATTTGAATACTTAAAGCAAGCTGAAAGAAATTTCAGCTTGCTTTTTTGTAAATAAGGAAAACGTTTACCTTGGAAAAGAGGATGGGTGATGTTTTTTAAGCCTAACCAAAACAGGTTTAAGGTATATAAGCTCCTTGATAAATAAGGGTTTTTAAAAAATACTTCTGTTGACTGTCATTTTTTCACTAATTAAAACATTGACTTTTACATAATCGTGTTATTTAATAAACTCACAAGGAAAACGTTTACCTTCTTTGAAAAGTTTATGTTTTACTCTATTTTAAATGAACCTATATTTTTTATTTGCTAGCAGCTGAGGTACAGAGAAGAGAATTATTCAGAACATTTCATTTGGTGGGATGTTTAAGTAAGCGCTTTATCGTATTAGGGGCTTAAAGGCTGGACAAGAAAGTTTATAGAGGCATCTTTGAGAAAAATTATGAGATATAGGAAGGTTGGGAGACATGATGGCAAAAGTGAAAGTTGGTATCGTAGGATTAGGCAGACTAGGAAGACAGCATGCAGAGAATTTGGCATTCCGCATCCCCAATTGCGAATTACTGGCTGTTTGCAGTGTAATTCAAGAAGAAGCTGAACAAGCTCAAAAAGAATGGGGTATTAAATACGCCTACACCAATTATGATGAAATGCTCCAAAATAAAGAGCTCGATGCGATCTTTATTGCTTCGCCATCCGGATTTCATTGTGAACAGATTGAGAAAGCCTTGAATGCTGGCTTCCATGTATTCAGCGAAAAGCCGCTTGGATTGTACCTGGAGGAAGCATTGCGTGTCCAAGAGGTCGTAAATAACCATAAAGAACAGGTTTTCATGATCGGTTTCATGCGCAGATATGACAAGTCATATGCGTATGCAAAAAAGAAAATTGAGGAAGGAAAAATTGGAGAACCAGTTTTAATTCGCTGCTATGGACTTGATCCGTCAAAAGCGATCAATGGCTTTATGCAGTTTGCGAAAAACAATTACAGCGGCGGTTTATTTTTGGACATGGCCATCCATGATTTAGACCTGGCTAGATGGTACTTAAGCTCGGAAGCCAAACAAGTATGGGCCATTGGCGGCGCATATGCCCATCCTGAATTTGAGCAGTTAAACGATGCAGAAACGGGCACCGCCCTGGTAAAATTCGAAAACAATAAAATGGGCATTTTTGTAGCGGGCCGCAATTGTGCACATGGGTATCATATTGAAACCGAAATTATCGGTACAAATGGTACGTTGAGAATTGGCACTACTCCTGAAAAAAATATGGTCACTGTATTTGATGATACGGGAGCTGTAAACGAATGTGCGGAAGGATTTTTAGAGCGCTTTGAACAGGCCTATTTAAGTGAAGCAGAAGAATTTATTTCCTGCATCCGGGAAAACAGACAGCCAAGCGTGACAGTTGAGGATGGTGTGTTATCAACAGCTCTTGGCTATGCGTGCAAGGACTCGTTTGAAACAGGAGAACTAGTTACAGTTCAGTCTCCATATAAAGCGCTTCCGTCATCTATTTAATAAAGGAGGGGCATACTGTTATCCGTTAAAAGTAAGTATGCCCTTTTGGTTTTCATTTGATTGTATAAAAACGAGGTAAAACTCTGCATGACAGAATTTCAAGGAGGACAGCATTATGTTTTATGTAACCGTTATCACCTTTCTTCTATTTACAGGATTTATCGCATGGTATTCATGGTATAAAACGAAAGATGTGAATTTGGAAAGTTCAGATGGCTATTTTTTAGGCGGGCGGAGCTTAACAGGTATTTACATAGCGTTTTCCTTAATTTTAACCAATTTATCCACGGAACAAATGGTGGGTTTAAATGGACAGAGTTATTCTACTTCAATGGTCGTAATGGCATGGGAAGTAACAGCGCCGCTTGCTTTGATTTTTATGGCGTTTGTGTTTTTGCCAAGATATCTGAAAAGCGGGATCAGCACAATTCCAGACTTTTTGGAGCAGCGCTATGATGTACGGACGAGACAAATTATTTCTGTATTGTTTTTACTTGGTTATGCATCTTCTTATCTTCCTACCGTTTTGTACTCTGGTGCAATCGTTTTAGACAGTATTTTTAGTATTTCGGATGCATTGAATACGGGAACGTTTATGACCGTTTTTCTCATTGCACTTGCAACAGGTGTCATTGGATGCTTCTATGTTGTTTTCGGTGGAATGAAAGCGATTGCGGTATCTGACACCTTATATGGTATAGGTCTTATCATTGGTGGGTTTATGATCCCAATTCTCGGTTTGCTTGCACTTGGACAAGGCGACATTGGTGCCGGTGTTGATAAATTGCTGCATTCTAATCCCGATAAATTAAATGCAATTGGCGATCATTCATCGAGTATTCCTTGGCCAACTCTTTTTACCGGTTTATTAGTTAATAATTTGTTTTATTGGTGTACGAATCAAGCCATTGTACAGCGGACATTTGGTGCAAAAAATTTAGCAGAAGGGCAAAAAGGGGTTTTATATGCCGGCTTCTTTAAAATATTTGGTGCCTTTTACTTGGTTGTTCCTGGAATCATTGCATTCCACATGTACGGAAACTCTTTGAAAACAGCAGATATGGCGTATCCGCAGCTCATTGTTGATATTGTTCCGGTGGCATTTTCCGGTTTCTTTGCAGCCGTGCTGTTCGGAGCCATTTTAAGTTCTTTTAACGGTGCACTAAATAGCTGTATTACATTGTTTACGCTGGATATCTATAAGCCTATTTTCAAGCCCCAGGCGAAGGAACAGGAGCTTGTCAAAGCCGGAAAAATATTCACGATCATTTTAGCGGGGGTTTCTGTTGTGATCGCGCCATTAGTGATGTTTGCGCCATCCGGGCTTTATACGTATCTTCAGGAAATGTTCGGATTTTACAATGTGCCTATTATTGCGGCTGTCATGGTCGGTTTTTTCAGTAAAAGGGTACCGGCGCTTGCGCCTAAAATCGCCCTGATTACGCACATCATTTTGTATGCACTCTCAAAAGTATTCTTTGGAGAAGTCAATTTCTTGTACATACTTGCTGTCCTGTTCCCTGTATCGGTCTTAGTCATGCTAATCGTTGGAAAGCTTGCACCAAGAGAAGAGGACTTCGAATTGGCAACTTCCAACAAGGTCGATTTAATGCCTTGGAAGTACGGGAAGCTTGTGGCTGCCGTTATTGTAATTCTTATGATTGGCGTATATACTTTGTTCTCTCCTATAGGGTTAGCAGCAGGTTTATAATAAAATGTTTCATTTTAAGAGTATAGGTACAATCTAGATTAAATCGTTAGTAAAATTTTTTGGATATATGTTTTTTATAGGCAGTTCGCTGTTAGCGATACTGCCTATTTGTGCAGCATGGAAGCCGTTTTATATTATTCATTTTTTGCGATGGATACAAGAGAGCAATGGCTTTAATATATGGGATGACAGTCTGCGTGGTATAATAACATCAGTATTTTACATAAATGATATGTACATAAAAAGCAGGGAAGAAAGGAGGGATATTATGAAAGTAA
Source organism: Domibacillus indicus (assembly GCF_023715895.1). GTDB lineage: Bacteria > Bacillota > Bacilli > Bacillales > Domibacillaceae > Domibacillus > Domibacillus indicus_A. The sequence continues at coordinate 174,018 of NZ_JAMBOO010000005.1, read as the reverse complement.
ACATACATAGCGTCGCTCAAGAAGCAGGTGTTTCGATTGCCACTGTTTCAAAAGTAATCAATCACACCGGAAGCATTAGTGAACAGACAAGAAAAAAAGTGCTGGCGGCAATGGATAAACTTAATTATCATCGCGATATAGCGGCGGCTTCTTTAAGAGGCAAGCGGACAAACGCCATTGGGCTGCTTGTTCCGGATATCTCTAATCCTTTTTACGCGGACATTGCGAGAAGTATTGAAGACCGCAGCCGCGAACTGGGATTTAGTGTGATGATGTGCAACACAGATAATGACGCAGATAAAGAAAAAAACTATTTATCCCTCCTAACCAGCCAAAGAATCGATGGTTTAGTGGTCGCTTCCGCTTTCCGAAGCACGGACTTGCTTGAAGAGATGATGGAAAAACAAGGAGTTCCGATTGTGTTAATCGCTTCTGAAATTCCGAAGCTGTCCATTAATACGGTAACGGTTGATGACTATAAGGGGGGCTACTTGGCTGCTTCCCATTTGTTGTCTTTAGGCCATAAAAGAATCGCTATTATCGCTGAAAATGTTCGAAGCAATGAACCGCGGCTGGCCGCCTTTAAAGATGCGATGCAGGAAGCTGAGCTGCCCGTGCCAGATGAGTACATAGTAAAAACGGAAGCTTTAATCCAAAAAGGATACGAAAGTGCCAAACAGCTTCTTTCATTGGAGGAAAGACCTACAGCTATTTTTGCCTGCAATGACTTGCTGGCAGCCGGGGTAATACAGGCTGCTAAAGAAATAGATCTGAGTATCCCGCAGGATTTATCGGTTGTCGGATTTGATAACACGGTATTGTCCACTACAACTTCTCCGATGCTGACAACCATTTCCCAGCCGATAAAAGAGATGGGAGCAAAAGTGGTGGAGTTATTAATGCAGGAAATGGAGGCATCCCGGTCTTATAAAGAACGGCTGCTTCTTTCTCCTGAATTAATGATTAGGCAATCCACAGCTTCTCTGCATTGAAAGAGGTTGTGTGATCAGATCGATAAGATAAAAGCTATCTTTGAAAGTAATGCCACTTTCAGAAATAGCTTTTTTTTGTGATAAGATGGATTGAAAAAGGTGGTGTATGGATTGTTAACGCTGGATGAGACCATTCAAGAAGCGCTTAATAGGTTAACGGAAAAAAAGTTGGAATCGGTTGAAATTGTCGATGAGAATCAAACGGTCATCGGCATGATTACAATAGAAGAAATACGGGTGGCGATTCGAAATGGACATGTGCTGATGACATTGAGAGAATTTTTTCAGCAGCCCTTCTTGCATCAATTTCTCCAGGACCAGAAGCCGGGCGGATTTCATCAACTGCTTATGAGCAAAATGTTTTCGGACATGATCAACTCGTTGTATGACGGTGTATACATAACTGATGGGAATGGCTTTACAGTAAAAGTAAATACGGCATACGAGCGGATTACAGGAATTTCGTCAGAGAAAGTAATTGGTTTTCATATGAAGGATGTAGAAAAGGCCGGCTATATTTCGAAATCAGTTTCCATTCAGGTCATTCAAGAGAAAAAAACGCTGACGCAAATGCAAGAGTTGGCGAACGGGCGCAAAGTCATTGTATCGGCAAGTCCTGTATTCGGCCAGGATCGAACCATTTTATATGTGGTTAGCAGTGTACGTGATATTACTGAATTGATTCGGTTAAAAAATGAAGTGGACGAATTAAAAGATAATCGATTGGAAACGGTGGACGTAGAAACGGATCATGTGCCATTTTTGGCAGAAGGAGCGGAATCGTTTTTCACACTCGCACGGAAAGTAGCCCGCAAAAATGTAACGGTCTGTTTGACAGGTGAAAGCGGCGTAGGGAAAACAATGACGGCTTCCTACATTCATCATCATTCGACCCGGAAAAATCAGCCGTTTATTGAAGTGAATTGCGGCGCACTGCCGGCCAATTTAATTGAAGCAGAATTGTTCGGCTATGTAGGTGGTGCTTTTACAGGGGCACTTTCAAAAGGGAAAAAAGGGTTTGTGGAAATGGCTCATCGCGGAACACTATTTTTAGATGAAATCGGAGATATGCCCCTTGAGCTGCAGGTGAAGCTGTTAAAAGTGCTTGATGACTTCACATTTACACCGGTTGGGGCAACGGAGGCTAAACAAGTAGATATTCGGGTAATCGCAGCAACCAATCAAAAATTAGAAGAACTCGTGAAAAAGGGGCAATTCCGGGAGGACTTGTTTTACCGGCTGACAGTAGTGCCGATGCACATTCCGCCGCTTCGTGAGCGTACAAAAGAAATCCCTAAATTAATTGAACATTACTTGGATCAATTTAATGCAGCACATGAAACAGCTATAGAGTTTTCAGATGAAGCTCTCCGCTGCCTGAGTTCGTACGAATGGCCGGGTAATATTCGCGAGCTTAAAAACGTGATTGAATATATAGTCGTCACGTCACCTTCTTCTAACATAGAAGCGGAACAGCTGCCGGCTAAAATTCGCCGCGCTCCATCGTTTGTAAGTACGTTTCAAGAAGATGAGATTATTCCATTGAAGGAAGCAACCGATATAGTAGAGAAACAATTGATCAAAAGAGCAATGCAGCTTCATAAAACAACCCGAAAAGCAGCGAAAGCACTTGGAGTAAGTCAGTCTACGATTGTAGCAAAAATGAAAAACTGGTCTGATTACAATTATGATCAGCATTGAGTGATTTATCGATCAAAAGAGCTTTCAACGCCTTCTTTTTCGGCTTTTTCTTATTGGCATGGTTCTTGCAATAAGAAAAGAGAATAGAAAAAGGAGGATTTTTTATGACGATTTCAACATTTAAGATTGCCAATAAATTAATTACCGGTGACGGTGCGACGAGTGAGTTGCGAAATGAGACGGCTCGGTTAGGAATAACCAAACCACTTATCGTGACCGACCATATCATTCAGCAAACCGGAATGCTTGATCAAATTCAGGAAAAATTGGAAGGGCTTACAGTTGGTGTATTTTTAGGTGTAAAGCCGGAGCCAGAATTTTTCGTGGTGGAAGAATGCCGGCAAATGTTCCGTGATGGGGGCCATGACGGGCTGATTGCCATCGGGGGCGGTAGTGCGATCGATACAGCGAAAGCGGTATCTGCTTATGCCAAGTATGAAGGTGCGCTTACCGATTTAGTAGGCACAGATAAAGTGGGTGAAAAAGGATATCCACTCATTGCAATCCCAACCACTGCAGGTACAGGATCGGAAGTCACTAATATTTCTATTTTATCGGATAAAAAAGAGCAAGTGAAGAAAGGGGTTGTAAGTGACTACCTGTTGCCGGATGTTGCGATTGTTTCTCCGGAAATGACGTTAACGATGCCGGCCGGGGTGACAGCAGCAAGCGGAATTGACGCGCTCGTTCATGCAATTGAAGCGTATATTTCTGTTCATGCCTCTCCTATTACCGACGCTTTGGCAATAGGTGCTATGAAAATGATTGCAGTGAATTTACCTAAAGCGTATGCGAATCCGAGTAACGTTGAGGCGCGCGAACAAATGGCCACAGCCAGCTTAATGGCAGGTATGGCCTTTGGAAATGCCGGGGTCGGAGCAGTCCATGCGCTGGCGTATCCGCTCGGAGGCCGTTTTAATATTCCGCATGGTGTGAGCAACGCTCTTCTCCTGCCATATGTCATGGAGTGGAATAAAATCGCATGCCTTGAGCGTTTCAGAGATATCGCGGAGGCGCTTGGCGAAAAGGTCGATGATACAACAGATAATGAAGCAGCCGAAAAAGCGATTAAGGCGATGAGCCGGCTTTGTAAAGCGGTTCGAATTCCAGATAGTTTAAAAGCGTTTGGCATTGAAGAAAGTGATTTAGACGGGATGGCAGAGGATGCAAGTAAAATTGACCGTCTGCTGAAAAATAATCCACGACTTTTACATAAAGCCGATATTCTAGCGATTTATCAAGCCGCCTACAAAGGAGGAGAGAGTCATGCTTTGGAAAAATAGAAAGAATGGAGAGGAATCTCCATTTATTCCAATGGGGCCGTTTAAACTACGGCTTCCCTTTATTCATTACCGCTTTGAATGGCCGGATTATGTACAGGGCCTGCTGCTGTGTGCAGTTGACCTGGCGGCGATTCCTTTATTGATGGAACTGCTTGGCATGCCATTTGAAGCGGCTCTTGCTGTTGTTATGTTAAATGGACTGATGTATTTAACACATCATTTATTGGGCGACCCGGTTGTGCCAGGCTGGATTACACCGGCTGTTCCGCTCATCATGGCGTATGTGTCTCAGTTTCCTGAAGGAGAAGAGAGAGTGTATGCACTCATCGCTTTCCAGCTGACACTCGGTATTTTTTCGATTTTTCTAGGGGTTACTGGCCTCGCAGGAAAAGTGGTCAGCCTTGTACCGAGTGCCATTAAAGCTGGTATTATAATGGGAGCGGGAATTGGTGCCGTTACATCGATTTTCGAGGTTGGCGGCCAGTTTGAGACATTCCCATGGACCATTTCCATTGCAATCGGAATTGCCTTTTATTTAATTTTTTCAAAGCATTTTCAGGTGTTCAAACAGAGAAACGCCTTTTGGACACTGATTGCGAAATTAGGTATTTTTCCGATCATTATTTTAGCGGTTGTGATTGCTCCCTTATTTGGAGAAGCACCATGGCCAAATATTGAGTGGGGTATTACCAGTCCGGATTTCGCGACACTTTGGAACGAGTATACGGTGTTTGGCCTTGGAATGCCGCCGCTCGCTTTGTTTATTAGCGGATTGCCGACAGTACTGGGAACGTATATTGTTCTGTTTGGCGACATTTTGAAAAAAGAAGCGATTTTAGATGATGCAAAGGATATTCGCAGTGACGAAAAAATCGACAACAATCCAAATCGTGCGCATTTAATCTTTGGGGGAAGAAACGCGATTATGAGTATTATCGGTCCTGATGTAACAATGGCTGGTCCAATGTGGGCAGCGATGCAGGTAGTAGTCGTAGAACGTTATAAAGAAGGCAAGAAAGTCATGAATTCATTTTTCGGCGGAGCCGGTTCATTCCGCTGGGGAACGAATACTGGTTTACTGCTGATGCCGATTGTGAGTCTTGTAGAACCGATTTTAGGAATCGCGCTTGCTCTGACGCTTTTAATTCAAGGGTATGTAAGTGTTCGCGTAGGTGTTTTAGAAGCAAGAAGCCAGCGGGATCTTGGCATTGCGGGCATTGTGGCAGCTCTGTTGGTCATTAAAGGGGCTTCATGGGCTTTCGCGGGCGGAATTATTTTATGCTTCCTTATTTATGGGAAAAATTTCTTTGTCGGAGAAAATGATCGTACATTTACAAAAGATATGGAGGAGAAGGTCGGATGAAAACATGGCGTATGTATATAAACGGAGAGTGGCTGGATACAGAGGAGAAAATCGAAGTTGTGAACCCTGCCACGCTTGAAGTCATTGCCACTGTTCCGAAGGCGGGGGCCAAGGAAGCGAAAGAAGCTGTTGATGCAGCGAGTGAGGCACTGCCGGCATGGAAAGCGAAAACAGCAGCGGAGCGCGGCGCCCTGTTGATGAACTGGTTTCGCTTAATTGATGAACAAAAAGAAGATATTGGCCGGATTATGACAACAGAACAAGGGAAGCCGCTAGCGGAAGCAATTGGGGAAGTTGGGTATGCAAACAGCTTTATTTCCTGGTACGCAGAAGAAGGGAAGCGGATTTACGGTGAAACCATTCCCGCTTCTGCACCGAACAAGCGGATTTTCGTATCAAAGCAGCCGGTAGGCGTCGTAGCGGCCATTACACCATGGAATTTTCCAGCAGCGATGATGACGCGTAAAGCGGCCCCTGCTTTGGCAGCGGGGTGCACGATTGTGGTGAAACCAGCCGAACTCACACCGCTCACTGCGTATAAACTTATAGAATTGGCAGAAGAAGCCGGTATTCCAAAAGGTGTTATTAACGTGATTACCGGTGATGCGGCAGCGATTGGAGAAACGTGGATGGCCGACAGCCGAGTCCGTAAAATTTCCTTTACCGGCTCTACAAAGGTAGGAAAGCTGCTAATGAAACAAGCGGCGGACACAATGAAAAAAGTATCTTTGGAGCTTGGCGGACATGCACCATTTATCGTAACGGAAAATGCCGATCTTGAAAAAGCTGTTGCAGGCATGATCGCTTCAAAATACCGCAATGCAGGACAAACATGTGTCTGTGCTAATCGCGTATTTGTTCATGAATCGGTTGAAGAGGAATTTGTAGGTCTTCTGAAAAAAGCAGTCAGTGAGTTAAAAGTAGGCAATGGCCTAAGTGATGGTGTCCAAATCGGGCCACTGATCAATCAAGCTGCTGTAGATAAAGTGAGAAACCAGCTGGATGAAGCAATTGAAAAAGGAGCACGCCTTGAACTAGGCGGTGAAGAGTTTCCAGGCGAAAAAGGATACTTTATTACACCGGTGGTTTTAACCAATGTATCGGACGACATGGCGTGCATGAATGAAGAAACATTTGGGCCGCTTGCACCGGTGACAACGTTCAAAACCATTGATGAAGTAATTGAGCGGGCAAACAACTCACCATATGGACTTGCTGCATACGTTTTTTCAGAAAATATCTCCGAGGCAATCACGATTTCTGAAGGCCTCGATTACGGTATCGTCGGATTAAACGATGGACTTCTTTCTGTTGCCCAGGCTCCTTTTGGCGGCATGAAAGAAAGCGGACTTGGCCGTGAAGGCGGACATTTTGGAATGGAAGAGTTTTTAGAGGTGAAATATATTTCATTGGGTATGTGATGAGAAGCTGTTCCGGCGGATGCCGGGGCGGCTTTTTAGCTTTATACAGTTTGGCTGCAACAGCGAAGAGGCCACGCTACCTCATTTCATAAGTATCCTTTCTATTTAGCAGTGGGAGTGTCAGGGGAAATTCAAAAATATGACTGTGATAAGCTTTTTTTGATCCCGCGTTTTGACACGGTGAAAATTCGGGTATGCGAAAAAGAATATAAACGGAGATGAAGTATAATATGTGCTTTTTTCTGTTATCTGTTTCTTATTTTTTTATGTCAGGAGTGAAATCTGCTTATGCCATATGCTGCTATCCGTGAAGATCTTTCACTGTACTATCATGTAAAAGGGGAAGGACTGCCAATTGTCTTTATCCATCCGTTTGTGATGGGCCACAATGTTTTTAAACATCAGGAACCCCTCGCTGACAGATATAAAACTATCTTTTATGACCTCGCAGGCCATGGCCAGAGCTCGAAAGGAACAAGTCCTTTATCCATCGAGCTTCTTGCGGAGGACTTGAAGAAAATGCTTGATCAAATTGGCATTGAAAAAGCAGTGGTCTGTGGATATTCGCACGGCGGCCTGATTGCCCAGGAGTTCGCTTTAACATATCCCGAACGGACACTGGCAATAATCTTGTCCGGTGGTTTTTCCGAAATAAATAATCTCACGCCGAAGGTTTTCATTAAATCGGTGATGGCCCTGGCAAAAATCCGGCAAATCGGCCTTGCTGCAAAACTACAGGCAAAGCTGAATAAGTGCTTTCCAGAAGATGAGAAAGAGATTTATGAGTACGCCCGAAAATCAGATGCTGCGCGTTCGTATGAATTTTGTAAAACAGGACTGCATTACAAATCTACTAACGTCCTTCACCGATTGAACATGCCGATCCTGCTCGTATACGGATCGCTGGAAAAGCCCATGCATCATTACCGGATTCCTTTTCAGCAGGCAGCACCTCAAACAGAAGTGGTATATATACAAAACGGAACTCATCAGATTCCACCGAGGTCTTTTTCGGAGTTCAATGCAGTTGTGGACCGCTTTTTGCAGCCAATCAAAGAAAGATGCATGCAGGAGCAGAAAAAGAAAGAAACGGAGTCCTCCTAAAAGGAAGGAAGATAGACGCAGCTTCAAAAGCATTAAAGAAGATCTATTTTTTTATCCATCAGACAGCTGGACTTTTGGTGAAATAAGAATGCCAGTGAAGCAAATACAAAACAGCCTTGGGGGTTGCGATGAAGAATTTCGTGCGCTTAATAGGACCGTCTTTAATGATTTTGATTGGGCTGCAGCTGCTGGAAAGTGTCGTTGTCACATTTGTGCTGTTTTACAGCTGGCTGCTGGCTGTGCCGCTCATTGATAAAGCTTTCCCGAAAGAAAGAGTACAGATAACAAAACAAGCCATTGTTTTAGGGCTTGGAAGCGGGCTGCTGTTTTTCCTGTTCATTTTCGGAGGCCTGAAATGGCTGCATACCTATCTTCTCAATATTGGTGAGCTTCGTACACTGCTTATGAAATGGGGGTTCTCTGGCCCTGGAGAGATCGGACTGGTCTTGGTGCTTCTCATTGCAAATCCGATCTTGGAAGAATTGTATTGGAGGGGGTATATGTATGAAAAGCTGAGAGCAAACGGGAAAGCGGTGTACACAATTTTCATGACCGCCTCTTTCTATACGCTTTATCATCTCCTTTCGGTGATCCCGATGTTTCAGGGGATATCCAGCGTTGCAGCGATTCTACCTGTTTTAATTGCCGGGCTTTTCTGGGGATATACAAGAGAAAAAACAGACTCCATTATCGCAGCCGTAATCAGCCACGTATTGGGAGACCTCGGAATCGTCGCGTCTTACTGGCTTATTCTAAGGTAAAAGTGGACAAATAATATGGTCGATTCAAAATGCGTCCCAGCCATGCAGCGGCAGACTGGGAAGGTGTCTTCATTCGCTTACGGCAGCTGTCTTTTGATTATTAAATCCTGAGCTGAAAAAGAGGATTTAAGGTCAGTTTTAGTCTGCGATCAATATTTGCTGTAAAAACTTCTTCAGACCCGAAAAAAAGGTTTATCGGCATTAGAAGTAAAAAACCGCCTGCTGATCGAATGGCAGACGGTCACGGCTTCGGAGGATATCTCCTGTTTTTTCAAGAAGACCCGAGTCAAGCTTTGCGATGGGCGGAATCGCTCAACTTTTGGATTATGTGCTCAGGATTCTTCAAAGGCGGCGGATATTTTGCGAAACTCTTCTTCATCTTCAATGACGGAAAATTGCTCGTCGTCCTCTATTTTAAGAAAAAAGACGTTGATTTTTTCTGTCGTGTTTTCTTGAATGTCTTCGACAAATCCGGCGGCTGCGTAGTCTGTTCCCTCAAGACTTAACGTTTCGAATACTTCAATTTCCCGCTCCTGATCATTTTCATCTACAAATGTAATGATATCGCCGGCTGCAATTTTTTCCATTTTTGTTCCCCCCTTGATATCCTTTTATCCTTATCGTTTCTGTTATTTTACCCAATGGTTATCAAAAAAATCTTCTGGTTCACCAACAGATCTTTAGGTACCGTTTCTTTTTTGTTTTTTCTGCTCTATCTGACATGGGGGAAGTTCCCTGTGCTCAATGGCTCTTTAAGCATTGTTCTGTAAGATGAATAAATTCTTATGCTGCGTGGCTGTGATCCGAACTAAAAGTGATATTCCTCTTCGTTACAAGCGGATGTACATGAATAGGATAAATCGCAGCTTGACTTGAACTGTGCTATGGCTAAACCCTGGAACAAGCATATTGCTTGGCAGATTTATCTAAACAATCTACTCTGTAAGAAGAGGTACCCAGCTTCAAACTGAAGAAGTTAAATAAAGGAGGCAGTAGGATGAAAATTACATACCATGGCCAGTCAACAATCTTAATTGAAACAAACGGAAAATCTCTTGTTATTGATCCATTTATTAGCGGAAATGCTGCAGCAAAGGTGAAAGTCGAAGATATTAAAGTAGAGGCTGTTCTTTTGACACATGCTCACGCCGATCATATTCTGGATGCAGCGCCTATTTCCAAGGCCAATAATGCACCAGTCGTTTCCAATCCTGAATTGGCTGCATACATGTCCTGGCAGGGTGTCGAGACAATTGGAATGAATATTGGCGGTACTCTGGATCTTGACTTTGCAAAAGCAAAAATGACCCATGCTTTCCATAGCTCAGGCATTATTGATGAAGAGAACAAAAACATTCTTTATGGCGGCATGCCGAGCGGATTCATTATCGAAGCCGAAGGAAAAACAATCCTTCACGCTGGAGATACTGGGCTCTTTGGCGACATGAAGATGATCGGGGACAGACATGATATCGATATTGCCTTTCTCCCAATCGGCGATCATTATACAATGGGACCGGAGGATGCAGTGCAGGCTGCTGAATGGTATAAAGCTAAATTGATTATTCCGATACACTACAATACTTTCCCTGTCATTGAACAGGACGGGGAGGCATTCGTTAAAGCTTTGGAAGAGCGCGGCATAAAAGGAAAAGTGCTTCAGCTTGGGGAAAGTATAGAATTATAATAAAATCGTGAAAAGCTGCTTTCATTGAAGGCAGCTTTTTTCTTTTGGAAAGTATCAGCGTTTAACCATTGAATATCCGAAATTTTAATTTAAACGCTTTTTTAATTTCGCGTATATTCTTTCGTGACCTCTTCAAGTCCCAGAATGCCCCAAAAAGAATTTCCCGCTTTTTCAGAGGCATTCTTTGTTCATTTTCCCGGTGGCATCTGTGTACTCCTGCATCATACTCTTTCCCCTAAGTGCGCTGTTTAATACGTTCATCTTCTATCAAAAATGGATAACCTGTACATAGCTTGTGCGAACGTACGTTTTTTATCCAGCGTCTGATCTTATCGATGTGAAGGAAACAGCTTTCATTGTCGTTTTTCCCATTCTTGCACTGAGCAGTAAGCGTTCATTTCTTGGTGATCCTTAAAGTATTCGTATGGGTTTGCTCCATTTATTGATATATCTCATCACGACCGGCATGCTTTCCACATGAGTACGGTCAATCCATATTTTGAAATCCTTTCATGGATGGATTTTATTGATTGATGCAGTCTAATAAGCGGAGGTGAGTTGAATGCTAAAGAACAGAAGTGGAAAAGGCGGCGTGCCGACTGGAGGCAATACAGGCGGCATTGGCGGCGGCCATACTGGTAAAATGGGCAAATCGGACACGGAGTTTTCTGCCGAAAATATCGTGAAAGAAGAAAAAAAACAAAAGAAATAACAGTGGTATCGAGAGCTTTGACATTACACACAATAAAGGGGATGTAAATATGCCATTCGGTGCTCACGAAACATTGGAAGTACATGAAATCCTATTGGAAAAAGTCAATATGATCACCCATTTTAATCTGTACCTGCAGGAAGCGCAAAATCCTGAATTAAGGGATCTGATTATGCGCCACCGCCAGGAGGAAATCCGGTCTTATGATGAAATTGTAGCTTATACACATGATTACAATGCGGCAGCGCCTGTGCCTCCAATGACCAATGTGAAGGGCGTATCTCCGCAAAACATTCAATATGGATTGAATAATCCTCCGCAGGTTGAGCCGCGTACCGGAGCTGCACTAGGCGACACGGAAATTGCTTCTGCTGTGCTTTGCGCGCATAAAAATGCCGCAAAAAATGGAATGTGGGCTGCCCTGGAAACCGCAGATCCTAATCTGCGTCGTATGCTCCTTAACAGTGCGGCAAACTGTGCTAACCAGGCTTATGAAGTATTTTTATTCATGAACAAGCAGGGGACTTACCAAATTCCTAAAATGAGCAGCCATACGGCGAAAACATACCTGCATACTTATCAGCCTGCCGGCCAGGCTTTTCAAAACCAATATTCCGCGCAACCAGGCTTTAGCGGCCATACGCCGGGTGCAGGCGGTGGAATGAACCAGAATTTCAACCCGGCTTCCCAGCAAAGCAATTTTTACGGGGGATTACAAGGTAACAGAAACGCACAGTATGGCATGAACGGAAACCTCCCAAATCAAGGCATGCAAGGTTATAGTAAATAACGGCAGCAAAATGTGTTAAATCATCCTCCAAGCCGAGGAGAGTAACGTTTTTACTTTCAAACAGGCTTGTTTATAGATAGCATCGTGTAAGGGAAAAGCCACTCATCAGTCACTATTATGACTGGTGGGTGGCTTCTTTATGTGGCTTGCAGGGCAGTAAACCTTCATAAAACATCCATAAAACTTTAATAAAACAAGGCTATTAACTTAACAAAATTCAGATAGTATTTTTATGCAAACAACGAATTGGTTAAGTGGTATTTTTACATAAATTACAAAATGATAAAAAGGATTTGATTGGAGAATGAAATTACTAAAGAAACATGTATCAGCTGCTTTATTAACTCTGCCATTACTTCAAAGTTCTCTGGGTGGAAGTTATGCGAGTGCAGAAACAGCACCAGCAAGCATGCCATCAACCGTAACACCGCCAGCACCGCCGTCTGCAGGATATTTTATTGATCACTATAAAAACAATAATTCCGCCAATAAAACGGAAAGTACAAATCCAGCTATTGGGGTGCTTTCTGGATATAATCAGCTCTGGACACCCGGTGCCACCTGGGATACGGGCACTAAACTGAACAGCAATGTCCTTGACGCCAACATTCAAAAAGTAGTGGATATGGCTGCGCAGCGCACTCCTAGTGAGGCAGATGCTGCTTATTTGGATGATCGCCGGAAGCAGAGCTATAGCGTCATCGATGGCCTTGGCCCACTTACTGATATCTATCGAACAAATGCAGGGGCGACGACTACCATCAACAATATCCCTGCAGATGCTGTGACAAAAAAATACAATGATGAAGGAACCAATGCAGGCAGCACAAGTTCTAATCTAGGCAACATGGTGAGTTTGGTTAATACATTACGCGGCAGCTATTCTTCTACGAACCCGGCTAAGGAACACTTTAATTATCCTCGCCCGTTTCGCTGGAGCAGCACGTCCATTGTTGTGCCGGCCCTTGTTCCTGCCATAAACCCTGATCCGGGCAAGGACGGCGGTTTTCCTAGCGGTCATACCAATGCCGCTTATTTGACTGCATACGCGATGGCTTATGCCGTACCGGAGCGTTACCAGGAACTGCTTACGCGCGCTTCAGAACTTGGCAACAACCGTATTGTCGCCGGTATGCACTCACCGCTTGATGTAATAGGAGGGCGTACAATGGCAACGGCGCTGGCGGCCGCGATTCTGTCCGATCCAGACAACGAGAGTTTGAAAAAAGCTGCTTATGAGGAAGCACACACTAAACTATTAACGCAAACCGGTACAGCGGAAGACCGGTTCAGCAATTATGACAAGAACAAAGCAGAATATACCGAGCGATTAACATATGGATTCGATCAGATTCATTCAACTGCTAAGCCAATGGTCGTTCCTAAGGGAGCTGAAGTCCTGCTGGAAACACGCCTGCCTTACCTTGACAGCGAACAGCGCCGCTGGGTTTTAGCCACTACAGGTCTTCCTTCCGGCTACCCAGTGCTGGATGATGCTGAAGGGTGGGGGCGTCTGAACCTCTTTGCAGCTGCAGATGGTTATGGGGCTTTTATTCATAACGTGACAGTAGCCATGGATGCTTCTAAAGGTGGGTTCCATGCATTGGATCAATGGCGAAACGATATCTCCGGTACCGGAAAGCTGACCAAAAAGGGAACAGGTACTTTAGTGCTGCAAGGAAACAATACGTATTCCGGAGGTACACAGATCGACGAAGGCATACTTGAAGGTGAATCAAAGACGGCTTTCGGAACAGGTAATGTCACGAACAACGGGGGTACCCTCAAGGAACACGTTTCTGGAGAGCTGACTATCGGCGGAGATTACAAACAGTCTTCCAATGGCTCACTTGAGCTTGACCTTCGCAGCAAAAATGATGTACTTAACATCGACGGAGCAGCCATCCTTAAAGGGAAACTGCGTCTTCATTTTTCCGAGAATTATGTACCTGCCGACGGCACCACGATCATCACTTATGATAAGCGCCATCGTAATGAAGTATTTTCTTCCATTGAGACCGAGGGACTGCCTAGCCAGTACAAGGTAAAGATTATCTATAAGTCAAACAGCGCTCATTTAAAGGTGATAAAAAAATAAACGATACACACCTTGAAAGCTCTCCGGCCTTTAAGGGAGGGGAGCAACTTTTTAGAACTTCTTTTTCCAATACCGGGAGCACTCTCTACCGGTAAATAAGATTCTGCTTATGGAAACAGCGTAAAACCTTGATTTATCAAGGCTTGACGCTGTTTTATTTTTAGCTTAAAGGAGGTTGGGTGATGATCTTTCTAATAACAAACCGCAGACTTCATCACCTCAAGACGAGTTTCTATGGCTAACTGGAATAAAAACCTGTAACTATTAGGAGTTTTCCTGCTTTATGACTTTAAAGGGGACAGAAAGGGTGAACCCCTCTTTTTCATGCCCGTTTGGACTAAAGCTGTCAGTGGCTCGATATTTTCCAGGAGTAAGATCATATTCCAATTCATCGGTGAACAGAATGATCCTCGATGAGGCGTGTGGACGAAGCACTTTACTCCGTTTAGTCAGGTAATACGATTTACAGGGCACTTCATACCACGTCCCATCAATATTTTTTTCAAGAAGAAAGTGTTCGCGGTAGCTGAATTCCTTATTGGTGCTGTTTTGAATCTGAAGAACAATACTGTTGCTGAACGTTGTATATTGTTCTTCTTTCATCGTTAGAGTAATCCCATCTTTTGAACTTAAAAGTTTTTGTAATTTCGACCTTTTAGTCAGTTCTTCATCTGATTTTTCTTGTCCATGAAAGGAAAACGGCAAAAGGAAAATAGTCATTACGCAAAGGGCGAAGATAAGCTGCTTTTTCACGAGAATCTCTCCTTCGGTTGCTTATAAAGAGGGTATTCATCTCACGACAAAGTATTTGTTTTTTTGGGTCTGAATTATTCAGCCTGCCAGCAGGGAAAATATTTAAAGTGGCTGAAACATCCCATCCCATCCACCATCCTGGCTAATTATAAACTGAATATACCATTACCTGCTTGTGTGAGAAGCAGCTTTTCGGAGATGCTAAAACAGCTTGCTTTCTTAATGTTAAGAAGAAAAAGAAGGGATTAGTCAGTGTTTTAATCAAGAGACAATGAACAGAAACAAAAACACAGAACTGTAAATGGGTTCTTTTTATCATATTTTTCAGATTGTTTGCTGAGTGAAACATTATTTGTACAGGCTTATTTTTGTTAAAAGGGGCAAAAAGATTGCTGTAGACCCACTCAAATTAGCTCTGGTACGATGTTAAAGAAGAAAAGGCCGGAGGAAAGAGTATGGATCAGAAATATCTTGATTTAAAGATGGGGGAACGGGGAGCCATCCTCAGCATCTTTGTATATATATGCTTATCTGCTTTTAAATTAACAGTTGGTTACATAGCGAACTCCGAAGCATTACAGGCAGATGGTTTAAACAATACAACTGATATTATTGCTTCTATTGCTGTGTTAATTGGATTGAAAATTTCTCAAAGACCGGCAGATCAAGACCATCCTTATGGTCACTGGAAAGCGGAACCTGTCGCTTCACTGGTGGCTGCATTTATCATGATTGCTGTAGGTCTTCAGGTTTTGTATACAGCCGCTTTATCTGTTTTTGACCGTACAACTGAAGCACCTGACCCTATTGCGGCCTGGACAGGCCTTTTTTGTGCGGCTGTCATGTATGGGGTATACCGGTATAACCGGAGATTGGCACAAAAAATTAGAAGCCAGTCTGTGATGGCTGCAGCGAAAGACAATTTATCCGATGCCTGGGTCAGCATCGGAACAGCAGTCGGTATTTTGGGGTCTCAATTTGGCCTTCCTTGGCTGGACCCTGTCGCAGCCGTTGTTGTCGGCCTGCTTATTTGCAAAACAGGATGGGAAATCTTTCGAGAAGCTTCTCATGATTTAACGGACGGCTATGACGAAAATCAGCTCGAGGTCTACAAGAAATCGATTTTTGAAATTCCCGGTGTAAAAGGGATCAAAACAATACGAGCAAGAAAATACGGCAGCAGCTCTGTAGTTGATGTTGTGATTTTGGTAAACTCCACTTTAGGGATCGGGGCAGCTCATGATATTTCAGTCGATGTAGAAGATGCATTGACGAAGGCACACGATGTGATTGAAGTACATGTGCACGTAGAGCCTAATTACTGATGCGGCCTCTTGGACGTTATTTTAAGAGGTAAAATCGTTTCAATATTTTACAAAAAAGAAGCAGAAAAAAATACTTTGATGCTGCTAAAGTATAGAACCCAAAGAGGCAAATGGTTTTCCATCCGCCTCTTTGGGTTCTTTTTGTTGTAGAAAATAAAGATGTTTAGTAAAAGTGTTTGTTTTTATCGCATTACCGGCTAGAAGACTCCTTCAAATTGCTTTGCAATTAGTGGGAGATGAATGGCCGCTTTTTTTTTGTGTGTTTGCTGCTTAGTAGTTGAAACATATGTTTCCTTTTTGGTATACTTTATTTGTTAAATACTGGAGGTGAATCGAGATGATGCTGAATTACCGGTTTGAAATTTTTCCGAATGAGGAACAAAAAAGCACGCTTCACTCATGGGTTAACCTCTGCCGCCAACAGTATAATTCCGCTCTTCTCGATAAACAAAGAGCCTACCAAAAGAACAAGAAAAACCTGACTAAATCTGACCTCAGTGCCCTATTAACCCTATCCAAGAAGCACCATCCATATCTCAAAAAAGTGCCCTCCCAACCCCTTCAGGAAACACTGGACAGGCTGGGAAGAGCGTTTGATCAATTCTTCAAAAAAGAAGCCCGCTATCCAAAGGTAAAAAAACATAAAGACTACCATTCCATTACATTTACACAGTTTGGCATAAGTAAACAGAAAGATAAAAAAGGAAAGGTTCATACTGTCCGGCGGGCCATTTCTTTCGGAAAAGGAGGAAAGCTCCTCATTTCTAAACTGGGCTTAATAGATATCCGCCTTCACCGGAAACTGGATGGCAAAGTCAAACAGGTGATCATTAAGCGCCAAAATAAGCGCTGGTTTGCTATTTTCTGTGTCGAAAGACAGGCAGACCCGCCGCAGGCTGTCCATCAAGCCTCTAAAACAGCTGGTATTGATGTGGGCATCAAGAAATTTGCCGTTCTGTCGAACGGCGAAGAGATTCTAAACCCAGGCTTTATCCGTAAGGAGGAAAAAAGGCTTATGCGTGCCCAAAAGAAACTTTCGAGAAAGAAAAAAGGCTCCTCAAACTGGCAAAAACAAGCGGACAGGCTGCAGAAGATTCATGCCAAAGTGGCGAACCAGCGGAAAGATTTCCTGCATAAAACAGCGTTTCGCCTGGCAAACACCTACAACATCATTTGTGTAGAAGATCTAAACATCCGCAATCTGGTAAAAAACCGGAAAGTGTCCAAATCAATTCATGATGCAGGCTGGGGAATGTTCCGCCAGTTTCTGACGTACAAATGCGAGCTCAATAGCGGCCAGCTGGTCAAAGTGAAGCCACATTTCACCACCCAGGACTGTTCGGAATGCGGAAAAAGGGTAAAAAAATCCCTTTCCGTCCGAACGCATGCCTGTCCGGATTGCGGCCTTGTGCTGGACCGCGACCATAATGCCGCCTTAAACATTGAAAAAGCCGGGCTGGCCCAGATAGGGCTCATTCCGGCAAAATAATTCTTTTACAACTGTAGGTCGAGGTCCCGCCCGAACAGTATAAAACAACGCCTGTGGAGATGATGTAAGACCCTGTTCGAAAGAACAGGGCAGACATCGGTGAAGCAGGAAAATCAGTGAAGTCAGAGCATGTTTTTTTATGTCTCTGACAGAGATGCTCCATCAAATTGTGCAGCAATTAGTTGGAGAGGTTCACTTTGTTTCTTGAACTTGTTTGCGGGACGTATTCACTTCGATTGTGCGGTCCTGTTCCCGGCCAAAGCCATCAATCTCCAAGCGGTCCTTGAATACTTGGATGACAGAGTACGCATTAGTATCAGGGGTGTCAAGCATGCCTTGGAAGTTCACATAGGAAATTCCGTTTTTCTCGCTGTAGTTGCCCACATGATTGTGACCGTTAAAGTAAGCCACTACATTGCCTGCAGACTCCAGCTCCTGTATGATTTCAGCGTCATTCCATGCGTTATGCTCGTTGGCAGGGTACACTGGATGGTGACCAATCACCACGACTTTTTCATGCTTTTGAGCGGATTTTTGAAGAACGTTATGTAACCATGTCATTTGTTCGGAGCCTACGCCGCCATTCCAGGTCTGGGCATTTGCCGCGCCCGTCGCTTTTAGCCCATTATACATTTGCTCGGCTTGCTGATATTTCTCGGAACCTGCTTCATTTGCATAAAAGCTCAGATCATTGGTGTCTAACACGATAAAACGCCAGCCTTTTTCGGCAAAGTCATAATATTGATTTTCCATACCTAAAATGTCAATCACTTCATCTGTTGGTACTGCGAAGTCATGGTTGCCGAGCACACTGTATTTAGGACCTTCAATTTTGTTGAAATAAGGAAGAATCGTATCAAAGCTCTCCACGTTCCGGTCAATGATATCACCTGTCTGGACAGTGAACGCGAGATTATGCTGATTGAGTTCGGCTGTTGCTTCCTGCATCTTGCTGATTGAATTCCGGTAATAACGTACACCTGCTGTATCACAGTCACAATACTGGACGTCCGCAATCAACCCGAATTCAAAAGAAGGCTTTTTGTCTGTCTGTTCGTTTCTTTCGGCAGATACAGACGTTGAAGCAAATAAAGATAATCCTAATGCGGCAGAAGCACCCATAAACATGAATTTTTGTGCCATGCCTGGTTTTCTGGATTCGATTGACATTTGTGATTCTCCTCTCATTTTTCAACTGACATGTCTATCATAATATATGAAAGAGAAGGAATTGATAAATTTACCCAATCTTTAGAAATTATTAAAACGTTAATATGTGATTTACAAAGTATTTAATCAACACATTAAGAAGATAGAGCGATCCATTAGTGAACGAGGTTTATAAATACAGACGATCAAACTGGCGTCGAAAAAAATTTATACAAACGGTGGTAAGGCATGTTAAAAAATATTTACCTAGCCACATCAAATAAGTGTTAAAAAATTACAGTTTCCCAAAAATAAAAAGCAAAGCTTGAAGTATCAGGCTTTGCTTTTTATTTTTGGGGCTTATGTTAAAGAATGTATCACTTAGTTTAGTGTTTAGATATTCCGGAAGAAAATTGCCATCAGTCTCATGCAGATTGAGCTAACAGCTTCGCAAAGAGGCAAACCTTGATTTCAAGGTTTGCCTCTTTCTTTTGCAGTAAAAACAAATGTGGATTCTTTTCATGAAGCAGAATGAAGCATCGAAATAGAAAAAGAGCGCTCTGTTACTTATTTCGGGCATTTAAACGTTGTACCGAGCACAATAAATACAGGTCTTTTATCAATCTTCTGAAGGACGAAGCTGCTGCAGCTGCTCTTTATTTTGGTTGAGCTGTTCTTGAAGCCGGTCAATAGGCTCCTGATGCTCACTGTTTTGAAGTGCATCGTTAAGCGCATTGTTTGCATGTTCAAGCGCATTTTGGACTTGTTGAATCGTTTGCTGAGTAGGGTGCGATTGAGCTTGTTGTAAAGCCAGCGTTACGTTATCTACAGAATTGTTCAATTGTGTGATCACATTTTTATTTTTCCAGCTCATTCCTGTATGTTCTGCCATAGCAAGTCCTCCTTTCTCGTATTAAATAATCGTACTCCTGTAGCATGGAAAAACCATTCCTTTTTTATGCATAGGCTGATCGAGAGGCCGAAAATGGCATGGTCATATAGATTTCTATCGAACTGGAAAGTGTGCTGCCTGTCTTTAAAGCCGTCTTTTCGTACATAATGAAGACCTGTCTCTGAACAAGTTTTAAAGCAGTTTGGTAAAGCGGTGAGCAGGTTTAAAAGATGAAGCAAGAAAGGTACATGACACGAAATAAATACACTTGAGCCATTCTCCTTCTCCGAATGATAAAATGAAAAAAGAAACCCAATTCATTATAGAAGGAATAGATAAAGATGAAAGAACAGTTTCAGATTAGTCCTTCTTTAGCTCAAATGATTGTAGATGCGGCAAAAGAAGTGATTGGAAAGGATATAAACTTTATTCATCTGGATGGAAAAGTGATTGCCAGTACGGATTCAGGCCGAATCGGCTCTTTTCATGCTGCGGCCCTTCAAGTGCGGGAAACAGAAAGTGTGATAGAGGTTTCAGAGAACGAGATGTTTAAGGGCGCAAGAAAAGGCATTAATTATCCCGTCATGATCAATCAGAAATTGCTTGGTGTGATCGGCATATCTGGGGATCCGGAAGAATGCAGGTCATTGGGATTTTTGCTGACCAAAATCACAGAGGTGTTAATCAAGGAACAAATGATCAAAACGGCTGTTCAATCTTTAGATGAATTACGCTCTTCCATTGTTCGCATGCTTATTTTTGAAAATGAAAAAGAAGATACTTTCATGAATGAACACCTGCAGCCATTGCAATACGAATTAGAAGAGAGAGCGTTTGTCGCTGTTATTCACTTGCAAGGTTTAAATAACGCCTCGTCACTCTCTGTTAAAATGAAGGGGATGTTAATCGAACAGGGCATTCAGCTTTTTGCTTACTTATTCCCCAGCCAGTACGTCTTAATTATGAATGAGTCACAGTATAAAGCAGCGCTACAAATTCTTCATACCCGTTTCCGTTCTATGGATGTAAGCTGTTCGGTGGGGATAGGCAGCGTTGGCATTATAGCGGAGCTCACAAAATCTTATGCCCATGCAAAGCTTGCCTTAAAATACGCCCTTTCAAAAAAGGAAACGGTATGCGAATACGAAAAGCTGGATTTAGAAATGATCATGGAAAATATTGATTCCCATATAAGAAATGACTATACTGTAAAACTTATCGGTAACCTTTCAGAAGGAGAAATAAACCTTTTACATACTTATTATCGCCATAACCTCTCGTTGAAGAGAACAGCTGAAGAACTATTTATCCACAAAAATACGCTGCAGTATCGTCTTGAGAAAATCGCTGAAAAAACCGGGGTAAATCCAAGAGACTACCATGATTCTGTGAAATTGTATATTGCTCTTCTGCTTCAAACTCTTTAGGTTGAAGCTTTTGTTATAGATAACAAAATGATTCTGAATCCTTTGTTATCTGGACTATTACATCCTTGTGTTTCTTTCCCTATACTTAATGATAAGTAAAGGGGGTTCTCATGATGAAAGTGTTAATTGCCATTGATTCATTTAAAGGAAGCATTTCTTCTATTGAAGGCAGCGAAGCCATTTCTTTAGGCATAAAAGAGATCTATCCTGAAGCAGAGATTGTAACACTTCCATTAGCGGATGGAGGAGAAGGTACCGTTGAGGCGTTAGTACAAGCAACAGATGGGAAACGAGTCGAAAAAGAAGTAACAGGGCCTTTAAAAGAAAAAGTACATGCAGTCTATGGGATTTTGGGTGACGGGAAAACAGCTGTTATTGAAGTGGCTGCAGCTTGCGGTTTGCCTCTTGTTCCTGACAGCCAGCGTAATCCACTCCTTACCACAACGTATGGCGTTGGGGAACTTATTTCCGATGCCATCGAAAAAGGATGCCGTGAGTTTGTCATTGGGCTTGGTGGAAGCGCTACAAACGATGCAGGAATTGGCATGCTTCAAGCCTTAGGTTTTCGCTTCTTGAATCAACAAAATGAAGAGGTTGGATTGGGTGCACATGCACTGCATGACATTTGGAAAATGGATTTGAGCCAGGTACACGCGAAGTTAAGAGAATGCACCTTCAAAGTCGCGTGTGATGTAAATAATCCACTTTACGGGCCGAATGGCGCTGCCTATATTTTTGGGCCGCAAAAAGGCGCTGCACCCGACATGATTGAACAGCTTGATAAAGGACTTAAACATTTTGCGGAAATCGTTCTTCATGGGCTGGGTACCGACATTCATAACACTCCGGGTGCAGGAGCTGCCGGGGGATTAGGCGCTGCATTTTCAGGCTTATTAAACGCACATCTCCAATCCGGAATCCAATTAGTATTAGACATAGTCAATATGGAAAAGAACATGCAGGGTGCTGACTTTGTGATTACAGGTGAGGGAAAGCTGGACGGACAAACATCGATGGGAAAAGCTCCCCTGGGCGTAGCGCAGCTTGCCCAAAAGCATAAGATCCCGGTTCTTGCACTTGCAGGCGGTGTAAATGAAGAAACAGCAGTATTAAATAAACTTGGCGTCACTTCTTATTTTTCCATTGTGAATGCACCGATGACGCTGGAAGAAGCAATGGATCCAAAAGTGGCGTTCAACAATTTAAAATCAACGACCAATCAATTATTCAGGCTGCTTCAAGCAGTTCGAGCAGAAGTGAAAATGTAACCGGTTAAAGTTCTGGAAAGGATGATCATAAAATGAGATATTTTGCGGTTTTTTTGCCTATGTTGAATGAGGAAAAGAGTCAGGAGTATCGTGTGCAGCACCTTAACTTTTTAGAAGAAAGACGTCGGGAGGGAAAAATATTTGCCAATGGCCGATTTGCTGACGGTGCCGGGGGATTGGTCATTTATCGAGCTGGCTCACTGGAAGAAGTGGAACAAATCGTGAAACAAGACCCGTATGTAATTCAAGGAGCAAGAGGGTGTGACATTCACGAATGGGAAATGGTAAGCGACGCATTGCTTCCTTACTGAGGTGAAAAGAAGCGCTATTAACAGAAAACTCTCAAGTGAAAAAAGCCTCAACGAATATGAAAATATTCGTTGAGGCTTTTTTATTAAGCTTTGTTACACAATATTCTTGGCTTTCTTGTTAAACAAACGGGGCAGTTTAGCTTGATCTGATCATGTATAAGCTAAACAATGAAAAGAGAGAGGTCGAAATACAGTACAATAAGAGAATACAAAATCTAATCGGAGCGTAGTGAAAGTGCGAAATGACGCAAAAACTTAATGTCTCTAAAAGTGGATACATGAATCATGTGGCGAAAAGAAGCTTGGTGCGTTTCAGTATTTATCATCTTCGGCGAGAACACCCCCACTTCAAGCTTGCTAAGTGGGGGATGAATCGCTGCTCTCTCAGTCATTCTTTTTCCTTGAACGCTGTATTGCTAAAATGGTATAATTAGGTATAGAACAAATGTTCAGGGTGGTGAGAAAAATGATAAAAATCAAAAAAGATGAAAAACAGAACCTTCATTTTAAAGCCTTTCGGTTTAAAATCCATCCAAGTGATGAGCAAAAACAACTGATTAACCAAACGATCGGCTGCTGCCGGTTTGTCTACAATTATATATTAAATGAAAACATCAAGAGTTTCGAAAAAACAAAAAAACGGTATACAGAAACAGCTGCCAAAAAGCTTCTTCCTGGGCTAAAAGAAACATTTAAATGGTTGTCTAGTCCTGATAGTATTGCTCTTCAGGCAAGCATCGAATATCAGTACGAAGGATTCAAAAAATATAAGGATCAGCCAAAAAAAGAATTAAAAAAATGTGCCGCAAAAAAATGCGCAGAAGGCTATACGCCGACGGCGTATGATTTCAAAGGCCATCCGACATTCAAAAGTAAGAAAAACTCGATTCAGAGCTATACGACCAAAATGACAAACAACAATATTAAAATGATAGACAACCACATTCAGCTGCCGAAACTCGGCTGGATTCGTTTTTCCAAGTCCTGAAACATCGAAGGCGACATTAAGCGTGTCACCGTGCGCCGCAGCAGTACCGGCCGGTATTCTATTTCGGTCATTTGCGAGATGCCTTATTCCCCGTACAAACCAAGCACCAACGATGCCGTTGGCATTGACCTGGGATTAAAAGAGTTTGCCGTGCTCTCCAACGGTGAATCCATTGCCAACCCGAAATACTATCAAAAATACGAAAAGCGATTAGCTTTTCTTCAGCGTGCGTTTGCACGTAAAAAAGAAGGTTCGAAATCGTGGGAAAAAAATAAAGTCCAGATTGCTAAACTGCATGAAAAAATCAAACACACAAGAGAAGATTTTCTTCACAAGCTGACGACCAGGCTCGTTCATGAAAACCAAGTGATCGCAGTGGAGAATTTGTCGGTGAAGAATCTCGTCCAAAATAAAAAACTAAGCAAGGGGATTCACGATGTGTCATGGTCGAGGTTCAACGAAATGCTCGCCTACAAAGCGAAGTGGTACGGACGAACGATTATAAAAGTCGATCCGTTCTTCCCATCAAGCCAGCTCTGCTCAAGGTGCGGGCATCAGCATAAGGATGTAAAAAATCTCGCTGTCCGGGTGTGGGAGTGTCCGTCCTGCGGTGTGCGTCACGACCGGGACCTGAATGCGAGCCTGAATATTAAAAAAGAAGCCCTTCGGCTTCTTTCACTTCAGTCTATTTAAGCTTGGTCATAAACCGTTGGAATACGGGGTTAGCCTGATTACTGGGGGGCGAAGATCCTCTTGCCCAGGAATCCCCCACTTCAACCGTCAGGTAAGTGGGCGGTAGTTCAATTCAAAATCATGCTGACGGTAAGAGATAGTCTATTAAAATCATCGATTTAGGCGAAGAGGTTCGCCTAGTTATACTTTATGATATTGATTTTATCCGATAGCAAAGTACAAATCATGCTTAAGAAGGACTTTTTTCTAAACCGGCAATGCTCCGGTTAATGTATAAACACCCAAGTATATGAATACAATTGGCCAAGCATACATGATATACGTTTTTTGAAAGTTTATAAAGTTTGTCTCTGTAGAAGCAACTAACATATATAGAGCTGGAATAACCGGTGAAATTAAACGGAATGCCTGTCCCACCATGGAAGCTACAGCCGCTTCGCCAGCGGAAATTCCGTACTGCCCCATAACATCTGCCATAACGCCTGCAATTCCAAAGTAGAAAGCATCCTGCGGTAAAAATGTAATGGCAGGTGCTGCAATTAACGCGTAGATGGGTGCCATATTTGAGCCTAATGATTCTGGGATTATAGCGGTAATAGATGCTGCCAAAGCAGTTGACATCCCGCTGCCTGTTAAAACACCAGAGAAAACCCCAGCGGCCAAAGTGGCCAAAGCGGGTGCTAAAGAATCTGCTGCTAAGTCATCAAGCCGTTCATTAATAAGACTTGCAGATTTATAGTTTACCGTAAGGGCAATGGCGGCACCTATACCAAATAAAACCCCGCCATGTGCAACATCCACGACAAGCATCACTAAAATAACGAGCGTTAAAATCAAATTAAACGCATATAGTTTAGGTCTCTTTAATTCAGGATCTTTCAGGCGGATAGCGTTTAACATGCTTTCCATTTGCTCTGGAGAAATGTCTTTAGCAGTCTTTGGATCAAAGTTTAAACGTTTTCTTTCTTTTATACCGATAAAATAAGCCATAAAAATGGCGAATACTTCAGCAACCAGCATTCCCGGCAATAAGTCTGCAAACAATTCACTGATACTTACGTCCATGGCTGTGGCTGCAGCAATGGTTGGGCCTCCCCATGGCAGCTGATTAAAAATGCCAATAGGGGTTACAATAATGACAGCTAAATAAACCAGCTTAATATTCATTTGTTTATAAAGGTGAAGGAAAGCAGCAACACAAATAATAATCGTGGTAGTCGTATCACCATTCATCGTGACGACTGTCGCCGTTAAAACGGTTGCCATTGTCACTTTCAATGGGTCCCCTTTTGCTTTTTTAATAAAGAACTCGCATAAAGGGTCAAACAAACCGACATTAAGCATGACACCGAAATACAGCACCGCAAATAAGATCACAATAGCGGGTGAAATAACCCCGGTAGAAACTTCTCCTGTTTCTTCATCTACACTAAATAAAATACCTTCTTTAATCCATTCAAAGAGATCCCAAAAGGAAGCGCCCGTTGCAAAGGTAGCAATGGCCCCGAAAACAAATGGAACAATAGTTAGTGCCCCGAATACAGTTAATTTATTTTTTGAGAGAAGTACAATGAACACAGTGATCATTAATAATGCTAAGACTGTTAACATACAAACCACCTCCTGTAAAAGTAATGAAACCAAATGATCTGCCATTTTTATTTCTAGGCTGCTGCTTTATGTAGAAACAATAGTCTGCAGAAAAATAGAAATGACAGCGTATACAAAAATATTCAGCCTTTATGATAATACGAAAAAAAACAAATCGGGTCATACAGGAGAATAAATTGGAAGGGCAAAGTTGCTTAAATGATCTCTTTTTACCTACACCTCTATTTCTTTCTTTTTGTTAATATTCAAGTTATCCAGCTTAAGAATGATCATCGATGAAAACTTAATATTTTGTAAGCGCATCCAATAATATCACCCCTTTATTTCTAAAATCAAATGATGCAAGGAAATAAATCAATAGAATTTCACTGATCAAATTGTATGTTAACGTATACGTAAATGTCAATAAGTTTCCGAATATTTTATTTTATTTAAAAAATATAATTGAACCAAATAAGGAAAACCCCTTATCTTATTAAAAATATATTAACTTTTCCAGGTTTTCGACTTTTTATTTTGCATATATATAGAAATAATAAGGAATAATTCTAAATTGTCAGAAAAACATTGACATTAACGTATACGTTATTTAATATAATAACTATAAGATTTACATTACACTAAGCCAATTGAACTGGCAGAATTAGTGGAGGAGGATATTTTAATGAGCGAAACAAAAAAAATCCGTTTAGCAGTTATTCCAGGGGATGGAATTGGTACAGAAGTCGTTGAGGCTGGTCTTCGTGTCATTAATCATTTAGCAAAAGATTCTAATGGTAAGTTCGAATTTGAAAGCGATTTCTTCCCTTGGGGCTGTGAATACTATTTAGAACATGGAAAAATGATGGATGAAGATGGAGTAGAAAAACTAAGAGATTATGATGCGATTTATTTTGGAGCTGTTGGATTTCCTGGAGTACCAGACCATGTTAGCTTATGGGGCTTGCGCCTGGCGATCTGCCAGGGGTTTGACCAATGGGCTAATATCCGCCCTATCGAATTTCTTCCTGGTGTGCCAAGACGACTTAATCATCCAGATGTAGATTCCCTAAACTGGGTATTGATTCGTGAAAACTCTGAAGGAGAATATTCAGGAATCGGGGGCCGCAATTTCTCCGGGCGTGGACCTGGAAAAGAGATGGCTGTGCAATCCGCTTTGTTTACAGAGCACGGCTGCGAACGTATTATCCGTTATGCCTTTGATCTTGCACGGACACGCAAAAGAAAGAAAGTAACCAGCATTACCAAAAGCAATGCCCAGCAGTATGGGATGGTGCTTTGGGATGAAGTATTTGCCCGCGTGAGCAAGGATTATCCGGATGTAGAGACAGATCAATGGCTGGTTGATGCAGCAGCTGCACAATTTGTATTGAAACCGGAGGAACTAGAAGTTGTAGTAGCTTCTAATTTGTTTGCAGATATTCTTTCTGATCTAGGCAGTGCTCTTGCAGGAAGTTTAGGGCTGGCTGCCAGCGCAAACATTAATCCTGAAGGAACTGCACCAAGTATGTTTGAATCCGTTCATGGATCAGCACCTGATATTG
Organism: Domibacillus indicus; assembly: GCF_023715895.1. GTDB lineage: Bacteria > Bacillota > Bacilli > Bacillales > Domibacillaceae > Domibacillus > Domibacillus indicus_A. The sequence continues at coordinate 146,656 of NZ_JAMBOO010000005.1, read as the reverse complement.
CAGGGCAGGGAATTTCCAATCCAATTGGAGCCATTGGAAGTGCCGCGTTAATGCTGGATCATTTAGGGCTAAAAGAAGAAGCAGAGCTTATTAACAAAGCCATTGCCGAAACGACACGCCAGGGCATCCTTACTCGTGACCTGGGAGGAACATATAACACAAGTGAAATAACGGACGCTATCATAGAAAATCTGTCCAAAGTTAAAACAGAAGTATAAAAAGCAGGCTGGGAGGTTTTCTAAAAACTCCCCAGCCTTTTTGTTTTATGATCTTAAAAATGTTCAGCAAGAGAAGGCTGGTGCCTATATAATCTGGTCTGTTTAGTTGACATTGCCTCATTTGGTTTGCAAACTGAAAGAGTATACTTTTTTTCTCTGCCGGAACGTAAAATCCTCTATGTCAGGCACCTGGAAGCCTCGCTTATTGGTTAGAGAATGATTTGAGAAATAAAGAATGAAGCAGGTGGCAAAAATGAAAAATGATATGGTTGAAAAAGGTAATGAAAAAAAATTTTCTTTAAACGAAATAGGCATGGAGAAGGAAATTCTGTTCTTTATTGACAATCTGGAAGGTCTGGATGAATACCGTCTGCCACAGCGTGCATACCACATTATTCGCCTTGCGATCCGTGATCTGATTCTTTCTCCGGGAAAAACGATATTAGAGAGGGAAATGGCTGAAGTGCTGCAAATGAGCCGTACTCCTGTAAGAGAAGCGCTCGTGCGTTTGGAAACAGAAGGCATGGTTCGTCTTATTCCGAGACGAGGATTTATTGTGGAGCCGATCGAGAGAGAAGACCTTAAACAAGTTTATGAAATTGTAGAAACACTCGATGGCCTTGCTGTTGGCCTTGCGACTGAAAAAGTAGGGGAAGAAGAAATAAGCAAACTTGAATCATTGATTGAGCAGCAGGAAGAAGCACTTGAGCAAAATGATTTAAAAAAATGGGCCATTCTAGATGATGAATTTCACCATCTCATTATTGACTTCGCAGAAAATAAGCGTCTTAGAACGGTAATAGACAGCCATTCAGACCAATTATATCGGGCCCGATTATTTACAATCAATCACCGGCCGCTTCCTTTTCACTCTATAGTGGAGCATAAAGCCATTGTTTCATGTATGAGAGCAAAAGACAGTCGTGCAGCCAGCGTTTTAATGCAGTCACACCGAAACCGTGCACGTAATGAAATTCTTACAGTAATTGGGGACATAGCCCAAGTGGATTAGCTTATTAGAATGAATGTATTGTAGAGCTAAAAAGAGTTCTCAAAGCAAACGGGAGAGCCAGGGTAGTCTTGCCCGGCTCTTTTTTTGCTTGTTTCCTTGACAAAAATGTCCCCTTTTAAAAGTTCCATTTGTCCAGGCAAAAGAAGGAACAAAAGGAAAGTGCTAAACCGCCCACAAATAGAAGCGTAAAGAGAAGCACGCCTCCATCAGACGTGTCGAGTAACTGGAAATAAACTAGCAGGTCGCCACTGTTACAGTAAAGGTACAAATCACATTAATAAAGAAGAGAGCAACCAAACTAATGGCAGCGGCTTTCTGGCTAATGAACCTGCTTAAACCCGGCAAGACAGTTTTTGCGATCAGCATTGAATATATCAGCATAAACAAATAGAAGATTAACATGGGATAAAAGAGCAATGTATGAAACGTCGTTCTTAGTAAACGCATAACCATAAAGAATCCCGACAAAAAAAACACAGTAAATGCGGTTAATGCTTTGTAACGGAATCCCTCTTTTTTGATCCTATACCGGTAATAAGCGAGTATTAGGGCTAAGAAGGACAATCCCATGTTCATTCCGAATATCAAATACGATTCTTCAGGAATGGGGCTGCTTATGGCCCCGAAGAAAAAAGCTAATGTTAAAGATATAGCAGGACCTTGCCAGAAACTAGTATGTTCTTCCACAATCAAACCTCATTTTAATTCCAATTCAGTAAGCAATTTTACTGACAGCGTTATTCTACATACGATTTTAAATGTTTTAAAGTTTCGTTTTTACCCTTATTAAAAAGCAAAGCTGCATCTTTTTTACTGTTTTGCTCCTTATAGGTATCACTTTTAGTAGTAACCCACCAGGGGAGTTATCAAATCATTAAAATAATTTACTGAGCCTGATAAAGAACACAGTCCTTTATTTCTAAAGAGTCTGTATCCTCATCTCCTGATTTCTTTTTTATGATTGCACATTCTTCAGAAGGGACATAATGAATATAGGTGTTTGTAAATCAGATAGTGAGGTTAAGGGTAAACGAATCATCATTCCAGGTATATTGTTTGCTCTGTTAATTATCGTTACATTGAGTATTTATCTTATTATCTTATATTTTCTTGGAAAATAGATGAATGCGCAGAAGACCAGGTGATTACTCAGTCTTCGCAAAAGGGCGGGAAGACGCATACTATATATAACCTGCTTTTTGGGATAGCAGGACCCTTCTGGAAGGGATTTATACAAGCATACAAAAACAAAGGTATGAGAAGCAAGAGGGGAAGGCGAATAGATGAAAAAACGAATAGTTAGTTTCCTTAGTATTGTATATGTTCTTTTCATGGCTGTGCTGGCTTTTGCTCACTACACGGAAGGAGATGACAAAAAGGCACTTGTTGCAGCAGGCGGTGTTGTATGCGGATTAATTCCTCTTATTTTGGCTCTTTTCAGCAGGCTCCAGTTTAATTTGCCCCTTATCATTTTTTATTTTATTTTCCTTTTGGGTTCACAATATTTCGGATCAATTTTAGGCTGGTACGGGCTTGGCTGGTGGGATTTCTTTATGCACGCCGTAAGCGGTGTTTTACTTGCATTCACAGGCATTGCGTTATACGAGCGCTTTGTTCATAGAGGAGCAGGTAAAGAGATTTCATCTTGGTTTGTTGCTCTGTTTGTCCTTTCCTTTGCTGTACTGGGCGGCGTTGTGTGGGAGTTTTATGAATTTAGCATGGATCAATTTTTCGGAATGACTTTACAGGGAGGCGGAAATAAAGACACGATGGAAGATTTAATTGCCGATACTCTTGGAGGATTGGTTATTGCGTTACAGGCGGGTGTAAGGAAGCGTTTCGATAAGGCTGATAACACTAGAAAGCAGCAATAACAACTATTTTTATCGCATTACCGGCCAGAAGACTCCTTTAAATTGCTTTGCAATTAGTGGGAGGTGAATGGCCGCTTTTTTTTGTGTTTGCTGCTTATTGTTTGAAACATATGTTCCTTTTTTGGTATACTCTATTTGTTAAATACTGGAGGTGGATTGGAATGATGCTGAATTACCGCTTCGAAATTTTTCCGAATGAAGAACAAAAAAGCACGCTTCACTCTTGGGACAACCTCTGCCGCCAGCAGTATAATTCCGCTCTTCTCGATAAACAAAGAGCCTATCAAAAGAACAAGAAAAATCTGACTAAATCTGATCTCAGTGCCCTGTTAACCCTATCCAAGAAAGACTATTCATACCTTAACAAAGTGCCTTCCCAACCCCTTCAGGAAACACTGGACAGGCTGGGAAAAGCGTTTGATCAATTCTTTAAAAAAGAAGTCCGCTATCCTAAGATGAAAACACACAAAGACTACCATTCCATTACATTTACACAGTTTGGCATGAGTAAACGAAAAGATAAAAAAGGAAAGATGCATACTGTCCGGCGGGCCGTTTCCTTCGGGAAAGGAGGGAAGCTCCTCATTTCTAAACTGGGCTTAATAGATATCCGCCTCCACCGGAAACTGGATGGCAAAGTCAAACAGGTGATCATTAAGCGCCAGAATGAGCGCTGGTTTGCTATTTTCTGTGTCGAAAGACAGGCAGACCCGCCTCAGACTGTCCATCAAGGCTCTAAAACAGCCGGTATTGATGCCGGCATCAAGAAATTTGCCGTTCTATCGAACGGCAAAGAGATTCTACACCCAGGCTTTCTCCGTAAGGAGGAGAAAAACCTCATACGTGCCCAGAAGAAACTTTCAAGAAAGAAAAAAGGCTCCTCAAACTGGAAAAAGCAAGCGGCCAGGCTACAGAACCTTCATGCCAAGGTGGCGAACCAGCGGAAGGATTTCCTGCATAAAACAGCGTTCCGCCTGGCAAACACCTACAGCGTCATTTGTGTAGAGGATCTGAATATCCGCAATCTGGTGAAAAACAGGAAAGTGTCCAAATCAATTCATGATGCAGGCTGGGGAATGCTCCGCCAGTTTTTGGTGTATAAATGCGAGCTCAATGGCGGCCAGCTGGTCAAAGTGAAGCCGCATTTCACCACTCAGGACTGTTCAGGCTGCGGAAAAAGGGTAAAAAAATCCCTTTCCGTCCGAACGCATGCCTGTCCGGATTGCGGTCTTGTGCTCGACCGCGACCATAATGCCGCCTTAAACATTGAAAAAGCCGGGCTGGTCCAGATAGGACTCATTCCGACAATATAATCTTTTTACAACTGTAGGTCGAGGTCCCGCCCGAACAGTATAAAATAACGCCTGTGGAGATGACGTAAGACCCTGTTCGGAAGAAGAGGGCAGACATCGGTGAAGCAGGAAAATCAATGAAGTCAGAGCATGTTTTTTCATGTCTCTAACAGAGATGCTCCATCAAATTGTGCAGCAATTAGATGGAGAGGTTCACTACCGTAACCTTTTTGCTGATTGCGAAAATATATATGATTATTTACAGTAAAAGTTTAATCTGTGCATAAAACCAGTATTTTGGAAAAAGAAACATACATAAAAACACCTTTTAGTTTGAGCACTCCTAACTTAAAGGTGTTTTTTGTACTGGTACTGCTCTATAGAAACAGTTTTAATGATCGTTTCGTCATCATTTAAAGTGTTCTTTTATAAAGAGAGGGTATAGGCCCATAATACAGGTGCAGCATCATTTAAAAATGGGAGGCAATCAATATGACCTTAAAGATAAAAGTGTACTCCGATTATGTATGTCCTTTTTGTTTCCTGGCAGAAAAACCGCTGGAAGAAGCGATAAAAGGAAAAGATGTTGAGGTAGAATGGATGCCATATGAGCTTCGTCCATATCCAAATGAAACATTAAAGCCGGAAGGCGATTATTTGCAAAACACGTGGAAACAGTCCGTGTATCCAATGGCTGAACAGATGGGTATCCAGATTGTTCTGCCAAAAGTGTCCCCTCAGCCATATACACACTTGGCGTTTGAGGGCTACCAATACGCCAAAGAAAAGGGCAAAGGCAATGAATACAATGACCGCATGCTGCGGGCTTTTTTCCAGGAAGAGCAGGACATCGGCAGCATTGATGTATTAACGAAATTAGCGGGCGAGATTGGTTTAGATCAAACTGAATACCGCGAGGCATTGGAAACAAGAAAATATAAAGCAGTCCATCAAAAAGCACTTAAGCACGCTTATAACGAAGCGGATATCACAGCGGTACCGACTTTTGTGATTGGTGATACGAAAGTTGCCGGCATTCGATCAAAAGAAACACTAGAACAGCTAATCAAGGATGAGATCGGCAGACAGAAACCGGATTTTCCTGAAGGAATGGCGTGCGGCGTTGATGGCTGTTAAATTGTATTTGTTTTATAAAGAAACAAAAGAGCCGGGAAAGCGGCTCTTTCTTTTTTATAAAAAAAACAAAGAAACTGTTTCCTAAATTTCTTTTTTGATATTTACAAAAAACAGTTGAAAGAAAAAGGAAAGCGCTTTACACTAAATAAGGTAAAGCGCTTTCCTTTTTTGGTAGACTTAAATAAAGTTTAAATTGAATTAAACACCGATAAAATAGTAGAAAAAGCGCTTTTTCAAAGGTACCTTGAATCTACACGGTATTGAATATTAAGGGGGGAGAAATAAAGGCGCCTTATTCAAATCACAAAAAAGAATAGAAGCGTATTTGTTTAGCTTTTTAGTCGGGAATGAGATAAAGCAAAATATAAAGCGGACGCCAAGCAACAAAAGTAAAGCGCTTTACAAAAAGGAAGGTATATCAGCATGAAAGTTACCATCTATGACGTTGCAGAAAAAGCAGGGGTTTCTATATCAACGGTTTCAAAAGTAATGAATAACCAGCAGGTTGGACAAAAGTCGAAGCAGAAAGTATTAAAAGCGATGGAGGAACTCGACTACAAACCGAGCGTTCTGGCATCCGCTTTAACTGGGAAGCGGACCTCTACGATTGGTTTTATTCTATCGGATATCGCCAACCCTTTTCTTGCGGAAATTACCCGTCAGGTAGAAGATCGGGCGCATGAAGCCGGATATAACCTTGTCTTATGCAGTACGGACTTTAAGCAGGAAAAGGAAAAGCGGTATATAGAACTGCTAAGACAAAAAAGTGTAGATGGTTTTATTCTAGTAGGGGATTTTAAAAACAAGGACGTACTTGTGAAGCTAACGCATAGGGGAGTCCCAGTAATCCTTCTCGCAGCTGAGTCTCATCCATCTCTGTCTGTGAACACGGTGACAGTCGATAACTTTATAGGAGGTTATGAAATCACCTCCCATTTAATTGGTTTTGGCCATGAAAGAATAGCCTTTATCGCAGAAACAGCTGGAAGCAGCCAGGAGCGTATCCGTGGATACAAGCAGGCTTTACAAGAGCATAGCCTGTCATATCATGAAGACTTTATTGTGATCAGTGACTCAAGCTTAGAGGATGCCAAACGTCTTGCCGTCCAGCTGCTTGATTCTCCTAATCGGCCCACTGCAATCATTTCTTCGAATGACCTGTTAGCCATGGGAGTACTGATGGGTGTAAGGGAAAAAGAGTTAAACATACCAAAGGATCTTTCTGTTACAGGTTTTGACAATACGCTCCTATCCAAATCCTGTGATCCGCCGCTTACAACCATTTCCCATCCGATTAAAAGTATGTGCACACAGGCTGTTGACATGCTTGTAGAAGAAATAGAGGGAGTAAAAAAGGAAAAACAAAAGATTTTGGCGCTGCCAACATTAATTGTTCGAAAATCTACCGATTATAACCCGTTTAAAACAAACAGGTAAAGAGCGGTTTTACCTGATCAAAAAGTATATCCCATACAAAAAATAAAACGGCTTATCATAAAAGAAAAAGCGGGTGTACGCGTCTGCTCAGTGGTCTATACACGCTATTTAACGGGATAATAACCAATATAAAAAGGCAGGGATTAATCATGAAAATCGCATTTAATGAAGCTACCACACTACATAATTCAATACTTAAGGAAGATTTAGAGCTTTGCGAAAAGCATGGCTATGACTATATTGAAGTGCGCCTTGATAAATTAAAGGAATATTTAACGGAGCACACTACTGACGATTTAAAAGCCTTTTTTGACAACAGTCATTTGAAACCTTATGCATTCAATGCATTAGAGTTTATTACGTTCAGAGACGAAGCAGGATATCAGCAGATTAAAGATGACTTGCAGTTTTTATGTGAAGTAGGGGACGTAGTGAACTGCAAAAAAATTGTAGTGGTCCCGACCTTTGATATTGGTGACTACACAAGGTCGCAAATCAAGGAAGAGACCGTAAGCGTATTGCGTGAATTGGCTGATCTGGCGGAACCGTATGGCGTGAAGCTGGCCTTTGAATTTGTCGGTTATCCAACATGCTCGGTCCATTCCTTTGGTGATGCTTATGAAATTGTAACTGAAACAAACCGTGAAAATGTAGGTGTCGTGCTGGACTGTTTCCACTTCCATGCGATGAAATCCAGCATTGAGGATTTAAAAAAAGCCGATCCAGATAAAGTTTTTATTTTTCATATTGATGATTGTGAAGACCTGCCGCCAGGGGCGCTGCGTGACCACCATCGTGTGTGGCCGGGAGAAGGTGCAATCGATCTTGATGCAATTCTGTCAACATTAAAGGAAATTGGATACAGCGAAATGGTGTCTATTGAGTTGTTTAGACCGGAATACTGGGAGTGGGAGGCAGATAGAACGATCCGAGTCGGCAAGGAAACAACTGAAAAAGCGGTAAGCAAATATTTCGCAGTTGATCAGCGCGTTTAATAAGCGGTAAGCTGCCGAATGAGGGACTGAAGACAAACTGAAGAAGAACTTAGGGAAAGAAAAAGCCGTTGTACTGCCTTATGGCAGCACAACGGCTTTAGTGTTAGAAAAGAAAGATACGTATCTTTCTTTTCTTAATTTCGAATAAGGTAATCGAATGCGCCGAGGGCAGCAGTGGCACCTGATCCCATGGAAATAATGATCTGCTTATATGCGCTGTCTGTGCAGTCGCCTGCAGCAAATACACCAGGGATGTTTGTTGCGCCGTGTTTATCGACTACAATTTCACCCATGCGGGTACGTTCAATCGTTTCACCTAACCAGTCAGTGTTTGGTACAAGTCCGATTTGAACGAATACACCTTCTAGGTCAATGTGGTGAACTTCTTCCGTTTCGCGGTCGATATAAGAAATACCGTTCACTTTGTCAGTACCGGTAATTTCTTTTGTTTGCACGTTCTTGAGAACAGTGACGTTAGGCAGGCTGTACAGACGATCTTGAAGTACAGTGTCAGCCTTCAGCTCTGGCATAAATTCAAGAACCGTTACATGCTTCACGATACCTGCCAGGTCAATGGCTGCCTCAATACCTGAGTTACCGCCGCCGATGACAGCTACATGTTTTCCAACAAATAGCGGGCCGTCACAGTGAGGGCAATATGCTACACCTTTGTTCTTGAACTCCGCTTCGCCTGGTACGCCAACATTGCGCCAGCGGGCACCCGTTGAAAGGATAACCGTTTTACTTTTTAGAACCGCACCATTTTCGAGTTCAAGCTCGACTAGGTCTTTCTTTTCTAGACGCTTGGCACGCTGTAAGTTCATGACATCAATGTCATACTCTTTCACGTGTTCTTCCAGGCTTGCAGCAAGCTTAGGACCTTCTGTGTATTTCACACTGATAAAGTTTTCAATACCCATTGTGTCCATAATCTGGCCGCCAAAGCGTTCAGCAACAAGACCTGTACGGATGCCTTTGCGTGCTGCGTAAACAGCTGCACTTGCACCAGCTGGTCCACCGCCGACAACAAGCACATCGAATGGCTCTTTGTCCGCAAATTCTGATGCATCCGGAGCGCTTCCCATTTTGGCAAGGATTTCTTCAAGAGTCATACGGCCGCTGCCGAAAGATTCCCCATTTAGGAACACAGTCGGTACTGCCATGATGCCCCTGCTTTCCACTTCGTCCTTGAACGCTGCTCCATCGATCATCGTATGTGAAATACCAGGGTTTAAAATACTCATCAGGTTCAGGGCTTGTACAACATCAGGGCAGTTGTGGCAAGTTAAGCTGATGTATGATTCAAAACGATATTCACCTTTAATGTTCTTCACTTGGTCAATGACACTTTGGTCAACTTTTGGCGCTCTTCCGCTCACTTGCAGGAGAGCCAGTACCAGCGACGTAAATTCGTGGCCCAGCGGGATACCAGCAAAAGTGACACCAGTATCTTCGCCGATACGGTTGACACTAAAGCTTGGCGTTTTTGGCAATTCTGTTTTCTCTACTTTAATGCGAGAAGACATAGTGGCCAATTCATCCACGAGTGCCAGCATATCCTTTGATACCTCATCGGATCCTGCGCTCACTTTTAGAAGCACATCGCCCTCCATCATTTCAAGATATTGGGCTAATTGTGCTTTGATATCTGCATCTAGTATCATTAGTTAAACTCCTTAAATTTTGCCTACAAGGTCAAGGCTTGGCTTAAGTGTTGCAGCACCTTCTTGCCATTTAGCCGGGCAAACTTCACCTGGATTGTTGCGAACGTATTGTGCTGCTTTGATTTTGTTTACGATTGTGCTTGCATCACGGCCGATACCGCCTGCATTGATTTCAACAGTTTGGATAACGCCATCTGGATCGATGATGAACGTACCGCGGTCAGCAAGACCTTCTTCTTCGTTTAGTACGTCGAAGTTACGAGAGATTTTTTGTGAAGGGTCACCGATCATAATGTATTCGATTTTGCCAATCGCTTCTGAATGGTCGTGCCATGCTTTGTGTGTGAAGTGTGTATCAGTTGAAACAGAGTATACTTCCACGCCAAGATCTTTAAGTGTTGCATATTCGTTTTGAAGATCTTCTAACTCAGTAGGGCATACGAATGTGAAATCTGCAGGGTAGAAGCAAACAACACTCCATTGACCTTTAAAGTTTTGTTCTGAAACATCGATGAACTCACCGTTGTGGAATGCTTTTGCTGAGAATGGTAGTACTTCTTTTCCGATTAGAGACATAATAAAATTCCTCCTATGTAGTGGTTGTAGGTATTATAGCCAGCCTGCCCAATCAAAACCATGACTGCTGCAAGTAACTATAATAATTCTAATTCGACATTAATTATTATATAGGACTTGTTTTCTTGTCAAGGAAAATGCATGAATTAAATTCCTTTTTCTTTTTAGTCAATGTGCTTAAGAAAAGTCAGGGCGTGAGCGCAGACACAAAATAATGAAACAAATGTTATCTAAAGAAAATACAGCTGAAGATTGCTACGGCGGCTGATAAATATGGTTTTGAAAATAAAAATCCAGATTTTCAATAATGACTTATCTTTCTCAATTATTATGGAGAATACAAGGGATGCTTATACCTAAATAAGTTTTTACAAATATGCCAAATGAAAAAGTAAAAAGGGAATGCCAAAGCACTCCCTTTTTAAATAATCAACGACGGTTCTTGTTCCGCCTTCATATGTTCATACTAATCCAATTGATTAATCATCACTGCGTTGTTTGCCGCGAGCTTCCCCGCCTTTTTCACCGATCTCCTGATAGAATTCTTTATCATGATTCTCGGAAGTGGCTTCTCCGCCTTTTTTTCCGATTTCTTGATAAAATTCTTTATCATGATTTTCAGCAGTGGATTCTCCACCCTTTTTTCCGATTTCCTGGTAGAATTCTTTATCATGGTTTTTTGCAGTAGCTTCTCCGCCTTTGCGTCCTGCTTCTTCACGACTCATTTTATCGTTGTTGTTAGCCATTAAAAATTCCTCCTCAGTAAATGCAAGTTTTGTGGTGTACAGTATGTATGTTACCCGCCTGTTACTTTATAAAACTATTTCCCAGAAGATTGATACGAAAGAATCAATTATTATACTCTGAAAACAAATAAAAGAGGAAAGGGATTAGGTTAGGATTTTTAGGGTAGGGAAGCATGATTAAGCAGAAGTGTAAGGGTGCGGGGATAAAGTCGGAACAATATTAATAGGATGACAAAAATAAAAACCGCATTTATTATTTGTAGAAAACAATAAGAAGAGTTAATAGTGTACGAAAAGCGGCGGATGTTGAGAAAGCAGTCAAAGATGCTGACCTTGTCATCCCCGATGAAAGTCGAATCGATAGGCATACAATTTGTAAAAAAAATACAATTACCGTGGCCAAAGCGACGAAAAATATAAGGTGACCGTCATTGGATTTACCGGACCCTATCTCTGAAAAGCGACTTGGCGTATGAGCATGGAATAAACGCTCTTTTTGGCATTGTTTTGGGAGAATCGTCCTGCCGGATACATTTGAGCATGCGCCCCAGTTTGCCAAGAGAACAGTAAGAAAAAGTGCGGTATCTAGTCCAGTCATTTTTTATAAAAAGCTGCTAATGAATAGTCTCTTTTTAGGAATCACGGTTGTTGTTAGCTGATTTTTTTAGTTTGGAAGTTTGTAAATGTTAAATAGGCGCACGAGCAAAACAGGGAGCGCAAAAAAGAAGCCGGGATGGAGAGTAACAACTTCATCCCGGCTTTCGTTTATATATCAAAAAGTATGGCGATGATAACCATAAGCAGAAATTGGCCAAGAGAAAAAGCCGAAAAGAAGCCAGCTGCAAGAAAAGCAGCCCTGGCTTTTATCAGGCTGGCCAATACATAACGTACATTTCAAACTCCCATATAACACTTATGAATCTGGATAGATACGGTCCAATAAGAAACTTTTTTAGAGAAAGGAGTATCCTTAACTATGCCAATTCCAGAATTGCTGCTCAGGCTTACATTATCCTTTATCGTTTTACTAGTATTAACAAGAATCATGGGAAGAAAAGAAATTGCCCAAATGACCTTTGTGAACTTTATTTCAGCGATTGTCCTTGGAACGCTTGGGGCTTCTCTAGCAACAGATCCTGCGATAAGAGTCCTTGATGGATTGATCGCTTTAGCGAGCTGGAGTGCGTTTACGGTTTTGCTTGGATATTTGGATATCAAGTCTAAAAAGATTCGCAAGATCATGACGGGGCAGCCGGTTATTTTGATTAAGAATGGAAAGATCATGGAAAGTGCCCTGCGCAAAGTCCGGGTGGATATGGAAACATTAAGTTCTTTATTACGAAAAAAAGATGTTTTTGCCGTATCGGATGTGGATTATGCGATTTTTGAAACAGACGGCAGCCTTTCGGTGATGAAGAAAGAAACAAAACAGCCAGCCACTAAAAAAGATCTCAATATACCGGAAGCTCAGTATGCTTTTCCAATGCCTGCAGCCGTCATAACAGATGGGGTAGTGAATAGCCGAAACCTCGAAAAGTTAAAACTGGATCAACAATGGCTGGACCAAGAGTTACAGAAGACAAATATTCAGTCTCTTTCAGATATCTTCTATGCAGAGGTGCAGCAGGATGGTTCTTTGTATATTGATCAAAGAAGGGATGACAATGCTGCCCAGCGTTAGGGCAACCAGCGGTATGTGAGAAGAAATTAATCAAATATTGTTTTTCATGGCTAAACATGAGGCGAGGAAATAAGAAAAAGGCAGCTTTTAGTTACTTGCTGAAAGCTGCCTTTATTCACTAGAGTCTAATCGTCCCTTCCTAGATAAAACGCTGCATTGATACCAGACTAACTCATTAAAAGAGTAGAGAAATCTTACACCGGGTCTTTGCTTTGAGTCTTTCGAGACCAAACCACCACAGGAATAAGCAATAGTGACAGAATAGCTCCAGAAAGAGATAGTGCCGCGTAACTATAATGGGCGGCTACCACGCCTGCTAACACACCGCCTGAGGCACCCGATAATGCAAGCAGGACATCAACCGATCCCTGTGTTTTTGCCCGAACAGATGGGTGTGCTGCATCTATAATAAGAGCTGTGCCGCTTATTAAGCCAAAGTTCCAGCCAACACCAAGCAGTATCAGCGCGCAGATAAGCAGTGCCATTGAGTCTCCCGGTGCAAAAGCTGCCAGTATACCGGAGGCTAGAAGTGTAGCACCCGAAGCAACAGCCATTGCCGTGCGACCCACTTTATCTACCAGCAAGCCTGTCAAAGGCGAAGGCAGATACATGGCACCTATATGAAAACCGATGACCAGCCCAACCTCTCTTAAACTATGCCCATGGTGTCCCATATGAACGGGTGTCATGGTCATAATGGACGTCATCACAAATTGAGTCAAAACCATAACAGCAGCGCCTACAACAATTCCTCTTTTATTTACTGCAGCACTTTCCGAATGTGGTTCTTGCTGCACAGTTCCATCTTTCTCCTGAGCATTCGCTATCGCTGTAGATATAACTAAAGGATCTGGGCGAAGAAAAAGTAAAAGAACCAGTCCGGCAAGGATAAAAGCAGCAGCCGCTAAGATAAAGGGACCAGCCAAAGCTGGAATCCCGATAGAACCCGCAAATTCCCCCATCACACCGACCAGGTTAGGGCCCGCTACTGCACCAAAAGTAGTCGAAACCATGGCCATGCTTACAGTCGTTGCCCGCTGTTTAGGTGTCGCCAGGTCTGTACCTGCGTATCGTGCCTGCAGATTGGCAGCGGTGCCAGCTCCATAAATCAGCAGGGAAGCGAATAAAAGCATGATGCTGTTGAGTAAGGCAGCGACGATAACGCCGACCGCACCCAGTCCGCCAGCAAGAAAACCGGCTGCGAGTCCTATTCCGCGCCCAAAACGCTGTGAAAGCCGCCCTACAATCAGAGCGGCTCCCGCAGATCCTAAAGTCAACAAAGCAACCGGAATCCCTGCTGCACTCTCTGTCCCCAGCATATCTTGTGCGAGAAGGGCGCCTACCGTTATGCCAGCTGCAAGTCCTGCTCCTCCGAAGATTTGTGCAAGGATTACCACTCTTAATGTTTTTTTATAAAGTTGTTTTTGTTTTTCTGGTGAATCAATATAACCTTGCAGCCAGGCAGGCTGCTGTTTTGACCCGCTGGTGTCTTCTATTTCCTTTATCATAGACTGCACTTCCTAACAAAATAAATTTCAGCTTTTTAAACTTCCTTTTGTCGGTCCTTTCTTGGAAGGTCACCGTTTTATCAGCCGTTTTGGTCAGCTGTTGACTAATAATTAAATAAATAAGAAGCTCATGATTATCAATGATATAATCACGAGCTTCTTATATTTCGGAAGAGCAAATGAATGCTTAAAAATTAGACGAAATAAAATGAAGACGACAGTGTCTGGACGTCTTTCAGTTTAAAATGTGTAAGATTCGCCGTCTTCTGGCACTAAGAGGCTCGTAGAGAATCCTTTTTCCGCAGTGAAGCTTTTTAATTCTTGTCTGGATAATGTCCAGTGGTTTACAGCTTCCATATGAACAGAAATGATTTTGGCGTGAGGGGCAGCTTTATGCACTTCATAGATATCATCTTTCCCCATTACGAGAGAACCGCCTTCTAGGAATTGATTGTCTCCGCCATTTACTACGATGATTTCCGGCTTATGGGCATCGAGCGCTTCCTGGATCGCTTCGTACCATACGGTATCCCCAGCTACATACAACGTTTTTTCGTCTTGGTGCTTGAAAACAACACCGCACACAAGGCCAGTGAGCTTCAAGATTTCTCCTCTTCCATGCTCGCCTTTTGTTTTGATTAACTGGATTCCTTCAAAGGCGGTATCTTCCTGCAGCACCTCGACATTTTGGAAGCCGGCTTTTTTCACTTCTCCAGCATCTTCTTCATTTTGAACAAACATTTTGATCTCTTTTGGCAGTGCTTCTTTGGCCGTATCATCAAAGTGGTCTAAATGGAGGTGAGTGACAATAACAGCATCCACGTTAATGATTTCTTCAATGGATGTGGGCAGGCTGACTAAAGGATTGTTTTGATCTTGTCTTACCGAATTTGGAAAAGGCGGGTACGTACCTTTCTCGGCTAGAAATGGGTCAATTAAAAACTTCCTTCCTGCATATTGGACAACGATCGTTGCATTTCGAATTTGTTGTATATTCATGTTCTTAACCTCCTTTTCTTAGATCTACGTATAGTTTATACTGTGGCCCGTTTGCATTTACATGGATAAAATCAAGTCTTTTGGCCGTTTGACTTGAATTTTGAAAGTGAAACGTATTATGTTTTAAAGTAGACTATCCTCCATCCTAATTAGGGAGATGTAGAGGGCCATTTAAAACCACGTATAGAGAACGAATGCTGATTTAATTTTAACCATTTACAAAAGTGAATGTGGCGGTTTTTCACTAAAGAGAGGGAAAGAAGGCATTACCCGATCCCCTCAGCAGATAAATTCATTTTGATAGGACATATTCATTGAGGAGAATTTATTCACATAAAATATTCTACACCCATATGTAAAGGATTGATTGAATGCTGGATCATACAGATATGCGAATATTAGAAGAGTTATCTCAAAACAGCCGCATTACTATGAAAGAATTGGGTGAAAAGGTCCATTTGACAGGACAAGCAGCCGCTTCTAGAGTGGCAAAATTAGAGGATAATGGAGTAATTGAAGGGTACACCATTAAAGTGAATCAAGTTAAATTAGGGTGTTTTATACATGCTTTGATTACGATCTATACAAATAGCCCTTATCATCAGCCATATCTTTTGTTTATAAAAACACAACATAATTATGTAATAAATAATTATAAAATCAGCGGTGATGGCTGTTATCTTCTTGAATGCAGATTTCCATCCAATGAAATATTAGATCAATTTTTAGTGGATTTAAACAAGCATGCGAATTATAAATTATCGATTGTGATTAATAAATAATGGATGAATCAATAGGAAGGAAGCCGGGACAAGATATTATCCCGGCTTTTTCATGTTTTTATTTAACTTTTTACATAAAAGAAGCAGCTGAAAACTGGCCTTTAAAATGAAGAGCCCGGGACTTATGAAAATATTGCAATTCAGCATATTGATAATACTTTTGGTGATCACTCGCGTTGGCCATTTTCAATCGCTCATAATGCAATTCAAGAGCGGCATGCTTTAAAAAATTTTGCTGCGCATACCAAACCGCATTTAATTGTTCACTGGATAGCTGAGGTCCATTTGTCATAAGCATAAAACTCCTTTTATCGCATTACAGGCCAGAAGACTCCTTCAAATTGCTTCGCAATTAGTGGGAGATGAATGGCCTCTTTTTTGTGTCCATTGCTTAGTAGTTGAAACATATGTTTTCTTTTTGATATACTGTATTTGTTAAATACTGGAGGTGGATCGGGATGATGCTGAATTACCGCTTCGAAATTTTTCCGACTGAAGAACAAAAAAGCACCCTTCACTCATGGGTTAACCTCTGCCGCCAGCAGTATAATTCCGCTCTTCTCGATAAACAAAGAGCTTATCAAAAAAACAAGAAAAACCTGACTAAATCTGATCTCAGTGCTCTGTTAACCCAATCTAAGAAACACTATCCATATCTTAAAAAAGTGCCTTCCCAGCCCCTTCAGGAAACACTAGACAGGCTGGGAAAAGCATTTGATCAATTCTTCAAAAAAGAAGCCCGCTACCCTACGTTAAAAAAACATAAAGACTACCATTCCTTTACATTCACACAGTTTGGCATAGGTAAACAAAAAGACAAAAAAGGAAAGATGCATACTGTCCGGCGGGCCGTTTCCTTCGGAAAAGGAGGAAAGCTCCTCATTTCTAAACTGGGCTTAATAGATATCTGCCTCCACCGGAAACTAGATGGCAAAGTCAAACAGGTGATCATTAAGCGCCAGAGTGAGCGCTGGTTTGCTATTTTCTGTGTCGAAAGACAGGCAGACCCGCCGCAGGCTTATTCATCAAGCCTCTAAAACAGCCGGTATTGATGTCGGCATCAAGAAATTTGCCGTTCTGTCGAACGGTGAAGAGATTCTAAACCCGGGCTTTCTCCGTAAAGAGGAGAAAAAGCTCAAGCGTGCCCAGAAGAAGCTTTCGAGAAAGACAAAAGGCTCCTCAAACTGGCAAAAACAAGCTGCCAGGCTGCAGAAGCTTCATGCCAAGGTGGCGAACCAACGGAAGGATTTCCTGCATAAAATATCGTTCCGCCTTGCAAATACCTATAGCGTCATTTGTGTAGAAAACCTGAACATCCGCAATCTGGTGAGAAACCGAAAAGTGTCCAAATCGATTCATGATGCAGGCTGGGGAATGTTCCGCCAGTTTTTGGCGTATAAATGTGAGCGCACTGGTGGCCAGCTGGTCAAAGTGAAGCCACATTTTACAACCCAGGACTGTTCAGGCTGCGGAAGAAGGGTGAAAAAATCTCTTTCCATCCGAACGCATGCCTGTCCAGATTGCGGTCTTGTGTTGGACCGCGACCATAATGCCGCCTTAAACATTGAAAAAGCTGGGCTGGCACAGATAGGACTCATTCCGGCAATATAATTCCTTTACAACTGTAGGTCGAGGTCCCGCCCGAACAGTATAAAACAACGCCTGTGGAGATGATGTAAGACCCTGTTCGTAAGAACAGGGCAAATATCGATGAAGCAGGAAAATCAATGAAGTCAGAGCATGTTTTTCATGTCTCTAACAGAGATGCTCCATCAAATTGCGGAGCAATTAGTTGGAGAGGTTCACCTTCAGTGTATGTGCCAGAAAATATTCCGGTATCCATCGTTAGTTTCAAAGAAGCGTAAATAAAACGAGGCCGATTAAAAAGGGCCTCTCCCTTATAGGAGAAGTCCTTTTCTTTCTTGCCAAAAACAAAGTTAATCATTGGCTTTCATTTGCATAGTCTCTTTCCACTTTGCAAATACGGGTTATGTAGGATGAGTACCAGTCTTTTTTGCCTTTTTCTTGTGCTCGCTGATGCGATAAGTTTTCTTTCCATTGCCCAATAGCATCTAATGAATCCCAGTAGGAGACTGTGATCCCTAATCCGTTTTGTTCTCTTGCACTTTCAACGCCTAAAAATCCTGGCTGCTTAGAAGCAAGTTCGACCATTTTGTGGGCAGCCTTATGGTAGCTGTCCGATTCCTTATCCGTTCTTTGCGAAGTGAAGATCACTGCATAATAAGGGGGAGGTGGAGTGTTGGCGAAAAACATTTCTAATGACCTCCTATGGATTAATATTAAATATCATATCATACGTGTTGATTGAATCCCCCATAGATCAAGACAGGCAATATGATGTAACCTTGCTGTCTACAAATATACGAATATACAGTGAAGAAAAAGGAATTATGAGCCTTTTCTGCACGCCATTGCAGGTGATCTATGCTTGAGGTTTCAAAAAGAAGGAGTAAGATTTCTCTTGCGTATACAAAATATAACCATTGAATGAATGGAAAAGAGCAGATACAGCTCGTGACATGCTTAATAGGGAGAAACAGTTTACTTATTAAAAAACAAGGAGGACGCGATGGGGATTTTAAACGCACTAACGATGATTTTTGTTCTTTTGAAATTTTTGGGCATAATCGACTGGAGCTGGTGGATCGTGTTGCTGCCATCCATTATTCGGTATGTGGGTCTGTTATTTGGTTTGTAGCATAGTACTCAGAAGAACGATACATATTCACAGTGCTTCGCAAAGAAGATAGGGAATATCAGAGAGACGATAAATCCAAAGAGATGCGAGGGATTGTTTATTTAAAGAAGTCATTCCGTTTAAAAGTCCAAAAGCCAGGGGATAAAAAAGCAGCCTTGCGGAATACCTGGCTGCGTAAAAAGATAAGCATGTTTAAAAACATCAAAACAAGAGATGAATGGTTAGAGTGAATTCTTTGTGCGGACCAAACGAGCTGTTCACTTGTGTTTCTTATCATGGAATTTCTTTAAAAAAGCAATGACGTTTGCTTTTAAGGAGGCATATGAGCCAACCGCCGCATATCCATAAAACCAGCCCATAAATAAACCGGAAGATAAATGGTGCGGATGACTAATGAAGACAGAAATAAGAAGCCCAATCACCAGTGCAATAGTAGGAACGATCGCCTTGGACGGTTTGAATTTCAACTTAATGATCTGGGTTAAGATCATAACCAAAGGAACGGCAATGACCGCGTCCCAGAAATTCGTATCTATAGTTGGGAAATCCATTTTTATCACCACCACTTTACTATGCTTGCCGAACACAAGACGTAATAAAAAAACAGCCAGAGGGGGCTCTGACTGCGCATGTTGACTGGGATATTGCATGAGAAAATGGGGGTTTCCTCACTACACCTATTATGTACACGTTGAGGAGAATTCATACAGAAACATACAAGGAGCAGAAATCAGTTTATGCTGCTCTGCGATGCTCAAATAATCTCTTGCAGGATTTAGTATGTCAATCTAGAAATGTGTGTATGACAGAGCGTTGAAAGACAAAATAGGATTTTTAAATTTTTCTTTGGATATGTTTGCTTGGCATCTTATTAAAAGCTAAAAAGTGCAGGGCTTATCTTTCAACTAGGAATATATCTGTTGCTTCCCGGGAGCTTTTTAACAGTATTCCATGCGCTGGTGGCACCCTTTCGGCTTTTACCTTTATTACACGGATCCGCAAAAAATTCCCGAATAAATTGATTATACTCAAATTGGGGAGCAATGTCGGTTTTATATGCAGGGTCCTTTAAACGCTGATGCTCCTCGTGCCAGGCGTTGACAACCTCCCTATACGTTTTACCGCTATTCTCTTTAAAATAGTTTTGTATATAGAAAAATGAAAGTTTGGGATAACTGATTTAAAAAAAGCTCTCACTGCTTGACTGCAGCGGTGATGTTCAGAAATCACCGTTTCCAAGCTCAATTCTTCCTGCAGAGCTTTAGGATGAGACTGTTTTGTTTTTCTTGATGGCTTTTGGATGTCTCCTGTTTCAAGAAAAACAGCAATTCTATCAGTGATTTCCTGTTTCGATCCAGAAGCACGCATTCCATTTTCTCTGCAAAAGATTTGCAGCTCTTCCTTCAGCCAATAATAAGAGCGAAACTCTTTTGCAGGGAGTACTTTTGTTAATATCGGTCTCAAATTTGCTCACCTTTTCAAGATTATTTAACGGAACTGCAATGGCCCGAGATAATTTTGAGTTTCCCATCGATAGGCCGCCAAACTCGCATGTAGCACATCTCCTCTTCAATTGAATCGGCGCCTGCATTCCCTTCTAAAGAAACTCTTGTTACAGTGATTGCGGAAAGATCTAAAAGTTTTACTCGTTGCTCCATTACTGTAATATCTGTGAAATTCACTACTTCCGAACGATGAGCTTCTAGATCAGCTTCTTTTGTCAGGACTTGCCCAAAGTGGTTAACAAAAATAAGGTCATGATCAATCAGCTCATCTAAGGCCTTTACGTTGCTAGTCAGCATCGCTTGTCGAAGCCTTTCTTCATGTTCAACAACCATTGTTTTTTTCCATAGTTCTTCATCCTTTTTAGTTACCACTATACGCTTGCCCATTCCTTTTTATCATTAAATTACATTATATGAACTATTTGGTTGTAATGTTAGCATAACAAGAACATGAATTTGTTATTTTAAACTCTTCGTCCAAACGATTAACATGAAAAGTGCTTAAAAAATGTGGAGAATGATAATGGCTTTTTAGAAATCATTTTAATTGCAGCGTAAAATACCGTTTAGAGGAACTGGAAAAACAGCAGTTTTACATGCAAATATTAAGAGAAAAGCTGCCCAGTATAAAGCCTGCTTAAAGTATCGATAGAAAAATAGAAGAGTTCACAAAAAAAGTGGGGTAACATTAAAATCCCGCACTAAAGAGGCGGGCAGGGGATTAAAGCGGGAAGATAGATCGTTTTTATTGAAGAATTAATCATCGTCTTCTTCACGTTCTTCATTATTTTGTTGCTGCTGCTCGGAAGGTTCTTCGGAAGTATCTGGCTCATTATCATCGCCGCCATTACACGCTGACAGTAATCCTAGCGACAAAACAGCAGACATCACAGTTAATAAGTATTTCTTTTCCATGTGTGCCCCTCCTTTCCTATCATTTAACTCGGTTTATTATGTGTAATTCAGTTCAAGTTTATTCGATACTTCTTAATGACGAGTACAAAAGCGAAATGATCGAGAGATGGGTTATTCTTGAAATGTAAAGTATAAAAAGAAGGCGTTTATCCCGTTTAAGCGAAGGTATTCGGTGCATTTTCAAAATCGTCTTTTAAAGAAAAATAAACAAAAAAGAACCGAAGAACTAAACGCTCTCCGGAAAAAAAGATGAGTAAGCTTTAGGTGGGGGTGGTACTTTACTAACCATACCCCAACAGCAGGAAAACAAACCTATTCTTTACAATAAAAAAGCGGGACAGCTGCCTGGCAGCTATTCCGCTTTTTGGAGGGTTTGGTTGGATAAATATCCAGATAGGAAACCTTAAACAATTTATTAGCGGCTTGTGCTTATCCTTATCCTGAATAAAGAAATTTAAAATAAAGAAAGGCAAAAAAATAGCCAGATGGGGACCTGGCTGCAGAAATAGTTTCGAGCTGTAGGAGTTGGGTTTGGGACGAACAGTACCATTATGGACCATTGTTAAACAGTTTATTCAAAAAGTTTTAATTGTTAACTTTGTGTGGGCGGCTATTCAATCTTAAAAAAGAGCATATGCAGAGCAGCGTATTTTCTTGCTTCTAAATGGTTTTCAAACAGAAAAATTGTTCAAATTCTACGAAATATGGCTTTTTGCGACTGGAGAGGAAAATATAAGAAATGTTAAGAGTAGTACAACAATATATAAAGGATGCTGAAAGATAAATTAGCCTGATCCAAGGAGAAATCTTTTATTTCCTTGACCATTGCAATGATAAAATACTTTTAATACATAAACAGTTACGGATAAGCCTGCTCATATTAACAACTAAGAGGTAAAAAAATGAAAAAGACAATCTGTATGCTTGGTATTGCAGCAATCATGGGTTTAAGTGGATGCGGGAGCGACGCGGTAGAAGAAGAAACAAACCATGAAGAAATGAATCATTCAGAAAGCCCAGAAGAAGCCAGCCACGAAGAAATGAATCATTCTGGTTCAGCCGAAGTTCCTGAAGGGTTAAAAGAAGCAGAAAATCCAGCTTTTAAAATAGGAACCCAGGTATTATTCAAGATGGTCATATGGAGGGCATGAAAGGTGCTGAGGCAACCATTGCTGGTGCTTACGATACAACCGTGTATACACTATCCTATACCCCAACGACCGGCGGTGAACGAGTGACAAATCACAAATGGATTATTCACGAAGAGATCAAGGATGCTGGTGAACAACCGATAGAGCCTGGCACAGAAGTTACTCTAGACGCGGATCACATGGAAGGCATGGAAGGTGCTAAAGCCGTAATTGAATCAGCTGAGCAGACCACAGTGTATATGATTGATTACACGCCGACTAATGGCGGAGAAAAAGTAACCAATCATAAATGGGTAACAGAAAGTGAACTTTCGGCTAAATAACCTTTAATACCAAATGCGCGATGTATAGGGAGTGGTATCTCTAAGCGATTTAATCATATAGAAAAAAATTACTTTTATAGTATGTTGTGCTAAAATAATTTTAGCAGCAGTAACTCGAAAGCTGAACCAGCCAGATCATTTGTGTAATAAGGTGCTCTATATTGTACAAAGAAAGAGCAGTTAGAATACAAGGGGCGAGCAGTATGAAGAAAAAACATCTTTGTTATTTTCTTTTCATGGCAAGTTTGTTGTTAAGCGGCTGTCAAAGCGGATGGGAATCGCGCTATAATTTTGCAGGGGAAAGTACAAATTGGTATGTGAATTACCAAGTAACGCCCAAAAGTAAAAAAAGTGAATCCACGGAGTACAAAATCCAATATACAGGAAAAGGTGCACCGCCAGCGGAAATCAGCTATTCTATTGAAACGAATTCTGGAAGCTCAAAAGGAACAGACGAATTAAATGAAGATGGTGTTTTAATCAAAACGGTGAGCTGGTGTGACGGCTGTGCGGTAACTCAAGAGGATCAGGATGTGAAAGTGATGATCAAATGGGGCGGACAAACGGAGACATTCAGCTTACAGCCATCTGAAGAAGGATTTTAAAACACCCAATCAACTGGCTAGATGACCGACATTACCTTGCGACAGAACTTATGATAAAGCCGTACTATGACTAAAAACGCGATCGCTTGTAAGCCAATACGAAGAAAGAGAATCAGGGGCAGAGAAACAGTTGCTTTTTTATTAGCGCTGACCCCCAGAGTACCTCCTATGAATATACCGTATCTGCTGCCCAGAATTTACGCGTAAAAAAAATTTGACTGTTTTTTACAGACCTTACGAGCGGGAAAGCCCACTCCTTCAGGTGTGGGATGATAGCGAGGTCGAACCGGGCATGTCTTCAGACATGTCAAAGGTTCGATTTTTTTCTTTTAGTTTATCTCTCTTGTGTACCGAACGCTCGTTTGGTATAATTGATATAACCTAATTTTTCGGAAAGGAGGAACGAAATGGAAACCATTTCTTTGAAGCTGGAACTCATGAAGCCAACTCATGCAAAAGAACAGCTATACTGCAAAATGACCGAATTAAACACCGCCTTTTCCAATTGGCTTCTTCAGTATGATGAACTTTCAAAGGCCACTTCGAAGGTCTACAAACTGTTTTCTGCGGACAAGTTGCCTTCGGCCATTGTCAACCAAACCATCCGAGAAGTGAAGTCACAAAAGAAAAATCAAAAAGCAAAAGCCTTTCGCCGTTTCTGGTGTACCTTTAACAACCAAAATTTAAAAGTTGAAAAAGAAAACGGCTTATACAAACTCTCCTTTCCTACATTAGAGAAACGGGTCGGTGTTCCCGTTGTGGCAGAGCTCTATCAGCAGCATTGGCTTGATAAAATATTGTCCGGCGAAGCAAAATTAGGTGCCGGCGAGCTTTATAAGAAAAAAGGGAAATGGTATATGTCTGTGGCGGTTTCCTCTGAACCGAAGGTTGTTTCCCCTTCTTCTAAAATGATGGGTGTAGACGTGGGGCTGAATTATTTAGCTGTTGCTTCAGTAGGGACAAATTCATTGTTTTTCAAAGGAAATGAGGCTGCTTTTATTCGAAGAACATTTTCTTCAAGGAGAAAAACCTTGGGAAGAAAAAAGCTTCTTTCTGTTATTAAAGCCTCTAAAAATAAAGAATCCCAATGGATGAAAAATCTAAATCATAAAATGAGCCGACAAATCGTGAATTTCGCTGCAGAGAACGGTGTTCGCTGCATTCGAATGGAAGATTTGACAGGCATTCGTCGTAAAGCCAAATCAAAAAAAGACGCAGGCAGGAATCTGCATTCTTGGGCACATTATCAGCTTCAGCAGTTTATTGAATACAAAGCCAAAATGGCAGGGATTCAAGTTGAATATGTGAATCCACATCATACCTCTCAAACATGTAAATGTGGCCATGTAGACAAAAAGAATCGAAAAAGACACACGTTTGCGTGTGTCAAATGTCAGTATCAACTTCATGCCGATGCGAATGCGGCCATTAATATTTCAAAGGCCATCAGCGGCCTTTCAAAAAAGAAAAACAAGCAAGCAGTTTAACCTAGTCCTGTGGTAACAGCAGGACCGCCTGTTAGGTACATGTATGCCGAAGGCATACATAACGAAGCAGGATGGGCTGATGACACCGCCCTTAACTGAAGGCGAGTTCTAAACAGAAATGGACTGAAAACGCGTTCGCACTTCAGAATCCCACCCGTCTCACCGCAAGGTGAAGGGCTTGCGGCTTTAGCCGTGGGAGTGTCAACATAAGTGCGGTATAACAAGGAATAACAAAGTAAAGCGCCTTCCCATGTATGAATTCAATATTTCTCGTCTACACTTATCTAAACTCAATAGGGAGACGATAAATGTGATTAAAGCAGTAAATGTTAAAATGATCGGTGCGCTTATTGTATTTAGTTTGATAATAGCATTAATCGTTTTTGTCTCTGCGAAAGAGCCGGTGCAAGAATATCCTGGTACGGTAGACGAAGCTTTATCAGAGAAATTTACTCAAACATTCCGGTCAAATTTTGCAAGCAATGATGGCATTGCGTTGTTTGACCGAGTTGAAATCGTGCCGAACCAGCATGTCGCAAAGATATATTCGACTATAGCGTCAACAGACGATGATGCAGTGCGCCAATTGGCCGTTAATAAACTTGGCTCGATGGTAGTCAATCATTATTACTATTATGCGGAATATCGTGCTTTGACCAACTTGAATAACGTTCATGTCTACGGGAGTGACGGTAAAAATCTTGGTTATACATTCAGCGATTCGCTTTTGTCGACGGATCAGTAGTGACAGGGCAGCCATCGGTTTAATAGACGGTGGCTTTTTGGTGCGCAATATTTTTTACTTCGGTCTTTTTATCATACTTACTGCCGCCCCATCTGACTCGGTTGTTGTCAGGGTAACGTTGCCTTGTCCCATTGTCAATGAACTGCGGTGTGGCACTGTTTTCGAAAAGTGTTAAATAAAATAACCCCGCCGGATTAAACCGGACGGGGCTATTCCTGTGCCTGAGTGGATCGCCTTGCTTTCCGGAATTAAATTTATCAAGTCGCTGCGGTCGATTAATCTCACGCTAAGCCGTTCTGCGCAGTTGCAGACGTTTTTGGTAAACGTATTATTCGTTATGACCCATTCCTCATTTGTTCGATAATACCATTTGGTAGCGCTTACCCAATGGACAGCTTTCACTCCGACAGCGTTGCCATATCGCTTCGCTTGGACTGCAATCGTCCGGTTTTCCTTGCGCAACAGTAGAAACAAAAAATTTCAGGATATATCAGGGGCCTTTTATTAATACTTTTTTAGTTTCTTTGTGCGTTTCTCTTTAACGAACTTTCAAGCAGCCACGTATTATATAGTAGGACAATTAGTCCTATGAAAGGAGGTGGACTTCTGTGATTACGAAGCATTCTACGTGTAGTGTTTTTGAGATGTTCCTAGGGTTTTTAGTGGGTGTAGTCTTGCTGCTGCTAACGGTGTGGGGGGCAACACCTGTAATCCCTGGTTTCTTCTCGCTCCTTGGTCTAGAAACCATTGGTGCTACTTTCACCCTCATTATTGCAATACTCAGCTTCCTTGCTTCTCTTCTCTTTGGTCTATGCATATTCAAGAGAGTGTGGCGCTGTTGCTTTGGGAAATAAAGCGGATGTTAATGGATAAGTCAAGTCCTAGCAGTATCTGTAATCACCTTTATATGATGAAGCATAACTTGTATCCAGAGACGGTGGAGAACCGGTAAGGAGCAGGAAGTTCGCTGGTAATATGACCATTTGTGGCCACGAAAACAGCTTTTTTATAAAGAATATAACCAAATGTGTGACCATAAAAATAAAAAATATTGCAGGTTGTGGCCATGATAGTCTGCTTAAAAAGAGGTGTTCTAATTGGGCAGCTCTTTTTGTATATAAATTATTTGGACTTATTCTAACGTTGCAAGCGTGAAAAAGCCTTCCTAGATGAATCATAGGAAGGGGTCAATTTTTTGCTATTTTTAGATTATAAATGATTTTCACTAAAGACATTTGAACAAAAAATTAGCGCCTAACCCCCACTAAGCCGAAGATTTTGAAGGGGAATGCGGCACTAAATTTTTGTTCAATTTGTCCTATCCATGCACTGTGTCATCCTTCGTGATCTCTACATACACTATTTGAGAATGCAATTTCTGGTAGTAAAATTTAAAAATGAGGTGTCACGTTTTGATTGATAAACTCATGTTTGTCGCCCATCCCGATGATGAATCGATTTTCGGGGGAGCGGCTTTATTAAGAGAACAAGGTTGGAAGGTCATATGCCTAACCAATGGCAAAGACAGTATCCGTTCAAAAGAATTTCATCAGGTAATGAAACAAGCTGGAGCTTCATATGAAATATGGGACTACCCTGATATATATGGCGGAAGCTTTGATGTGCAGCTAGTTGGAAAGGATTTAAGGAAGGTCATTAGCAAGTATAGAACTAGTCGCATCGTTACACATAATCTTTGTGGGGAGTATGGACATTCCCAACACAA
Organism: Domibacillus indicus; assembly: GCF_023715895.1. Lineage (GTDB taxonomy): Bacteria > Bacillota > Bacilli > Bacillales > Domibacillaceae > Domibacillus > Domibacillus indicus_A. The sequence continues at coordinate 119,559 of NZ_JAMBOO010000005.1, read as the reverse complement.
ATCACTCTCAAAAATTTTACATGATCAAGGACATCATAATCTCTATGTCTTTGATACCTCAAACGATGTCATTCCCTTCCGCCTGCTTCAGAAAAAATTAAATCTTCTCTCTATCTATAGAAGCCAGATCCACGTGATTAAAAAGTTAATGCCATATATTTTATATGAGAGAATCGTGCGGTATGATAAGTCAACTTGTTTTACGGAAGGTAAACATGTATGAGAATTGTTCAGGTTGCCCCAGTTGTTATGCCTCTTCCCGGAAGCGGAGGAATAGAAAGAGTAGTTTATAACCTGTCGGATGAGTTGGTTAGGAGAGGACATGAAGTTTATGTTTATGCTCCGGCTGATAGCAAAAGTAAAGGGATTATTATTCCCTATGGACAGAGAGGATTTAACAAAAAAAATATCAAGGACTTTGTACTTCAGACGTTGCCAAAGGATATTGATGTCATTCATGATCACACAAACCAATTAGTCATTGGACGTGAACATTTGGATATTCCTACTATTTCCACTATTCATACTCAATCAAGATTGAATATTTCTGTGAAATGCCCAGTGTACGTTAGTAAAACAAAATTGCTGCAGTCAACCAATAAGTACAAGGGGGCCTACGTGCATAACGGCATTGATTTAGAATCGTATACTTTCTCAGAAATAAAGGAAGACTACTTGTTGTTTTTGGGGCGTATCGACAAAGGAAAGGGTGTTGAAGACGCTATAAAATTAGGTGAACAGACAGGCATCAGGACCATTATTGCCGGTCCTGTCTTTAGCGCGAAGCTATTTAGGGAAATACAGCCACAAATAGAAAGATTATCAAATATCACCTATGTAGGCGAAGTCCATGGGGAGAAAAAGCAAACTCTATTGAGGCGCGCCAAATGGCTAGTCTTTCCGAATGAAGAACAGGAGCAATTTGGACTGGTATTAGTAGAAGCAATGGCTTGCGGAACTCCTGTTGCTGCATATGGTCGAGGAGGGGTTCTAGACGTGTTAGAAGGTTTGCCTATGTTCATTTGTGGTGATTTGGATTATATGGGTAAATTAGTAAGTGGTGATTCGCCAATCAAACCGCAGGATCTGAGGAAATATGTTGCCAAACGGTTTACGAAAGAAAGAATGACTGACAGGTATTTAGAGTTGTATCAGAGAGCCATTGACGGGTGGAAGTAAAAGTTATGTTTTTAATTATTAGTATTTCTAAATTATTAACTCAACTTTCGCACATAGAAAAGCTTAATAAGCCCTTTGAATAAAATCTTTTATAAAGAGGTGTGAAGGGTTGGAAAAGATTATAATTTTGGCTTCAACGAACGATCATTATGCCAAACATTTAGCTGTAATGTTACACTCTTTGTTAGAAAATAAGGTTTCAAACCATCTCATAAATATTTATATCATTGATGGAGGTAACCTTTCAGTACAGAATAAAGTTAAATTAGAGAAATCTTTACAAAGATTTAATGTAATTCCTCAATTTTTATTTATTAATGTTAATTTATATGATGATTTATTAATAAATCGTTACTATAGCATAGAAATGTTTTGCAGAATATCTATTCCTGACCTGTTACCCGAAAGTTTTCACAAAGCCCTTTATCTCGATTGTGACCTAATTGTAAAAGAAGATATTACGAATTTGTGGGGAACAAATATAGATGATTATTATGTGGCAGCGGTTTATGACGACAATGATCAGAGACGTAAGAAACTATTAATCCCAAAAGAGCACGGGTATTTTAATTCGGGCGTTCTATTAATAAACTTAAAGAAGTGGAGAGAACATGATATCTCGACGAAAGTTCTCCAATTTATTAAAGATAATCCTTCCAAGTTGTTATATCCCGACCAGGATGGATTGAATGTTGTTCTACAAGATAAATGGCTAAAACTAGATGAAAAATGGAATGTTCGAGCTAATCGTATGAATAAAATAAACACTAAACCTGCAATTATTCACTTTACTAGCAAAAATAAGCCTTGGAATGGGAATCCACCAGGTAGAAAAGCATATTTAAAATATTTAGCGAAAACGGAATGGTAACTTATTTAAAATGAAAGATGAAAAAACCTATTATATCAGTGATTCTATTATTCTATTTTCCTCTATATGATAATATGTAAATGTAATAACGAGAGAGTATTGCATTTGCATATTATCAGAATATTTGTTACTCTATCCCGATAGTTTAATTTATTTGTCACTTCAAAGTGAAAGTCGTTTTATCCCCTTCATTTTGCCAAGGGAGAATCGACACAAAGTGACAGTTGCTATTCTTACTATGCACCGCATAGATCAAAGAAACAGCAGGCCGATGGCTCAGCCATCCTAAAGTGATTGTTGGATTTTTTAAAAGCAGGCATGTAATCCTTATTTCACTATGCCTAAATAGAGCAGACCTTAAATCGGTGGATTACGCAATAGATCAAGCCGTTTTTTGTGTGTTTAAATGCTCATTGATTTCGTTAAAAGAAGCGTATTTGCTCCCTAAGAGCAGTGCGCTTTTTTTATATAAAAATTTTCAGAAAGGGTGTTTGTCAAAATGGAGAAAGCATTTGTTTTTTCCCAGGAACAGAAGTCATTGATCTGGAGCCGCTTTGTCGGGCCATATGGAGGAACACAGGAAGAAGCCAGACATTTCGTGGAAGTTCTGCGAAACGTTTGGGCTGGACCCGCTGCTTGGAGATATTGTGTTCCGAAAATGCAAAACAAGACAGGGTGCACGGACAAATTTTATCACCACAAGGGACGGCCTGCTTCGTACAGCGGCCCAGAATCCCGATTATGTCGGTGCCCCTTGTGCAGCGGAAGTAAGAAAGCGGGATGAGTTTGAGTTCATCCCATCAGAAGGGAATGTACGGCATGTGTTTGGCCAAAAGCGGGGGAAAATCATTGGTGCCTACGCGGTGATGTTTCATAAGAGGTTTCGTCCCTGCGCGGTATTTGTTAATTTTCAAAAATACTTTAAAGCCAATGCACGCTCACAGAGAGAGGGTGGCCAAGGAGGACCTCTTATGTGGGATGCTATGCCGAGCGTAATGATCATAAAGGTAGCAGAAGTGCTCTTTTTAGACGACAGTTCCTGCTTGGCAGCCTTTATACAGCCGAGGAAATGGGGATGGAAGAGTTTAAAAGCGAACAGGCAAATCTTGTGCCGGATTACCAAAAGAGTCCTGAAGGCCATACGCCTGAATCTGCACAGCCTGTTCACTCTCAAGAGGCAGAGGAAGGTTTGCCATCATCTGGTGAAGAACCAAAAAGCAGCTCAACAGAAGAAAGCCAGACGGCCTCTCCGGAGGAAGCAGATTCAAAAGGCTTTGTTTTAAAACATTATGACTTCGGTGTATCACCAAGCGGCATTCCGTGTGCCAAGCTGTATGTAGTGGATCAGGAGTCGAAGAAAGAACAACTGGCTCTCGCCAAAGGAGAAGAATCCGTTGGACTTACAGACCTTACGAGCGGGAAAGTCCACTCCTTCAGGTGTGGGATGATAGCGAGGTCGAACCGGGCATGTCTTCAGACATGTCAAAGGTTCGATTTTTTCTTTTAGCTTATCTCTTTTGTATACAAAACGTTTGTTTGGTATAATTGGTACAATCTAATTTTTCGGAAAGGAGGAACGAAACGGAAACCATTTCTTTAAAGCCAGAACTAATGAAGCCAACCCATGCAAAAGAACAGATATACTGCAAAATGACCGAATTAAACATCGGCTTTTCTAATTGGCTTCTTCAGTATGATGAACTTTCAAAAGCCACTTCGAAGGTCTACAAACTTTTTTCTGCGGACAAATTGCCTTCGGCCATTGTCAACCAAACCATCCGGGAAGTGAAGTCACAAAAGAAAAATCAAAAAGCAAAAGCCTTTCGCCGTTTTTGGTGTACCTTTAACAACCAAAATTTAAAAGTTGAAAAAGAAAACGGCTTATACAACCTCTCTTTTCCTACATTAGAGAAACGAGTCGGTGTTCCCGTTGTGGCAGAGCTCTATCAGCAGCATTGGCTTGATAAAATATTGTCCGGCGAAGCAAAATTAGGTGCCGGCGAGCTTTATGAGAAAAAAGGGAAATGGTATATGTCTGTGTCGGTTTCCTTTGAACCGAAGGTTGTTTCCTCTTCTTCTAAAGTGATGGGTGTAGACGTAGGGATAAATTATTTAGCTGTTACTTCAATAGGGACAAATTCATTGTTTTTCAAAGGAAACGAGGTTGCTTCACCCCGTGTAATGTTGTCTGCAGCCCCAAAGTACACATCCGACTTGCCGTTGACAATACCATGATATTTAAGAGCTGCCACAGCTTGAGCTGCACGAGCCGGCACGTCTTTAAAATTCGTTTCAGGGACATTGCTTTGGGCGTTAAGATCCAAGTGTTTGTACATAATAACGGCAGCATCCGCTCGCTTAATCGGATGTTCTACTCCAAATGTTTGACCTATACCTATGATATCCAAATTGTCATAAAGGAATTTTACAGACTCTTCACAGATTGTCTTATTTACATCAGTGAATGGTGTTGATCCTTCCTGTAACGGTGACACTATTGCAGGCGCAGGATTGACAATCTCTTCTGCGAACATTGAAAAATGGATGATACAAACACTGTCCCTGCTGATAATGATGCAGCTAAAACGTTTAGAGGTTTTTTCATGTTTTGCTGGTTGATGGAGTGAATTTTAGCAGGAGATTATTTTGGTTGTACAGAGATTGTGAAGTTAAGATAAACATTTCCGATCAGTTTGATAAAAAGTGCTTAAGCATGGTATAAGTGTAAAAGAAGCAGAGATATTTTGCTTTTTAATTTTGGGATAAGGGTTTACTCTGGTATCCCATAATGAATGAGAGGATTTGAATTTGAATATGATAAATAATTTTTGGCGTGATTTACCACGACCTTTTTTTATACTGGCACCAATGGAAGATGTGACGGATGTTGTTTTTCGCCATGTAGTGAGTGAAGCAGCCAGACCTGATGTTTTTTTTACAGAGTTTACCAACACGGAGAGCTATTGTCACCCAGAGGGGAAACATAGTGTGCGTGGGCGTTTGACTTTTACAGAGGATGAACAACCCATTGTAGCCCATATATGGGGGGATAAGCCTGAATACTTTCGGCAAATGAGTATTGGTATGGCGGAGCTCGGGTTTAGGGGTCTGGATATCAACATGGGCTGTCCTGTACCTAATGTGACACAGAATGGGAAGGGAAGCGGCCTTATCCGTCGCCCAGAAGTTGCAGCAGATTTAATACAAGCAGCAAAAGCAGGAGGATTGCCCGTAAGCGTAAAGACAAGGCTTGGTTTCACCGATGTAGACGAATGGCATGACTGGCTAACACACATATTGAAACAAGACATTGCTAATCTTTCCATTCATCTGCGTACAAGAAAGGAAATGAGCAAAGTAGATGCTCATTGGGAGCTGATCCCGGAGATTAAAAAACTTCGTGACCAGGTGGCGCCAGATACACTCTTGACGATCAATGGGGATATCCCTGACCGTGAAACTGGCTTAAAGCTCGCTCATCAATATGGTGTTGATGGGGTTATGATTGGGCGCGGTATTTTCAATAATCCATTTGCCTTTGAAAAGCAGCCGAAAGATCATAGTAGTAAGGAACTGCTTGATCTCTTAAGGCTACATCTGGATCTCCATGATAAATATTCAAAATTAGAGCTGCGTCCGTTCAAGGCTCTTCATCGCTTTTTTAAGATATATGTCAAAGGATTTCGAGGGGCGAGTGAATTAAGAAATCAATTAATGAACACAGAGTCAACAGATGAAGTGCGTGCATTGCTCGATAACTTTGAGTTAAAGAATCTTGAGGGAATGGGGGAACAGTAGAAGTGTCCCAATTCAGGGTAAAACTGAAGTAGGATGTTAAACTGGTGTACCCCCAAAAAATTCAGAGTTTATACAAAGCCGTTGGAGAATTTCAAAGACTTCTTTTTAATAACCAAGTTGTTAGCTAAAGAGAGAAGTGAGCAAAAGAAAAGCGCTGTTCCTTATTTTCAAGGAACAGCGCTTTTTTGCTTGGCTGCTGAGGTAATAAATATCTCCTAAGCGGATTTCACCTTTGCTGTATGTTTTCATTAAGCTGTTTCTTACATTCTAAATTCGTTCACTGTTTCTTGTAAGTCGGTTGCAAGTTTGCTTAATTCATGAATAGACTTTGTAATCTCTTCAATGGAATGCAGCTGAGCCTCGGCGGAAACAGCCACTTGACTCGCGCTGGCTGCTGTTTCGCTGGCGATGCTGGAAACTTCTTCAACAGATGCAGTGACTTCTTCAGCACTGGCAGAAATCTCTTGAGAAGTAGCTGAAACTTCTTGTATTTGTTCCGTTACTTTTTGAACAGACCCAAGAATCTGCTCGAAAGCTTCTCCTGCAGTAATGACTACACTATAGCCGCTTTCAACTTCTGATTTGCCTCTTTCCATGGAAGTCACCGCTTTAGCTGTGTCTTTTTGAATGGTACTAATCAAGTTAGAAATCTGGTTCGCTGACTTTTTGGACTCTTCCGCTAGCTTCCGCACTTCTTCCGCTACAACCGCAAATCCTTTTCCTTGTTCGCCAGCCCGTGCTGCTTCAATTGCAGCATTTAACGCCAGAAGATTTGTTTGATCGGCAATTTGTGTAATGACATCTGTGATTTTTCCAATTTCCTGAGAATGTTCTTCCAGAAGCTTAACCGTCCCTACACTTCCGTTTACCGTTTCAGCGATAAGCTTCATTTGTGCTGTGACTTGTTCAAGTGCTTCATTTCCTTTTTGAGCATTTTGAGATGCAGTAACGGAAGATTCCGAAACCATATTAGATCCTTCAGCAATATACTGAATTCCTCTCGCAATTTCCTCGGTCGCTTTTACGGATTCTTCCGTACTGGTCATTTGAGTTTCTGAACCTGATGCAACTTCCTGAATAGCATCGGCTACTTCTTTTGTTGTCTGGGCTGTGTATTCAGAGCCAGCTGATAGCTGCTGGGTAGATGCCGCTAAATGCTGGGATGAATCATTAATCTTCATGAGAACACTGCGGAGAGAATCAATCATTTGGTTAAAGCTTGTCCCCAGTTGTCCAATCTCATCCTTTGTTTTTATATCTACACGTTCTGTTAAATCTCCGTTGCTTACTTTTTCAGTTACTGCCATTAAACGGCTGATAGGACGAAGAATAGAACGAAGGACAAAGAATACAAACAAACTGCCAGCAATAAGGGAAAGGGCTAAAGTCAATAAAGCACTGTTCCATATCGATTGGGAGGCATCAGTAAATTCAGATACTTCCATTGTTCCTGCCACTTTCCAGCCGGTCGTTGGATTGGTTAGGAAAACCATGTCCTTCGCATTACCTTCAAATTCGTATTCAAAATGCCCTTCATTGGAGGCGAATAATGGACCGCTAATCTGGCTGTCTAATGTTTCACCCGGTTTTACGGTCGGGTGGAAAACAACCTTTTGATCTCCGTCTATGATAAACGGGTACCCTTTTTGCCCAATAGAGGCCTGTGAAACAATTTCGCCCAAACTGTTAATTTCAAGATCGAATCCAACAACTCCACTTCCATCTTGAAGGGCCGAAGCAATTGTTACAACCATTTTTCCTGTCGAAGCATCTGGGTAGGGAGATGTAATGATCGCTTCTCCTTTGTGTTCCATCGCCTGTTTGTACCAACCTCTTTCTCTCGGATCATAACCTTCCGGAGAACCAAGGGCCGGTTCCATTACAAAGGTTCCGTCTGTTGTGCCAACATAAACAGAAAGCAGTCCTTCAGTTGTGTTATAAAAGCCGGCAAGTTGATTATGAAGATTTTTATAAGATGGATCTTTAAACAGCTCTTTGCTTATCCGGCTTGCTAAAAAATTAGTCTGCTCCATTTTTGCTTTAAAAGCAGTATCTAACACATCACTAAGTAACTGAACATTGGTTTCTGCACTGTTTGTAATCTCTTCCTGGATACTCGTTTTTGCTTTCACGTAAGAAAGAGAGCCAATAATTAAGCTTGGGATAATCAAAATTAATGCAAAGGATATAATCAGTTTATTCTTAAGCGATCCAGCGAACAAGCGATTTCCTTTTTGAGACAACTCTTTTCTTGCTGTCTTTTTCGTCCTCATGTTTTTCCTCCTAAATGACTATAAAATAATGATAAGTTAGACAAAATATATAATGCTAACCAAGGCTTTACTACTAGTTTTATCGGCTGTTTTTCTTTTAACTTGAACAAAAAATTAGCGCCTAACCCCTTCAAAATCTCCGATTTAGTGGGGGTTAGGCGCTAAGGTCTTAATTCTTCCTACTCTTCTATATATTTTTTCATTAGACCCATTGCTAGTTCTTATTTATAATCACTCATATTGATTCTCTTTTCGTTTTACAATTGATTTCCATTTTGATACGATCAACGTATCATAAGGACTAAAAAATGGAAAGGAGGGTTTGATCATGAAAGTTGCGAAGTCACTGCTGCACAAAATTACAAACCGGACCGAAATCTTCAATGATACGCTGGATATTTACAATAACGCCCTGTCTTTCATCATTCAAGTGATCGACAAAGAGTTTGATCATACCGACGACCTGACAACAAAATCAATTGTGCCGGCAGTAGAAAAACTGATTCACGCAACCAAATCAAACCCTCTTCCGAAATACAAAGAGTTTAACGAACGTTTTTACAAGTTTCCGTCCTATTTTCGCAGAAGTGCTATTGCTTCCGCTTTTGGCAAAGTAAAGAGCTTCCGCTCTAACTATCAAAATTGGGAAAAAGAGCAGAAATACGCTTTTTCTGAAGGAAAGAAGTTTAAAAAACAGCCTCCGCGGCTGCAAGTGAAGCATAAAGAGTTCCCTGTATTTTATCGCGGAAACATGTTCAACAGGGCGTCAGATACGACCGCGCAAATCAAGGTATTCCATCAGAATGACTGGATATGGATGGATATCGAATTTAAAGAGCAGGACCTTTATAAAAGGGGTGTCTGGGGATGGAAGGAGAACAACCCTAAGCTGATTAAGCGGGGAAAGAAATTCTTCCTTTCCATCAGCTATGAAAACAAAGTCACTTTAACAAAAACACCTATTCAAGAACAAAAAGTATGCGCGGTAGATCTCGGACTGACGAACTCTGCGGTTTGTTCCATTATCGATGTAAGAGGCACTGTCTTAGGCCGGAAGTTTATTGACCAGCCTAAAGAAAAAGACCGTCTGCAGACGTTAACGAATAAACTGCGGAAAGCCCAGCGGGCAAGCGGCCGCATTCAGGCACCGAATTTTTGGCGGCAGATCAATGGATACCAGCAGCATATTGTCCGCCACACAAGCCAGGAAATTATAAAATTTGCGGCAAAGCATGGCTGTGACGTCATCGTATTCGAATACCTGGGCAGAATGAAAACCCCAAAGGGGTTCTATGGAGCTAGGAAACTTCGTTTCAAGCTTCACGGGTGGCGAAAAATAGGTATCCAGAACAAAGTGGAAGAAATGGCGCATTGCCTGGGTATGCGCATCTCCCGGATCAACCCGCGAAACACCAGCGCCCTGGCGTTCGACGGTTCTGGGAAAGTGAAACGGAACCCGAAAAAAGACCTTGCCGTATTTTCAACCGGTAAAGTCTATCACGCGGATTTATCTGCTTCTTATAATATTGGAGCCCGCTACTTCATTCGGGCTTTTCAAAAATCCACTTCGGAAACGAAATGGTTGTCACTTCAGGCAAAAGTTCCTGAACTGGCAATAAGGGCATCCCAGACCTTGTCTTCGTTCATTAGTCTCCATCATGCACTCGGGCTTCCGGAGGAAGCTTAACCAGCTGATGTTGTACTGTATTCAAGATAAGGGATGCTCCATCAAAATCTTTGATTTAGGTGGAGAGGTTCACTACATAGCTGGTTATATTTTTTCTAAGTCGAGCTAAGGTTGAATTATTACTCAAAATTGCTGAGACAGAGAGAAACGTTGCTTTTTTAAGCATAAACAGATTCAAACAGGTATAGCCCCATTCTGTTTAGAATGGAGTGAAGTATTAAGGTGAAAAAATGGGACTATACACAAAGAACTGAAATAGGGAAATGGTGTATAAGGGGGCCAGTGACCTTAGAAGAGGATGGGGGGAGATCTGTCCTGCGAAGCATAAAGGACTTTAGAAAAGGGGTTCGCTAAAAATACGTCTCGTTTTTTTGTTCGACGAATGAAAAATTTAGATGAATAAAGATATGTTGATCTTATAAAAAACGCTGCTCCTTCTTTATGGTTTGCAGCGTTTTTCATTATTCAAACTTGTTATGCACAGGTTTCTTCACTGGAGCGTTTATTTCCTTTGTAGATAAAATAAAGAGCAATGATCATAAAGAGTAAGGCAAAAGAGCGCTTCAAATCAAAAGATATGACTAAACTGCCAAACCAGCCAAAATGATCAATAAGCATACCAATGACAAGCTGACCAATAATACCAGCAATATTGGTTGCAATGACCCCAATTTTTGGAACAGCCATGACAGTGAGAAGCAAATACATCGTACCTAAAAAGGCGGCACTTAATTGCCATTTGGGTGCTTCCAGTATTCCAAGCACATTTCCTTGACCAAAAAACAGGATAAAAATGGCAAGAAACATAGATCCAGTGATAAAGGTCAAAAATGTCGTTTCTATTGTTCCGGCTTTTCGACTAAGTGTTCCATTGATAGACGATTGGGCGCTTAACGTAATACCTCCTAATAAGGTGAATAGAATCATGAATATACCCATTTTTAGGCCTCCTAGTTTATTAAAATAAGCGCCATAATCATTGAAATAACGGCAAATATTTTTTCTTTATTGATTCTGGTTTTTTTGCTGCCAAGCCAGCCATAATGTTCAATAACCATACTCATTACCAATTGACCAATAATGACTGCAACCATGGTGATTCCAACACCAACAAATGGAACACTAATCACGATAGATGTTAAATATACAACTCCTAGAACGCCTCCTAGTATGGACCATTTAGGTGCTTCCACCGCATATGAAAGTTTACCTTTTCCAAAGAATAACCATAATAATCCCATGATGATTGAGCCCATAAAGAAGTTATAAAAGCTAGTTTCGAGCTGTCCTATTGTTTTCCCTAGTTCAGCATAGATAGCTCCTTCAAAGCTAAGGGCTGATCCTGCTAATAACGCTAGTATATAGGCGAAGTAACGCACGAGATAAATCCCTCCTTAATATCTTTATAATTATATATCTAGAATAATCGATATAAAACGTCGTAAAAAAACAGAAATCAATCAACTCAAATTTCTGTTTTAAAATATTCAGCTAACTGATGAATGGCTTCTTCATTTCGTCTATAATAGGTCCATTGACCATAACGAACTGATTCAAGCAGGCCCGCTTTCTGCATTATGTTTAAGTAATGGGAAACGGTAGATTGAGAAGCTTTGGCTTTTTCTTGAATATCCCCTACACATACTCCCCCTTTGATACTAACCTCCTTTGGCAGGTGAGCGCCTTGTTTAGGGAAGTGCTTCTCTGGTTCCTTTAACCAGTGTAAAATATTAAGTCGGGTTTCATTTGATAACGCCTTAAATACATCGATTGGTTCCATGCTTACTATTGTATATCGATTTTTTTCGATATGTCAACCGAGAAAAAGGGAAATGACTATAGAGAATGAACGATTTAAAGCCAGAGAATATGTTTATGTCAAAGAAATGAAAAAGATTGTTCACATAGCTGCAGAATAAGAAGTCACCCTGAAAGCAGAAGTTTGCGCTTTGCCCAGGCAAACATGGTTGAATACATATAGGACGCTGTTCTTTAACAAGGTATTTCCCTCATTTCTTCCCGGTTCTTTGTCCGTTTTGCAGTAGAACCTTTGAATTTGCAGTAAGTGTTTTATATGTTGTTTTTAATTCCTTAACAAAGTGACCAAGATAGGAGAGCTTCAGTATGTCTAAACAAACAGAAATCATTAAAAGACGATACAACCGAATTGCTCCAGTGTTTAATACGATGGATAAAATGGTCCGCCCCTCGTGGCGCAAAGAAATGCTTGCAAAGGCAGAAGGAGAGGTACTAGAGGTTGGGATTGGCACAGGTGCGAATCTCCCTTTTTATCCTTCTGCGGTAACCTATGTAACAGGGATTGATTTCAGTTCTAAAATGATAAAGCTGGCCAAAGAAGAAGCAGAAAAAGCCCCGGTTCCTGTAAAACTAATGGAGATGGATGCAGAAAAGATAGATTTTCCTGATGCATCCTTTGATACCGTCGTTACAGCATGTGTTTTTTGTTCAGTACCTGATCCGGTTCAGGGATTAAAAGAAATAAAGAGAGTGTTAAAGCCTGGTGGCAAAGTGTTGATGCTTGAACACATGCGTAGTGAACATGTTGTTCTTGGCAAGCTGATGGATATTATAAATCCTATTATTGTCAGGATGTGGGGCGCTAATATTAATCGAAAAACAATAGAGAACATACAAGCTGCCGGCCTGAAGGTAAAGCAGGAAAAACAGCTGATGGGAAGTATCGTTCGAGAACTTACATTACAATGAAATAAAAATAGTGAAAAGGATGAGGGACAATGCCCATTAAAAGACTGTTTCAGAAAAAAGATCAGGCAGCATTGTTTTGGCAATGGTTTAAGGAAGTACAACAGGACTATTACCAGTTGTCTGAAGAAAATTATGAGCCATTGTTTAGCCAGCTTGAGAAAAAATTGCGCAAGGTGCACAAGGATCTTGCATTCGAATTTAGTGCGGATCTGATAAACGGAAAAAGGGAATTTATCATCAGTGCAGACGGTGTGGAAGAATTATTTCCCGTTGTCAGAGGATTAGTGGATCAAGCCCCAAATCTGAATGGTTTCGACATTATCGCTTTTCGCCAGCCGTCTGAAGAGGGCTGCCATGTTTCGATTAACGGGCTGACACTGACTGATGAAGACATATATTTCGATTATCTGTATGATCCAAAAGCAGAATTGGTGGATCTCAGGTTTTTCATCAAAGGGTTTGATGCAGAAAATATGGCCTACGATCAGGCAGTTTTTATTATGATGGACACTGTGCTTGGTGAGTATGATGCCGCTACGAAAGTAGGTAGTATTGAAATGCGAAAGCTGCATGAAAAAGAAGGTCTTTATTCCATGAGCCAACTGCGAGAACAGGTTATACGATAAACCTTCTCAGTTATGAGCGAGATTTGAAGAGAGTGAGGCTTTTAGTTTCTTTGTTAAATTAAAAACCTCACTCTTTTTAATAAAGCTGACACGTCAATTTTCTTATTTTGTATAATTTTTCACATGGAGGTCTACAAGGCAAACTAACTGAAAAAGCCAAAATCCGTTTTTGATTTTGGCTTCTGGATTTTCTTTTCGTAAAATACTTGTAATCAATTTCTAACGGTTTTAAGCCAGTATAAATCCCTACCTAGTTATTGTGTAAATGGGAGGAGTCTCTGGCCAATAATACGAGGAAATATCTATTGTTATGAGTAGATGGTTTAGATAAAGTGAAAATATGGGTAAATTTACTAACAAATATTGATACGCATCGTAAAGGTTTTGATTGAATTCTCTTAGAAAGAAATAAAAAGCAGTATTCAATCCAAACTGGAGGGGTCCTATCTGAAAGGAGAATAGCATGTATTCCATAGTTGAATTTTCCAATTTATGCGGTACCTCTGTTAAAACATTGTATTACTACAGTGATATTGGCCTGCTAAAGCCGTCTTACATTGATCCTTCAACAAATTATCGATATTATGGCCGTGAGAAAATCCAAGTTATCAATAAAATTAATATTTTAAAAAGCTGTGATATGTCTTTAACAGCCATTAAGGAGTTAATTGAGAATGGGAATCTCAGCAAACGAAAAACATTACTGAAAAGTAAAATGATAGAGCTGGAGGATTTAAAAAAGCATATTGCCCGGCGGATACAAGAGATGGACAAACTTAAACAGCAAATGGAATTGAAGCGCACCCCAAAAGTTAGACACAATTAACTATTGGGGTGCATTTTTAATTTGTACGCTGTAAGTAAAATGAGCTCTCAAAACACATCAATCTACAGCTGGCTTACCCATTAATCCGAATCTTCTTCTTTAAAATTGATTTTGTAGCCAATCGCGTTCATTGGCCCTTTCGTAATGACTTCTGCCAAATACTCCGGAGAATGCCGGGTATCTTCACTCAGCCACCACTTTACGACCCCGATATAAGCAGAGGAGATAAAATGTAATATAAAATCTGCAGGAATGTTCAGGTTGTTTAAATCTCCGACAATGACTTTAAAATTTTCTTTGAATTTCTCAAACAAAAACTTTTCAATCTTATTAGTAAAGCCGGCAATTCCATTTGGTCCAAGCATGACTTCATAGAAAAAACGGTTTTCTTCGATATTTTCAAAAACTCTTCTTAAGGTGATTTTAAAACGCTCCACATTCACTTCTCCGTTTTGAAGATGAAAAGAAATGTTCAGCACCTCCATCAATTCTTTTAAATAAGCATGGCTAATTTGTTCAAGCAGGTCATATTTATCTTCATAGTGCAGGTAAAAAGCAGCCCTGTTTATCCTGTTATTGTTTTTTCAATGCCAATCCTGATCATGGCGCTGGAAATGCTGCCTAACATCATAAGGCGTTGGTTACAATTAGGAGTTATTGGGCTTGTTTCTTTGCTGTCGATGGGGCTGTCTGTTCTAAAGCCGGGTAAAAAATCTAAGGGAAACATTAAAGATCATAACCAAACAGCAACAAATTTTTAATTTATTCAAAGAAGAAATTTGGTAATATTCCACCAAGAGGCTGATGAGCTCTGGTGGAATTTTTGATTTAAAAACGCATTTATATTTAGTTGAATTATTCACGTTTATCCAAAATTTGATTATAATAGAAGTAATCAAATATTCAAATGACTATTTGAATGTTGAACTCAAAAAATGATGAAGGTGCACGAAAGAAAAGGAGCCGGTTGCATGTATAAAACGGTCATTATAGGTGCAGGACAGGCAGGACTTGCAATAGCGTATCACTTAAAGAGACTCGATCAGCCTTTTATCCTTTTAGATCGCGGTGAGGAAATTGGAGACACGTGGAAAAGCAGATACGATTCTTTAACATTATTCACACCGAGAAGGTACAGCGCCCTGCCTGGACTGCCGCTGAAGGGCGATCCACATGGCTTTCCTGCAAAGAATGAAATGGCTTTTTACTTGAAACATTATGCGGAACAATTCCACTTTCCAGTTCAGCTCCAGACAGAGGTGGAGAGTGTATGGAAGGAACGGGATCGCTTTCGTATCCAAACAAATGGCCAGACGTATGAAGCAAGCAGTCTTATCATTGCTTCTGGTCCTTTCCAGACACCTTTCATTCCGAATTTTGCCCAAAAGCTTTCAACAGACGTTCTCCAGATGCATTCTTCCCAGTACAAGAATCCGGCTGGTTTGTCTGAGGGGAATGTGCTAGTAGTAGGCGGCGGCAACAGCGGGGCTCAAATCGCAGTGGAACTGTCGAAGACAAGAAAAACATACTTATCCGTCAGCCAAAAGTTACGATTTTTACCGCTGAAAATAGGAAAGAGGAGTATTTTTTGGTGGCTTGATAAAACAGGAATCTTAAATGCTCCACGTGATTCATGGGTGGCAAGAAAGATTCGCAGCAGCGGCGATCCTATTTTTGGCTCAGAATTAAAGCATGCATTGACAAGCGGAGCAGTGATGCAAAAGAGCAGAACGATTGGGGCGAGGGGAACAGCTATACAATTTCAGGATGGTTCTACGGTTGAGGTACAAAATATTATCTGGTCCACAGGATTTGTTTCGGATTATGCGTGGCTGAAAGTAAAAGGTGTACTCGATGACAAGGGACACCCTGTTCATCAAAGAGGCGTTACACCAGTGAAGGGATTATACTTTTTAGGCCTGCCCTGGCAGCACCGGCGCGGTTCGGCTCTTCTTCAAGGCGTAGGGGAAGATGCCAGGTATATAGCTGAACATATACAGGAATGTAATGAAATAGTAATTCCTTCATAAAAGAAGATGATTGTTCTTTCATTCTAAAAACGATTGCCTGCAGTGTAATGGTATAAATGAATCTGCTTAAAAAGAGAGAAATTCCGCTGCAGCAAGACCATGGGAGAAGGGCCTTTCATAGGCTAGCTAATAATAGATCAGCTGGTTTGTATTTGAAAGAAAACCTGTCAGCTCTACTATGTAGAGAGAAAGCTTTTTAATCATAAGGGGTGCAAAAACATGGGACATTCTCATTCACATGATCACGGACATCATCATGGGCATCATCACGGAAGCAGCAATAAAATGGCCCTAAAATGGTCGTTCTTCTTAATTACTTCTTATATGATCATAGAGGTAATAGGCGGATTTTTAACAAACAGCCTGGCGCTGTTGTCGGATGCGGGACATATGCTGAGTGATGCGGCGGCACTGGGACTAAGCTATGCAGCGATGACGCTCGGGCAAAAAGCAGCATCAAGGCGAAAAACGTTTGGTTATAAACGCTTTGAAATACTGGCGGCTTTTTTAAATGGCCTTACGCTTATGGTGATTTCCCTTTATATTTTCTTTGAAGCGTATGGGCGTATCACAAATCCGCCGGAAGTCATGAGTTCTGGAATGCTCATCATTTCAACACTTGGATTAATCGTGAACATTGTAGCAGCATTTATTTTGATGAAAGGCGATAAAGATGACAATTTAAATGTCCGAAGCGCTTTTTTACACGTTTTAGGCGATATGCTCGGTTCTTTTGGAGCGATCCTAGCTGCCCTGATGATCATGTTTTTTGGCTGGAATCTCGCTGACCCGATTGCCAGTTTGATCGTGGCACTTTTAATTGTAGTGAGTGGGTACCGGGTTACACGGGATTCCGTTCATATTTTAATGGAAGGAACGCCATTGAATGTAGATGTTGATCAGGTTAAAGAAAAGCTTCTTTCGCTGAGTGAAGTAAAAGGAGTTCATGATCTGCATGTGTGGTCTATCACGTCTGACTTTCCAGCGCTCAGCTGCCACTTGGTTGTAAGTCAGGATGGAGATGGGCAGGATGTTTTGTTTAAAGCGAAAAAGCTGCTTCATGACGAATTTGAACTGCACCATGTAACCATTCAAATTGATAAGGAAGGCATGAAGTGTTCAGCAGACGGCCACTGTAACTAAAAAACAGTGGGGACTGCGGAAAAAATAAAACAAAAGGCCAGCCGAGCAGCCTGGCTGGCCTATGTTCTTTAAACAACTTTAATATACTTTGTCACCGTTGAAAATGGAATTCTTCACAATTACATAATCTACATTGCGGATTGCGGACAGCTTGTTTCCGCCCGCATAAGAAATAGAAGACTGTAGGTCCTGCTCCATTTCCGTTAACGTATCCTGCAGGGCACCTTTGTATTCCACGTGCATTTTTTTACCTTCGACATTTTTTCTTTCCCCTTTTTGAAACTCAGAAGCTGATCCAAAGTATTCTTTATACATCTTTCCGTCTTGGACAACTGTTTCTCCAGGAGATTCTTCATGTCCGGCAAACAGGGAGCCAATCATCACCATGGATGCACCAAACCGGACAGATTTAGCAATATCCCCGTGTGTACGGATACCGCCGTCTGCAATAATCGGCTTGCTCGCTGCTTTTGCACACCATCTCAGCGCAGCTAACTGCCAGCCGCCTGTTCCAAATCCAGTTTTAATTTTTGTAATGCATACCTTCCCAGGTCCGATGCCCACTTTTGTCGCATCCGCGCCCGCATGTTCTAACTCGCGCACCGCTTCAGGTGTTCCGACATTCCCGGCAATTACAAAGCTTCCAGGCAGATGCTTCTTAATATGCTGAATCATATTGATGACCGAATTGGCATGACCGTGTGCGATATCGATCGTAATATATTCAGGTGTAAGATTTTCTTCTGCTAGGTTTGTGATAAACGTGTATTCTTCTTCTTTAACCCCGACACTAATAGAGGCATATAAGCCGCGGGATTGCATGTCTTTCACAAAATCAAGCCGCTTCTCAGGCTGGAAACGGTGCATAATGTAAAAATAATTATTTTCCGCCAGGTAAACAGCAATCTTTTCGTCAATAATCGTCTGCATATTAGCAGGCACAACCGGCAGCTTAAATGTCCGGCTGCCAAACGTAACACTTGTATCGCATTCAGACCGGCTGTTTACAATCGATTTTGCTGGAATTAACTGAATATCCTCATAATCAAATACATTATCCATTTTGAACACTCCTAAATAGGTTTTTTCTTAATTATTTCCTTATTTCTTAGAAAACAATAAAAAAATCCTGACTACAAATGGGTTCTCTAAAGACACCCATTCGTAGTCAGGATTTTACGGATCCTAGTAGAAACCCTCAAACCATATTATTGAGGATATACGAACGTAAACGGTACTATTCATGTTTTCTAACAATATTGATCTTAGGATATATTTATTTTTCTGTCAACTAAAAGTTCGTGTTTTTTGAAATTATTATCCTTATGTACACGTTATCATTAAAAATACTTTAAAAAACACGAACATTAAAAAGGTGAGATAGGTTTATTAATAATGTTGTCTTGCCGCTTAGTAAACGATGCGGTTTTTATATTAATGGGATAATGATGTGGCCGTGCCCATTAAGACGAAATTCTGTTTACGAATATTTGGCAGAACAAAAGGAAATTCCTTCGACAGGAAAGGCTTTTTAATTGGCATTATCAGAGAAAGGAGTAAAATGAAAGCATATTAAAAACAGGAAAGAAGGGTATCGATGAATTTATCGGGAAATACAATTCTCATTACTGGTGGAGCCTCGGGAATCGGCCTTGCTTTTACGAAGCGTTTTATTGAAGCGGGCAGTACAGTTATTGTGTGCGGAAGACGGGAGAGCAAGCTGCAGGAAGCAAAGAAAACATTTCCTGATATCATTACCCACGTGTGTGATGTCGCACAGGAAGCGGATCGGCTGTCTTTATTTGAATGGGTAACGGCTGAGCATCCTGAAGTGAACGTCCTTGTCAACAATGCAGGTATTCAGCAGCGCTTTAATGTATTAGAAGCGGATGCAGCTCAGAACTGGAGCTATTTTAGTAACGAAATCACCGCAAACATGGAAGCACCGATTCACCTGTCCATGCTGTTTGCTCCGTACTTTGCGAAAAAAGAGAACGCGGTTATTATGAATGTTACATCTGGCCTTGCTTTTACACCGATGGCTATCGCTCCTATTTATTCAGCAACAAAAGCAGCGCTTCACTCATTCTCTATGAGCCTGAGACACCAGCTGTCGGAAACATCTGTTCAAGTTATTGAAGTCGCACCGCCAGCTGTAAATACAGATTTAGGCGGCGCAGGCCTTCATACATTTGGGGTTCCGGTCAATGAATTTGCGGATGGTATTTTTAAAGGGCTGGCAGAAGGAAAGCAGGAAATCGGCTACGGCACCTCTGAAAAAGCTTTGCGCATGTCGAGAGATGAAATCGATGAAGCGGTCAAGAATATTTACAACCGAGTGAGATAAAGGAATAAGCGGATAAAAAAGCACGTCAACGGTTACAAACAATAGCCATTGACGGCTTTTTTGTAGTTTACTTGTACATTTCATTTGCTTTCTCAAATAGTCAGATTCCGAAATTCTGTCGGAGTAAAACCGACTTTCTTATAAAAAATGTTAATGAACCCTGAACTGCTGCTGTAGCCCACTTCAAAGGCAATATCAGACACAGAAAGGTTCGTTGTTTTTAATAAACCTTTGGCTGTATCCATCCTATTTTTTGTCGCAAACTCGATTGGAGCATATCCGGTTTCGGTTTTAAATACATGAGAGAAATAATAAGGGCTTAAATTCACATGCTGCGCAATTTCTTTTAAAGTCACCTGCCTGTTTATATTCGCTTTAATATATTGAATGGCCTGATCAACAGGAGAGGTTTCACTATGCTGTTTTTCTTGTTTTGCAGAAAGGCTGTTGATCATCGTATAAATCGTACACGTACAGTCCGAAACAGACATGTCTTGTTCATTTTGATAGGTGTAAATCATTTGGTAGAGCTGCTTTCCGATCTCGATATTGCGTTTGTGCTGAAAGAAGAACCCATGCTGTTTCATAATATAGCGGCATAATTCCTGGGAGTTAGGCCCGTCAAAATGTATATAGATAAATTCCAGTCCGTCGGAACCATAATAGTAGTGGGGTTCACGGCAGTCCAGCAATAGGATATCGCCTTTTTTAGCCGTCACCGACTTATCTCGATAGTTTACGTGAAGTTGTCCGCTGCGAATATACATCAATAAAAGATAAGGGAAGTAATCCCGCTTAATACTGTAGTCAGCATTGCAGTAATAATGACCGCAGCAGATTAAATGATAGTAATGTTTTTTGATAGTTTCAGAAGGGGTGAAAAAGTAATAATGCGAACCTTTCGCTACCCCGGGTTCATTCAGCAGCACGGGATCACTCCTTTTTATCGTGTTTAAAATGATTTTATGATTACGCTTACATAAAAGCAAGAATAATGAACAACAAAGCAATCCTGCGTATTTTTGATTTTTCCCCCTTTTATTATACTAAGCATGTAAAGGCGGTAACAGTAAATAAAGCATAAAAAGCTTATTGATTTTCTGCAGCAATAATAAAAAACACAATCCTAAAAGGGAGGAATGTATGATGTTGAATGGAGAGAAAAAAATCGCACGACCGCTTCGCTGGGCAATGGTAGGCGGAGGAAGGCTCAGCCAGGTGGGATACAAGCACCGCACGGGAGCACTTAGAGACAACGCAGTTTTTCAATTAGTGGCGGGCGCATTTGACATTGATCCTGCCAGAGGAAAAGAATTTGGCATCAATCTCGGTGTAGCGTCCAACCGCTGCTACGAGGATTATGAAACCATGTTTGAAGAGGAAGCGAAACGAGAAGATGGCATTGAAGCCGTGTCTATCGCAACACCGAACGGCACGCACTATGATATTACAAAAGCGGCCCTGGAAGCAGGCCTCCACGTAATCTGCGAAAAGCCCTTATTTTTCACAACTGAAGAAGGACTGGAGATTAAAGCGCTCGCAGAAGAAAAAGGGAAAATAGTGGGCGTCACGTATGGATTCTCCGGCAACCAAATGCTTTTGCAGATGCGGGCGATGATTGAAAAAGGGGATATTGGCGAGATCCGCATGGTAGAGCTGCAGTATACACATGGCTTTAATGCAACAGATGAAGCGGATAAATACAGCGATGCACAAAAGTGGCGTGTGGACCCGAAGATTGCAGGGCCAAGCTTTGTTTTAGGTGATCTTTCGACTCATACGTACTACATGTCACAGTTAATCCTGCCCAATATGAAGATTAAGAAACTGCTTTGCGACCGTCAAAGCTTTATCAGCAGCAGGGCTCCATTGGAAGATAATGCTTATGTGCTAATGCATTATGAAAACGGGGCAGTAGGCAGACTATGGACGTCTTCTGTGAATGCAGGGTGTATGGATGGCCACCGAATTCGTATTGTCGGTTCAAAAGCAAGCCTGGAATGGTGGGACAGCAAGCCGGGCGAACTATCATATGAAATTCAGGGGCAGCCTGCGCAAACACTGATCCGGGCGATGCCTTACCTCGACGAAACTTGTAATGCAGATGAACGCCTGGGTGCTTTGCACGTAGAAGGCCTGTCTGACGCATGGGCAAACATTTATGTTAAGTTTGCGATTGCCATGGATGCAAAAAATCGCGGTGATCAAGAAACGCTGGATAACCTTGTTTATCCGGATATTGACGCAGGAATCGAAGGCATCCGCTGGATTGAGCATTGTGTACGTTCGGCTGACCAGGGTGCCGTCTGGGTTGATTTTAAATATGAACAGGAAACACAGTTCATCTGAATTTTCAAAGCCAAATCTTGCTTAAGATTTGGCTTTTTTGCTTAGTAAGCTGATAGAGATAAGCAGCAAAAGCATCAATGGGGTACAGTTACTGAACAGATAAAGAGATGGAACATGCTGGAGAACGGGCTTGTGAGACGCTGATTTATTGACAGCATGGTTTAAGAACGATTCATAAAAATCTATTTCACAATGAGAATGAGAACGATTACAATAAAAGAAATTTAAAGAGGGAGGATGCCATGTGAAACATGTATTAAAAGAGATGGGGCATTATTTTAAATTAACGGTTTTAAACAGCATTCAGCGAAAATTAATGGGAACACTGCTGCTTGTCATGATGGTTCCGCTTATTATCTTTATGTTAATTTCTACACAGATTTCAAGAGGAACCGTAGAATCCTCAGAAATTAGTTCAAACAAATCAAGAGTGGAGCTTTCTGGCAGTTACCTGGAAGAGCAAATACGCTGGTATGATGAATTTTTATTTGATGCCCTTGTCGATGAACAGCTGGTGCCCAGCATTTCCTCAGTTGAAGATATTAATACCGTTAACATTTTTAACAGACAGTCGTACATAAAAGACAAGCTTTTTGGACTATTCAATGGCCGGGATGATACGACCTCGGCATCTCTTGTTTCATTTGAAGAAAACCAGCTTTACAAAGTAGAAAGCAACGACTTTTTCGTTTTTCCTTATCTTGATTCACCGGTTCCGCCCCAAAACAAAGAGGCTATTTTTGGTGTAGACCAGAAAACAGGCAGCTTTTCTTTTGAGAGGTATATTTACCGCTTTGAAGATCAAAGAGCTGTCGGAAAAATTCAAATCAACGTTTCATTTTCTTTTATGGATCATATTGCAGAAAACCTGAAAAGCAACGAAGGCGAACACATTTTGCTTTTAGATTCAAAAGGGAACGCGCTTTACAATCCGGACCATATCAATCTTACAAAAGCATTCAGCCGTCAATTGGCAGAGCGGGCCGAACATCGGGCGTACGCGATTGAAAAAGAAAACTATTATTTTCTGCAGCCGATCATGGATGGAAAATTAACCATTTTAAAAATGGTGCCGAAAGAAGTGATGCTTACAGGAGCTGTGCATATTGGCCGGTCTGGTCTATTCATTTTGATTGTCTCGATGATCTTAACAGCTATATTGTCCGTAGTAGTATCAAACCAGGTGGCAAGACCAATTGTTTCGTTAACGAAAGCGATGGAGCGTGTGGAAGAAACCGATTTTCGTGTAGAGATGAAAGTGGAGCGCACGGATGAGATTGGTATTCTTCATCGTAAATATAAAGAGATGATCGACCGGATACGGGATTTGATCGAAAAAAATTATAAGCGCGAACTGGAAACAAGAGACGCTCAATTTCTGGCTTTGCAGGCGCAAATCAATCCGCACTTTCTTTATAATACCCTTCAAGTAATTGGGGGGATGGCCGTCAAAAACGGGGCAGGCGATATTTATAAAATGACACAGAAGCTGGCGCTCATGTTCCGCTACATTACCAATAAGCAGGGCGATCTTGTACCGCTTCGGGAAGAAATCTCCCATTTGAAAAACTATTTATATATTCAGCAGGTCCGTTTTGGAGAAAAAATTTCGGTTCAGCTGTTTGTAGATGAATCCATTAACGAAGCCTTGATTCCACTTTTGTCTCTTCAGCCGATTATTGAAAACTCTTTTAAGCATGGCTTTGAAACCCAGGTGGAGCAAGGGGTCATCAAAATAGATATCCAGGAAATTTTCGATGAAATTGAAATTACCATCGAGGACAATGGAGCAGGTATGAGTGAAGAACGGCTTCGGGAAGTCAGAAAAAAACTGCAACAGGAGGGATTCTCTGAACAGCGGAGCATTGGACTGAAAAATGTGGATGCGCGTATCAAACTATATTTTGGCAGAGAGTACGGCATTGATGTGGACAGCGAAAACTCCTATTACACGAAGGTTACCATTCGAATTCCATCAAAACAAAAGGAAGTGGCAGCATGACAACACTACTCATTGTCGATGATGAGCATTGGACACGGGATACAGTCAAAACACTTGTGGATCAAGAGCTGTGGGGGATCAGCCAGCTGGATGAAGCTGAAAATGGGGAACAGGCTATTGAGAAAATACAGAAGAAGTGCCCGGATATTATCATAACGGATATGAAAATGCCGGGGATAGACGGAATTGGCCTGCTGGACGTGTTAAAAAACGACTATCCCGAATTACCGGTGATTGTGTTAAGCGGCTATCAGGATTTTATGTATACACGCCAGGCAATCAAAGCAAAAGCCGTTGAATACCTGCCAAAACCTGTTGATGGAGAAGAGCTCAACCAAGCGCTTGGAAAAGCTATTATGGAAAAGCGAAAACTGGAACAGCAGCAGATCAGCTATCCATTGTTTGCCTCCAAACAGCCCGCCATTTCATCCTTATTGGATCCTTTTTATGCTACACTTGCGTTTTCCTTAAAAGAGTTGAATGAAAAACAGTTCGAATCAACCGTTGAGCAGTTTCTCGCAGAGCTTCCCGAAAATTTAAAGCAGAATGAAGCCTTTCATTTCCGTTTTCACCAGCAGTTTCTCGTGTTAATGGAAGAAGTGATGAAACAGCATAATGCCACGCTACAAGAGCTGGGATTTGAACGAAAAGATTTTATGTACGATCCCGCGGTCCCGATCGAAACAGAACTGATCAATATGCAAGCGGTCGGGAAAACCGTTATTCAGAAAATAAGGGAAGGAGCCAGACAAAAAACACGGATTAATTTGGACGATATTAAGCACTATATCGAAGAAAATTATTCTTCCCCCGAATTGTCGCTCGGCATGATCTCCAAAAAGTTTTATATCAGTAAGGAGTATTTAACGACCGCTTTTAAAAAGAAGTTCGGATGCAATATTACCGAATTCATAATCGAATACCGCATGAATAAAGCAAAAGAGCTGGTCCAAACAACCACTCTTCAATATAAAACGATCAGTAGCATGATCGGCTATGAAGATGTTTCTTATTTTTACCGGCTGTTTAAAAAAGTCCATGGAAGTTCACCAGGATCGGTGCGAAAAGATTAACATAATACAAATGTAAGCGCTAATATTGTCAATTCACCAAGCGTTAAAAACCGATTATGATTAAAAAAAAGCAAAGGGGAGCTGAAAATGAAAAAAGCGCTTACACTACCGATTGTATCTGTTTTATTTGCTGGAATGCTGGCAGGCTGCAGCGGGGACAGCAGTTCCGCGGGTGGTTCGTCATCTGGTGATTCTGACCAGGTAGAGCTGAAAGTATTTATTGGACAGCCGCGATTCAAAGAACAATATGAAACTTACATTGACCAGTTTGTGGCTAAGCAAAAAGAAGAAGAAGGCCGTGACGTAACCGTAAAACTGGAGCTTCCAAGTGTAAACGAGGCAGACGAGCTATTGAAAACCCGCCTCGCTTCCGGCGACAGTCCGGATGTGTTCGCGCTTCATGCGGTCAACGATATTCCTGTTTACGATAAAGCGGGATACTTAGAAGATCTATCAAATGAGCCATTCGTTGAAAAACTGTATGATACGGTATCACCTGCGGTAACAAAGGATGACCGTGTGCTGGCTGTACCGCTTGAAACGCTTCAATGGGGTTACATTTACAATAAAGACTTATTCAAAAAGCATGGAGTAGAGCTTCCAACGACGCTCACAGAAATGAAAGCGGTTGTAAAAAAGTTTGAAGATGCAGGTGTGACGCCGTTTATTAATGCTTACAAGGATTCTTACATTCCACAATTATTCCTGCCATTGACGGTTGGAGCGCTGGAAAGCACGACCGATAAAGGATTTGTCGAGAAAATGAATCAAGACAAAGCGTCATTTGCAGAGTTAAAAGATGACATGTTCCCAATTATCGATCTAGTTCATGAACATGGCACCGATCGTCCATTTGAAGTCGGGCAGGATCAGGGAGCAGCTGCTTTTGCCGCAGGTGAAGCAGCTATGTGGGTACAGGGTCCATGGATGGCAGAATCGTTGATGTCTACTAATCCTGACTTTAACTTTGGGGTAGCGCCGCTGCCAATTAATGATGATCCAAATGCTACTTTGATTGATCTGAGTACATCTACATCCCTGGCCGTTTCAAAACAAAGTGAAGTAAAAGAGGTAGCGAAGGACTTTATGAACTATGTGCTTGATGAGCAGGACTCAAGTGAGTTTTATGAAAGCCTTGGCTTTAATCCCGTTTCAGATGTTCATACATTTGAGCCTTACCCGTGGCTTGTAGATTCAACGAAATATGTAGAAGAAGGAAAAGTCTATCAGGATCCATTAATTCCAGCTGCCGTGAAATCAGCTTCTGAAAAATTAATGCAAAGCTATTATGCAGGCGATGCATCGAAGAATGAAGTGATTGAAGGTCTTGACCAGGCATGGCAGGAGTACAACAAACTAAACAAATAAGGGGTAGCGGAAAGACAGCTCACAGCTGTCTTTCCCTATATAGAAGAGGGAAAGGACTGAATGGGCATGACGGTTAAAGCCATCAATGACAAAAAAGAAAACTCAGTCAGCGCACACAGAAAAGCAAAAAGATTAAGAACGAAAAGCAGTCATTTAAGCCTGATTTTATTTGTTCTTCCTGCCTTTGTTTTTTACTTCGTTTTCTTATTTATTCCAATGGTTGGAGCGGGTGTTTACAGTTTCACAGACTGGAATGGCTTAAATCCTTCTTATAATTTTGTCTGGTTTGATAACTATATTGAAGCTTTTAAAGACGATGAAGCGTTTCGTCATTCTTTTTTCTTTACTCTGAAATACACCATTGTCGTCTTCTTTATTCAAAATATCATCGCACTGTTACTGGCATTGCTAATTGAGTCAAGAGTAAGATCAAAAGGGTTTTTCCGGACCATTTTCTTTATGCCAAATATGCTCAGCTTAATTATCAGTTCGTTTATGTTTTCTTTTATTTTTTCAAATGTATTTCCAGAGCTTTCTCAAAAAGCTGTTTTTTCCTTTCTTGATCAGGCCTGGATTGGAGATCCGAATGTTTCCTTTTATTCCATTGTGATCGTGTCGCTCTGGCAGGGAATTGGCTACATGATGATCATTTATATGGCAGCACTGCAGGGAGTACCGAAACAGCTGAAGGAAGCAGCGATGATTGATGGAGCCAATGTATTTCAGCGGCTGCGCCACGTTGTTCTGCCGATGATTATGCATGCAATTACGATTTGCTCGTTCTTGACGCTGAATGGTGCCTTTAAAGTGTTTGACGTTGTTTATGCGTTAACGCAAGGAGGACCGGGAACATCCACGCAGGTGATGGCGCTGAACATTTATCAGGAAGCTTTTTCAAACAACTTCCGTTTTGGCTATGCCAATTCAAAAGCAATGATTTTATTCCTCGTTGTTCTTGTCATCACCATTATTCAAGTCAGTATTTCGAAACGCAAGGAGGTTGAAGCGTAATGAGAGAAAACAAAGCGGCTTCATGGTCAGTGAATACCATATTGATTCTTTTCGCAGTCGTCTCGTTTTTTCCGATTTATATGTCTGTGATTAATTCTTTTAAATCACAGGCGGAAATTTTCACATCAGTTCTGGCCCTTCCTAAAGAATTCACTTTTGATAATTATATTGGTGTTTTTAAAGAGCTCAACCTGCTCGACAGTGCAGTGAATACCCTCATTGTAACGGTAATCGGCCTTGCCGGAATTGTGATCTGCGGCTCTCTTGCCGGCTATAAGCTGGCCCGCACATCAGGAAAGTTCAGCAATTTTATCTTTATGCTGTTTATTGCTTCTATGCTCGTTCCGTTTCATTCGATCATGATCACGCTCAGCCAAATTGCAAAAGGAGTGGGTGCGCAGGGATCGTTAATCGGTCTTGGCTTAATCTACATCGGTCTTGGAGTAAATATGGCTGTGTTTCTTTACCACGGATTTGTTAAAGCCATTCCAAAAGAGCTGGAAGAGGCAGCTAAAATCGATGGCTGCAATGATTTTCAAATTTTCACGAAGATTATTTTCCCGCTTTTAAAACCGATTACAGCAACGATTCTCGTATTAAATGTTCTCTGGCTCTGGAATGACTTCCTGCTGCCACTGATTATGCTAACAGATGTAAACAACTACACGTTAATGCTGTCAATCAATATGCTATTCGGCCAATACGCAGCAGACTGGCCGAAAATTCTCGCATCGCTTGTGCTGACAGCACTTCCGGTGATTATCTTTTATGCCATCTTTCAGAAATACATCCTGGAAGGCATTGCAGATGGAGCCATTAAATAATGAAAAGTGAGGAAGCGTAGATGGAAAAGCTGCTTTACGGTGTTGCTTATTACGATGAATATATGCCCTATGAACGGCTTCAGACAGACATTCAAATGATGAAAGAAGCCGGGATTAACGTGGTGCGTATTGCGGAATCTACCTGGAGCACGCATGAACCACAGAATGGTGTTTTCGACTTTACTTCGGTGAACCGTGTCTTAGATGCGATGCATCAAGCGGAGATCAGCGTGATTGTCGGGACACCGACTTATGCGGTACCAACGTGGATGGTAAAAGAGCATCCAGAGGTGCTGGCGGAAACGAAACAGGGACCCGGAAAATACGGGGCCCGCCAAATTATGGACATTACGAGCCCCATCTACTTATTTTATGCGGAACGGATCATCCGCAAGCTAATGGAGCAGGTAAGCGGCCATCCGGCTGTGATTGGCTATCAAATTGATAATGAAACAAAGCATTATGATACGAGCGGCCCGAATGTACAGCAGCAGTTTATCAAATATTTAAAAGAAAAATTCAAAACGACAGAAGCGCTGAACAAAGAATTTGGGCTGGCTTATTGGAGCAACAAAGTGAATGCATGGGAGGATATGCCGTCTGTTGTCGGAACCATTAATGGAAGCCTGGGCGGGGAATTCTCAAAATTCCAGCGGGGGCTTGTCGACCAATTTTTGGCGTGGCAGGTCGACATCGTAAAAGAATACCGAAAGCCGGACCAGTTTATTACCCAGAATTTTGATTTTGAATGGCGGGGCTATTCGTTTGGGGTGCAGCCAAATGTAAACCACTTCACCGCTTCAGAGCCATTCGACATAACAGGCGTTGATATTTACCATCCTACACAGGATGATTTAACCGGCATTGAAATTTCATTCGGCGGGGACGTAGCCCGCTCTACCAAGCAGCAAAACTATTTGGTTTTAGAAACAGAAGCACAGGCTTTTTCCCATTGGACGCCGTACCCGAACCAGCTGCGCCTGCAGGCATTCAGCCACCTTGCATCTGGTGCGAATATGGTTGCTTACTGGCACTGGCACTCTATCCATAACTCGTTTGAAACATACTGGAAAGGGCTGCTCAGCCACGACCTGCAGCCGAACCCGGTGTACAACGAAGCGAAAACCATCGGAGCCGATTTCGAGCGCTTATCTCCAAAACTGGTGAATCTGAAAAAGAATAATAAAGTTGCGATTCTCGTCAGCAATGAATCACTGACAGGCATGCAGTGGTTTCCGTTTCATCATGAAACAGAGCTGCGCTATAACGACATTGTCCGGCTGATGTACGACGCGTTATATAAGTTAAATGTAGAATGCGATATTATCCACCCGGAAACCGGCCGTCTTGAAGACTATTCACTGATTCTTGTTCCTTGTCTATACGTGGCGCCGGATGAACTGCTGGAACGGTTAAACACGTACGTAGAAAATGGCGGCCACGCCGTCTTTACGTTTAAATCCGGCTTTACAAATGAACATCTGCAGGTCCGCACTACCATGCAGCCTGGCTTGATTGAAAAAGCCTGCGGTGTTCATTATCAAATGTTTGTGAAACCGAAAAACGTGAAGCTGGCTGATCATGCCTATGAAGTGGAACCGGAGCAAAATAACGTGCACACATGGATGGAGCTTTTAGTTCCTGTTACAGCGGAAACGTTAGCCCGCTATAACCACCCGGCTTGGGGCAGTTACGCGGCGATTACCGGAAACGAGTATGGAAAAGGTTATGCAACCTATATCGGCTGTATTGTCTCCACTGAAGTAATGTCCGGCATTTTACAACAGTCGTTAAAACGGGCAGGGCTCTGGGGAGTTGAACAAGCGTATTCATTCCCGCTCATTATCAAAAGCGGAACCAACCAAGACGGCAGGCAGATTAAATATGTATTTAACTTCTCCTGGGAGCCTCAAACGCTGTCGTCTCCGTATGGGAATGCGGTGGAACTGCAATCAGGCCGTTCTGTTCACACAGGACAGGAAATGTTGATAGAGCCATGGTCATTTCTATTATTGGAAATTGAGTGAACCTCTCCAACTAATCGCTGCGCAATTTGATGGAGCATCTCTGTCAGAAGCATGAAAAAACATGCTCTGACTTCATTGATTTTCCTGCTTTATCGATGTCTGCCCTGTTCTTCCGAACAGGGTCTTACATCATCTCCACAGGCGTTGTTTTATACTGTTCGGGCGGGACCTCGACCTACAGTTGTAAAGAGATTATATTTCCGGAATGAGTCCTATCTGGATCAGCCCAGCTTTTTCAATGTTTAAGGCGGCATTATGGTCGCGGTCCAGCACCAGACCGCAATCCGGACAGGCATGTGTCCGGACGGAAAGGGATTTTTTCACCCTTTTTCCGCACCCTGAACAGTCCTGGGTGGTGAAATGCGGCTTCACTTTGACCAGCTGGCCGCCATTGAGCGCGCATTTATACGCCAGAAACTGGCGGAACATACCCCATCCTGCATCATGAATCGGTTTGGACACTTTCCGGTTTTTCACCAGGTTGCGGATGTTCAGATCCTCTACACAAATGACGCTGTAGGTGTTTGCCAGGCGGAACGCTGTTTTATGCAGGAAATCCTTCCGCTGGTTCGCCGCCTTGGCATGAAGCTTCTGCAGCCTGGCCGCTTGTTTTTTCCAGTTTGAGGAGCCTTTTTTCTTTCTTGAAAGTTTCTTCTGGGCACGAATGAGTTTTTTCTCCTCCTTACGGAGAAAGCCTGGGTTTAGAATCTCTTCACCGTTTGACAGAACAGCAAATTTCTTGATGCCGACATCAATACCGGTTATTTTAGAGGCTTCACGGACAGCCTGCGGCGGGTCTGCCTGCCTTTCGACACAGAAAATAGCAAACCAGCGCTCGTTTTGGCGCTTAACGATCACCTGCTTTACTTTGCCATCCAGTTTCCGGTGGAGGCGGATATCTATTAAGCCCATTTTAGAAATGAGGAGCTTTCCCCCTTTTCCGAAGGAAACGGCCCGCCGGACAGTATGAACCTTTCCTTTTTTATCTTTTTGTTTACTCATGCCAAACTGTGTAAACGTAATGGAGTGGTAGTCTTTATGTTTTTTCATCTTAGGGTAGCGAGCTTCTTTTTTGAAGAATTGATCAAACGCTCTCCCCAGCCTGTCCAGTGTCTCCTGAAGGGGCTGGGAAGGCACTTTTTTAAGACATGGGTGGTGTTTCTTGGATCGGGTTAACAGGGCACTGAGGTCACATTTAGTCAAGTTTTTCTTGTTCTTTTGATAGGCTCTTTGTTTATCGAGAAGAGCGGAATTATACTGCTGGCGGCAGAGGTTGATCCATGAGTGAAGTGTGCTTTTTTGTTCTTCATTCGGAAAAATTTCGAAGCGGTAATTCAGCATCATCTCGATTCACCCCCAGTATTTAACAAATAAAGTATACCAAAAAGGAAACGTATGTTTCAACTACTAAGCAGCAAATACAAAAAAACGGCCATTCATCTCCCACTAATTGCGAGGCAATTTGAAGGAGTCTTCTGGCCTATAATGCGATAAAGGAGCTAAGACGGCATGCAGAACATAAAGTGGATATCTACGACACGTGAACAATACTGGCAGGAAAAGCAGCCGGAGCAAGGCGTGGAAGCTGTGGTTAATTTAACAGTGACTGATGAAGCTAAACGCGTTATCGAAGGATTCGGCGGCTGCTTTAATGAACTCGGGTACCACGCTATCCAGCAGCTGACAGAAAGCGAGCAGCACAAAGTATACGATGCGCTTTTCTCACCGGAAGGCGACTGCCGCTTCACGATTTGCCGGCTTCCAATTGGTGCGAGTGACTATGCGCTTCAATGGTACAGCCACAATGAAACAGAAGACGACTTGGAGATGGAACACTTCAGCATTCAACGGGACCGCCGCTTTTTAATTCCTTATATTAAAGAAGCGTTAAAGCGAAACCCGGATTTGCAGCTTTTTGCTTCCCCGTGGAGCCCGCCAACGTGGATGAAGTTCCCAAAAGCCTATAATTACGGTACCATCCGCTGGGAGCCTGAGATTTTAAAGGCATATGCGCTTTATTTTGTAAAATTTGTGCAGGCCTATGCCGAAGAAGGCATTACGATTCATCAAGTTCATGTTCAGAATGAAGTCGTCGCCGACCAGAAATTTCCTTCCTGTGTCTGGACTGGGGAACAGCTGCGTGCATTTATTCGGGATTATTTAGGCCCAGCTTTTAAAGAGCATGGCCTTCAAACGGAAATCTGGCTGGGAACGATTAATGGTATTGTAGAAGATTTATTTACGAAATCTGCTTCTGATTATGATGCCATTGCTGCCCCGACGTTAAGTGACCCGGAAGCGTCCCAGTATGTTGCCGGAGTCGGCTACCAGTGGGCGGGTAAATACGCCCTCCAGCAAACTGTTCAAAGCTATCCGGAAAAGCGGTATATGCAGACCGAGAATGAATGCGGCGATGGAAAAAACACATGGGAGTACGCCCAGTACGTGTTTAACTTGTACCGGCATTACTTTGTAAATGGCGTGAATGCTTATGTTTATTGGAATATGGTATTGGAGCCGGAAGGGAAAAGCACGTGGGGATGGAATCAAAATGCGATGATCACGGCTCAGGTGACGGAACAAAAAGCCCTTTTTAATCCCGAATATTATGTGATGAAGCATTTTTCGCATTTTATCGAACCAGGTGCCCGCCGCCTTGAAACGACGGGTCCGTGGACAGGAACAACGGTTGCTTTTCAGAATCCTGATGGAACAAAAGTGGTTATCCTTCAAAACCCGTTTAAAGAAGAACGAGAAGCACAAATCAGTATTGATGGTGACGCATGCACATTTTTGCTGGAAGCAGAATCTTTTCATACGATTTCCTGGTGAAACATGTTAATTATGTGAAAGGGAAGCCAGTAATTTACTGGAAGCATCATAGAAGCAGGAAGTCATGATGAACTGAGAAATAAAAAATTCACAGCTTGTAAACAATAAAAACATCACTTATTCATCCATAAAAGGGAAACACCGCTTACCAGGTGTTTCCCTTTTTGTTTGTATCTCTATCTCTCGGGATAGGGAGGTTTCTTGGATTAAAAGCTGGCAAAATTGGCATACTGTTGGTATATGTGAAAGCTCTGTCATATAAGGGCAAAGCGGGAGTGAAGCTAGAAATGAAAAAAGTGTGGAATAAGATTAGAAAAAAAGAGAAAAAACCTATTGAATATACCGAAGAGGCTGAATCGAATACAAATCATCAGAAACTTGAAACCAATCTTGAAGCAAATCTTAAAAACATTCAAGAGACTCTTGGCTACAGTGCTGATATCATTGTCCGCATATTTAAAATAGGAAACAGCTCCGGGCGGGATGCCGCTGTTATTTTTATCAATGGATTAGTGGATAAAGAACACGTAGCAAGCTTCATTATCGATAAAATCATGAATGATCACAGAAAATTAAACAGCTCGTCAGCCGGTCTTTTATTTACCGGGGTGAAAGAACAAATGATCACGGCTGCGGAAGTCGAGGAAACACAAGAATGGAACAAAACGATCCAGTCTCTCGTGTCCGGGAAGACTATTCTCTTACTCGATGGATGGGACCAGGCGATGATCTGTCCTTTAAAAGGCGGTGCCACAAGAGCCATTTCTGAACCTTCTTCCGAGCAGTCGATTCGCGGACCACAAGAAAGTTTTATTGAATCCCTTCATACAAACGTTGCAATGGTTCGCCGGAGAATTAAAAGTGCTCACCTGCGGGTTGAATCGGTAAAGATCGGTGATATTACCGAAACAGAAGTCGCGATTATGTACCTTAAAGGAATTGCGAATGAAAAAATTTTAACCGAGCTTAAAGAGCGCCTTCAAAAAGTTAAAGTCGATGAATTGATCGGCTCTAATACGATTGAAGAGTGGATCCGGGACGGTCCAAGATCTGTATGGCCGACTATTTACAATACGCAGCGGCCGGATGTAGTGATGGGGGAGCTGATGGAAGGACGTATTGCGGTTTTTGTTGACGGAACGCCCAACACGTTGGTTTTGCCGGCAACATTTATTGAGTTTTTTCAGTCGGCGGAAGACTATTATATGCACTGGAGCATAGCCAGTTTTTTAAGGATGCTGCGATTATTGGGTATTACAAGTACGCTGCTTTTTCCTTCTTTTTATATTGCTTTCTTGTCTTTTCATCCAGACCTTATTCCCACACCTTTATTGATCAGCCTGGCAGCCCAGCGGCAGGAGGTTCCGTTTCCGCTTTTTATTGAAGTGCTGCTGCTGGAATTAACCTTTGAATTTCTGCGGGAAGCAGGACTGCGAATGCCGAAACAGGTCGGACAGGCCGTATCGATTGTAGGGGCTCTTGTGCTGGGTGAGGCGGCTGTATCAGCAGGAATCGTTGCAAGTGCCACGGTGATTATTGTAGCAGCGACAGCCATCTCCAGTTTTACAATGTCAAACCACTCCATGATAGATGCTGTACGGATCCTTCGCTTCGGCATGATTATCTTAGCCTCTTCTTTAGGGCTTTATGGAGTCGGGCTTGGTCTCATTATTCTCATT
This sequence comes from Domibacillus indicus, assembly GCF_023715895.1. Classification (GTDB taxonomy): domain Bacteria; phylum Bacillota; class Bacilli; order Bacillales; family Domibacillaceae; genus Domibacillus; species Domibacillus indicus_A. The sequence goes on along the minus strand of NZ_JAMBOO010000005.1, from coordinate 84,887 downwards.
GCACATACGAGCAGCCTGCGCTCATTTGGCGTTCCCTATTTAACACCATTTGCGCCGCTTATTTTTACTGATTTAAAAGATACACTTATTCGTGTGTCAAAACCGTTTATGTCTACGCGCCCAAGGCTAATCGCACAGAAAAAAGTATCTAAAGTGGGAAATACGGACACTCTTGGACCAGCACCAAGGGATCGTCAAACCCAGGAAAATCATTCGCAGAGGGATCCCAATGAATATTAAGCCACTTACCTTTGTTTTTATCCTTGTTTCTGCCGTGCTGCTGTCAGGCTGCTGGGGACGTATGGAAGTGCAACAATTAGATATTGTCAGTGCAATCGGCGTGGATAGAGGGAGCGATGACGAGAAAAACGCTTATCGTGTCACGGTCCAGGTAATAAATGAAGGACAAGTAGCCGGCACGGCGGCGAAAAGCGGGGCATCAGGAGAAATGCCTGTTGTTGCTTATTCAGCTGAAGGAAGCACGATTTTAGATGCCCTTCGCAAAATAGAGAAAAAGTCACCGCACGAGCTTTTTCTGGCACATATTCGATCGATGGTGATAGGGGAAGAGTTAGCAAGAACCGATGGGATTCAGGGACTGTTTGACAGTCTTGACCGTACGCCTTATTTCCGTGGAGAGTTTCCCGTTTTATTTGTTAAAGACAACACGGCAGAAGAAGCCCTCCATGTTACAACGCCTTTAGAGGAGCTGCCAGCAGACCGCATTATCAGCGGGGTGGAAACCCTTGAACGTCAGCAGGGGGATTACGATATGCTGAACGCAGATCAAGTCGTTAAACAAATTGAATGGGGCGGAGGCATGTTAGTCAGTCTTCAGGTTGTCGGCAGCCCGGAAGAGGGAAACAAAATGTCAAATATTGAGGGGATATCTCCGGAAACAAAGCTGGAAATGGGGGGATTAGGCATTTTTAAAGATGGCAAACTGCAGGGATGGATGAATGATGAGCTTTCCCGGGGCGTGTCATGGATCAATAATGATTTGAAACAAACAATCGTCCATCTCGATTGTGAAGGGAAAAAAGACGGTATCACTGTTAAAATAGATCGCTCCAGAACGAAAGTAAACGCCAAGATCCAAAATGATAAACGAGTCATTGAACTTTCGGTCAGAGCAGAAGGGTCGTTTGACGAAGTACAATGCCCCATTGATCTCACAAAACACAAAACATTTACTGATTTTGAAAAGCAGCTGGATCAGGAGATCGAGCGGGAAATCAACAAGACCGTAGCGTACGCAAAAAATAAAAAGAATGACATCTTCCGATTTGGTGAAGCCATCAACCATAAAGATCCAAAAACGTGGAGAAAGATAAAAGAAAAATGGCAGGATGAAGGTTTTCCTGAAACAGAGGTTAGCGTAGAAGTTAAAACATCTATTCGTCGTTCAGGACTGCGAACAAATTCCTACTTAGAATAAGGAAAAGATCTTAGCAAAAGGAGGGGGAGCTTTTTTCAATGGAAAAAGCGAAAATAAGCAGCATTCAATTTTTTCTCTTACTCTTTATGTTCGAGCTGGGGACAGCTGTTGTCGTGTCACAGGGAACAGAAGCAAAAAAGGATTCCTGGCTCTCTATTTTGTTAGGATTAAGCACAGGGTTAATTTTATTTCTTGTTTATTATAGGCTGTTTCGCTATTACCCCTCCTTGCCGCTTACTGCCTATGCCAGAAAAATATTTGGCACATATATCGGATGGATTGTCGGATTAATGTATACCGTCTTTTTTTTGTATATTTCCGCCAGAAATGTGCGCGAATTCAGTGAAGTATTGATTACAGCAACAATGCCGGAGATTCCTTTGCTTGTGGTGATCATTTTATTTGTGCTGACTATGTGTTATGTGCTTTATCTTGGAATTGAAGTATTTGCAAGAACAGCTGAAATATTGGGGATTTTTTTGATTCTTGTGGGAATCATAGGAAATCTTTTTGTTTATTTAACCGGCACCGTGGACCTTAATAACTTAAAGCCTGTATTAGAATATGGCTGGAAGCCTGTACTGGAGACGACTTTTTATCCTCCGCTGGTTGTGGTTTTTCCATTTGGAGAAGCGTTCGTTTTTGCGATGCTGTTTCCATATTTAAATCGTGTAAAGGCAGTGAAAAAAGTCGGAATCGCTTCATTAATCGTCAGCGGCCTTATTTTAAGTTATATGGCTGCTTTAAATATCGCTGTTTTAGGAGTCAGCGAAGTGGAAAGATCTCCTTTTCCTTTACTGGCTACAGTAGGAAAGATCAACTTTTTGGAATTTATCCAGCGCTTAGATGCCCTTGTCGTGATGACGTTACTCATTACCGTTTTTTTTAAAGCGGGTATTTATTTATATGCTTCTGTCATAGGAATGGTTGATCTGTTTCGCTTAAAAAACCATCAGCAAATGATTTTGCCGGCAGGTCTTATTCTGGTTTTTCTTTCTGTAGCCATTGCAGAGGATTTTGCTGAACATTCAGAAGAAGGCTTTACAACCTTTATATCGTATTTCTCCGCTCCGCTCCTTATTATTTTGCCTTTTGTGATGCTGATCATTGCTTTTATTCGCCATCGTTTTACTAAATAATAAAGAAACTAATGTTGCTATTTTTGCTGGTTCTTTTTGGTTATGATTTGATGTCCAATCGTTATAGATAAAAACAAAAGAGCCACTAAGTATTCACTGATATCCATCACAAAAAACGGATCGAGTAAATGCATCCATGCTTCGGAAAAGGTAAAGCCCAATAGTATATCCAAAATGATACAGAACGCAGAAGCCGTAGTAGTGATAAATAAAAAAACGCCTGTAACTTTCATTGTTTTCTCCCTAAACTGTTCGTTTTTTCTGAATGAAGGAATCAATCAGCCGCAGCGATCTGACTGCCCGCTTTCGATCACCACAGTCGGTGGTTTTTTTAAGTCGTATACATATACTATTTGTCCGTTAGCATTTTTTATTCGGTTCTTAAAAATCATAAAAATGTTGCCGTCCAAACAGAAGGTTTATTATGCCTCTAAAGCAGGGAATTTTCTTTACGCCTCCTTTCCATCTTAACGAAGCACTTTACCGGATTCTCACCGGTTCCTATTGTCTAAAGAAGCATGAACCAGGAGAAACAGGAAAAGCTAAAGAAGGAAAGGGCTGGTATGGTATGATGAACAAGAGAGAGACAGGAAAGGAAGCTGATTGTCGTGGCTGCGGAACTGCAGGGCATCGAGAAACATCATCAAAAAGCAATCGAAAGCACAAAAAAACAAATACACACCAATATTTTAGAATTCATAGAACACAATGAAACCGCTACACTCGACGAATACCTTCAAAAACGGGCTTTGTTTTTGGGTAAAGTGTGGTCAGATATATGGAAGCAGCGGCTCGTTAGTTCATACAGCCGTTCTGAGAAAATGGAGTATCTCCGTTCGATGGGCATTGAGGTGGACGAGTTATCACTGAACCAGTTGAAGAAATCTTTTTACCAGGTGCTGGCTCATTTTGAACCGTTTGATGCGGCGGAGTGGGTACGGGACGAGTACGAGGAAACATGGGCATTGATTACCGAGAACATGCAAAGCAGCAAGAAAAAGCAAAAGCAAAAACAGATGAAACGAAGCTGGAACAAACAGTTTCTTCTTCCTGCTGTAAGCCGCCTCTTGGAAGAAAAGTACTTATACTTTTACTTATATGTCCGAAAGTATGCAGGAAAAAGGCTGGAGCAGCATTTAAACAGCGGTGTCCGCTTCACAGAAGATGAAAGCGGCACATTGCATAAAGCGGGAACCTTTCATCCGGAATACTATTCGATGGTCGCTTCTTTTTTAACGGAATTTACCGGAAGGACAGCGCCCGGATATCCTGATTTTGATGACTGGACGCACGAAACCTATTGGGATGCTTATTATGAACTGATTTTATCTTATGTAACGAAAGACTTTAAACAGGTTATTTTTGAGGAGCTGCCGAAAGAACTTGGAACCCTGTATGAGCAGCAAACGGGAGAAAAGTGGTCATACCGTGTGTTTCAAAAAAGCAAAGACATTAACCTTGTTTTAGAAGATTGTGCGGAATCGTTTTTCCGGGAGTGGGAAGAAGATGTAGTGGATTCTGTTCTCACTACACCGCAGACACCGGAAGAAATCAATGAAGCATGGGAGCAGTTTGAACAGAAAAGACGGGAAGAAAAAGAGCGGGCCAAGCGGGAAAAAGCAGAACGAAAAAATCGGATTGCCTACATTTTTGGCGAAGAGTATGAACCGGCCCAAAAGGTAAATACCCGCTATATTCTTCATTTTGGCGACACCAATACTGGAAAAACTTACACAGCGCTGGAGCGGCTTAAAGCATGCCCATCGGGTCTTTACCTGGCACCACTCCGCCTGTTGGCGCTCGAGGTATATGAAAAACTAAACAAAGACGGGATCCCGTGTGATTTAAAAACAGGGGAAGAAGAAAAACGGACAGAAGGAGCTGCACATGCCTCCAGCACAGTTGAAATGTTTCAAGAAAACCGTCATTATGACATTGTCGTCATTGATGAAGCGCAAATGATTGCTGATAAAGAGAGGGGCTTCTCCTGGTTCCGCAGTATTACCAAAGCAAATGCCCGGGAAGTTCATATTATCGGCAGTCCCAATGTAAAAGAGCTGATTCTTGGCCTGCTGGGAGAAGAAGCGGATATAGAAGTGCGGGAATACAAGCGTGAACTGCCATTATTGGTACGGAAAAAATCATTCCGCCTGAAGGACGTTCAAAAAGGAGATGCCCTGGTTGCGTTTTCGAGAAAACGGGTGCTTGAAATCGCGGGGAATCTGGAAGGAGACGGACACAAGGTCAGTGTCATTTACGGAAACATGCCGCCAGAATCCCGGCAGCGTCAAATGGAGAATTTTAATGCTGGCGCTACACACATTTTAGTCGCTACAGATGCGATTGGCATGGGCTTGAACCTTCCGATCAAACGAATTATTTTAATGAGCAGCCAAAAATTTGATGGGAAAAGACGCCGGGAACTGACTACGCAGGAAGTAAAGCAAATTGCCGGCCGGGCAGGGCGCAAAGGGTTATATGAACAAGGGGAAGTTGTGTTTATGGAAAATCCAAAGCGCATGAAACGGCTGCTTGAAGGAAAAGATGTGCCGATCCAGGTGTTCACAGTGGCGCCAACCCGCAGCGTGCTGGAGCGGTTCAAACGTTATTATAAAGATTTAGGCCTTTTCTTTGAATTATGGAAAGAATTCCAAAATCCAAAAGGTACAAAAAAAGCTTCTCTTGCCCAGGAAGAATATTTGTACAGTCTGGTGAGAGGAACAGCGATCGAACAGCGGTTCAGCATGGAGGATTTATACAGCTATCTGCAAATTCCTTTTTCCGCTTATGAAGACATTTTAGCGGATCAATGGAAGCAGGTGCTCATGTCCTTAGTAAACCGGACTGACATGCCGGACCCGTTTGTTCAAAAAGAAACACTAGAAGAACTGGAGCTTTCCTACAAATCAGTGGAGCTGCATTTAATGTTTTTATACCGGTTAAATAAGCCGACTGAGGCGTATTATTGGGAACGGGTCAAAAAAGAAATTGCCGATGACATCCATTACTGGCTGAGCCATAACATAAAAGCGGTCGTGAAAAAATGCCGGCAGTGCGGCAGAAAATTGGATTGGGATTACCCGTACAGCATCTGCCAGGCGTGTTATGAGCGGGGGCAGCCTTTTCAAAAATACAGAAATCGCCGCTGATTTTAGAAAAGCATCTGAAAAAGACCGAGTTTCCGCTCGGCCTTTCAGTGTGTAGACAAAGTCTTTCGCTTTAAAAAAAAGCCGATAAGTGGTGTTAAAGATCCATAAACAAGGACTGAATAGACATTTTCTCTTTTTTTAAACAGAGAAATACGACCTTATGAACTCTATACAATCTTGTCGCAAGCCGCCGATCCACTTCATTCATGTGCATGGTCATCCATATAATTTGTCTACAGTTTGAAAGACCGAATTTCCGCTCGGTCTTTTTCTTTGCGTACATCATAAACAAAAGAAAATGATGAGATGAGCTGCGAAAGGAAAGCAGGAGTAAGAGCGTAAATAATGAAGATATAGCACAGCCTAAATATAATCATCTGAAATAAAAATGTATTATGTTTAGGAAAAGACAATCCACTAGCAAAAGAAATAATGGAAAATAATCTTGCAATTTTCAAAATACTGAGTTAAAATCAGAAAAAATAGCGCTTTCATAAAGAGATTACCTTAAAAAGAAGCAAAGACTTTTTTTGGCGTTTAATTAGATCGATCTAAAATTTTTTGGTTTATTTTTAGATCGATCTAAAAAATATCTTTTTTTGAAAGCGCTGTCTTTAAGGATTAAAATAAGGGGGTTTGGAAATGAAAAAATGCGTAATTTGGTTAGTTGCAGCAGTAATGATGATTTTAGCAGGATGTTCTGGCGCAAGCAGCAGTGGTACTGGTGAATCAGCAGAAGTTAAAACAATGAAAATGGCAGTGGCTACATCAAAAGACCGCTCTTTAACAAAAGGCCTTGATAAGTTTAAAGAAATTGTGGAAAAAGAATCGAATGGATCTATTAAAGTTCAAGTGTTCCCAGACGGGCAGCTTGGGGGCGACCGGGCGGTATTTGAAGGTTTAAAAATGAATTCTATTCAAGGTACGACCATGTCATCAGGTCCAATTGCTTCTTTTGTAAAAGAATTTGAAGTGCTTGATTTCCCGTATTTGTTTAAAGATGAAGAAACCGCCTACAGAGTGCTTGATGGTGAAATCGGAACTGAGTTGTTAAAAAAGCTTGATAGCCAAGGAATTGTTGGATTGAATTACTGGGAAAATGGATTCAGGCAGTTAACGAATAATAAGCATGAAGTTAAATCCCTTGAAGATGTGAAAGGCCTTAAAATTAGAACACTGGAAAATGAACTTCATGTTGATTTATGGAAATCACTTGGCGCAAACCCATCTCCAATGCCTTATACAGAATTGTTTACGGCACTTGAACAGGGAGTCGTAGACGGACAGGAAAATCCTGCGGGCAATATCACAACAGGGAATTTTTATGAAGTACAAAAATATGTAACAAAAACAGATCATATTTACAATGCCAGCGTTTTTATGATCAGTGATAAATTTATGCAGACACTGTCTGATGAAGAAAAAGAAATTGTTACGAAGGCATCCGAGGAAGCAAGAGACTATCAGCGTGAACTGAATCAAAAAGAAAGCGAAGAAGCCTTTGCAGCTCTTGAAAAAGAAGGAATGAAAGTAACGGAGCTCTCTGAAGAAGCACGGAAAGATTTTGAAGATAAAGCGAAAGAGGTCTACAGTAAATACACAGAAAAAGTCGGCAAAGAGCTCGTTGACCAAATCATGAATGAAGTTAAATAAAGTATGTTAAAGAAAGCTAAGGAACGGTCCCTTAGCTTTCTTTCTCCAAAAAGCAGAGAATAAGGAAACGATTTTCTTTGTTTGAGTTTGTTTTACATAGGAAGGAGGAGAATACATGAAAAAAATAGAGAGGTTTTTAGAGAACTCGTTAAATGTGGTTATGGCCTCCGCCCTAGCGGTAATGGTCGTTCTTGTCTTTGGCAATGTGGTTCTTCGTTATCTTTTTAATTCAGGAATTACCTGGTCAGAAGAGATGTCGCGCTATCTCTTTATCTGGCTGACGTTTCTCGGAGCAATTGGCGCATTTAAAAACAAAGATCATTTAGGTGTAGATATGCTGATTAAAAGGCTTCCTACCAAGATGAAGAAAGTAGTTCTCATCATCAGTGAATTGCTTATGATATTTGTCCTCATCCTTATCCTCGATGGAAGCTGGAAGATGACAATACTTAATTTAGGCAGCACAGCGCCGGCCACTGGTATGCCAATGGCAGTAGTATATGGTACAGGGATCATTGTAAGTCTTTCTATGGCCGTAATATGCATTTTTAATTTATATCGAATTTTCTTTAACAAAATGACGGAAGAAGAAATGATGAAGACCAGCGAATCGGAAGAGCTGATCGTATTGTACGATGAAGAAGATCATTTGTTTAGAAAGGAGGAGAAGCAAGGATGACGATCGGTGTATTTGTTGGCTCTCTGCTTGGGGCTATGGCCCTGGGCATGCCTATCGCATTTGCTCTTCTCGTTAGCAGCGTGATCCTAATGTATTTCCTCGGTATTTTTGATAGCCAGATTATTGCGCAAAACTTAATCAGCGGAGCGGACAGCTTCCCTCTTTTGGCGATTCCGTTTTTCATGCTGGCAGGAGAATTAATGAACCAGGGCGGCTTATCGCGCCGTATTGTTGAAATGGCAATGACGATGGTTGGCCACATCAAAGGCGGCCTCGGCTATGTGGCGATTATCGCGGCACTATTGTTTGCGAGTATTTCTGGCTCTGCTGTAGCGGATACAGCCGCTTTGGGTGCTGTCTTAATCCCAATGATGAACAAAGCCGGTTATAATGTGAACCGTTCCAGCGGATTGATTGCAACGGGCGGAATTATTGCACCAGTCCTTCCGCCGAGTATCGGCTTTATTATCTTTGGCGTCGCGAGCGGCGTATCTATTACGCAGCTCTTTATGGCAGGGATTGTGCCAGGCCTGTTGATGGCTCTCGGCCTGGTGATTACATGGTCGATTGTCGCCCGCAAGGATAATGTGGCCGTCCAGCCGCGTGCTTCTGTGAAAGAAATGCTTGCTGCTCTACGTCACGGTATCTGGGCTCTTTTCCTTCCCATTATTATTATTGTAGGATTAAAATTTGGGATCTTTACGCCGACAGAAGCAGCTGTAGTGGCGGCGGTTTACGCATTATTTGTAGGCGTAGTCGTATACCGTGAATTAAAACTAAAGGATTTGTACCACGTATTAGTGCAATCGGCAAAAATGACGAGCGTGGTTATGTTCCTTGTAGCTGCCGCACTTGTTTCATCCTGGCTGATTACCGTAGCAAATCTGCCTGCCATGGTTATTGATATGCTGGGGCCTTTTTTGGACAAACCATTACTGTTGTTAATCATGATTAATTTGCTTGTTATTCTTGTCGGGACAGCTATGGATATGACTCCGACAATCTTGATTCTCACGCCAGTTTTAATGCCGCTTGTTGAAGCAGCTGGCATTGATCCTGTTTACTTTGGGGTTTTGTTTATTTTGAATAACGCCATTGGACTGCTGACACCGCCGGTTGGAACGGTATTAAATGTCATGTGCGGTGTCAGCAAAATCAGCCTTGAAGACTTGATGAAGGGCATATGGCCTTTCCTCCTGGTAGAAGTGATCATCTTAATTTTGCTCATTCTATTCCCTTCACTGGTTCTTGTGCCGCTTGAATGGTTTTCATAATGGAAATGACTTTCACCCGCTTTTAAACTTGGCGGGTGATTTTTATTGGTTGGATTATAAGTGTCCGATATAATAGTAGGTATAGTAGAGAAACGGACAGGTGATGAGAATGAAAAAAAGCGGACGGGTAACGCTGCAGCAGGTGGCGGACCATGCAGGAGTTTCACGAGCAACTGCCTCGTTAATTGTGCGGAACAGTCCAAGCATTTCAGAAGCAACCAGGAAAAAGGTGCTGGCTTCCATGGAGGAGCTCGGCTACGTTTATGATCGAATTGCCGCTAATCTGCGGTCGCAAAGCTCTTCAACGATTGGCGTCGTTGTGACAGACTTCGCTAACCCGTATTATTCAGAGTTTTTAACAGGTGTACATCACCAGCTTGAAAAAGAAGGGTATACTGTCTTTCTGGCAACGACGTTTGATTCAGATACAAAGCAGGACAACTTGCTGTCAACGATGTTAGAGCATAGGGTAGGCGGTGTTATCTTATGTCCCGTGTCTGATAACTCGCCGGCATCCATTGGCAAAATTCTTCAGTTAGATGTTCCGATTGTAACAGCTGTTCGTGAAATTCCTGATCTGCATTGCGATTATGTTGGAATTAATTATAAAAAAGGGGTAGAGATGGCCATTGATCATTTAATTGAAAACGGTCACACTCGAATTGCCTTTTTAGGAGGAATTTCTGATTCATCTGCCTGGAAAAAAAGATTTGAAGGCTACGCAGCGGCCCATAAAAAAGCGGGACTGGCTGTTGATGAATCACTTATTTTTCAAAGCCCCGTCACGCGGGAAGGCGGCGCACGAACACTGGATACAAGCTTAAAGCACGAAGCCCCGCCAACAGCTGTTTTCTGTTTTAATGATCTTGTTGCCTTTGGTGTAATGCAGCGGATGAGAGAATTAAATCTTCAGCCTGGCAGGGATTTATCGGTTGTTGGCTTTGATAATGTATTAGAAGCGGAAACCTTTTATCCATCCCTTACAACTGTTGAAGCATTTCCGAAGCATATTGGTATAAACGCGGCAGATTTACTTCATAAACGGATTAAAGACCATATGCGTGATCAAGAGAGAATCATACTGGAACCTGAGTTATTTGTGCGCGCATCTTCTGGAAAAAATCAGCTCTAAAAATAAAAAGAGATCCGGTAGTGAAATGCACTCCAATTGTTAAACATAATCTTAACAACTGGGGTGCTTTTTTGACGAGATTTTTATGTGGGGAAGAATTCAATATATTGAAAAGTAAAAAGAACGTTGTAATTTTCAAACAATTAGGTTAGAATACAATTAAAGCGCTTACTTAAACCAACCTTCCTTCTTTAAAAACAGAGACAAATTATTGCTTAGTATTAGATCGATCTAACAACCTAATTAGATCGATCTAACAGAAACAGGCCAAATTATTACCTTATATTTTTTTCAGGTAAGGAGGGTTCTCTAAAAAGAAATAACAGAAGGTTTAATAGTTACCCTGCATCATGTTTCTAAGCAGAGTTTTGGGTCGTGTTCCGATTACAAGAAAGGAAAGATGGCTGATTTTCTTTTTGGGCTGTATTTAGGCATACATACTATTGATGATGTTTACAGCCTTTTCGAGCGGCAAAGGCTGCTCCTTACACACTTGGGGGGGGAATTCCACTTTTTTAGCCGTGGGAGTGTCAAAATAAGAGAATCTTTGGTTGTGTAAAAAGGTTAGTGAAAAAATAACGAAAGTTGTACAAGTAATCCAAAGTTGTAAGCGTTTAATTTTTTTGGAGGTGTAACAATGAGTTATCCATTGAAACATAGTACATTGCCGGACCCTCTTCATAAGAATAAACCGACCCGTGCCCGTTTCATCATGTTGACACTGCTGTTTTTTGGCACCGCTATTAATTATTTGGACCGCACCAACATGGCAGTAGCTGCTTCTGCTATTCAGGATGATCTTGGACTCGATGCGGCCATGCTCGGGCTCATTTTATCTGCCTTCGGCTGGACGTATGCTTTTATGCAAATACCGGGCGGCTGGCTGATTGACCGATTTGGACCACGGCTGGTGTATGGGGTATCCCTGATTCTATTTTCGCTTTTTACACTTTTTCAAGGGTTCGCTAAAAATTTTGGGGCGTTGTTTGGGCTGAGGCTCGGTCTTGGGTTTTCTGAATCACCGGCTTTTCCGGCCAACAGCCGGGTGGTAGCTGCCTGGTTCCCTCAGCGTGAACGAGCGCTTGCCACAGGTGTTTATACAGCAGGGGAATATGTTGGGCTAGCAGTAGCCACGCCATTTCTATTTTGGCTGCTGTCTTCATTTGGCTGGCAGTCTATTTTTTTAGTAACTGGGGTGATCGGTATTCTATTTGCGGCGGTTTGGTTTGCATTTTACCGGGAACCAAAAGACAGCAAGTATGTGAATGAGGAAGAACTAGCGTATATTCGGGACGGCGGCGGCCTGGCGGATCAGGCGCCAGAGAGGCAGAAAATTACTTGGTCAAAAGCACGGCACCTATTTAAATACCGACAATTTTGGGGCATTTACATAGGACAGTTTGCCGTTACATCGACTCTTTACTTTTTTCTGACCTGGTTTCCAAGCTATCTGGTACAGGAAAAAGGGATCACGCTATTAAAAGCAGGATTTGTAGGGTCAGTTCCATATATTGCGGCCGGAATTGGGGTTCTCGTTGGCGGCTACTGGTCGGACTGGATGGTAAAGAAAGGTGTATCTGTCAGCAAAGCACGTAAAACACCGGTTATTCTCGGCCTGCTTGGCGCTTGCACAATTATAGCAGCAAATTATACAACTTCTATTGGTTTGGTTATCGCGGTTATGTCGTTTGCTTTTTTTGCCCAGGGAATGTCCGCCATTACGTGGACACTTGTTTCCGATATTGCCCCTAAAGAGCTCGTTGGATTAGCAGGTGGGGTCTTTAACCTCGCTGGTAACTTATCAGCGATAGTTACACCGATTGTCATTGGAATGATTGTCAGTCAAACAGGTTCCTTTAACGGCGCTATTGTTTTTGTTGGTGTAGTTGCATTAATTGGGGCCCTCACCTATATCTTTGTAGTTGGAGAAGTAAAGCGAATTGAAATTGAAGAGTAAGACTATAAAAAGGTTGTGCTGCAGATCCGGCATTTGATCAAAGTTGGCCTGCTGCACAGACGAGAAAATGTCATTAAAGGAGAGAGGTTAATATGTCACGGAAAAATTTCGGCCCATTAACGGGTGTACAGATTTTAGATATTTCTACGATGATCGCTGCGCCGTTTGGTGCTACACTGCTGGCAGATTTGGGAGCAGAAGTAACAAAAGTCGAACTGCCGAATAAAGGAGATACTCTTCGTACCGTCGGACCATGGAAAGATGGTGAACCGCTGCGCTGGCCGGGTCTTGCCCGCAATAAAAAGTCCATTACCCTTAATATTCATTCAGAAGAAGGAACGGCCATTTTCCTGAAATTAATTAAAGATATCGACATACTCATTGAAAACTTCCGGCCAGGAACGCTTGAAAAATGGGGTCTTGGATATGACGTCTTGAAAGCGGTTAACCCGAACCTGGTCATGGTGCGTGTTTCGGGTTATGGCCAGACCGGCCCGTATCGTGAAAAAGCTGGATTTGGAACACCAGGTACGGCGTTCAGCGGACATACGTATTTACAGGGCTATCCAGACCGCCCGCCGGTCAGTCCATCCTATTCTTTGCTTGACTACATTACTGGCATTTATGTGGCGTTTGCAGCTGTGAGTGCTCTTTACCACCGGGATACACATGAAGAAGCACAAGGCCAGGTTGTAGAAATGGGATTGTACGAATCGATTTTCCGTATGCTTGAGTTTTTAATCGCCGAGTATGATCAAAACGACAAAGTGCGCGGCAGAAGCCCAGGCCTTGCCGGTCATTCAAGCCCAGCCGGAACATACGAAACGAAAGATGGCAAATACGTCGTGCTCGTCTGCAGTACCGATTCTACTTTTGACCGCCTGGCAGCGGCAATGGAACGTACAGATATGCTGGAGGATGAGCGGTACTATACAAATGCGGTACGTCTGCAGAATGATGAAGAAGTACAAGAAATTGTGCGTGAATTTATTAAAGGGTTTACACAAAAAGAACTTCAGGAAAAGCTCGACAACTTTGGGGTACCGGTGAGTCCTATTTTAAGTATTGAAGATATTTTTAATGACCCGCACTACGCAGCCCGCCAAAACATTGTAGAAGTAGAGCATCCGCGTCTTGGCAAAGTAAAAGTTCCAAATGTTGTACCAAACTTTTCTGATACACCAGGTGCCATTCGCTACCGGGCACCGGAACTTGGTGAGCATAATGAAGAAATATTAGTCGGGAAATTAGGATTGTCTGAAGCCGAAATGGCTGACTTAAAAGCGAAAGGAGTTATTTAATTGATGACTGATTTACAGATCCCTTCTAAAGCCGTAATTTGTGAAGTAGCGCCGCGTGATGGATTTCAGGCAGAACACGACTGGATACCGACAGAGACTAAAATAGAGATTATTCGAAAACTGGCCCGCACAGGTATACAGTCAATGGAAATTACTTCATTTGTTCATCCAAAAGCCATTCCTCAATTGAAAGATGCAGAAGAAGTTGTCACACGCACACAGGATTTAACCAATATTAAATTCCGGGCACTCGTCCCAAATGCAAGAGGAGCGCAGCGTGCCATTGACGTGGGAATTAAAAAATTAAAACTCATGCTGTCTGCAACAGATTCTCATAGTCTTTCAAATGCAAATGCGACAGTAGAAGAAGCCCAGAATGCGTTAGAACCTATTATTGCATTAGCGGAGAAACATGGAGTAACAGTGGGAGGCTCCATTTCAGTGGCCTTTGGCTGCCCGTATGAAGGAATTGTTCCTGTCGATCGCCTGGCGGTTATATTAGATCGATATACTAAAATGGGAATTCAAGAGGTATCGCTGGCCGATACAACAGGTATGGCTAATCCACGTCAAGTCTACAGTTATCTTGGCCGATTAACAGAACAGTTTCCTGCGATGACGTTTTCAATGCATCTTCATAATACGCGCGGCATGGCTTTTGCCAATGCGGTTGCCGCTTTGCAGCAGGGTGTGATTCATTTTGATAGTTCAATTGCGGGGTTAGGCGGCTGCCCGTATGCTCCTGGAGCATCAGGAAACATTGCCTCTGAGGATCTTGTACACGGATTTGAGGAAATGGGCATTGAAACAGAGATTGACTTAGCAAAAATGATTGATGCAGCAAAAGAAGTCCAACAGCTGCTTGGAAAAACAGACAGCAGCAGTTATATGCTTCAAGCAGGTCCTTGTTCCATGCTTAGTCCAAAACCAGAAGGACAGGTAAAGCTGGGATAAGTCTTTTATTCGTTCAGCCTCTTCTGAACAAGGCAGAAAAGCGATTCCACCCGGAATCGCTTTTTTAATGAATATAAAGAATTGGAAAAGCACGGTGTTCCTTTCATTCAGCTCCCAACACTCAACCTTTTCTATGTGTTAAAGAAGCAGCCCTATTGTATAAGCAATGAAAATACTGACACTCATATAAAGTAACGCAAACGGGAGGTTCCACCGTACAATTTTAAATGGATTGATACGCAAAAGGTCCGACAGGATAGAAACCGATAAATTAAAAGGACTGTACATCACAGTTGCCAGGCTGCAGGTAATCAGCACAATGGTAAGTGAAATAGATGATGCATCGGGCAAGGAAGGCTTCAGCAGCTCTCCTAAAAGGGTAATGGAAACAAGCGGGTGAAAGCCGACAAGCGACGTCACGAAAAAGTACAGGCCAATCAAAACATAAAAAAACAGTGTTTGATGAGAAACGCTGTAAAACATATCTTGTAAAAAAGACAGCGTGTGAGATTCAGAAAGCATATTCACAAATAAACCGGCGCTTAAAAACATAAAAAAGTAATTGGAAAGGCCTCTTGTACGTTCTTTCCAGTGCGGTATCGTGATTTTAAGATACCGTTTTTGCTTTTTAATTAAACAAGCCCATAATAATGAAATAGGAATAATTACGATCACAACAGAAAGCAGGTAGCCTGTTTGAAAGTAATGCTGAAATATAGAGGCTAAGCAGACAAAAAGCAAAAGCATGCCGCCCATTTGAAGCAGCTTCCGTGTGACATTTGATTTTTTCTGCAAAGAATCTGCGATATGTAAGCCAAATGTACGATACTTAAAAAAAGAAATGGTGTAATCAGCGGCGGTAAAAAGAAGAACGAGCATTAACATAACCAGAACAATTTCAATGTATGTTTTTCCTGTGATATCGAGTGATGTAATCACCATGACTTCCATCGGGCTCCACGATAAACAAAGGGCATAGCCGCGAAGAAGACTTTGAGAAAGAAAAGCTTGTGCTTTTTCTCTTGGAAACTGTTTCAAGGTATGATGAAGCGTGTTTTTTAGCAACGGAATCGTGGCAACGTTTAAAAACAAGCCAAGCACATGGGATACAAGAAAGCTGCGCCGATATAGTTTTTCAAACCCTTGAACATTCTGGCGAAGCAGAGTGTTTAGATTCGTGTCATAATGTCCGGTTCGGATAATAGAATTTAAAAAAGGCAGTACAAGAAAAAGGGACATTACACCGAGCATTGAATCGAAATATAAAAAAAAGTAATGCCAGGGAAGATCTTGCATGATAAAAAGCACAGATCCAATGAGAAAAAACAGAAGCCCGGAGTAAAAATACAGCCCTTTTGCCCGAAAGGCAGCTGTCAGTAGTGTTAAAAAGGCTGCAATTCCTACAATGTAATGGAGAAAAGAAGCATCAAAAAAAACAGACAAAATGTAAAGGATAATCAAGGATGTATAAAGGAGTAAAACCATACTATACCTTCTTTCTAGATCGATCTACTCTATAAACCTAACAAAATTATTCGTTTTCGTCCATGCATTAAAAATTTAATAAAAATTGTATAAAAAGTATTGCATAAAACGTTAAGCTGTTATAAGATGTTGTTAACGCTTACACGAAAGCGATGTTATTAGGTCGATTATTGGATCGATCTAAAAAAAGGCTTTCTATTAGATCGATCTAATAACGTGAAAAATTTATAAAAGCAGGTGATCCGTATGGCAGAATTGAAAAAACAACAAACGGCCCTTATGACAGAACTTAAAAGAGCTCAGCCGTTTGTAAATGGTGAGTGGCTGGAAGGAAATCGGGAAGTCATAGAAGTAAAAAGCCCATATTCTGGAGAGGTTATTGGGCATCAAGTACTCGCGACAATGGAAGATACAGAACAAGCACTACAAGCTGCATTTGAAGCCAAAAAAGAAATTGCGGCCATCCCGGCACATAAACGGGCTCGTATTTTAAAGAAAGCCGCTTTTCTTCTAGAGGAGCGAAAAGAAGAGTTTGCAACATTAATTTCATTAGAACTTGGCAAACCACTGAAAAACACGCTGGATGAAGTATCCCGCTCCATTGAAACACTGGAGCTGTCAGGAGAAGAAGCCAAACGGCTGCATGGGCAGAGCATGCCTGGAGATGCTTCCGAACGTGGAGAACAAGCAATCGCTGTGACGTTTCGTGTTCCAGTAGGCGTAATTGCCGCTATTACTCCTTTTAATGCTCCATTAAACCTTGTTTGTCATAAAGTAGGCCCGGCGTTTGCTGCAGGAAACAGTACGATTTTAAAGCCGGCGCCTCAAACTTCTTTAATTGCAAGCGCTTTATTGAAACTTTTGCATGAAGCCGGCCTTCCATTAAATGCAGTAAACATGATTCTCGGCGGAGTGGAAAGCGGGCAGGCCATTGTAAAAGATGATCGTGTGAACATTATTTCGTTTACGGGAGGTACGGTAGCCAGCCGCAATATTTGCTCAATTGCCGGAATGAAAAAAGTGCTGCTCGAACTTGGCGGAAATGCGGCGACCATTGTTCATGAAGACGCAGATTTGGAGAGGGCTGCAGCCATGTGCGCGCGTACCGGCTTCAGCAACTCGGGACAGAGTTGTATCTCTGTTCAGCGTATTTATGTGCATCAATCAGTCGTTCCCCAGTTTAAGGAGTTTTTGAAAAACGAAGTAGAAAAGCTGAAAGTAGGCGATCCTCTTGACCCATCAACTGATGTGGGCACGTTAGTCAATGAGCAGGCAGCTGACCGTATCGTTAATTGGATCGATCTAGCTGTAAAAGATGGAGCCGAAGTTGTCTCAGGAGGCAAACAGAACGGTGCTAGTGTTCAGCCAACAATTTTGCTGAATCCGCCTAAAACAACGAATGTTGTCTGCCAGGAGGTATTTGGCCCAATCGTCAGCATTCTTCCTTATGAAAGAATCGAAGAAGCCATCTCAGAAGCGAACGATTCAGATTTCGGTCTTCAGGCAGGTATTTTCACAAATCAGCTCGACCTGGCTTATAAAGCGGCACATGAACTGGCTGTTGGGGGAGTTGTGATTAATGGAACTTCCAATTTCCGTCTGGATCACTGGCCGTATGGAGGCGTCAAAAACAGCGGTATTGGACGTGAGGGCCCGCGTTTCGCTGTTGAAGACATGACAGAATCAAAAATGATCGTGCTTCAGCTTCCGGTGTGAGCCTATGAGTATTTTAGAGCGTAAACTCAATGAACTTACAGCGGTGAATAAAATGCGGAGTCTCCATATATCAGGCCCTGGGGATATTTCTTTACAAGAAAGCAGTGCCCCGGCACCGAAGCAGGATGAAGTAAAACTCAAATTAATTTACGGCGGCATCTGCGGATCCGATATTGGTGTGTATAAAGGGAAAATTGCTCATGCTTCTTATCCGCTTACTCCAGGGCATGAACTGCTTGGAATGGTCATTGAAGCTGGAGAAAAAGTGGATATTCCAATCGGTACACGCGTTGTGGTACAGCCAAACTCCTATTGTGGTGAGTGTGAACAGTGCCAAAAAGGAAAAACCAATCTTTGTGCTTTTAAAAAATCTCTTGGCGTCAACACAGACGGCGGCTTCTCGGAAGAATTTACGGTGCCTGCTAAATATATTTTGCCTGTCCCGGATGAATTATCGGATGAACGGGCTGTGTTAATTGAGCCTTTTGCAGTTGTCATTCACGCTTTTAAACGAGCGAACATTACAAAAGGCACCTCCGTTGCGGTAATTGGCTGCGGAACAGAAGGACAGCTTGCCATTGCGCTTGCTGCTCACCTCGGTGCAGATATTACAGCTATTGACATCAATAAGGAAAAGCTAAAAAAGGTTTCTGTGTACGGTGATATTCAGACGTTTGTTCCATCTGCTGTGCCAGAAAAGATGCAATTTGATGTTGTGATTGAGGCAGCAGGTGTCAGACAGGCAGTTGAGCAGGCTGTAGATATTGTAAAACCGGGCGGTGAAGTTGTTTTAATTGGCTTAACGGATGAAGCCACACTGCCGATCCTGAAAATCGTCCGCAATGAAATTTCTATTCATGGAAGCATCATTTACAACTTTCCGACTGATTTCTCGGAAAGTGCAGAATACTTGAAGCTGCCGGAATTCACAATTGATCCTATTATTGCGGATATCATTCCGCTTAAAGAATATGAGCGTGCATACGAAGCGGCTGTCTCAGGGCAATACGCCAAAATTATTTTGAACTTTAAGGAGGGCTTTCATCAATGAAAGAACTGATTTCTCGTCAACTCGTTAAATATTTAGAAGACCGCGGTGTAGAACATATTTTTGGACTGTGCGGGCACACCAATATTGCTGTTTTAACAGAGCTAGAAAAAAGTTCAATTAAATTTGTTAACGTACGCCATGAACAAGTGGCTTCCCATGCCGCAGACGGATATGCACGCGCGAAAAAGCAGACATCTGTTGTATTAAGCCATGTGGGGCCGGGCATGACCAATGCCGCAACCGGGGTGGCGAATGCAGCAATGGATTGTATTCCAATGGTTGTCATTGCGGGCGATGTGCCAAGCCATTACTACGGAAAGCACCCGCATCAGGAGATCAACCTTCATGCGGATGCGACACAGTATGAAATTTACCGTCCTTTTGTAAAACGCGCATGGCGTGTAGACAGCCCGCATCTGCTGCCGGAAATTTTAGAGAAAGCATTCCAGCTGGCTGAAACGGGCACACCAGGACCGGTACTTGTATCTGTTCCAATGGACATTTTTTCAAAAGAAATTGATACGGAGCTGTTTGAAAAACAAAAACACCATACGAAGGCACTTCAAAAACCGTCCATCGATGAAGACACAGCAGAAACGATTATTAATGCTCTTCTTGATGCGAAAAACCCGGTTGTTTACGCGGGCGGCGGCGTGCTGCTTGCAGATGCAGCAGAAGAATTGGCTGAGTTTGTGAATCATTTTGATTTTCCGGTAGCGCATTCACTGATGGGCAAAGGGGCAGTAGCAGACGACAATCCACTTGTGCTTGGCATGACTGGCTTCTGGGGCACTGAGTTTATTAACAATAAATGCAAAGAAGCGGATTATATGTTAGCTCTTGGCACTCGTTTTGCCGAAGCGGACAGCAGCTCATGGGAAGACGAGTATACTTTTCATTTTCCGCCGACCAAACTAATCCAAATCGATATTGAAGCCAGCGAAATTGGCCGCAACTATCCAGTCGAGATGGGTGCAGTGGCAGACTTAAAGCAAGCATTAACCGTATTGAACCGAGTAGCAAAGAAAATAGCGCCAGAAGGCCGCCGAAATGAAGCGCTGAAGGCTGAGATCGCCGCGAATAAGCAAGCTTTTAAAAACAGCAATAAAGAATTTATTAAAGATAACAGCTTTCCAATGCAGCCTCAGCGGATTTTAGCAGAAGTGCGCGACGTACTGCCGCGTGACGCCTTTATCACAACAGATGTTGGCTGGAATAAAAACGGCGTCGGCCAGCAGTTTGATATTTTAGAGCCAGGCACCATTTTCACTCCGGGCGGTTTCGCGACGATGGGCTTTGGCGCACCCGCTGCACTGGGCGTTAAAGTCGCTCATCCTGACCGTGTAGTTGTGTCTCTTGTGGGTGATGGCGGTTTTGGGCAAAACCCGGCGCTTCTTGCCACAGCAGCAGAAGAAAATATACCGGTTATCTGGGTGATTATGAACAATTTTGCCTTTGGTACGATTGCCGGTCTTCAAAAAGCCCACTACGGCACGACACTCGGCACATTATTCGAAAAGGATGGCCAGCCGTATTCACCAGATTTTGCGGCGATTGCCCGCGCATACGGCATAGAAGGCGTGAAAATTGAAAAAGCAGAGGAGTTTAAGCCGGCTCTTGAAGCTGCGATTGCAGCCAACAAACCGGTTGTTATTGATGTAGCTATGCTGAATAATCCAGTGCCAACCGCAGGGCATTGGAACATCATGGATATTTACTCACCGGGCAAAACTGTTCACCACGTGGCGACAAACTAAGCTATATTTACAAAATGTACGATTGGAGGAAGAAAGATGGCTCCACAATTTTCTCTTGCCTACCTCACTGTACTTGGCTGTCTGCCGCCTGAGATGACATATATCGCTTCAAGAACCGGTTATGATTTTGTTAGCTTTAGACCTATTCACATGGGCGTGCCTGGAGAGCCTGCAGTTTCTTTAACAGAAAGTAAGCTGCTGTTAAAAGAAACAAAGAAAGCGATGGCTGAGACGGGGATGAAGCTGCTGGATATTGAACTTGCAAGAATTTGTGACGGAACAGAGCCGAAAAGCTATCTTCCTGCAATGGAAGTGGCAGCTGAGCTTGGCGGATGCCACGTACTTAGCAGCATTTGGACAGATGACCGATCCTTTGCGGTCGAACGCTTCGTAGAATTGTGCGAGCTTGCAGATCCGTTTGGACTTACTGTCGAACTGGAATTTGTACCGATTGCCAGCGTATCGACGCTGGCAGAAGCCGTAGATATATTAAAAGCGGCCAAACAAGAAAATGCCGGACTAATGATTGATGTTCATCATTTTCATCGCTCAAAAGAAAAAGTAGAGGATCTGCAACAATTACCGCGGGATTGGTTTCGTTTTCTTCATCTATGCGATGCTCAGGCGGGTATTCCACAATCCCTAGAAGAAATGACCCGTATCCTTCGAGAAGAACGTTCGTATGTAGGAGAAGGGGGAATTGATGTGGCAGCTATTGTAACCAGTCTTCCGGAAATGCCTTACTCTATCGAATTACCTCATACAAAACGATTGAAGGAAATGGGATATGAGAAATTTGCGCAGCAGTGTTTAGAAGCAGCAAAATCCTATTTTTCGAAGCATCAATTGGCTGGATATCAAGCTGAAAAAGCAAAAAAGATTACCTGATTTTCTAAACATTCAGGCAGTTATATATAGATAGAGAAAAGTTCTAAATCCAAAATACTAATAGTATGTCAGGAAAATGGGGTTACCTTTGTAATATCTGTCCAGCATGCTATGAGCGGGGCGCCTTTTTAAAATACAAAACCATTGCAGTATGAAAAGCTACGTAATCAAGACCGGGTTTCCGCTCGGTCTTTTTCTTTGCGTAAAAAGGGTATAATGAAACGAACGGAGGAAAGAAAAGGGAAAAGAAGTGAGGAGGCTGATGAATGAATCCCCGCACAAAGCTGGAGAAGTTTCTTACAGAAGGGCCCATATCGCAAGCGGAGGCCTTTCAATTTTTTGACCAATTGGAAAGTATCGATCTTTCTTTTATGATCGGATTATGGAAGGGCAGGGAGTTCAGGACGAACCACCCGATGGATGGCCTGCTTGAATCTGTGAACTGGTTTGGCAAGGAATTTATCGACTCCGAAACGGTCCATCCGCTCGTTTTTCAAAAAAATAATGGTGTATTGTATAAGATCAATCCGGGTTTTATCCCTTTGTCTCTGCCATTTGACAAAATTCCTAGATCCCTGGTTAAGCCATTGTTTTCAGCTGCATCACCTTTTATCGCAACCAAAAAAGACAAAGCGAGAATACGTATGCTGGAGTATAGAGGCGTCTTAAGTGCCACAATGATTTATGACCAGCATGGCATGTATGACATGTTTAGAAAAGTGGATGACCATACTGTACTGGGTGTTATGGATCTGAAAGGCGGAAAAGAGGAATCTGGATACTTTTTTGTGCTTGAGAGAGTAACAAAAGGAAAGTGAGTTAAAATTCATAAGGATATATTTTAAAGATTAAGAAGGACAGAAAGCTAATTAGATATATATCATTACTTGAAAAACGGGACATAAAATAAATTTGTTGCTTCTAGAAACGGGAAAAGGGTCCCTCTGCTTTTAACCGATTTAATGATACGATAAAAATGCTTGTTTCAATGAAACGAATCACGTTAGGGGAGGATACGCAAATGCAGGATTTTGTATTTCAAAACGCTACAAAAGTTATTTTTGGAAAAGGACAGGAACAAGTAGTAGGGACAGAAGCTGCTGTATACGGTAAAAAACTGCTTTTGCATTACGGCGGGGGAAGCATTAAAGAAAGCGGTTTATACGATAGAGTTATGCAGTCTGTGCGGGAGCAGGGAATCGAGATCATTGAACTAGGCGGCGTACAGCCCAATCCGAGAGTAAGCCTTGTTCGGGAAGGTATTTCACTATGCAGGGAGCACAATATTGATTTTATTCTAGCCGTAGGCGGGGGAAGCGTTATTGATTCTGCAAAGGCAATTGCTGCGGGTGTGAAATACGAGGGAGATGTATGGGATTTCTTTACGGGGAAAAGTGCTGTTACAGACTGCCTGCCGCTTGGTGTCGTTCTTACCATTCCGGCTGCGGGAAGTGAAACAAGTAACGGTACGGTTATTACGGCGGAGGACGGCTGGTATAAAAGAGCGACGGGCCACCCTTCGATGAGACCGAAATTTGCCATTTTAAACCCTGAACTTACATATACGTTGCCGGCTTATCAAACGGCCTGCGGTATAACGGATATGATGGCTCACATACTGGAAAGATATTTTACGAATGAGAAAAACGTGGAACTGACAGACCGGCTTTGTGAAGCGACACTAAAAACCATTATTAATAATGCGCATACGGTTTTGGATGAGCCCGAGAATTATCATGCGCGTGCAGAGATCATGTGGGCGGGAACGGTTGCTCACAACGACTGGTTAAACACAGGGCGTGTAGGTGACTGGGGAAGCCACGACATCGAGCATGAAATCAGCGGCATTTATGACATTGCCCACGGTGCGGGGCTTGCGATCGTGTTCCCGGCATGGATGACGTATGTATACAAACACGATCTCAACCGTTTTGCTCAATTTGCGCATCGAGTATGGGATGTAGAAATCGACTTGAATGACCTCGAAAAAACAGCGCTGAAAGGCATCGAAAAAACAAAGCAGTTTTTCCATTCGATCGGCATGCCTGTTTCTTTGAGACAGGTAGACATTGGTGATGACCGCATTGATGAAATGGCGAAAAAAGGCACGGAGAGAGGGCCGCTTGGCAACTTTGTAAAACTGCATGAAGAGGATGTACGAAACATCCTTCAGCTGGCCTGGTAATAAGTATGTTCCACGGTTGCTTACTGCCAGCAGTCCTTTTTAACATAAACTCTTAGCAGCTGAATACACTGAAAAGGACTTAAAATAACTTAAAACAACGAAGGCGTTAGAGCCGTTAATAATAGCACTGCCTATATAAGTAAAACAGACGGTGATCGATTGCATTTCTTGAAGTTTGTTGCTGAGTGTGATTAAACATGTCCGAATCGAATGAGGAGGCACAATGAAAACAGTACTTGGCACGCGGATGGCGGGGAATATCATACTCGCCATCAACACAGCAGCCCTCTTTATGCATATCTTAATCGTCTTGAACATTTTGCCGTATGATTTTGTCTGGGGAGGACGCTTAAAGAGTCAGGAAGATTTAATCATTTTTGAAGCGATATCAATCCTGGTACAAACGGTATTTATTTTGATCGTTGCTATGAAATTAGGCTATTTTCTAAAAGGCAGATTCAAGAGAACCGTAAATGTTGGTTTATGGACCATGTTTGGAATTATGGTGCTGAATTCAGTGGGCAATACTGCTTCCAACTCTGATTTAGAAAAGCTGCTCATGACGCCGCTCACGGTCCTGCTTGCGCTATTGGTATTGAGGCTGGCTATTGAAAAAGAAAATGAAAAAACGAACGGATAAAAAAATCCACCAAGGCAGCTTATACCTTGGTGGATTTTTTTATTTTTTGGAATGCATGAGCTCCATATATTTAAGATTCGCTCACTCTTAAAAGATGAGAATCTATAGTGGTATGCAAAAATGAAGGATAAAGGTTAACCGAGAATGTTATAGCCAGAGTCCACATACACGATCTCGCCTGTAACGCCTCTTGAAAGGTGGCTCAGCATCGCTAAAGTCATGTCGCCAACTTCTTCTTGTGTGACGTTTCTTCTAAGCGGTGCCTTTTCTTCGATTTGATGAAGAATCTCATTAAAAGATGGGATGCCTTTTGCCGCTAAAGTGCGAACAGCGCCAGCTGAAATCGCGTTCACGCGAATATCACTTGCACCTAGATCTTCCGCTAAATATCTGACAGAAGCTTCAAGTGACGCTTTAGCGATACCCATTACATTGTAGCCTGGAACCACACGTTCAGCACCAAGGTAACTCATCGCGATAATAGAGCCGCCTTCTGTCATGAAAGGTTTTGCTGCTTTCGCTACCGCGATTAGGGAATAAGCGCTTGTATCCTGCGCGAATGCAAAACCGTCGCGGGACGTGTCGATGAACGCACCTTTCAGATCTTCTGCATGTGCAAAAGCGATGGAATGAACAACACCATGAATGATACCTGTTTTTTCTCCGATGCGGGAAAAAGCAGCTTGAATGCTTTCGTCACTGTTGATATCACATGGAACAATCAATTCTGCTTCGATGCTGGTAGCAGCTAAAGCCTTTTCTAGTTTCTGAAGTGAACGTTCTTTTCGGTATGTAAAAATAAGTTTTGCGCCTGCTTTGTGAAGGGATTTTGCTACTCCCCAAGCAATGCTACGCTCATTTGCTACGCCCATGATAACAATCGTTTTATCTTTTAATTTTAATAAATCGTCCATATTTGCCTCCTAAATGCAATCATAATCACTGTATTATATCATATTATCTCATATTATTACCTAGTGCCAAAGAGCTGGTCTTCTATATTTTAAAATTAACCTGATTTTTGGTTAAACAAATGAAGAAGGATCTTTAGAACTTTTCGGCCGAATAATCAATTCTAAGGAGGAATGACTACAGGGGTATAACTTACGGTTATACCTTTATATCGATTGATCAATTTTTCTGACGGCTTAAAGCCGCTAAAATAACTACAAAGAATGTTCTTTTTGTAACTGCTGCCAGACTATATCAAAAACGTGGCGGCTATTTGCAAAAAGATATAGTTTTCTGATCAGCTCTTTGTTTTCTAATCGAATAAACTGCAGATTTTTGTAAGACAGATGTTCAATCATAAGCGCAGGAAGGTAGGTGATCCCATATCCTTTCATCACATAATCAGTAATAGTGTGATAGGGCATACAAACAATTTTCACTGGTTCGATGTTCTTTTCTTTTATGAATGACTGAATATTACGATACAACTGGCTGTCTTCTGGCGGCAAAACCTGAGGATAATTCAGGCAATCTTTTATATGTATAGATGCTTTTTCGGTTAAAGGATGCCCTTTAGGAACCACGGCCTGGAACTCTTCTTCGTAAAGAAACTTTGAAAAAAGGCCCGGGTAGGAAGCGTAATCCTGCACAATAGCAGAATCGATTTTTCCTGATTCGAGCATAGGAAGAAATTCACTGCATTCTTCCCGTGTGACCGTAAAATCTATTTTAATCTTCTGTTCGGCTTCTAGCTCAGGAAGGTAATAGGTAGCCAGAAAAGGAGAGACGCCGAAGCGGATGTTTTTAATTATACTGTGTTCTTTCATTTTATTTTTCAAAGCAAGCAACAGGGGGGAAACATCCTCATACAAGTTCCTTCCTTTGTCTGTAAGCTTCATCCCCTGATGAGAGCGTTCAAACAGCTTATATCCAAGTTCATTCTCAAATAACTTTATTTGTTTGCTTAAAGCAGGCTGCGTAACGTGAAGATGATGCGCTGCCTTGGTCAACGTGCCGTATTCTGCCACAGCAACAAAGTATTCGATTGATTTAAGATTATTCAACTACATACACTTCCTTGAAATGGGGCTTTTATCTATGGCTTATTATAGCTTATTACTCGTTTCCATCCTATTTGAAGTTATTGGGGTCACTTTTCTTAACCTGGCGGATGGATTCACCGTTTTTATGCCAACGGTTTTAGCAATTTTCTTTTATTGTTCATCTATTGCGATTTATATTTTCATCACGGCAAATCGCGAAGTAGGAATCGTGAATGCTGTTTTTGCAGGAACTGGAACAGCTTTAGTTACCCTTTTGGGAATTCTCTTGTTTCATGAAAGTATATCCGTGGTTAAGTTGCTTGGCATTGGTTTAATTGTCATAGGTGCCGTGGCTATCAATACGAAGCCTGGAACAAAATCAACACTGAAAGGAGAACGTTTATAATGGGGTATTTGTTTTTAAGCCTAAGCATTTTATTGGGTGTTTCAGGCCAGTTATGTGTGAAGCTGTCAAACGGCTTTAAAGTAATCAAGCCGACAATCGGCGCTTTTGGGCTGTTTATTACCTGTATTTATTTTGTTTCATTATCTGCCCGATATTTAGAAGTAGGCGTTGTCTTTGCGGTTTGGGCTGGGCTGACGATTGTAAGTACCACATTACTTGGTATTTTTGTATTTGGAGAATCGCGGAGCAGAAGGAAGTTTTTTTCCATCTTATCGATCCTGACGGGTGTTATTTTGCTGAAGCTGGTGTAAGATAGATATTGTGCGTACAGTTCAAGAGTTAAAAAGTAGACTCGTTTAAAGTGAACAGTGGCAGGGTAATAAAGTTGTTAAAAAGGGTTTTGACGATTCGTTTAAGCCATTTAGGTTTTGCATTCACCGTAACGCAAAGAACACTAAATGTGTTAGTGAACACAGACATGGTAAGGAGATTAATATGTTTGCAGGTTTATATGATTTAATTTTTGCAGCAGGAATCACGATTTTAATTTCATGGAATCTTGTCCTATTTATCATTCAATTTTTTAAGGAATGTAACACAGGAGGGGCATTAGAAAGGGTTAGCGCCTTTATTCTATTGTTATTTATGTACGCGAAACAGGGCGTACTGGCAGGTTTTGGCGTGGTGGCATTAGCTTTAAGCACAGCAGTCGTCCAGGAGAATTCAATCGGCAGCTGGATTATTACCCTTGTTATCCTTGGATTCTCGGGATTAATTTTATATCATTTCTACCCTCAATTTGTTGAACTTGATGAACCTAAGAAAAAGCGGAAGTAGATCTTACAGTTAGAAACCGTTTTGTGTTAACCGACTTTATTATGATACAGTAATAGAAAAGCCAGTCTTACAGGCTTTTCTTTTTTGTTTTGCTTGCTATATTGATTTTTTAAAAATTAACAAGTTATTGTATTGAAAGAAAGCTTAGATGTTATTTTCTACTCGTTAAGTATGCAGCACTGGTATAAATGAGTTTAACCATTACAAAATAGAGGTGCAGAAATGAAGTTAGATGAGTTTACACTTGGACAGGTATTCCAAACGAAATCATTCAAATTGACAAAAGAGGACATTATAAGGTTTGCAGGTGAATTTGATCCCCAATATATGCATTTGGACGAGGAAAAAGCAGATCAGGGAAGGTTTAATGGGATTATTGCTTCTGGTATACATACGCTGGCCATTTCATTTAAGCTTTGGGTTGAAGAAGGGTTCTACGGTGAGGATGTTATTGCTGGAACACGGATGAACAATATTAAATTTGTAAAACCCGTTTATCCTGGAGATGAATTACATACTATTGTTGAAGTTATAGATAAGCAGGCAGCAAAAAAGGAAACGGGTATTCTTACCGTATTATTAGCTACTTATAACCATAAAGAAGAAAAAGTTTTCGAGGGTGACTTATCTGTCTTGATAAAGCGATAAAGGATGAGGCAAAGTAAGTTGGGCGATTTATTTTGTAACTTTGTTTTTGGGTACATTCTTCAACTAACGAGGGTGTTCAGTTCAACATGAAACAGTTAAAGGACCTGACAAGGTCCTTTTTCTTTTGCTAAGCAATCAAGATGATTATGTAACAGAGCCTGTTATTTACATACAAAAGGATATAAAGTGGAGGGGTGAAAAATGATAAAAGTGGATGGTTACATGGCTTAGAGTTTAAAATAGCATTAGTGATAAAAAGGTTTTGATTGCTGCTCTTTTTTATGTAAACGATGAAAAAGGACATCAGGGAAGAAGGGAATGTACATGGATTGGAGACCGGACCGAACGGACAAAAAACCGATCTACAAGCAGATTGCAGATTACATAGAACAGGGAATTTCCGAAGGCACGTTTTCAGCTGACAGCCTGCTGCCCTCCGAACGTGCCTTGGCCAGTGAGCTGCAAGTGAATAGAAGTACCGTTGTGGCGGCTTATGAAGAATTACAGTCTTTGGGCGTGGTTGAACGAAAAAAAGGAAGCGGCACAAGAGTCAGTACAAACATTTGGGGGATCGCCCACAAGCGGGTTCCGAACTGGGGCCGCTACGTAGAAGACGGTTCTTTTTTACCGAATCTCCCTATGGTTCAGCGTATTCGCATAGAAACATACAAAAACGATTTGATTAATCTGGCCAGCGGTGAACTCACCGCGGCGCTATTACCAAATACCGAATTTCAAGAGATTCTTTCCCGCCAGCCTTTTACTGGCTACCTTGGTTATGATCATCCGCAAGGAAACGAATCCTTAAGGGAAGCCATCTGTTCTCATGTTGAGGAATACAAAAGGATTAAGGCGGACCCAGCCTCTGTTTTGATTACTTCAGGTGCCCAGCAGGCTCTCCATTTGATTATCCAATGCCTGCTAAAGCCCGGAGATGCCGTCGCGATAGAGGATCCTTCTTATTGCTATTCTCTGCCGATTTTTCAGTCTGCCGGCTTAAAGACGTTTCATCTGCCTGTCGATGAACAGGGTATGAATCCTCAAGATTTGGCGGATCTTCATAAAAAGCATAAGATCCGGATGGTTTTCTTGAATCCAGACCACCAAAATCCGAGCGGGACGATTCTGTCTCAGGCAAGACGCCTGAAAGTGCTGGAGCTGTCAGCCGAATTTGGTATTCCAGTTATTGAAGATGATCCGTACAGCTTAACGTCTTTTAGTGGAGAAGTGCATCCGACGCTGAAATCAATGGATGAGAACGGAAATGTGCTGTATGTGAGTTCATTATCCAAAACTGTTGCGTCAGGGCTGCGGATCGGCTGGGTGATTGGCCCAAGCACGGTTATTCAGCGGCTCGCTGATGCCAAACAGCAGGTTGATTTTGGCCACAGTATTTTTCCGCAATGGGTGGCGAAAGAATTTCTAGGGACAGAGCAGTTTCACGATCATATTGCCATGCTGAGAGGGAAATTAGAAGCGCAAAGAAATGAAATAACGTCAAGTCTAACGAAGATTCTAGGAGACCAGGTGGAATTTTTCGTGCCGCAAGGCGGTATCCATCTATGGTGCAAATTAAAAGAAGAAGTCGATGAATACGGGCTGTTAAATGAGTCTATGAAAAGAGGCGTCGCTTTTGTGCCGGGCAGTATTATGGGTTCAAAAACAGGTTATGTCCGATTCACATTCGGGCGGGAAGAACCCGAAGCCATCCGGAAGGGAATCGGACGGTTTGCGGAAGCCTTAAAGGCAGTTCAATCTCTGCCTTAAACATAAGCAAGCCCACTATTTCTTCAAATTGGATGGCCTAAAAAGAGATAAATTGGCTGGTTCTTTTTTTGATAAATCTAGTATGATAGTAAACAGAGAATAAAAGGCACCTTTATGTTTAAAATAAAAATGGAGATGATGAAGATGTCAACGACTGCTCTGCTTTTAACAGTGGTCTTCGGTCTGTTTAAAATATTAGTAACATGCCTTCCAACCGGCGCAGTGGAACGGCTTATCCGCAAGTATGAAATGCATGCCAAACTCAGTGAAGAGAACACGACCATTACGTTTGATGGGACACGCTTGGAAGGCGAAGAAAAAGCACAAATGATTCAACAGTTTAATGAAGCGTCTGTTTTAAAAAAATATTATATTTTTCCGGGGAATGAATCTTTATTTTTGCAACCGGAAAACGGTGGGATCCCATTTGTAGTGGATACGAAAAGAGGACGCAAAGATGTCCGGTTATTTGTCTACCGCTATGAGGACCATGTGGATGTGGTGAAGCAGTATAAAAATAAAGTGATTGCCTACAGTGTATTTTCCGATAGTCTTCAAAAGGGTTCCATGACTGCAGCTGGAGATCTTATTTAAAATAATTTGCAGAACACACTTCTTTAATCAAGAAAATAACACCTTTCAGTTGAAAACGGGTATCGTATACCTAAAAAGCAGCTGAAAGGTGTTTTTGTTTTTAAGAGAAGCGTTCATTGGAGATAATGAACTTATGAGAAGGTAGACGAAGTACAGATTTTTTTAACACGCTGATCAGAGGAGGTAAAATGATGCCGAAAATAACAGTAGTAGGAGAAGGTACATTTGAAGTGGAAGCAGGGAAGAAGCTGGTGCTTGCGTTAGAAGATAATGGAGTGGGGATTCTACACCGGTGTGGAGGAAAAGCGAGATGTACAACCTGCCGGGTAGAAATCTTGGAAGGTGATTTTGATGATTTAACCAACATCGAAAAAAAAGCATTTGATGACAAAGGACTAGTGGAAGACAATATCCGCTTATCCTGCCAGGTCCGTGTGAATGGAGATATGACGGTCCGCCCTGTTATGACTGTGCAGAGTTCCGGCATGGTTCCTGGTCCAAGACCCGCCGAGTAAACCGCATGGATAGAACCCTTGCCAACTCTGATTGATAAAGGTTCTATCAAAGTAGACCGCTTTTCTTAAGTGGTCTTTTTTATTTCTTCAAAAGCGGTTTTAATACGGAGGAGAACTGCTCTAGCTGTTAGAACGCTGGAGAAACTTTATCCGGCATCGGCTTTTGTGAATAACAGCTTGATGCCAAATCCAACTAATACGATTCCGGTTGCTTTCTCCATCCAGTTTTGCACAGCAGGGGACAGCAGCCATTCGCGGATAAAGTGGAGACAGAAAACATATACCACAAACCAGACAATAGACAGCAGGGCATACGTACAGCCCATCAGAAAAAGATCTATCATAGCACGATCCGAACTCGTAACAAATTGAGGTAAAAAGGTTAAAAAGAATACCGCTACTTTTGGATTAAGGAGATTGGAAAGCAGTCCTTCCCGAAAAGCGGATCTTTGTTTTGCAGGACCTTGCTTTTCTTGTGCAGGTCTTTTTTTCTTCGGTAGAAAAGCAGTGACTCCCAAATAAATCAAATACACAGCACCGACCCATTTAATCAGGTTAAAGGCGATAGCAGATTGTACTAAGAGAGCAGATAAGCCTAATGCCGCTGCAATTGTATGGCCAAGAGAACCGGCTGTAATGCCCGCCGCCATTTGAAATCCGGCTTTTCGTCCATCAGACATTGTCCGCTTTGTAATCAGGGCGGTATCGACCCCTGGGCTCATTACTACAAACAGCGTCATTATGATAAAAGCAAGCATGTGGCACCCTCCATTAATTGTTCGTTTTCATTTAATATGTTAATTTTAATTTAACATATTCAAACTAGTTTGTTCAGTAAAAGTTAAAAAATTAAATATAATTTAACAGAGGTGCATCATGAACCGTTCTTCCATTGGTCAAAAAGTAGAAGAGATGAGAAAAAATATGGGTCTTTCTTTAAGGGAATTGGCGAAGCGGGCAGAGATTACGCCTTCAATGTTAAGCCAGATTGAAAAAGGCAGTGCCAATCCGTCCATTCAGACACTGAAGTCTCTGGCGAAAGCGTTGGATGTGCCGGTTTTTACATTTCTTATGGAAGAGATTAATACAAAAGAGCTGATTGTGAGGAAGGAAGACCGCAAGCAAATGGTGATTGACGGACTTCATTATGAATTGGTTTCGCCTGACTTTACGAGTCAGCTTGCCACAGCCATTATGCGCTTGGCACCCGGCAGCCATTCTTCCGAAAAGCCGCTTTCCCATAAAGGGGAAGAAGTTGCGTTTGTATTAGAGGGACCAATTGGCTTAACGCTGTTAGGGGATGAATATGAGCTGCAGACAGGCGACAGCGTTAAAATTCCGGCCTATACAGAACATAAGTGGACAAACGCAGCCAGCCATGAAGTCAGTATTTTATTTTCAGTGACCCCTCCTGCTTTTTAACTCAACACAAAAACAAAGCGGCATTTATGTGCCGCTTTGTTTTTGATTCGAACATGAAAAGACAGACTTCTTAAGCAGTTGGCATTCCGCCAGTTATACTGTAAATCTGGCCGGTAACGTAGCTGGCACTGTCAGAAGCTAAGAATACATATACGTCTGATAGTTCTACCGGCTGTCCGGCACGCTGCAACGGGGTAGGCGGAGTCTCTTGACCGAACTTTGGAATGTTTGCGGTCGGCTGTCCTCCAGAAATTTGGAGAGGTGTCCAAATCGGTCCTGGTGCAACGGAGTTTACCCGGATGCCTTTTGAAGCCGCTTGTTTGGCGAAAGCTTTCGTGAAGTTCATAATGGTCCCTTTTGTCGCTGCATAGTCTAACAGCATCGGCGACGGATTAAAGGCTTCAACAGAGGTGGTAGTAATAATCGATGCTCCTGCTGATAAATGAGGCATCGCTGCTTTTACGGTCCAGTACAAAGAAAATACGTTTGTTTCGAACGTCGCTTTGATTTGTTCAGTCGAAAGATCCATAATGTCTTCTACAGCCTGCTGTTTACCGGCGACGAGCGCCAGAATATCTAATCCGCCAAGCTCGCTGTTGGCTTTTTCCACCATCTCCTGGCAAAATTCCTCACTGCGCAGATCGCCTGGGATGAGAACCGCTTTCCGGCCTTCTTTTTCAATCAGCTCTTTGACTTCTTCCGCATCCGGCTGTTCTACAGGCAGGTAATTGATCGCAACGTCCGCACCTTCGCGGGCATAAGCGATCGCAGCCGCACGGCCAATACCGGAATCACCGCCTGTAACAAGCGCTTTTCTGCCTGTTAATTTACCGGAGCCTTTATAACTGGTTTCACCGCAGTCAGGCAGGGGGCTCATTTCTTTTTGAAGGCCGGGCGGCTCCTGATATTGTTCCGGGAATTCACCGTTAAAGTACTGTTCTAATGGGTTTTTTGCCATTCGAAAAACTCCTTTTAAAAAGATTTCATATGTACAACCTATAGTTGTCTACAATGGTGTATATTTCCTTTTGGGAAAATGGTAAACTTCATTTCTTAAAATACATACTTGAGAAGATGCAATAATCGGCTTTCAAGATAGAAAAAGAAGGTCAATGGGAATACTGATGTAGTTCCCGCAAATTTAATTCTTTTAACGGGTCAAGGCAGATCATTCTTGCATTTTAGATGAAACGCTTACATTTTTGTGTTTACAAATAAAGTAACCGCGTGTAAACTATAAGTAACTTGTCGACAAGTATACAAAAACTCCAACTTTGAAGTATGGGTCTGCACATACTATAATTAACTACCAATAAGACATTTACATACCTTTTATATTCACTAGGAGAGTTGATGAGTATGAATTACCCGGCTTCATGGCTTCAAAGCGCATCTCTTGGAGAGAAAATGGCTTCTGATATCCGCCTGCAGATCATTGATGGAACAATCAAGCCAGGAACGATACTTTCTGAAAATCAGATTGCTTTGGAATTTGGCACAAGCAGATCACCTGTTAGAGAAGCTTTAAAAAAACTATCTAATGAGGGCCTTATTGAGCTGAAGCGTATGGGAGCAGTTGTTTTAGGATTGAAGCAAAAAGATATTGAAGAGCTGCGTGATGTGCGTTTTCTGATCGAGAATTTTGCGGTAAAAAGGCTTTCTATGAGAGACAGCGAGGAATTGGTCAAAAAGCTTAATTATATTATCGATAAGATGGAGATGGCAGCAAAGCATAAGGATGCCGTTGACTTTGCCTATCAGGATTTAACTTTTCATGAAACGTTCATCGTGGAAGTCGACCATAACCGAATCGGGCATATGTGGCAGGGCATTAGAGATGTCGTATTGACAGCTCTGCTGGTTGCAACTGAAAAGCGTTTTACCTATCATTCGGAAGAAATCGGACACCTCATTAACAGGCATCGTTTCATTGTAGAAGCTCTTGCTTCAAAAAACCGCGAACATATTGAAAAAGCAATCCGTGCCCATTACGAAGATACAAGAAAAACGGTAAGCAAAATTTCTGATGAAACGACAGAATAATGAAACAAATGATTATGGATCTATTAAAAAATTTAAAATGCAAACATTACATGAACAGTATGTTTTATTTAAGTTGTCGACAAGTATACAATAGAAGGGGAGCGTGTTCTTTATGGAAACCATGAAAGCGGGACTATATATTTCTGAGAAAAATGTAAAAGTGGATACTTTGGAAAAACCAACATTAAAGCACGGAGAGGCACTTATAAAGGTTTCTTCGGCAGGTATCTGCGGGACGGACATGATGATTTATTTTGGGAAACATCCTCGAGCTAAAGCTCCTCTGGCAATGGGGCATGAATTTAGCGGGGTGATTGAAGAGATAAACGGTGAGTCGACTTTCAATTCAGGAGACAGAGTTGTAATAGAACCAACGATGAGCTGCGGGAAGTGTGAGGCTTGTTTATCAGGCAGCACGCATGTTTGTAACACGCTTGGGCTGATTGGCATTGATTCTCATGGCGGATTTGCAGAATACGTCGCTGTTCCGCTGCATCGTTTGCATAAAATACCGGACACTTTATCTGATGCGCATGCGGCACTGGCAGAACCAGTAGCAGTAGGTATTCATACTGTGCGGCGGTCAAATGTAAAAGTAGGAGATACAGTCGCGGTACTGGGAGCTGGGCCGATTGGCTTGTTAATTGCTCTCACCGCAAAACTGGCAGGAGCTGATAAAATATTTATTTCTGATATCAGCCCGTATCGTTTAAGTAAAGCAGAAGAGCTTGGATTTATTGCCCTGGATGGAAGAAAAATAAATGTAGTAGAGGAAGTAAGGGCAGCCACAAATGGAATTGGCGCAGATGTTGTGTTTGAAGTAGCAGGAAACAATATAACGGCTGACCAGATGATTCATGTGTGCCGGACACAAGGCCAAATTGTGGTTGTAAGCGTCTACAAACAGCCGCCAACCATTGATCTTGCTGCTATGCATTTTCGGGAATTGTCTTTAACGACGACTCGATGCTACAGCCATTCAGATTTTGCAACCGCAGTTAGCATGATGGCAAACGGGCAAATTGATGTGACTCCATTTATTTCACATCAATTATCACTCGATGAAATTGAAAAAGGATTTCAGCTTATGACAAACCCGGAAGAATCTTTGAAAATTTTAATTCAGCCGAATGCCTGAGGGGGAAAATACATGTTTCGATTAGATGGGAAAGTAGCAGCGATTACAGGAGCAACAAGAGGAATTGGAAGGCAGATGGCTATTGCATTAGCCGAAGCAGGAGCGAAAATAGCGCTGCTTCAGCGCAATACAGCGGATGATTCTGTCCAAAAGGAGATTGAAGCACTAGGACAGCAATGTATGATTGTTTCATGTAACTTAGAAGATCCTGCACAAGTAAAAGAAGCAATACCTACAGTTGTCCGTGAATTGGGGCAGATTGATATTCTCATTAATAACGCAGGCATTCAGCGCCGTTCACCATCCGTTTCCTTTGCGGAAAGTGATTGGGACGATGTCATCAACGTGAATTTAAAATCTGTATGGATTTTATGCCAGGAAGCGGGAAAATTCATGGTTCCGCAAAGAAAAGGGAAAATTATTAATATGGCGTCTTTATTATCATTTCAGGGAGGGCTTACTGTACCAGCTTATGCCGCGGCAAAAGGCGGGGTAGCTCAACTGACGAAAGCGCTGTCGAATGAATGGGCGAAAGACAATGTGAATGTAAATGCGATTGTGCCTGGATATATCGCAACAGATATGAATGAAGCGCTGCTGAAGGATGAAACGCGAAACCGGCAAATTCTCGAACGTATTCCAGCAGGCCGCTGGGGAACGCCAGAAGATTTTATGGGAACTGTTGTCTTTTTGGCCTCGGATGCATCCAATTACATTCATGGCCACCTGTTAGCTGTTGATGGCGGATGGTTGGGCAGATAGAAAAGTGAATAAGGCTGCATGAATGACCATCATACGCCTCTTTATCTGGTTATGATACAAGTAATCTTTTAATTTAATGAACAAGAGCATGTTTTGAAAAGACAAAACATGCTCTTTTATTGAATATAAAAGAAGAAACCGTGTTTATAAGCTGGCTAAAATGGCTCCCAGGATGGTAATGATTCCGCCGGCCAAGGTCAGCCCTGATATTTGCTCCTGCAACAGCAGAACTCCTAAGAGGACCGTCCAGACAGGAAGCAGGTTAATATAAGGGGCTGCGCGTCCGGCCCCCACGATTTTTACGCCTGCGTTCCAAGCAAAATACGCCACTACGGACGCAAAGGTACTCACATATACGATACAAAGCCACGCAGTTGGCGTCATATGAATCGCTCCTGCATCCACGGTTCCGATACAGCTGATAGCACTGAGCAGGGTACCGTAAAAAGCGGCTCCTGCTGTCATAGTCAGCGGATCGATCTGCTTTCCGTATTTTTTGCCGAGAACGGTATACATGCCCCAGGCCACACAGGATAAAAGGATGGCGGCTTCGCCCATAATAGATCCTTCAGAAGAAGCTCCCTGTTTGCCTTGGACAAGCAGAATCACTCCCAATATGGATATCACTGCACCCATCCAGGCCTTTGGCTTTATTTTCTCCTTAAGAAAGAAGGGGGTGAAAAATAAGATGGCAATGGGAATGCCTGCTGAAATCATGCCCGCCTGTGAGGCACTAATCGATTTTAATCCTATGTAATTTAAGGTAGAAAAAGCAAAGATGCCCAAGAAGCCTAGTATGAAAAATTCTTTCCATTTTGCGATGAGAGGAAGCTGTTTTTTGTTCAGTGCTAATAATCCCCAAAGAATCAAGGTTGAGATAGCCCAGCGAACGGTATTCAATAATGTTGCGGGTAAAGCAGGCCCTAAGTAACGGCCGCATATATAGTTGCCTGCCCATAGAAGGGTGGCGATGACTAAAAGTAAAATACCTTTTTTCATTCTATTAATCCTTTCTTGCTTTGTTCTGGGTGAGAAAAAATGGATGAAAAGGGGCGTGCAGGATCATAAATCATCCTCACTCATATTTTCTGTTATATGTACAGGCTTGTTTATAGATTGATTTGCAGATCAGCAATAGAATACAGAACCGCTCTGCCGGCAATTTTAACCCGGTCACCCTCCAGCTTGCAGTATAATGTGCCGCCCCGTTTGGAAAGCTGCCTTGCTGTCAGTTCATGTTTGCCCAAACGGTTTGCCCAGAAGGGAATAAAGTTGCAATGAGCAGAGCCGCATACAGGATCTTCATTGACATTTAACTTTGGAAAAAAGCTTCGAGATGCAAAATCATATTTTTCACTTTTTGCCGTAATGGAAACACCTACCCCGTCCGGCAGTTCTTTTAGTTTAGAAAAATTGGGTGCTGCGTTTTGAACAGCTTCCTCACTTTCCAGGACAAACATCAAATCGCGGCTTACATACGTTTCTACAGGCGTCACACCAAGCGCTTCTACCATTTGCTCTGTTAAAGGAAACTCTTCCGGCATTCTGCTTGGGAAGTCCAGCTCATATAGGTCTCCTTTTTTCTCTACTACCAGTTCGCCGCTCATCGTCTGGAAGGTAAGCTGCTCTGCATCACGTTCATAATAATTCGCAATCACGTACGCTGTGGCAAGTGTCGCATGCCCGCACAAGTCAATTTCTTCAGCCGGGGTAAACCATCTTAAGCGATAGCTGTCTCCTTCTTTAACAGCAAAAGCGGTTTCTGAAAGGTTGTTTTCAGCTGCAATGTTTTGCATGAGACCATCAGAAAGCCAGCTTTCCATAATACAAACCCCGGCAGGATTCCCTTCAAATAATTTCTCTGCAAACGCATCTACCACGTAGTATTTCATTGTTTTAGCCTCCTTGTCTCTATTTCGATCGATCACATGTTTAACTGTAGCACTGCAGGTGTAAGGCTTCAATGGAGTAATGGCAGGCAGGAGACTAAACGTATTCTTTGGAAATGAAAGCTATTAAGAAGTTTTTTTATATTACTTCCATTTAGCTCCACTAGTTCTAACGTGCTTTCAGTATCGTGAATTAGTTCGCACTTGCAGGAAAAAAGACCTTTACAAACGAATGAAAACAATTTATGATATGCGTTGTAATTGATAATGATAATCATTGCTAAAGGGGAAGAGGAGAAGGGTCATGAAAAATTGGTTCACTTTAATACTTGTTTTACTAGTTGGTGTGCTTGCTGCATGCAGCAACATGGAAAAAGAACAGGGGAGCAGTAACTCAGAAACAACCGAATCCGATGTATTGACGATGTCCTGGGCAAAAGATATTGGACCGGGGAATCCGCATGTATATGCAGAGAATGAGATGTTTGCACAGGCAATGCTGTATGATCCGCTTGTTACATATGGTAAAAACGGCAAAATAGAGCCGGCACTTGCCACGTCTTGGGAAACTTCAGAAGATGGCAAAACGTATACGTTTAAGTTGCGTGAAAATGTTCTTTACTCAGATGGCACAGCCCTAACGGCTGAAAACGTTAAACGAAATTTTGATGCTGTACTTGAAAACAGCGCTGCTCACAGCTGGCTCGAAGCGGTAGCGATCATCGACCACGTTGAAGCAATAGATGAATCAACTGTAAAAGTTCAGTTGAAAGAAGCCTATTATCCATTCCTGCAAGAGCTGACGTTAATTCGTCCGCTGCGTATGCTTGCAGACAGCGCTTTTCTAGAAGACGGAACAAAAAACGGAATCAAAGCGCCGGTTGGGACAGGCCCATGGGTTTTAACCGATTATAAAAAAGACAGTTACGCAGAATTCTCACGTAATGAAAACTACTGGGGAGAAAAGCCGAAACTTAAAAAAGTAATAGTCAAAGTGATTCCAGATTCACAGGCACGTACGATGGCGCTTCAAAACGGTGATATTGATTTGACCTTTGGCAGCGGCCAGCTGGCTCCGATTGAATATCAAACATTGGCACAGAGCGGGCAGTATGAAACAAAAATTTCAGATCCGCTTTCAACGCGTATTTTAGCGATTAATTCGACGTACGGTGCGACAAAAGATAAAAATGTAAGGCTGGCACTGCAGCACGCACTTGATCGGAAAACCATTATTGAACATGTATTAAACGATCTTGAAAAAGAAGCACAGTCTTTATTTGCGCCTGGTTATCCGTACAGCGATATTTCACTTGATCCTTATCAATACGATACAGATAAATCCATCGAACTGTTGGAAAAAGCCGGCTGGAAACTTGAGCCTGGCAATGAATTCCGCACGAAGAATGGCGAAACGTTAACATTGGTAATGCCTTATAACAGCAATGAGCAAGTGGATAAAGCCATTGCGGAGTATATACAAGGCGCATGGCGTGAATTAGGGATTGATGTACAATTAATCGGCGAGGAATGGCAGTTAATGATCGCCCGGGCAAAAAAAGGGGAATTCAATTTAATAGCCAACGATACATGGGGCGTTCCATATGATCCTCATATGTATATCCGTACAATGGCCGGAGAACAGCAAATCGGCTACTATGCACAAAAAGGAATCCCGACATCTGATCAGCTGACAGACAATATTTCAAAAGTTATCCGTTCAACAGATGAAGAAGAGCGCCGCAAATTATATGAAAACATTTTGCAGACTATTCATGATGAAGCAATTTTTATGCCGATCTCTTACCGGACCAATTATTTAGCAGCCAATAAACGTGTCCAAAACTCGTCATTCTCTATGCAGCAATACGAAGTGCCGCTGAACACGTATGAGGTGAAATAACACATATGAGCGTTTTTTTGTTAAAGCGGGCGGGCAGCATGCTTGCTGCCATTTGGGGTGTGACACTGGTTTCTTTTTTTCTTATTCGCCTTATACCAGTCGATCCGGTAGAAGCCTATTTTGCGATTAATAATCTGCCTATAACAGAGGAAGCAATTGAAGAAATACGAGAAGAGCAAGGGTTGAATAAACCTTTGCTTTTTCAGTATGGAACGTGGCTGATGAATGCAGTGCAATTGGATTTTGGACAGTCTTTTCTCACAAAGACACCCGTGGCGGAGGAATTGCTGAGCCGCTTTTCAGTCACACTGGGCCTTGCTGCAGCCGCTTTTTTTATCGTGATCACAATTAGCGGCATTATTGGTATTTGGTCGGTAGTAAAGCAGGGAGGTTTGGTTGACAGGTTCACACGTGCTCTTGTCTTCGCTACTGCGTCTATGCCAAGCTTTTGGCTGGGCTTTGTTCTTGTTTATGTAGTGTCTTTAAAATGGGGAATACTGCCGCTAATGGGCTGGGGAACAATCGAACAGTCTGTTTTGCCAGCATTCACATTGGCTCTTGGTTATATTCCTTATTATATTCGGCTGATCCGGACAAGCATGCTGGAAGAAATGGAAAAGCCGCATATCGCATTTGCAAGAGCGCGCGGAGTAAAAGAGTCTATTATTATTCGCAGACACGTGCTTAAAGGAATACTCCCGGCACTTTTTACTTCACTGGCGATGACTTGCGGAGGGCTTTTGGGCGGTGCCGCGATTATTGAAGCGGTTTTTGCGATTCCAGGTGTGGGCCGTTATCTTGTGGAGTCTATGGCAGCGAGAGATTATGCTGTGCTGCAGGGGTTTATTTTAATCATTGGCACACTGTACGTCATATTTAATTTTCTGGCGGATTTGCTTTGCGCAATCGTAGATCCCCGGGCGCGTTTAAAGAGAGGCGACATATGATGAAAAAATCTGTTCCATTAATCATCAGCAGCACGATCGTTTTACTGCTTGTTACTGCAGCTGTTTTTGCACCGTGGCTGGCACCAAATGATCCGTATGCAACTAATATGGCAATGAAATTGCAAGGCATATCGGCCGCTTATCCGCTTGGCACCGATCATTTAGGCCGTTGTGTATTATCACGCCTTATTATGGGAGCACGCGTTTCTCTGTTTACGGCACTGGGGGTGCTCGCTGTGACGCTTGTACTGAGCATGGTTGTTGGTGTTGCAGCAGGATATTTAGGCGGGATAGCGGATCTTGCTCTTATGCGTGCTTGCGACATTTTAATGGCCATTCCGCATTTTATTTTTGCTCTTGTTATTGTAGGAGCACTAGGCGGCGGCGTCTGGAATATGTTTATCGCCATCATTATTGTTTCCTGGGTAGGGTATGCGCGTATTATTCGAAACATGGTGCGGGGCTTGAAAGAAAGTACATACGTGCAATATGCAAAAATGACTGGCGTTCCCACTGTGAGAATCGTAAAGCGTCATATTCTGCCGTTTGTTTTTCCACAAATCCTTTTATTGCTGTTAATTGGGACAGGCAGTACAGTTTTACTGATTTCAGAATTGTCTTTTCTGGGGCTGGGGGTAACGGCGCCGATGCCAGAGTGGGGCATGATGATCAGCGAGAGCAAAATGTATTTAAGCAGCAATCCGATGCTTATGTTTGTGCCGGGGGTTATGATCTCGTTGACAGTCCTTATCTTTGATTGGTTTGGTGATACATTACGCGATGCAATAGATCCTAAAATGAAGTAGAAAGAAGGAAGAAGCATGCTGGAATTACGGGATTTATCCGTTTTCATCCAAACAAATAATAGTGAAAAAGAAGTTGTCTCACATGTAAATTTGACTGTTCCCCAGGGAAAAATTGTTGGGATCGTTGGAGAAAGTGGGAGCGGAAAATCCATGCTCTGCAATGCGATTATGCAGTTGTTTCGCCATAACCGGCGTTACACGGGTGATATTGTATATAAAGGTACCTCTTTATTAGCAAAAAGTGAGCGGGAAATGCGCCATTTGCGTGGAAAAGAGATATCACTTATTATGCAAAATCCAATGGCCATGTTTAATCCTATCGTAAAAATTGGGGATCATTTTGTTGAAACATTACAATCTCATGAACGCATATCCAAACATAACGCACGAAAGCGGGCAGCCGAACAGCTGGCCCGTTTTCAATTGCCGGAGAAGGAGCTGCTTGATCGTTATCCGCACGAACTGAGCGGCGGGATGCTGCAGCGGATCATGATTGCTCTTGCAGCTTGTATGCAGCCTAATTTATTAATTGCCGATGAGCCTACAACAGCACTTGATACGATGACACAGATGGTTATTTTAGATGAACTGCTTCATTTTCATCAAAAAACAAAAACAAGCATGCTTATTGTTTCGCACGATTTAGGCGTTATTGCGAAAATGGCAGATTTCATAGCGGTGATGCGCCGGGGTGTCATTGTAGAATACGGTCCGGCAGAGTGGATACTTGCACAGCCGGCTCACTCCTATACACAAGCATTACTGGCTGCAAGAGACGAACATGGAGACCTTGAAAAGTTAGCTGATTCTTGGGAAGGAACAACAACAGGGCCGTTGTATGAGTATAAACCTGGCTGCTGGGTTAGAGAAGAGGGATAAGAATGCTGGAAATAAAAAATGTTTCAAAAAGCTATCAAAAAAAGGGCTGGTTTGGGGTGAAAAAAGACATTCAAGCAGTTAAGAATGTAAATGTAAAGCTGAAAGAAGGCATTTGCCTTGCTCTTGTCGGGGAAAGCGGTTCAGGAAAAACGACACTTGGAAAACTGATTCTAGGCATAGAAGAACCAGATGCCGGCGAAATCCTGTTTAAAGCGCAAAATATACATAAAGCTGATGCAAGCGTAAAAAAGCAGCTGCGTAAAGAATTACAAATTGTATTTCAGGATTGTTATAGTGCAGTGAACCCGCGTATGAAAATAAAGGATATTATAGCTGAACCGATGCAAGTTCATTTATCGCTGTCAAAGGAAGCTTTGCAGCAGAAGGTTGAAGAATTATTGGTACAGGTCGGCCTGCAAAGAACAGACGCGGCAAAATATCCGCATGAGTTAAGCGGAGGGCAGCTGCAGCGTGTAACCATTGCCCGTGCCATTTCCACTGACCCGTCATTTATTGTATTGGATGAATCCATTAACAGCCTTGATCTATTAGTGCAAGTCAGCATATTAAAGCTATTAAAAACCCTTCAAAAAACACAGAACCTTACCTATCTTTTTATTACTCATGACTTACATGCTGTAAAATTGTTTGCTGATGAGGTTGCAGTCATGGAACAAGGCGAAATTATAGAATATGTAACGGACATAAAAGAATTATCTCATATGGTGCATCCAACAAGCCGGCGCTTGCTCGACGCTCGTTTATCCATTAAACGTGACGTCTCTATTCAAGATTCACGCCAAAAGGAGACTGTGTCGTGAAGTATCGGCCGTTATCAGTACAGATGGCAAAACTCTACGCACTCGCTGCGTTTTTCTTTACAGCAAATTCGGTATTAACGATTATTTTCCCTTTGCAAGCAGCAGAAAGAGGCTATGAGGAAGCGGAAATTGGGATCATAATGGGATTGTATATGCTTGTCTGTATGTTTTTACGTCCCTGGGCCGGGCAGATGATCGAAAAACATAGTTTATTCCAAATTATGCAGTGGCTGTTGCTCGTTCACGCGGCTGCACTTTTGTTGTATGTATGGATGGGGCCGGACAGTTTATATATTGTGCGTGTGCTGCAAGGAGGAACAACCGCGTTTTTCTCTATGTCCATGCAAATAGGCATTGCTGAATTATTAAAAGATCAGGACCGTGGGCAGGGAATGTCTCTTTATTCTTTATCCACCGTTCTGCCGGGACTTTACGGACCAGCGCTGGCATTACTCTTATGGACGAGCTTTGATCTTGTTTACTTATGGGTATTCATTCTTCTTTTAGCGATTTTTCCTTTGTTGTTTTTTATAGGATCTCCGTTGCCTAAAACGAAGAAAAGTGGCTCTTCTTTTACATTCCGTGAAATGGCTGCAGCAATCAAAGAAGCGCGCAGTCATCATGGTTTAATCCTGTCATCTGTTGTGATGCTTATC
The DNA here is from genome assembly GCF_023715895.1 of Domibacillus indicus. Classification (GTDB taxonomy): domain Bacteria; phylum Bacillota; class Bacilli; order Bacillales; family Domibacillaceae; genus Domibacillus; species Domibacillus indicus_A. The sequence continues at coordinate 40,462 of NZ_JAMBOO010000005.1, read as the reverse complement.
GGGGCCTGTGTTTTTGGAGCCATCACAACCTTTTTGCCGCTATACATGCTGACGACAGGAACAGGAAATCCAGCTCTTTATTTGTTCCTGCAAGCCATTGTGGTAGTGGCAAGCCGTTTCTTTTTCCGCAAGCATATTCCCTCAGATGGAAAATGGCATCCAAAGTTTATCGCTCTTATACTAATCAGCTCTATCATCGGTACAAGCCTGCTGGCGATCCTTCCGGTGGCAGGCATATTTGCATATAGTGCTGCTGTTTTTAACGGATTGGCAGCGGCAATGCTGTATCCAGCTTTAACGACTTATATTTCCTTTGCAGTGCCAAAGGAAACAAAGCATATTTTATTGGGCATCTTTTTAGCCTCTTATGATTTAGGTTTCTCCCTTGGTGGACTTGTGATGGGGTTCGTTGTACAGATCGCCTCTTATTCATTCATGTTTACTGCCTGCTCCGCGATTGCTTTATGTGCTCTTGTGATAATCTGGATTCCATCGGAAACTAAACTAAAATTTGCGATGAAAAACGAATAAGAGAGCTTTGCGGCTTTGAAAATGTGTCTGACAGAGATGGACATCCAGCCCTCCCACAAAAACATTATGTTATTTAGATAGTAAAGGGCGATAGAAAAATTATTCGTATAATAATTTTTCTATCGCTCTATTGGTTTGAATGTTCCGATAATTACAACATTTTTTAATAATGTAAATAGTATTGTAATATATCTCAAATTAATTATAATATTATTTATGATAAAGACAGTTGTCCTTATCAGGTGGAATATGAGAGAGCGGCTCGTTAGGAGTAATCTTATAAATTTATCTTAAGGTAGTAGGAGGAACATCTATGAGAAGTGTACTGCAGAAGTGGAATCAGGTGAGCCTTGTTAAACAAATCCTTCTCGGTTTGATTATCGGTATTATCCTGGCTGTTACCATTCCAGAAGTAGCAAAACCAGTGGCGATTTTAGGCACTTTATTCGTCGGTGCTTTAAAAGCTGTCGCACCAATACTGGTACTTGTGCTCGTTATGTCGGCTATCGCTCAGCATAAAAGCGGCCACAAAACCAATATGAAATCGATTATTATCCTATATCTTTTAGGAACATTTTTAGCAGGCTTAATCGCTGTTATTGCAAGTTTTATTTTTCCTGTCAGCTTATCGCTTGCAGACAGTGCTGAAGGGGTTACACCTCCCAGCGGTGTAACAGAAGTGTTGAAAACTCTACTGCTCAATGTTGTCGATAACCCGGCAAATGCTATTATGAATGCGAACTATATCGGCATTCTAGCTTGGGCGATTGTGCTTGGCTTGGCGCTAAGAAATGCCGCTGATACTACAAAAACGCTCATTTCGAATTTTTCAGATGCCGTATCAAAAATGGTTGCGTGGGTAATTAAGTTTGCTCCGCTGGGAATCATGGGTCTGGTTATTGAATCCATTACAACAAATGGTCTTGAGTCGCTGCTAAGCTATGGGAAACTGCTTGCTGTCTTGATTGGCTGTATGGTTTTCGTAGCGCTCGTTGTAAATCCAATCATTGTATATGCAGTGATCCGCCAAAACCCTTATCCACTTGTATTTAAATGCTTAAAGGAAAGCGGCATTACTGCATTCTTTACACGCAGCTCCGCTTCCAATATTCCAGTTAATATGAGACTATGTGAAGATTTAGGCCTGGATAAAGACAGTTATTCCGTATCCATTCCGTTAGGGGCAACGATCAATATGGCAGGCGCTGCGGTGACAATTTCTGTATTGACACTTGCGGCGGTTCATACGCTGGGAATCCAAGTGGACCTTCCTACAGCAATTCTCCTTAGCATCGTTTCAGCTATATGTGCTTGTGGCGCTTCGGGGGTTGCAGGCGGATCTTTACTGCTGATTCCGCTGGCGTGCAGCTTGTTTGGAATTCCGGCTGATATTGCGATGCAAGTCGTTGGGGTAGGCTTTATCATCGGGGTTCTGCAAGACTCATTTGAAACATCACTGAACTCGTCTACAGACGTACTTTTCACAGCAGCAGCTGAATACAAAGAATGGCGTAAAAAAGGCAAAAAAATAGTGATCCGTAAAGCAGGGTAAGGAAAATTCCGTAGTCTGCGATTGAACGACCTCTTCAACTGTTAGTTTGACAGTTGGAGAGGTCTTTTTTATTGGAAAAGAATGATGGTCGGCAAAACAGACAGTCAGAAACTTAGAAATAAACAATCACTTACGCGTTTTTAACAACATTTTATATCCGTATGATAGGCATGTAATGAACCCTATATTTTTAGAAAAATGAAAGAATATAAAATCAAAAAGCGGGTTGTATTTATGTGTGAATATTTATACTCACTTAATATCAAAAAATTCTAATTGTTGATACTATAGTTGTGGTATTATTATCCTTGTGGAAATAAAATACATAGGAGGCGAATCATGAAGAAGATTTTTGCATTTATTGCAGCTTTGGTTTTAATCGTTACCTTACTGCCAGTACAACAGACTGAAGCAGCAACTGTAAACAAGCATTATAAAGTAAAGGTAGACACAAAATTAAATGTACGTGAAAAGCCAAGTCCGAAAGCAAGAGTAGTAGGCTCATTGAAAAATGGAACGATAGTATTCGTTTATAACACGGAACCGGGCGGATGGTCGAAGATAAAATATAATGGAAAAGCCGGATATGTAGCCTCAAGCTACCTGGTTGAGCAAGGAACATATTCTCCGCCAAATAATGATATTTATTTTTATTATTATGGAGACTGGGGTTATTCGAACGCGAGCAACTTGAACGTACGGTCATCTCCAAGTAAGAAAGGAAAAGTGATCGGACAGCTGCAGAAATACGAAAATATTTATATTTACGGGACTTACTCGAACGGCTGGGCAAAAGTTGATTATTATGGTGAGGTTGCTTATGTTTCATCTGAGTATCTCATTTATTAACAAAATAAACTTTCGACTTTAGTGTCTTCCAGCACTTCACTCGTTTGCTATATGAGGCTAAAATTATCGTATCTATATGGATGCGACCTGCGGTAAAGTGGAATGAATTGATCTTTTATTGAAAAAGTGGAGTAAATGATTTGGTTCTTTTTACGCGGGTCAGTGAGTGAAAATAGTTCAAAAAACACGTCAAATTGACGTGTTTTTTATTTGTACATCTTAATGGTTATGAAAAATCAAAAAATGTTAATTTAAAATCTGAAAGTTGTTATAATGGAGCCCCTCAAAATGATCGATATTTTGTTCAACTAAATCAAAATTCACTATTTGTAAAATTCAAAAATAAAACAAGCTTATCACCGCGGTTAACCAGTATATTGGTATGATCGAGGCAAACGAGCTATCTGCGTGGCATTTCCCTTAATTACCTTGTCTTGTCATTATATGAGTGCCGTATGACTTGTAAAGCTGGCACTTTTGGACATTTAACTAAACGTAGCTCGACGACGCAGTAGATCGTTAAATTGGTGCAGATCGACCGACCACACCTGTGAAAATTGACAAAGAGGAGCATGAAATTCATACCTCCCTTAAGACTAATACTCACGGAGCTTCGCAGTGTCATCCGTTTTAAAGAGTTTATTTCGTCAACGATTGTGGTAGCCATACGCTCACTAGTCGCTTATTTGGCGTGTAGAAGGTGCATTTTACGCCGCTGACTAAGTACAAGGTATTCGAAGGAAGGCGTCAAATATGATGGATATAAGGTATTTCGGGCGGCTGTAATGGTGACTAAGGTAAAGAGAATTCCGGATTTAGGGGGCTATTTAACGGTACATTCGATAGGGTGTTAGATCGCTTTGTTTAAGAGAATAAACAGCGTGTGCATGAAGAAGTTTAAAGCGGTAATACGTGTCAACAAACGTTATAAAAAAAGGCTGCGGAAAATCCGCAGCAAAAGCAATCAGTATGTAGAAATCAGGAGGTGGTAGGTTACCACAGTTAACGCTTTACCCACTCCCTTAAAAAGATAAACCAGTAAAAAGAAAAAAATTTATATGTAGCGCCGAACCATAATCAAAATCAGGCTGATTTGAACGAACCGAGGTATTAAACGGTGCGCATTCCACTGGCTGGACACCCGCAAAACAGATGCCTGCGAAAAAATCAGAGGGATACCGGAACCTTTCTATTTCCACCATACTGAAGCTTTAAAAAGACACTTATTCAGCAGATTCGTTCACCTCATTATTTAACTTCTCATATATTGCTAACGAACAAGTATCAATGTCATGATGTTTTTCGATTTCCCCGCTGCTTATGTGTTTAATGATGAATGTTTTGAATTGATTACAATACGTCAAAGACAGGCCGCTAAAGTTATGCGTGATGTCACATTCTCGATATTGTAATAAGTTTTTCAGTAGTGCTTTTAGTTTATTAATCTCCAATGTTTTCTCTACACTCATTTTACGTTTCCTCTTATATATATAGGTGTATTTTTTATTATTATAGCACACGTACGTTCGTAATATTTGACTTTTTTATGTAATATTTTTCATAAAAAGCATAAATTTATTCCATAGACTTTATATAGTGTAGGGAAGGACCTGATCCTTTGGGTAAAGTGGAAACCATTTCATAACCTCTTGTTTATGTTTTTGAGGGGAAAATATTCGCCTATAACCGAAAAAACTAGCTTAAAACCTGTTAAATAACTTATAATTATCAGAAAACAGTAGATATTTCCCTCTATAAATAATTATAATAGATAATGATATAGTTAGAATTAAAACAGAAAAGGTGTGTTTCTAAGTGGCGCCTTGCTTTTTGTAACATCTAAGGTTTTACAAATACAGGGGATAAGGAAGGTAAACATGAGCAACAGAGAAGCTAAAACAGACGTTATCTTAATTGGTGCTGGAATCATGAGTGCAACTTTGGGAACAATTCTGAAAGAATTAGTACCGGACTGGAGCATCAAAGTATTTGAGAAGCTTTCAAAAGCAGGAGAGGAAAGCTCTAACGAATGGAACAATGCAGGAACGGGGCATGCGGCACTGTGTGAGCTAAACTACACGGTCGAAAAACCGGACGGCTCTGTAGACATCAGCAAAGCCATCAACATTAATGAACAATTTCAAGTGTCCATGCAGTTTTGGTCTTACCTTGTAAAGAGCGGGCTGCTACATAATCCAGAGGACTTTATTATGCCATTGCCTCATATGAGCTTAGTGCAGGGTGAAGAAAATGTAACGTTTCTAAAAAAGCGTTTTAAAGCGCTGTCAAATAATCCACTGTTCCAGGGGATGGAGTTTTCCGAGGATCCTAAAAAACTGATGGAATGGATTCCGCTTATTATGCAGAACCGCGCAGCGGATGAACCGATAGCGGCAACTAAAATTGACTCTGGAACAGATGTCAACTTTGGCGCTTTAACACGCATGCTGTTTGATCACTTGAAAAGCAAAAACGTCGATTTACACTACAATCATAGTGTGAATGATATTAAACGTACGAGCGACGGCTCGTGGGAATTGAAAGTGCGGAATATCGACAGCGGTACGGTTGAATCTCATACGGCGAAATTCGTCTTTATCGGAGGCGGGGGAGGAAGCATACATTTACTGCAGAAATCCGGTATTCCGGAAGGGAAACATATTGGCGGATTCCCGGTAAGCGGAATCTTTATGGTATGCAAAAATCCGGATGTTGTCGCACAGCATCATGCAAAAGTTTACGGTAAAGCGAAGGTAGGGGCTCCTCCAATGTCTGTGCCGCATCTTGACACACGATTTATCGACAATCAAAAATCACTGCTGTTCGGGCCGTTTGCCGGCTTTTCACCGAAGTTTTTAAAAACCGGTTCAATGCTTGATTTAGTCACTTCCGTAAAACCAGATAATCTCTTAACGATGTTATCGGCAGGCGTAAAAGAGATGGCATTAACGAAATATTTGATCCAGCAGGTCATGCTGTCAAAAGAAAAACGCATGGAAGAGCTGCGTGAGTTTATCCCGAATGCCAAAAGCGAGGATTGGGATTTAGTCGTAGCGGGACAGCGGGTGCAGGTGATCAAAGATACAGAGGCCGGTGGAAAAGGAACACTGCAATTTGGTACTGAAGTCGTAAGTGCCGCTGATGGCTCGATCGCTGCATTGCTTGGCGCTTCTCCGGGTGCTTCTACCGCCGTTCATGTCATGCTTGAAGTGCTGACAAAATGCTTCCCAGAACAGATGAAAGAGTGGGAGCCGAAAATTAAAGAAATGATTCCTTCTTATGGCTTGTCACTAATGGAGAATCCAGAGCTGCTGCACGATATTCATACTTCAACAGCGCAGGTACTTGGTTTAAGCGAAAAAGAAGCGGTCCATAGCTAATTCTTCGGGTATAGAAACAAAGGCATTAAAGGGATAATACAAGCTAGATTTTTCATTAAGGGTGTTCTTTGACTACCCTCGTTGCTTGTGCCAATTAGAGACCGGCTAGTCCGTCCAAGCAGCAGGTGCTTGCTTAACAAAGTTGTTCACGCGTACACAAAGCTATAATGGGTGAGGAGATACTTCGCTCCACAGCACAACCGTAAAGTCAGATAAAGCCATAATTGAAAATAGAACATCAAACCTTTAATCTGCTGTGGATTAAAGGTTCTTTTTTATGATTTACAGTTTGAAAAGCAACTGTAGGAGTCGTTATTCGTGTTAATGGCACAAAAAAGCCACGGAGCTCGGCGGCAAAAGAAATGATTATGCCCTAGTGAGAAGTCAGGAGGTGATAGTTACGACATATTGATGTTCTTCAGAATAAGTACCAAGAAAAAATGATTATGATGCAAACGAGATATATGAAGGTAAAGGCCTTACTAAGGAATGTGGGAAGCGCAAAGTTTCCGCAAAGCATCAAAGCTAAAATTTGTTCGTGAAATAAACGTTTTTAAAAATGCAGGGAGTCCCAGGAATTTTTGACTTCAGTGACCAACGGGGAGCTGTCCGTTAAAACTTCGTCCTCAAAAATGCCATCTTATGTGAATGGCTGTTTAAGAAAATGGCCAGCGTTAGTCCTTGTATATAAATTTGCGCTCTGTATAGTTTCCATCTTTTATAAAATCTATTTTATTGTAGCTGTTTGAGAAATATGGAAATTCCTTATTGCCGCATTTTTTTTGGTCTTTAATAATGCTGCCGTGGATTACCAGATAATCATGGCTATTAAAGGTTCTTTTTATCGAGAAGGGTACTTCGAAACCTTCTTGTTGATCTTCTAGTACTTTTATGGCCTGTTCTTCATTATCTAAAGCGTTTTCAAGAAGATCTGCTAGTTCTATTTCAACATCGTCAATAAAAGCATAAGGATCTCCTATATTCATGCCTTCGTGTGAAGCAATAGATTTAAATTTTTTTACATAATTCTTATCCATCATATTGGCAGGCTCCTCTCAGTGTTCTAATGGTTAGTCTTCAAATCCAGTAAGAACGAAACATAAAGCCTATTTATCACCTTTTATAAACAAAACATTTTAAAAAAAGTCCACTTATATAGTGGTCTTTTTATATTTATACCACCGGCTTAAAAAAACGTAACATCCTTTCATTTTGTTCATGCCGATTTTTTAGGAATGGCTGGCTGGTGAATATGTTGATTGAGCAGCATTCACACCATTAGGAAGGTGCATGAATGTAATTCCATCATTAAGGTCAACAATATAATTTGGGCTTAAGTTGTAACGACGTCTGAAATTTTGGGTAGTCAAATATTGAGAAAAAGGATATAATCAAATTAAATTTGTACCTATAAATATAATACATGATAATGAATTAAATAAATTGGTATAAAAATGGAGGGTTTAAAATGAAGTTTCCACACGATTTTTTATTTGGAGCAGCTTCTGCTTCTTATCAAGTAGAAGGAGCATGGAATGAAGACGGGAAAGGGGTCACCAACTGGGATGTCTTTTCAAAGATCCCAGGAAAAACATTTGAAGGCACAAACGGGGATGTAGCGATCGATCATTATCATCGCTATAAAGAAGATATTAAATTAATGGCCGAGATGGGACTTGAATCGTATCGGTTTTCTGTTTCGTGGGCACGTATTTTGCCAACAGGAGACGGAGAAGTAAATGAAAAAGGCTTGGAGTTTTACAACAATATTATCAATGAATGCTTAAAATATGGAATTGTCCCGTTTGTAACGCTCTACCATTGGGACTTGCCTCTGACGCTTGAAGAAGATGGAGGATGGACAAATAAACGGACAGCAGAAGCTTTCGTCAAATACGCAGACATTTGTTTCCGGGCATTCGGTGATCGTGTTAAACATTGGATTACGTTCAATGAAACGGTAATGTTTTGTGGATTAGGTTATTTAAAAGGCGCACATCCGCCTGGTATCCAGAACGATGAGAAGAAGTACTTTCAGGCAACGCACTATGTGTTCTATGCCCATGCAAAAGCGGTAGAAGTGTATAAGCAGCTGAATCAATACGGTGAAATCGGAATCACACATGTATTCCTGCCAGCTTACAGCGTAGATGATCAGAAGGAAAATATCATCGCTGCCCGTCATGCGAATGAATATGAAACATTTTGGTATTATGATCCGATCTTAAAAGGCGAATATCCATCTTATGTGACAGAGCAATTAAAAGAAAAAGGCTGGACGCCAAACTGGACAGAAGATGAGCTGGATACATTAAGAAGAAATGCGGGGAAAAATGATTTTATCGGTCTTAATTATTACCAGCCGATTCGTGTAGAAAAAAATCACGAAGCGGTTTCATCGGTGGAGCATTCAAGAGAAACCTCCACGTTAGCTCCTGGCAACCCATCTTTTGATGGCTTTTACCGGACGGTGAAAATGGAAGACAAAACGTATACAAAATGGGGCTGGGAAATCTCGCCTCAAGGATTTTTAGACGGGCTTCATATGCTAAAAGACCGTTATGGTGATATTAAAATGTACGTAACGGAAAACGGCCTTGGAGACGAAGATCCGATTATTGAGGGCGAAATCGTAGATGTTCCGCGTATTAAATATATTGAGGAGCATTTAAAAGTGATTAAGCGTGCCATCGGAGAAGGCATTCATTTAAAAGGGTATTACGCATGGTCTGTCATTGACCTGCTGAGCTGGCTGAACGGGTTTAAAAAGCAATACGGGTTTATTTACGTTGATCATAATGATGGTCTAAACCGCAAGAAGAAACTGTCGTTTCATTGGTACAAGCAAATCATTGAAACGAGAGGAGAAGAGCTATAAGAAAAAACAAAACCTCTTGATTTCAATCAAGAGGTTTTGTGTATAATAAAGTCAAATATGTATTGAACGAATGATAGGGAGATTATATGGCTGTAAAATATAAAGAAATAGCAGATCGTTTAGAGTCAGACATTCGGGAAGGAAAGTTTGGTCAAACGAAAAAACTGCCGACAGAAGATGAATTGATAAAACAGTTTGAAGTGAGCCGAAATACAATTCGAAAAGCCATTCTTCAGCTGGTGAATCGCGGCTATATCTATCAGGTGCAGGGCAGTGGGATGTTTTTAAGAGAAGAATCCGGAACAGATTATATTAATCTGGGGAGCCTTAGAGGGTTAACAAAAGATTTGGCTGCAAAAACCATTGAAACAAAAATTTTAGCTTTACAGGTAATAGAAGCGGATGAAGCAAAAGCACAGCAGCTTCGTTGCGAAGCAGGCACAAAACTTTACTATATTAAACGGCTGCGCGTGGTCGATGATGAACCCTTCTCCATTGAAATCAGTTACTTTAAAAAAGATATTGTGCCGTACTTAAATGAAGAGATCGCAACAAGGTCTATTTATAGTTACTTGATAGACGACTTAAAATTAAACATCGGCTTTGCGGACAAAGTCATCAACTGTGAAAAAATTGATGAAGCAAGTGCAGAATTACTTCAGGTGAATCCACAAGACCCGGCACTGATTGTTGAAAATACAGTATGCTTAACGAACGGCACCATTTTTGAATGGTCCCAATCTATTTTTCATTATCAAAAAGCAAAAATTTTAAATCGAATTAACTTTAAATGAAATAAGATTAAACCGGTTAAGACTTATGTTCTTAACCGGTTTTTTATCATTTCTGGAGAGAGCACCCCCACTTCAACCGCTAAATAAGTGGGCGGAGGTTCAATTGGACCTTTAAAATTAATTTCGATTTGTACCTAATTTAAAATATTTTTGTTTATATAGTCTGCGAATGGGTAAAGAATAGGTTAAAGAGAAGTTTAGTAGCTTAGTAGCGTGACGTGTGTTGTGACAGAGGCAGCTGGTACCTATTTTGCACAACAGGAGGATGCTATGGAGAATGCGAAGAAAAAGTTTATCACCCCGACAGAAGCCATTAAAGCGGTAAATGAGGGAGCCATTGTTCGATATGAGAAAAAAGATGGCTATTCGGAAATTAAAAAAAAGAAAAAGAAATATGCATTTACCGATAATGCCAATGACAAACCGCCGCTCACTTATTATGGAGACATGCGAAACCTTAAAAAAACAGTGAATGGACCGGATTGCAGGGAGGCTCTTTACCTGATAGAAGTCAAATAACCAGAATATGTTTTGCTTTTCGACGATAGACTTGAGTGAAAGAATACAATAACAAATCCTTGTTAATAGCATTTTTTAAATAAGACAGCCGTTTATTTGGCTGTCTCTTTTGTGTTTCATTATAGACAATTAAGGTTGGATTCAATAAGAAAAATGAAGGATGCCAGATCCTTTGACAGAGCAGCGGTCATTGGCTCAAAGTCATTGTTTGTCATAACCCCCCTTTATAAAAGAGGAGTTCTGCAGTTAAAACAGTTTAGAAGAGCGAATTAGATATATATTTATTTTGGGAATGACTATTAATCTGTATCTAAAGTATGGAAACTCTTACATAAGAAGTACGTTTAATGGCAACTATAATAAGATAAGTTGTTAAAAATGGTATGTTTATTTTTCTTTTAAGGGTAAACTTGTGCGATCAAGTTATAGGGTTAATTACGAGAATTTTCCGAGTTTTCGGTATTGTTTAATGGTGGGCAACCTGATAAAATCTCAATGTAAGCGGTTTATTATTGTGAGTATAACTTTTAGAGATTGGAGGGATCTATAAAGATAACCTTAAGTAAGTGATTAAATTGGTACGTACATTTATGTATTCACTTAATTTTGTATAAGCACATCTGAAGATATCCTTTTCTGCTCTGGTTTTGATACACAGGAATATTCTTTTCGTTCGGAAAATTGTGTACGATTCACTACCAAAACCTGATAGGTCAAAGCTTATTCGCATCGTCAATATGTTTAGCAGAACGGGAGTTGAAGAAGTGGATCCATTTTCGTGTGCGTTAACGAAGGAGGAGAAAGATTGAAGACGAAAGGATATGTTAAAAGGGTCCTATCTGCTTTTCTTGTAATGCCATTGTTAATACCAGGCAGCGCTCTTGGCAGTGCACAGACAAGTAATGCTGAACCGATTGAGTTCAGAAATGCTTCTGTCCATGATCCATCTATCATTAAGGACCCTAAAACGGGAACTTATTATGTATTTGGTTCACACATTGACGGGGCTAAATCAACGGATTTAGTAAATTGGGACAAATTTACGAATGGATATACGACGCCAAATAATAAAGTATATGGCGATTTGTCAGCAAATCTTGCTGAGTCGTTTGAATGGGCTGGAGAAAATGATGCAGACAGCAAAGGCGGCTATGCAGTTTGGGCTCCAGATATTTTTTGGAATAAACACTATGTAAATGAAGATGGTACAAAGGGTGCTTATATGATCTACTACAGTGTGTCTTCCACTTATATCCGCTCTGCAATCGGTATAGCGGTGTCGAAGAGTATTGAAGGCCCGTTTAAATATGTAGATACGATTATGTACTCAGGATTTACCGATAAGGAAGCGTATGACCGAAATAGTGAGGTAAATAAGCACTGGGAGAATACAAATATCGAAGATCTTGTTGAAGAGGGCAGTATCGATGGAGTAAATCCAGATTGGTTTACTGAAAGTGGGGAGTACAATAATAAAATTTACACCAATGCCATTGATGCCAATATCCTCCAGGCCCAAAACAACAAGTTATATATGACTTACGGCTCCTGGTCTGGCGGGACCTTTATTTTAGAATTAGATAAGAAAACAGGGCTGCCAAAGTATCCAGGAAAAGATGGGAAAACAAAAGATGGAAGATTGGTTGACAGATATTTCGGTACAAAAATTGCTTCTGGTTATGGAAGATCTGCAGAGGGAACATATGCGGTTTATGACAAAAAAACAGACTATTACTATCTCTATATCACGTATGGTGGTTTAGCATCTGATGGCGGCTATCAAATGAGGCAGTTTAGATCAAAGAATCCTGACGGCCCATATGTCGATGCAAAAGGAAATCCTGCTGTTTTTTCAGAATCATTTGATATTGGAGTCGGAAACTTCCCGGGTAATGACGACCATAAAGATATCGGTAACAAAATGATGGGCAACTTCTTGTTTAAAAGAGATCTTGGTGAGCCGGGAACAGGAAACGGTATCGGATATCTTTCTCCGGGTCATAACTCTTATTTAATTGACCAAGAGCTGGGCAAGGAATTTATCGTAACTCATGCTCGTTTCCCGGAGCAAGGGGAGATGCACGAGGTACGCGTACACCAAACGTTTAAAAATAAAGATGACTGGCCGGTGCCGACACCATATCGTTATGCTGGTGAAACGATTAAAAAAGTTTCAGAAGCAGATGTAATAGGTGACTATAAGTACATTAACCACGGAAAAGAAATTACAGGCGAACTGACAGAGTCAACGTGGATAACATTCAACGAGGATCATACTATTTCAGGCGCTGTAACAGGTACATGGGAACTTTATGGGAACTACCGGGCAAAAGTAACGATTGATAACGAAGGTACGTATGATGGTGTATTTATTCGCCAATATGACCCTGTTTCTCAAAGCTGGGTGATGACATTTAGCGCTATGTCAGATGAAGGAATTGTCGTTTGGGGAAGTCATGGAGAAGCTTCTTCTGATCAAGAGTTAGTAAAGGCCATTAAACAAGAGTTAAGTACTAGTTTACCATCAACGGTGATTAGCAGCTTTACACTTCCAAAAGTGGCAGCCAGAGGAGCTCAGATTACATGGGAATCTTCCAATCCAGAGATCATTTCTACTGAAGGAGTGGTCACACGGCCAGGTTACGGTTCTGAAGACGCAGTGGTAGACTTAACCGCCACAATTAAAGTGGGGAACACAATAGAAACAATAACGGTAAGTGTTACAGTGATTGCAAAAGCAGAAGGCGGTTTATCGGCTTTCTACGACTTTAATGATGGGCTTAAAGATCGTTCCGGAAATAAAGGAGAAGCAGCCGTGACGGGAGATCGTCTTAATAATACAGGCGGACAAATTACATTTGCTGACGGTAAGGTGGGACAAGCTGCTAAGTTTAACGGAAGCTCTGGACTGCGTTTAGCTGACGGCTTAATTACAGGCAACACTTACACTGTATCATTATGGGTAAAACCAGATCAAATCACTGAATTTACAACCGCGTTCTTTGGCGCAGAAACCTCTAATAATTGGATCAGTATTGTACCAAAAACCTCTTGGGGGAATACAATGGTTTGGTCACACAATGGCGACACTTGGTATGATGCCGTGACAGACAAAACCATCCCGGCAGGTGAGTGGACACATCTTGCTTTCACGGTCAATGAAGGAAACGCTGCCTTTTATATCAATGGTGAAGCAAAATATACAGGAGGAAGCTTTCCACATGTATTTACCTCCCTTGATGCCGTGTTTGGCTTAGGCGTAAACTACTGGGATACTCCTTTCAAAGGGTTAATGGACGAGGTGCGTGTTTATGATGGAGTAGCTCTTCCGGCAAAAGAAGTACAGTCTCTTTACAAAAATCCGAATGAATAATTGACAGCTAATGATGGATTAAAAAATTTTACAAGTGAGACCGAAAATGTAGATACAGGAACTATTGCAAGTAATTTACTTTCATTTTTTAAACAGCCAGCTGCCGGTGCGTGATCGGTGGCTGGCTGTTTAATTTCTCTTTTTACATTCTAATAACTTCATTTATGCAGAACATAGGCCAGTGGAGGAGTGGGTGGATTTCTGCAACTTATCGAAATTGTTTAAGGAAGTTATAAAGTACCTAAGCAGGGAAATCAATTTCGGAACAAAGTTAGATCGTTTTACATTTTGGAGTGACCTTGATAAATGCAATAAAAGCCTTTATAAAGAGGAAGTTAGCGGCGCTGAAGAAGCATATGGAGACGAAAAACATGTCTTCGAACTGAAAAACATTTTAAATATAAATTCAGTAAAAAACTTAGCTTTTATAATCATATAAATGTGAACCTCTCCACCTAAATCAAAGATTTTGATGGAGCATCCCTTATCTTGAATACAGTACAGCATCAGCGGATTAAGCTTCCTTCGGAAGCCCGAGTGCATGATGGAGACTAATGAACGAAGACAAGGTCTGAGATGTCCTTATTGCCAGTTCAGGAACTTTTGCCTGAAGTGACAACCATTTCGTTTCCGAAGTGGATTTTTGAATAGCCCGAATAAAATAACGGGCTCCGATATTATAAGAAGCAGATAAATCCGCATGATAGACTTTGCCTGTTGAAAACACGGCAAGGTCTTTTTTCGGGTTCCGTTCCACCTTTCCAGAGCCATCGAAAGCCAGGGCGCTGGTATTTTGTGGATTGATTCGGGAAATGCGCATACCGAGGCAGTGCGCCATATCTTCCACTTTGTTCTGGATGCCTATTTTTCGCCAGCCGTGAAGCTTGAAACGAAGTTTCCTGGCTCCATAAAATCCTTTCGGGGTTTTCATTCTGCCCAGGTATTCGAATACGATGACGTCACAGCCATGTTTCGCCGCGAATTTTACAATTTCATGGCTTGTGTGGCGGACAATATGCTGCTGGTACCCATTGATCTGCCGCCAAAAATTCGGCGCCTGAATACGGCCGCTTGCCCGCTGGGCTTTCCGAAGCTTGTTCGTTAACGTCTGCAGACGGTCTTTTTCTTTAGGCTGGTCAATAAATATCCGGCCTAAGACAGTGCCTGTTGCATCGATAACCGAACAAACCGCAGAATTCATCAGTCCGAGATCTACCGCACACACTTTTTGTTCTTGAATAGGCGTTTTCGTTAATGTAACTTTATTTTCATAGCTGATGGAAAGGAAGAATTTCTTTCCCCGCTTAATCAGCTTAGGATTGTTCTCTTTCCATTCCCAGACACCTCGTTTATAAAGGTCCTGCCCTTTAAATTCGATATCCATCCATACCCAGTCATTCTGGTGGAATACCTTGATTTGTGCAGACGTATCGGATGTTCTGCTGAACATATTCCCTCGATAAAAAACAGGGAATTCTTTATGTTTCGCCTGTAGACGAGGTGGCTGTTTCTTAAATCTTTTTCCTTCGGAAAGAGCATACTTTTGCTCTTTTTCCCAGTTTTGATAGTTAGAGCGGAAGCTCTTTACTTTGCCAAAAGCAGAAGCAATGGCACTTCTGCGGAAGTAAGACGGAAACTTGTAAAAACGCTCGTTAAATTCTTTGTATTTCGGAAGAGGGTTTGATTTAGTTGTGTGAATCAGTTTTTCTACTGCAGGCACAATCGATTTTGTTGTCAGGTCTTCGGTATTACCAAACTCTTTGTCAATCACCTGGATGATGAAGGACAGGGCATCATTGTAAATATCCAGCGTATTATTGAAGATTTCGGTCTGATTTGTAATTTTGTGCAGCAGCGACTTCGCAACTTTCATAGCCAAACCCTCCTTTTCATTTTTTAGTCCTTATGATACATTGATCGTATCAAAATGGAAATCAATTGTAAAACGATACGAGGATCAATATGAGTGATGATAAGTAAGAAGCGGCAAGCGATGTCATAAAAAATACATAGAAGAATAAGAAGAATCAAGACCTTAGCGCCTAACCCCCACTAAATCGGAGATTTTGAAGGGGTTAGGCGCTGATTTTTTGTTCAATTGTAAGGCCGAAAGAAATTTTTTTTTTCAGTTTTTCTGTGTGTTTCTCTGGCTTCCGTTTCTCCTCTACTTTGTAGGATTAATAATAATAGAGGGAATTGAGAAAATGTGGAACAAGGTGGGGCCATCAAAGATTCATTCAGATAATAAGTAAGAGAAGTACGAAAAAGCCTTTAATCATAAAGGCTTTTAGACTATAGACAAATTTTATATGGATGACCGTGCCCATCAATGGGACGGATCGGAGTCGTCCAGGCAGCTCTGCTTTCCATGGGGCAGGAGGCGCTGAGCTCCGCTCCACCGGTCGGCTGCCGTAGTCTGCGCTGCCCTCCTGCCGCCAAGATTGTACGGAGCTCATAAGGTCATATTTTTCTGTTTAAAAAAGAGTACATTTCTATTCAGTCCTTGCTTATCGATCTTCATCACCACTTAGTGAAATCTGCCGGACGAAGACTCCTGCGGGAAGTACAGGGAGCCGGGAGAGCCCGCAGGCTTCTTTTATTGGCTCTTTTTTAAAGCAAAAGACTTCGTCAACACACTGAGACAGCCGTTTATCCGACTGTCTCTTTTATGTTTAATTGGAGGCAATTGAACATGAACCATGGTTTAAAGCGTTGTTATGCCACCTGTTAGAAATAAAGGACGGTTTTAATGAGAAAACGAAGGACGCTTGTTTTAAATCCTTGTTACGTTTATTCCGTATTCACTGGGTATGCTCCGATTTTAAGTTGATAAATGATTATTACAACCATAATAACCGAAACAATGGTCATATAAATCACATGTACCGTTTCAGAAGCAAGAATAGCTTTAACTTTCTTCAATATCTTCATTCGCTTCACTCCGATCCTTCTCATAGTCGTGACCGGTAATTGCGGCTAAACCTCTTTCGAGAGCATCCGTTTGTTTAAATACGTACACCTTATATTTATGATTGGGTTCATTCGGTTTTGACCATAAGAATTTATAAATTCTTATGGTCAATTGCTGAAACAAGCCGTATTTACAAATGTTAATTTTATCCACGAGTAATCAATCTATATATAAGTGACCTGCTGTCAGTAGTGTATTAAACATATTTCAAATTGTGCAAAACTCAAAAAACAAGTTCCCAACAAGCCGTATCAAGAATTATCATACCGGCTTGATTTCAAAAAAGATTAAGCATCCATTAATTTGCACTTGATTAGATCGGCAGCAACTTCATCCACCAATGTCATTTTAAAAAACGATTTGGGTGACCTCTGTTTTTAAGCAAGCTCTTTAACCAATGGGAGTTTCAGCTTTCTTTCGGAAATTCTGGATACACAATAGTCATACCAGACAGAGAAAGAATGCTTGGTCGAGACAACTTACCCTATCGCTATGTAATCCAGCAGATTAAAAAAAAGCAAACAGCCATTTTAAGAAAAATGACTGTTCGCTTGAAGAAAGAACTGCGACTGCTGGTAATTGTACGTCACTTTTGAAAAGTTAAACGGCTGCCCATTGGTTAAATGAAAAACACTTTCCATAAACAGTTTAGGTGCACCTTTTTCTAAACCTAAATACTCCGCTTCTTCCTCGTTCAGCTTATCTACGTGAATGTAAACATCTGAAAAGCCAACCTTTAATCCCAAGCCTTCCTTAATGTAGTTAAAGATCGATTCGGTCACAATCTCGTTATTTAAATAGGTCACGATGGATTTGTTGTAGTAGGATTCTTCTAAGCATAACGTCTGCTCGTTAATATACCGGACCCGTTTGACATAATACACTTCGTCATCTAGTTCGATATTTAAATTGTGGGCAACTTCTTGTGTAGGTGTTCTTACTTCTAATTCAATCACTTTAGAGGTAATTTTAAAATCCTCTAAATCCTTTTTAAACCCCTGGTTAGACAACAGGCCTATATAGCCTTTTCTTTTATGTCTTCTTACAAAAATACCGCTGCCTCGAACTTGAAAGACAACTCCTTTTTTTTCTAACAGATCTAATGATTTCGTAATCGTGCTTTTACTTACTTCAAATTGTGCCATTAATGTTTCTAAAACAGGCAGTTTATCTCCCTGCTGAAGCTCATTATCTTCGATGTACTTTTCAATTTCTCCTGCGATTTGCTGGTATTTTAACATAGTCAGTCCTCATTTATGTATTGGTCTTATTCGCTTTATTCAATACCAGCATTATAGCATAAACTCACTAATGACCGTTCTTCGAAATTATATATAAATAAATTTTTTGTTTAGGTATTGATTAATTATACCGGTACAATTATAATGAAAGCGTATTAATAAAACAAAACGAAATTAAAGGAGGGTTTCAAATGTCAGGGAAAGTGAGAGATTATTCTCAGCTTGCAAAAGATATTTTAGAAGCAGTTGGCGGAGAAGAAAATGTAATTGGAGCGACACGCTGTGCGACACGGCTAAGACTCGTGCTGAAGCGGTCAAATCCAAAAGCAAAAGATATAGTAGCCTCTATGCCAGGCGTTATTACCGTAGTAGAAAACAGCGGCCAGTTCCAAGTTGTCATTGGCCAGCACGTAGGAGAAGTGTATGAGAAGTTTTCGGGGCTGGTAAACCTGGAAGCATCGGATGAACAAATTGAAAACAAAGGAACGATCGTAAACCGTATCATTGCGACGATGTCGGCCGTATTCGCGCCATTTGTCTACATTTTGGCGGCAGCGGGTATTTTGCAGGGTGCGCTCATCATTATTAATTTATTGTTTCCCGGCTTTGCCGAAACAGGGACTTATCAAGTATTTAGTTTTATTTCATGGGCACCGTTTACGTTCCTGCCGATTTTTATCGCGATTACAGCCGCGAATCATTTTAAAACCAACCTGTATATAGCAGTCGCCTGCTGTGCGGCATTAGTCAGTCCAACTTGGGCAGAAATCGCAGCTCAAATCTCAGAAGGAAACAGCATGAATTTCTTAGGGCTTGCACTGTCTCCAACGACATATACATCGTCTGTATTGCCGCCACTATTTTTAGTATGGATTTTGTCTTACCTTGAAAGATTTTTAAACAAGAACATTAACGAAGTCGTTAGACCATTGCTTGTTCCATTTTTAAGTTTAGTTATTATGGTACCGCTCACAATTCTATTAATCGGTCCTGTCACAACAATGGGAGCGAACGGAATTGCAAACGGATATAACTTCTTAGCAGAAAATGCACCTGCTGTAGCGGGAGCGATCATCGGCGGATTCTGGCAAGTCATCGTTATTTTCGGCGTTCACTGGGGTATTACACCAATGGTATTGGCGAATTTTGAGCAGTATGGCCGTGATTCATTTCAGGCGTATCAAACAATCGCCGTTATCGCACAAGTCGGTGCAGTACTTGGTGTGATCTTAAAAGCAAAAAGCCAGGAAACACGCAAAGTCAGTGTATCAGCTGGTGTAACCGGACTATTCGGCATTACAGAGCCGGCGATTTACGGGGTAACATTACGATTTAAGAAACCATTTATTTTCGGCTGCATTTCAGGTGCGATCGGCGCTGTTGCCGCAAGTTTCTTTAATCCTTATTACTTTGCTTATGCAGGATTGCCAGGACCGCTTACCATTGTAAACGGCATCAGTTCAGATTACCCGATGTCAGTCTGGGGGATTTTACTGGGTACTGCGATTGCGATTGTACTTCCTATTGTGCTGATTCAAATCTTTGGTTACGGGGAAGATACAGCCAAAAAAGCAGACGATACACTTGTTTCAGAAGAAGGAAAAAGTGCAGTTCAAGGGCAATCAAGCAATCTTGAAAACAATGAAGAAGCAGTATACGCTCCGTTTAGCGGCAAGGTGATCCCGCTTTCCGAAGTACCGGATGAAGTATTTAGTTCAGGTGCTATGGGGCAGGGGCTGGCGATTGAGCCGACAGACAACAAGCTGCATGCTCCATTTGATGGAACGGTTGTGATGATTGCACCGACAAAGCATGCGATCGGCCTTCGTTCAGAAACAGGCGTTGAATTGCTTGTACACATCGGCCTTGATACGGTTAACTTAAATGGCGAACCGTTTGAATTGAAGGTAGCCGATGGTGACAAATTCAAAAAAGGTGATATCCTGATCGAATTTGATCAAGACTTCGTTCACAGTAAAGGGTTAACAACGATTACACCGATTATCATTACAAATTCAGGTGCTTACCAAGAAGTGATCGTTGAAAACATTCAAACAAGTACATTAAGTGACAGACTGCTTACGGTCGTAAAATAAGGAGGAAAAACAATGACAAACATGCCAAAAGACTTTTTATGGGGCGGCGCACTAGCCGCCCACCAATTTGAAGGTGGATGGAATCAAGGCGGTAAAGGGCCAAGTGTCGTAGACGTAATGACAGCGGGCGCGCATGGAGTGCCAAGAAAAATTACCGACACGATTGAAGAAAACGAGTTTTACCCAAACCATGAAGCGATTGATTTCTACAATCGCTACAAAGAAGATGTTGCTCTTTTTGCGGAGATGGGATTGAAATGCCTGCGCACATCAATCGGCTGGAGCCGCATTTTCCCAAAAGGCGATGAAGCGGAACCAAACGAAGAAGGCCTGCAATTTTATGATGATCTATTTGATGAACTTCTAAAACATGGCATTGAACCGGTGATTACACTGTCTCACTTTGAAATGCCGCTTCATCTAGCACGGGAATACGGCGGATTCAGAAATCGAAAAGTCGTTGAGTTCTTTGCCAAGTTTGCAGAAGTGTGCTTTAAACGTTATAAAAACAAAGTGAAATACTGGATGACGTTTAACGAAATCAACAATAAAATGGATGTCCGCAACCCGTTATTCTTGTGGACAAACTCTGGCGTGATGGTTAAAGAAGGCGAAAATGCAAAAGAAGTCATGTATCAGGCTGGACATCATGAGCTGGTTGCCAGTGCACTAGCAGTCGCAAAAGGGAAAGAAATTAACCCAGAGTTCCAAATCGGCGCGATGGTGTCTCACGTACCGATTTATCCTTACTCATCTAATCCGGAAGATGTGATGCTGGCGGAAGAAGAAATGAGGCAGCGTTATTTCTTCGCGGATGTACAAGTGCGCGGTTATTACCCAAGCTATGCGCTAAAAGAATTTGAAAGAGAAGGCTACAACATTCCGTTTGAAGACGGAGATGAAGAAATCTTGCGCAACGGTAAAGTCGATTACTTAGGTTTCAGCTATTATATGTCGACAACCGTTAGAAGCGATGTAGAACAAGACAATGCAGGAGATATCGTAAACGGCGGGCTGCCGAATGGCGTAGAAAATCCTTACATCAAATCAAGCGACTGGGGCTGGGCCATTGATCCAACGGGACTGCGCTACACATTGAACCGTTTCTATGACCGTTACCAAGTTCCGCTCTTTATCGTTGAAAATGGATTTGGTGCAATTGATACAGTAGAAGAAGATGGATCTATCCATGACACACAAAGAATCGATTACTTAAAATCACATATCGAAGCATTAGAAAAAGCAGTGACATACGATGGCGTGGACTTGATGGGTTACACACCATGGGGAATTATCGATATCGTATCTTTCACAACAGGTGAAATGAAGAAGCGCTACGGCATGATTTATGTGGATCGTGACAATGAAGGAAATGGTTCAATGAAGCGTTTCAAGAAAGATTCATTTGAATGGTACAAAAATGTCATTGCGACAAACGGCAAACAGTTAGAGCCTGTAAGCCCAGTAAAAAAATAATTGCCAGGAAAAGAGATGAACGATGAGTCTTTTCACAATCATTGGTATTTTAGGCGCCAGCCTGACCACTTTATCCTTTTTGCCTCAAACGATTAAAACGCTTAAAGAAAAAAATACAGAAGGCATTTCCCTGCTGATGTACAGCATGTTTGCAGCGGGACTGGCTCTTTGGGTAGTGTACGGGGTTTTCACGAATGACTTGCCGGTTATACTGGCTAATTCTATTACCTTATTTTTTGCCTTAATTATTCTGGGGCTGAAGGTGAAGTATAATTAAAAAAGAAAAGCTGGACTTTTGTCCAGCTTTTCTTTTTATTTTCAGCAAGCTTATTCTTCACTTTGAGCCCGCTGAGGGGGACGTTTCAAGACATCTCATGGATTTCTTTTACGCGCTTATCGCTCGGAAGCAGCCACGTTAACAGGCCGAGCAGCGGTAAAAAACTGCAAAACAGCATCACAAACTGAAGGCTGTATACATCGGCTAACTTGCCAAAAACCACTGCACCGATGGCTCCCATACCAAAAGCGAGACCTACAATTAATCCTGAAACAAGACCTATCTTACCCGGAAGCAGTTCCTGTGCATACACAACGGTCACACTAAAGCTTGATTGAATGATAAAGCCGGCCAAAATAAGCAGCGGCGCAGTTAGTACAAGAGAAGCGTGGGGCAGGAATAGAGTGAACGGCACGGCGCCGAGCATAGAAAAAAGCAAAATATTTCGTTTTCCGAAACGATCGGCTAACGGACCTCCAAAAAACGTGCCAAACACGCCCATTATCATAAATGAAAATACATACAGCTGCGCACTTTTGATCGATAAATCAAATTTTTCGATGGCGTAAAATTGAAAGTAGTTTAAAATGCCTGCACTATACCATGAGCGTGCAAATACAAGAAATATCAGAAGGGTTATAGCAAACACAATTTCTTTGTTTATGGTAAGAGAATTCGACGCTTGCTTCTTGTTGACGTGCTTTCGGACAGCTACTTCTCCTTTGTACCACTTGGATACCCCATATAAAATCAGAACACCAAGCCCCGCCAACAGAACGAACCAGATCGTCCCAAACTGGCCAAGTCCGATAAAAATAAACGCGGTAAAAAGTGGTGCCATAGATTGGCCGGTATTACCGCCTACTTGGTAAATAGATTGGGCGAGCCCTCTTTTTGCTCCTGCAGCCATATACGCTACACGAGAGCCCTCCGGGTGAAAAATAGCCGATCCAAATCCAATAAACAGCACCGAAGCTAACACGAAATAAAAATTTGGTGCCACGGCTAAACCGACCATGCCGATCATACTTAAACACATCGAGATAGGCAGCAGGAAAGGAGCCGGCCGTTTATCTGCCACAACGCCAAACACAGGCTGCATAATGGATGAGGTCATATTAAGTGCAAAAGCGATCCAGCCGATCTGTGTATAGTTCAGATTCATCGACTTTTCAAGAATCGGGAACAGTGCCGGTACAACCGACTGCATACAGTCATTTAAAAAATGCCCTAAACTAATGGCAAACAAAATACGGTACATGGTGACGGGCTTGCTGTGGTTTTGCCGCTGTGTGCATTATGTATTCCTTCCTTTCGTATAAAAATGGCTTTGAGGCAAGCAATGATTGAATATTGGCTGGCCTTTAGCATGATGATAGCTCTCCTAGAAAACTGTAAAAAGCACCTCTAAATTTTACCATAAGAAATGGTGAGTAAATACGAATATTAAAACTTCTCTGATATTTGTAGGTGGTCAGATATTCATGAGGTTGATCAAAATAAATGAGTGCGAAAGCAGTAATGGAAGTAATTCGATAGAATATGAAGAACAGAAATCAGCAAAAAGAAGCAAGTGAACTGAACCGAGTATTCCATCCTTTTTTAAAGACAATTCTCAAACTTATCTCCTATATATTCATTGAAATTGTATGTGAAAAGAACCTATTCAACCATTATGGGTGAGAAAATCTAACAGGTTAATGGTTTTCCTTTTTTAAAATATTAAAATAATAAACTATTAGGGTTGAATGATACATATTTGGGAGGAAAAGCGAATGAATTTTAATAAAAATGCCAAAGTGTTCGTTACATTGTCGTTATGCAGTGCAATTTTAACAGCTCCAACATTAAGCTCCGCGAATAGCGGTACAGAATCAGCCATTTCTAAAAACTCGACAGCCGTTGAAAATGTGTTGAAAAACCCACAAGCAGGATTAGCGACAGGGGTTGGCACCTTCCAAATTGAAGAAGCGACAATTGAACAAATTCAAAAAGCTTTACAATCAAACCAGATTACTTCGGTTGAGTTGGTGCAAATGTATTTAGATAGAATTGAAGCGTACGATAAGAACGGTCCGAAAATTAATTCTGTTTTAACGATTAATCCAGACGCTTTAAAGATTGCAGCGGAAATGGACAAGCTTCGCGGCAAAGGAAAACAAGGTCCATTATTTGGAGTTCCTGTTTTGTTAAAAGACAATATTGATACAAAGGACAACATGCCAACAACTGCTGGTGCCATTGCGTTAAAAGATAATTACGCTAGTGAGGATTCATGGGTGGCGAAAAAACTACGTGATGCTGGTGCTATTATTCTAGGAAAAGCGAACATGAGTGAGTGGGCGTATTTTATGACAAGCGGTGCTCCTAGTGGATATAGCGGGCTTGGGGGGCAAGTCTTGCATCCGTATGGGCCGAATTCGTTCGCTGCTGGAAGTGTAGGCGGTTCCAGTTCTGGTTCTGGTGCCAGTATTGCCTCAAATTTTGCGACGGTCGCCATTGGTACTGAAACATCAGGATCCATTCTTAGTCCTTCCAGTGCCAATTCCATTGTTGGAATTAAGCCCACTGTTGGATTAATCAGCCGTACAGGAATTATCCCGCTTTCAATGAGCCAGGACACAGCCGGTCCAATGGCTAGAACGGTTACCGATGCAGCTATTACATTAGGGACATTAACGGGTGTTGACCCAACAGACCCTATTACCGCAACAAGCGAAGGAAAAGCGCTCACCGACTACACAAAACACTTGAAATTAAATGGCTTAAAAGGTGCCCGTATTGGCGTTGATTACAGTTATCTTTCTGGTACATCAGCATCACGTATTGAAGAAAAGCGAGTTATAGAAGAAGCCATTGAAGTCATGAAAGCTCAGGGAGCTATTGTTGAAGAAGTGACAATACCAAGACACAACTATACGTCTAACGTCCTTTATTACGAGTTTAAGCACAACTTAAATGATTATCTGAAAAAGACGTCAGATGCCGTGCCGGTTAAAACTTTGGAAGACATTATCGCATTTAACGAAGAAGATCCGGAAGTTAGAATGAAATATGGGCAAACGATATTAGAACGCTCACAAAACTTGAGTGACAGCCTTGATGACCCGACCTATTTACAGCAGCGTACGGATGACATTAAATACTCAAGGGAACTTGGAATCGATAAAGTGATGAAAGAAAACAATCTTGATGCACTTTTATTTGTCAACAACCGGGGGGCAAGTTTACCAGCGAAAGCCGGATACCCATCTATTACGGTTCCTGCTGGATACACAAATACTGGCATGCCAGTAGGCGTCACATTCTCCGCAATGGCCTATAGCGAGCCACGATTAATTGAACTTGCGTATTCTTATGAACAGCATTCGAAAGAGCGTGTTGCCCCCGTTTTTAAGTAACTTATATTTTTTTAAACAGGTACAAAAGGTGAAAAGCCGCTCTGCAAAACGGGGTGGCTTAATGCATCCAGCGCCAATAACTAAATGAAAGGACCGGAAAAATGGATGAGAATGCCTTGAATTTGCTGTAAGTTAAAGCAGAGGCTGTTTTGCTAATGAAAGAGCTTCGGCGAAATGCAGAAGCTCTTTTTTAATTGTTCAAGTAAAAAGCCGGTCATAGGTTGATGAAAAATAAAAAGAGTGGAATATTATTCCTTTTAATCAATAAGCGTTATGCTAAAGAAGCATTTTTAATGCTAAAAGAGCACAGTCAAAAATACTTCATTAATATATGATAAAATAACAGCAACAAGAAAATTCACCGAAGATAGAGGGATAGAGAGAAAATGAAAAAATGTGCAAGTATGAATGAACTAAAGGAAGCGGCCGGACTATGACGAAACAAGTAATCGTCTACTCAATGGATGACTGTGTGGAGTGCGAATTTGTAAAACGGGTGCTGACTGAAGAAAAAGTGCCGTTTGAAGTAAGAGACGTCCGAGCCAGTGAGAAATACCAGCAGGAAGTAGAGGAATTCGGCTTTTTAGGCGTGCCAGTGACCGTATGGGAGAACCGGGCCATCAAAGGCTTTATACCGGAATTGCAGGAAATTATCGATCGTGCTAAAAATGGTTAACAAATAGATGGAAATAGAAAACCCCGCCGGCATAAAGCAGGCGGGGTTTCGTCTTTGTGTTTAAAAAAGGAAGAAGACATTCTCTTTTCCCATTCACGAGAGCTTAAGATAATACATATATGCTCATGCATAAACAAATCTTTTATTGTTCTTTTTTTATTCGCTCCCTGAGGCCGGCTGAAACGCCAGTACCACTTTCCATCGGTTTATGAAGGGAGCCTGAGCTTGGAGGGGCAGGAGGAGCGTCCTGTATCACTTTATTTAAATACTTGGCATTCAGGGTTTCAGTCAATCCAGGTATTAAGTTGCTCGAAACCGAAGACCCTTTTGTTTTCACGCCTACTTCAACGCTCTCCTGAGGGTTATCAAGTAAATCGACAATGGCATCTACTACATTTTCGGCATCGTCCATCGGCTTCATTTGCGCTTCATGTCCGGAGTAATTCCCAGCGTGGTCAAACCAAGGCGTATCGGTCGCCCATGCATACATGGATATCCTCGTAGTTTTCGAGCTCCATTTCCTGATAAAGCCCCGCACTCAGGCCTGATACAGCATATTTCGTCGCCGTGTAGGCTGTGTAGTATGGAAACGCGATTTTACTTGCGACGGAGCCCATGTTAATCAGTATGCCAGATTCTTGCTTTTTAAATTGGCGGAGAGCAAAGTGGCTGCCATACATAGTGCCGAGTATATTCGTTTGCACAATCTGCTGCAAATCCTTGGTTGGAAGCTCCGTATAAGGACCAATTAATCCGACGCCGGCCATGTTCATCCACACATCAATACGGCCAAACTTCTCCATAGCCGTATCGAACAGTTTCTTCACATCTTCTTCTTTTCCAATATCCATCTGAACAGCGGCTGCGTTTGGACCGCATTCTTCCACAAGTTCTTCAAGCAGCTGCGCACGGCGGGCACCCAGTACAAGGTTTGCTCCTTCGGAAGCAAGCCGGCGTGCGGTGCCTTTTCCAAGTCCGCTCGAAGCGCCGGCTATAACAACCGTTAATCCATCGCGAGATTTCTTATCTGCCATATTCCATTCCTCCCTATGTGTTCAGACATCAATAGTTTTCGTTACCCGTTTAGTATTCAAACTAACATAACGATCAACCACGTTTTTGCCGTAACCTGCTTTATTTAAGCAGGAGAGAGGAAGGAAGCATGCGCAGGTAGTTAGTTAAATGGCATTGGAAGAAACAAGCTTCTTGGGAGGAGGAGAAACCGGCTGGGTAAATCCTTCACCGAATACTTCCGTCGCCTCACATAAAATAATAAAAGCATGCGGATCAATATCTTGAACCAAAGCTCTTAATGTCGTAATCTTTGACGGAGCCAGCACCGTCACCATCACGATTCTTTCACTATTGGTGTATCCTCCTGATCCAGAGAGCTTCGTTAATCCTCGATCCAGTTCCGTTAAAATAGATTCACTGATCTGCTTTTCAAATTCCACTGAAGAAATAATGTACGCCACTTTAGAGTTTTTCTGTTGAACCCGCACTGCATAATCCATGGTTAACCGGGTGATAAATGCGCCGACTAATGCGTACAATGCTTTCTCCGGAGAAAAAACGATGCCTCCTGCAATCATAACCGCTGCATCCATCACCATAATAGATGTGCTGTGTTTGATTGCTTTTTTCTTATTCAGAATTTGCGCAATCAGGGTAAATCCGCCCGTATTTCCTTCTGCCCGGAACACAACGGCCAAGCCAAGTCCTACCCCTAATCCACCGTAGATAGCGGCAAGCAGCGGATCATGTGTAAGTGGAGGGATTTCTTTTGTAACATAAACGAAAAAAGGAATTAAAAGAGAACCAATGATATTTTTTAAAATGGTATGGAGGCCTAGAAAACAGCTGCCGCCAATTAGCAGCATCAGTGTGGCTGCCCATAGAATGATAGCTGAAGAAATATGAAATACATCACCTAAAACAAGAGATGCACCAGTTAATCCGCCAGAAGCAATCTGGTTCGGACTTTGCAGTAAATTAAAACATACTGCAATGATAAAGGTACCTAATACTAAAAATGAATATTGCTTAACTTGATACAACGTAATTCGTCTCCTTTCACTTCGGTCATTATAGAGACAAATTCATTTTCATGCAATGAACTGCATAACCGCTTTGCTGTTTTGATCCTTTCAAGCTTTATCGCGTTAAATAAGTAACATATTGAGACTAGCCATCAAATATACAAAGCGGTTAGGAATAGGTTTATCACAATCTGCTTAAAAGATTTTAGGAAAGTTGGCTTGACCGTGTTAGAATAAATCGGTCATTGTTTATGCGATAAAGATAGAGGAAAGACGAGCTAAACAATATTTTATTTAACATACTAAGCATAGCTTTCTAACAGAGATGGTAAAAAGGGGACAAGAATGGAACTAACATACGATTTAACAAAAGAGGATTACCAGGCTTTCCAGATACATGCTGCCAAGCAATCGGAAACGATAAAAAGTGCTTTAATCATGCAGCGTTTGATGGGGCCTGTTCTTTTTTTACTGTTTGCGCTGGTTGTTTCCTGGGTGACAGAAGAATGGCTGCCAGGGCTTTTCATTACGTTTGCAGTTGCTTCAGTCTTATGGGTTATTTTGTATCCTAAGTACTTTTACGGGCATATAAAGAGAAATGTAAACAAAATGTTAAATGAGAGCAGAAATGATAACATGTTTGGACTACATACGCTTGTAATGGATAGAAAAGGTTTTACCGAGAAAAACCGTGCAGGCGAGAAAAAAGCGAACTGGGCTGATATTGAACGAGTGGACGAAGATGAAGCATATTTTTTTCTTTTTACCAGCATAGTGGAGGCTTACATTGTTCCAAAACGATCCTTTGAAAATGAGGACAGACGAGAAGAATTTAAGACATTAGTGAAAAGCGTGAATCTTATCTAAGCAAGAAGGGAGCTTTTATAAAAGCTCTTTTTTTGTTCCTTGTTTAAACTTTTTAGCGAAGTCCAAAGAGTGTCAAATACATCTATTCATGTTTGTGTTCATTATTGTAAATGTATATGTATATACTTATATACAAGAATATATGTATACTTATATATATGTATATGAAGAGGAGAATATAATGTTTTTTGTTTTTAAATGCATAACGCGCCTGGTTTGAAGGTGCCTTTGGACTCGAAGCGTTTTATAATGGAGACAAAGGGGGAAGACGATGGGATTTTTCGGAGGTCAAAAGAACAAAGAAGTAAAGCAGAAAGTGCTATGCGCTGTTTATGATCATACACGAACGATGGACCAGGAGATTGAAGCAATGTCTCATATCCTAAACGATCTTCTTCTGCAGTCATTGAACGAAGGCAGAGAGATTATTTTCCTGTGTGTTGGTTCAGATCGGTCGATTGGCGATGCGCTGGGTCCCTTAGTAGGAACGATGTTAAAAGAAGAAGGGATTTCTCACTGTATATACGGTACACTCGAAGACCCCGTTCATGCGTTTAATTTAGAAAGTACATTAAAAGCCGTAAAAAGACGGTTTGGGCAGCCGTTGATCATTAGTATCGATGCGGGGCTCGGAGAAAAAGAGCAGGTAGGGGCGGTTCTGTTGAAAGAAGGGCCTCTTCTGCCGGGTCAGGCGCTAAAAAAAGTACTCCCGGCGGTAGGAGATTATCATCTGACCGGAGTTGTCAATTACCTTGATCCACTGCCAGCCGCGCAGTTTTTAAATGATACCCGCCTGCATACGGTGATGAAGCTCGCTAAAACAATTGTACGTGTCATTATATACAATAAGGGCCGCTCTGGATGAGCGGCCCTTATTGTATATTAAAAAATGGAAATCGCTCCGGTCAGCACTGCAACAACAATGACAAAGAGAGAACAAAGAATGGACCATTTTATCGCATACCGCTGAAATTCTCCAAGGTCGGTTTTCACCATGCCAACTAGCAGAAGGGTAGAAGCTACAAGCGGGCTTAAAAAATGAACCGGCTGGCCAAGAACGGAAGCCCGTGCTACTTCAACAGGATCGATTCCATAAGCGGATGCGGCTTCTGCTAAAATAGGCAGCACACCGAAATAGTAAGCATCATTTGACAGTACAAATGTAAATGGCATGCTGGTTAACGCCACAACAAGCGGGAAGAAAGATCCTAACGATTCAGGAATGATGGCTACAAGTGAATTGGCAATGGCATCGACCATTTTGGTTCCTTCAAAAATACCAGTGAAGATGCCTGCAGCAAACACGAGCGTTACTACTGTTAAAGCATTTCCGGCATGTGACAGCATCCGTTCTTTTTGCTGTTCTAAATTTGGATAATTGATCATGGAAGCAAGCACAAAACCAATTAAAAACAGTACGGGTACCGGAAGAAGCCCCATCACTAAGATCACCATAACCGAAAGAACCAGCAGCAGGTTTACCCACACTAATTTCGGGCGCTTAATATCTTCCTGCAGCGCATAGGCTGCTGCTGCTTCTGAAAGAGAAGCTTGATTCTGCGCAGCAAGATCAATTTCAATGACCCCAATACGTTCACGTTCCTTTTTGCCCAGAAGAAAAGCAATGCCGATCACACAAGCCATTCCGCCAAACATCGTTGGAAGAAGTGGAATGAAAAAGTCTCCTGCATCAAGGCCTAACGAGGTAATGGCTCTTGTGGCAGGGCCGCCCCATGGTGTCATGCCGCTCATAATGCTTAAAGAAAGAAGGGAAATCGTTGCCAGAACAAGCGGCTTCATCCCTAAACGTTTATAAAGCGGAAACATAGCTGAGATGGTAATCATATGAGTCGTTGTCCCATCTCCATCCAGTGCAACTGTCAGTGCTAGCACTGCGGTTCCAATCGCGATTTTAACCGGATCCCCTTTTACAATCTTCAGCATTTTCTGAATAAGAGGATCGAACAAACCCGCATCAATTAAAACACCGAAAAACAGGATAGCGAATAGGAGCAGGGCGGCTGATGGTGCAACCGTTTTCAATCCCTCCATCATCATATCCCCGAGTTTGGAACCGAACCCGCCGATCACCGCAAAGAGGATAGGCACAATAGTAAGAGCTGCAACCGGAGTTAAACGTTTAGCCATAATCAAATACGTGAACACAACCACCATGGATATACCGAGTAGTGTAAGAATAAAAATCCCTCCTCATAAAGTAATCGCTTACAAGTTAAAAGGCCGTGTAAGATATGCTCTGTATTCAGCGTAATACAAGGAAAGAGATAAAGGAAATACATTATTTTTTTGTTTTTTGATAAAAATTATTTATAATCCAAAACGCAGGAAGTGTTCCTGCGTTTCGAATACGATTATATATTTTCTTTTTTGTTTAAAAAGTCGATAAAGGTTTTGACGGTAGACAGCCGCAGCGCATCCTGGCTGTACATAAGCCAGGTATTTCTTAAAACAGGCTCTCCGTTTTTAAAAGACAATCCATACGTATGGAGGTTGTCTGAAGGCTGAAGGCAGATTTCCGGCAGGATCGACACCCCAAGTCCCTGCTTGACCATTTCTTTGCAGGTTTCCTGCCGGTCGTTTTCCATCGTTACTCTAGGCGGATCCGGAAAGCGGTCATGCCACCAGCCATTCATTAAGTTTTTCAGGGAACTGTCCGTTTTATAATTGATAAAAGGAAGTTCAGGCAGGTCTTCCAAATCAACCTCTTCTTTTGAAATCAAACAAAGCCTCTCTTTATGCAGCAGTGTTTTGATACCGTACCACTCATAGTTTCCGCGTAAAATGCCCAGCTGTACACTGGAGGAATTTAAAAGGTGCATAATGTCCGTGCTCCATCCTGTGTTTACACTGAACTGAACATTTGGATACTGGGCGGAGAACTTTTTTAAAATCTTTGGCAGCTTATACTGGGCAAAATTGCTGGAAACACCAAGGCGAAGGGTGCCTCTTACTTCATTTTGCATATTCAGCATGTAATCTTTTGTTTTTTGCAGTTTTTTGATCATTTCTTCTGCATAATCGGCTAAATAAATACCTTCGGATGTAAATTCAATGCCGCTTTTAATTTTAAAAAACAAGCTTGTGCCAAATTCTTTTTCTAGATTTTTCAAACGATAAGTGAGAGCGGGCTGTGAGATATATAAACGTTCAGCAGCCCGGCTGAAATTTTTCTCTTCATATAATACCCGAAGAGCCACCCAGTCTTTTTCATCCATTCCCGTCCGCCTCCATTTTTAGTTATAAAAAAATTTTTACTTTTACCGAAAAAAATATGTATTTCATTTATCAGTCTCTTTATCATACTATACACTTATCGAATGTGAAAAGGTGGTAATGACGATGAAAGTGCCTGTAGTAATCATGAGAGGCGGTACAAGCAAGGGTGTTTTTCTGAATCATCAGCACATGCCGACAAACCCAGCGCTTTGGGAAGAATTCCTGCTTGATGTGATGGGAAGCCCGGACCAGCGCCAGATTGATGGATTAGGCGGCGCTAACTCTTTAACAAGCAAAGCGGCCATTATTAAAAAATCAGATTCTCCAGCGTTTGATGTGGAGTATACATTTGCACAGGTCAGTATTGATCATCAAATGGTGGATTTCAAAGGCAACTGTGGAAATATTTCATCGGCTGTTGGGCCGTATGCGATTGAGCAGGGCATGGTTCCGATAAAAGAGCCGGTTACAAAGGTTCGGATTTATAATACTAACACGAAAAAATTAATCATTGCTGAAGTAGAAGTGGAAAACGGACAGGTAAAAGCAGAAGGAAACTGTTCCATTCCTGGCGTGCCTGGTACCGGCTCCCCAATTTACTTATCGTTTACGCAGGCAGAAGGAGCTGTGACCGGAAAGCTGTTTCCAACAGGGAAGCCGGTGGATATGATCCGGACAGCGGACCGCCTGATTCCAGTTTCCATAGTAGATGTGGCCAATCCGCTTGTTTTTGTCCGAGCGAAAGACGTTGGGCTAAACGGAACAGAGCTGCCTGCGGAGTACACCCCTGACAAGCTAAAAGAACTGGAAGAGATCCGTTCCATCGCAGCTGAGATGTGCGGGTTTGCAGATCGAAAAGAAGCGACTTTGAAGTCTCCAGCTGTCCCGAAAATGACGATCGTGGCTTCACCTGCGGATTATATAGACCGTACAGGGGTGCAAAGAAAGTCCGCGGACATGGATATTTTAATTCGGATGATGTCCATGCAAAAGCCGCATCAGGCGCTGGCCATTACGGGTGCGATTTGTACAACAGCCGCTGCCTTTCTTGAAGACACTATTCTGTCAGACTTGATAGATATTAAACAGGAAGTATTCCGGCTGGCTCATCCTGCAGGAATTATGGAAACAAAAGTGGATTTTGTTGCTGGTCATATCAGTGCGATCAAGGTAGTTCGCACAGCAAGAACGATTTTAGAAGGCAACGTGTTTACAAAAAAGAATTATGCGCTTTCCCATCAGCTGGCGTAACTTTAGTTTAAAGCCTTTGTAAATGATAAAAAACAGTAAGCAGGAAGAAAGCTGGTTGATTCCTAACTAAACATTCAGGAGGAATACGTCAATGTGGGTGATTACGCTTTATTCTAAAGAAGCAATTAAAATGTTTGAATTTGATACGGAAGAAGAGGCAGTAGAAGCTTCTAAAAACATGAATGGCCATGCATTTTTATCACATGTGATTTATTACAATGATCCATGCTTTGCGTCGTAAAACGGGAAGCGTTCTGGAGTTATAAGGGGCATCTGTAGACTTAGAAAGAATTTAAGTAGAGCAGCGACTAGCTGCACACCTGATTAAATAAAGACAGGAGCGTCCGTGCATATGAACTTAGACAAATCTCTGGCAAAAGCGGTCGTTGAAATTAACCAAACTGCCAATACATTTCGGTCGAGTATTGTGATTTGTACAGATGATAAGCATATAGATGCCAAAAGTATCCTTGGCTTAACTTATAGTGTGCTGAGTTCTAAAACCTTCAAGTTGGAAATACATGGACCAGATGAAGAAAAAGCCAAAATAGCCATGATGCGTGTATTTATGAGAAATGGCCTGCCTGCTGAAGCTTTATAGGAGAGTGCGCGATCCGAAGAAAAAAGGTACGTTCTTCAATAACAAAAAAGCAAAAAAAACAACCATCCGAGTCTTCTGCCAGAAAATGCGGATGGTTGTTTTGCGTAATCAAGATTCTACTGGCTGCCTGCTGGGCATATAAAGAGATTTATCCTCTACTTTGTGCGTCACAATCGCAATCACTGTACCGAATAAGATCATTCCGGCCGCAATCAATGTAATCCACGTAAAGCTGAGGCCGCTGTTTAAGAAAATCGTCCCAAGTGTGGCACCAATGCAGTTAGCCAAGTTAAAGACGGAGGCCGCAATGGTTCCTGATAGGGAAGGGGCTTCCCGGCCGGCGATAATGATTTTTGAATTTAAAAGCGGTGTTGTACCGAACGTTCCGGCGCCAAACAAGAAGCACATGGCGAAAGCAAGCACGTAATACGGAATCAGGAATGTGAACAGCGCTAAAACAGCCGCTAATATCACGAGTGCTAAAATAAGCCGCTCTGTTAAACGGACTGCTGGAATTCTGCCGGAAACAAAATTGCCGATTACGGCACCTAATCCAAAGAAAAAGAACCCAATTGTAATGCTGTTAACACCAAATCCGGATAATTCTCTCAGCATTGGTTCCAGGAACGTATAGGCCGTAAACACACCAGAAAAGCCAAACACA
This sequence comes from Domibacillus indicus, assembly GCF_023715895.1. Lineage (GTDB taxonomy): Bacteria > Bacillota > Bacilli > Bacillales > Domibacillaceae > Domibacillus > Domibacillus indicus_A. The sequence goes on along the minus strand of NZ_JAMBOO010000005.1, from coordinate 5,789 downwards.
ATAATAGCGAGAACAAGCAGTACATTTTTGTTTTTAAAAATTTTCAGCTCTTCCTTCAGTTTTGGCACGACCACATGCTTCTGGTTCGGTGTGGTGAGCATAATGCCAAGCAGCGACACTACACCAAGCAGCGTAATAAACCAGAACACATAGCGCCATTCAAAAATACCGCCGATATATGAGCCGGCCGGAACACCGAGCATAATCGCAATGGTCAGGCCGCCTTGTACCGCTGCAATCGCACTCGGCTGTTTTTCCGGTTCGGAAATGTAAAAAGCCACCGACATGCAAAGACCGAAAAACGGTGCGTGCATCGAGGCAGACAGAAGCCGGGAGGCGAGCAGTACCTCAAACGTTGGGGCAGCAGCCGCAATGATATTGCTGATTACAAAGATGGCCATCATGCCTATCAATAAAGGCTTCGGGGTCATTTTAATCGTGATGATTCTGACAAGAGGTCCAAAGATGGCCACGCTGATCGCATACACACTTAACAGCAGCCCGGTCGTGGCTACTTCTACGTGTAAATCTTTTGCAAATTGAGTGAGCAGTCCGGTAACCACATATTCCGTCATGCCAATTGCAAATGTGCCAATCATAAAAACCAGTAAAACGACCGTTCTAGAATGCTGTAAACGGGTCATCGGTTCACCCTTTCTTTTAGTCTGAAAAACTATACTAAATCATTTTAAAAAAAGCTTCTACACGATTTGCATAAAGGAGCAAAAAGCGGTGCCTTTTAAGAAAAATTGATAATGGAAGTTAAATTTTTATCGAGCAGAACGTCTTCCTGCAGCATTTTTTATTCAATCAAGTATATACTTTTATTTCTCTGCATAGAGGGAAAAGCTTAAACAAAGAGAAAGCGGCTGTCTAAAAACAGACAGCCGCTTGTTTTGATCCTGTTAAGCCATCGACTAACACTCGCCAGACGTGAAGGAAAAGGTCTTGAAAGCAAATGTCCATATCTTCTAAACGTGTGTTAAAAAAGTGTTTTGTTTGTCCAATACTACCTAGAGCGGGAATAGGTTTGAATATAAAAGCCATTTGTTTCTGACCATTCTCCGTAAAAGATATCTTTAATTCTGTCATAGTTTTCTTTCTTTAATTCACGAAGAAGCCATTCTTTTGTTTTACCGATCGATTGAAGTTCTTTCACTTTAATTTCTCCTTCTTCAATCACTAACGTAGAAGGAGCATCGTCTTCAGGGATAAGGCCAAGTATATCGGGAGTGACACTGTCGGATTTTGTATGTAGTTTTACACTGATATCTCCGCCAGGCTCCAGATAAAGATCACGTACTTCTCGCAGTGTGAAAACGCCTTGTTTTCGAAGCATGGTTCGCAGCTGTTCTAAATCTAGATGATTCTTTTTGAGTTGTTTATGATCCAGCTTACCATTGCGGATAATAAGAGAAGGTTTCCCTTTGAGCAGTTCTTTCACGCCATCTCTTTTCTGCCCTAATACTTCGATGGCATAGATCGACACTCCCCATACAGCAACTGCAAAAAGAATCTGCCAGATGGACACCTGCTCATCGTAAATACCCTCTTCTAAAATGCCGCCAAGGACAAGGGCATATACAAAATCAAGAGGTGTCACCTGAGACATCTCTTTTTTTCCGAGGAGCCGGGTTACGACAATTAAGCCAATCAGCCCGATAACAATTTTAAGGGCTATTTCTACATAGATCATCTTATCACCTCACCCTTTTTTTCTTACTCTCCCGTTTAACAGGCACTTAAACCTCTAATTGTCAAAAAATTATTGGTGGAATGGTTTAATCTTTAAAAATCTTGTTTGGTCAAAGGAAAAGAATAATTCATAAAACCTCGTTTTTTGACAAAAGATTAAGGGTATTTTTAAAGATACGAGGGAAAAACCAAATAAGAATGGCATTCTTTACTTTAATGGCTTTGGCTTCTCACGGACTTGTAATATCTCTTCCGTATAATGTTCAGCTTTTAAATGATTAAGCTGGTTTAACAAGGCAGGCAATTATTATATAAAAGGTGACAGTCATCAGCATGAAAGCGAGGAGGCGAAAGAAATAAAACGAACAGAAATTTTTCTCTAGGAGGCACAAATTAAAATGAAACACACATTTCATTCTTCACAGTGGAAATGGTACGAATTAAATCTGGATGATGGAAATATAGAAGAAAAGGTTCCTAATATGGACACTATATGTAAGGAATGGCTGAAAAATCTCTCGAAAGATCAAACAAACGCTATCGATATGGATACGGGCACAGAAGGCAAAGAAGCTTTCTGGGGATCTCTCGTGTATATGCAGAGCGCTAAGGAAGAAGAGGATAAATCGGTTTTTCACTTTTATTTAACGAGGGAACAGCTGATCACGGCTAATATTGATTTTCTTAAGTTGGACCATGTGAACGTTAAAGCAATGAGGGAAAAAATGCATGAAGCTCAAAATCCCATTGAAGGGTTTCTTATTTTGGTCAGCCATATTACTTCTCATTTTTTAAAGAAAATAGATGCTTTTGAATTAGAGCTTCATGATTTATTTTGGAAAATAAAAAAACGGAATAATATCAAAATACTGGACCGGGTTGCCCGTACGGATCAGGAGCTGCTCATCTGGAAAAATCTCATTGTTCCAGCCGTGGAAATCCGTATGGCTTTAAAAGAAGCGTTTGGAGAAGATGTGACAGAAGGGAAACAATATAGACTGGCCAAAAACCGGCTTGAACGGGCGATGTTTCTCGTAAGGGCGTACGAAGAAGAAATTGATTCTCTGCTTGACTTTGAAAATCTTGTTTCTGCTCACCGGGGCAACGAAATTACGAAAACATTGACCGTTATTACGACCTTGTTTGCTCCGGCCACAGTACTTGGAGCGGTGTGGGGAATGAATTTTAAACATATGCCTGAGCTTGAATGGAAGCTGGGCTACCTGCTCGCAGGCGGCTTGATGATCATCAGTACGCTGGCGATCTATTTTTACTTAAGAAGAAAGGGATGGATGGGCGACATTTTAAGTACGAAAAGTAAAAAATCCTTTTTCCAATAATGCCTCCTATTATAGAAAGTATAAAACCTTCTCATCCTTCGAATATGCTTTTCTTCACGTAAAAAACTAATCAAGATTCAGCTTGCAGGCATGATCTTTATAAAGAGGACAAAGTCTGCAAGCTTTTTGTATAATAGAGTTGGACCATTCTTGTAAACATTTTTGGGCTGCCTAATAACTGAATTCCCATTTTCCTCATCTCTAATGACTAGAGCTTTTTTGAAATCGCTTTAAATATAAAAAGCAGTGCAAAATTGAGAAACGGAAGTAAGCAGCAATCACGTTGCTAGATACTCATTGAAATGATCAAATATTTGAACAGGAGAGCTGCTTTCATGAATTACAAAAAAATATTGGTCCTTGCCCTTCCATCGATTGCTTCTTTCGCGGCCATGACCGCGACCGGTACGATCAATTTAATTATGGTTGGAAACCTGGGTGCTTTAGCCATCGCGATTGTTGGTGTCTCTAATATTATTATGTACAATGTATGGGCATTGTTTTCTGGGATTGGCCATACTGTGAATTATCTTGTAGCCCAGCACTATGGATCCAATAACATGAAGCGAGGCGTCAAGCAGACAGCAATTGCTCTTTATTTATGTGTGATCGCCAACATACTCGTTATTCTCACTGGTTTGTTTGCCTCAGAAGCCATTTTATCCTTAATGGGTTCTTCAAAGGATCTGATCAGGGAAGGAACCGGCTATTTAACGGTCCGTTTTCTGGCGATGACCGCAACAGTATTTACTTTTGTGCTGCATGGCTTTTTCCGGGGGATCGGCGACACAAGAACACCTATGATTACATCCCTCATTGGGAACGGCATCATGGTGTTCTTTACGTACGCGTTAACCTATGGAAATGCAGGGTTTCCTGAAATAGGCTTGATCGGGGCTGCCTGGGCTGTATTAATCGGGGAATGTACAATTTTTCTTCTTTCTGCCTACGTTTATTTTATTGTCCTGCATAAACGCTATCGTACACGCTCAAAAGCGAAGCTGGACCGTACGGATTCTATGTTAATTGCTTCAGAAAGCGGAAAATTAGGGGCAGAGGAATTTTCAAAAAGTATGGCGATGTTTGTTTTTACGATTTTTGTGACACAGCTGGGCACGAATGCGCTGGCATCTAATGAAGTAGCTTTAAGTGTCATGAGCTTTGGGTTCATGCCGGCTTTTGCTTTTGGTACAACGGCCACCATTTTAGTCGGCCAGGATATTGGCCGCGGAAACCCATTATCGGCAAGGAGGATGGGGACAGAGACGGCTATTATCGGCAGTGTATTTATTTTGGTTCTGGGGCTTCTTGAATTTATATTTGCGGATTCCATTATTGGGATGTATACAAATGACCCGGATGTACACGGGCTCGCCGTGCAGTTGATTCAAATTTCTGCTTTCCTCCAGTTGTTTGATGCGTGGTTTAACTTTTACGCAGGCGGCCTGCGGGGTATCGGCGATACAACGTTTTTGCTGAAAATTTCACTCGTCTTGTCCTGGCTGTTTTTTGTGCCGCTGGCATATATATGTACGAACCTTCTTCACTGGGAAAGCATCGGTGCCTGGCTTGCGCTTTATGGATTTACTACAGTTATTGGCATTGCCGTTTTGATCCGCTTTTACCGGGTGGACTGGCTGGCCGTTGAAATGAAGTCAGGACACATGCATGAGCATTCAGCGGGCCATGCAAAAGAATAATGAAGAAAAAGGTTTTTTATCACGCATGAAAATTGTGATGTAAATGAGCTAAGTTGTTTGGAATATCATCAATCATAAAAAGATGTGAGGCGCTGCTTCTTCTTAAAGAAGAAATAGTGCCTTTTCTGTTTATGTACAATGAAAGAAATGCATCATCTTTATTAAAGTTCCTGTCCATCATTTTTAAGAACTGCATACTGAATTAGAATGCCACCAATCCGCAAGCTTATCCTGGATGCTTACAGGTGTAAAAATCCAGTTCAGGAAGCAAAAACAATAAAAAGATCGTTGATATAAACAAAACATTATGGTATATTATTAATCGTCGCTTACGAAGCGGTAAAGCATAAGAAAGATAATTGCTATTTTAAGATAATTGTTTTCAAGGAATGGTATTGACTTTTCGTTTGGATGTTGTTATATTTAGTTTCTGTTGCAAGAGAATGCAACGAAAAAAGATAAGTTTACTTAGTTAAATGATGATTTGTTGAGATAATATTCTCGATAAAAGTCGATAAAAGGTTGTTGACTTAAAACATTCTGCATGATATGATTATTTAGCTGTCGGAAACGTCAGCAAAGAGAATTGATCTTTGAAAACTGAACAAAATAAACGTCAACGTTTTAAGAATTAAACTTCTATAGAAGATGCCCGTCATCTATATAGAAACAAATGAGCAAGTCAAACTTTTTTGGAGAGTTTGATCCTGGCTCAGGACGAACGCTGGCGGCGTGCCTAATACATGCAAGTCGAGCGGACAGAAGGGAGCTTGCTCCCGGAAGTCAGCGGCGGACGGGTGAGTAACACGTGGGCAACCTGCCCTGCAGATTGGGATAACTCCGGGAAACCGGGGCTAATACCGAATAACATTGGAAACCTCATGGTTTCCTTTTAAAAGGCGGCTTCGGCTGTCACTGCAGGATGGGCCCGCGGCGCATTAGCTAGTTGGTGAGGTAACGGCTCACCAAGGCGACGATGCGTAGCCGACCTGAGAGGGTGATCGGCCACACTGGGACTGAGACACGGCCCAGACTCCTACGGGAGGCAGCAGTA
>NZ_JAMBOO010000058.1 GCF_023715895.1 Domibacillus indicus | reverse complement strand
CTTACATAGCCTAGTGTTCCATGAATACGCAGCTTGTTAAACCAGTTGACATAGTCACTGAATTCAAGCGCAAGATGCTCCTGGCTATCAAATTTCATTTGGCTGACAAACTCTGTTTTGATGATTTTAAACGTGGCTTCCGCCACGGCATTATCATATGGACAGCCTTTCATGCTTAAAGAACGGCCAATCTGGAAGGCCGCTAACGTTTCATCGATGAGCTGATTTTTAAACTCACTGCCACGGTCGGTGTGGAACAGCTGGATATCTCGCAGATCACCTTGAATAGAAGAAAAAGCGCGTGCGACAAGGTTCGCATCTTTGTTTGGTCCTGTACTGAAGCCAATGATTTCGCGGTTAAAGAGGTCGACAAAGATACATACGTAATGCCATTTGTTTTTGACTTTAACGTATGTTAAATCACTGACGACTACTTTTTTCGCTTCTGTCTGCTGAAACTCACGTTTTAATTCGTTTACCTGAGCTGACTCATTACAGGGGGCTTTCTGCGGCTTGAACTGTGCCACCGTATAGGAAGAAACAAGCCCTTGTTCCTTCATGATACGGCCAATACGTCTTCTGGAAACCGTAAACCCACGCCTGTTCAGTTCGACTTTGATCTTGCGCGTGCCGTAGGCACTTCGGTTTTGTTCAAAAATCTCTATGACAGCGCCTGTTACATCGTCTTCTGACTGACGTTCCTTGGCCTCATAATAGTACGTACTACGTGAGATTTTTAGGACGCTGCACATTGCTGATACCGAGTATTTGTCTTGGTTTCGCTTGATGACATTTACTTTCGTCCCATGATCAGCGCTGCTTGCTTTAAAATATCATTCTCCATTAATAGCTGTTTATTTTCCTTGCGGAGTTTTAAAAGCTCCTGCTGTTCAAGAGACCGGTTGTCTTTCTCTTTAAAAGAACCGGAGGTTTCATCCTGGTTGATCCACCGGTCAAGAGAGGATGGAGTCAGATCATATTCCTTAATAATGGCTCGTTTCGTTTTTCCATTCTGGTACAACTGCACCATTTGCTTTTTAAACTCAGGCGTGAATGTGCGGCGTTCTCGCTTTGTCATAGTTGGAGCTCCTCATCTGTTTTAGGTCAAGTGTACGTGACCTTAATTTTTCTGTCCAGATAAGTGTAGACGCTCCA
>NZ_JAMBOO010000057.1 GCF_023715895.1 Domibacillus indicus | reverse complement strand
CTTGATTCTTCTTATTCTTCTATGTATTTTTTATGACATCGCTTGCCGCTTCTTAATTATCATCACTCATGCCGATTCTCTTTTCATTTTACAAGTGATTTCCATTTTGATACGATCAACCTATCATAAGGACTAAAAAATGGAAAGGAGGGTTTGGCCATGAAAGTTGCGAAGTCGCTGTTGCACAAAATTACAAACCAGACTGAAATCTTCAATGCTACGCTGGATATTTACAATGACGTCCTATCCTTCATCATCCAGGTGATCGACAAAGAATTTGATCATATTGACAACCTGACAACAAAATCAATTGTGCCGGCAGTGGAAAAGCTGATTCACGCAACCAAATCAAACCCTCTTCCGAAATACAAAGAGTTTAACGAACGTTTTTACAAGTTTCCGTCCTACTTCCGCAGAAGTGCCATTGCTTCTGCTTTTGGCAAAGTAAAGAGCTTCCGCTCTAACTATCAAAATTGGGAAAAAGAGCAAAAGTACGCTCTTTCCGAAGGAAAGAAGTTTAAAAAACAGCCTCCACGGCTGCAGGCGGAACATAAGGAATTTCCTGTTTTTTATAAAGGGAACATGTTTAACAGAACATCTGATACGACTGCAGAAATCAAGGTATTTCATCAGAATGACTGGGTATGGATGAATATCGAGTTTAAAGGGCAGGACCTTTATAAACGGGGTGTCTGGGAATGGAAAGAGAACAACCCAAAGCTCATTAAACAGGGAAAGAAATTCTTTCTTTCCATAAGCTATGAAAATAAAGTTACTTTAACAAAAACGCCTATTCAAGAACAAAAAGTGTGTGCAGTAGACCTTGGACTGACGAATTCTGCGGTTTGTTCTATTATCGATGCAAAAGGCACTGTCTTAGGCCGGACATTTATTAACCAGCCTAAAGAAAAAGACCGTCTGCAGACGTTAACGAACAAACTGCGGAAAGCCCAGCGGGCAAGCGGCCGCATTCATGCGCCCAATTTTTGGCGGCAGATCAATGGGTACCAGCAGTATATTGTCCGCCACACCAGCCATGAAATTATAAAATTTGCAGCAAAGCATGGCTGTGACGTCATTGTATTCGAATACCTGGGCAGAATGAAAACCCCAAAGGGGTTCTATGGAGCCAGGAAACTTCGTTTTAAGCTTCACGGATGGCGGAAAATAGGCATTCAGAACAAAGTGGAAGAAATGGCTCACTGCCTGG
>NZ_JAMBOO010000056.1 GCF_023715895.1 Domibacillus indicus | reverse complement strand
TGATCTGCCCCCCGTCAAGTAGACACTCATAAAGAGCTACATAGCCTTCACACGATATTCAACAGGGGAAAGGTTATGTAGTTTCTTTTGACACCTTGAGGTGTTATAGAATTCGATGTATTTATGTATGGCTTGTTCAATTTCAAAAATATTATTAAACGTTAGGAGATAAAAGCACTCAGCCTTTAAATGTCCAAAAAAGCTTTCAATACAAGCATTGTCCAGACAATTTCCTTTTCTAGACATACTTGCTTTCATGCCATAGGTCTTCAGCGCATGGTGATAGGCCCGGGATGTATATTGCACGCCTTGATCACTATGCAGAAGAATGTCCTTTACAGGACGCTTTTTACAGGCTGCGTCAAGCGTATCAAGTACCAATTGGAGATTATTTACCCGGCTTATCTTGTAGGAGACAACTTCATTATTATACAAATCATAAATAACAGATAAATAAAGGCGTTGTTTATTGAAAGGAAGGATGGTTACATCCGTTACCCATTTTTCATTCGGCCGGGCAGCTTGAAACCCTCGATTTAAGTAGTTTTTTGACACGACACAGACTTCTCTCTTACCATGAAATATGCGTTTTTTACGAATCCTGGCTTGAATGCCGAGCTCCTTCATCAGTCTATAAATTCTTTTATGGTTTATGGGCTTCTTTATTGTTTTACGTAACCAGACAGTCATTCTTCGGTAACCAAATATACCTCGATACTGAGAAAAGACCTCCATGATCTTTTCTTGTAGAGACTGGTCTTCGACCTGTTTTTTTGAAGGGGTCTGTCTGTTTTTAATCCACTTATAGTATCCACTTCTTGAAACTCCTGCAATCTCACAAAGCAAGGTAATAGGAAATCGATGAGACATCTCATAGATTACCTGGTATTCAAGGTATTTGGCTCTTCTTATCGCCCCTTCCTGGCTTCTAACAGCTTTTTTAAATATTCGACTTCTGCTTCTAAGCGTCTAATCTTTTCTTGATCCGAAGGATTTTGAGGTTTCCTTCCAGCTAAAGCGCTTCGCTTCTCTTTTAAGCCATCAATTCCTTCTTCTTTATAAGCTTTTACCCATCTCATCACCTGAGTCGCGTGCACATTAAACTGCTCAGCCACTGGCCGATACCCTCCCAGTTCTCCCGAAATATACAGTTCGACTGCCTGCAGTTTAAGCTCTACAGAGTATGTTTGTTTTTTCGCCATTTAAAATCCCCCTTGAGTAAACAGTAGTGTTGCTTTTCTACACTGTCCACTTAAGGGGGAGCATATCA
>NZ_JAMBOO010000055.1 GCF_023715895.1 Domibacillus indicus | reverse complement strand
CCGCACTTCCACCTCGAACCTATCTACCTCGTCATCTTCAAGGGATCTTACTTACTTGCGTAATGGGAAATCTCATCTTGAGGGGGGCTTCATGCTTAGATGCTTTCAGCACTTATCCCGTCCACACATAGCTACCCAGCGATGCCTCTGGCGAGACAACTGGTACACCAGCGGTGTGTCCATCCCGGTCCTCTCGTACTAAGGACAGCTCCTCTCAAATTTCCTGCGCCCGCGACGGATAGGGACCGAACTGTCTCACGACGTTCTGAACCCAGCTCGCGTACCGCTTTAATGGGCGAACAGCCCAACCCTTGGGACCGACTACAGCCCCAGGATGCGATGAGCCGACATCGAGGTGCCAAACCTCCCCGTCGATGTGGACTCTTGGGGGAGATAAGCCTGTTATCCCCGGGGTAGCTTTTATCCGTTGAGCGATGGCCCTTCCATGCGGAACCACCGGATCACTAAGCCCGACTTTCGTCCCTGCTCGACTTGTAGGTCTCGCAGTCAAGCTCCCTTGTGCCTTTACACTCTGCGAATGATTTCCAACCATTCTGAGGGAACCTTTGGGCGCCTCCGTTACATTTTAGGAGGCGACCGCCCCAGTCAAACTGCCCGCCTGACACTGTCTCCCACCCGGATCACGGGTGCGGGTTAGAATTTCAACACAGTCAGGGCAGTATCCCACCAGCGCCTCCACCGAAGCTGGCGCTCCGGCTTCCAAGGCTCCTGCCTATCCTGTGCAGACTGTGCCAAAATTCAATATCAGGCTGCAGTAAAGCTCCACGGGGTCTTTCCGTCCTGTCGCGGGTAACCTGCATCTTCACAGGTACTATAATTTCACCGAGTCTCTCGTTGAGACAGTGCCCAGATCGTTGCGCCTTTCGTGCGGGTCGGAACTTACCCGACAAGGAATTTCGCTACCTTAGGACCGTTATAGTTACGGCCGCCGTTTACTGGGGCTTCAATTCAGACCTTCGCTTGCGCTAAGCCCTCCTCTTAACCTTCCAGCACCGGGCAGGCGTCAGCCCCTATACGTCGCCTTGCGGCTTTGCAGAGACCTGTGTTTTTGCTAAACAGTCGCCTGGGCCTATTCACTGCGGCTCTCTCGGGCTTGCACCCTACCAGAGCACCCCTTCTCCCGAAGTTACGGGGTCATTTTGCCGAGTTCCTTAACGAGAGTTCACTCGCTCACCTTAGGATTCTCTCCTCGCCTACCTGTGTCGGTTTGCGGTACGGGCACCTTACATCTCGCTAGAGGCTTTTCTTGGCAGTGTGGAATCGAAGACTTCGGTACTAAAA
>NZ_JAMBOO010000054.1 GCF_023715895.1 Domibacillus indicus | reverse complement strand
TGAAGTGAACCCAAAAAGTTAGACACATAATTTATTAAGCAGCCTCTAGGGCATGCGTTCGGTATTCCACCGGGCTCATGCCCTTTAATTTTGTCTTGATTCGTTTGTGATTATAGTAATTGATATACTCTTCGAGTTCCTCTTTGAAATGAGCAAGGTTTTTAAACTTCTGTAGATATAGAAGTTCCGATTTTAATATCCCAAAGAAGCTTTCAATAACGGCATTATCTAAACAATTTCCCTTACGAGACATGCTTTGACGTATACCATGTTGTTTTAGTACATGGTCGTACTGCTTCATTTGATAATGCCATCCTTGATCTGAGTGGAGAATGACTTCGTCTCCATCTTTTAAGTGTGTCACGGCTTGTTCGATCATTTTTCCGACAAGTGGATAAACAGGCTTGGATTCGATATTATACACAAGGACTTCGCCATTGAAGAGATCTAGTACCGGAGACAGGTAAAGCTTCTCTCCGAAGAGATGAAACTCGGTTACATCCGTCACCCATTTCTGATTGGGTCTTGACGCTTGGAAATCACGCTTGAGAAGGTTAGGGGCAATCTTGCCTACTTTCCCTTTGTATGAGCGATATTTCTTCATGCGTACTAAGCTCTTCATCCCCAATTCATTCATCAACCGGCGAACAGTTTTGTGATTGACTTTAAAGGCACGTCGGCGAAGTTCTAGTGTGATGCGACGGTATCCATAACGCCCCTTGTGAGCATGAAAAATATTTTCGATTAACATCTTCAGATGGCTGTACTTGTCAGGACGCCGGGAGGCGTTTAACCAATAATAATAAGTACTGCGGGCAAGTCCTGCCACTTGTAAAAGTAAGTTAAAAGCAAATTGTCCCCTTAGTTCACGCACTATTTTCGCTTTTTCTTGTGTTCGGATACTTCCCGTTCCTGAACTAAGGCTCTCAACTTTTTTAGGTAGGCGTTCTCCGCGCGCAACCGTTCATTTTCTGCCTGTAAAGCCTCTAGCGAAACTTCGGGCTGTTTTTCTTTTTTGGTTTTTTCTTTCTTCATGGATTGATGCCCCTTTTTCTTTGGCAATAGGGCATCTACTCCTTTTGTTTCCCATAGCCTCCGCCAGGAACTAATTAAACTTGGAGAGGAAATGGCAAACCGGACAGCAGTTTCCTGCAGCGAAGCCCCATTCTCGTTCATATAATTGAGTACATCTAGTTTATCCTGTAGGGAATAAGATGTATAGCGGTTTTCGAATGCCTTCTCTCCATACTTTTCATATTGTTTGATCCAATTATGAACAACTGAATGGCTCGTTCCTAACGACTTCGCAATCCTCTTAACGCCTTCTGGTCCTGATTCATAACGCCGTACGGCGTTCATTTTGTCTTCTATTGAAAACCTAACCATAAAAAATACACCTCCAATTGTTAGATGGTGTCTAACAATTGGGGTGCACTTCAT
>NZ_JAMBOO010000053.1 GCF_023715895.1 Domibacillus indicus | reverse complement strand
TTTTTCTTACGATTAGTCAACAGATTTTCTTTATTTCCATCAAATAATTAAAAGACCATGTTCCTGAAAGAATGAGACTAAGATTTAAATTCTAGTTTTAGACATGACAAATAATCCTAGCACATATCTATTTTTTTACTAGGTTCGTGTAGGTATGGTAAGATATACGCAAAAGTTATGATGGGGCCGCTAACCCATAATCATAATACTTATTGTGTGAAATAAGGTAGAAGAGGCACTTCAACAGCTTATTTACACAAGCGATAGACGCGACTTTATGACATTTGTTGTAAGGTTGCGTTTTTAATTTATCGTAATAGTCAACAAGATGGTTTTGACCAAAACGACGCTGCTTGATCATATTCTGAATGACAATATAAAGAAGTTTTCGTAAATGCTTGTTTCCCCGCTTATTAATTTGATCTCTAAAAAAGGTTTTACCCGATTGAAAACGTCTTATATCAATCCCTGCAAAAGCATTTAACTGCTTATGATTATCAAATCGATGAATATTCCCTATTTCAGCCATTAGGCGGACGGCTGTATTAGGACCAATTCCAGGGAAGCTAATAAGAATAGCGTACTCAGCCCGTTCTTTGGCTAACATAACCATATCACCGATACACTGATCCTTCTTTCGAAGGATTTCCTGGTAACGCTCTGCGTAGGACCGCAATTGTTTACATAGAACATCCTCAGAAGATACAGATGGATAAGAATATTGAGCGGCTTTGATCAGTTCTAGTGCTTTCTTTTCAGCAACGGCTGTCGAGATATTTTTATTTGTGTTGATACGGATTCTATTCTTGATCACTGTTTTAGAAAGCCCGAGAACAAAATCCGGATGTGGAAACAGCTGGACAATATTTAAAAACAACTCTGATTTACTAGTAAAAATATTTTCTAGCTCAGGGAATGTCAGCTGAATAACTTTATGCATCCGGCTGCGAATAATGGACAATTCATCATCCAGCTCACTATAGAATCTTGAGAGTGACTTCAGTTGACTAAAAAAATCATCTGACCCTTCTATTTCTCGTCGGGAAACATTGAAATGAGTGAGTGCTAGTTGGTGAGCATCGCTTTTATCTGTTTTATGAATCCGCAAGGAATCACATTGCATTTTCGCCTCCAATGGATTTAAAAGATAATAAGTATAATGATTCTCCCGCATAAAGCGTTCTAGTGGTTTTGAATATATACCGGTCGCTTCAAAAACAATGTGAGGCTGTTCTCCATTATCATCAATTAGTCCCTTAATTCTTTCCTGCAGCTCTTCAAAATCAGGCCGGGAATGCCTGATTTCACCTTCAAATATGCATTTTTTCTCATGGTTATACAGCACCATATAACTTCTTCCCATACTGACATCAAACGCAATTACATGCTTCATCTACATCCTCCTAACCGAGCGTTGAAGCCATTCAGCTTACACTTATCGATTCCCATTTCTTATACACGATCTCAAAGGATCCAACATACTTAAACCTGATTCAGATAAGGTAAGTGAAGGAGGCCCGTTTTGTATACGGATTCTAGATCCTAAAAGCCTGTCGGCCTCCAGCTTCACTTCTACTATATAAAAAATAGCAGTGCAAACCAATGCCTTGGTCTGCACTGCTAATCTTAGTATGTTTTGTATAATG
>NZ_JAMBOO010000052.1 GCF_023715895.1 Domibacillus indicus | reverse complement strand
AGAAGAAATGTTGCTGTTTTTCATCGCTGTATTAGCGACGGATAATAATATACCATGTATCAATTTCTATTTCAATAACTTTATTAATGTTTTTATTACCTAAATTACCTTTTTGTTCTCAATGCGACTCGCCACTAAAGATAATAAATAGATTTAGTAAGGAGGGTACACATGTCTTTTATAAAACTTAGGTTTACACATCAGTATAAAACCTGCTTGTAAGAAGATAGGTTTAGTTAACTTTCCACATATGTTTACACGCATACTTGTAGCCATACGTCTAAAAATTACGCCTCTTCTACAAGCACACGTGCACAATCTTCAAGGACGAAACGATCGAGCATCTTATTCAAAACGCCATTGTAGAATCCGGCCAGATTGCGGATCTTCTTCGTTTTTGTACGGATAACAGCCGTGTGTAGTGCGGACATAGCGATATTTTCAACGTCTTGCTTATCGAAAGCTCCGTGCTTTACTAAAGCGGTAGAATGAGCGCGGTAAACGCCATACATGCGTGATACAAGCGACTGGTTCTGGGCAATCGTATTTTCGAGCAGATTTTTAAAACGTTCGTAAAACGTTACCGACTTCGCAGAATACGTATTATTTAATAATTGGTGTTGTTTTGAAAAGATATTGTTTTTTTGGTCGGACATTTTAGCGGCCTCTTGTGGGACATTTTCATTTTTAGCCGGCTGAATTACGATGGCATTACTTGTTTGTTGCATGTCGCTGGAGCGCTTCATGGCGTATTGCTTTATGAATCCCAACATTTCCAAGCGCTTGCACAAACGTGTAATTGTCTTGTCGCTCATCTTAAGATCCTCAGCAATCTTCCGTTTGCCTTTGAATGAAACGCCGAAGAATCTGCAGGAATGGCGTTTAAGGTATTCGATCACAGTCAGCAAGTTCCTTTTTAAGTCCTGGCGCAATTCCATAGCATTGATCATATCTTTATACTGACGTACGGTTTGATTTAGCTGCTCTATGGTTTCAAATGACGTTAAACTGGCGTAAGCAGCTTCACCAGCAACGATTTCAATAAATTTTTTCATGCTCAAGACTCCTCTTTCTCGAAACAAAAAGAACGCTTGCCTGCCGTATTGTTCTCCGGAATCCGGAAAAGCGTACGGCAAAACAAGCGCTCTAAAAAAATACAGAAGTATCCCTTGAACTCAACGTTTATTTGCGCTAAAATAAGGGCAAATAAACGTTAGTCCAAAGAGTCTGAGCAAGTGTGTTGCCGTGGTGTGTTCACGGTATACCGCATGAGGGAGTTGGCGCTCCACTTATGCAGCTTAGGCTCTTTTTCTTTTGGTCCGTTCATTTAATTTAAGGATAGTATATCCTACCCGACAAGGATTCACAACACGCAAAATTCATTACTGTCTCTCTTTTTTATCCTTCTATTACTTTTAAAATTAAAATTAATTTTAATTTTAAAATCAGCATTGATTTTCACAGTAAAATATTCTTTTAAACTTCAAAAACATTGCAATGATAGGCTCCTTTTAATAGTTACTCTTTCTACATTAATATTAAACCTTCTTTTAAAGGAGCATAAATGATGAAAGCAATCGACGTAAATAACAATAAAGGTGGATCCCTAAAAACGATACTTGCAACTCCTTGTACAATAATATAAAAGCATAGTGAACAGAGTTTTAAATCAGGAGATACAACAAAAAGCACCTTCCTTATTAGAAAGGAGGGTGCTTTTTTATCATGCAGTCGATCCGGTAAACAAAAAAAGGACAGCTTCCGCTGTCCTCTCTGCTTGCCTGGCGGCGTCCTGCTCTCACAGGGGGAAACCCCCAACTACCATCGGCGCTGAAGAGCTTAACGGCCGTGTTCGGGATGGGAACGGGTGTGACCTCTTCGCTATTGCCACCAGAC
>NZ_JAMBOO010000051.1 GCF_023715895.1 Domibacillus indicus | reverse complement strand
AAATTGATAGATGAACTTTCACATATTAATGTAATCAGTTTGTTTTGTGAAGAACATTTAATACCTTTCTATGAAAAAAACAATTTTAAATACAGCAAATCACAATATGTAATGCATAGAAAATAATCAATACCTCGGCTGTCATTTCGGCAGCCTTTTCTTATTCAGCTAATGGAGTAGGTTAGGTAAAGAAAAAAACTTGAATTTTATAATATAGACTAATGAGATAGTGAAGAATTTAAGCAATGGGGAGGTTATAGAAAATGCTTGGGTTACCAAAAGGTAAGGTATTTTTAGTTCCTTGGACAACTGAATGGGAAAAGGAATTTTCATTTGAGAAAAAGAGGATACAAGATGTAATTGATAAGTATATAGTAGATGTTCATCATATTGGAAGTACAGCAGTAAAGAATTTAAGTGCAAAGCCCATTATAGACATTGCGATTGAGTTGAAGGATTTTCAGGATGGAGAAAAATGTGTAAAGCCATTAGAAAAACTGGGATATTCTTATAAAGGAACAAACGTATTACCAGATAGACATTACTTTAACAAAGGTGAGCCAAGAACACATCAAATACATATGTATCAAAGTGGCAATAGATATTTACTTGAACAGTTGAGTTTTAGAGAGTATTTGAGGAAAAATGAATCAGCAAGAAACCAATATGAAAAACTTAAACAGGAATTATCGTTAGTAAGCAAAGGTAATAAACATAAATATTCTAAAGATAAAACTGATTTCGTTAAGTCTATCTTAGATAAAATGAACAAATAACATCAGTTTGTTACTCAACTAACGAGGGCTTTAGTTGAAGAAGTTAATAAAATCGGGCTCCCCATATTAGACATGTCTAATATACGCGGTCCTTTGAAATTAATATTGACTGAAAAAAGTAAGCAGAGTAAAATAAATTCCATCAGCAACTACATATCTCGGCCTAGTCCCGTCAGCGGGAACGGAGGAACCAATTTATTGGGGCTAATTCTACAGTTTAGTAGAAGGGATGAGAGCAACTCTTTCGCCATCCTGCCCGTCAGCTAACTTCGTCGGCTAAAGCGAAGGAGGTCTGAAGACCACCTTTATTCAGGGGGCTTTTTTTTGTGGTATCAACCATCGCGGAAAAGAGCAGCTTGAGCAATAATAGGTCTTTTTATTATACCTATTTTTAGGAAAAGCAGCTTGGGAGACAGAACGCAAAGAGAGCAGTCAGGCTTGCTGGGCGTTGCGTAGACCGATGATGTCTTTTTCTCTAACAAAACAGGAAGCATTTTTCCTTTGTTTTTGTGCGGAGAAAAACGTCATTGGTCTTTTTTATTTTAAAAAGAAAGGGTTTTGATTATACAGCAGGCAAAATAATGATCGGATAAGTACTCAGCATTTAATTTAGGGGGATTTGTACGTAGTGATTAGAAAAATTATAAGCCAATTACGTTTGCGCATTGGTTCTGCAAGTATTGATCTTATATTAGACAAAGATGAATTTAGGCCCGGAGAAAAAGTGACCGGATACTTTTTTCTTAAAGGAGGACGGTTTGAGCAAAAAATCAACAGGCTCGAATGTGATTTGGTGGTAACAGACGAACAAAAAAAGGAAGAGAGATTCACTGAAAGTGCTGTAACTAGATTGATGTCAAAACCAATTAGCTCAAAAGAATCGAGCCAAATTCCCTTCACTTTTCAATTGCCAAGCAAATTAGATACTTCACCTAGTAAGTGTTCATATAGGTTTCGCACAAAACTAGTTTTTAGTGATGGAACTAAGAGTGTTAATCATGATCAAATTAAAATTCTGAACGAGAAAAATCAACTTGCCAATTAGTTTTACTAGGCAAATCAATAGTTGGACCAAAACATTAGATGGAGCAAAGGATTATTAATCTTCAGAGGGGCAAAGGAATAGAGTTGAAAATAAAGGAAATACTAAAATGATTAATGTAAATATCACAGCCGCAGTGGGATTATTTGTATACATAGCTATATGGCCGGCTAAAAAAGTAAAAGAATATGAAAAACTAATTCAGTGGGGAGGTCATTATGAAAAAAAGATCTCTTGATCCGCCAAAAATTTTGGTGTTGGGCTTTGCAACGGTCATTCTTATTGGGGCATTGTTATTGACTCTTCCCATTGCCACAGAAGATGGAAAGGGTCTCTCATTTTTAAATGCGTTATTTACCTCTACATCTGCTACATGTGTAACAGGACTTGTCGTCGTAGACACCGGAGATACATTTACCATGTTTGGAGAGCTGGTCATACTATCGCTTATTCAAATTGGTGGACTAGGATTTATGACTTTTGCAACTTTTTTATTTGTCTTATTAGGCAAAAGAATTTCTTTAAAGGAAAGGCTGCTGCTTCAGGAAGCCTTAAACAATCTTTCGATTGAAGGGGTTGTAAGGTTAGTAAAAAGAGTGTTGCTATTTACGGCGGTAATTGAGATTGTCGGGGGAACGATTTTATCTATTCGTTTTGCTTTTGGTATGCCAATTGGGAAAGCCATTTATTTTGGCTTTTTTCATGCCATATCAAATTTTAATAATGCAGGGTTTGATTTGATGGGAGAATTCCGCAGTTTGACTCCTTATGTAGATGATCCTGTTGTCGTTCTTACTGTATGCCTTCTTATCACATTAGGCGGAATCGGCTTTATTGTCATGAGTGAACTGTATGAATACTCTAATACCCGCTGTCTATCTATGCATACAAAGGTAGTACTGGTGACAAGTTTAATCCTAACGCTTGGTGCAGCCATTTTAATCTTTGCATTTGAATATGAAAATAGTAAAACAATAGGGTCTTTGTCCAATACAGGAAAAGTACTAGGATCGTTGTATCAAGCAGTTACGCCGAGGACAGCGGGTTCCAATACACTGCCCATTGCGGAGTTAACACAGCCTACCTTGTTCCTGACGATCCTTCTTATGTTTATTGGAGGAAGTTCAGGATCAACTGCAGGGGGTATCAAAGTGACTACCTTAGCTGTTTTAATGGCAGCAGTATGGTCGCAGGTAAAAGGAAAAGAAGATGTTGTGTTATTCAAACACAGAATTGTGGCTGAAACCATATTCAAAGCACTTACCCTCACACTAGTTGGCATGTTTATTGTAATTACTCTTACCATGCTTTTAAGCATTACAGAAAAAGGGTTCGATTTTATCTTTTATTTATTTGAAGCGGCTTCTGCCTTTGGAACAGTGGGTCTCTCTATGGGATTGACGCCAGAATTATCTCCTATTGGACGTGTACTCATTATTCTCACTATGTTTGCCGGAAGATTGGGGCCTTTAACCATTGCTTTTGCCCTGGCGATGAGACGTAAACCGGATCCTTTCCGTCGTCCAAAAGGAAAAATAATGATCGGGTAATCAGAATAGAGGGAGCGGTGATAAAAATGGAAACACAACAATATGCAGTTATTGGTCTGGGGAGGTTTGGAACGGCGGTAGCCAGAAGGCTTCATGAGGCTGGACATGAGGTTTTAGGAATTGATGCGAATGAGGAACGAGTCGAAGATGCTGAATTATACGTGACTCACGCGGCCATAGGGGACAGCACAGAAGAGAAGACCCTCATAGCCGTTGATATTCGCGATTTTGATTGTGCGATTGTAGCTATCGGTAATGACATACAATCCAGCATTTTAACCGCTCAGCTGCTAAAGGAGCTGGGAGTGAAAAAAGTAATCGCAAAAGCCATAGGCAAGCAGCATGGAAAGGTTTTAGAGAAAGTGGGAGTCGACTGGATTATATATCCAGAAAGGGATATGGGAGAACGCGTTGCAAACCAGCTTTTATCACCAAATATATTGAATTACATTGAGTTATCAAAAGAGTACAATATACAAGAAATATCAACCCCTCGGGGAATGGCTGGAAAAAGTCTGCAGGAACTTGATATCCGTGCTAAATATGGCATCAGTGTCATTGCCATTGTAAGCGGTTCGGATATTATCGTATCTCCATCTCCATCTCAAATTATTCATAAAGAAGATTTGCTAGTGGTGATTGGAGACAGAGAAAGTTTAGCTAAATTTTCAAGTATAGAATGACAGTTGTCCAGACAGAGTGGCTTACTATTTGTAGCCGCTCTTTTTTTTTATAGATTAAACTAGTATTCATAACTTATGAGTTATGACATGATTGCTTGTTCAACTAACGGAGGCTTAAGTTGAAGAAGGGATAAAGCAAAGGATCAAAAATTGGTCCTTTTTTTCTTTTGTAAAAACATCAACACTATCGTTTAAAGCCAGCCAACAATAATATGCCTGCTGCTAACATCTACTTTGCTTTCACTTGCTCCCCCCATATGTTTTTTTCACTATTGCATTACAAAATGTGAGGTTATTGGAAAATATTTTAATGAAAAAAATTTCTTGAAATACGAATAACGCGGATAAAGTGCCAGATTCAATACATACTAGTCACACAATCACATCGGGTTCTTCATCTGGCAGTCCGGACGATTCAATCGCAGCGGTGCAACTCCGTTAGTACCCGGCCAATTAAAAAAGGGAGATGAACAGTTATGCCAAACAACAACACTAATCAACTAGTCGCCCCAGGAGCACAGCAAGCCATCGACCAAATGAAGTACGAAATCGCATCAGAATTCGGAGTACAACTAGGTGCAGACGCTACAGCACGCGCTAACGGTTCAGTTGGCGGCGAAATCACGAAACGTTTAGTACGTATGGCTGAACAGCAATTAAACGGATTCCAAAAGTAATACGGTAATTTCCAAGCATCCCGCCTCAAATAATGGAGGCATTGAAAAAATCTAGATAGTTTTAACCAAGCCAGGCATTTGACAATTCAATCGTCGAATGCCTGGCTTTTTTCATTTTTCTTCCACTTGTAAAGGGGGCTGATTGTTGAGGGTAAAATGGTTGTTACATAAAAATGAACTGATTGCTTGTAGTTCATTTCTAATTCAAATAACGGATGCTTTTGTTTAATATCTCGGCTGTCATTTCGGCAGCCTTTTCTTATTCAGCTAACGCAGCAGGTTAGTTGAAGAAAGACACCTCGGTTATAACGCTGTAAAATTAAGTAAAAGCCATTGGGAGGACCAAAACTTGAATATAGAAATATTGAGCTTTACTGAAAGAACTATCAAAGCTATTGATG
>NZ_JAMBOO010000050.1 GCF_023715895.1 Domibacillus indicus | reverse complement strand
ATAGTCTGGTGGCAATAGCGAAGAGGTCACACCCGTTCCCATCCCGAACACGGCCGTTAAGCTCTTCAGCGCCGATGGTAGTTGGGGGTTTCCCCCTGTGAGAGCAGGACGCCGCCAGGCAAGCAGAAAGGACAGCGGAAGCTGTCCTTTTTTTGTTTACCGGATCGATTGCGTAATAAAAAGCGCCTTCCTTTATTGATAAAGGAAGGCGCTTTTTTGGTTGGCTGTCTAAAATTCATAAATTTTAGACGACCTCTTTTTAGCTGCTAACAAGCTGCTTTTCCTCTTGTTTTAACGTCTAAAATATAGTCTAAAAATTTTGTCTAAAATATTTAAATATTTTAGACAAAAAGTTATAATACAGTATAAGTATTTTGTTCAGATAAGGGACAGTAAAGATTTTAAAGAGTATTTGGGAAGGCAGTAACCGTTTAAGAAAGGAAAATAGATGAATGAAATTAGGGTACGCACGAGTCAGCACCGTTGGGCAGGACCTAGAAACCCAAATTGAAACGCTGGAATCAGCAGGTATAAAAGAAGATCAGGTGTTTATCGAAAAGATATCAGGCAAGAAAGGAACTGACAGACAACAGCTAGAAGCTCTTCTTAAGCATGCTCGTGCTGGTGATCATATTTATGTCACCAAAATTGATCGTTTGGCCAGAAGTATTTTGGATTTAAATAAAATTGTAAATGAGTTGCTTGAGGGTGACATCAGTATTACTTTTCTTCACCACAATATGACCTTCCAAGCGAACGCAAAGGATGATCCTTTTCAAATGCTCCTCTTCAATACACTGGGCAGCTTCGCACAATTTGAGCGTGATATGATTGTTTCCCGAACTGGTGAGGGAAGAAAAAGAGCCATGAAGAACGGCAAAAAAATGGGGAGGAAGGGGCAGCCGGCCAGCAGCATTGAACAAGCCATTGAATTATTTAAAACAAAAGAAGAAAGAGAAATGACGGTTTCGGATATATCTAAAATAACAGGCGTACCCAGATCCACTATTTATGCTGAATATAATAAAGCAAAAAATAAGTGATTTTTAATAAAAAAACACTATGTGCTAAATTCAAATAATAATTTTTATAAAAAAGAACCTCCGTAATTATCGAGGTTCTTTCTTTTATGGCCTTTTAATTATTAACTGCTTTTATTCATTTATTTTGGATTGAAAGTGTTTTTAAGAAGCTGATTCACTACTTCAGATTTAGCACCTTTCCCTCGTGGCTTTGCAAATTCATCTAACAAGTCCCAGACATCCTGATCCAAATACACTGTTAAAGGTCGCTTTTTCTCTTTCTCAGTAGAGTTTAACAGATCCTCTAATACGCTTTTTGGATCCTTAACAGCATCATTACTTTTAATTTTGAAATCATCATTAATTTTAACATTACTTTTAATTTTAACATCCTCTTTACTTTCTAATTTGTTTTCCACACCATCATTAGCTGTATTCTTCGATGTTTTTTTCGATATATTATCTAAGTTTGGAGGGTTAGATACGCTATTAAAACTAGCTGCAGCTTTTAGTAAAGGGTTTTGTTTTTTATTACTCATTTCCTTTTATCTCCTTCCATAATTCAAAATAATTACTGGCCATGTCGTTTCTTTTTTCTAGTAATGTTGCCGGCTTACCCTGAAACGCTACAGAGGAAGCAAATCGGATGCTGCGCGGTATATATGTATCAAACAAACGAATATCATTTTCATCGCAGTATTTCCGTGTTTCCTGTAAGACATATTGGTGAAGTGTGGTTTGATAATTAACCATAGTAGCTACCACGCCGAGCAATTTTAAATTTGGATTAAAGGTATATCCAAAATTTGAAATGGTATCAAGAACCTTCATTAAAGAACGCATGCTGTAGCTTTCCGGTGAAAAAGGAATCAACACTCCATCAGCAAAAGCAAATACGTTTCCCACCATTAATGATAAGGAAGGAGGTGTATCGATAATTATGTAATCATACTGTTCTCTCAAAACTTCGCAGGTATATTTCATGATTAAAAAAGGTTCTTTGTATTTATTTTTATTACCGATTACTTCCCAATCAAACTGAATGAGATCATCATTTGCAGGTAGGATATCAATATTTTCATGCACGTTGATAATGGCGTCTGCCGGATCAAGCTGTTCAATCAAGACACTATACAGTCCATAACTCAACTCATCTGGATTGACACCAAAACTGAGTGCAACGTTTGCCTGGTTATCAGAATCGATTATTAAAACTTTATGTCCTTCTGTGGCGAGTACACCTGCTAAATTCGTGGCAGTCGTACTTTTTAATGTACCACCTTTATTATTATTAATAGCGATTACTTTCACTTATATTCCACCTTTTAAAAGGAAAATTAAAATTAATGTTTACATTAATTTTAACATAAAAATCATTTGTTAAAATCAACGTTGATTTTAATTTTAAAATTAATTTTAATGAACACTATAAAAACGTGTTAAACCATTGTTATTACTGGATTTTTATTTGAATTTTGCACATTGTTTATTAAAAATAGACCGATACTAAAATTAACATTGATTTTGCTTTTAAATTTAAAATTAATTTTAAAAGTAAGATAAGTGTAAAAAAAGAGGGTGAAAATGAAAGGAAAAGCCTAGAAAACTTGTTGTTGTTAAACCTCGTTGATTCGGGTATACTTGCCTTAAATTAAATGAACGGAACAAAAAGAAAAAAAGCCTAAGCTGTATAATGGAGCGCCAACTCCTTTATACCGCATTACCGTGACCGAGACTCACGGCAACACACTTGCTCAGACTTTTCGAACTAGCAATTTTATGCCCTTATTTTAGCGTATATAAACTGTTAGTTCAAGGGATTCTTCTGTATTTTTTAAAAGAGCGCTTGTTTTGCCGTACCCTTTTCCTGTTATGCAGGGAAACGTTGCGGCAGGCAAGCGTTCTTTTTTGTGTCCAGAAGGAGCCTTACGATGATTAGTATTGTTTTTGACCGCGTTGATAAGAGAGAGTATTCCACTTTTGAAAGCGTAGCTGATATGCGTAAAACAGTAAATAGACATGTGAAGACTATTTTGGAAAGTGATCTAACAGATTTGTGGAAAAGGAAGCTGATCCGTCTCCTGGACCACCTGCGTGATCTTTCACAAAAGTACCCAGGGCTCTCTTTCGCTTCGCAGCGTGCACTAGCCAAGCGTCTTGAATTAAAAAAACCGGACACAGTTGGAATTTGGCTAAAAAAACTAGGAGATATGGGTATCGTGAGAATCCTGCATACGAAGCGCCACCACAAAATGCGGCAGACGGCCAACTTTGTGCAGATCCTGCCGACCGAAATCAAAAAAGAGGATAAAGATATAAAACAGGGACCAGAGGAAATTGATAAACCGCAAAAGAATAAGGGTATGGAAAACAAAAACGGGGAGCATGAATTCAAAATCTTTTTGAATTCAAAAACTAATATTAATACTACGTATAGGCGTCTGAATGATTCTTTTACACCGAAAGTTGTTCCAGATGAATTTGTAAAAACGACAAAGCCTTTCTTTAGTGATGCAGAAGATATTTATGATCTTTGGAAAAAAGCTGCCCTTGTTTATCGCCAGTTTGATTTGCTTCATGAACTGAAACAGTACACAGATATTGTAATTGATGCGCTTAAACAGACGATCTATGCCCATAAACACCGGAAAATCCGGAAAGATTTTAAAGGCTATTTTTATGGAACCCTTCTTAAAATGTTTACATACCAAAAACGCCAAGAGACGTTTGCCAGCCATCCGTCTATCTTTAACTGGCTTGAAGATCAGGAAGAAGAATCAGCAGGCAGTACACAAAATTGGCGTATGGAAATTCAAGAATTGATGGCGAAGGAAGAACGAGATCTAGATTATTTGATTGAGGAAATTCCCTACTGAATAATCAAAAACCGTTACTAGAAAAAAGAGAGAACCGGTCTGCCGGAAGCCAAAAAGCAAACGCAGCCAGTGTGTCTTTTCTTAAAAAGAATCATGTCTTTTTTTAGCAAATGCTGTTTTTTGATATTCTTTTTTGAGTTGTAATGCATTATTTTAGGTGTCAAAAAATTTGCCATTCAGCTAAATTTGCTGTCAAAAAATTAGACAGTGACCCTGTTTTAAGTGTCTAATTTTTTGACAAAACGGAAATTTCCCGTACCCACGAAAACACTAGGCTCTGCCTAGTACCACCCTGAAAGTGGGGTCACGTTTTCCTTATGCTCTTTCTCTCTATAAAACAAAATTAAAAAATGAAATCAATCAACACGATACCCCGCAGCAAAAGTACATAGAAGATAAGTTGGAAGCTTGGGATCGTAAATTAATGCAGCAAGAAAAGGAAGCGCAAATGGAGAAGAAGAAAGGGTTCTTTTCTCGTCTATTCAGCTGATAAATGCTTAAATAAACTTTTATACTGCAGTGCAATAAAATACTAATCTGCTAAAGGGGAGAAGAAAAGTATGGCACATAAAATTACGTTAACGGGCAAGCCAGTGAGTGCATTACGATCAAAAAAGAACTTCTATACATTCGATATGGAGGAAAAAGGTTCTCCAGCAGCCCCAAAGGGTCTTCCGAAAAGTTCAACCATTACATATACCGTTTTTATCAACCAGAAGCAGTTAAAGAAAGCTGGATTAACAGAAGAAAACATTCAGAATCAGAAGATTTTGGTGCAGGGAGAGCCTACATTAGATATTCCAGTGGACGATTGTCCGGGTGAAATCGGTGTGGTTTGCTTTCAAGTATCTGTGATTCCGGAAAAACAAGCAGAAGCAGTTAAAGAAGAGAAAGAACTCGAGAAAAAAGAAGAAGTGAAAGCAGAAGAGGAGCCAAAAGGGCCTGAGGGGACGGAAGATTTTATTTCGTTGGATCAGATCAAGGTGCCGGAAGAATTTCTGCAGTTTCAGCCGAGCGCTTACAAGACGCAGCTGGTTATAGACCATGTGAAACAGGCCGGAATTCTGGATGAGCCGATTACGATTAACCGTGAAAGCGGTATGCTGACAGACGGATACCGGCGCTATGTTGTAGCTAAAAAACTCGATATGAAAACAGTTCCTGTCATGTACGAAAAAAATAGCGTAGAAAGCTGAATAGCGAGAAAGAGCATAAGAAAAACGTGCTATCACTTTCAGTGTTAGACTAGGCAGAGCCTAGTGTTTTCGCGATATCACGAAATTTCGATTTTGTCACTCAGCGTGACACTTGAAAAGGCCTGTTTGTCATTCAGTATGACACCTAAAAATGCTTATTTGTCACTGAATATGACAGTTAAATGCTTGTTGCATCAAACCTAAAATAATGTGGGAGGTTTGCAATGATTACAGTTGAAAATGCTGAAAGTTACCTTAAAGATAAGATCGGCGAAGATGCTGAAAATATAGAGAAAGTTTGGCAAAAATTTAAGACTTTTTGCAAAGAGACAGTTGAGGGAGAAGAAGATAAAGAAATTTTATTTCAATGTGGTGTTTATGATTTTACCGGAGAGAAACGATTTCATTTTGATTTTGTACGCCAGTTCACTGTTTATGAAGAAGACGAGTATTCACGTATGGAACAACTTCACTGTGAGTTTTTATTTAAGCCAAC
The DNA here is from genome assembly GCF_023715895.1 of Domibacillus indicus. Classification (GTDB taxonomy): domain Bacteria; phylum Bacillota; class Bacilli; order Bacillales; family Domibacillaceae; genus Domibacillus; species Domibacillus indicus_A. The sequence continues at coordinate 1,119 of NZ_JAMBOO010000050.1, read as the reverse complement.
AGACGAGTTAAGTAAGTTAGAGATAGAAGAATGGTCAATGGATTATGATGATATTGATGATTTTTTAAATCATATAGAAAACCTTCAGGAGTTTCAAATGCCTTTGAATTTAAAACCGATAAAATTAGAAATATATCAAGAAGAAGTTTAAATCTATTTCACTAAAGGATGGATAACGATGGATAAAATGAAAACATTTGATTTAAAGAACGGTTGGAAGATTAAAATGTACGAAAAAAATGAAGTGTTTTTCAACGAAGAAAAAGTTGCTGTTGTTGACTACGATAATGACTTGCAGGCGATTATCCGATTTAAAGATAGGGAAGTCGATTTTCTTTATACGAGCTATAGCCTAAATCCTAAGATTGTTTTTAATGAGAATACGATTGTGTTTCCACATATACCAGAAGAGGACTGATAAGGTTTCTTTCACACACTTTTGTATGCTTTTTTGATTAAGCAGCAGTGTTGGTCTACTGTTGATCAGTAAAACAAGATGCAATATAAATGCAATTTTGTTGCATTGAAAAAGACGCCAGGTAGAAATCATTTCTACATTCTGAGCTTTTGCTCTTAAGAGCAAAAGCTTTTTTACGCTGGATCTATAGTGTTCCATGAGAAATACCGTTCATTCATCGATTCATTATCTTTAATGATGAATCGCATTGAGAACAAAAAGGTAATTTAGGTAATAAAAACATTAATAAAGTTATTGAAATAGAAATTGATACATGGTATATTATTATCCGTCGCTAATACAGCGATGAAAAACAGCAACATTTCTTCTTTAATAATTATTAATCAAAAAATGTTGTTGACTAATAAAGTGATTATATGATATGATATTTATCCTGTCGTAATGAAACGCGGCATGATGATATAAGCTTTTGTTTTTATGACAATTTATCGAAAAAACACTTTCGAAAAAAGTTGTTGACCTAAGCTTATATGTATGATATGATTGATTAGTTGCCTCTTGAGGCATTAGATGAAATTGATCTTTGAAAACTGAACAAAATAAACGTCAACGTTTTAAATTTTTATCTTCCATTAAAAACACCCCGTGTTTTAATGGAAACAAATGAGCAAGTCAAACTTTTTTGGAGAGTTTGATCCTGG
>NZ_JAMBOO010000004.1 GCF_023715895.1 Domibacillus indicus | reverse complement strand
AAATCATCAAAACAGAGTTTGTCAGCCAAATGAAATTTGATAGCCAGGAGCATCTTGCGCTTGAATTCAGTGACTATGTCAACTGGTTTAACAAGCTGCGTATTCATGGAACACTAGGCTATGTAAGTCCGATTGAATACAAACAATCGTCCCTTAAAAAAGCTGTCTGATTTAGTGTTGACAATCCATTACTGATCTTTTGAAAATAGTGACTCCATATTATCAGATAAAGAATAAATAAGGATAAGGCAGCTGATACATTAAAAGAAACAATCCAAAGTAGATAAATGATTAAATAAAACATTTCTCTATCCTTTTTTGAAAGGTGTAATCAGCGAGTCGGAAATGGCTCTTATGCCTTTTTAGTGAATACATCTTTAGAAGTTTTTTAGGCATAGGATTACCGAGAAGCCAATTCGTAAACTAGACAAGGTGCGTCTGAAGAATAAAAAGAAGAAATGGCTAAAAATCCAGGAAGTACAGCAGTTAAAAAATCCGATCTACTCAATCAGTTTTATGGATCGGTAACTAAGCATCACGCGAGATACTGTATATGCTTTATCTCAATACAAAAGATAAGCCGTCAGTCCGCAGAAATCCACGCTTTAGCCATGTCCATTTATCTGAAAAGTTAAAAATTATAAAGCCAATTTAAGACGCTTGCCGGAAAGAAGGCTTCAATCGATTATTGATAGCCCTAAACAGCATGGGTGCAGAAGATCGCAGAGAAGAAAAGAGCAATTCCCCACCGGCCCTCTACCTCCTCCAAAAAGTGCTTCCCTTGCTAGGTCACCATTAGAAGCAACAGTGAATGAGAAACTGGGCAGTCTGCATACAACTTTAAATGTATCAATAAAACGATACACGAGTAAATATCCTGCCATTTTGTAGATCAGTTAAACTGCAAAATACAATTTAAACCGTAAAAGTATAAAATAAAAGAAAGGAAGAAACCACTTGTTTATAAAACAATCTTGCCATTAGCACAAATTGTCTACAACTTGTTCCTATACAAACTTCTCTCCCTGACCACATCCTCATTCAAAAACAAAAAAAGTCATCCACTTTTTTGTGGATGAACTTTTTCTTCAACGAGTGTAAGATTTTTCATTTAATCAGCCAGCTAGCTTCGTGGCCTCTTCACACTTCAGCGGATTACGGGATGAATGCCAGCATTTAAAGACCGCTCAACATATTTGTTATAATGATGCCTCTTCTTTTCTTCGAGTTCTTTTCGGATTTTTTTGTTCAGGCAGCCTAATTCTAAATACTCATACTTTAAGTACTCATGTCTGTGCCAGGCAATAATGAGAATTAACATGATTTTCGGCAGCTTTACATACTGTTTCATTCTTTTCCCTCCATTCTAAACTGTACAGAGGCTCAGGTTCGGCAACTGGCTGGCATAAAGTCTCTTCTTGTTAGCCCCTATAGTTTTGCGTCACCACTTTTCAATGGCTTTGCTCTTTCGTACAATTTGTTACTTTTATCATACGACAAATACCGACAAAATAAAATATTATTCCACCTTTTGTTCTCTTTGATAATTATATTGTCTTCTTATTTTAACACTATTTGAAAACGCTTACAATAAGTTATACTCGAAAATTTTAAAAGAGCTGTTCCAGTTATTTCAAACAGCCCGATTTTATTTACTGCATTTTATCTGCAGTCTATGACTTAGGGAAGTAGGCCTGACACCGGTATGTTTTTAATCAATTCGTTCATCCTAAAAATCTTTATATATAGGCAAACCGGCCCTCTTCCTGCCTCTATTCTTTCTTTTCTTATATAAACCGAACACAAGTTCTAAAATCCACTTCAATCGTAGTAACTTCTTCTGCATTAAACTATGAATAGGCAATTTGCAGAGATATCTCCTGCTGCTCAGCCATTAATCTGTTTCTCTGCTTTGTTACACATGGTAATTTCCTTCTTGGAAAAACAACTGAATACCAACTAGATCGCTTCTTCCCAGGGCTGAGCTGAAGGCCAACTGCTTCATTTGTTTCTCGTACTGGCTCTTTTTGTACAGAAGCTTCTTTCCTCTTTCCCTTCCATTCCGCTTCTTGAAGGAGCTTATCTACTCCATGTGGAATTTATTGGACACGATTTAGTTCTTCAGCCGCTGGTTTCGCTTTTACTGTTTCTTTTTCTACAGGCGCCTCCTCTTATAAAAGTTCTTTCTTCACCTTAATACACTCTAGACTTTTCTCCACTTACACAGCTGGTCTCGACTTTTCTGGCTTCTCTTGCTCCTTGATCTTTCTCCTGTGACCTCAAAATGGCTCCACTGATCCCGGCTAATCCAAACAGCATCGCCAAACTGATTCGTTTCATTCCCCTTTTCCTTGCAGGACTTATTTTATCACCCGAGAAATATTTTACGAGAACTAAATAGATTTCCCAAATTAAAAAACAGTTTTTAAAGCTTCTCTCTTAATAACCACATTCCTTGCTTTCCGTTTAGTAGTACTGCTTTAAAGATAGTAGCGAATTTTTAAACGGGCTCCCTTTCCTTTTTTACAAACCGTTCTCAGCACTTCATTGAGTTCATCCTGAAAACCTCCTTTTCTTAGCAAACCCTTCATTCCTTCTCACTACTTTTTCTTTCAACACTAATTACACTAATGGAAAATGACCGTGCAGTCCGTGTCAAAAGAACGGCTGGCCGCTGTATAACCTCACAGTACATCTGGTCCATCCATTTACTCACGATGTTAAGGGAAAAGGTTTTACATCTCTCCCCCTTGCCGTTTATTGAGACCGCCCTTAGCCTATCAAAACATCATGAATAAACACAGATTGCCTATTCCAAACTCTTTTATTACTTTATCGGCATGTAAAAGGACAAACTGACAACTGAGTATGAAGCAACAAAAGAGTTACTGAAAAAAATCCATCCCTTACGGCCATAGCAGCTTCCAATGATTTACTCGCCATTGTCGCTATGCGGGCAGTTTTTGAAAGCGGACGCAGCGTTCCAAATGATATTTCGGTTATTCGAGTCGATAACGTTGAACTGTCCAGTATTGTTAATCCGTCTTTAATAACGCTTAGCCTTCCGGCAAATGTATGGACGCGCGACTTTGACCTTCTCTGCCAGAAAGTACTCTTTCACCCAACTTAATTCTATTGATATACAAATGCGGTTGGCCGGAGTATCAGTCAAAGAAGCCATGGAGGAATTAAACATATGAGACCGTCCATAACTTAGAACATGAATGTGATGGGTATAATGCAGATGAACTCCACCGGTTTGACCAGCCAGTGGGAAAGCAGCATTCCTTCGGAAAAGGACCTGAACATGAAAGTGAAACTGCAAGCAGAAAACCTTTATCTGAGGCAGCAAGATTGAATTCTTAAAAAATGCGACGAATTGGAGAGGAAGTGGCGCCAGAAGCAGCAGTAATCGGGGAATTCAAAATCAAAATACTCGTCAAGGAAATTTGCAGGCATGTTGGCATTGCGCGATCTACCTATTATCGCTGGAAAAAGAAGAGTCGCACAGACATATCCAGCCAGGAACAGCGCGAAAAGTCGACACGCTGTACCGGGAGAATAAGTTTTGATGTGGCTATCGTAGAATCACTGTCTTACTGAAATAGGACATCTCCATTAATCACAAAACCGTACAGCGCATCACGCAAAAGTATAGCTGACAGTGTCCTGTGAAAATGAAGAAGCGCAAGAAAACAGGACAGTTTATCACGTTACCGGCAATCCTGTTAAACCGTAAGTTTTAGGCAAACGTCCTCTTCACAAGTTGGTCACCAATATTACGTACTTATCTGGGTTCAGTTTCAGCAAAAATAGACTATGCTCTTATTAACTCAAACAGCAACTTCAATATTTGCCCCCCCTATGAAATCTTACATCATATAGTTACTTGCATTTCGCTATTTTTTCAGTTAAAGTGCTTAAATGCCAATCCATTCCAGGTCATAACGGGTATTTTAATACTCACATCTGTGTTGTTATGAAGACGCAGTGTTATTTTATCGTTTGTTCCTGCGAAGAAGACTTCATATGACAATCCTTGAGCAAGACCCTCAGAAGGGTTGATTGTAAGAGAAATCTCACTTCCGTTATTCTGATTGATTCCATGAGCAGCCGATGTAGAAAATTCCATATAACTATTTGCCGGAATACTCGTTGCCGAAGAAGTGATTTGGAAATCGACCACATTTTCTAAAAACAAGTTGTATATTTTCTGATAGGTTTGTTTAGCTTCAGATGGGGATCGAACCCAAACTTTGTTATCCTGCGATTCATAAGTAGGTAAACTTCCCACTGTGTGTACATCAAAATCACTACCTTGAGAAGACTCACCGAAATGAACACCACCCTGACCATTATCTTCTGCATAGATATAGCCGTGATTCCCAGGCCAGTTAATCAATGCGCCATACCCGCCATTACCTTGTACCGTAGCATGGATGTCATTTGTTTCTGCACGATGTATATAAAGACCGTGACGACCGTTTCCGGTAGCCGAAATATGCATTTTATTTGCGTTCCAGTCGGGACTTGAAGGTGATGCGACATAACAATGAACTCCGTCCCCTTTATTGTAATAGAAGTAACCTTCTACTTTTCCCTGATTGCCAGTCTGACAATGGAGGCCGTGCCCACCATGATACATAGATTGAACATCTATTTGCACGTAATTCGCCCTTCTTTCCGTATTATTCGAACTGTTTGATGTACCTAGCACAATGCCTGAACCTTTATCTTTATCCCTAAATGATTCCGAGGAAATAACCGATACATTTTTCAACTCAGAATGGTACGCTTCTATCCGAAATCCATCTCCACTAAAATGCTTGATAAATTTGGCTTCGTATCTATTTCCAATCCCTACAAACGAAGTCGTTCTATCCCATAGGTTCGTTTTTGTGAAGAGGTAGTTCCCTTTAGGCACTTGGATTTGCACATTGTTTTGTTGACTGTAGACGGCTGCTTTTTGTATAGACTCTGTATCATCCGTTGCTTCAATGGTAAATGATTTATCTTCATAATACTTTTTCGTTTCGCTGTTGTAGTAATTCGCATTCCCTTTAGCTCCGAATTCCGTTAGAGACATTTCTTTATCAATTTTGTTCTGTACATACAGATGTTGCTGTTTATTCTCCATACTGTCCCAATAAATTTTCCCTGCCATTAAAACTATGACTGATGAGAGTAACACTATAAACCACAGATTTTTCATTTTTCTCCTCTTTTTACAAATTTATTACAAGCATTTTAGCAGTCTTCCAGATAAAATTAAACCGATTTCCTTCAATATGAAAATAATAAATTTCAAAAATGTATATAAATAATTAAAATTCATCTAACTACTGTTGAATCAAACGCTATTGCTTGATACGCCATAAAAAAGAAAAAGACCGCTTAGCTGAAGCAAAGCTAAGTATTGCTTCAGCGGAATTCGATCTCATCTCAAACACCTCTATTCAATTCCCAAAAGATTGTGTCACAAAGCTATCAAAATGATCTTAATCCCGCCAAACATCGAGATCCAAAGCGGTAAACTTAATGTATAAGCCCAGACTAATCCGACACGAATATCACCATCAGTTGAAAGATCATACATATGAATCACCTTTGCAAGCAAATTCCCTCAAGGGAAGGTTAATTTATTACAACTTACATATTCTTTATAACGAACAAAAAAGTATCATGAATTGAATCCGGCACTCCTTCTCAAGAAGTGCCGGATTCAATTAGCTCATTTTGCATGATAATCGTACCAGATTTAAATATATACCTGTTCCCATAGCAGCGTCGCCTGCAACTATACAGCCACTTGAAAGGTTAGCATACTGGTCAATCATACAATCATGCTCTACAATAGACCCTATATTTACAATCGCTTGCTTCCCGATAATCTCATCCGCATTGATCACAACATTTTCCAGAACAACGGAACCCTTACCAATAACCGTAGAAGAACTAATGACTGCTGAAGAATGAATAACTGTCGCAAATTGTGGTCCTTGAAGCCCCATTTCTTTTGATAACTTCATTCGAACCAATGGCAATAATAAATAACGGCTTGTCCTCTGCTTGTAGCCATTCGTTCATCAAAGACATAGGCCCGTATACAATTCCATCCATCATTTCCGATTGATCAAACCGATCATCCAAAACAGCGACGGCTTTATATTCAGCACTATCTTGAATAATCTCTTTAATGACCTGGTGATGACCAGCGGAGTCTAGTCTATAACAACGACCCGTTTCACCCGTTCATTCTCACGCCTTCAGATTTAACAACACTAATAGCAGTTAGCCAAATAATCTTTATATCAAATAAGAAGGAAAAATTTTCCAAGTAATGATGATCGTACGCTACTTTCTCCTCATCCGAAATCAAATCCCGGCCTTTCACCTGTGCATAACCGGTCAAACCTGGCTTTAGCACATGAACCCCTGCTTTCTTACGCGCTGCAATCAGCTCGTATTGATTATATAAAGCAGGACGCGGACCAACAATCGTCATGTCTCCATTGATAATATTCAAAAGCTGAGGTAGCTCATCCAAAGACGTTTTACGCAAAAAGCGGCCAACTTTCGTAATATATATAGATGGATCACCAAGCTTGTCCGTTGACACATTCGGCGTATCCGTCCGCATCGTTCGGAATTTATATATCATAAAGTAACTTTCATTTTCGCCTGCACGTTTCTGTTTAAAAAAGACTGGTCCTTTTGAATCCATTTTGATCAATAGACAAAGGATGAGAAATAGCGGTGAAAAGATAATCAAAGCTCCAAGAGATAAAGCTAAATCTATTATTCTCTTAAAAAAGTTATACATATTGTGTGCACCTTATCCATGTTATTTATTTACGAAGCTCACTCCGCCGAATTGCTTCTTTTAAACCCCACACATGATAATTCAACTCGAAAGCAGAAAGCTCAGACTCATAAACTAGGTTACCAAAGACCTTATTGACAATTGATTGGTTCCTTAACACATTCGATAATATTATACCAGATAACTTATCTAATTTGATTTTTTTTCCATGGATTTCAGCAATTTCTTTTACCATTTCTGATGTACATATATATTCTCGATCTTGAGGATGAAAAACCCCTGATAACTCTCTTTTAATCAGAATTCTGATAAACTCGCATAGGTTATCAATGAAGATCATACTGCGTACATTTTGAATGTCCGGAAAAATTGGCGTTTTTCTTGCCAACTTACTAAGGAGTTGATAATTCCCTGGACAATCTGGACCATAAACCATTGGTGGACGCAAAATAACGACTTTAAAATGAGTATCTTGCATATCCAACAATGCATTCTCCGCAGCCTTCTTGCTTTCCCCATAAAATGTTTTAGGGGATAATGTCGTATCGGAGTCAATCACCGTCTTGCTTCCAACAGATCCCTCTTTACCAAAAACGGACATTGTGCTCAAAAATATAAACTGGCGCACACCCGCTGCCTTTGCTTTCTCAGCCAATTGAATTGAGAGCTCATAATTAGCTTGCATATAATCTTCCTTAGTGTAATTTCTTTCTTTCTTGTGAACTAAGGCTGCCGTATGCACTACACAATCGCAGTTCTCAAAATTTATTTCATTTAACGGCTTATTTCTTATTGAAACTTTTTCAATTTGAAAAGTTTTATCTTTAGTAGACAACCATTGATCCAATTTTTTAGAAATGTATCCCTTTTCTGAAGTAACAACAACCCTCATGATAATCGTCTTTCCTTTTCAACAGAATCGTTTTCTAAAAATTTTCGATAAATAAACTCATACTCTTTAAGAACGTTTGACATTAAATAAGGTTCAACCAATTCAATAGACTTTTTAGACATCTTATCTCTTAATTGATCATTTTGAAGAATTTTTATGAATGCATTTATTAAAGTCTCATCATTATTAAGCGGTACAACATAACCGTTCTCGTTATTTTTAATTAAATCTCTGGAACCTCTAATATCAGTTACTACACATGGGACTCCTTGGCTCATCGCTTCCATCAAGCTTTTTGGAAGTCCTTCCCGTTTAGAAAGTAAAGTGGCTACCTCAGACATAGACAAGATAAAATGCACATCGTTTCGATAACCCAGAAATTGAATGTTTTTTAACTTTTCATCTTCAACATAGGCTTTCAACTCTGATTCTTTATTTCCCTTACCAAGAATAAGTAGCATTACATTAGGACACTTTTTTAAAATGTTTTTCCAATTCCTCAATAAGTATTGATGGTTCTTATTATTATTTAATTCTGCAACAAAAGAAATTATTTTTTGATGAGGTTCAATATTTAATTCTTCTTTTATCTTCTGAACATTCAATTCATGATCAGTCAGAAGCTTACTGCCTACACCTACACCATGAACCATGAATAATTTGTCTTCTTTATATCCTAATTTTAATGCATTTGAATAATCTTCATTATTCATCACTAAAATTCCATCCGTCCATTTAACAGACATCTTTTCAGCATTATAATAAAGAAGCCAATTTAATTTAGAAGCCCCTTCATAAAAATGAAAACCATGTGCTGTGTAAAGCACTTTTTCTTTTTTTCTTTTTCTTAAAGCCATTCGAGTTAATAAGGCGGCAACCGGAGTATGAACATGAACAAGATCAAATGAGTATCCTTTAAATAATTTCTTTAATAATTTGAGTGCCCTCATATTATCAAGAGAGAGAGGAGAGCGGTCAAAGCTTATATCATGACAGCTCACACCTAAGTCGGATATCTCTTCTTTCCTTCCCATTGAGGGACTAGCCGCAGCATGGACAGAATAACCCATGTCCTGTAGCAGTTTTATAAAGGGCTTATGAAAAGCAGCTAAATGATCATATACTGAAGCAATAAACAATACGTTTTTCAATTATTACTTTCCCTTCTCATTGACAAATTTTTTCCGAAACCCTTCTGGATTTTTCTTCTGCCATCTCCACGAATCGCGACACATATCTTCTAATGTTTTCTTTGCTTTCCATCCAAGCTCAATTTCTGTTTTAGTCGTATCAGCATAACATTCCGCTATGTCACCTGGCCGCCGGTCTATAATCTCATATGGAACACTTATGCCTGTCGCGGATTCGAAAGTGTTAATGACTTCTAAAACACTGTATCCCCTTCCTGTACCCAAATTGTATGCTTCAATACCCGTTGATTCGTTTAATTTTTTCAATGCCCTAATATGACCATGAGCCAAATCAGTGACATGGATATAATCACGCACTCCTGTCCCATCTATTGTAGGATAATCACCACCAAATATAAGTAGCTTGTCACGCTTACCAATTGCTACTTGTGTAATATAAGGCATCAAATTGTTTGGAATGCCATTGGGATCTTCCCCAATTTCTCCACTCTCATGTGCACCAAGCGGGTTAAAATAACGAAGAAGGGAAATGCGCCAATTTGGATTCGCTGTGTGTATATCTTTTAAGATTTCTTCAATCATGAGCTTCGTCCGGCCATATGGATTCGTTGAATAAAGAGGTATGTTTTCGACAATCGGTACCTCATCGGGTACACCATATACTGTCGCCGATGAACTGAATACAAGCTTTACCACATTAAATTTTTCCATTACTTTACAGAGGGTTAACGTGCTGCCAATATTGTTTTCGTAATAATACAGTGGCTTCTCTACTGATTCTCCTACTGCTTTTAATCCTGCAAAATGAATAACCGAATCGAATTCATGATAAGAAAAAAGACGATCTAGTGCTTCCTCATCACGCAAATCTAGTTCTACAAACGAAACCGGACGACTCGCTAGCATTTCTATTCTTTTTAAAACTTCCGGACTGCTGTTTAAAAAATTGTCTGCAATCACAATTTCATACCCAGCTTCCAACAACAAAAGAGCCGTGTGACTTCCAATGAAGCCGGCTCCTCCTGTGACTAAAACTTTCACAATATCCCTCCTTTTCTTTGTTAGATATGGAAATAAAAAATTTTCTTAAAAGTTAGATCATTAAAAATTTAGTTATGGATATAACTTTTTATTTCTTTTTTTAGTTGCTCTCTAAGCTTCAAGTATTCATTCATTTTGATTCTGAGTGTAGTAATATATTTATCTTTATTTATTTCCATTGACTTAAATTTTTCAATCAGAAAATCCGAGCTTAAATTTTCAATAGAAATTTCATAGTCATCTAAACCTAACTCTTTCATAATCCCTTTACCTTTGTTACCGCCATAGGAAACGGCTATGGAAGGTACTTCAGAAGATAACGAAAATATTACTGAATGAAACCTTGTACCAACTACATAGTCCATTGAAGCATAGATTTTCTTGATCTCTTTTGCATTGAGAGCTAGGTCGGATATAATTGAAAAACTACCCTTATCATTAATTTGAGAAGCGATTAAATTAATTGCTTCATTATCATCCTCGTTATAACTGGGGCCCATCGTTTGAGCAATAAGAATTGGAAAATAACCTTTTTCCGTTAAATAATTTATAAATGTCACAAAGCTATCAATATAATTCTGATAAGCTTTTTTGGGGTTTGGATGTCCATCAAATCTATATGGCCTTACAGTAATCCCTACTTTTTTATTATACTTAAGTATATTTTTGTTCTCCAAATAATTATCAACTTCGAATGAATGGTCAGGTTCCATGAAAAAACCCAAATCAGGGTAAAATGGAATGTTATCACTTAGGAGGTCACTTAGCACTGTTTGTGAAATTTTTTCTCTAACTGTAATTACATCTACTTTACTTAAAACTCTTTTAACTAGTTTTGTAGCCCACTTATTTTTGAACGGTCCAAAAGAATTGGGCATAAAAATTACACTTATATTATGTTTTTTTGCTAACATTGCATAATATAATAAAAAAAACATAATGTATGGATCGGTAATAGATCCATAGCTATGAATAAACCCACCTCCTTTGAAAATAACAGCTTTTGATTCTTTAAATATAACGTATGTCTCCAAAAAATCTTTTGGAAGTATCTTTAAAGCCAATCTATTTAGCATTTTATTTTTCGATAATAATAACAATCTTGGAGCAGCATCAGCTATAGCCTGTATACCCCAAGATACATACTGATACTTTGAATAATACTGATTGTTTTTTTCCTTCTCACCTCTTCCCGGATGTTTAATTAGTGGTGAAACAAATTCATACCCCATTTTTCTAGATTGAAAGGATTGCTTTGTTTTCTCTTCTTCAGTTTCACCTGTGTTAATCAAGCGAAAGTCTGCTTCAGAATCAATTTCTTTAATGATTTTAATTGATTCCCATACAAGTGCCTGATCTCCTCTATTTAGATCAGTATTTGTTGGCACGATCATATAATTATTCAAAGTATTTACCTGCCTTAATTATGATTCAATTTTAATTTATACAATTAAGTATTTTATACTATTCGTTTTTAAAAGCCTTATTAGCAGGGAAGCCTATGCTATTGAAGATATTAATCCTTATAAGCCTATTTTCTCTGATAAACCTAAAAGTATATTTGAATAGTTTTGAACTAACTAAAAACTATAGGTACCTTTAAATTTCTCTCAATACTTAATTTAATAGTTATGATTAAATCCTTTATAAACATATTACTCTAAAATGCATATATTAAATTATAAGTTTAAAACACATAAAGCATTTTAATGATTAAAGAAACAGATTATTAATAGTCTAAGGGCATCATTCATAATTGAACAAAAAATATATTTAAATATTTTATACTGAAAGAGATACCCCTTCATTTTATATTAACTTAAGTTCTTAAATTCCAGAGTTTCAAGTTCTGAGGAAAGATCTACAATGTTTATACTTTAAAACTACTCAATATTTAAAGGTTTGATGATAGAAATAAAAAGAATGCAGCCTAAGCAATAATATTAAAAGTTGTTTAATATTATATTGTTGTTTAAAATACTTTTAATGTTGCTTATTAATAATTCCCCCCCACCATTCTCGGTTATCAATATACCATTCAATGGTTTGAGCAATCCCAGTGTCAAAGTTGTAGGTTGGCTTCCACCCTAATTGTTCTAACTTAGTCGGATCAATTGCATAACGTTTATCGTGACCTAAACGATCTGTTACAAACTCTATTAACTCTTCTGATTTTCCAAGTGTATTAATAATAGTTTTTACCACCTCTAGATTTGTCCGCTCGTTATGCCCACCCACATTGTATACTTCCCCATTTAATCCTTCATGCATAACTAAATCAATAGCAATACAATGATCCCATACATGCAGCCAGTCACGAATATTTTTCCCATCACCATATACTGGAACTTTTTGATTATTTAAAACTCTAGAAATCGTTAATGGAATTAGCTTTTCAGGAAAATGATACGGTCCATAGTTGTTTGAGCAGCGAGTTATATTGACTGGAAGATTGTATGTTTCGTGATAAGAACGAACTAATAAATCAGAAGAAGCTTTACTTGCACTATATGGACTGTTTGGTTGTAGCGGTGTATCTTCTGTAAAAAAAGTTGTCGGATCAAAATCCAATTCTCCATATACTTCATCAGTGGAGACATGAACAAACTTTTCAATGCCGAATTGGCGTGCAGCATCTAACAATACTTGTGTTCCCATCACATTTGTTTGAACAAATATGCTAGGGTCAGTAATCGAGCGGTCTACATGACTTTCCGCAGCAAAATGGACAACGAAATCAAATTTCTTTTTTTCAAAAAGATGATTGATCCCTTCACGATCTGCAATATCTCCTTTGGCAAAATAATAATTATGTTTTGTTTCTATTTCCCTATGCTTTGACAAATCACCTGCATATGTTAATAAATCTAAATTGTAAATATCATAATTTGGATACTTATCGACCATGTATTGCACAAAGTTACCGCCGATGAACCCTGCTCCACCTGTTACAAGCACTTTTTTATAAGTCATTTATTTCACCCCTTCTGATAATTCATTTACATACCTTTTTACAGCATCCTGCCAATCCGGTAAAGGGTTAAACCCGTTATCGATTAGCTTTTGTTTCGACATACGTGAATTTTTAGGACGGACTGCACGAGTTGGATATTCTTCCGTTGAGATGGCATTCACCTTTACATCTTTGCCCATTTTTTCAAATATCTCTTTAGCAAATTCCGCCCAACTGCAAAACCCCTCATTGGAAGCATGGTACACCCCGTATCTATCAGTTTGAATCATATCAATTAATAACCGAGCTAGATCAAATGTATATGTCGGAGAACCAACCTGATCTCCAACAATGTTCAATTCTTTCCTTGTTTCTGCCAATCGTAACATCGTCTTCACAAAGTTATTTCTATTTTTACCAAACACCCAAGAAATACGAACAATAAACCACTCAGTTAACAGTTGTTGGACAATTTCTTCCCCTTCATATTTTGTTTGGCCATAGTAACCAATCGGATTTGGAGTGTCTGTTTCTTTCAAAGGCTTTAATCCCTCTCCATTAAAAACATAATCTGTACTAATATACATGAACTTAGCTTGAATATTTTTCGCTGCTTGAGCTAAATAGGCTGTCCCCTTAACATTCACATCGTGGCATTTTTCTTTATCATCTTCTGCCTTGTCGACTGCTGTATAAGCAGCGCAATGAATAATAACGTCTGGACCCACACTCTTTATATACCGGTAAACGTCTTCTTCATTTGTAATGTCTAAATCCTGCGAACTAATCCCTTTTATATTCAATCCTATTTTTAATCCATATTCAACAACATCATACCCAAGCTGACCAGAATAGCCTGTAACCAAAATTTTCATAAATTTATTCTCCAAAGATGAAATTGTTTTCAGTATCTCTTAATAACGGAGCTTTCTCATCCTTTTCTGAAAGGACAGGCCCAATATCAATCGGCCATTCAATTCCAATATCAGGATCATTCCAAATAATTCCCCGGTCATTTTCAGGCGAATAAATCTCATCCACCTTATATTGAACTTCAACATTATCTGCCAAAGTCATAAAAGCATGCGCAAATCCTTTTGGAATCAATAATTGCTTTTTGTTTTCTTCACTTAGTTCAATACCGAACCACTTTCCAAATAAAGGACTGCCTTTGCGAATATCTACTGCTACATCAAAAATTGCCCCCTTTGTGCAGCGGACGAGTTTCGTTTGAGCTTTTGGATTTAATTGATAATGCAAGCCTCTTAATGTTCCTTTTTCCGCTGAAAATGATTGATTGTCCTGAACAAATCTCAAATCCATTCCATACTTCAAAAAATTTTTATCACTATACGTTTCCATAAACCAGCCCCGATGATCTCCAAATATAGTTGGCTCTAAAATAAGTACACCATTTAAATTGGTTTTTGTGACCTTCACCCTAGAATCTCCTCTTTTTTTAGTATTTGTTTATTTTGATTAGCTAGTCTGATTAGATATTGCCCATATTCATTCTTTTGCAGCGGCTCGGCTAATTTTAACAACTGTTCTTTGTTTATATAACCTTTTCTGTAAGCTATCTCTTCTAAGCAAGCAACTTTTAAGCTCTGGCGTTTTTCAACAGTTTCAATATATGTGGATGCTTCAAGTAAAGATTCATGAGTCCCTGTATCAAGCCAAGCAAATCCACGACCTAATAATTCAACATTAAGAAATCCCTCTTCTAAATAAGCTTTATTCACATCTGTAATTTCAAGTTCACCACGTATTGAGGGTTTTATTTGCTTAGCAATTTCTACGACTCGATTATCATAGAAGTATAATCCAGTTATAGCATATGTTGATTTCGGTTCTTTTGGCTTCTCCTCAATTGAAATAACTCTGCCCATTTGGTCGAACTCAACTACACCAAAACGCTCTGGGTCTTTAACATTATAACCAAATACGGTTGCACCATTATCTCTAGAAGCTGCACTTTCTAATAACTTTGTAAAACCATGCCCATAAAAAATGTTATCGCCTAAGATAAGCGCAACACTATCATTTCCTATAAATTCTTCACCTATAATAAAAGCATGAGCTAACCCATCTGGAGAAGGTTGAACAGCATAATTTAATTCTATTCCTAATTCAGCTCCATCTCCTAATAACTTTTTAAAAAGTGGAGTATCATTTGGTGTTGATATAATAAGTATTTCTTTAATTCCTGCTAGCATTAAAATTGACAATGGATAATAAATCATCGGTTTATCATAAACAGGAATTAATTGTTTAGAGATAGACCGTGTAATTGGATAAAGCCTCGTACCACTTCCTCCAGCTAAAATAATTCCTTTCATTATACAAATCTCCTCCTTATAAAATATGTGTTACTACCCAGACAAAAGATCTATATATTAACGTCTAAGTCATTTACACAAGACTTCAGTAAAAACTTTCAAATTAAAAAGATCTATCTTTTATAAAAAAGAATATCAATCTTAATATACTTATATTTAAAAATATATAAATATTTTACAATCACTTACTTAGTAAAGTTTATTTATTAGTGATGTATTCAACTAATATCAAACTGCTTCTCAATAACATAGTCCGGATCCATCTTTTGAATAGTGGATTTATTTGAAAACCTGTTTTAATTTCAATTTTAAAATAGTGATACAAATTTTATAAAAACTTAAATATCAATTAAAAATAGCTCAGTTGAATGCTTTCTACTGAGCTTACTTTTAATAACTCTTGTCTTTATGATACGCAAACCAAATTGACGCTTATTCTGTAAAGAACACCTATCAATACACAAATTTGCAAATGTAAATAATTAAAAAATATTAATTTACACTTACCCACTTTCAAGGAAATTTTTTATTTAAATATGCCTCTATCTTTCATTTCACTTAAAGAAACTTCATAATTATCTTCGATTTCATTTTGTGTTAAAGTCCATTCTACAAACTTCTTAATGCCCGTCCTGAAATCGACAGTTGGCTTGTATCCCAATAACTCCTTGGCTTTACTAATATCGGCAAAATTATGTCTAATGTCTCCAATTCTGTAGTTACCAGTCACTTCAACTTTAACTTTTTTCCCATAAGACTCTTGTAAAGCTTCTACAACTTCATTTACAGAAGTCATAACGCCACTTCCAACATTGAATGATTCATAAGCAACTTCCTCACTTTCAATTCCCGCAATTGTAGCATTGGCTACATCATCAATGTATACAAAGTCTCTGGATTCTTTTCCATCCTCAAAAATATTGATTTCTTTTCCATTTCTAATTCTTGTTGAGAATATTGAAAGAATACCTGTGTAGGGGTTTGATAATGACTGTCCCGGCCCGTAAACGTTTTGATAACGGTAAGATATTGCGGGAATTCCTAAAGCTTGACAAGTAACCATCACTAGCTGTTCTTGGACTTGTTTAGTGATTCCATAAATCGAAGTTGGATGAATTAAAGTATCTTCTTTAGTAGGGCATATTTCAACATCTTGACAGCAAATTGGGCATTCTACCTCATATTCTCCTTTTGACATATTTTCATTAGTTCTTGATATAGGATAGACGACACCATGATTTTTGCATATGTACATCCCTTCACCATAAATAGCTCTAGACGCTGCGACAATTACTCTTTTTATAGAATGATCTTTATTTGTCAATATATCCATAAGTTTGGCGGTACTTCCAATATTAACTTCACAGTAATGATGAATTTCATACATAGATTGACCTGTTCCAGTCTCTGCTGCTAAATGAATTATAGCATCCTGTCCACCAAGTGCTTTCATCCAATCTTCAGTATTTCGTACATCTCCCTTAATAAACTCCACTTTTCCTAATAATTCTTTTGGAAGAGAAGCATTCTTGCCATGTATTTGTGGCGAGAGATTATCTAGAATTCGTACTTTATATCCTTTATCAACTAATTTAAGTGCAATGTTTGATCCAATAAATCCAGCCCCGCCCGTTATCAAAATACTTTCAATAGAATTGTTCTTTGCCTTATTTAACATGTAATTTATAGCTCCTTTATGGAAAAATCTAATTTGAATTTTAAAACTAAAAATACAATAAACAGATTAATTAATGTGTTATACATTATCTAATATGTCTTCTTTTAAAATTAACCTTTCCAAATCCCTTTGAAAATTATTCTCTAGCAATCTTAACCTCTTTGCAGCATAATTTGGTTGGGTAATGTCTATACTTAATATCGCTTTTGCTATACTACCTGAATCATCATTACAGAAATACAATAAATCTTTTACTTTACTTTCTGTTATACATTTATTCTTACTTGAAACTACAAATAGTGAATGTCCTAAATATGCTAAAATTTTTGATGGAAACGCTGATGTCGAAATATCATTTGAGTTATCCATTAAGCTTATACCTATATGAAATTTTTTTAAAAATTTTGTATATTCATCCCCCGTTTTAGTACCATAAAACTTCACTTTTTCAATACCAGCTGTGGAATTTACATTCGATATTAAATCATGCATCTTTTTTATATTTGATTCTTTGCCAAACCCCAATATATGTAACGAGTAATTATCAGGCAACAGAGACATAGCAGAAATCACTTTAAAAGCACCACGTTCTTCGTTAATAATCCCTGTATACACGACCCCTATTTGTTTAAGATTTTTTGGCACGTTTTTCTTCTCATCAAATATAGAATAATTCCCATAAGAAACTGCAAATGGTTTACCTAATGCATATTTATCAGGTAATATATCATTTACAAAAAGATACTTATCTGCTATAGAAATGGATTTTTCCTCTTTCTTCAATTTTCCAACATTAATTTTTTTATTATTCGCTAGAGAATAGATTTCCTCCACTTGAATTATCAGTTTAAACTTAATAATCTTTTTTAATAAACTTATAATAGGATAAAGTGGTAAAGCATGATATACAATGACTGTGTCTTCCTTTTTTAAATTTCTTAGCCCCCACATAAAAAGGAATATTACAGAAATTTTTCCCGGAAACAACCTTCTTTTAAAAATCTTTATATTTAGAACAGGTAAATAGTAAAATTTTTCCTTTTCATCTACTTTTATTTTCTCCTCAGGATACCAACCGGCTTTAGGAGGAATTGTTATTGAAATTACTTTCACAGAATATCCTATATTTTTAAGAGATTTAATAATAAAATCCATCTTCATAGATCCAGCAAGATTACTGGTATATTTTTTTCTTTTAACAGATTTTTCTCCATTATAAAACCCTATATAGTAAATGCTTTTCACATCCATTTATCATCACGTATAATATTTAAAAATATTATACTTGCTCCCTTCTGGAATTTTTTTTATGCTTTTTTACTAACGTACAGTGTCAACTTCTTTCACTTATTTTCTTAATAGGAATTCCTACATTGACAGAATAAGGTTCTGTAAATCCTTTAACTAAGCTCATAGCACCTATAATTGATCCATCGCTTATATAAGAGCCTTTTAGAACTTTGCTTCCTGCTCCTATCCACACATCTTCACCAATATAAATTTGCTGAGATTCTAATTCTTGTTCCCTAATTAAGTACGAACGTTTCATTCCATGATCACTATCAATGATATAGCATTGCCCTGCGATAGAAGTATTATTTCCAATATGCATTGGCTTATGAGCAAAAATAATTGTGTCTTTACCTATTGCTACATTGTCTCCTATGGTTACTATTCCATCTCCCCATATTTGTACTCCAGAATATAAAGATACATTTTTTCCAAATACAATATTATGATTATCTAGCTGCACTCTTCCATATACATTAATCAAATTATTAGTTTTGTATTTTTTTTTAATTTCATATAAATACATTTTATTTAGTATTTTTTTATTTATTTTACGGATTAACCTAAAAATCATTTTATATCATCCTTATTAAATAGTTTAAATCTGTGTCTAATATCAAAAAACTCTATAACAATATAAGGGATTAGAGCTATGTTATTTGCAATAATAAGTGTTATCCATGAGCCAGTTATATTAATTAATAAAATAGATAACCCAACTTTAAGAAGCGTAGTAATTGTTAATGCGTATGTTTGTACTTTTAATTTCCCCAAACCTGCAATTATATTTGTATCGATCCCTACTTTAATAAATAAAATATTATATAATGCAAATAAAAAACAATATAAAGAGTTAACCTCTATAGCGTTATTTCCTAACCAAAAATTCAAGATATTAGGCATTAATATAATAAGAATGATTTCAAAAAGTACTAATATTAACAACATTAAATTTAATTTGTGGTAGAGGCGTTTCACCCATAAATAGTCATTTTTTATACGAGCTTCCGTTACCGCTGACCAAACCGGTGTTAAAGCTAAATTAAAAAAAGTACTTAAAATTGAAAATAATTTATTATAAATCTGGTATGTTACAACTTCTTTTGGATTTACTAACCAAGAGATAAAAAATTCATTTGTACTAAACATGATCATAGTTAATATTTGCAAATAAAAAAAGTTGCCACCTAATTTTATAATTCTTTTTGCATAGGACTTTTTAAAGTAATATATATTCGGTTTACATTTTTTTAGCAATGTTGAAAAAAGAAATAAAGTTGCAATCAAGTATGGGATATTAGCAGTAAGCGCATAAGCAATTGATAATGATTTTATATTGTAGATAATATTGTCTGTTTTTGAATATAAAGTGAAAAGAAGCATAAGAAAAGAAGAACATAATAAGAGAAAACTAGGCATCGCTGCTTTTTGTAATGCGTAAAAAATGGATGTTATTAACTTTAACCAAAATTGTAATAATATACCTAAAATCAACATGGTAGTCATGAATTGTAAAACATCCGGACTTATTTTATCTTTCGGAATATTAAAAACTAAATTCCAGTTTAATAAAGGAATAATTATCATGCTAATTATAGATAAAAATATAACTAATAAGCCTACTAAAATATAAGCCGAGGAGATGTTTTTTTTAATTTCTTCTGTATCATTTTTCATGAAAGGTTCTACCAAATAATTTCTTAATCCGTTACCTATCCCCAAATCAAAAGTTAATATCCATGACAATACTGAAATAGCTGTAAACCAGATTCCAAGAATAGTTTGATCCGAAAAAAAATTCATATAAGCTGGTAACGTAAATAAAGAAACAATTATTGCTGCACCTCTAATTAAAAATGAAAGTACAACATTTTTAAATAAAATTATACTTTTCACATCAGCGTTTTTAATATTGACTACTAAACTTTTAAATGCATACATTCTAATTCCTCGGTTTTCTTCAGTTTTTCAACATCATCAAAATTATTAATATTTTTTTCCAACCATTCTTGATCCTTATTCCACCACTGCAAGTTAAGCAAAAAATCTATATCTTCATTATTAAATCTATATTTAATAATTTTTGCTGGTACTCCTCCAACAATAGCATATGGGGGAACTTCTTTAGAAACTAAGGCTCCAGCGGCTACTATGGCTCCATCCCCTATGCGTACACCATTTATTATTTTTACGTTTTGACCAAGCCAAACATCATTTCCAATCTCACAAAGATATTTTCCTTTTTCGTCAGCATAACTATACTCTTTAAATTCATTTTCATGTCTGTAAGATAATCCTGCAAAGGTTTTATCACTATAGAATACTGGATGTGTTGAAATATACTTTGATGTTGGATGATTACCCGCAATAATACTCACATTTGGTCCTATCGAACAATACTTTCCTATTTTTGTTTTGTAAAAAACACAAGATGGCGAAATATATGTTGCGAATCCAACTTCAGACTGAATTATAGTAGTTCGAGAATATATTTTATTTCTACCTTCAAATATTGAAAAATTATCTATATTTGATTTAAGTGAAATATCACAATTGAATTTTTTGTTTAAATTATTAATAATTAAAATTTTTCTTACTTTTCGCATCACTTTTTTTATCATGATAACTTCTCCATATTTTTTGTTATCCTCCATAAATATATTTTGTTCTCTTTTTTAACTTAATCTTAGAATCTTCAACATAGTTTGTAGGACTTTATCATTTCTTTAAAAGCATGCGTTAATTATTAAAATTTTATTTTTAATAAAAATCAAATAGATAATAACATTTGTCCTTAAATTATCAATTTCGATATACCCAAAAATTATTCGCTAATATGCTTTTAAAATAGTCTCTACTCAAATAGAAGGAATTCTATAAACATAGACACTATTCATAAATAAAAAATCTACATTTCCCAAAAAAATTGATAGGGGGTTATTTGAAATCCATCGATAGTTAGAAACCAAAAATACAATATAAATGTAAAAATAATTAAGATATATGTAGACATTATCACCATAAATTTATCTCTTAGAGCAGTTATTATTTCAGGGATGAATATAATTACAAACATATAGTAATAGTCAGCCACCCTCATTACATTCGTTCCTACAGAAGCAAAAATCATTAGGGATGATCCAACAATAAGCAATATATATAAAGCGTTATTATCTTGTGAAAATGATACTACCTTTTTATAAACTAATAACCCGCAAATTACTATAAAACTACATAATAACATCCATGTAAAAGATGAAGACTCCGCTACCTCATATGCTTCATAAAACAATCTACTTGCAACTTCATAAATTCGAACACGAAAAATAAAAATAAAAGTGTTAATCAACAAAATAATACTAATCGTTACCTTATTCAATCTTAATTTAACTAAAAAATAAGCAACTAAAAATACTAAAGCAGATTTATGAAATAATGACGCCAATAGGACACATATAGTGAATTTAACTGGTTTTTTATCTTTAATAAAATCATAACTATTAAGTATAATTGCATAAGCTATTGCCTGTCTTAATCCTGAAAAAACAAATGAATAATAATTAAAAGAAATATATAAAGCAAAACTTAAAAAAGGCATTTTTGAATTTTTATAGATAAATCTACCAACAGGAACTATGCTAAGAATTGCAAGAACACTCAAGAAAATCTGTTCATTATTTGTAAATAAACTAATAACCTTAACAAGAAATTTAAACCCTATTTCCCAATGATGATGTAAAATTTGTTCCAAGTTATACGTTGAAAAGGTATATTTAAAGTTATTAATATAACCAGCGACATCTACCCCTATTGTAATTTGGCGAAAAGATAGAATCAGTATTAATTGAATGGTCGCAAGTGATACAAAAAACTTTTTTAATTTATGACTATTTTTGAAGTTCGGCCTAATTGTATTATAACCAATAGAGTATAGACCTATCATTATCAGGTTCATAATATAAATTGTCATTCACTATGTTCTCCTATCCCAAATCCGCTTAGGTAGTTATTCGCTCCAACCATTGACTATATTTTATCGCTTGTTCATTTATAGAATATCCCTTCTTCCCTACATCAACTTCTCTTGATCGACGTGACAAAATTTTAGTCTCCGATACTTTATTAGCCCAGATAACAGCGTTTTCTATGGGGAGAAATTCAATCAAATTAGTGACTGCTGTTTCTTTAGTAACTCTATCCGAAGCAAGGACACCTAATCCGGTAGATTGAGCTTCTATTGTTACTATACCAAAACCTTCATGTTTAGAAGGAAACAAAAAAACGTCAGCTGCATTCATAAGCTCCATAACATCATTTCTTACTCCTAAAAATATAACTTTATCTTCAACATTTTTTTTCTCTACATGCTTTTTAACAGCATTTTTGATAGGACCGTCTCCCGCAAAAAGTAATATATACTTATCATTGTTCTGTTGTGATAGGTACTCAATAATATCAATCATAAATAAATGGTTTTTTTCATTCGAAAAACGTCCAACATGTAACAGTACTGTTTTATTTTGGACATTCAGTATTTTTCTATAGGTCTCACGAATTTTTAAATTGTAAGAAAATTTTTTTGTGTCTATAGCATTGTTTATAATTACATTCTTCTCACTTGGATACCATTTTTTCCCGTGAAGCCATTTACCTGCATCAATACCACATGATAAGAAGTAATTAGCCCAAAATTTATTTATTAACCGCAAAAAATGATTTCTGATCAACTCTTTAAAACTACGTGTTTCTTTATAACCATGGGCATGAGAGATACGTATTGGCACTTGATTTTTCTTTGCTAGAAATAGAGTAGAGAAGTTAGAAAAATTTTGATGACAATGTACAATATCATACTTTTCATTCCGTAAAATTTTATTTATTTCTAATATGTTTCTAATAAAAGAAATCTTTTTAGGGACAACATGAAAAATCTTTGATCCTAGTGAGTTAACTTCCTTTTCCAAAATACCAATACTATCTCCATGAACTATGAAGTCGAACTTTATTTTCTGTCTATCCATATGCATGTAATAATTGTACAACATACTTTCCACTCCACCACCGTCAAGTGATGAAACTACGTGTAGCACTTTAATCATTTTTTAGCTACTCCTTTTTTGAATGTTTTATAAAATGAACTTCTTTTCTTTCCTAATAATTCTTTATCATATTCTTTTGCTTTCTCAAAGCTATATATCGCCTCTTTCAGCATAGTTTCTTTATCCATTTTTTTGAGCAAATTACATAAATGATCAACCGATTTATTATTAATTGTAAATTCCTTATTTATTAACTCAGGTATTCCACCTGCACTAGAACCTATACAAGGGCACCCCCTACTCATAGCTTCTACTAAAGAGCGTGGTAACCCTTCTGTTTTACTAGGTTGTATGTATATGTCGATATTATCTAAATAATCAAATACCTCCCTGTGAGGCAATGGACCTAGAAACTTAACTTTATCAGTAATTTTATATTTCTTGGCGACTGACGTTAAATAACTTGTGTCTCCTCCCCCAACAAGATGATATTCAAAATTAAAACCTTGATCATTAAGCTTTGATACAGCTTTAATGACATGCTCTTGGTTTTTATAACTGACGTCAACTGCTGCAGTAGTTCCAATCACAATAGGTTGATTTGAAGTTATGTTTTTAATTTTAACTAATCTTCTTTCTAATATGTTTTGATCCAAAAAAGGTAATTCCACATCAGAACAACCGATCGTTTGTCCATTACATGGATACCTTTTTTGTAAAAACTCATTAGTAACATAATTAGTGAACGGTGCATGCTTAACTGAGTACTTTGTCATTAACCACATAAAAGGCGCTATAATCTTCCCCTTTAAGCTATGGTTCCAAAATGCATCCCAGGGACAGCCAACTATCTCAACTAAATATTTTTTTTTGAATTTTCTAGCATATCTTATAGCTATTATTCCATATAAACTTGGCATTCTTATAATAATATAAGTATGATTATAAACTTCCTCTTTTATTCTTTTATTCACATTTCTGAAATTCAATATACTCTTTCTCATATTCACCAGATTGAACTTTATATTAGTGACTTCATTCTTTTTATTAATAAATTTTTCATCTTCTTTTGTTGCATATCGTTCATTTGCAAATACAGTTACATCCTCAAACCAGTCAAGATATCTTTGAAAAACATTATTATTTAAAGAGCCACTTGTGTAATGTTTACCGTCTTTATTTATAAATTTATGGCCATGAAAGAAAATCATATTACTTCCCCTTTATTTGAAATATTGATGAGACCAGAAATTTTCAGTTAATTATAAGTTTTCAACCCACTATTTCGATAGCAAATACTATTTAACTAGTTAAGTTTTGATTAATTATTAGTCTAGTATTACGCTATTCAGAATTAATAAATCTTACCCAATTATAGAAGTTTTTTTATTATCGGAACATTACTTCGAATACTGAAAAATTGTCAAACGAGAAACTTTATACAATGATTACGGTCTCAAGGTCTCAAAAAATCAACGCTGTATAAATACCATATGTTAGGGTATACACACTTCTCTAAACAAGACTTGTAACTAAATTTAAAACATAGTATTTTTTGTTTTTAGATCCAAAACTTCAATCGCTTGTAAATATTCAACGCAAATAAAAGTTATGACAGTAAATAACGTGATTTATTATTTCTACCAATACCGCAATTGCTTTTTATATCGTTCTCTTTATGCTAATGTTTTTCTTCTTAATTTATATAGCCGCTTCTTCCATAACGGACCTTAGGTTTTCTTTCGTATTGGAAATTTCAATGAGGTTATCCCGTAGCTCACCATTTTCTTTTTGCTGTAAACAGTTGACAAACTTCCAGAGAATTTCTCCTTCGACCACCTCAGCTTTTCCAATATGAATCTTCGGAAAGATCTGCTCGGGATGTACTTCGTTTTCATTAAGTAATTCTTCGTACATTTTTTCTCCTGGTCGCAGTCCTGAAAATTGAATACTAATTTCTTCTTCAGTGTAGCCTGAGAGCTTGATTAAGTTGCGGGCAAGGTCAATAATTTTAACGGGTTCGCCCATGTCGAGTACGAAAATTTCACCACCGCGTGCAAGTGCGCTCGACTGGATGACAAGCCGGGAAGCCTCGGGAATTGTCATAAAGTAGCGAGTCATGTCTTCGTGTGTGACAGTTAATGGGCCGCCTTGTTCCAACTGCTTTTTAAACAGCGGAATGACCGAGCCGCGTGAGCCGAGTACGTTTCCAAACCGGACGGCGGTAAACGTGGTATCAGATTCCCTGTCGAGCTGCTGGATGACCATTTCGGCAACGCGTTTGGTGGCACCCATCACGTTCGTCGGGTTAACGGCTTTATCGGTTGACACAAGCACGAACCGTTTAACACCTGCCGCCGCTGATGCTTCGGCAGTGTTTTTGGTACCAAAAATATTATTTTTAACCGCTTCTTTCGGGTTATACTCCATAAGTGGTACATGTTTGTGCGCTGCCGCATGGTACACAACATGTGGACAATGTTCAGCGAGTACGTTAAACATGCGCTCGCGGTCTTGCACGTCAGCAATAACGGGTACAATTTCAATTGTATCTTTATGACGGTTACGCATTTCCATATCAATTTGGTAAATGCTGTTTTCCCCATGCCCAACGAGGACGAGTTTTTTTGGCTGAAAGATGCTGATCTGCCGGCAGATTTCTGAACCGATCGAGCCGCCTGCGCCTGTAACAAGCACAGTCTTTCCTGTTACCGTTTCGGCAATCGATTCAATGTCGAGTTCAATCGGTTCACGCCCAAGCAAGTCTTCTACCGCTACGTCACGCAGTTGGCTGACTGACAATTTGCCGGTCATGACGTCTTCAATCAGCGGCATAATTTGCACTTTCACGTCTGTTTTAGTGCATTGTTCGTATATGTGCTTGATCTGCTGGCGCTTCAATGAGGGGATCGCAATAATAATATTGTCAATCCCATGCTCTTCCACTAAGTAAGGAATATTCCGTGTTGTGCCCATTACAGTCACGCCGTGAATTTGTAAGCGGAGCTTGTGCAAATCATCATCAACAAACATAACCGGATTGAACTCAGAGTCGTTCGATAACAGCTGGCGTACAACGGTAGAGCCTCCTGCACCAGCGCCGACGATCATTGTGCGCTTCCGATCGTTTTGTGCTCTTTTTATGTAGCGATCGCGGTATAATCTCCATGAAAAGCGTGATCCGCCAATTAAAATAACGTGCAGCATCCATGTCACCATCAAAACACGGAAGTAAATATCATGGAAGGCCACCATTTGAACAATCGCTGTTGCAGCGATCGAAAAAGAAACCGCTTTGACGATGGCAATCAGCTCCCGCACGCTCGCATATTCCCATGCTTTATGGTAAAGCCGGTAAATGGCCGCAAACAGATGATGGCTCACAAGCAATGTCAGCGAGCTGATGAGAAGTGTACTCGGACTATAAATGTTCATGTATGGATGTAAAATAAAATAGCCGATATAAATTGAAAATAAAACGATGGCTGAATCAAGTCCAACTAAAAAGGACATTCTCCGCGGATAAGCCAACAAGTTTCCCCTCTTTCTTTAAATGAATGGTCTAAAATATAAAACAGCTAATGAAAAAGCATTTTTTGGAATGCGCTTTCATTAGCTGTTTTTCCCTTATTTTTAAAAATGAAGAGTGGGCATCGAACCCGCCCTCACACCACGCGCTTGACGACAAGCGTCTAAGCGTTCCGTTTCCCGGAACACCACCGCGCGGCCGAGTGCCTCCGCTGATAAAGGTATGGGAGACATGACCTTAGAGATTCACAGGATCAAAACACAGGTTCCCGTTACTCGTGAGTATTAAAAAATGCCGAGAAATTTCTTCCGCCTTGCAACGTACTGCGGTGGCTCCTTCTCTATATATTTGCCGGAAAAAATCGCTTCCGCATTTTCTTGAAAATACGCAGCGTAGTCCGGATGGATTTCGTTGTAGGCTTGGGCCAGGCAAAAGCCTCTTGATGTCGTGTTGTGGGCGTCTGTTGCGATAAAGTGTGTCAGGTTCGACTCAATAAGTTGTAAGGAGAGGGCTTTTGCTTTTTTTCCGAATAAGCCGTTTACAGAAGCGGCAGTTACTTGCGACAGCGCTCCGTTCTGGATGAGCCTGTACAAGCGGTCCGGATTTTCAGCAATGGCGGCATTGCGTTCTGGATGCACAATAATCGGTGTAATGCCGTTTAACTGCATGTCAAAAAGCAGCTGTTCCGCAAAGCCCGGAATGGAGCTTGATGGAAATTCAACAAGCATATGTGTTGAGTGGTTTATAGTCAGTAGTTTGTTTTGATGATAGTCTTCGAGCAGTTCACCGTACATACGGACTTCCTGCCCGGCCGCAATCTTGACGTCGATGCCCGCACTCGCAAGCTGCTTGTTTAAAAAGTCAACGTCCTGTTCGATTGCTTGTTTTTCGTTGTTGTACGAGCCGTTTTGGTGATGGGGCGTCGCCACGATTGTCGTAATGCCTTCTTTTTGAGCGGCTTCAGCCATCTCTAAGCTTTGTACAAGGTCGCGGGCGCCATCGTCCACGCCCGGCAGTATATGGCAATGAATGTCAATCATGGGCGTATACCCCTTTCACCAATTTGATAAACGTAGTATAGCACAAAAAATTGGAATTGCATGATATTTTTTTCCGTTTTTACACTTTTTTAGAAAAATTACGCATTTCCGTAGTAGTAGTAATACGAAGAATCCGCTATTTTTTGGTTATTCAGCACGGCTCCCAAGAGTTTTGCCTGCGCTGCCTCCAGCAGTTCTTTTGCTTTTTGAGCTGCTTCAATCTCCGTTTTGCCACTGTTAATGACCAGCACGGTGCCGTCACACTGATTCGCCAGCACCTGAGCATCGGTTACAGCGAGAACAGGCGGCGTGTCAAAAAGCACATAGTCATAGTCATTCTCCGCCTGGGCAATAAATTCCTTCATTGAAAGTGAACCAAGCAGTTCAGCTGGATTAGGTGGAATCGGCCCAGATGGAAGAGCCGATAAATTTTCAATCGGTGTTCGTACAGTAGCTTGTCCAAGTGAAGTCTGCTTGGTCAGCACATTTGTCAGGCCGATGCTGTTTTGAAGACCAAATGTGTAATGCATCGTCGGCTTACGGAGATCCGCGTCTACGAGCAGAACCCGTTTTCCCTGGTTGGCGAATACGACCGCGAGATTAGAAACGGTTGTCGATTTTCCTTCTCCTGGGCTTGTCGAAGTGACAAGAATCGAGCGGAGCGTTTCATCGACCGAAGAAAACAGAATATTCGTTCGAATCGTCCGGTACTGCTCCGAGATTGGCGATTTTGGATCGGTATTGGTAATCAGCTTCCGTTTTGCAGAACCGGGAGCCATTTTTTCTTTGTTGCGCTTAAGAGCCAATCGTTTCACTCCTTACGGCTTTCGGAGCCGATGTTTTTTTCGTTGGACGGCCATTGCTAGCAGAAATGGTGGTTACACCGCCCAGTACAGGAAGACCAAGTGTTTTCTCAATATCTTGTTCTGATTTAATCGTGTTATCGAGGTATTCAAGCAGAAAAGCAAGACCGATACCAGCCATGAGTCCAACGACCATCGCAATCACGATATTGAGAAGCGGCTGCGGCTTTACTGGCGATGGGTTCTCTCCCACTTCTGCTGCTGCCAGAATACTGACGTTGTCCACATTCATGATCTTAACGATATCTTCTTGGAACACACGCGCGGTTTCATTGGCAATGTCCGCTGCAAGACCCGGATTCTCATCCTGCACGGTAACGTTGACCACCTGTGAATCTTGTTCACTTGCAACAGTAATTTTAGAGGATAGCTGTTCCGGAGTAAGATTTAAGTCGAGATTTTGAGCGACTTTTTCAAGAATGGCCGGCGACTTCATAATGACATTGTATGTACTAATCAATTGAAGATTCGTCTGCACTTCACTAGGGTTATACAATTGCTGTTCAGTTTTTGCCTGGTTGACAAGCACTTGCGTAGATGACTGATAGATAGGAGTAAGGACAAAGTAGCTGATGATGCCGCTGATCAATGCTGCTGCGATCGTGATCAAAATGATCAATTTCAGCCTCTTTTTCAATGTTTGGGCTAGCTCTTTCAGGCTGATGGTTTCTTCCATGCTTTTCCTCCTGTTATAAAATAATGTCTTTGCCATTATATCACAGCCGTTTGTTTAATTTAATGTCATTTTCGTAAATTTTCCACCAGCAATTCCAAATTTAAGATAAAAATGTCCATAGATAGTCTGATTGAAAAAAGAAGCGGCAAACTCTTTTTGGGTCAAGGCCAGCCGCTTCTCGGTACAAAATCACCAGTAGTTCTTTACATAAAATGCTTCAAGCCTTTTACACGTGATCCTTCCTCCTTTCATAAACACTTCTTCTATGTCGCACTCCTGCCGAAAGGGAATATGAAAATCATATTCATGCCATAAGGAAAGGTTATTCCGCTGGAACGTGATGATGCGTTTTTCAAACGATGTATCGATGACAAAGCGCCTTTCCCAGCCGTTCCAGTAATAACAAACGCCGGTTTCCTGAAAGATTGCTTTTGGCACGGATCCGCGCAGGCGGGCGCCTCTTGCTTCACGAAGTTTTGCATACCGAACGTACCGCGATGCATCCAGTATCCAGATCGGCTCCACGCCAGCAAGCTTGAACTGGTCCTGCTGCTCGTACCAATCGTTGAGCGTCAGTTGTTCACGTACGTAGAGAACCGTTTGCTTTCGTTCCTCTTCCCGCGTTATATACAGTACATTTCTTTTCACATCGAGCTTCATATCAGCTTCGGGCAGCTGGCGGTGAAACCATTTATACAGAGCGTACAAGCTCATCGGCGGTGACCAAACTCATTGTGCAGTTTCGTTTGGGCAGTCTGCTGCCATTTTCGTACGGCCGCAGGTGTTACGCCGTACTTTCTGGCGATGTCAGGATTCGACAAACCTCCTAAAACCGAGTCGTTAAACCAGTCCCTCGCCCGTCCTTCAAGTATGTCTCCACACGAGTGAAGAAGAGCGGCAGTCTCGGGCGTTGGTTCCGGGTCCACTCCTTCAAACAAAGCCGGTTCACCGGTCAGGACCGTTCCGTCACTGA
Organism: Domibacillus indicus; assembly: GCF_023715895.1. Classification (GTDB taxonomy): domain Bacteria; phylum Bacillota; class Bacilli; order Bacillales; family Domibacillaceae; genus Domibacillus; species Domibacillus indicus_A. The sequence goes on along the minus strand of NZ_JAMBOO010000004.1, from coordinate 379,667 downwards.
ACACAGCGTCTTTCGTCAGCGTATTTTTCAGGCGTCCCTGAATCGTTGAATACGCAAAAGGCGCAAAGTCGCCTTTCGTTTCATCAAACCGTGTGTATGCTTCCCATAGGGCAATCATCCCTACCTGATGAAAATCCTCTTTGTTCTTGTAAATATGCAGCTTGTTCATGATGCGGTGGATCATCGGGTCATATTGCTGCGCGATTTGTTCAAATTGCATGTGTAACATCCAATCCGGCTAGCGCGCCAGCCCCGTTTACTCCTCAAGGGCATGACCATCGTAGTAGATCAATTACTGTGTGTAAATACCTATAAATAAACCAATTCTATTCTAATTTTTACAAAAAAGAGCCAAAAGACCCTTTCACTCGATTTCGGCCCGGTATCTTTGTTACAATGCTCGCTGTCGACCTGCTTGAAAGCGCATTTTCTGTCGAAATGATCACTTTTTGAGAAAGCGTGTAAATTTTTTATAAAGAAATTATTAAGTTTTAAGGAGCCTTTTGAACAAGGAATATTTTCCCACCATAACGTCAAACAAGCGCTGATCCTATCTATTAATAGTATTCTTTCTTCACTCTTAATTTTACTTTTAATACCAATTTGTAATGGACGATTCCCTATTGTATGATAGTTACGTATATACTACGAGAAAAAAAGAAAGCGGTTAAGGAGAGAAAAAGATGGCGCAACGAGGAAGAAAAAAAGGTTCTGACGGGGAAGCAAGCCGTGCCCTTCTATTGCGAATCGCTGCGGATGAATTTGCCGAACACGGCTATCATGAAACAAAAATTAGTACGATCGTTCAAAAAGCGAATGTGACACAGCCTACCTTTTATTTATATTTTAAAAGCAAGGAAGCCATCTTTGAGGAGCTGGAAGATTTGTTCCGCAAAAAGCTTTCCTCCCTTACAATGGGCAGCTTTCTTGATAAAGACTTAGACGGTGCGAGGCTGCCAGACCGAATCAAGGAAAGCCTGACGAGGGTTTTTCAATTCTTTATGGACCACCGCAGTCTCGTCCGGATCGGGTTTTACTTAGCCCCATCGGCAGCAGAGGTTAAAAGCCAAATGGCCGCAAAGATCGAAACCAATCTTCGGGAAAAAGGGGTAGCTGAGTATTTTCATCCCCATGTAGATGTGGGTATCGTCGCGAGTGGCCTCATTGGCATGATCGAAAGGCTGACGGCGACGAAACTTTGGACAGGAGAAAAAACAGCTTCTGAGCTGGCGAAGGATATTGTGGCCATTTTGCTGTTTGGATTAAAAAAAGAACCGAGTATCCAATAAAAAAAGGCCGTCTCTAAAAGAGACGGCCTTTTTTGTTTCATACTTACTTAATTTCGTCCATCAAGTTCGCTTTGATTAGGAATTCAGCAAGAATACGCGCCATTTGATCACGTTTTGTGTAATCGTTCGGATTGAATTCTTTGTTGCTTGCACCGGACATAATGCCTGCCTGGTACACTTTCAATACTTCTGCACGAGTAGAAGCACCGATTTCTTTTGCATCTTTAAAGTCAGACAGTTTTTTCTTTTTGTCTAGCTGAGACTCATCAAAATCGATAAAGTCAAGTTCGAGCGCACGGCCAATCATCGCTGCAGCTTCGGCACGTGTTACTTTATCATTTGGCGCGAATGTGCCGTTCGGTTTACCGGCAATAATGCCGTATTTTACAGCAGCCATAAATTCACCGTTTGTATTAAACCACTCGTTGCCTTTTACATCTTTAAAGCGGCCATCATAAGCAGTTGTGCCCGGCAAGCCAAGCGCACGGCTTAATAGAACAGCAAATTGCGAGCGAGTCATGTCTTGATCCGGTTTGTATGTGCCTGCTGTTGTACCAGCGATGATAAATTTGGATGCCAGGGACTCAATGTACTCTTCAGCCCAGTTTTTGCCATTGTCTACATCTGGGAATGTAACAGCTGATTCAATCACAGTATACACACCGTCTGTATTCGCAAGTGTGCGAACGACTGCTACTTGCTCATCATCTACTTCATCTACTGTTTCGAATGTTGTTGGAAGAGCTCTAAGTGATCCATCCGCTGCTACAACAACACCTGTTGCATTGTTTGTATTTACGCTGCCATCAATCGTAAGTTCTTGATTTACATATACATCACCAAACGATTTAAGCTCGCGCACTACTGTTCCGTTTTGAGCCAGTTCTACTTTTACTTTTACTGCTGGCGCTTTTACTTCAACCGTATTTACAATCGCTGCTGCTTTTGTTTCAGAAGAAGCCGCTGATGTGCCTGCTTTGTCTTCGATCAAGTCTTCCAGGTTGTCTGCTTCCGTATTTGTTAGCTCATCGATATTAATACGCAGTGAAATGCCTGAAAGGTTGCCGCCAAGACCTGTTGCCAGTGCACTGATATCTATTTGTGAAAGAGGAATCACATATTTTACATCACCTGCATCAATTACAAGGTCTGCTGCTGGTGCTTTCGCTTTGAGGGCGATTGCAAGCGAAGCAGGAAGATCAAGTACAACTGGTTTGCCGTCTTCACGGTTTGGTACTTGGATGACTAATTCCTCTGCATCTACTTCCACTGCTGATATAATTTTCCCTTGAAGATCTACTGGAATTGTTACTGTTACTTCTGTTGCACCATCTGCTGTAACTGGATTAACGACAACCGGATCACCAGGAGTAACACTGCCGCCACCTGTGCCTGGGTCACCACCGCCGCCGTTGTTAGATCCACCTTGATTGTATGCCGTATTCCAACCAGTATATGCTCCAGCTAAGGCTCTTTGAATTTCAGTTGTTGTTACAGCATCTTGACCAGTAGTCAACGAGGTTTGAAGATTTGTTTTTACTTGCTGTGCTTTTTCTTCCGTTAAAACAAATGTTTCTGCGATCTTGTTTTTAATCCGCTGATCACCAGAGGCATTTTTCATCGCCATTAAAATAGTGTCAAAAGAAAGATTAGTCGGATTTGATGTTAAATTTCTTAGCTGAGCTTCTACATTTTCAAGATAGTTTAGATAGGCTTCATCGACTTGAGCTTGAGGCGTATCTCCAAAGCCGAAATTATCCTTTGTTGTCATAATGACAGTCGTAATGTCACTTTCTTGAATTTGGCCTAACGTTAATCCAAATTGAAGTTGAAGCAAATCAATTGCATTTGCTAATTCTTGTTCTTTTGCAGGATTACCAACAACTGCTGGTTCAAGAATTGGCTCTAATATTGTTCTCCATTCTGAATCTCCAATTGCTTGGAAAGAATCTTGCACTTTAGTGATATCGGCTTGGTTAGTTGAACTACTGTAAATTAAATTGGCATAGTTGGCTAAGGAAGCTTTTGTGTCAAAATGCCAAGAAGCTGCTTCCGCTTTGTCTGCTCCAAAGAAACCTGCTGTTGTTGCAACTGGTGTAAAAGCGATTGTTGCGGCGATTATTGCTTTTGCTGCTTTTGTGCTAAACGGATACTTTTTAACCAATACCGTCACCTCTTCTATAATTTTATATAATTCTGCTAACGCAAGATGTTTATGTAATCACAGGTAAAATAATACAGAATTGTCCTACTAAAAGCAAGAGCTCGTTACATAATTGTAATAAAATCCAAGCTAATTTCACATATTATCAGACTATTCAAACGCTGTTATTTTCTAAATACTGCATGTTATACTACAAATAAGAAATTATCCAAAAAAGGGAGGCATTTACTCTTGCGAAGGTTTTTTAAAATTGCTTTAATATCTATTCTTTTTCTTGCCCTTGCCGGCGGGGGCGCACTTTACTATTTTACGAAGGTAAAAAAGTATGATGTGGCTGATGAGCAAGTAGATAAAATCGTGGAAGACCCGTATTCTATTTCCTTCCCGGAAGGAACACCCCTTCCTGAAGGTGTTCAAAAAGATGAAGAAGGCCTTGTTATTGTTGATAAGAAAGGCGACTTTGTGTTAGCAAACGGATCGACCATGTCAACGGACGAGTGGTTTAGTTCCCCGGAATATAGTAAAGCAGTTTCGGTTGGTACAAGCAGCCCAGCCGCCAATGCAGATAGTCAAACAACAGACGGAGAGAATGCTTCTAATAATGAAGGATCCGGCACGACTGGCACAACCGCTTCAACCGGCGGCACTGCTAATTCTAGTAATTCTGGCAGCACAGCTGTTTCCAGTGGTGCTGCTGGTTCTTCCGGCGGTTCAAGCTCAGGTGAATCTGCGTCCAATGGTTCCGGCACAAAAACTCCGGCTTCTGAAGGAGAAACCGGCTCAACTGGCCGTACCACAGCAGCAGCGATCAAATCGCGCTACTCCGGTTCATTTGACAGCCTGCAGGGGCAGGCACAAAGCCAGCTGGGAGCCTTAGTCGGCCAGGCACAAAGTGAATACGCAGCGAAAAAAGCATCAGGTGAAACGGTCAACCCTGCTTATTTCTATCAAAAATACAGTGGTGCGGCATCCAGCGTAGAAGCGAAAACCGATTCTGCTTTTAACACCCTTTACAATTCGATGACAAGCGAACTGAAAGCAAACGGCCTCAGTACATCCGCTGCGGATGAGTATAAGGCTCAGTATGAAGCAACTAAAGAAGGTCTTCGTAATGAATTAATGAGTAAAGTGACTGGTGGATAAATTTTAAAAGGACCTGCAGACGCGGGTCCTTTTACTATAAACTGATGCATTTAACGTTTTCACCTTACATATCAAATAGTTTGACAATCAAGGCTCTAAAAAAATCTGGCAGGCTTTTTCTACTCTCCCATCTTTAATATATTCAGTGTATGTTTCTTCTTTATTTAGAACTTAAAGAAAAAGAAAAACATGGGAGTTAACCCAGAATCATGCTATAATTCTTGTACTATATTTCAAAGGAGAATGTGTTCATGACGTTTAAAAAGAAAGCTGCGGCTGCTGCTTTAACGCCTGTGCTGGCCGCTTCTATTTTTGTTTCTTCTGTTTCTGCCGCCCAGTTTCTGGACGTAAAAACGAGCCACCGTGCTTATGAAGCGGTGGAAGCAATGGTTGAAGCAGGAGTGATTTCAGGCTTCCCGGATGGCACATTTAAGCAATATCAATCTGTTACGCGTGCCGAGAGCGCCATTTTAATTGGACGCGCACTTGGTATTAAAACAAGCACATCTACTAAGACCTTTACCGACCTTCCATCTACTTCACGTGCTTATCCGTATGTGGCCGAGTTGATGAAGCGCGGTATTTTCAGCGACAGCAGCCGCTTTTATCCAGAGCGTCCGCTTTCCCGCTCTGAAATGGCGATTATTTTAACCCGTGCATTTAATCTTCCGGCTTCATCCACCATGCCGTTTACAGATGTATCGCCTACGCATGGTGCCGCTTCTTATATCCGTGCGCTGGCGGCAGCTGGTATTACAACGGGCGTTGGCGACGGGAAATATGATCCGGCTGGCGTCGTAACGCGCGGCCAAATGGCGATCTTTTTAAACAATGCCCGCAAGTTTGAAGCACCTGGCGAAGATGTAGAGCCGACTCCAGGCGGAGAGACACCTGCTCCAGGAACGCCGGTACCAGGCACTCAAACAGCGGCAGAAATTAAAGGAGAATATGCAGATGATTTTGCAGCTCTGCAAGCTCAAGCAAAAGCTGAGTTGGACGTTCTTGCCGGCCAGGCAAAAGCCGAACTTGATGCTGGCGCCGACTTGATGACTGTCTACAACAAGTACTTTCCACTTGCTTCAAAAGTAGAAGCTGAAACAGACGCGGATTTTAATACACTTTACGCCCAACTCACAACAGCTTTAACAAAAGCCGGCTTCAGCGCCTCTGAAGCAGAGTCATTTAAAACAGCGTACGAAGCAGCTAAAAAGCAAATGAAAGAAGATTTGATGAACGAGATCTTGAAATAAGAAGAACTTTTGATATGGAAAGGAGCCTGCCGATATGGTGGGCTTCTTCTTTTATAATCTTGAACACAAATATAAAATGCCGTTTCTTTATCATTTAGCCAGATAAAAAGTCTGTAAATATAAATTTTACAATTAATAGTTTTTTATTCAAAATGCATTTATTGGGATATTTTGTCGTTTTTTCTGCTTCTAATGGAGTGATTTTCTTTTATTTTCTTGATCTTCTTTCGTTTGCTTTAACGTATAATGTACCTATCAACCGTAAAGGGGAATAAAGGATGAACAAGAAGAAATTAGTGTATTTTGCTTTTGCTTTCATTTTAGCGGTTTCTGCCCTGTTTGGATTTCATCCTGCCCGGTCTGAAGCGGGAACGAGTGCAAAGATCGGCTATGTCAGCATTACGAGCGGCGTTCTGAATGTTCGGAGCGGTCCGGGAACTAACTACAAAATCATTGGTACACTGAAAAACAACGTGTCGGTGTCTGTTTATTCGCAGTCCAAGTCAGGCTGGAGCGAAATTGGCTTTAAAGGCAAGCGCGGCTACGTTGCGTCGAAATACTTGCGCATGTACAGCTACTTGATGGACAAAACGAAGGTATACACGTACAAAGCAAATGGTGTAACATTTAAAAGCTCTTATATTGGCAAGTACAATGGATGGGATGAGTGGCAGGAAACATCCCCTGGCAGCACTTATCTTGTATATGAAAACAACAAAGGACTTTACATTGGCTGGCGGGAGTCCGAATACTATATGGAAATCGCTTATCCAATTAAGGTAGGAAAAACGTGGGATGATGGCCTTGAAGGCAGTGGAGTGACGTACAAAATTACTGGCACCGGCGGCATTCTGACAACCGCAGCTGGCAGGTTCAGAGGTGTTGTCACCGTTAAATCAAGCGTAGGCTATATCATGTATTATGCACCTAATACGGGAATCATTAAGCAAACCTACAACGGAAAAACGATTTCTGAATTGATAAAAGTCACAGCAAAATAAGTAAAAGGAGCTGTCCTCATTTTTCAGGACAGCTCCTTTTATTTATTCAATTAATGCTCACCGCTTATTGCTTCGTTAAAATCCGATACAAAATCGCGCTTGTTTCGGCACGTGTCGCGTCTGAAAGCGGGTCAAAGTTTCCGTTGTTGCGGCCTTTGATCAAGCCGGCACGGGCAGCGATTTGAATTTCCTCTTTGAATCTTGGACTAATGCCACTCGCATCTTTAAAGACAATCGGCGGCTCGGTACTTTGAATCACGTCCGGATTTTCTACTTTCATGGCCCGAACGATCATAGCAGCCATTTCCTGGCGTGTGATCACCTGGCCCGGATGGAAGGTTCCGTCCGGGAAGCCGCTGACAATACCCGTTCTCTCTGCTGCTTCAATATAAGCGGCAGACCAGGCCTGGCGTTCTGTCACATCTTTGAATGTACCTGTTAATTCGGTAGTCGGGATATTCAGCATCCGGGCAAGCAATACAGTGAATTGTGCACGTGTCACGGATTCATCCGGCGAGAACTCTGTGTCTGATGTTCCATAGACGATAAAGCGGGAAGCCAGCTGCTCAATCGGTGCCTGTGCCCAATGTAACTGAATATCATCAAATGTCCGGCTGTTTTGGAGGAGAGCGAAGGACGTAAGCTTTCTTGTTTCGATCACCCAGTCGCTGCCTTCAAGCTTGCCTCCTGCATACTGCCACTGACCAGTTTCTTCATTATATGACGCACCAAATTGAACTTGCTGCACAGCGGCAGAAGCATTGTCCGCCATACTTATCGCAATACGGATCGGGTCACTGGCAGATGGTACTGTTTGATTTGTTCGGCTGTCTACAACCTCGATGCTCAAGATATCTGATGTAAATTCGGCATCTGTTTTCTCATCTTTCGCTTCTTTCATTTCAAGGGTCACGGTAGTGTTGTTATTTGTGGCCTCGCTGATGGCAAGAAGGCTTTTCACTGGAATTATGACAGCAGCTCCGTTTATGTTCAGCGTTACATCTTTTTCAGCCGCTTTAATAGCGTCCCATGCAGCAGGTGTAAATATGAACTTAGCTCCAGTTGCTGCTTCTGGGGCTGTCAGCTTGATTGTATCACCCGCTGCATCCATTGTATCCTTTGTCACTTCTATTTCTGGTTTTCCCGGCGCTGATATTTCTCCCGTTACTGGTTCCCAGCGGGCATATAAAGTAAGATCTCCTGTCACTGGCTGTGTGAAGTCAAAGGCATTTTGTCCCTGTTCATCCGTATACCAGCCGGCGAATGTGTAGCCTTCTTTTGCTGGATCAGCTGGTTTTACCGCTGTTTCCTGATCACCGACCGTTTGTGTTTGAACAACGGAGCCGTTATCTGTATAAAAGCTTACTTCATGCTTTACTTCTACTTGCCCGTCATTGTAGTGCGGCACGGTTTTTTGGGCCGGGTTCCAGCCTTCAAAAATACGCGGCACAGTCAATTCGCTCGCTTCGGCTGCAGTTAATTGCTTCGACCAGCTGACGCGGCTTTTGGCATTGGCGCCTGGTCCCGTACTGTTATACTCCGCATAGCTCGCCTGCTCATGGTTCAGTTTACCGGACCATTCTGACCAGCCCTGCGCCATAATGTGAGAATCCATCCACGTATTAATAAACGTGGTATCGGCATAATTTTTCCACGGTCTTCCTAAGTACACCTTTGTCGCGGAATCCGCTTTTGTCAGGCGGGAGTTTAAAAAGACAATACCCGGATCGCTTTCTTTCGCCTGAGCCGCAGCTGTTACATATCCGTTCGTTCCTACGCTGCGTATTTCACTTCTGTCGAAGACAACGGCCGGTGCCTCGCCGAAGATAAAGTCTACGTCTCCTTCGATATAAGCATCCCGGTAGTATTGTCTGCCGCTGCCTGTATATAAGGTATCCTGATGGCCAAGGATATTGACTTGCTCAAATACCGCCTGGTCACTTTTCACCGATAGCGCGACCGCCGTCCCGTATTCAGAACGAGGCGCCCGGCTGTTTAAAATCGTCAGGTTGGAGGCCGTAAAATAATTGCCCGTTACGCCGACCGTCTGGCTTTTAAACGTGCTGCCGACATTTCCGGACTGGCCGTTTGTGCCGCCGTAATCGTCCCATTCAATTACGGTCCCGGTGCGGCTTTCCCCGGCAAAGCTTACGTACGGCTGTGTAACAGATACTTTTTCTTTATAAAGGCCGTCTTTAATGGAGATGACCACACGCTTTGCGTTGTCCGCTGGAATGGAATCAACAGCGCCCTGGATTGTGTCAAAATCGCCTGTTCCGTCTTTCGCCACCTGGATTACCTGAGCGGCTTCCGCTGCCTGCTCATCAGCTAGGCGGCTTTCTCCTTTTTCATTCGATGCCGATACAACATAGTAATACGTTTTTCCTTCTACGGCTTCAGGATCTGTATAAGAGGAAGAAGTCAGCTTTTCGGCTACCGTTGTATACGGTCCGCCGCTCGTTTCACTTCTTTTCACCGTGTAAAAAGACGCTCCTTCACTTTTTCCCCATGTTAATTCGATGGATTGATCGCCCGTCTCTGCCTGGAAGCCAGCTGGCGCTTTTGGCGCTCCGGCCGTTTCTTTCTCTGGATTTCCTTTTACCTGGTCTGAAATCATGCTTTCGTTTGTTCCATTAACGGCTGTTACAACGTAGTAATAGCGGCCGCCATTTTGAACATCTGTGTCCGTAAAAGAGAGCGAGCTCGTTTTGCCTGCCGTTGTATAGGGTCCGCCGTCTGTTGTGCTTCTTTTTACGATGTAAGAGCCAGCCGATTCAGCCGGACTCCAGGCCAGGTCAACCCGCTGATCTCCAGATTGAGCCGTCACGTTTGTCGGCTGCAGCTGCGGGGCGGCCGGCGTCACAGAGATGATTTCTGAATCAGGTCCCTGTCCGCCTATCCCATTTGCCTGCACTTTATAATAGTAGGTTGTTTCGTTATTAAGCCCTTTTTCCCAATAGAACGGTGTTGTAACGTTTGAAGCTGCTTCTGTAAATGGGCCGTCCGGTGACGTACTGCGCTTGATTGTATAAGAATCCGCCCCCTGCACGGCTTCCCATGCAAGGTTAATAGATGCATTTCGTGATAAAGCGGAAATGCCTGCCGGTGCTTGCGGCAGTGGAACAGCAGAAGAAGGTGTTACGCTGACCGCAGCCGACCCCGCCCCTTCTCCGACCGAGTTTACGCCGCTGATTTTATAATAATAGGTTGTTTCGTTCTGTAAGCCTGTATCCCGAAATGTCAGATCCGTTATATTCGACTGAACCGTCGTATAAGGCCCGTCTGGCGATGTACTTCTTTTCACCGTATAGAAAGAAGCATCACTTGCCGGATCCCAGGAAAGCTTCACCTGCGTATTGCCTGCTTCTGCGTTTACCCCTGCTGGCGCCGCTGGCACAATGGACGGGTTATATACTTGAATATTGTCTACGTAAAGTGTTGAGACCGAACTGTTTCCGGTATTTATATCGATGTTTCCAAAGTCCGTGACTTTCTGGTAGAATGGCTCGCCGCGCAGTTCGGCTGTGCCTCCCCCGCTCACAAACACGCTGTATACTTCACGTGTCATATCTACTTCGAGTTTTACGTGATACCATGTGCTGGCCTGAACCGACGGCAGCAAAGAAGCGGTTGTTCCATCTGCTTTTCGGTAAACGAGTCCTTTTCCATCCAATTCAAGGGACGCAAGGGCGGTGTTGATCCCGGCGTTTGTTAAGCGGAACCGGGTGCTTGAGCCCACTTTTTCCGCCATAAAATCAAACTCCGTGATGACCGTTTTCCCTGCTGTTTGTGGAGTAAAGCTTCGGTTATAGATGCGTGTTGCCCCGCCTTTATCCGCTGCCCCGTCCTGATTGTCGTACAGCTTGATCGCATGATTGCCTTCGCGCAGCGGATCGCTTGTAATCTGTGCGTAATTGTCTTGTGCATTATAGGCCCATGCTGCCCCTTTATTGCTGCTCACTGATACATTGTAGGGGCCTAAGCTGGCAGTTGCCACATCTGTCGGATTTAAAGACCAGGATGCTCCTTCAAAATCATCATTCATCAAATAGGTGTCGTCAGCCCGGGCTGTTGTTCCAATATTTCCGGATATAGCTGATGCCACTAAAATCACACTTATTGACCATCGTGATACTTTTTTCATTATGTTACCTCTCTCCCACAACTCAGCTTCTATCTTTTGAGCATGAAAAGAGTCTTCTTTTTAATGGAATTCTCTTCACTTACTGGCTGGTTATATTATGTATAAAGAACAAATTGTTCTTTCAAAAAAATGACAGATTAATAGTATCTTATAAAGAACAAAACGTCTATACTTTTTCTTTATTTAGAACAAACTGGCTGTTATCCCTTGTTTTGTTTTTCTTTTATGAAATTGTTAAAAAGTCTTCTACATACCTTTATTTCCTTTAAAAGGAAAAACACCTAACCATTCATTGTTATTATTTTTTCCTTTTTTTCATTTTTCTGAGAAAATTCGATTCTACCATAGTATAATATTCCTATTACCGATAAAGGAGAATGAAGAATGAAAAAGAACAAATTTGTTTATTTTACTTTGGCCTTTATTTTGGCTCTTTCTGTTGCACTCGGCCTGCAGCCCGCCAAATCAAATGCAGCCAGCGCAAAAGTTGGCTACGTCAGCATTGACAGCGGTGTGTTGAACGTCCGAAGCGGCCCGGGAACGAACTATAAGGTTATTGGTTCACTGAAAAACAATGTGTCGGTGTCGGTTTATTCACAGTCCAAGAGCGGCTGGAGCCAAATTGCCTTTAAAGGAAAACGCGGCTACGTTTCATCGAAGTACCTGCGTATGTACAGCTACTTAATGGACAAAACGAAGGTGTACACGTATAAATCAGGTGGTGAAACAACTAAAAGTGTTTACAAAGGTAAATACAGTGGCTGGGATCAATGGAGCGACAGTGCAGCTGGCGGCACATACCTCGTCTATGAAAACAATAAGGGGCTTTATATTGGCTGGCCGGAGTCTGAATACTACATGGAAATTGCTTACCCAATCAAAACCGGCAAAACGTGGACCGATGCCTTTGATGAAAGCATCGTTTATAAAATCACAGGAACCGGCGGCACGTTAACGACAGCAGCCGGCAAGTTCACGGGTGTTGTGACGATTAAATCAAATGATGGCTATGTCAGCTACTATGCGGCGAACGTTGGCTTTATTAAGGGCACTTACAATGGTAAAACGACTTCTGAATTAATCAAGCTGACAAAAAAATAAACGAAAAGGAGCTGCCCTATCCGGGACAGCTCCTTTCGTTTATTCATTAATAAATATCGACTACTTCTAAATCCTGGATCGCTGGCTGCTGCTGCGCTCTATGGAAGAACACCGCAAAGTCGCCGCGTTTAACCGGATCCGTTGTGCCGAAAGCGGTCGCTGTTTTGCCGTTTGTAATGCCGTTGGCAACCATCGCTTTCACGGCCGCTTCATAGCGTGCCGGCACATCCTTAAATGCAAGTGTTGTGGAATCCCCTGACAGTTTAAGCGCACGCGTTAAAATAATCGCCAGTTCCCCACGTGTCAATGTTTGGTCGGCACCAAACGTTGTCGCTGTTTTGCCGGAAAGAATGCCCGCTTTTACAAGCGCGTTGACTGCTGCCTGCGCACGTTTTGGCACGTCTTTAAATCCTGCACTTGGCGCAGAACCTGTCTCAAGCTTTAATGCTTTTGCCAGCATCACAGCTGCATCAACCCGTTTAATTTGCTGATCGATGCCAAACTTACCACCGCCAACACCGGATGTAATCCCCTGGTCGACCATTGCCTGCACTGCTTCCTGGTAGCGGTCCGACACATCAGAAAACCCAGCTGCTTTGATGCTTGCCGCAGCGGTTGTGCCGGTTGTCGTTGTGAAATCCATTTTTACCGTGTGTTTGAGCGGTATGCCGTTTGCGCCTTCAATGCCTTTACCGATGTAAAGCGTGTATGTTACGCCTTTTTGGTATGGCTGAAGCGGAGTCAGCGTGATTGATTTTGTTTTGTCGGAATACGTAAAGGTTGTTTCTACAAGGCTTCCCGCTGCATCCATCACAACAAGGTCCAGTGTAGACAATGTGTCTGCATCCAGGCTTTTGCTGAACTTGATTGTCCAGCTCTTTGTCAGCGCGACGCCTTTTTTCGCTGCTTTTTCCTTCACGGTTTTATCCGCTTTGATTTCCGCTTGAACCTCTTTTTCAATTTGGCCGATGGATGCAAGAACCGCTGCTACGTTCTTCTTTAAGGAATCAATGCGGGCTTGTCTTTCCGCTACTGCTGCTGCATCTGCTCCTTTTGACGCAAGAGATGCGACCTGCTTGGAAACAGCGTTCAAACGGTTTTCGAGTGCGCCGAACTTCCCGCGGTAGCCTGGCTGACCTTCAAGGTCTTTTTCTACCTGTTCTTCTTCTGTTCCTTCTTCTACCGTTGAATCGTCATCGCTGTCTGTTTCTGTTTCTTCAACGGAATCAGCGCTTGTTGTCACGGTTTCATCTGAAGCTGGTGTCTGCTCTTCTGCTGGTGTTTCTGTCGGTGTTGGCATTACCGGCTGAACAACGGCTTCCGTTTCATCGCTTTCCTCTTGCTTTTCTTCTTCCTTGATTTGGTTCATTTTCTCTTTGTATTGAAGCAGCTTTTCTTCGATTTTATCGAGCTGCTTATCAATTGATTTAAATTGCTGCGCTTGTCCCTGATTTTCTTTTTTGCTCGCAAGCACGTTGTACGGCGTGCTCTCCGCCTGGGCTGCAAACGTGATTCCTTCTCCTGAAAACATAACGCCTGCTGCAAGCACGGCTGCAACGGCTGATGTCCATTTTTTCTTCATTCCCTGTTCCTCCTTCTGTCTTTAGGGCATGGCAGCTGGCTGGCCTGGCTTACCGCTTTAGCCCCTGTAGCTTTGTGGCACCGCATTTCTACGGCTGTACCCTAACAGGTTTATCGGCAGATTTCTTATAAAATGAAATAGATAAACGAAAAAAACAACCGGAATATCGCTGATTTATGAACTGGTTGACTTTTACAAATTCATGGGACGGGGTATTGTTTTATAGGATAATACATAAACAAGAAACGGAGGGAATAAAATGAAGAATAAGTTAGCTACTTTGTTGACCGGACTGCTTTTGACAGGCTCATTTTGGAACCACTCAGCAGACGCCGCTGCCTTCCCGGATGTACATCCTAATGAAAAAGCGTACGAAGCCGTAGAAGAAATGGCCACCCGCGGGCTCATTGCCGGTTTTCCTGATGGGACATTCCGCCAAAACGATCCGGTAACACGAGCCCAGAGTACGATTTTTTTAGGGCGTGTTCAAGGCATTGACGGCTATGAAGATGCGAAACTTCCTTATTCTGATGTTGCCCCAAGCCAGGCTGCTTTTCCGTACATCGCCTACTATGCTTACCAGAACGTATTCGAACTTGGCAATCGTTTTTATCCGGATACAAAAGTGACACGCGCGGAGCTTGCCCGCACTGTTGTAAGAGCTCTTGGGTTAAGCGGAACGCCTGATGTGCCATTTACCGATGTACCCACTTCTCATCCTTACGCTTCTTATATTAATGCGCTGGCAGCCAATGGCCTGACAAGCGGCGTTGGCAATAACCAGTACAATCCAGACGGCATTGTATCACGCGGACAAATGGCCATTTTCATGCTCAATATTGATAACTTTTTAGGAACGGATGAAAAACCGGACTACACGATTGATCCTTCCTTTGTGCCGAACGCCACTGAAAAAGCGATCGGACAGCTTGTAAACGAGGAGCGGGCGAAATACGGTCTGGCCCCTGTTAAACTGGCAAATGACGTCAGCTTTGTTGCACGGACGAAATCAAAGGATATGCACGACCGGGGTTATTTTGACCATAACTCCCCGACATACGGCAGCCCATTTGATATGTTAACAGACTTTGGACTTCGTTACTCAGCCGCCGGTGAAAACATTGCCGCTGGTTATGCGGATGCAGAAGCTGTGATGGAAGGCTGGATGAACAGTCCCGGACACCGAAGCAATATTTTAAATCCGGATTTTAAAGAAATTGGTGTTGGGGTTTATAACCGGTACTATACACAAATGTTTATTACAAGGTAAGGGACCGAAAACCTCCTTGTTTGGGCCGGAAAATAAAAATATGGGTCGGAAAAGCTTGCAGGATGGCCGGATTCTCTTTTTTCCGGCCATTACGGACGATAATCCGGCCCTGATCCGCTTTTTCCGGCCATAAAAAAGAGGGCTGTCTTAAAGACGCCCTCTTTATTCGTTGGTTGGAAGCCACTTTTCGCGCCATTCCAGCCGTTCTTGCTCTTCGATTTGTTTTTCAAGCGTTTCGTCCCAGCGCTCAAGATGCGTGTTCCAGACACGCGCATAAAAAACGTCCTGCTCCTTGTTGTACAGCCGAAACTCCAGGCAGGAAACGTGTGAAGTAAGCTGCTCTTCAAACCCGGTTACTGCTGATACCGGTGTTTGAAATTCTTCGTCTGCCCGTTCCGTATCTTCTTCAGTGAGCACCTGTAAGAGACGCTCTGCCGTCATCTCCCTTTCGGTCAGGTAGCGGTAAATCGGCTCGCTTGCTCCCTGCTCCTCGGCTGCCGTCCAAAACTCATCGTGAACCGGACTGTAGGTAAGTGATGTTTCTTCTTCGCCCATTTCCTCTTCGACAATGCCTTCTGCCAGCTGTGCCTGGCCTCGTTCTGTCAGCTTGTAGCCTTCTCTTTCCATCCGAATAGAGCCGCTCCTGAGCATTTTCTGAATTAAATCTTCAATAAACAGCTCTTCGACGAGCAGCATTTCAGCCAGGTTTGCGGCCCGGCGGATATCGGTCTGATTAAACGCGAGCAGCAGCATTTTCATTAAAATATCCATCTTTAGCCGCTTCACCCGTTTAAACGTGACGGCATAAGTGATGACCGGCAGCTGCCACACGGCTGACTCTTTGATTTCCACTGCCGGGTTTTCGAGCAGGTTTGCGCGCAGCTTTTCGATTGTTTTCTTCATTCTGCTTATCCTCTGCTTTCTTCAAGCACGCGTACACCGTTTTGCCGTTCAGCTGTTTCTAATACGTGCTTATACATCTTTCTTGTTGAAACCTGCTTCGTTCGCTCGGTAAACATTTTCGTGCTGCCGACTAAAACGAGCAGCTCCCTCGCTCTAGAGAGGGCGACGTTCAGGCGGCGATAGTCTCGGGCAAAGCCAATATCGTCATGCTTGTTTTGATGATTCCGAACCATACTTAAGATAATGACGTCCATCTCCATGCCCTGGAACCGGTCCACCGTTCCCGTCCGGATCGTTAAGTGCTGCAGCCCTAATTCCTGCTCAATAAGACGGTTCAGCTTTTTCACCTGTTCGCCGTAAAAGCTGATCACACCGACGCTTTTCTTTTCCTCCGCGTTCATTCGGCCGGCTTCTTTGGCCTGCGCTGTCGCTTCATCCAGTTCTTTCAGCAAAGAACCGATTTCCCGTAGCTCCGCCGGGTTGTACAAGCTTTTGCCGCCTTTCATGCGTTCCTCGAAAAATGCTGGCTCATTCGGCATATCGAGCCACAGCAAATGATTGTCTCGGCGGATAAGCGGCGATTCCAAGAGGTGATCACGCGCTGCATCCGAATCGGTCAAACCGCATTGAAGCCGGTCTTTTTCACCTTCATAAAACGGCGTAATGGTTTCCATAATGTTTTCGTGCATGCGGTACTGAATGGCAAGCATCGTTTTGTTCGTGTCCGGCACGCTTTTAAACAAGCGTTCAAACAGCGATTCCTCAAGCAGCCCTTTCAGCTCCGCTTTTCCGGCAAACTCTTTGTTTTCTTCCGCCAGCTCCTGCAACGTTTCTTCCAGTGTGTCGTTTCCTAAAAGCGGCGGCAGCTGGTGATGGTCACCGACTAAAATGACTTTCTTTCCTTTCAGCATCGGCAGCAGCAGCTCCGGCGGCGTCGCTTTTGAAACTTCGTCGATAATGACCACATCAAAAACGGGATAGCTGTCGATAAAATCCTTGCGCGCGGATGCCACACAGGTTGTGCCGATTACGTTCGCATGCTTCACATACAGCTTGCGAATTTCATCCAGGTCGTGGTCGCTCGCTTCTTGAAGAAGCGACAGCCATTCTCCTTGAATCGATTGAAAAAGCGGCAGGCGCTGCCGCTCCTGCTTGAGTGATTCCCGTGTAAAAGAAAGACTCGCCATTTGCTTTAGCAACTCTTCATGTTCTGCTTCTGGATGGGTATCCAGGATCGCTTGAAGTGGTGCCAGCTCTTCTTCTTTTTCTCGAATCGTATTTTGCAGTGCTTCCATTTGCGCTTCTGTCTGCATACGGCTCTGGGCTGCTACTTCTCTTTCAGCGGCTTTTTGCGCTTGTTCGCGCTGGTCTTCTTCGATCCGCTGCTTCGTTTCTTCGAGCTTCTGCTTTTTCTTTTCTAAAAGAAGTGCTCTTGTTTCCTGCTGGTCGAGTGTTTCTTTCGCATTCGGAATCGGCTTGCCCAGTGACACCATCTGCCTGTATTTTTGTTCAAGTACTTCAAGCTCTGTCCGCTGTCCGTGGAGTGTTTGGCGAAGTGATTCATAAGCTGCTCTTTCCTCTTCTTGCTTCCGGCTCAGCTGCTCGATCACATTTCTCTTTAAAAAGAGGAAAGTATCCTGTGCTTTTTGCTTGTATTCCTCATAAGGCTTCAGCCGTTTCGCTCTTCGCCAGATGAAATGGCGGCGGACATAAAGCCCTTCTAAAAACTCTGCACCCCGTCTCGGATCGATGTTCGGCCCGCTTTTTAACACCGCTCTTAACCGATTTAAAAACCCATCGATTTCCTCCGCAGAGTGAGAAGAAGAGGTTCGGCCGGCACGCTGCTGCAGCTCTCCAAAAGGTATGTTGTATCTTGCGAGCAGCCCTTCCATATAAGAAACAGCTTTGTTTAGCTGGTCATTGTACGCCTTCAGCTTCGTCAGCTGATTCATTTCTCCACGAAGATGATCGAGTTCCTCCAACAGTTGCACAATACGTGGAGACCGTTCAATATTTTGCTCGAGCATCATCCACTTTAACGCATCGATTCGTTTCACATCAGATGCTTTCGCATAAACGGCTTCTGCTCGTTGCTGTACCTGGAGGTACCGTTCTTCATCAGCCGCTGCTTTCTGGAGCGCTTGTCCTTTTCGCTCCATCTCTTCCTGGAGTTTTTCACAAGCCACTGCATGATGGAGTGCTTCGATTTCTTTTTGAAGAGCTTCCCACTCACGTTGAATGTCTCCAAGACCCGGTTCGCTTGCCAGAAACACTTCATCTCTTTCAATCGACGCCGCTAATAGACGGAGAGCCTGTTCTATTTCTTCTTCGCGCTTTTGCAGCGCCTGGAATTCGGCTTCCGCTTTCCGAAGCCGCTGTTGTTCGTTCTCAAGAAAGGACTGGCCTTCTTCGTATAAGGTCGCTGCCTGTTTTTTTTCGGCAACGGCTGCTTCTGCTTGAGCCAACAGAGGCTTTAGCCGTTCCTGCTCCCGTTCATTTTCCGCCCATTCCGCTTCAAGCTCTGCTTCTCTTTTTTTTCTCGCTTCAAATTGAGCGGATACCTCGTGGAACGTATGATCCTTCCAGTACTGGCCGACGTTTTCTTCAATAAACTTTTTGCCTTCTTCTTCAATGCTTTCCGTTCGGCCGACCCGGAGAATGCGAATATCTTTATTAGCTAACAGCCGTCCTAACGCATTGTCTACCGCCAGGTTAGACTGGGAGGCGACCAGCGTGCGCAGACCTGCCCGCGCGTTTTGCAGGCAGATTTCCGAAATCACGGTTGTTTTCCCGGTTCCCGGCGGCCCCTGAATCACATACAGGTCTTCCGCCTCCATCGCTCCTGTGACCGCACGTCTTTGAAACTCGTTCAGCCGGTTATGAAACTGCAGGTTACCAAGCTTTTTCGGCGGCTTGAGCGGCGGCTTTTTCTCAAATAAAATCCGCTCCAAATCTGGATTGGCCGCAAGCCCGTCTTCTAAATGCTTAAATCCCTGCCGCAGCCGCTTGACCTGGCTGAGTGTGGCAAAGTTGCTGAACACTACTTCTTTCTGCGCCGTAGTAAACTGCTGCTTCCGTGCGCGTTCCGCCATCGGGCCGCTCAATTCAATTTCGACCGTCCCAGCGCCTCGGTTTGCCCTCAGCACCTTGCCGGCATCCTGGTCCATCCCTCTAAACTTCACACTTAAGTCTTTGAGCAGCTTCCATTCCTCTTCCTTGAGTCGGCAGCCAGTCAGCGTCACCCGGCTAAAGTCGCCGTTAAATGTCATTCCCGCATAGCCCGCTGTGACATCCGGAATATCGGCGTCCCGCTCCTGAATCGTCAAATAGCCTTCCCAGCTCGCAATCCGCTTTTTTACATACTCCGAGCTTTCCTTTGCGACTGGCATGTCGTGAATGGCACGAAGCAGATCAAGCGGCATTTCCTGCCGCGTTTCTTGAAAGGCAATCGAAGCCGGGCGGCGCCAGTTCGTCTGCACCGGTGTATGAGGGGCACGCGCCGTTACATTTGTTGCAATAAACCGGTCTTTCTCCGCTACACAGTGCAGGACAATGACCGCATTGCCGCTCGCTGCCGCCAGCTGTTTATTGGCATGGTTATCAAAAAACAACGCAACAGACAGAAGCCGGTCCGCAGACGGCGGATACTTTTCTATATAAACGGTAAAAGACGCGTCCAACGAAAAAAACGAGTGCTCCCCCAGCCCGAGCTCCCGCATTTTATCTTTTGCTCTATTCGTCAGTGTCAGTGGACATCGATACGTTTTCAAGCTCGTTTGCACTATGTGTTCACCTGCTTACTATATTCCTTCAAGGTTATCTTGCCTGCCTTTGAGCAAAAAGAAGCAGAGAGCTTTTGTTTGGCTCTCTGCCTTCCTTGCTTTGCTGCTGAATGGAAGCAGCCTTTTTACAATTTCAATCTATTTATACTTGCCTGTATGGATATGATCATTCAAAAACAAGGATAGCTTTTGATCCCTGCTTTATGTATTTTACCATACTTTCTTCTTTCCTTCTTTGTTTTCTTGAGACAAAAAAAGCGGGCTCCTTGGCGGAACCCGCTTTTTGACTGGCAATTATTGAATTTTGATCAGCTCTACTTTTGTAATTCCTTCAAAAATCACTTTAATTAAACCAACATTTCGTGCATAATAATCTACTCCGCCATCATCCGCGGTTACTTCAATCACATTGCGGAACGTTCCGGCCCTTGTTATGATCGTTTTTGTGGTAGACGTAATTTCATATGTATGCACAAACCCTTGATAACCAATACTCCATTTTTGGCCCACTTTAACCGGATATTTTAACATCATCCATGATTCTGATTCAGGATAGCCAAAGTAATAGCCTTTGCTGTCTTCTTTCTCTACAATGGAGTAAGTGTTTTTGCTTCCTCCATATACATCCCACAGATTCCACTCAAAGTATTTTCGGCCTGAGAATTTATAAGAGTAGCTGCCCATATCATCGGAATCATAATAGTATGTTTTGCTTTTATCCTTTAAATAGCTTACCGGGGCAGGCGGTAGTTCTACTTTGAAGTCATCGTTTAACGCTCTTGCCAAAAAAGCAGAAAATTGAGCGCGCGTGACTTTTACATTTGGACGAAATGTATTGTCTTCGTAACCGGACGTCAAATTTTCAGCTATAATTCTTTTAATATGCGGATAGCTGGCCATAGAAGAGGATACGTCTGTAAAAGGAGCCGTTGCTTCTTTCGTGAGACCGAATGCTCTTGATAAAAAGATCGCCATTTGTCCCCGTGTCACCGCTTCGTTCGGATGATAGCTTCCGTCCGGATAGCCGCTGATAATACCGCGGCTCGCTGCCGAAGCAATATAGCCACTCGCTTTTTGATCGACTCCTACATCTGAGAATTGGGTCGCTTTCTGAGTTCCATCAAGCCCTAATGCCCGCCCGATCATAATCGCCGCCGCAGCTCTGGTTACCTGTCCATCGGGCTGAAACGTCCCATCCGGGTAACCGGAAATAATTGCTTTACCTTCTAAATACATCATTTCTTTGTAAAAGCGCTGGCTTTCACTTAAATCACTGAATGCCGCCGCCTTTTTCCCTGCCTGTTTAATTCAAACGTATTCTTCAAATTAATCCCATTTACTAATATTTCTCTAAACAATTCTTCTTTCTAGGGTTGCACTTAATATTACAATTCGTCAAATATAAAAAGCCAATAGACACTCCCCTTAATAGACTGTACCTACCGGCTCAGAAATATTAATTATATTTAGGTAACTGCATTATTAATAGCTTAATAATATACTTCTTTATTCCAACTGCAATATAGAAGTTTTCTTTCACTATAATTATCCACTTGAATCTCCTATTCCTGAATTCTCTTTAACCACACATAGAGTAGACACTTTTCAACTTTAATAAGATTGAAGCAGGGAAGTTATAGACATTATTTTAATGCTATCTCAAATAGTAAAAATGAATAAGCTAAACCACTTTACATGACATTATGTATATCAATTCGGTGGTTAGAGAATATCGAAAATACAATACTTTTCTAAAATATGATTTTTCTTATCACTGATCACCTTAATGCTCTTTTTTTAATAAAATTATTATCCACATGGATTATAGATAAACATCCCCTCAATATACCCTGATTACTTATTCAATATGTTATCTCTGCTTTAAAAATCTATCTTTACCGACTTCATTGGTAATTTTCTTTTAAATAATATATAAAAAACCTCATTATCTCTTTTCATAAAAAATAAGAAGCCCTTTAAAGGGCTTCTTATTTTCGAAATTTAACACCTTAGTGTGAACGGAATGCTCTACCGCTACTCTACTGGGTTAAACTTATTTTACTGTGTTAACAGTGATTGTAGTGCTTGCAGTAAGTTTGTTACCTGCTGCATCTTGAGTATCCATTACTTGACCAGTTCCACCAGTTTGATCAGCAGTTGGAAGAACTTTAACTACCAATGCTTGAGCAGTATTTACCTGGTTAGCAGTAGTAGTGAATGCTGCTACTACTTTTCCACCAGAAACTGTTACTGTGTCAGGTGTAACTTTAGCACCGTTTACAGTGAATTCAAAATCATTAGCTGCTGTAGCTGATACGTTTTCACTGAATGTCAATTCAACGCTTTCTGCGCGGTTATTGGTATCAGCATCAACGAATTTACCAGACTGTAGTACTGGTTTCACATTGTCAGTAAGTGTTACAGAACCACCTTCAAGTGTATCATCGGCATTTGCTACATATTGACCAGCAGTATTTACAACATTTTTAGAAATTTGCAGGATGCCTGCTGTTGATGTAGACACTGTTTCAGTTGGTAAAGTAATAAGAACTGTCTTTTTATCACCAGCAAAATCAAGAGTAGTACCAGTTGGAAGTGGCTTACCATCTAATGTATAGTTAGATGCTGACGTAGCACTTGTAGTCAAGTCAGTTGTAGAAGCATAAGCAACTTGGAACTGGTTAGTAGCAGGTGTTGTTACTGTCGCAGCAATCTTAGTTGAGTCTGTGTATGCTGCTGTTGTTGCTAAAGTAACATTATCATTACCCGAAGCATCTTCGACTGCCCCTGGCTCTAGTCGTACGTTGTAAGTAGCAACTGTGCCAGCTTCTGTAGATGGAAGTGTAATAGTAAGAGTATCAGTAGGACCAGTTACACTTGGTGTTGCAGATAGCAAGATACCATTTTTGTAAACTTTTACTTTAGATGCATCTACAAGTGAAATATTTTCATCAAATTTAACAGAAATAACTCCACTAGCAGAAACTGTATTCGTATTTGCACTTAGAACTTTTGGTCCTACTGCATCTTTAGTTAAAGTAACAGTACCATTATACTCTGCACCTGTAAGATTTGAGTTATCTTTAATATTTGTAATTTTTACAGAAAGAGCAGCGGTATTTTCATTAGTGCCATATAAATTGTAGCCACCTGTACCAGTTGTTGGAACAGTTACTTCGTAAGTTAAGCCTGTTGGATCATCTGGATCTACTGCAACATTAGTTGCTGTAATTGGGAAGATAACTCCACCTTTTTTAACTTCAAATGTTGGTACTACAGCAAGCTTCTCACTTACCTTTACATCAAATACATTTGAAGATTCAGGTGTTACGCTTACTACAGAAGGTGCTACTGTGTCAGCTAATACAGTGTATTGAGTCGCTGAAACTTGTAAAGTATTACCGTCGCCGTCTGTTGCACCGTATACAGTTACACTATGATTACCTGCTTTTGAAGTGTCTGTTGTTGCAGGAACTTCAACATAGTACTGACCATCTACATTAGTTGAAGATAGAGTTGAACTTGATGGTAACACTACACCTCCGTCTACCTTCAATGTAACATTAGTTACTGGTTCATTGAAATAGACACGTACATTAGAACCGTTAAGCTCAGACGATACCACAGTTGGAACAGTATTATCAAAATAGTTAAGAGTTGCAGTTTTGAAATCTACTACTTTTGAAAGATCTTTTGAAAGAACATTTTTCACTTCAACAGTATAAGCGTTACCGTTTGTGAAAATGTCTGCTCCACCAGCAGCGCTTAAGATAACTGTGCGGCCATCTGCTTGAAGATCAGCAGTAAGACCTGATACTGGTGCAGTTGCTCCAGTAATAGCTACTGTGTAGTTAGCCGGGTTTTCAGCAGTTGTTTTGTCCACGGCTTTGTTAAATACAACTTTTACTTCTTTAGCATTAGCCGCATTTGCACTTACTACTTCAGCATTAAGTGCTGTTACAGAGAAGTTGCCTGCTTTTACTTCAGATACTTCTTCGCCTTCGATCGCACGCACTTCATATACGTAGTTGCCCACAGGAAGATTGATAGTACGAGTGAAAGAACCATCTTCAGATACAGTTACATCTTGATCATAAACTTCTTGGCCATTGCTGTCTAAAATAACGATAGAAGCTGTTGATGCATTCGCAACTTTACCAGAGATTGTTACTGCTTCTTGTCCAGCAACCGCACTTGCACTTGTTACCGCTGGAGTTTTTTCGATAGGAAGTAGTTCTGCACGATGCAAGAAAATTGCGAACTCACCACGTGTGATTGCATCAGTTGTACCAAAAGTAGTGTCTGTTTTACCTTTAGTAATACCAGCTGCTACTAGTGCTTCTACTGCATCTGCATAACGTGAAGAAACGTCAGAGAACTGCTTGTCAGAAGTTCCATTCAAATCATATGCATTAGCAAGAATCAAAGCGATCTCACCACGAGTAATGCTTTGCTCTGAACCAAAAGTAGTGGCAGTTTTACCATTGATAATGCCTTCTGCTTTAAGTGCATCAACATAAGCTACTGCACGCTCTGGTACATCTGTGAAACCAGAATCTGGACGGTCAGCGATTTCAATTTCAAGTGCTTTTGCAATCATCACTGCTGCATCAACACGTTTGATTGATTGAGTTGTACCGAATTTATCCTCAGAAACACCAAGCGTGATTTTGTTATCTACTAGGTAGTCAACTGCTTCTTTATAACGCTCTGGTACATCTGTGAAAGATGCTGCAGCGCCTGTTTCTGCTGCGAAAGCAGGTGTTACTGCAGTTGCTACTAGAGTAGCTGTTGCTGCTGTGGCAACGAATTTACGATAAGACTTTGGTTGGTAAGCCATGTAATTAGTTCCTCCCGTTTTGTGTGGTTGTGGTTTTTTTATGAAATCAAACAGCAGGTAAGCTGATTGTTCCTTATGACATAAGTCTGAGTTATTTACTGTTTTTCTCACAGGATGAAATATTATGTACTGCAAGGAGAATTTAACATGTTTGTAACTCAAGTAACATTCTATCAAACAAGAAAGTTTTTTCAACCTGTTTTTCTTTATTTCCATAATTTATTCAAAAAGTAATATTTGATAACTTATTGTAAAAACAATGAAAATAAATTGTCGAATAAAACCAGTTTGTTTCATAGCTTATTCATTATATACCATATGCTAGGTAAAATTAAAGTTTTTTCCCCTATAAGATTTGTCATTTTTGTTGCATATCTCCTTTGAAACCAGGCGGGGCATAGGCTGAGAGATTACAGCGATGTTGCAATTCTCTTAAACTTCTGCATATGGTTCTTTGTTATTATCGGCACGTTTTCATGATTATTTAGTTATATTTTTACGACATCAAAAAAAGCTTTTTCGTCCAACAAAAGCCTCGCCAAATCAGCTTTTTTCCCATAAAAAGGTTAAAAATCTAATACTTACATAAAATAAACTTCCATGCCCTTTAACACTGTAAAGCAGGCCGACTAACAGCCGCTCTCCAAGACTTTTATCGGTCAATATGACTTCTACGTATCCACGGTCAATATCTGCTTGTGTCATTAGTCATGTGGTCGTTTCGTACTGCGAACAGATCTGTTTAACTCTTCTCAATCGCGGTTAACAGCAGCTTCTATATCAAGCAGCTCTCCGCCCGTTACCTTCTTAAAACGTCGGTACTAAGGTGTATATTTACAAAACCATTAAGGAAAACCGCAAATTTACTGCGTGTGATCTGGTCTTTCGTTTCGAATAAATCCTTATCTTCACTGAATATGATTCCGCTTTCAACAATGGACTGACAGCCGCTAGCAGCAGTTTAATACATCGGTAAGCCTCTTTCTTTATGTTGTGCCAATCACATATGCTCTCGCCAGCATAGGGCTGCTTCTCTTCGTGTTACGTTTTGCTGTGATGCCAATTGTTTCACTGATTTCCCTTTGTAACAAAACCTCCTTTTTCAAATTTATGAAATAACCTAAATACTACGAAAAAATAACAATTACTTTACAGCATATACCCTATTATTACAGGTAAAATAAACATAATGAATTAAAATAAACTATAATTACTCGTTTATGGAATTTATTAGTTTTTACTTCTATACAATTCCTTATTTTTCTTTCCTGCACTTAATCTATTTGACAATCCGTTCAATATATTAGACAGAACACGTCCCTGCTTTTTTTCCTATTTTCAGAAAACCTTTACTGCCTTTACAACAAAAAATTTTTCATAAAAAAAGCCCTGTCCCGTTAAATGGGACAGAGCAAAATATTACAATTCTTTAAAAATAGAAATTAATTTAGGCTGAACAGCCGATTCTTCGTATTCAAGCGCCGTCTGATACGCTGCTTCGGCGACTCGGTCGCGCTCCGCCTGCTGGAGGTCGTCAAACGCAAGAAGGGCTTCTTTCAGCTCTTCCGGGTTGCCCGGCTCGAACAGCCAGCTGTTTTCGCCTGGCTTCACGTAATCTAGAATGCCGCCGATCGCGCTGGCGATAATCGGCGTGCGGCACGCCATTGCTTCCAGGCCGACAAGGCCGAGGCTTTCGCCCTTACGCGTCGTCGGAAACACAAAGGCTTCCACGGCATTATACACATTGGCAAGGCCGGATTGCTTCATTAATGGGTAGTGGATGACCACATCCCCGATGCCAAGCTCGGCCACAAGCTCTTTAAAAGCCGCTTCATCTTTGCCGGAGCCGACTGCGATAAATTTCGTTCCGTGATCCGGTTTTTCATCCACATACCGCTTAATGGCATGCAAATAATGGTCCCAGCCTTTGCCGACGTCCAAACGGCCGACATAGCCTATGTAGCGGTAAGAAGGATCCAACTGGAGCTCGGACAGCGCCTGTGCCCGCTCCTTCGGATGAAACACGTCTTTGTTTACGCCGCCGGACGGGAAAACAGCCACGGGTGTCTGCACGCCGTACTTTTCTTTTACAAGTGATTCGTAATAGTGAGACGGCGTAATAATGAGCGCAGACTGCTCAAGCAGCTGCTTCACATATGGCTGGTATTTTTCCTGGGACGGCACTTCCGGCACGACGTCACTTCCGTGAACGTTCGTCACAATGCGTACTGAAGGCTTTAACCGCTTTAAAAGCAGCAGCGGCAGTGCGTTGTGCGACGCATAGTGAACATAGATAGCATCATAGCGGCCGGACATGCCTTGACGTACGAGATTCGCATAATACGATGCGTAGCCAATGGCTTTCGCCGCTTTTGATGTCTTTTTTTCAAGCACAACCCGGTCGACTTCAAAGCCGCCGTTTTTCAGGATGCGCTCGGTGTTTTGCACGAACACGCCGTAGCTTGGAAACTGGGCATTCGGGTACATGTTCGCGGCAAGCAAAATACGCTTCATTTCCGGTACTCCCGCAGTTTTTGTTCCATATAATCAAGCAGTCCTTCCCGAAGGTCCGGACGCTGGAGGGCGAATTCAATCGTCGTTTCCACAAAGCCCTGCTTTTCACCGACATCATAGCGATTTCCGTCAATTTCGTAGCCGTATACAGACTGAATCGTATTCAGCTTTTCAATGGCGTCCGTCAGCTGGATTTCTCCGCCTGCACCGATTTCAAGCTCGCCCAGGTAATTGAAAATTTCCGGCGTAAACACGTAGCGGCCGATAATCGCCATATTAGATGGCGCTGTGCCCTGCTTCGGTTTTTCCACAAACTTGTTTACTTTGTAGCGGCGGCCAACCTGTTCAGACGGGTCGATAATGCCGTAGCGGTGCGTTTCGGACGGCGGCACTTCCATCACGCCAATCACGGATGAGCCGGTTTCTTCGTATTGCTCGATCATCTGCCCGAGGCACGGTTTGTCCGCCTGGACGATATCATCCCCCAACAGCACGGCAAACGGCTCGTCACCGATAAACTTGCGTGCCGTCCAGACGGCATGGCCAAGGCCAAGCGGCGCTTTTTGGCGGATGTAGTGAATATCGACTTTGCCCGAGTCCTTTACTTCCTGCAGCAGCTCGAACTTTTGCTTTTCTTCCAGCTTATGCTCGAGAAGCGGCGCGGAGTCGAAATGATCTTCGATGGCACGCTTGTCTTTGCCGGTTACGATAATAATATCTTCAATGCCGGATGCGATTGCTTCATCGACGATATATTGAATCGTCGGCTTGTCAACAATCGGCAGCATTTCTTTCGGCATCGCTTTGGTTGCCGGCAGAAAGCGGGTGCCGAGCCCCGCTGCCGGAATAATGGCTTTGCGTACTTTTTTCATGACGAACTCTCCCTTTAGTTTTTCGAATCGCCGAGCACGTACACGTCAAAGCCAGCCGATTCCCACGTCGCGCGGTCAATGCAGTTTTTCGTGTCGATGACGATTTTGTTTTTCATATTCGAAAGTGTTGTCGGGTAAATCTCTTTAAATTTATTATGGTTGGTCAGGATTAGGATCGCCGATGCATCCTGCAGTGCTTCTTCCTGCGACTGCACCTGCTCCGGAATATTGTTTTCTTTAATATGCGGATCATAGGCGCTCAACTCGATGCCGCGTTCGCGCATTGCTTCAATCACATCCATTGACGGGCTTTCGCGCATATCGTCAATGTTGCCTTTGAAGGCAAGGCCAAATACGGCCACTTTCGGATCTTTAATGCCTTTCGCGTCCAAAATGCTCGCTGTCATTTGAGCTGTGTAGCCCGGCATGCCGTCGTTTGTCTTACGTGCAAGATGAATCATTTGTGCGGTTTCCGGCGCAAGCTCGACTAAGAACCACGGATCAACCGCGATGCAGTGGCCGCCAACACCAGGACCTGGCTCATGCACGTTTACACGCGGGTGGTAGTTGGCAAGCTTAATCGCTTCCCAAATGTTAACGCCAAGAGTCTCTGCCAGTTTTGCCAGCTCGTTCGCAAACGCAATGTTAATGTCACGGTATGTGTTTTCCATGACTTTCACAAGCTCTGCCGTTGTGGCATCTGTTTCGTGCATTTGCCCTTTTACAAACGATTTGTACAGCTCTTTTGTCTGGTGGGCCGATTCCGGCGTGTAGCCGCCGATGATCCGGTCATTTGACACAAGCTCTTCAAACACGCGGCCAGGAATAACGCGTTCCGGTGAGTGAGAAACAAACAATTCTGTGCCGATCTCAAGGCCTGACTTCACAAGCTCCGGTATCATCACATCCTGCACCGTACGAGGCGGAACCGTTGATTCCAAAATCACCAGGTTGCCTTTTTCAAGGTATGGCACAACAGAAGCGGTCGCTTCGCGTACGTATTCCAGGTTCGCCGTTTTGTCCGGCATAATTGGAGATGGTACGGCAATGATAAAGACGTCTGCTTTGCGCGGCTTTGTAGAAGCCGAGAACAAACCTGCATCGATCGCTTTTTCCAGACGCTCCTGCAAGCCGTTTTCTTCAATATGCAATTGCTTTTCGTTAATCATATTGACTGCTTTTTCATTTACATCTACGCCATAAACCGTATGGCCGTGGTTCGCAAACATAACCGCTGTCGGAAGCCCAATGTAGCCCAGGCCGACAACACAGATTGATTTTTTCATGACTTATCTCCCTTTAGTTATTAACACGCGCACTAAAAAGCGCGGTAAATTCATTTGGCGTTTGATTCGTTTCGGATCAGAGCCGAGACGGTACAGCCATTCAAGCCCTGCTTTGCGGAATGCGGCAGGTGCACGCTTGACCATTCCCGAGAACACGTCAAAGCTTCCGCCGACGCCTTGAAACACAAGAACATTCGGCAGGTTCGGCATATTGCGCTGAATCCACAGCTCCTGCTTCGGGCTGCCAAGCGCCACAAACAGCAGGCGCGCACCGCTTTCGTGAATGCGGCGCACTAGTGCTTCTTCATTCTTTTCATAGCCGTTCGTGTATCCCGCAACGACAAGTCCCGGATTTGTTTTCTTTATATTTTCGATCGCTTTTGTGACAACTTCTTCCTTCGCTCCGTAAAAATAAACCGGATGCCCTTCTTCTGCGGCAAAGTGAAGCAGGCGGGCCATCATGTCCACACCGGTTACACGCGATGTGATGCGTCCTCCCTTTAATTTAGACGCAAGAAGAATGCCGACGCCGTCCGCGATTTGAAACGTGGACGAATTGATCAGCTGCTTTACCTGGTCGTTTTGATTTGCGGCAATCACTTTTTCCGGATTGACCGCGATAATCGTCGACTGCTGCTGCTTCTCCATACGCTCGCGGAGGGATGCGATAATTTGGTCATATGTTAAAGGCGAGACATCCACGCCAAGATATGTTTCCTTCATTCTCTTACCAGCCTCTATTCCGTTTGCTTTCAATTTTCTTAGTATAGCAGATTTTCGGAAAGGGTGCATCCCGTTGAATGAACCGGTTTTTTGTCGAATAAAGGGCATCCCTTCTTTTTCTGGCAGGGAATTAGGACTTTTCGGTCGATTTTCGATTCAGCCCGCGCCGCTTCAAGAAACATTTTACTCTACACGTTACAAGTGATAGAATTTTACAAGATATATTCTCGAGGAGGAAGAACCTTTGAAAATTGTGATTTCCGGCTTCTATGGCCTTGGCAACACGGGCGATGAAGCGATTTTAAAGTCGATTGTCGATAATCTGCGCACAGAGCTCGACAATCCCGATATTACGGTGTTTTCCCTGTCACCAGACAAAACAGCGAAAGAGCATAACGTAAAGTCCTTTTACCGCGGCTGGCGTCATGACAATAAAGAAAAAGTAAAAGCGCTCCGTAAAGCCGACCTGCTCATTTCCGGCGGCGGCGGTCTGCTTCAGGATTCGTATCCGACGAAGTTTTTATTCGGCCCGCTTCCTTATTATTTGCTAATTGTCTTTTTGGCTAAACTCTGCGGGGCAAAAGTCATGTTTTTCTCTCAAGGTATTGGACCGGTTACCTCAACATGGGGCAAAATTTTAATGAAGGTATTTGCGAACATGGCGGACTTTGTAACGGTGCGTGACCAGTATTCGAAAGATTACCTTCATTCATTAGGGGTTAACCGCCCGGAATCTGTTGTGACGGCTGATATCGTATTTGCGTTTCAATCGAAGGAAGAAGATATTGCGTACAACACTCTTCCATTAAAAGGCGATGAGAAAATTGTAGCCGTAACGGTGCGTCCTTGGTTTGACCATCCGGACTACATTGAAAAAATGGCGTATGTGCTCGATGAACTGATTGAACGCCGCGGCGTTACACCGGTATTCGTGCCGATGGAAGGAAAATACGACGTGCCGGCTTCTGAAGATGTCATGTCTAAAATGAAGCATGCGGACAAAACGATGATGCTTGGTTCTCATTTTTCACCGGAGGAATTTTTAAACTTTATCCGCCGTTCGGATTTAACGTTCGGCCTGCGTTTGCACGCGCTTATTTTCGCCGCGCTGTCAAACGTGCCGCACCTTGGCCTCAGCTACGATAAAAAAGTGGAAAGCTTCCTGAAGCGCTCCGGCATGTGGGATTACTCATTCCGCCTTGGTGAAATCGACCAGGAAAAAATGCTCGAAAACGCGCTGTACCTGCTTGACCATAAGAAAGAGGCACAGGCGGTGATCGCGCCAAACGTAGTCGAGCTTCGCCGCGAAGCGTTACGGAATTTAGACTTGTTAAAAGAAAAGTTCGGATCTAAAAGGAGATCATAAACGTGAAAATTTTACTTGCTACTTCGTATGATTACCCGCATCTTGGCGGATTGTCGACGCATATGGCGACATTGAAAATTGGCCTTGAAGCACGCGGCCATGAGGTTGATACGCTGTCTTTTAGCGATGTGCCGAAATGGAAGCGTGACTTTATCGCACGCGGCCCATCATTTCTTTTAAACAAAGCATCTCTTGGCGCCGGCTATGTGTGGACGCTGGAGCGCCGCCAGGCTTTTCTAGAAGAAATGCTGAAGCGCCCGGACTGCCCGAAGTATGATATCGTCAATGCGCAGGATGTGTTCGCGACGCGCGCTTCTATTAATGCAGGCTTACCGACCGTTACAACTGTTCATGGCTACTTAACGTATGAAGGGATTTCCAAAGGCTCGGTCGCAGAAGGCTCGAAGCATGCGGACAAGCTGATGGAAGTCGAGCGTGAAGGCTACCGGAAAACACGCGCGGTCATTACCGTAGATACCCGTATTAAAAATTACGTAAAAAAAGAAGCCGGCATTGATGGAACGGCGATCCGCAACTTCATTAATGTCGATGACTTTAAACCGGATTCCGAGAACAAAGCGGCTTACCGCCAGAAGCACGGCGTGGATGCAACAGCGCCTGTTTTCTTCGTACCGCGCCGCTTAACAAAGAAAAACGGGGTTATTTATCCGATTCTTTCGTTCCCGCCGGTACTGGAGAAATACCCGAACGCTCAGCTGATTTTTGCCGGAACCGGTGAAGCGATGGACGAAATGAAGCGCCTGATCGCAGAGCGCGGCATTGAGAAAAATGTGCACTTACTTGGTGCCGTCGATCATAGTGTCATTAAAGAATATTACGCATTGGCTGATGTGGTGCTTGTACCGAGCGTATTCTCGGCCGGTGTAGAAGAAGCCACTTCGATTTCGGCTCTTGAAGCGATGGGCTCCGGCTCACCATTGATCGCCTGCGCAGTCGGCGGGTTAAAAGAAATCGTGAACCACGGCGTCGATGGACTCCTCGTTGAAGAGAAAAACGTTGAAGAATTATCTGACGCGATGATCGAATTGCTGGATCATCCGGAAAAAGGCGCCCAGTATGCGGCGGCTGCCCGGAAAAAAATTGAAGATGAGTACTCACATACGGCAGCTGCCGAAAAATACGAGTCGATTTATAAAGCTTCCCTTTAATGGGAGGCTTTTTTCATGTTTGGGCCGGAAACTTTTCATTTGGGCCGGATTTTGGTCTGCCAGGGCCGGTATTTTCTTTTTCCGGCTCAAGCGAGTTATTTTCCGGCCCAAACTTCTTTTTTCCGGCTCAAGACTGCATAGTTTATTCCCATTTCCATTCTTCCGGCAGATGATATACTCTCCCTTTTGTATCTCCGTTCTTTTCAACGGCCCACTTTCTCAATAATTTTTTAACAACTGATTCTGATTGGATGCCCGTAAAGGCTCTGATTTGTTTGTTCACCGCTTTTGTGCCGAACAGCCGCACATATTCTTTCAAAGCCGGGAGATGCGGGTTTTTTAAAGAAGTGCTGCACTTTCGGCAGAGCCATCTTCTTTTTACGCGTTCAACCGACCAGCATCGGCAATACGGGCATTGGATGCCGGTATAAAGGTGTCCAAGCTCAATCTGAAATTGTTTCATGATATCCGGATCATAGGGCTTGTTGTGCCGTTCAAGCTCACTGGCGATTTTGTATACTTGCGGTTTGGTTAAAATGGTTTGTTTATCCTGAAGAAAATCGTGGACTTTTGCGGGGATTTCCTGCGCATAGAGGATGAGTGAATGATCAAAGGCATCCGGAGGAGTGATTTCTATGCGGACGTTTGGGTGGGTTAGCACGACCGCAGCCATAATAGGGATTGGCTGATCCAGCCACTGCTCTAATCCGCGCTTGTGGCGAACCACCTGTGTAATGGGGTCATTATATGTGACATTTCCTCTTCTCAGCTGCCTCGTTAAACGGTCGAAAACAAGGCGTCCGCTAAAATGCTTGGCGTCCAAAATGAAGATCATTTGCTGTGTAATTACGACGGTATCCATTTGGAGATGGGTATAACCCGTGGAAAAAGGAAGGCGTATATCATGAAGAACTCTGGCAGAGCCTTCGATTTCGGATAGGTAATACAGCAATTTTCTTTCTCCTTCCAAACCAGCCTCGCATCTTGCCAGCTCTTCTTTTACTTCTTTTCTTGGCCGGATCAGGCGATTATCCAGCGCCATTAACTTTGCGTGTAAAATCGATTTTCTCATTTCTCTCTCCTTTCTCCTTTATCATACATGGTTTTCTGATCATGCGATTCGTATTTACAATTTCTTTACAAAGTTCGTCTTTTTGGGCCGGAATTTTTTCATTTAGGCCGGATTTTCATCGGTCAGGGCCGGAATCCTTCTTTTCCGGCCCTGGCAGGTATTTTTCCGGCCCAAATTTTTATTTTCCGGCCCAAATTTTTATTTTCCGGCCCAAGGCGCCGAGCCAACCCACAAAAAAACAGCCAGGGACGAGTCCCTGGCTGTACAGTCATTTCTTATTTCATCCACTCAGTGTGGAATGTGCCTTCTTTGTCAATACGCTTGTACGTATGCGCACCGAAGTAGTCACGCTGCGCTTGAATCAAGTTCGCAGGCAGTGTTTCTGTGCGGTAGCTGTCGTAGTATGCTACAGCGCTCGCGAAAGATGGAACCGGGATACCGGCTTCGATCGCAAGAGATACGACTTTACGAAGCGACGTCTGGTAATTTTGAACGATATCTTTGAAGTATTCGTCCAGCAGCAGGTTTGGAAGCTCTGCGTTGCGGTCGAACGCTTCTTTGATTTTTTGAAGGAACTGCGCACGGATAATGCAGCCACCGCGGAAGATCATCGCGATGTCGCCGTAGCGAAGGTTCCATTCGTACTCTTCTGATGCAGCTTTCATTTGTGCAAAACCTTGTGCGTATGAGCAGATTTTGCTCATGTAAAGCGCCTGGCGGACTGCTTCGATCAATTCTTTCTTTTGATCTGAATCCACTTCCTTCGGAGAAGGGCCGCTCAATTGCTTGCTTGCTTCTACGCGCTCTTCTTTCAGGGCAGAAATAAAGCGTGCGAAAACAGATTCTGTGATGATTGGAAGCGGAACGCCAAGGTCAAGCGCGTTTTGGCTCGTCCATTTGCCTGTTCCTTTTTGGCCGGCTGCGTCTAAAATCACGTCTACAAGCGCCTTGCCTGTTTCGTCATCTTTCTTCGTGAAGATGTCCGCTGTGATTTCAATCAGGTAGCTGTCAAGCTCGCCTTTGTTCCACTCAGCAAATGTATCAGCAAGCTCTTCTGTTGACAGGCCGATTACATGCTTCAAGATAAAGTATGCTTCTGAGATCAGCTGCATATCGCCGTACTCGATGCCGTTGTGCACCATTTTCACATAATGGCCGGCGCCGTCTGGACCGATGTATGTAGTACATGCTTCACCGTCTACTTTTGCTGCGATCGCTTCAAAGATTGGGCGAACAAGTTCAAATGCTTCACGCTGTCCGCCTGGCATGATAGAAGGCCCTTTTAGCGCTCCTTCTTCACCGCCGGATACGCCTGTGCCGACAAAGTTAAAGCCAAGGCCGGCAAGCTCTTTGTTGCGGCGTACCGTGTCCTGGAAGAACGTGTTTCCGCCATCAATGATGATATCGCCTTTGTCCAGGTATGGCTTCAAAGAATCAATCGTTGCATCTGTTGCTGCACCCGCTTTTACCATGAGCAAAATTTTGCGCGGTTTTTCAAGTGAGTTTACAAATTCTTCTACGCTGTATGCGCCTTTGAAGTTTTTGCCTTGTGCTTCTTCCTGAAGGAAAGCGGTCGTTTTATCTGCAGAACGGTTAAAAACTGCTACTGAGTAGCCTCTGCTTTCGATATTAAGCGCCAGGTTTTTACCCATTACGGCAAGACCGATTACGCCAATTTGCTGTTTTGTCATAAAGAAATCCATCCTTTCTTTTTTCCCCTTAATTAAGCATTATAGCGAAATTTATTTTGAATTTAAATACTGTTCTTTACTTTCAATCAATTTCTGCAAAATAGGACTCGGTTTTCCGCCCAGCTCTTTCCAATTCTTCTCGTGGCGGCGCAGGTCGTAAAGCGTCAGCAATTCATAGTCTCCGCCGTCGAATGTGCCGTCTCGGTTAATCTGATACCAGAGATCGCCATTCGGTCGAATCCATTTCTCGCCGGTTGACTCGACTGCCTGGCGAATATTGCGGGCCGCCAATAAATATTTTTTTTCTTTCGTTTCTTTGTACGCTTTGATAAACATATTGGCTTCGCCGAGTGAGTGGTTGAGCGAAGCATGGATAAACTGTTTACCCTGCTGCGTTGAGTAGTAATCAGCCGGGTAGTAACCCTTCTCCGCAGGCACTATGTTATCAATACTGATTAATTTGAGCAAATAATCGCTATAATCCGTGAGTGCAGCTTCGAGCTCAGGCACCCCGAGCTCCTTGCCGATCCGGTGCAGATACAACGCGATGAGCTCATTATGGCGGGTATCGACATAGGGCGCGGTAATATCATACTTCTGCTTCAGCCACGTGCTTGTAAATTCGGTTTTCCAGATAACGTCATTACGCGATGCACGGTACGTCCACAGATTTGCCGCAGACTGCACGGTTAAATCATAAAAATAACGGTCTTGGTCTCTAAAAAAACGGTCAATTGCTTCTTTTTCGACCATTGTACCTAAATAAAGTCCGTAGCCGTCTTTTGTAAAAGGTTCAACAGACCAGGGCAGTTTTTTCATCGGCCCGTCTACCGCAAACCAGTTGTTTACTTCTTTATAGTGTTCTTTTTGAAACGTAATCCAGTCATTTAAATGGCTGCTTTCGTCAAAAAGCGGATGTTCGGCCAGCAAAAACCACTGGTCAGCCATTTGGTCCCGTTCCGACGTTAATTCAAACTGAACCCCTTTTTTGGAATGAGTGACGGTGTTTTTTTCGGCAAGCAGCTCGTGCAGCCGGCTTTCCCGTCCGCTCCCGTACAATTCTGTCAGTTCTTTTGATGTAAACGAATGGCTCATCACAAGCTCGTTCATAAACTCGTGATTCTTCGTGTAGCGGAGGATCCCTACAGGCGGCTTGGTCGGATCGACACCGGTCACTTTATTGTGCTCACGCACCGGCATGTCCTTCGTCCAGTCTACCATATAATAATCGTCCGCACCCGGAATCGAGATTGTTGCTTTTATCGTCCCTTTCCCGCTTAGCCGTGTCATTACAAAACGGTCGCCGTTATTCAGCTTGCGCACCCGGACGGTAATACTCGCAGACTGAGCGTCCAATTTATAAACCGTGTCTTTGTAAAGCGAGTCAAGTCCCTCTGGTTGAAATTTCTGCTCCAGCCGAAGCCCTTCTGCTTCCAAGACGAGTGTCCGGCTGCCGAGCGGGATTTCCGCCCTGTCTGCCGGCTCTTCTTCCTTCGTTTCTGTACAGCCAGCCATGATGATCACAGCCAGCAAAAGAAGCAGCGCTTTTCTCACGACAGCGCTCCTTTGTTTCGTTTCACCAGGCTAAGCAGCTTTCGGAATCCTTCCTTGTAAAAAAGGAACAGGCCGGCCACATAAAGGGCAGCGCCGATTGGGACAAGAATCACCAGCTGCCAAAGAGAGTACAAATCTTCAATAAACGGGCGAACGAAATAAAGCGGTACCGCCATAAACGCCGTTACAACAGCTGTCCGAATTAACAGTCCGATCAGGCGGGCAGGCTCTGACTTATCAAAGTCTTTGTATACAAATACGGTACAGGTTGTTAAGTAATAAAGAGACACAATAGAGGTGGTCAGTGCCAGACCCGGATAGCCGAATGGCCCAATAAACAGCCAGTTAAGCAAAGCGTTAATCGCGATGGTAAATACACTGATACGAAAAACGGTTTTTGTTTTCCCCTGTGCATACAACGCTTTGGCAACAATATACTGCATCCCCTGCGTCACAATCGTCGGCAAATAATACACAAGCGCCACGTATGTACGATGTGTATCTGCTGAGGTGAATTTTCCCCGTTCAAAAATAAAAGACAGTACCGGCTCCCCTACAACCCAAAGACCAGCCGCAATGGGCGCCAGCGTAAGCAATGAAATTTGCATGCCGCTGAAAAAGGTGTTTTGAAACCGCGGACGGTCATCGATCTGTTCAGCCAAAAGCGTAAAGATAATCACCGCAATCGTTGTCGCATAAATCGTATGCGGAATCGAGGAAAGCAGCTGGGCATTGTTTAAATATGTAACCGGTCCTTCCCCAATGCCGGAAGCAAAGCTTTTATTCACAAATACATTGATCTGCCCGACAACCGAGCTGAGAATGGCCGGTGCGAGCAGCACAAGAAAGGAATGCTGAAATTCTTTGTCTCCGGACAGCACCGGCTTCCACCGATAATCAGTTCGAAACAAGTAATAAAATTGAACGAAAATACCTAAAATGGTTCCGGCTATAAAGCCGTATGCAAGACTGGCAATGCCCCACTGATCGGCAAAAAGCAGTGCGAATGAAACCCCAAAGACGGTCTGCAGCAGCTTTGCCACCTGCGATGGAACAAAAATACGCCGGCCCTGTAAATAGGAATCTAAAATACTCGTTAACGCGATAAAAGACATAAATACAAAGAAAAACCGCGTGATCGAAATGGCTGTTTCCGCTGTTGCTTCGGTCATGTTTCCATAAATAAGCGGCACGAACCAGGGCGCAAACAAGTAGCCCAGAATAGAGATCAATATAAATAGAAGAAACGTGACATTCATAATGGCACTCGCCGTCCGGTCCGTGCGTTCTGGATTGGCCTGCCTGTTTTTCACATACATCGGCAGGAACACGTTATTAAACCCTCCGGCAATCATGGCAATCGCCAGTGTAATAAAAGAAAATGCAAGCAAGTAACCATCGGTTTGGCTGCTGACACCGAATTTGTACGCCATAATACTTTCACGCACAAATCCGGACAGCTTGACAATAAGCGCAAAAAGGGCAAGCCACAGCGCTGTTTTTTTCAAAGACATAGTCGTCGTACACCCCAGTTTTCTATTAAATTTCCTCGTTTATTTTACCCCATTTCCTTCTTTTGCGCGACAATCTGCCAAAACGTCCCAGAAAGAAACTGTGTAAGATAAACTAACAAAAAGTGAGATTGTTCTTTATTCATACTTTATATTTAAGATACATTCTTCATACATCTTATTTCGAAAGGAGTTTTCTAGATGAAAATGATCACTTTCTTATACGGATTTTTAGCCCATGGAGACGCAGACAAAGAGGTGGCCCATCACTTGACGGATTCCTTTACTGGAATTGAATCTTACTGGATGCCCCCTTCTCAATAACGGATTGATAAGGAAAGCCCGCTTCAGACAATGGCCTGAGCGGGCTTCTTTTTATTTTGCAATCGGCAGTATATTTACTTCGCTTCGCTGAAGGTATCCAGATGTGCGAGTTGGAACGTCAGAGATCACCTGCATCCAGTCGCCTGCCTGCGTAATCGTAACAGGCATTCTCGTTAAGTTATAAGTGTACACGGCACTTCCGCCCGCGCTGACGCGTACGTGAACGCCCGCTTTGTTTGTAAAAGCGAGAGTGTAACGGCCGAAGTCTTTGCCGCCCATTTCTTTGTCAACGTTGTACATATGTCCTGCCAGCTTCGCACCCCAGTATGGATCGGACGCGTACTTGACGTTTACACCATTTGATTTGTTGCCTGGTGCTGCGCCGTATGCACGCCAGTCATTTGGCGTAAAGTAGCCGCCGCGCCAGTCACCGGCTGTACCTTTAAAGTAGGCGTCAACAAGATGGACAACGCCTTCTTCTACCGTCTGGAACGCTTTTCCGCCGCTCGGATCAGAGTCATATACGGCAATACCGAAAAGATTGTTTAAAAGCTGTGCTTTGTCGCTCATTCCGTAGTCACTTTCATGAATCGCCATGCTGACAATTAAAAGCGCATTTACGTGATACTGGCTTTCTATCTTTTTCGCGATCGTGCCAAGGCCAATCAGCTTGCTTTTCGTTGTGGCATTCTCGTATTTTGCAAGGCCGGTAGCCTGACGTTCCGCGAGCGCTTGTTTAATATAACTGTCCAGCTGTGCAGCCGTGTAGCTCGTTGTAGAGCGGCCGGATAAGAACTGGAAGTATTGATAAGCGCGTCCGACTGACTTGCCGCTGGCATTATAAAACGAAATGCCATCCCAGCTGTAATACTTTGAACCTGCCTGCATAAAAGAAGGCGCCGGCCCAGCCGTGTAAGAAGCGGTTTTATTTGTATCAATATTATAAATGTTGTGAACTAACATACCACCGGAAACAGCGTAATATCCTCTTCCCTTCGCTCCTTCATATGGCACAAGGCGGGCATCTGCCTGCTTCATATAATAATATTCTCCACCAAGATACACTTTTACATAGGAATCGGTTGACGTAATATATTGCAGCTCAGTGGAAATCCCGCTGCTTCCGATCGCCGATGCGGTCACATACGTTTTATTGTTTGTGAGTGCCGGGTCTGTATACAGGGAAACCGTTGTCGCATTGCTTGCAGGCTTGGCGAAAACAAGACCCGCATAGTTCTTCATGTAAATAATTTTCCCGTCCTTTAGAACAAGCTCAGAACCGCTTTTGGTCATCGCCTGTTTAGCGAGATCAAACGATTCGTATGGCATCGGAGCGCGTGTGATCGTTCCGCTGCTGTCAATATTCGCTGTTTGATAATCTTTTGCAGGCGGCTCTGGCAGATCCCCGTCGAGCAGGCGGTAAATAAACGCAGCAGCCTCGTCACGGCGTGCGTTATCTTCCGGGCCAAAGCGGCCGTCTCCATAACCGGAAATAATGCCGAGGTTGACGCTTTTACCGATCGCAATCCGGTGTGCGGAGCTTAAGTTATCGATGTCGGTAAAATCAGGCTGCACATAGACCGCTTCTTTTTTCAAATAATCGAGGGCATTGCTGATCATCAGCGCCATGTCTTTACGGGTAATCGTCATCTTCGGAGAGAAGTTGCCGTTCGACCCGCCATTAACAATGCCAGCCGCTGCTGCAGCATAAATGTAAGGAGCCAGCTTTGCAGATGGCGAAACGTCATTAAACATAGCCGGTCCAGCCGGCAATTCGAGGGCACGGGCTAAAAATGTGGCAAACTCTTCACGTGTTACGCTGTTTGCAGGCTTGTATGTACCATCTTCATATCCGCTCATTACGCCAGCAGCAATGACCGCGCGGATTTCTTTTTCAAGGGTAATGCCGGTTACATCATCTGCAGCCCGCACTTTACTGTTTAGGAATGGCAGAAGTGGGAATAGTAATACAAGTGCCATCACAATTGAAACTGCTTTTTTCATCCTAGATTGAAACTCCCTTCAATAGTTGGTGGCCTTTTATTGCCTATCTTTCTATATATATAGAAAACAGCCCCGGCGTAAGGGTCCGGGGCTGTTGATTTGCTTTCTTATTGAGCGTTTGTTGCATTATAAATTGCAACCGTAAACGCTTCGCGTGTTGCAAGATGTGTTCCGTAGAACTTATCGCCTTCGAAAAGGCCCGTTTTATCGATTGAAGCCATTGTTACAATGCCTTCGTACGCCCAGTGATCTGCACGAATATCCGAATATCTAACACTTGCAGCTGCTGTTTGTGACATTTGCAAGTCGAATGCGCGCTGGATAATAGCGGCCATTTCGTTTCTTGTCATTTCCGCTTCTGGACGGAACGTTTTATCGTCGAATCCAGTGATGATGCCTGCTTCACGAATCGCGGCAATATCATAAGCGAAACGATAGGTTTTCGGTACATCTGTAAAGTGGCTCATTACAACTGGCTTCAAGCCAAGTACGCGGTTCATAATCGCCGCTGCCTGTCCGCGTGTTACTTTTGCGTCCGGGCGGAATGTGTAATCTTCAAAGCCGTTGATGACTTCTTTATCTGTCAGCGTTTTGATCGCTGTGTATGTTGTATCTGTTGTTGGTACATCTGTAAACCAAGATGGAACAACTGGTTCTTTTATGACGCGTTTCGCGCCAGCGTATCTTGGTCCCCAATATGTGTTGCTAAGAGAAACAAGCGCAATTCCTTGGCTTGATGTTGCATTCAATACCATATTGCCGCCGGCATACACACCTACGTGTGAAATCCCTGCTTTATAAGTATTTTGGAAGAATACAAGATCGCCTACTTGTAAATCGCTTTTTGAAACTGCTGTGCCAACGTTGTATTGCTGTTCTGCCGTTCTTGGCAGTGAAATATTTGCTGCGTTGCGATAAATATATTGAGTAAAGCCGGAACAATCAAATCCACTTGGTGTTGTTCCTCCAAAGACGTAAGGGACACCCATAAACTTTTTACCATAAGCCACGATCGATTCTCCAACAGACGCCGCTTCCGTTTTAAACGATGTCAGCGGGGAAAGAGTCAAAAGCATGACCGCGGCAAGTAAAGCCGTTATTGCTTTTTTACACCTGTTCACTTCAAACCTCCAGTTTTTCTCTTTCTATCATTTCTCTCTCGTGTTTTTTCTCACTGAAACTATTGTAGCAAATTTAAACCCAAAAATAGGTTACGTTTCTATTACATTCAAATATCATTTCATGACATTGCTAGTACGGGGTTTTTGTTGCTTTTTGACCATAAAATAGGAGAATGGACGTTATTTATCCTGTATTTATTTTGTTCTTTTTATGATCGTGTAACATTGACATGTTTCTGAAATAAAACTGAAAATTCAGCAAAATAAAAAACAGCATCCGTCATTTAATGTCGGATGCTGTTTCGTTTATCGCAATTCGCTGTTGATGGCACGTGCTAAAAATGTCGCAAACTGCGCACGGTTCATATGGGTATGCGGACGGAATGTACCGTCTTCATAACCGCCGGCAATGCCTGCTGCCGCTACCCCGTTAATATATTGATAGCCGGTAATGCTTGCCGTAATATCTTTTAACGTACCCGTTGAAGCCGGGTTGATCTGATAAGCTTTTGAAATCAAGATGGCCATTTCAGCCCGTGTGACCAGCTGGCCTGGACGGAAAGATCCATCTCCAAAGCCCGTTGTAATACCCGCGTCTGCTAAGCTTTGAATGTAGCCGGACGAGCTGATATTTGCCGTTACATCTTTAAACGATGTTGCACGCTGGGTGCCGTTTAAACCGAGTGATTTCCCGATTAAAATCGCTGCTTCCCCGCGTGTAATATTGGATTCCGGCTTAATAGTGCCGTCCGTAAAGCCTGTCATAATGCCCTCGTGGTTCAAGTACGTTACGTAACGGTCATACCATTTAGAAGAAAGCAAATCTTTAATTTGTGGAGACGCAATCGTTGCTTTTAATGTTGTAAACGATGTTTCATCTTCCACTCCGTTTACAACCGGATGGAAATAGTAGCTGACTGTGCCTGCTGAAGCGTAGTCTGTCCACTCTGCTGCCGTTTTGTTTTTGCCGACTAGCTGATCACCGCGGTATACGTTGTACGTACCGAAACGGGCGACAAGGTCGCTCGTATCAACAGTCAGCTTCCCTTTACTGTCCGTTGTATAAGGAAGTTCAATACCGTGATTGATTGGATTTTTATCCGCCTGTACAAGACCGAAGCCGAAATAACGGTCACGGCCGGCTGCTCCTAAGTCCTTCGCGTTTTTCTGCAGCAGGGCGCGAAGCTGTTTGTTTGTCATTTCAGGATACTTTTCTTTGTATAAAGCGGCTATGCCGGATACGTACGGAGCCGCCATAGAGGTACCGCTTGACATTGTGTAATCGGAATCCGGATACGTGCTGTAAATCTTTACGCCCGGTGCGGTTAGTTCAATTTCTTTACCAAGTGAAGACTGGCTGTCTATTTTGTCATACTCATCAATCGATGATACCGCAATGACACTGTCAAACTTCGCTGGATATTCAACCGATGAATCATTTCCTGAAACAGGCGGCCCGGTATTTCCGGCTGCCCCTACAATTAAGATGCCGGCATCATATGCTTTTTGCATCACTTCTTCCATCGCCGGTTCATAAATAGGCGACGTAATACTGATATTTAAAATATTCAGCTTCTGCTTAATCGCCCATTCTACTCCGGCAATCAATGTGCTTGTTGATCCTTCGCCGTATTCATCGAGCACTTTAATGGCATATAAGCTCGCCGCCGGGGCCACCCCGATTGTGCCGAATGTGTTGTTATTAGCTGCAATAATACCTGCTACATGTGTGCCGTGCCCGGCATTGTCATTGTAAGAATCCGGACATCCAGCGGGATCAACGATCGTCATCGTACATGTACCGCCGACCACTCTTTTCTGCAAATCCGGATGCCGTGTGTCAATGCCTGAATCCAGTACGCCAATTTTCACGCCGGCTCCTTTTAATGTAGAAGGCACCATATTTTTCACGCCCACTTTTTCATAACCGTACGAAATCGTTTGTGCAGACGACTGAACCGGCATATCATAAGAAACCGATTCAACCTCCGGTGACATTTGGAGTGCTTTTCTCTGCGCCTCGCTTATGGTAATGGACGCCGCTGGGATTTCTTGAAATATGTAGTCAACCGATTCGGAGAATTGTTCCAAAAGCTCTTTGTCTACCTGGCTTTTAAACATAATAACGGCCTGCCTGCCGTCCTGGACCGCCGCTTTAGGCGAGGATGGTGTGTGAAAAAATAAAAAGAATGCTGCAAAAACCAGAGCGGGTAGTTTTATAGCCTTCATATTGGTCACCTCTTTCTTCAAAACTAAAATAAAAAGAGAGGCCCTGTTTGGGATCCCCTCTTTATTGTACACGGCGTGTATCGAATATTCTATTTATATATTGGCCTATTTTATTACTTATAAAGCGACGTTACATTGTAACCTTTTGCTTTGTAATAGTCCAAAATACCGTTATAAATCGCTTTAGACATCACGTTCAGCCAGTAATCTGACTTGAGTTTGTCATTGTCGGTTTTGTTTGTAATAAAACCAAGCTCAAGCAATGCAGCCGGCACTGTGTTGTTTTTTAATACATAATAGTCAGCTGTTTTCACGCCGCGGTTGTTTAAATTCCACGCAGCGATCATACGGCTTTGTACCTTTGTTGCAAGCAGCTTGCTGTCCGCTGCGTTCTCGCTGTTTGATGCAGCCGAGTAAAATGTTTCTGTACCAGATGCGCTTGCAGAAGCAGCATTGGCATGAATGCTAAGGAAAATGTCGCCGTTATTTTTGCTTGCAAATGCGGCACGGTTCGCCAGCGTAATAAATGTATCTGTCGAACGCGTCATTTTCACATTAAATGGTGTGCCTTTAAGCAGGTTGTTTACTTTCAAGCCTGTTGTAAGCACTACATCTTTTTCTTGAAGACCAAAGCCAATCGCACCGGGATCACTGCCGCCGTGGCCTGGATCTAAAATAATCGTTTGTTCAGCCAGACGCGGGTCGGCTGTCGTAGCACTTGTTGTTTCTGTGCTGCGCAGATAATAAGAGTTTACAAAACCAACAATGGTGCCGGAGCGGATGTATGTCCAGTTTCCGACTGAATGAGCTGCTGATACACGTGCATCTTTCGCCAGTTTTCCGACTGATGCGTATGCTGTTGATGGGCCTGAACGAACATTAAGATCGCCCGTGTT
Source organism: Domibacillus indicus (assembly GCF_023715895.1). Lineage (GTDB taxonomy): Bacteria > Bacillota > Bacilli > Bacillales > Domibacillaceae > Domibacillus > Domibacillus indicus_A. Next base: position 334,866 of record NZ_JAMBOO010000004.1, on the reverse strand, counting down.
TGTCCACATCGTTCTTTTAAATTCGTCTGTTTGAACAGTACGGAAAGTTGGAGCAATGGCCCGTGCAAGAAATACTGCAAAGTCCACCCGTTTAATTTGATAAGATGCACCAAACGAACCGTCTGCCATTCCATCTGCAATACCACGGGACATCAAGGCTTTTGCCGCACCGGATAAAGTACCGCCAAATGAATAACCGAATGCTTTCGAAAGCATAACCGCCATTTCACCGCGTGTTACTTGTTTATATGGTAAAAACCGTCCCCCGTCATAACCGGACAGGATGCCTTTTTCTACAGCTGACTGAATGTAACCTGACGCGAAATTGCCTGAACCGACATCAACAAATTTTGTTTCACGTTGTGTGCCATTAAGCTGAAGTGCCCGCCCGATAAAAGCAGCCGCTTCGGCTCGTGTGACCGTTTTTTCTGAATCAAAAGTTGTTGCGGACGACCCGTTGGCAATTCCCCCTTCCGCCAGATAATTGACTTCTTTTGACGCCCGGTATGGAACATCAACGAAGCCTGCTGCGCTGGCATTTTGCCCAAAATTAAACAGAGGAACCGTCAAAATAAACGCTAATACGACAAAGAAAAACCGTTTCTTCACCTTTCTGCCTCCTTTCTTAAAATTTACCACCTAAGTCTAGCATAGAAAATATAATCTAAAAACATTTCTTTTTTAAATATTTCGTGACAAATCGCTATTTTATTAGTTTTACCCTAAAAATGTAATTTTTTTGTAATGTTTGTTACATTGAAGAAACACTAGAACTTATGTTCCTTATCCTTGCCTAACCAGGACGGTTTCGTGCTATAATGAAGGAATCTTACAGAATCGAAAGGGTGCCATCTATTTTGACGAAGGCGAAATCGCTGTTTACTGATTCATCTTCTCCAAAGCGGGCAGATTTGCTTTCCATTCCGGGTGTGATGCGGGCTTCCGATTTAAAGCCGGCTCCTTCAAGCGGAACCTCTGCCGGCGAATGGAAGGAATTTGTGCTGTCTGCTTTTCGGACCCGTCTTTCAGCCCAAACAATAAAGGCCGAGCCGTACCAGACAGAGTATGCGGCAAAGGAGCTTTACCAGGCGCTTCTCAAAAAAACACCCTCAGATCGGGAATGGGCTGTTCTTTTTCGTTTGTTTGCGGCGTTTTATTCCTTCTCGGCGCTGGCGGACCAGCTGGACGAAGCGTCCCTCGCACCGGAAGTGGCAGAACGGGCTGCTTATGATGTGCTGTTTTATTTTGTCGATGAAGCCTATGACGCTGCAAAAATGACCGGCAGTGCCCTGCCGTTTGCTTTTGAATCGTATATTGAACAGCTGCGCCAGGATGCAGGGCGCCTGCTCGGTTTTCCTTTTGAACAATTTCCGGCAGCACGGCTTGATATTTACCGCTTATTATGGGAATCCCTTTTTACCAGAACCGAGTGGCGGACAGCAGAGCTTGAGCGAATCGCCCCGGCACCCGGCAGCAGTACGGTACAGCATGCCGCTTTTTTGCATCAGCTGTATCTGCTTGGTGAAATGGAGCAGTTTATCGCCCAATCGGCTTCTGCGCCGGCGGATATTTTTCCCTATTTTCTGCACTGGCTGCAGGCGTCAAAAAGATCCAGCCGTTTTATAGCTGTTCTTCGCGGCGCTGCTTCCCTTGCGCGGGACGGCCTGCTTACGATTGAAAATGAATACAGCCGGCGCTTGTTTGTCCGGCAGCTGATCCGCCTTGTCGAGGAGGATGAGGCGTCTGAGCTTGCCCCCCTTTTAGTAAAGGAGCTGTACACCTCTCTGCTGCCGTTTAGCTATGTGTCGCTCAGCTACTTTTTGATTGGCCGCGGCGACTATGCCGAATGGGTGGACTTACAGCTGCTCATTGATGCCGATATTACAGATCTTGACCGGGCCGGCTTAAAAAGTGTCGTAAAAGAAGCTCCCGAGCTGGCACTTCCTCTTCTTCATCATGGAATTAGAGGTTTTATTGCTGAAAAAAACCGGTCTTCTTATAAAAAAGCCGTCCGGTTTATGAAACGGATGCGCACGATTTATAAAAAACTCAAACAAACGGACGAATTTGACCGCTGGCTGGAATGGATCCTTGGTGAAACAAAGCGGCTGCGGGCGTTTCAGGAAGAATGCAGAAAAGGCGGGCTGTTGGATGATTAATCTTAAAACGGTTCATCTTGTTACACAATTTGAACAAGGCTTTTTTTATTTGTGGGCAATGGATGCGAACGGTGCGCCATTGCCTTTTGATTCTTGGACGCGTCTCCTGTTCGGCGGACACGCGGAAAGCTTTTACGGAACAAAACTGACCATTGCTACACAAGACGGAGAGCCGGCTGTCCGGCTGACGCCGTTTGAATGGGCGTCTCTTTTTAAAGCGGAGCATTTCAACCGGTTTGCCCGCTTTGATTGGGATGAAGCAGGCCATTTCAGCCTCGCATGCGCCCCTGTTCTTTATGAAGCCGTTTTTGACGTGATGCCTTCTTTTCAGGAGGATGGCGTGCAATGGACTGTGCCGGAAGAGGTATACGATGAATTTGCCGAATCGTTTTGGCGGGAACCTATTTATGGTGAAAGCCGCCAGTCGTTTGTAGAGCGGATTTTCCCCGCTCTTGCCTCGGAGGCACATCCTAATATAACAGCGGTAACCGATGCGGTCGGCACCCGGCTGACGATGGATGAACTGAACCGTTATTTTGACGCGGAACGGCTTAAGGAGTACCTGGCCGACGGAGAGCCGGCTGCCTTCGAACCGGGACTGCGATTATCCGAGCCGCAGTCCGATGACGGAAGCTGGACGCTTGAGGCGATCTTACTGCGCAGGAAGCCATCTGAAAAAGTGTATGAGCTGGACAAAAAATTGCCGAAATCAGCAGAACCGTTTTTGGAAGCGGCGCAGGAAGAGCTTGGGCGCTGGCTTCGTCTGTTTCCGGAGCTTGATGATGAGGGCAAATTAAAACGTTTCTTATCCGAGGAAGAAGCGATCACCTTTTTAACTGACCGTGGTGAAAAACTCACCGCCCTCGGTATACCGGTGCTGCTGCCTCCCTGGTGGGAATCTGTGCGCTCGGCGGCTGTTTCCGTTGCCGCAGACGTGCGTGATAGCAATAAGCAGTCCTTTGTCGGCATGAACGCTATTTTGGATTTTGATTTTAAAGTGGCGCTTGGCGGCGCAGAAATGACAGAAGAAGAATTTTTAGCGCTTGCTGAAGCCGGCTCGCGCCTTGTGAAAGCGAACGGCCGCTGGGTTCATCTGGACCCGGATGTGATCCGAAAAATTAAAACACTGATGGAGCGCGCCAAACAGGAAGGCTTAACTGTGGTGGATGTGCTGAATCAGGAATTTGCGGACCCGGATGATGCAGCGCGTGTGCACATTCGCCTTAACCGCTCGCTTCAAGCGATGGTAGACCGGCTTAAAAGCGGTGCGGATATCCCTCTCCTTTCGCCGCCGAAGAAGCTGCACGGAGAATTACGCCCGTATCAGCTGGCTGGTATGAGCTGGCTGCTTTTCCTGAGGGAATGCGGTTTTGGCGCCTGCCTTGCAGATGATATGGGACTCGGGAAAACTGTTCAGCTTATTTCCTATTTGCTGCATGTGGAAAAAAGAGAGCGCCCGGAAACCCCTGCCCTGATTATTTGCCCGACATCTGTTCTTGGCAACTGGCAGCGTGAGCTTGCCGCCTTCTCACCTGATTTATCCGTGATGCTTTACTATGGAAAAGACCGGCCGCGCGGTGAAGCATTTTTAGAAAGCATCGCAAACGCGGACGTTGTCCTGACCACATATGGACTTGTTCACTCTGATTTTGACACGCTCGAAAAAATAGAATGGAATACAGTGGCACTGGATGAAGCGCAAAACATTAAAAATGCCGGCACAAAACAGTCACGTGCTGTTCGGAAGCTGAAAAGCCGCCATGCCATTGCCCTGACCGGCACACCGATGGAAAACCGCTTATCTGAGCTATGGACGATTTTTGACTTTACAAACCGGGGCTGGCTCGGCACTCTGGCACAGTTTCAAAAAACATACATGGCACCGATCGAAAAAGAACATGATGCCGGGCGAGTGGCTGCTTTACAAGCAAAAATCCGGCCGTTTCTGCTGCGGCGGACGAAAACAGATCCGGAAGCGGCACTGGGTCTGCCGGACAAAGTCGAGCAAAAAGAATACTGCCCTCTTTCAAAAGAGCAGGCTGTTTTATATGAGCAGGCTGTTCGTGAAACGATGGATCAAATCGGCCAGCTGACCGCTTTTGAACGCCGGGGCCTGATTCTCCGTCTGCTTAATCAATTAAAACAGCTGTGCAGCCATCCGGCTCTTTACTTAAAAGAAGACGACCCGGAAGATGTGCAGGAACGCGCTTCGAAAATGGAGAAGCTGATGGAGCTTGCCGGTAATATTTATGAACAAGGAGAAGCCTGCTTGATTTTCACGCAGTATATCGGAATGGGGGAAATGATTCAGCGGGAGCTGTCCGGGGCATTTGGCATTCAGGTTCCCTTCTTAAACGGAGCTACGCCAAAGCAGGAGCGGGATAAGCTTGTGATGCAGTTTCAAAACGGAGAATTTCCTTTCTTCCTTCTTTCTTTAAAAGCTGGAGGCACAGGATTAAATTTAACAGCGGCCAATCATGTGATTCATTATGACCGCTGGTGGAATCCGGCCGTTGAAAACCAGGCAACCGACCGGGCTTATCGAATTGGGCAAAGCCGGTTTGTCCACGTTCATAAATTTATCACGACCGGCACCATTGAAGAAAAAATTGACGCCATGATTGAATCAAAGCAGGCGGCAAGCAGCGAAATTATTCAAAGCGGTGCTTTTATTGCCAGCATGACCGATCGGGAGCTTGCGGAATTGTTTACTTTAGATAAAAACCCCGCCCTGCGCTAGAGGAATGGCAGGCGGGGTACGCGGCGGGCGCCGTTATGGGGATATGAAGGGACTGGGGCAGCCAAGAGGGCTGCCCTTTACTTTTGTTGCTGCTGTTCTAATCTTTGGATTCGTTCTCCAATATGTTAAATAATGGATTTTGTTTTGCCTAGCTAAAAAATTACATCTTCGATCACACGTTCAACTTATTCTGTCATGATTCACATCTAAATTAACGGTACAGTTTGAATGACGCCGGGCGATTCACCCGTCTGCATGTCAGCCTGCTTTTTACTGAGAAAACGAATCGTCTGGACAAGCACTTCCGTTACGTGAACCTCTCCAACTAATTGCTGCACAATTTGATGGAGCATCTCTATCAGGGACATTAAAAACATGCTCTGACTTCATTGATTTTCCTGCTTCATCGATATCTGCCCTGTTCTTCCGAACAAGGTCTTACATCATCTCCACAGGCGTTGTTTTATACTGTTCGGGCGGGACCTCGACCTACAGTTGTAAAGAAATTATTTTGCCGGAATGAGCCCTATCTGGGCCAGCCCGGCTTTTTCAATGTTTAAGGCGGCATTATGGTCACGGTCCAGCACAAGACCGCAATCCGGACAGGCATGCGTTCGGACGGAAAGGGATTTTTTTACCCTTTTTCCACAGCCTGAACAATCCTGGGTGGTGAAATGCGGCTTCACTTTGACTAGCTGGCCGCCATTGCGCTCGCATTTGTACGCCAGAAACTGGCGGAACAGTCCCCAGCCTGCATCATGAATTGATTTGGACACTTTCCGGTTTTTCACCAGATTGCGGATGTTCAGATCCTCTACACAAATGACACTGTAGGTATTTGAAAGGCGGAACGCTGTTTTATGCAGGAAATCCTTCCGCTGGTTCGCCACCTTCGTATGAATCTTCTGCAGCCTGGCCGCTTGTTTCTGCCAGTTTGAGGAGCCTTTTTTCTTTCTCGACAGTTTCTTCTGGGCACGCTTGAGCTTTTTCTCCTCCTTACGGAGAAAACCAGGGTGTAGAATTTCTTCGCCGTTCGACAGAACGGCATATTTGTTGATGCCGACATCAACACCGGCTGTTTTAGAGCCTTGATGGACAGCCTGCGGCGGGTCTGCCTGTCTTTCGACACAGAAAATAGCAAACCAGCGCCCATTCTGGCGCTTAATGATCACCTGTTTGACTTTGCCATCCAGTTTCCGGTGGAGGCGGATATCCACTAAGCCCAGTTTAGAAATGAGGAGCTTTCCTCCTTTTCCGAAGGAAACGGCCCGCCGGACGATATGAATTTTTCCTTTCTTATCTTTTTGTTTACTCATGCCAAACTGTGTGAATGTAATCGAATGGTAGTCTTTATGTTTTTTCACCTTAGGGTAGCAGGCTTCTTTTTTAAAGAATTGATCAAACGCTTTTCCCAGCCTGTCCAGTGTTTCCTGAAGGGGCTGAGAAGGCATTTTTTTGAGACATGGATGGTGTTTCTTAGATCGGGTTAACAGGGCACTAAGCTCAGATTTAGTCAGGTTTTTCTTGTTTTTTTGATAGGCCCTTTGTTTATCGAGAAGAGCGGAATTATACTGCTGGCGGCAGAGGTCAACCCATGAGTGAAGGGTACTTTTTTGTTCCTCATTCGGAAAAATTTCGAAGCGGTAATTCAGCATCATCTCAATCCACCTCCAATATTTAACAAATAAATTATATCAAAAAGGAAACATATGTTTCAACTACTAAGCAGCAAATACAAAAAAATCAGCCAGAAGACCCCACTAATTTGGGCTGGCTTTAGCATAAAGGAAAAACATGGGTTTACACAAAGTTCATTTCCTTTATGTTCTTCCCATTTTTGGTTTAATTATGGGAAATATTTTTCTTTCCTGTTTGATGGAAGCGATCCCTTTTGGTCAAAAAATGATTTTTCGTTTAATTCTTGTTATACTTTCTTTAATAAATCGCTTTCTTGAGAGGAGCGTGAACGACTTGAAAACCTTTAAAGTGGCAGCCTTTTTTTTCGAAAAAAAGGGAGAGATGACTCCAGTCCCGCTTCAGGACGGCCTCATTATTAACCGTGAAGATGAACAGCGCTCATGGCTGATTGAGCTCTTTTTACAAGAAGAAGATGTACAGCTGGTCCGTACTTTCGAACAGGATGAGCAGCTGACGGCACGTGTCGCCATTTCACATCGCGGCAATGACCCGGCGATGTTTACCGTATCGATCCGTTCCTTCGAGCTTTTGGAGAACGGTACAAGTATTTTATTTGATGCACAGCTGCGCCAGATGCGAAACGAATATGCCAAGCAGGTTCTTCATTCTCTTGTAAAAGAAGGCCTTTCTGGAGAAAAGCTGCTTGAGGCGTTTACAGAAGCTCTCCACAGCCGCCCTAAAGTAGAGCAATAAAAAAACGCCTCCCTTTAAGGGGAAGCGTTCAATCAATGAATAATATCCGACCGGAGTCCGTCCTGGCCAGTTTGAAGCGTCTGCTGAAGCAGCTGGATAATATAAGAGATATCCTGTTTTGTGTATGACTGCATCGGCAGATTTTCATCATACACCTCGGCATACAGCAGCGAAGCCAGTGCTAAGTCCTGTTCATCGGCCGGACTTAGCCCTTCGGCTTTTTTTTTTCGTATTCATTTAAAAAATCAATATAAAAACGGGCTTCCGCTTTACATGAGAAATCGTAATCGGTTCCAAGCTTTTCCTGCTGTGCATTCAATGTCTCAATTTGCTCGGCTGTTGGTTCTTCCGAGAAAATTTTTGCGACGACTTGATTGATTTTACCAGCCAGCTCTTCATGAAACCGCGGATCGTTTTTCACATCGTCCGGCACATCATGATACCAGGAAGCATGCTTATGAATATAGCTCTGCCATTCCTTCATGAAATCAGCGGGGCTATAAGCTTCTTCCTCCCACATGATATTGGCCATATATTGTTCAAACGCCGTTGTAATAGAACGGGTAATGCTAATTTTAATACCGTGTGATAAACCACTTAAGATGGACATTGCCAATAGGTACCTCCTAGAAATAGCCTCATTGACTTCTTTAGAATAATAACTCTTATACTCTATCATACTTTTGAACCGGTGACAAAATTTTTTGTTCATAAAAGAAGCATCGGAGACCTGGCGCCCGATGCTTTCTTTTGATTATTGGTTGTTGTTATTGTTGTTGTTTCCGTTATCTTCGAGCTCATTCTGACCTTCATCAATGTTCTCTTGCAGATCCTGCTCTCCTTGATCTACACCCTGTTCACCTTGATCTACGCCTTCTTCCAAATCCTGCTCGCCTTCATTCACATCTTCCTCTATATCCTGTTCGCCATCCATCACATCATTTTCATTTTGTGTATCGGTGCCATTATCCTGCTGTTCCTGCTGATCCTCCTGCTGCTCTTCCTCATCCTGGCCGCCGCCGCACCCAGCTAAAATCATTGTCGCAAGCAAAGAACCGCCCACTAATTTAAATAACTTTGCATTCATCTAAAAAAGCCCCTTTCATTTCTGTAGAATTGATCCTCTTACGTGATGTATTGTTTCCCGCAATTGGTCAAAATATCCGTTTTTTTATAAAAGGGGCACAAGTATAAAATAAAAAACGGTACTGCCATATAAAAAATGGCAGCACCGCTTTCTCCTATTCTAGAGCAAACATTAGGTCAGCTTCACAAACAAGCTCGCCGTCTACTGTCGCTGTCGCTTTTGCTTTTCCAATCGAGCCGCGCAGGCGTGTCATCTCCACCTCAAGGCGAAGCTGGTCACCCGGAACAACCTGCCGTTTAAACCGGCAATTGTCGATGCCGGCGAAAAAAGCAAGACGGCCTTTGTTTTCTTCTTTTTTCAACATCGCGACTGCACCTACCTGCGCCAGTGCTTCCACGATTAATACGCCCGGCATAACCGGATAGTCCGGAAAATGACCATTAAAAAATTCTTCATTAGCAGTCACGTTTTTAATGCCGACCGCACGCTTTCCTTCCTCGACCTCAAGAATCCGGTCTACAAGCAGAAACGGATAGCGATGCGGAATTGTTTCTTTAATTTCACGAATATCCATACTAGCACCCACCTTAAAAAAGACTGTTTACGACTACGTCATATAAATTCATCCACGTGTCCCATTTAAATACATCGATCGGGTTTCCACTCCCGATAATACTGTATCCAATCAGCGCACCGATAATGGCGGTCAGGACAATGAAAAACAATGACAAAACAAATCTGCCAAGGGGGGTAAGGCGGGTTTGTTTTGTCCGCTTCAATCCATTTGTCACAATTAATCCTTCCCCTTTATCTGACCCCGTTAATTAAGCCAAGCATTTGATCAGCGATTGAAATCGCCTTTGATTGAAATTGATAAGAGCGCTGGGTAATCATCAGGTCGCTCATTTCTTTTGAAAAGTCAACATTGGACATTTCAAGGGCCCCTGTTTGAATACCCGCCTGCTGGCGCTCAGCCGTACTCAAATTACGCAGAATTTGATTTTCGGCTGTGGCCGGGTTCTCCGGCAGCACAAGCAGATTTTGGGACGCCCGCTCTAAAAATTGCGGCTTGTCTACCTGGACGAGCCCAACCAGGGTCCCTGCCTGGTTTTCCATTTCATTCTCAGGCAGCACAATCGGGTTATCCCGTTCATCAAGCACTGGGTATCCTTCCGATGTGACGAGCATCACATTGCCTCCGCCAGCCGGTGTCACAGAAAACGAGCCGTCTCGTGTGTAATGTACGCGGTTGTTGCCCTGCTCATCCTCTACCAGCACTTTAAAAAACTGATTCGGCTTGGATAGGGCAATATCCAATGTGCGTCCTGTCTGCTGCAGCGTACCCTGCGTTCCAACCATTTGTGCCTGCGCCATCTGGGCACCGACTCCAAGACGGAGGCCAGATGGCGTCAGTCTTCCTGCGTCTTCGCTTTGAGGTTCCATATTATTGGCCTGCTGATGAATCAAATCGGCAAACGTGGCTTCGCTTCGTTTGTATCCTGCTGTATTGATGTTCGCGATGTTATTGCTCGTTACGTCCATCTTTTTTTGAAGCTGTGACATCGTATTCACCGCATTGATCATAGTTCTGTTCATTCTGCGTTCTCCTTTACGTTACGCGCCCGATCTCGTTCGCCGCTTTTTCCATGCTGCGGTCGTAAGCAGTCAGCACCTTCTGGTTTGCTTCAAATGAACGGTAAGCTGTCATCATATCGGTCATCGTTCGAGCTGTATCCGTATTTGAACCTTCTAGGGCCGCCTGCTGAATAGAAAACACGGCATCCTCGCTCTCGAACGCATTTGGAAGAGCTGCTCCGTCAATTCGGTACAGGCCGTCTCCCTCTTTCATTAAATCATTTGGGTTTTCGGCATAGGCAACACCGATTTGTGCTACCCGCTGTCCATTTTCCGTGATTTGGCCTGAGCTGTCTACTTCAAATTGATCAGAAGACAGCTGAATACGGCGTCCTTCTGTATCCTGTACGTAGAAGCCAGAGGCTGTTGTTAAGTATCCTTCCAAATCCAGTGTAAAATTCCCATTTCTTGTATAGCGCGGTTCACCGGCTCCGTTTTGAACGGCAAAGAAAACAGACTCTCCCTGTAAAGCGAGATCTGTTTTCAGCCCTGTTTCCCGAACGTCACCCTGACGGAAATTAGGCATTGTTTCTTGTAAGTAGACGCCAGTATTGAGCGCGCCGATTTGCGGCTCAAGCGGCACATTTAATTTATTTTCGACCGGTATAGATGTTTTATCCATCCGCTTTAAAAGCATTTCCGGAAAAGCTCTTACACTCGTCTGGTCTGCTTTGTAGCCCGGTGTATTCGCATTTGACATGTTGTTCGTTAAAATTTCAGTGCGCCGCTGCTGGGCAATCATGCCTGAGGCAGCAGTGTAAAACCCTTTAAACAACTTTTTCACCTCAATTTTTTTAGCAATAGATGCCGTCTTCATTATACAATGGCACCCCCTGCATTAACAGAAAATAATAAGAAAAATAGACAGTTTGAGGGAAAATAAATAAAGCTGCTTATAAAAAGCAGCTTTATTTGTTCATATTTTTCTTTTTTTGGAAGAAATCCGGTCCATGCTCTCAAGCATAACACCTGTGCCGATGGCTACACAGTCCATTGGGTTCTCGGCCACAAATACCGGTACCTTTAATTCGTCCGCCATTAATTGGTCGATGCCGTGCAAAAGAGCTCCGCCGCCTGTCAGCATCACACCACGGTCGATAATATCAGCAGACAATTCAGGAGGTGTCTGCTCAAGCACATTTTTAGATGCCTGGACAATTTGTGCGACAGATTCACGCAATGCCCCTTCAATTTCTACAGAAGTAATCGTTAAAATCTTCGGCAGTCCCGTCATAATGTCACGCCCACGAATCTCCATTTCTTCATTGCGTGAACCTGGATATACCGTTCCGACGTTGATTTTAATCGCTTCTGCTGTCCGCTCACCAATCAAGAGCTTGTACTGCTTTTTCACATAGTTCATAATGTCAGCGTCAAATGTGTTGCCGGCCACTTTAATCGACTCAGCTGTAACAATCGCACCCAGCGACAAAACCGCTACGTCCGTCGTACCGCCGCCGATGTCAATTACCATGTTTCCGCTCGGCTCAAAAATATCCATGCCGGCGCCAACAGCTGCCACCTTCGGCTCTTCTTCCAGATAAACGGTTTTTCCTCCGCTTTTTTCCGCTGCTTCACGAATGGCTTTTTGCTCTACCGCCGTAATTTGTGTCGGGCAGCAAATTAAAATACGCGGCTTTGATAGAAAGCCTTTTACATTTAGTTTATTAATAAAGTGCCTCAGCATCGATTCGGTTACATCAAAATCGGCAATGACTCCATCGCGAAGCGGACGAATGGCTACGATATTGCCCGGTGTCCGGCCGACCATTTGATAAGCTTCTTCTCCTACTGCAAGCACTTTATTTGTGCTTCGGTCGAGTGCGACAACAGATGGTTCGTTTAGTACAATCCCTTGTCCTTTTACGTGAATCAAAACGTTAGCTGTGCCAAGATCAATTCCAATATCCCTTGATAACATGCTTTATTCCCCCTGAATATGCTTTATCTATGCTTATATGAAAGTAGCTTTTTTGCTCCAAATATCTATTTTACCATATATTTAGGAAAGTATGGACAATGAATATTCGTTTTTAACCATGAAAAAAGGACGCTCTTTTAAAATAGAGACGCCCTTTTTTAGTATTAGGTTTCAACAATCAGAACATTTGAATGTCAGTTCCCAATTTGTGCTGTGTGAGCCCAGACAGGCCAGTTCCACTTTTGCTTCATCTTGACTCCAGCAGCCAGTCTCGAAGTCATAAGTATCATCAGCTGTGCGTCCAAGAATACCGCTCTGCTGATGCTGCTGATGCCAGTCGAGCTTACATGGGCTGCTTTCGCTTTTGCTTCATCTTAGCTTCAGCAGCCAGCGCCCAAAGTCATATTGACATTGAGTGTTAAACAGACCGCTTCCACTTTTGTTTAGTCGCTTCTCCTCCCCGCAGGTGCCGGACAGATTTATGATAGTGCAAAATATGCTCGACACGAGCGGACAGCTCCGGGTTTACATTCGGCAGCCGTTCCGTTAGATCTTTATGGACGGTGCTTTTTGAAATGCCGAATTCCTTTGCAATGTCCCGGACCGTTTTGTTTGTTTCCACGATATATTTCCCGGCCTTCAGCGCTCTTTCTTTGATGTATTCGCGCACGCACACGCCTCCTTCAGCGGAAACGGGATGAGTGGTGTCGAATGGTTCGGCCATAGGTTTCATCGAATGAAAGTAGACCCATTTCTTTTTACTAACAGTATGCGCATTCCCTGGGAAATATTCATTTCCATTCACTGACGGCCTTTCCATAGAGCGCGGATGGATTTATCAGGTCGCCATCTTTGGTCATTTCAAAGTGAACGTGAATACCCGCTGATTCGTTGAGAATGCTGCGTCCGGCCTCGCCAATTTTTTGTCCCTGGCTGACCTTGTCATCTTTTTTCACTTGAATATCCTTGATCGATTGGAATGTGCTGACTGCCCCATTGCCATGGTCAATTTCAATGTAATTCCCAATGAATGCATCTTCCCGTACATCCGTAACCGTTCCGGAAAGCGGTGCGGATACGGCAAAGGTTTTTCCATTTTCAAGCGCATAGTCTACACCCGTACTTTCGTAGTAGGTGTCGTTAAATACAACAAGCGCTTCTTCCTGCTGGGCTGCTTTTGCTTTCGAATCGTAAAAAGCGGTTTTCGCAATCGCTCCTTCTACAACTGGCATGATCATCTGTTCCGTCTCGACAGTGCCATTCACGCTTTCTGCCGGCTGATCAAACACAGCCGCATCCTCTTTCTTTTCAGGCTTCATTACTTCGTAAAACATAAGACTGGAAATCAATAAAATAGCACAAGCAAGATAAATCACAGGCAGTGCCCGCCGCTTCATAAAGAAGTCTTTTAATTTTGGGGGGAGTGTTTTTTTGCCGCCCTCTTTCATAGTCATCACCTCGACAACCATTTTGGACAGGCAGATGTTTTTTTATACACTTATGCCATAAAATTCCCTAAATCGTACGAAAAACGCCACAATCATAAAGGTTCTCACTGCGTTGGAATGGTAAAATCAAAGAGGGAGATGGAGGTGTGGAAGTGAAAAAAGGAATTCGGTTTTTAATGACGGGACTACCTGTTTTATATATGATTGCTATTTGGATCATGTCAGGGCTTCCGCACGATACTATTATGGATTTACCGAATAATAAAGTAGACTTATTTATAAAAGAATCACTTCACCTTGTTGAATTTGCCATTTTGTACGGCCTGATTGTGCTTGCTCTTTTAGCAAATGGAAAGCTGACGCCGCTTACCAGCCTGGCTGCAGCAATGTTTGCTTCTTTTTACGGACTGACTGACGAAATTCATCAAGCATTCGTACCGTACCGGTCAGCTACGCTTATTGATGCAGTCAAAGACGTAACCGGTGTTACGATTGCATTTTTAGCCGTTAATTATTTTTATTTCGAGCGCAAATCACGTATCGGCCGCTGGCTGGCAGGCTTCGGTGAATGGACACGTCCGCAGTAAATGCGGACGTGTTTTTCGTTTATTTTAAGAAAGATTGAACATCTGCTATTTGAGCACCCGGATAATAATGGGCTGTAATATCCTTGTAGTTTTTCCCTTCTTTCGCCATCCCGTTAGCTCCGTATTGGCTCATCCCCACTCCGTGTCCATATCCTTTTGTTTCTACGATCACATCGCTGCCTTTAACCGTCATGTCAAAGTCCGCAGAAGGCAGGCCAAGGGCTTCTCTTATTTCCCGGCCTGTAAATGATTGGCCGTCAATCAAAATGCTGCCGATACGCCCGCCAGTTGTTTTATCTATTACCGTACCGACTTCCCCCGATGAAGGCAGAGACACATCCAGCTTTTCCTCTACTTCTTGTTTGGTCAGAACGAGTTCTTGTTTGAAATTAGGGGCGGATTCATCCCATGGACTCGCGACACTGATTAAATAGGGGGTTGCTGATTGCCAGTATTCTTCAGCATTTTCCGTCTGTCCATTGCCAGAGGAAAAAAACGCAGCTGTAATTGGTTGTCCATCATAAACGAGTACTTCCCCTTCTGTTTCATCTGCAGCCTCTTCAATCTTCGCTTTGTTTTTCTTAAAATCGGCTCCCCACATTTTTTTCTGGTCATCTTCATCTTTAAATACCTGGTCGTCTACTGTATCCGTTACGTCCTGACCTTTCAGCGTTTCCGTTAAAATAAAAGTACGTGCAGCGACAGCCTGGGCTTTTAACGCTTCTTTCTCAAAAGAAGCCGGCATTTCAGCTGCTACTACTCCTGCCACATACTCCTCAAGCGGAACAGATTCAGTTTTTTGCGTGTCAGACCGAATAACCTCTACAGTCGGCTCTTTCTCCTCCTTCTTTGGCGCCGTCTTTTGTCCGTCCGTCAGCCACAGGCCGGCAGCTGGAATCGCAATAGCTGTAACGACGATCAGTAAAAAAGCGAAAAACGGCTTTTTCAACAAATTTCCCTCCTTGCTGTATAAAAAGGGATATGCACGACTATAATGATTATGACCGAACATAAAAAACCGCCTGCATCTGCAGACGGTTTTCATAAAAAAATAAAGATAAATTCAGCTTTTCACCGCGACTGGTGTTTCTGCTGCTTCTGATACGCGCTCGATATCCGCACCAAGTGCCGCAAGCTTGCCATGGAAATTCACGTATCCACGATCAAGATGCTTTAGTTCTGTAACGCGTGTATAGCCGTCAGCCACAAGACCTGCGATAATCAATGCTGCCGCAGCACGTAAGTCTGTTGCCGCTACTTCTGCTCCCTGCAAATCAGACGGACCGTCAATGATAACAGAACGGCCTTCAATTTTTGCATTTGCGTTCATACGGCGGAATTCTTCCACATGCATAAAGCGATTTTCAAAGACTGTTTCGGTAATGACGCCTGTTCCTTCTGCTTTCAGCATAAGAGCCATCATTTGTGATTGCATGTCTGTTGGGAAGCCAGGATGCGGCATCGTTTTAATATCGACCGATTTCATTTTTTCAGGACCGATTACACGAATGCCATTGCTTTCTTCAATGACTTCGATGCCCATCTCACGCATTTTAGCGATCAATGAAGACATATGCTCTGCTACAGCACCTTCAATCAGCACGTTTCCGCCTGTGATGGCTGCCGCTGTCATAAAAGTACCTGCTTCAATACGGTCTGGAATGATGGCGTGGTCTGCACCAGTCAAGACATCAACGCCTTCGATCCGAATGGTTTCTGTACCGGCACCAATTACTTTGCCGCCCATTTTGTTGATTAAGTTTGCAAGATCCACGATTTCCGGCTCTTTCGCCGCGTTCTCAAGGATCGTTGTCCCTTCTGCCAGCGCAGCAGCTGTCATAATGTTTTCAGTTGCGCCAACGCTTGGGAAATCCAAATAGATTTTTGCGCCTTTTAAGCGTCCATCTGTTTCAGCATCGATAAAACCGTTTTCTACCTTAACACGGGCGCCCATTGCTTCAAACCCTTTTAAGTGCTGATCGATGGGACGCGAACCAATGGCACAGCCGCCCGGCAGTGCCACACGTGCTTTCCCATTTCGTGCTAAAAGTGCGCCCATTACTAATACAGAGGCACGCATTTTACGAACGTATTCGAATGGCGCTTCAATAAGAAGTTCTTTTGTCGCATCAACGGTTACGGTATTGTTTTCAAATGTGACTTCGCAATTTAAGTGGCGTAGTACTTCATTAATTGTATATACATCGGATAAAGTAGGTACGTCACGAATGACACACTTTCCTTCTCCTGCAAGCATAGTTGCTGCGATGACCGGCAGCACCGAATTTTTTGCTCCTTCAACTTTGACGGTACCGTTCAATTGACGGCCGCCGCGGACGATAATTTTGTCCAAACTGTTCCCCTCCGCGTCCTTTTCTATTATACATATTCAAATCAGTGGACTGACGTGCCAGTCCTGTCCAATGTCTTTTCGTAACTTCGACAAAACTTCTTAAAGTTTACCATTCAAATTGTTTGTTTAACAAGGGAAATTCCTCACAATTTGTAGAGACTTTGTGAAAAATTTCAAAAGAGGCGCCTTTTTTTGTTTTCCCGCCTAATGAGAGAACAAACCTAAATTGCTTGTTTTTTCACAAATTGTCTTCATCCAATTTAAATGATTTTCCCCAAAAAGGCAAGTATCCTACATATACCCGTGCTTAAAACAGTAAAGGAAGCTGGCGGGCCCACTGCAGATAGTTTAAAAAGAAGCTGCTGACGGCAGATCCGATTGCAATGGAAAGCAGCAAATACAGCATTCTTGCCCTTGCCACCTGGTTTTTGCGAAAAAGCTGGTCAAGCCGGAGCGACTGCAGCGCCCAAAATGACAAGCCGATGCAAAAAAGGCTGAGAAACATACTGAACAGTGCTTCCTGTCCAAATGATTCAATCATATGATTTCTCCTTAATTTAATATATTGTGATTGTATACAAGAGGTGATAGCAGCCTGCAACACGAGTGGTTCACCGTCATTTGAAAGCTGCTGATCTAACGAGGCATGTGCTGCGTAATGCAGGCGCAGCTCAAAAAACCATAACCCTTTTCTTTCCTATAATAAGAAAAAAAGCTGTCACAATCGCCAGGCGACGGACAGCTTTTTTCTTATAAATTGCCTTGAGAAGCATTGATGCGGTTTATCGCACGTCTCAATGCCAATTCGGCACGTTTAAAATCGACGTTATCCTGGTTGTCTTGAAGCCGCTGCTCAGCACGACGCTGGGCTTCTTGTGCACGGGAAAGGTCGATGTTTTCCCCTTTTTCAGCAGCCTGCGCTAATATCGTTACCTGATCCGGACGAACTTCGAGAAAGCCGCCGCTGATAGCGACCAATTCCGATTGCTTGCCGCCTGTTACTAACCGGACTACACCGATTTGTAAGGGAGCGACCATCGGGACGTGGCCGGCCATGATACCGAGGTCACCGCTTTGTGCTCTTGCACTAAGGAGTTCAACCGTTGTATCGAGGACCGGACCGTCAGGAGTGACGATATTGACGTTAAATGTCTTCATAACTTAACCTCCTGATCCCTATATTAAACGTTTGCACCCATTTCTTGTGCTTTTGCCACTACTTCTTCAATGCCGCCGACTAAACGGAACGCATCTTCAGGAAGATTATCATGTTTACCATCCAAGATTTCACGGAATCCACGTACTGTATCTTTTACTTGTACATAAGAACCTTTTTGTCCTGTAAACTGCTCTGCCACGTGGAAGTTTTGAGAAAGGAAGAATTGAATACGGCGCGCACGCGCAACAGTCAATTTATCATCCTCTGACAACTCATCCATACCAAGGATTGCAATGATATCCTGCAATTCTCTGTAGCGCTGCAATGTTTGCTGTACAGCACGAGCTACTGAGTAATGCTCTTCACCAACGATTTCCGGTGAAAGGGCGCGTGATGTTGAAGCAAGCGGATCTACCGCAGGGTAAATACCCATCTCAGAAAGTTTACGCTCAAGGTTTGTTGTTGCATCCAAGTGAGCGAACGTTGTTGCCGGAGCCGGATCCGTGTAGTCATCGGCTGGGACATAAATCGCCTGGATAGATGTAACAGAACCAACGTTTGTTGATGTAATACGCTCTTGAAGCTGACCCATTTCTGTTGCCAATGTTGGCTGGTAACCTACCGCAGATGGAAGGCGTCCAAGAAGGGCTGATACTTCAGAACCTGCTTGAGTGAAACGGAAAATGTTATCGATGAAGAACAGTACGTCCTGTCCTTGTTCGTCACGGAAATGTTCCGCCATTGTCAGACCCGTCAAAGCTACACGCATACGTGCGCCCGGCGGCTCGTTCATTTGGCCGAAAACCATCGCTGTTTTTGAAATAACGCCTGAATCGCTCATTTCGTGGAAAAGGTCATTTCCTTCACGTGTACGCTCACCAACACCGGCGAATACAGAGATACCGCCGTGCTCTTGAGCGATGTTGTTGATCAATTCCTGGATCAAAACGGTTTTACCTACACCGGCACCACCGAACAAACCGATTTTACCACCTTTGATGTAAGGCGCAAGAAGGTCAACAACTTTAATTCCTGTTTCTAGAATCTCAACTTCTGTTGAAAGCTGGTCAAAAGTAGGCGCCTGGCGGTGAATCGCATCGCGGCGTGCTCCTTCTTCGACTGGTTTCTCATCGATTGGTTCACCAAGGACGTTGAATACACGTCCAAGCGTCACATCTCCAACCGGTACCGAAATCGCGCTTCCTGTATCAATTACTTCCTGGTTACGCTGAAGGCCATCTGTTGATGCCATCGCGATCGCACGAACAGAATCGTCGCCAAGATGCGTAGCGACTTCTAACGTAAGCTCCGTACCGGCTTCAGAACCGATTTGAACTTTTAAGGCGTTATAAATGGCAGGAAGTTGACCGTTTTCGAATTTAACGTCAACAACCGGACCCATAACTTGAAGAACGCGTCCTTTGTTCATCTTTTTCCCTCCTGTTTGGTTAGCTTCATTCTATGTCGGGACGTAAACCGCCCATTTTTAATCTACTCGAGTGCTGCTGCCCCGCCGACAATTTCCGTAATTTCCTGGGTAATAGCGGCTTGACGCGCACGGTTGTATTGAAGTGTCAACGTGCGGATAAGCTCTTTCGCGTTATCGGTTGCATTCTGCATGGCCGTCATACGCGCTGCGTGCTCACTCGCTTTTCCGTCAAGAAGTGCTCCATAAATCAAGCTTTCTGCATACTGAGGAAGCAAGACTTCAAGAATCTCTTCTGCGGAAGGCTCAAATTCATATGAAGAAAGACGTCCGCCGGATGCTTGAATATCTGTCAGCGGCAATACTTTCTTAGCCGTTACATCCTGCTGGATTGCATTGACGAAATGGCTGTAGTACATATAAAGCTCGTCATAAGCTCCCTCTGAGAAAAGATCGACTGTTTTTCGGACGATCTCTTTTACATCCGCAAAAGACGGCTGATCTGGAAGACCCGTAACGCTTTCAATGGTATCGATGCCCCGGATACGGAAGAAATCCCGTCCGACACGCCCGATTGCAATGATTACGTACTCGTCTTTTGATGTATGACGTTCTTGAATACGTTTATAAACAGAACGCAAAATACTGCTGTTATAAGCTCCCGCCAAACCACGGTCCGATGTAATAACAAGGTACCCGGTTTTTTTAACGGGGCGGGAGACAAGCATCGGATGTTTTACATCTTTACTGCCGAGCGCAATTGACGCAACCACTTCCTGAATTTTATCCATATACGGAACAAATGACTTCGCATTCATTTCTGCACGATTCAATTTAGAAGCAGATACCATTTGCATGGCTTTCGTAATCTGACTCGTCTTTTTTGTCGATGTAATACGTGTTTGTATATCGCGTAACGATGCCACTTTCTCTCACCACCCTTTTGTGTTTGATAACGCAGGAAGGGGCGGACGTCCGATGAGACGGTACCGCCCTTCTTCTGCTCTTATTCGGATTTCACAAACGATTTTTTAAACTCGTTGATTGCTGCTTTCAACTCGTCATCAGACGGAAGTTCTTTCGTTGTGCGAATATGATCATACACATTCGTGTGGTTTTTATCGAGCCAGTGCAGTAATTCGTCTTCGAAACGAGTGATATCAGAAACCGGAATATCATCAAGATGGCCGCGTGTTAATGCATAAAGAATAACAACCTGGCGCTCAACTTTAAGCGGTTTGTTCAAATCCTGTTTCAATACTTCAACTGTACGTGCGCCGCGGTTTAGTTTTGATTGCGTAATCGCATCAAGATCTGAACCAAACTGAGCAAATGCTTCAAGCTCACGGTACGCAGCAAGGTCTAGACGCAGTGTACCTGCTACCTTTTTCATCGCCTTGATCTGCGCTGAACCACCAACACGTGATACAGAAAGACCCGCGTTAATCGCCGGACGAACACCTGAGAAGAACAAGTCAGACTGCAGGAAGATCTGTCCGTCTGTGATAGAGATAACGTTCGTTGGAATGTAAGCAGAAATATCTCCCGCCTGTGTTTCAACGAATGGAAGTGCTGTAATAGAACCTGCACCAAGTTCATCGTTCAACTTCGCTGCACGCTCAAGCAGGCGTGAATGCAAGTAGAATACGTCACCAGGATATGCTTCGCGGCCTGGAGGACGGCGAAGAAGAAGGGAAAGTTCACGGTATGCAGCTGCTTGTTTTGAAAGATCATCATATACGATCAAAACGTGCTTGCCGTTGAACATAAAGTCTTCTGCCATAGAAACGCCTGTGTATGGCGCAAGGAACAACATCGGAGCTGGTGAAGACGCAGATGCCGTTACAACGATTGTGTAATCAAGTGCACCGTGTTTGCGAAGAGTTTCCACCGCATTACGAACTGTTGATTCTTTTTGACCAATCGCAACATAGATACAAACCATATCCTGGTCACGCTGGTTTAAGATTGTATCGATCGCAACCGTTGTTTTACCTGTTTGACGGTCACCGATGATTAATTCACGCTGTCCGCGGCCGATTGGTACAAGCGCATCAATCGCTTTGATACCTGTTTGAAGCGGCTCATGAACAGATTTACGAGCCATAACGCCTGTTGCCGGGCTTTCGATTGGACGTGTTTTTGTTGTGTTGATTGGACCAAGACCATCGACTGGCTGGCCAAGAGAGTTTACAACGCGGCCGATTAGCTCTTCGCCAACCGGAACTTCCATGATGCGGCCTGTGCGGCGCACTTCATCGCCTTCTTTGATGCCTGTGTAAGGACCAAGAATAATAATACCTACGTTGTTTTCTTCCAGGTTTTGAGCCATACCCATAACGCCGTTTGAGAACTCAAGAAGCTCCCCTGCCATAACGTTGTCGAGGCCATGAGCACGTGCGATACCGTCCCCAACCTGGATGACAGTACCGACGTCGCTAACTGTAATATCGGTCTGGAAGTTTTCAATTTGCTTTTTTATCAGCGCACTGATTTCTTCAGCTTTGATGCTCATGCATGTCACCCCTCAATTTCTTTTTGTAAAGTGTATTTTGCTTCTGATTTGGTTTATAAATTCGTCGTTAATTGCTTTTGAAGACGATCTAGCTTGCCTTGCAGTGTTCCATCAAAAATACGGTTCCCAATTCGAACTTTTAATCCGCCCAAAACATTGGAATCGACAATATTTTCAATAGTTAACGTTTGTTTGCCGACTTTACGGGCAAACGTTTGAGATACACTTGCTGCCTCTGCTTCTGTTAACGGCCGTGCCGAGTACACAATGGCCTCTGCCATGCCGCGTTCTTCATTAGAAAGCTGAATAAACTCTTCACATACTGTCCCAATCTCATCGGCGCGACGGCGCTCAACAAGAAGTTTCAGTGTGTTCAAAACCTCTGTTGATGCGTGAGCGGCCAGTGTGTTTACAAGTGCCTGCTTGTCTGCCAGCGATAAATTCGGTGACTCGAGTGCTTTAGCAACCTCACCGTTTTCTTCGATGACTTCTTTTACAATGCGCACTTCCTGATCAAATTTTGCTACCTGATTGTTTTCTTTTGCCAGTTCAAAAAGCGCGATCGCGTAGCGTTTTGCCGCTCCGGATTTACTCATCGCTCTTCGCCTGCCTCTTTAATAAGATAGTCGTTGATCATTTTTTCCTGATCTGCTTCTGAAAGATCTTTTTCAATCACTTTCGATGCGATCATTACTGAAAGCGAAGCTACTTGCTCACGAAGCGTGCTCATTGCTTTGTCACGCTCCTGTGCGATTTCAAGCTTCGCCATTTCTTTTAAGCGTTCAGATTCAGCACGGGCTGCAGCCAAAATGTCGGCTTTTTGTTCTTCTGCTAATTTCTTGGCGTTTTCAATCGTGTTTTGTGCTTCAAGGCGGGCTGATTTAGCTTCCGCACGTGTTTGTTCTAATAATTGATTCGCTTCTGTACGGCTTTTTTCTGCTGCATCAATTTCAGATGAGATTAAGTCCGCACGCTCCTGCATAATGCCCATTAATGGAGCCCATGCAAATTTTTTCAGCAATGCGAGCAAGATAATGAACATGATTAACTGGAAAAAGATATCACCAGTGTTTAATCCGCCACCTGCTCCAAGTACAAATGAATTTGTCGTCACGATTTTCACTCCCTTCAACAGCTTCATCCCCGAATGGGAAAAATATGTTCCTTTTTTACATAAAGGAATGGCGAAGGCTCGCATTTAGAATGTGATCTTCGCCATTCAAAAGGCCAGCCGGAATTCATGCCGGGGCTTTTCATATCCTTTATCTGCCTAACTTCAGGTGAATGACTGTCCTCTCTGCCGGAAGCCGGATCACGATCCGGGCAGAAAAATCATTCACCAATGTTTAATTGTCGTTGTAAAACCGGCTTCTTGGGTATAACTAGATAAAGGCATGTGCGTCCATTTGTCAAAACCGCTTCGAAAGCGTGTTTATTACTGAGCGCTTGCCATGAATGCAATAACAACGGCGATGATAGGAATCGCCTCAACAAGGGCAATACCGATGAACATGATTGTTTGAAGAGTGCTGCGCGCTTCTGGCTGACGAGCTACCCCTTCAATTGTTTTTGATACGATAAGACCGTTACCTACACCGGCTCCAACGGCCGCTAAACCAACTGCAATTGCTGCTGCTAAAAAACCCATTGTAATGTTTCCTCCTTATTATTAAAAGCTTGATTTACTTGGAAAAGATTCATTTCCAAGCAGCTAGATATATTAATGGTCATGACTCACTTTGTGCGAGATGTAAACCATCGTTAACATAGTAAAGATAAATGCTTGGATTGAGCCAACGAAAAGCGAGAAGCCCTGCCATGCAAGTGTTGGCAGAATGGCTGCTAAATGACCTCCAACTCCAACCGCCAGGGAAGCTGACAGTAATGAAAGAAGGATTTCACCAGCGTAAATGTTTCCGTAAAGCCGCAGACCCAATGTCAGCGTGTTTGCAAATTCTTCAATCAACTTCAGCGGAAGCATAAACCACATTGGACGGAAAAAGTCCTTGCCGTATTCAGAGATTCCTTTCATACGGACTGCATAATAATGTGTAAGTGCGACCACCATAACTGCAAGTGTCATCGTCACGGCCGGATCGGCTGTTGGCGACTTCCACCATAAGTGATTGTCATAAACGATTGAAAATGGAAGACCGAGCATATTGGAAACAAAGATATACATAATCAATGTAATTCCAAGAACGTGAAACCGGCCGCCTGTTTTCCAATCCATATTGCTTTTGATGATTCCTTTAACAAAATCCATAACCCACTCGATAAAGTTTTGCATTCCTGCCGGCCTTAGGGCCAACGTGCGAGTTGAGATCACCGCGAGCAAAAACACTATCACACTGGCAATTGTAATCATTAATACGTTCGCCAGATTGAAGGTCATTGTCAATCCACCAAATAAAGGAAGATCGTATAATGGAGCTTCGTGATGCAAATTATTTCACCTCTTTCCGGATCATACGTTTTATAAAGTGCTGGATTACAAAATCTATCATAATCACTGCATAAGCAGTCATTAATCCCACAATAGTACTGATCATATGAAACTGTTCGGGGTTTCGGAGGGCAATAATCGCGGCTAGTGCAGCGGTGGCGATTCGTGTTGACGTGCCAAGCCGCGGCGGTTTTAAGTCGTTATCGACTGCTTTGTTAAAGCGCAGCATCCGCCTGGAGATGAGCCAGTGATTGCACATACTAAGTATCGTGCCGAGAATCAATCCGGCAAAAATACTTTGTGCTGACGTAAAGCCCCATCCGAGAACAAAAATAGACAAAAGGTAAAACAGATACATTCTTTGTCTTCTAATAGATTGCTGGAGTTCGGACATAAATGGCTAGTCTCCTGAATTGAAATAATGAAGGGTACGGAACATTGCATAAACGCCTGCAAAAAGGCCTGCCAGCAGTCCGACAATTAAAAAGAGGGGCATAGTACTCAACCGTTTATCAAGAGCAAGGCCCCCGAAAATGCCAATTAGCATAGAGCCAGCAAGCTGGGTAAGTATTGTGGTGTAAATGGCTATGGATCGGAATGGCGTTTTGTTGTTCATCCCGCACCTCGCTGATTCAGTAAATTGGCGAAAAAAGAACCAGAAAAAAAACGGTTACACTATGTATAAAACCCATTGTCCTTACCCTTTGTTAGCATACAATAGGGCTTTTTCAATGTCAATGTGTTGGGAACGAAAACTCAAGTTATCATGTACATATTTCACAAAATGCTCATACTTTTTTCATTTTTTTCCGAACATTTATGTAGAATAGAAAAAAGTCGTCCGCTATTTGCGACGACTTTTTTCTTCTTATTTTACTTCAAACCGTTCCGGCTTGTTTGGATCCACTCCAAAATAATAGCGAATTGCATCACAAATGCGCCGTGATGCTTCCCCGTCTCCATATGGATTAGAAGCTTTGGACATTTTGTCGTATGCTTGTTGATCCGTTAACAGCTCAGAAGCAAGCGAGTAAATCGTTTCTTCTTCTGTGCCGGCAAGTTTCAGCGTTCCCGCTTCAATCCCTTCCGGACGCTCTGTTGTATCACGCAGTACAAGAACCGGTACACCAAGTGAAGGAGCTTCTTCCTGCACGCCGCCCGAATCTGTCAGGATGATATGGGCACGTTCAGCAAAGTTGTGGAAATCAATCACATCAAGCGGTTCAATCAAGTGAATGCGCGGATCATTTCCTAAAATAGAATCCGCTGTTTCACGCACAACCGGGTTTAAGTGAACCGGATAAACCACTTGAATGCCTTCGTGATCCTCTATAAGACGCTTGATGGCACGGAACATGTTTTTCATTGGTTCGCCCAGATTTTCGCGGCGGTGCGCTGTCATTAACACAAGCCGGTCATCGCCCAGCTTCTCAAGCACCTCATGCGTATACTCTTCTTTAACCGTTGTTTTCAGCGCATCGATCGCTGTATTGCCTGTTACGAAAATAGACTCCGGCTTCTTATTTTCATTTAATAAGTTTTGTTCAGACTGTGCCGTCGGTGAAAAATGAAGATCCGCCATTACACCTGTCAGCTGGCGATTCATTTCTTCAGGGAACGGTGAATACTTATTCCATGTACGAAGACCCGCTTCCACATGACCCACTGCAATTTGATTGTAAAAAGCAGCAAGTCCGGCTACAAACGTGGTCGTTGTATCACCGTGAACGAGTACGATATCCGGCTGGACTTCTTTCATGACTCCATCAAGTCCTTCAAGTCCGCGCGTCGTTACATCGATCAGCGTCTGGCGGTCTTTCATAATATTCAAATCGTAATCCGGTGTAATATTGAAAATGTTCAGCACCTGATCGAGCATTTGGCGGTGCTGGGCTGTTACCGTAACAATGGCTTCAAATTCGTCTGGACGCTTTTTCAGTTCCAAAACGAGCGGAGCCATTTTAATCGCTTCCGGCCGCGTGCCGAAAATCGTCATTACTTTAATCGGGCGATCCATTCTCTCCACCTGCTTTTCTTTATTTTGTTCCGAATAAACGGTCACCGGCATCGCCGAGACCCGGTACAATGTAGCCTTTTTCGTTCAATTTTTCATCCAGTGATGCAATGTAAATGTCTACGTCCGGGTGTGCTTCTTTTAAAAGCTCTACCCCTTCCGGAGCGGCAATCAGGCACATAAATTTAATATTTTTTGCGCCGCGCTTTTTCAAGGAACGAATGGCTTCAATAGCAGAGCCGCCTGTTGCAAGCATCGGATCTACCACGATAAAATCGCGATCCTCTACATCAGATGGCAGCTTTACATAATATTCAACCGGCTGAAGCGTTTCCGGATCACGGTATAAACCGACATGGCCTACTTTTGCCGCAGGGATCAGCTTAAGTACACCGTCTACCATTCCAATACCTGCACGCAAAATCGGCACAATTCCAAGCTTTTTACCGGCAAGCACCATCGCTTTTGCATCACAAACCGGTGTTTGCACCGTTACTTCTTCAAGCGGCAGATCCCGTGTAATTTCAAATGCCATCAGTGTGGCCACTTCATCTGTTAGTTCACGAAAATCTTTCGTGCCCGTGTTTTTATCGCGAATCATTGTCAGCTTATGTTGAATAAGCGGATGATCGAATACATAAACTTTTCCCATCAAGTTCACTCCTCGTTTATACGGTCATACAAAACCATTCCTATTTTACTCCAAAAGTAAAGGGCGGGCAACCGAGGGGACAGGGCGCTTCTTTGAAACATAAAAAACTGCCGGCATCTGCCGGCAGTTTTTGTTTGATTATGCTTCTTGGTAAAGTGAGTATTTTGATGTTAAAGCAACAACGCGTTCTGCTGACTCTTTCAACACTGCTTCATCTTCATGATTTTTCAATGTTTTTGCAATGATTGAAGCCACTTCATCCATTGCAGCAAGGTCGAATCCACGTGATGTAACCGCTGCTGTACCGATACGAATACCACTTGTTACAAATGGGCTTTCCGGATCGTACGGAATCGTGTTTTTGTTTACCGTAATGCCCACTTCATCAAGCACTGCTTCTGCTACTTTTCCTGTTAAGCCAAGGGAACGAAGATCGATCAAAAGAAGGTGGTTATCTGTTCCGCCCGACACGATATCGATTCCTTCTGCTTTCAAGCCTTCTGCAAGACGGCTTGCGTTGTCAATGATGTTTTGCGCATACGTTTTGAAATCATCCTGAAGTGCTTCTTTAAATGCAACAGCTTTTGCAGCGATTACGTGCATAAGCGGGCCGCCTTGAATACCAGGGAAGATTGATTTATCAAACTTTTTACCAAACTCTTCTGTTGACAAAATCATACCGCCGCGTGGACCGCGAAGCGTTTTGTGTGTTGTCGTCGTTACAAAGTGAGCGTAAGGAACTGGGTTTTGGTGAAGGCCTGCTGCCACAAGGCCGGCAATGTGTGCCATATCGACCATTAAGTAAGCGCCCACTTCATCTGCGATTTCACGGAATTTAGCAAAGTCAATTGCACGCGGGTACGCACTTGCACCAGCAACAATCAATTTCGGCTTGTGCTCAAGTGCTTTTTGGCGAACATCTTCATAATCGATTACTTGCTCTTCTTTTGTTACGCCGTACTCAATGAAGTTGTACTGAACGCCGCTGAAGTTAACCGGGCTTCCGTGTGTTAAGTGGCCGCCATGAGATAAATTCATGCCAAGAACCGTATCGCCTGCTTCTAATACTGCAAAGTAAACACCCATGTTTGCCTGTGCACCTGAATGCGGCTGAACGTTTACATATTCTGCACCAAAAAGTTCTTTTGCACGATCACGTGCCAAGTCTTCTACCACATCCACGTGCTCGCAGCCGCCATAGTAGCGTTTGCCTGGGTAGCCTTCTGCGTATTTATTCGTTAAAACCGAACCTTGTGCTTCCATTACTGCTTCTGATACAAAGTTTTCTGAAGCAATCAGTTCAATCTTTGTCTGCTGGCGTTTCAGCTCATCCTGAATTGCTGCAAATACAGCCGGGTCCTGCGCTTGAATTTTGCTCATCGTTGTTCCCCTTCCCAATCTATAAAATAGTTCATGCGAGTTGTCCTTAAAATCCTCTTTCATAATAACATGTTTCCCGAATCTTTCAACCGCATTTTTTGTTTTTTTACGCTTTTTCGTTAAGAAATGAGCTTTTTCTTTTTGAAAACGAGCTCATTTCTTAACATTCTGTTCCGTCGAAATCATTTACATTCGTTTTTTCATATACCGCTCTCGGCCCGCCGATCAATTTAGGACGTGTTCTGGCCATGGTGACATGCGCAGCGCCGACTGAATTTCCCGACGTCCGGACTGGCACGGCTACATGTTTTAAGTGCATGCCGATCAATGTATCGCCAATATCAATTCCACCGTCCGCTTTAACGAATTCAACGAGTACACAGTTTTTTTGCCGGTAGGCATAAGCAGCCATGGCCCCGCCGGCAGTCCGCACCGGCACAGCTGCTACTTCTTCATAGCCGAATCGCTGTGCCGCTTCCCGTTCCATTACGACTGCTCTATTTAAATGCTCACAGCATTGAAAGGCTAAATGAACACCTGTTTTTTCCGCGAAGGCCTGCAGCACCTCATAAAGAGCAGCTGCTGTCTCATCTGTACCGGCTGTACCGATCCGGCCGCCGGCTACTTCCGATGTAGAACAGCCTACAATAAACAGCTGTCCTTTTTGAAATTGAGCTTGTTCCTGCAGCTCTGAAAGAAGGGACTCAAGTTCCTGTTTCCAAACCGTAAGCCGATCCATTACTGTCCGCTTCTTTCTTCATATTCGGCAATTTTGCCGATCCGCGTGGCATGGCGTCCGGCTTCAAAATCAGTTGTCAGCCACATTTGGGCAATTTCCCGTGCAAGCCCCGGTCCAATCACGCGCTCGCCCATTGCAATTAAATTTGTATCGTTATGCTGGCGTGTCAGTTTAGCGCTGTATACATCATGCACAAGCGCGCAGCGGGCTCCTTTTACTTTATTGGCTGCAATGGACATCCCAATGCCTGTTCCGCAGATTAAAATGCCGCGGTCAAATTCACCTGCGGCGACTTTTTCCGCTACTGGAAGAGCGTAGTCTGGATAATCAACGGATGTGGCGCACTCACAGCCAAAATCCTCATACTCAATGCCGAGTTCTTCCATTAGTGTTTTGATTTCTTCGCGAATATTGATTCCGCCATGATCTGATGCGATGGCTACCTTCATATCCAAGACTCCTTTCAAGCTTTTTTGTTTTATTTTCTCATACTTCGCAGGGAAACTACAGTTTAAAACGTGTAATGACAGACTTGAGCGCAGCTGCCTGCTCTTCCAGCTTTTGGCTGATGCTGCCGATTTCATGAATCACATCTGACTGCATTTGTGCCGCATGGGTCACTTCATTTGCCCCAGCAGAGGTTTCTTCAGCAATGGCAGCCACCTCTTGAGACTGGTGCGTCGTTTGTTCAATTTTGCCCATCTGCCGATCAACAAGCGTAGAAATTTCCTCGACCTCGGCAGCCATACTCATAATCGCTGCACCAATTTGGCCAACCGCTTCCTGAGCCGACGCTCCTTTTTGAACCCCTTCTTCTGCCGCCTTTGCCTGATCCGTAATTTTCTGAACAACATGATCGACTTCAAGCTGAATCTGCTTTACAAGGTCAGAAATGCTTTTGACCGCTGTGGCACTTTCATCTGCAAGCTTGCGGACTTCTTCTGCCACTACAGCAAACCCTTTTCCATGTTCCCCGGCGCGTGCCGCTTCAATGGACGCATTGAGTGCCAATAGATTAGTTTGAGCAGCAATATCTCCTACCAGGCTGATCACGCTGCCGACCTTGCGGGCATTTTCTTCGAGCGACCGGACCGCTTCCAGCGACTCCATGTTGTCAGCCGCAAGCCCATCCATTCCGGAGATAAGCAATTGAAATGTTTCTCTGCTTGTGTCCAGCTCGCCAACCATACTCTCCGCTTTTTGGGCGGACTCTCTCGCTTTCCTTTGTACATCTCCAGCAATTTCGGCTACTTCTTCCATTGCTTCTGCTGTTGCCTGTACAGCAAGAGCGGAACTTTCGGCACCGCTGGCAATTTCCTCTGCTGTTTGTGCCATGCTCCCAGCCTGATGCACAGCTTGGCCGCTGATCTGTGCGATATGGCCGACGCTTTCATCTGTAATAGCAAAGTTGCTTTCGATGCTTTGTACCATCATTCGTAAATTTGTAAGCATCTCGTTAAATGCTGAAGCGAGTGCACGAATTTCATCATCACTATTTGGAAGAGTGACTTCTTGTTCAATTCTTCCTGAAGCCGCCTCCCGAGCGGCTGCTTCAAGCCGGATAATCGGCTTTACAAAATAAGCCGCGGCAAAATAAGCTAACACAGCTGACCAAAAAATACCGAACGCAAGTGTAGCAATCGTAAAAGCCATTTCGTTTATATGCGAAAAGTAAGCCGGATAAATAAAATACATAAATAATGCACTGAAGGTATACGTAATAAGGGCAAGCAGCGTCACAAGCAGAACCAGTTTTTTTCGAATGCTGAATGAATACGCCTTTTTTTCTCTCATTTTTCGGATTCTCTCTCCAGCCACCTGCTTATGTAGTACTCAAGCTCTTCAAATGTTTTTCGGTACTCCGCGTCTGAACCGCCAAATGGATCGACTACGTCTCCGTCCGCTTCCTTCAGCGGTCTTACTTTATCCCGAAACTGCGGGAAATGAACGTCAATCAGCTGTTTATGTGACGATGTCATCGTCATGACAAGATCTGCCCATTTGAGCAGTTCTTCTGTGACTTGGGCGGCGGCGTGATTGTGTGGAATCCCTTTTTCATTTAAAACAACTGTCGTTCCCCTTGAAGCAGGTGCGCCTGGACTCGCGTACAATCCAGCTGATTTCACTTCCCAGTCTGGCTTCTTTTGGCGTAAAATGGCTTCCGCCATTGGACTGCGGCATGTATTGCCTGTGCATACGAATAAAATTTTCATGGTAACCACCTTTGCATACGTTTTCTTTCATTATAATGGATTAAATTACAGTAAAATAGTCCTTTTCTATTTGAAAAGGACTTCGTCATGTAAATATCCATTTTAACCCAATTAATAATAGAAACACACCTCCTGCTGCTTCTCCAACCTTTCCCGCTGCTGTACTAATCCGACTGCTGAGCAGCAGGCCGGCCATGGTCATGACGCCCGAGAATACACCAAAGCTCATCACCGCTATGGACTTGTCCATCCCGAGCACACCAAGCGACAATCCCGTCGAAAAGCTGTCCATACTTACTCCGAAGGCAAACAGCATGATACCGATACCGGCCGGCTTTTCTTGTTCTTCCTGCCTGAAAAAGGAAAGCACCATCTGCAGACCGGTAATGACAAGAACCAGCCCGCCCGCTGAAAACAGAATATCCCCAAATCTTCCGTGCAGGAAGTTACCCGCTGTCATGCTGGCAGCAGGAAGGATCACATGCATAATACCGACTGCAGCACTCAGCTTGAGTTTGTCCCATAATCCCATACGTCTCATTCCAACAGCCAGGGCTGCACCAAATGCGTCTGCCGACAGTGCTAATGATAAAATAAAAATATCCATGCTTATCTATATGCCGGGCGGTGTTTTCTATAACCGGCGCCATGCAGGAATCATAACGATAAACACGCTCTCAGATTTATTTTTTTCGTATGCAAAACAATCTTTTAGCTGCTGTATAGGACGCTGCCGCCCAGGGTTAGGCTTAAGCATAGAAAAACCTGATGTTGATTCCATTTTATTTGATGTATATTTCTCACACAGCAGACCGCCGAACAAGGCCTGCGCACCAAATGAAAAAAGCAGGCTGTCTGGTCAGCCTGCTTTTTTCATTTGATCCATTTATGTCCTGCTGCTTTTTCAAGCCTGTTCATAATGGCTGCACCGACGCCTTCTGTCGGAAACGCTTCGGCAATGATTATATCAACCGGCTTTTCATTAAATGCCCGGAGTGCCCCGTACAATTCCCTGGCAACCGAAGATAAGTCACTTCTGCTTCCACACACAATAACAGCCTCCGCTTTGTACGAGGCTGCGTTTTCTGATGCGGCCAGCACGCCGACTTTTTTGCCTTCTTTCTTCCATTCATCTACTTTTTTCTGAATAGCTTGAGCCGTTCCTTCCATTATGTAAAGCGGTGCTTCAGGCGCATAATGTGTATATTTCATTCCCGGCGCCTTCGGGGCGTCTTCCTGTTTCTTTAAAACGGTATTTGTGTCCGCTTTTCCAGCTACTGCTTTAATATCCGCTTCGGTTACGCCGCCCGGCCGCAGGACAATCGGATAATCACCTGTGCAGTCAACGACAGTAGATTCCAATCCGACTCCTGTTTCACCTGCATCTACCACTCCGGCAATCCGTCCCTTTAAGTCATCGAGCACATGCTGAGCCGTGGTCGGGCTCGGTTTTCCTGAACGATTCGCACTCGGCGCCGCCACTGGCACTCCTGCTTCTTTAATTAAAGCAAGCGCGGCTGGATGATTGGGCATTCGAAGAGCTACCGTATTAAGACCGGCTGTGACCCGCTCAGACAGAACCCCATCTTTTTTTGGAACAATAACTGTCAGCGGACCTGGCCAAAACGCCTCCATCAGCTTGCGTGCATAGGATGGAATAGAATGAGCTAATTCGTCCACATCTTTTTTGTCCGCAATGTGGACAATAAGCGGATTATCAGATGGCCGCCCTTTTGCTTTAAAAATTTTGTCCACAGCGTTATCCAGTTTTACCTGTCCCCCCAGGCCATACACGGTTTCTGTAGGAAATGCGACTACCTCTCCTCTTTGGATAAGCTCGGCTGCTTCTTTTATTTGTGGATAATGTTGATGAATTTCCTCAAAGTTATCCACAAACCAGTATTTCGTCTCCATATTTGTCACCTTTGCTTTTTTATTTACAAAATCTAAGAATACTTTACTTAATTCTATATATAAATCGACTTTCAGCTTTGTTATAAACAAAGTTATTCACAATATGTGTATAACTTATCCCCGATTGTGTATAACTGTGTGGATGACTGTGGATTTTCTTTTACTTTCTCACATAATAAATCTAGATCTTCTTGCATCGCAAGGGCTTTTTCCCTTTCTTTTGAATCATCATCTTCTTTCAAATGATCCCATAACTCAATAACCGCCCATTTATATCCCGAATCTTCTTCTTTTTCTTCTGGAAAACAAAACGATGGATACAGTAAACACCACCAGTTATCCCCACGTCCATCCCCAATAGTGACAACAAGCGATTCATAATCGCCCGGCGGATATACATAACGGCCATACTGCTTGGCAGGAAATGCTTCCTTGCCCAGCGAAACATTAACAGGTGCACCGTCCGCCGTCTTTACGGCGATTTCTTTTACTTCTTTTATATTTTCTCCGATCAAAGTACGCGCTTCCCCGGGTGAATGCGCATTCGCCGCCCACTTGCTGATTTGCTCAGCAACCGCAAAGTGAACACGCTCTTTTCTTTCCTGCTCTGATCGGCTGTTGTCATGCGCAACGACCCTGATACGGATTGCCTCTTCTGGAATACCGCCCGCAGCGGGATCAGACGGGGCAAAATACATCATAAAGCAAACGGCAGCTGAAAGTCCATATACATATAGAATAAGAATTTTTGTTTTCATTTTATCATCCCTCCCGGCAATCAGTATCGCCGGAAAGGATTTATCTTAAACGTGCAAAAATACCATTCTATCTTTTTTATTAATATCATACATAATGCTTACTGTCCCATCTGGGAAAGCTGCCTGAAAAAGAGCGGCAACTTCTTTGGTTTGGCCGGCGCCTGTTTCCACGCCGACAATTCCCCCCGGCTTCATAACAAGCGGCAGCTGCTCAGCCAGCCTCCGGTACAAATCAAGCCCGTCTTCTCCACCAAACAATGCCATATGCGGCTCGTGATCCACCACAACTGTGGACAATGTTTCCCGCTCTCGGGCCGGAATGTAAGGCGGGTTCGACAGCAGTACATCCACCAGCAGTCCTTGCTTAATGAGCGGTTCTGCCAGGTCGCCATGCCAAAACGTCACGTCCGCACCGAGAATATCGGCATTTTGGGCTGCCGTCTGCAATGCTTCTGGGGATAAATCCACTGCGTAGACAGAAGCATCCGGCCGTTCAGCTTTCATGGTTACGGCAATTGCACCGCTCCCTGTTCCAATATCGACAATCACCGGGCTCTTTATTTTTTTTATTTTTTCGATTGTATGATACACAAGCTCTTCTGTTTCGGGCCGCGGGATTAAAACATGGTTGTTTACGATAAACGACCGTCCGTAAAACTCTTCCATGCCAATCAAATGCTGGACCGGCACTCCTTCTGCATGGCGTTGGACCATTTTTGAAAAAGCATCCCACCGCTCTGGTGTCAGTGGATCATGCAGCCTCGCCAATAGAGCGGAGCGGCTTACGCCCATTACATGCTTCATCAGCAGTTCACCCGCATTCGCATCGCGGCTGTGCTCGACTAAATAAGAAGAAGCCCATTTTAGGGCTTCATATATTTTTTGTTCCACTTATTAATCCTCCAGGTTTTCAAGACGGCTTGACTGATCTTCTACGATAAGAGCATCAATTACTTCGCCGACTTTGCCTTCAAGAATTTGATCAAGCTTTTGAATCGTCAACCCGATACGGTGATCGGTTACGCGGTTTTGCGGAAAATTATACGTGCGGATCCGCTCCGAGCGGTCACCGGTACCTACGGCTGATTTGCGGACAGCGTCGTATTCTGCCTGCGCTTCTTTTTGAAACTTATCGTAAATACGCGCACGAAGAACTTTCATCGCTTTTTCTTTGTTTTTAATTTGTGATTTTTCATCCTGGCAGGATACAACGATGCCAGTTGGCAAATGCGTCAGCCGGACAGCAGACATCGTCGTATTGACGGACTGGCCGCCCGGTCCGCTTGATGCGAATGTATCCACCCGGATGTCTTTATCGTGCACTTCCACTTCGACTTCTTCTGTTTCCGGCATAACCGCAACAGTCGCTGTAGACGTATGAATACGCCCGCCAGATTCTGTTTCTGGTACACGCTGTACCCGATGGGCGCCGTTTTCGTACTTTAATTTAGAGTAAGCACCGCGGCCATTAATCATAAAAATAATTTCTTTGTAGCCGCCAACCCCGGTTGTACTCGCTTCGATTACATCAATTTTCCAATTGTTTGCTTCTGCATACCGTGAATACATCCGGTACAGATCGCCAGCAAACAGAGCCGCTTCATCGCCCCCAGCAGCGCCGCGAATTTCCATAATGACGTTTTTATCGTCATTCGGATCTTTCGGTATAAGCAAAATTTTCATCCGGCCTTCCAGATCAGAAAGCGTACCTTCCAGCTCGCTCATTTCTTCTTTAACCATTTCCCGCATTTCAGCATCAAGCTTGTCTTCAAGCATCGCTTTCGCATCGGCATATTGTTCTTTTGCTTCTTTGTACTGCCGGTATACTTCCACTGTTTCTTGAATATCTGATTGTTCTTTAGAATAATCGCGAAGCTTAGCCGGATCATTTACAATATCCGGGTCACTAAGCAGTTCATTTAATTTTTCGTATCGGTCTTCTACTGCCTGCAATCGATCAAACATTGTCTACACCTCGTTTGTTAAAGCGGCGGGTTTTGATGGCATTTCCGACAAACCGGATAATAGGTATCGTTGCCGCCGATTTGAATTTGTTCCCCTGTATACACAGGTTTTCCTTCTTCATCCACGCGCAGATTCATCGTTGCTTTTCGCTCACAAAACCAGCAGATCGTTTTCATTTCTTCTACTTTATCCGCGTAAATAAGCATATACTGGCTTCCTTCAAACAGCTCATTTTGAAAATCATTTTTCAAGCCGAATCCCATAACCGGAATGTTCAGTTCGTCTACAATCTGGGCGAGCTGCAGCACGTGCTTCTTTGATAGAAACTGCACTTCATCTACCAGAATACATGATGGCGATGATGGATCTCTTCGTACCTCTTCAAATACGTTTGTATCCGCGAAGATCGGACGCGCCGGACGCCGCAGGCCTACGCGGCTTGAAATGTAGCCAACTTCATCCCGAGTATCGAGACCTGACGTAAACAAAAGCACGCCCTTATTTTGTTCTTCATAGTTATTGGCAACCTTTAAAATTTCAATCGACTTGCCGCTATTCATCGCACCATATTTAAAAAAAAGCTGGGCCATCCTGCCTGTCCCTCCATTTTATCTAAGAAAAGCGCAAGGCGCCCGCTTATCGGCGACAAGCATAAGACGAGCACTGCCGGAGGCGCTTTTTGCCTCCAGAAGCGCTTGGCTTATGACCTCGAGCCGATGGCGCCTGGAGCTAGACATTACAAACATCATTCAAAAATTGATGGTCTATTATTTTTACATACAAAAAAACAGGCAAGCAGTTTGCACTCCTTGCCTGTCCCTTTTATCATTATCTTGCTTGATCTTTAAGGCCGTATTTTTTGTTGAAGCGATCCACACGTCCGCCTGCGTCAGCAAATTTCTGACGACCAGTGTAGAATGGATGGCATTCAGAGCAAACCTCTACGCGGATCTCGTCTTTAACTGAACCAGTTTCAAACTCGTTACCGCATGCACATTTAACAAGTGCAGTTTTGTAGTTAGGATGAATTCCTGCTTGCATCTTTTTTCTCTCCTTCCGCCCTGAGTCATTCCGAAACAGAGTTAAATATAATTAGGTGTTAATCCTAATTATTTATTTCATTCACATAAATCACATTATAGCAGGCACCCTCAAAAATTGCAATTAGGTTACAGCATTTTTTTTGAGGCGCCATTTTTCTTTGTTTCAGCAAGCAGCTGAGCAATAAATTCCTCGTTGCTTTTTGTCTGGCGCAGACGGCGCAATACTTTATCCGCCAAGTCTGGCGCATCTGACATTGTTTTACGAATTGCCCAGACCATATCAAGCTGTTCTTTGCCAATCAACAGCTCTTCTTTGCGCGTACCCGAACGGCGAATATCGATGGCCGGGAACACACGGCGCTCGGCAAGTGAACGATCAAGGTGCAGTTCCATATTGCCCGTCCCTTTAAACTCTTCGTAAATCACATCATCCATACGTGAGCCCGTATCAACGAGAGCCGTGGCCAAAATCGTTAAGCTGCCGCCTTCCTCAATATTGCGCGCGGCACCAAAAAAGCGTTTTGGGCGGTGAAAAGCTGCCGGATCAATACCGCCGGATAAGGTACGGCCGCTCGGCGGAATCACAAGGTTGTATGCACGAGCCAGGCGTGTAATAGAATCCATAAGGATGATGACATCCCGCTTATGCTCAACGAGACGCATGGCGCGTTCAAGTACAAGTTCTGCCACTTTAATGTGGTTTTCCGGCACTTCATCAAATGTCGAACTAACGACTTCAGCTTGCACCGAGCGCTCGATATCCGTTACTTCTTCCGGACGCTCATCAATAAGCAGGACAATCAGCTCTGCTTCCGGATGGTTGGCCGAGATCGAATTGGCAATTTCTTTTAACAGCATTGTTTTCCCGGCTTTCGGCGGTGCAACAATCAAGCCGCGCTGGCCAAACCCAACTGGCGAAACCAAATCCATAATCCGGGTAGATAAGTGTCTGGACTCAAGTTCAAGCTCGATTTGGCGGTCCGGGTAAAGCGGCGTAAGCGCTGGAAAATGAACCCGTTCCTTTGCTGTTTCCGGATCTTCTCCATTGACCGCTTCTACATGCAGAAGTCCGTAATACCGTTCATTTTCTTTTGGCGGACGAACTTTTCCGGATACTTTGTCCCCGTTTCGAAGATCAAAACGGCGAATTTGAGAAGCAGAAATATAAATATCTTCCGAACTGGCTGAGTAGTTAATCGGACGAAGGAAACCAAAGCCTTCCGACTGAATGATTTCAAGCACTCCTTCCATAAAGAAGAAGCCTTGCTGCTCAGCGCGCGCTTTTAAGATGGCAAAAATCAGTTCTTTTTTGGTGAGCTTGCTATAGTAGGAGATTTTGTACGTTTTGGCAAGTTCGTATAACTCTTTTAGTTTTAAGTTTTCAAGATGATTGATTGTAAGTTCTTCCATTATGGCACCACACTTTATTAAATTGATTTGATAGAAGGGAGGGGTGACGATGAAGCATGATAAACAAGTGGGCAAATCAAACAAAACAGCGGAGAACCGGACCGGCTGCACCGCTGTTGGTATGCTTATGGTTTAATAACAAGATTAGGTTTTTTGTGCAAGCTGTGACGTCCATCTACAAAACGGACAGTACCTGATTTGGCACGCATAACGACAGATTGTGTTTCTGCGTACTTACCTTTAAATTGAACACCGCGCAGCAATTCACCGTCTGTTACACCGGTTGCCGCAAAAATAGCGTCGTCGCCGCGGACAAGGTCTTCCATCCGAAGAACTTTATTCACGTCAAGACCCATTCTCATGCATCGTTCAAGCTCAGCATCAGACTGCGGCAGCAAACGTCCTTGAATTTCCCCGCCAAGCGCTTTCAATGCAACAGCAGAAATAACGCCTTCTGGTGCGCCGCCCGAACCAAATAAAATATCAACGCCTGTTTTATCAAACGCTGTATTAATTGCCGCAGCAACATCACCGTCATTAATTAGTTTAATACGAGCGCCGGCTTCGCGCAACTCGGCAATAATATGCTGGTGGCGTTCGCGGTTCAAAACCGTGGCCACCACATCTTCAATATCTTTGTTTTTCGCTTTGGCAACAGCTCTTAGGTTGTCCGTCACAGAGGCGTTAATGTCGATCATACCGACAGCTTCAGGTCCGACGGCAATTTTATCCATGTACATATCAGGCGCATTCAACAGGTTTCCGGCATCTGCTACTGCTAAAACAGCCAGCGCATTCCAGCCGCCGGCTGCGACAATATTTGTTCCTTCAAGAGGATCAACAGCCACATCCACACGTGGCCCATAGCCGTTTCCAAGCTTCTCGCCAATATAAAGCATTGGGGCTTCATCCATTTCGCCTTCACCGATCACGACTGTCCCTTTCATCGGGATCGTATCGAACACATCCCGCATTGCTGATGTTGCTGCACCATCTGCTTCGTCCTTCAGGCCACGGCCCATCCAGCGTGCTGATGCTTGTGCAGCCGCTTCTGTAACGCGGACTAGTTCCATCGATAAACTTCTCTCCATTACTCTCCTGCCTCCCCCTGCGACGAACAAACAACATCATTATGCCACATATTTTTTATATATTGTAACACATTTACCAGTTGTTTCGCTTAATACTATGAACTTTTTATTTCACTGTACTCTTCTTCTGTCATTTCTTCCCGCCAAATATTAGCGCCGAGAGCTGTCAGCTTTTCAGCCAGCTTGCTGTAGCCGCGGTCAATATGCTCGAGACCCGTTACTTCCGTAATGCCATCTGCCATTAAACCGGCTATCACAAGTGCTGCACCAGCGCGCAGATCGCTGGCTTTCACTTTTGCTCCTTGAAGCTGAACAGGACCGTTAATGATGGCAGAGCGTCCTTCCGTTTTCACATTGGCTCCCATACGGCGCAGCTCGTCAATATGCTTGAAACGCGCTGGATAAATCGTATCGGTTACAATAGCCGAACCTGATGCTTTTGTTAAAAGCGACGTGAACGGCTGCTGAAGATCGGTTGCAAACCCCGGATAAACAAGTGTTTTAATATCAACGGTTTTAAGATTCTGGGCTTTTCCAACAAAAATGCGGTCTTCTCCGATTTCAATCGGCACATTCATTTCACGCAGCTTAGCCGTTAGCGACTCCATATGCAGTGGAATAACATTATCGACAATGACGCCTTCTCCTGCCGCTGCTGCCATAATCATAAAAGTACCCGCTTCAATACGGTCCGGAATAATGGAATGACGGCAGCCATGCAGACGCTCTACGCCATCAATACGAATCACGTCCGTGCCGGCTCCTTTAATCTTTGCACCCATATTTGACAGAAGCGTTGCCACATCAATAATTTCCGGCTCTTTTGCCGCGTTTTCGATAATCGTCTGGCCTTTGGCACGAACCGCTGCCAGCATGATATTAATGGTTGCCCCCACACTGACTACATCCAAATAAATTCTGGCACCGCGCAGTTCATTTGCGCGCAAATAAATCGCGCCTTGTTCATTTGTTACTTCGGCACCGAGTGCTTCAAACCCTTTAATATGCTGGTCAATCGGACGAGGGCCGAGATGGCAGCCGCCGGGCAAGCCAATGACCGCTTTATTAAAACGGCCAAGCATAGCACCCATTAAGTAGTAAGAAGCACGGAGCTTTTTGACTTTTCCATTTGGCAGCGGCATAGCAGTCATGTTTGTCGGATCAATTCTCATTTCCCCATCTTCAAACGTAACCTCTCCGCCAACTTCCTCCAAAAGACCTTTTAACATATGAATATCGGATATATCCGGCAATCCATCGATTGTAATCGGAGATTCCGCCAAAATAGCAGCCGGTACAAGGGCAACGGCGCTGTTTTTTGCGCCGTCCACCTTAATTGTGCCTTTTAAAGAATGGCCGCCTTCAATCTTTAACTTTTCCATCATGTTGTACTCCCTTCTTTCTGCGTAAACGGAAAGCGGGAAAGCTTTCTTGGTAATCGTAGTTTAACCGATAAAAATGGTCTCATGTACAATTCTTACTTCGCTTTACGATTTTCCCAATCAGCCAGGAATCCTTCGATACCTTTATCCGTTAACGGGTGTTTAAACAGCTGAGCCAATACTTTGTAAGGAGTTGTCGCAATATGCGCTCCTTTTAGCGCTGCTGCTGTAATATGCTGTGGATGACGGATCGATGCTGCGATAATTTCTGTTTCGATGCCATGGATGGCAAAAATATCTGCAATCGTCTCGATCAACTCAAGTCCATCCTGTCCGATATCATCTAAACGGCCAAGGAATGGTGAAACGTATGTAGCACCGGCACGCGCTGCCATCAACGCCTGGTTAGCGCTGAAAATGAGTGTAACATTTGTTTTAATACCTTCTTTAGCGAACACTGCGACCGCTTTCAAGCCTTCCGGCGTCATTGGTACTTTTACTGTAATGTTTGGCGCAATTTGAGCCAGTTCGCGGCCTTCTTTAATCATGCCTTCTGCATCAAGCGCAATAACTTCTGCACTTACTGAATCTGAAACAAGCTCCGTAATTTCACGAAGACGGTCATGGAATGGAATGGTTTCTTTTGCAACCAATGATGGATTTGTTGTAACGCCGGAGAGAATGCCCCAAGAATGTGCTTCGCGGATTTCATCGATGTTGGCTGTGTCAATAAAGAATTTCATTAAATATTCCCTCTTTTCAGTTCATTTTATAATATAAACAACAACCGCCTATTCGTTAAAAAAGGCGGTTCTTGTCGTTATTTGTTTTGTTATAGGCATGCAGAATCGCTCAAAGGCTAAACTGCGTCATCATGCAGCACCTTTGCTGTAAGCCTCTTACGCTTGGCCTGAAGAACCAAATTCACGCATTTTACCGGCAACTGTCGCTTTAATTGCATCGCGAGCTGGTCCAAGGTATTTACGTGGATCGTACTCTTCTGGTTTTGCAGCAAGTACTTCACGAACTGCTTTTGCAGAAGCGATTTGGTTTTCTGTATTTACGTTGATTTTAGCTGTTCCAAGAGAGATTGATCTTTCGATGTCTTTTGTTGGAATGCCTGTACCGCCGTGAAGAACAAGTGGAAGACCTGTTGCATTTCCGATCGCTTCCATCTCAGCAAAGCCAAGGTTTGGCTCGCCTTTGTAAGGACCGTGAACAGAACCAAGTGCTGGTGCAAGGCAGTCGATGTTTGTGCGTTTTACAAGCTCTTCGCACTCTTGCGGATCTGCATAGATAACACCTTCAGCAACGATATCGTCTTCTTGTCCGCCAACTGTGCCAAGTTCCGCTTCAACTGAAACACCTTTTGAATGTGCATATTCAACAACTTTAGAAGTTGTAGCAACGTTTTCTTCAAATGGATGGTGTGAAGCATCGATCATAACAGATGTAAATCCTGCATCGATCGCTTCTTTACATTTTTCGAAACTTGAACCGTGGTCAAGGTGAATGGCAACAGGTACTGTCGTACCGTAGTCTTCCATTAATCCTTCTACCATTTTCACAACTGTTTTGAATCCGCCCATGTAGCGAGCCGCGCCTTCAGAAACACCAAGGATAACTGGTGATTTTTCTTCTTCAGCTGCTTGAAGAATCGCTTGAGTGAACTCAAGGTTGTTTAGGTTGAATTGGCCTACTGCGTATTTCTTTTCTTTCGCAGTATTTAACATTTCTTTCATTGATACTAATGGCATTTTGTTTCCTCCTCTAAGGGAAATGTTTGCTTCATGAAAAAAACCACATTTGTATCATATCAAATTCGTCTTTTTATTACCAACACAATTTACTTATTCCATTAAAGCGTTAAATGTTCTTTGATGGTTTGGCGGATATCATCAATATCAAATGGTTTCGGAACATGCATAATGGCGCCGATATTCTTTGCTTCCTGAATCATATCCAATTCTCCGTAAGCCGTCATAATAATGGCCCGGATGTTTGGATTTTCTGCCTTCATCCGCTTTAAAATTTCAATACCATCCATACCTGGAATTTTCATATCAAGCAACACTAAATCCGGAACATTTTCTCTCGCCAGCTGAATTGCTTCCGGTCCATTTGCTGCCTGAAGAGTTTGATACCCTTCTTTTTTCAATACTTCATTCAACAAAATTCTGATTCCATATTGATCGTCCACTATAAGAATTGTTGCTGCCATCTTTATCTTCCTCCTAAATATAGCGCCTTCCGTTTTTATCCTTTTGTTTGTTACATTCGACAGAACCCTGCAAATTCCCTTTTTCATTTTACTTGAACAGGATGTTCTGGGT
Organism: Domibacillus indicus; assembly: GCF_023715895.1. Taxonomy (GTDB): domain Bacteria; phylum Bacillota; class Bacilli; order Bacillales; family Domibacillaceae; genus Domibacillus; species Domibacillus indicus_A. The sequence continues at coordinate 292,105 of NZ_JAMBOO010000004.1, read as the reverse complement.
TCTCCGTTGCACACAGGACGTGTGCGTTTTTAGGAGAACTTACTTATAATAAAGAAAACGAAAGAAGTGATTATGGTTGTCCAAAATGTTTACGACGCAGTTGAACGGACTGCTGAAACGGATTAGTGAAAAAGAGGAATTCGCCATCGAAGATGCGGGACGCCTCCTGTCTCAAGGGCTGCTCGGCGAAGGAACTATTTATATGAAGGGATTCGGCGAAATGGCTGCTCTTGAAGCAGAAGCGATTCATGGTGCCGAGCGTCTGCCTGACATCTGCAAGTGGACAGAGGATGCCCGCTTAACCGAAGCAGATCGTGTGCTGATTGCCACCCGCTTTTCCGATGATGCGGAAGCTCTTAGCCTGGCCAAGGAACTGCAAAACGGCAATATCCCGTTCACTGCTATTGCCTCTAAACGGGAAGCAGCGGGCGTTGAGGAAGCAGCAGACGTGTTTATTGATCTGCGCCTGACAAAAGGGCTGCTCCCTGACGAAGAAGGCGGCCGGACAGGATTCCCTTCGTCGATTGCCGGTTTGTACGTTTACTTCCTATTAAAAATGACGATCGAGGAAATGATGGCTGAATATGAGTGACAGTGCCCGGCCAGCTTAAAAAAGGAAAACTTTATTCCTATCGGGTTTCAGTCATTACATATAAAAAAACAGGACCGGCGCAAAAGGCGGTCCTGTTTTTTATTAGCTGTGTTCGATTGAAGCTCGTACGAATTCTCTAAATAACGGCTGTGGACGAGTTGGACGCGACGTAAATTCCGGATGGAATTGCGCAGCGACGAACCACGGATGATCCGCGATTTCTACGATTTCTACAAGACGTCCATCTGGGCTTGTACCGGAGAAAATAAAGCCTTCTTTCTCCATTTGCTCGCGGAATTCATTGTTAAATTCATAACGGTGGCGATGACGCTCGTATACAATTTCCTCATTGTAAGCCGCACGCGCCAGCGTTTCAGGTTTTAATTTACATGCGTAAAGACCTAGGCGAAGTGTGCCTCCAAGATCTTCGATGTCTTTTTGTTCAGGCAGAAGATCAATGATCGGATACGGTGTATTCGGCACAATTTCTGCTGAATGAGCATCTTTTAAGTTCAATACGTTGCGTGCATATTCAATTGATGCAAGCTGCATGCCAAGGCAGATACCGAAAAACGGCACTTTATTTTCACGTGCATAGCGAATCGCAGCCAATTTCCCATCGATACCGCGATCACCAAATCCGCCCGGAACAAGGATGCCTGCTGCACCTTCTAAGCGCTCTGCTGCATTTTCCTCTGTTAATTCAGCGGAGTTCACCCAGTCGATCTCGATATCTGTATCAAATTGATAACCAGCATGCTTAAGAGACTCGGCAACAGAAATGTAAGCATCCTGCAATTCAACATATTTTCCGACAAGGGCAATACGGGCTTTGTTTGGCAGGTTGCGTACTTTATCAACGAGTGCACTCCACTCGGTCATGTCCGCTTCATGGCATTGCATTTTCAACAGGCGGCAAACAAGTTCGTCCATGTTTTGCTTTTGAAGCATAAGCGGCACTGCATAAAGCGTGTCAGCATCTGTCGCTTCAATAACCGCTTCTTTTGCGATATCACAAAACAGTGCAAGCTTATCTTTCATATCCTGTGAAATTGGCATTTCTGTCCGAACGACGATAATATTTGGCTGGATTCCTAAGCTGCGCAGCTCTTTTACGCTATGCTGTGTCGGTTTTGTCTTCATTTCGCCGGCTGCTTTTAAATACGGAATAAGCGTACAATGAATGTACAATACGTTATCCTGGCCAACATCACTTTTAATTTGGCGAATCGCTTCTAAGAAGGGGAGGGATTCAATATCGCCGACCGTACCGCCGATTTCCGTAATGACGACATCCGCACCTGATTCTTTGCCAGCACGGAACACGCGGTCTTTAATTTCATTCGTAATGTGCGGGATTACCTGAACCGTACCGCCAAGATATTCACCGCGGCGTTCTTTGCGAAGAACGGTTGAGTATACTTTCCCTGTTGTGATGTTACTTAATTTTGTTAAGTTAATATCAATAAAGCGCTCGTAGTGACCAAGGTCAAGATCCGTCTCTGCCCCGTCATCTGTAACAAACACTTCACCGTGCTGATACGGGCTCATCGTTCCCGGGTCTACGTTGATGTATGGGTCAAATTTTTGAATGAATACCTTTAACCCACGATTTTTCAATAATCGGCCGAGAGATGCAGCCGTGATTCCTTTTCCAAGAGATGACACAACGCCGCCTGTCACGAAAATATATTTCGTCAAAATGAACGTCCTCCTTCAATGGTTATAATGCTCAAAAAAATACAAAAAACGCCCCACTTACTTCTCAGTAAGAGGAGCGTTATCGACTAAATTCTTCGTCTCGTAAAGAGCCCAAATAACATACTACAATTCACGCATGAAATAGTCAAGAGAAGATTCTGCTTTATTTATCGTCAAGGTCGTACTCGTCCTCGGCGCCTTCTTCTTCTTCAAAGTCTTCTTCTTCATCAAGGTCTTCATCGATATCAACGTCTAAATCTTCTTCTAGATCATCATCTTCTAGATCGTCATCCAGATCAAGATCTTCTTCTTCTTCTTCAAAGTCTTCTTCTTCAAAATCGATCAGATCGTCTTCTTCTTCAAGAATGTCTTCTTCGAAATCATCTTCCACTGCTTTTTTCGCTTTTTTCTTGCGCGTTTTCACTGGTGCATTAGTTGTTTCTTCTTCCAGTTTTTCAACTGGATACCATGCACGAAGCCCCCAGCGGTTTTCACCGAGTGGCAAAAAGCTGCCGTCGATGTTTAAATCTGTGTAAAATTGAACCATACGGCCTTTTACTTCCTGCTCTGAAATTTCCAGATGCTTTTGAATTTCAGACAGTAAATCGTTAAATGCAACCGGCTCCCGCTTATCGGCAAGGATCAAATGCGCCAGTTCAAGAAATGACATTTCCTTTAATTCTTCTTTCGAATGTTGTTGCAAGCTCACCATCCGCACTTCCCTTCTCTATTTGCACGCCCAAAAAAAGAGCAAAAACGTTTTTGGCATATTCTCCATTATAAACAAAAAGAAGGCCTCTACGCTATATTTATGTGATGATTTCTGCTTTTTTTCCTGCAGGAGCGATGGACGGGCTCATTTGCTTCCGTTCGCGGCGTTTTTTCGCTTTCCCTGTTATCTCCTCGTACGCTTTATAGAAGAAGAAAAATGAAAGAAGCAGGAATGGCACAGCACCTAATTGTTTTATGTAAAGCCAATAAGAACCGACCGAAACTGCTGCAACGGTTACACAGATAAGAAGCTGTCTCACACTTCCCCACCCTTTCCTTCGACATTTTCCTACTCTATTATCTCTTCTTACTATAATAGGGATATGTAGGGAATGTAAATTTAATTATAATTATTCCCTTTTTTCTGGAGAAATAAAGCAGTCCCATCCTTATTTTCACCAAAAAAGAAACTTTTAGTACAAATATGCATCATTGTGACCAAATTTGCTTGAAATTGTTTTACCTGCAAAACACCGGGTATACAAAAAACAGAACAGCAAAACATTAAATCTTTCAGGAGGTAACACTATCATGGAAAACAAAAACTTTATTGGCGTATACCACAATGAAACAGATTTATTAGCAAAAATTGATGAGCTTAGAGCAAATGGATATGCAGAAGAAGACATGTATATTACTGTAAAAGATAAAGATGCGGTATCAATGGTAAGGGGACGCACAAATGCTGAAATCGAAACAGCAGGCGGCTCTTGGGGAGATCGCTTTATGTCCTTCTTATCGGGTGTAGATCCAATTCGCGAAGGCTTCCGTAACATGGGTCTTTCTGATGCAGAAGCGGACCGCTACTACAGCGAAATTGAAAATGGCGGCATGCTGCTTTATGTAGACCGTGATTACGGAACCCGTTATGGCAGCGATTATGATCCAAGCAGCACAGTAGGCCTTGCAAATGGAAACAGAGCAGACTTGGATGGCGAAACTTTGGATCCAATCGATTACGATGGGCTTGATTCAACAAGAACTGGCCGTTCAACGACGGGCTTGACGGATACAAACCTAGGCGGCAACGCTACGTTTGATACAGACCGTACTTTAACAGACAACTTGAACGAGGAAGAAAAGCTTCGCCTTCATGAAGAGCGCTTAAATGTAAGCAAAGAGCGTGTGCAAACAGGTGAGGTTCAAGTAGAAAAAGAAGTAGTGGAAGAAGAGCAGGTCATTGACGTACCAGTTGAGCGTGAAGAAGTATATGTAGAGCGCCGTCCAGTAAATGACAGCGATGTGTCTGCATTTGGTGATCGCGCATTTGAAGAAGACACAGAAACAATCCGGGTTCCTGTTACGGAAGAGCGTGTTGAAGTAACAAAAAAACCGGTTGTAACTGAAGAAATCGTTGTCGGTAAACGAAAAGTAGAAGATACCGAAACAGTCCGTGACACTGTGCGCCGTGAAGAAGCGCACATTGACGAAGACGATGATGAAAGACTGCGTTCAGAACGCAAGCGCGGTTTACTATAAATAAAAAAGGCAGCAAAAGCCGTCCTCATTTGAGGGCGGCTTTTATTTCATATCCTTTTACACCCTCAAACAATAAATCTATCTGCAGGTTAATGTATTCCTCCAGCGTAAAATTCTCCTGAAGCATCCAGCGGCGGAATCCCCACATTTGTCCCAGCACAAAAATGTTTTGGGCCAGCATACGAACGTGGTCTTTATCCATATCAAGCACGCCATTATCAACACACCGCTGAATAAGCTTTTCCACCATCCCTGTCATTTCTTCTTCTTTTTCTAATACATATGGAAGGACATCGTTTGAAAGGGATTTTACTTCTTGATACAATACTTGAACTTCATCCTGCATCTCATCAATCACATAAAAGAAGTGGCTGATGCCCAGCTTAAGGTTTTCAAGCGTTCCCTGCTCAAGATCCATTTGCTCGATCCGGCTCTTTACTTGATCATAAATACTGTCGCAAACAAGATACAGCACATCTTCTTTGGTCCGAATGTATTCATACAATGTTCCAATACTGAAGCCGGCTGCTTTTGCAATTTCACGGGTTGTCGTCCGATGAAATCCTTTTTGCTTAAATAATTGCACAGAACCGCGGATCATCTCAGCCCGCCGTTTTTCAATCAGTTGTGTGTCTTTAACCGAAGTAGGCACCGGCCGTTTCGTTCGCTCCATCTTCACACCGCCTTACGTTGATAAAAACCTGGAAATAACAAGACGCTGAATTTCCTGTGTCCCTTCATAAATCTGGGTAATTTTCGCATCGCGCATAAATCGCTCAACCGGATATTCTTTTGTATACCCGTAGCCTCCGAAAATTTGAACAGCTTCTGTCGTTACATACATAGCCGTATCACCAGCCATGAGCTTAGACATAGCCGATGCTTTTCCGTATGGAAGGCCTTCTGACTCCAGCCAGGCTGCTTGATAAGTCAGCAGTCTCGCCGCCTCAACAGAAGTCGCCATATCGGCGAGTTTAAATGAAATCCCCTGGTTCGCCATAATAGGTTTTCCAAACTGCCTGCGCTCTCTTGCATAGGAAAGTGCCGCATCCAGAGCTCCCTGTGCAATCCCGACCGCCTGGGCTGCAATACCGTTGCGGCCGCCATCAAGTGTTTTCATCGCTATTTTAAAACCGCTTCCAATTTCACCTAATACATTTTCTACTGGAACGCGGCAATTGTCAAAGATAACTTCTGTAGTAGGAGATGAACGGATACCCATTTTCTTTTCTTTTTTCCCGATTGAAAATCCGTTAAATTGTTTTTCTACGATAAAAGCAGTCATCCCTTCCTCTGCTTTCGCAAAAACAATATATAAGTCAGCAATGCCCCCATTTGTAATAAAGATCTTAGAGCCATTTAAAACAAAGGAAGCGCCGTCACGATGAGCCGTTGTTTTTATGCTGGCAGCATCCGATCCACTCCCAGGTTCCGTCAGCGCATAAGCACCTATTTTTTCTCCCTGTGCCAGCGGCTTTAAATATTTCTTTTTTTGCTCCTCTGTTCCAAACGCATAAATCGGCCAGCTGGCCAGTGAGGTATGAGCCGACAGGGTAACACCCGTTGAAGCGCATACACGTGAGAGCTCTTCAATGGTCACACAGTAAGCAAGATAGTCACTGCCGATTCCTCCGTATGCTTCCGGCCACGGGATTCCTGTTAAGCCGAGTTCCGCCATTTTGTGAAAAATCCCTGGGTCAAAGCGTTCTTCCTCATCGCGCTTGGCAGCAGACGGTGCAATTTCTTTTTCCGCAAAATCCCGCACCATTTTCCGGATCATGCTGTGCTCTTCTGACAATGTGAAGTTCATCTCCCCATCCCCTTTGCCAAATGCTTGCTGATCACAATTCGCTGAATTTCCGACGTCCCTTCGTAAATCTCTGTTACTTTGGCATCGCGGAAAAACCGTTCTGCCGGCCCGTTTCCGGCAAGCTGGCTGATGCATTGGCTTGTGATAGTGACCGCTGCTTTTGAAGCAAAAAGCTTGGCCATAGACGCTTCCCTTCCGCATATCTGGCCGGCTGCACGCAAACAAGCAGCCCGGTAGACAAGCAGCCTGGCTGCCTCAACCGATACAGCCATGTCAGCCAGCTCTATACCTGCACCGTTTTTCTTTGCATACTCAAAAGCCGCTTCTGCGATGCCGAGCGCCTGCGATGCAATACCAATCCGTCCACCGTCCAAATTAGACATTGCAATGTGAAAGCCTCTTCCTTCTTCTCCAAGTCTGTTTTGGAGCGGCAGACGCATGTCTTCAAAGGTAAGAGCCGTCGTTTTTGACCCGTGAAGACCCATTTTTTTCTCATCCTTGCCAATGAGAAAGCCAGGTATACCTTTTTCGGCTACAAAAGCCGTAATACCGGCTTCCGACCTGGCAAAAATAACATATAAATCCGCTGCTCCGCCGTTTGTGACAAACAGCTTGGAGCCATTTAAAACATAGGCATCTCCATCGCGGCGTGCTGTCGTTTTTAAAGAAGAGGCATCAGAGCCCGACGATGGCTCGGTTAAACAAAAAGCACCGAGCCATTTGCCGGAGGCGAGCTTTGGTATATACGCATTCTTTTGTTCCTCCGTTCCAAAAGCCAGAATAGGGGCTGTGCCGACGGATGTATGAACCGACAAAATCACACCGGCCGCTGCGCTTACTTTTGACAGCTCGTGAACAGCCGTAATATAGGAAACAAAATCAAGCCCGGCACCGCCATATTCTTTCGGTACCGTCAGTCCCATCAGTCCATGCTCTGCCATTTTTTGAACGAGTGCGTACGGAAACTCGCCGGCTTCCATCTGTGGAACAAAGGCTGCCGCTACGTTTTCTGCAAAGTGCCGGGCCGCATCACGCGTTTTTTGCTGAACGTCGGTCAGCTCAAGATTCATCCCTCCCGCCTCCTTTACTCGTATATATAAAACCCGCGCCCTGCTTTTTTACCGACCCAGCCAGCTTTTACATATTTCCGGAGCAGCGGGCATGGCCGGTATTTATCATCGCCAAAGCCTTCATGCAAAATCTCCATCACAGACAAACACGTGTCCAGCCCGATAAAATCCGCCAGCTCAATCGGCCCCATTGGATGATTCATGCCAAGCTTCATGACATCATCAATGGCTTCTTTTGTGGCAGCTCCTTCATAAAGAGCATAAATCGCTTCATTGATCATTGGCATTAAAATCCGGTTGGATACAAACCCTGGAAAGTCATTGACTTCCACAGGTACTTTGCCAATCGTTCTAGCTACTTCCTCTACCTTCTTGTGGACTTCATCCGATGTAGCGAGCCCGCGAACAATTTCAACGAGTCTCATCACCGGCACCGGGTTCATAAAATGCATGCCAATCACGTTTTCCGGCCGATCCGTCGCCGCTGCGATTTCGGTAATCGGCAGAGAAGACGTATTAGAAGCCAAAATAGCATGGTCCTGGACGAGTTCATCCAGCTGCGAGAAAATCTCCCGCTTTACGTTCATATTCTCAACGACAGCTTCAATCACCATATCGGCCTCTGCTGCGTCGCCAAGAGAAGATGAGCCCTCCAGTCTGGACAAAATATCCCCTTTCTCCTCCTCACTCATTCGCCCCTTTACCACTTGGCGGGCCAGATTTTTTTCGATTCTTTTCCGGCCCTCCTCCAAGTTCGCCTGGCTGATATCGTATAAAATCACTTCATAGCCTGCCTGCGCACATACCTGTGCAATGCCTGCTCCCATTTGTCCGGCACCGATCACCATGATTTTTCTTATCTTCACCTGCGCCGTCCTCCTTTCATTAAGAAACGCCCGCTTCTTTTTGTTGCCCTAAAACAGCCCTTTCCAGCAACTCAGCCACATCATAAGTGGCAACCGTCTCTTCTATTTCTTTTGCTTTCGTCCCATCATTGAGCATCGTTAAGCAAAACGGGCAGCCCGAGCTGATCACAGATGGAGCCTGCTCTAACGCCTGCTCCGTACGTGCCACATTAATGCGGTGGCCTGTATGCTCTTCCATCCACATCAAGCCTCCTCCTGCTCCGCAGCACATGCTGTTCTCCCGGCTGCGTTTCATTTCGACGAGCCGCACTCCAGGAATCGCAGCCAGAATATTTCGAGGCGGGTCATATACATCATTATACCGGCCAAGATAACAGGAATCATGGAAAGTGACTGTTTCGTTTACCGGATGCACCGGCTTCAACTTCCCTTCCCGTACAAGCGTATCTAACAGCTCGGTATGATGGTACACTTCCGCCTGAAATCCAAAATCCGGATATTCTCTTTTAAAGGCGTTATACGCGTGCGGATCGATCGTTACAATTTTTCGTATACCATGCTTCTCAAATTCAGCTATATTCGCAGCAGCGAGTTCCTGGAATAAAAATTCATTGCCGAGGCGCCGAGGCGTATCGCCCGAGTTTTTTTCCTTGCTGCCTAAAATGGCAAAGGAAATGCCTGCTTCATTGAGCAGTCTTGCAAACGATAGGGCGATCTTCTGGCTTCGGCTGTCGAATGCACCCATAGAGCCGACCCAAAATAAATATTCCGGCTCCTCTCCCGCTTTTTGTGCTTCTTTCATTGTCGGAATGTAAACATCACTGCGCAGCTCCCGCCACTTTTCTTTGTCCTTCCGATTCAGTCCCCACGGGTTGCCCTGCCGCTCGATATTTTGTATGGCCCGTTGTGCATCCGGGTTCATCTTTCCTTCTGTCAGTACCAGGTAGCGTCGCATATCAATAATTTTATCAACGTGTTCATTCATAACCGGGCACTGATCTTCACAATTCCGGCAGGTTGTACAGGCCCATAGCTCTTCTTCCGTGATGACGTCTCCAATCAGCTGCGGGCTGTATACAAAAGCTCCTTCAGCAATTTGATTGCCCTTTGTATTGGAAAAAGCAAATGCCGGGACCCATGGCTGCTTTGAGGTAACCGCTGCTCCAGTAAAGGTCAGATGGTCGCGCAGCTTCACAATCAAGTCCATTGGTGACAGCATTTTACCCGTTCCGGTTGCAGGACACATAGAAGTACAGCGGCCGCATTCTACACAGGCATACAAATCAAGCAGCTGTGCGCGGGTAAAGTCTTCTATTCTTCCTGCGCCGAAACTCTCCTGCGCCTCATCTTCAAAATCGATTTTTCGAAGCGTCCCCGCCTGTTCGAGCCGGTGAATATACGTATTAACAGGACCGGCAATCAAATGGGCGTGCTTCGACTGCGGCACATACACAAGAAAAGCGAGCAGCACCAGAAGATGCACCCACCACATCACATAAAACAGGCCAACGATGGCCGGCTGCGCAAGCCCGGCAAAAGGGATAGCAATGAGCGAGGCAATTGGCTCCGACCAGCCGAAACCGACGGCCTTTTCCTGCCAGAGAAGCCACATGCCGTTCCCTATTAAAACAGACAGCATAAGGGAACCGATAAAGACGAGCACAAGACCGCTTTTCCAGCCGCGCTTTAAGCGAACGAGCTTTTCAATGTAGCGGCGGTAAAATGCCCAGACGACGGCAGCGAGAATGACGAGCGTAACCATTTCCTGAAAAAACGTAAATGGGCCGTAAAGCGGACCAAGCGGCAAATGTGCACCCGGCACCACCCCTTTTATAATAAAATCGAGTGCTCCGAGCTGTACAAGCAAAAAGCCATAAAAAAACATCACGTGAATAGCCCCGCTTTTTTTATCTTTCAGCAGTTTTTTCTGGCCAAACACATGAACCATCATGTTTTTTAAACGTTCGTTTCTTTTGGAATGCCATTCTTCTTTCTTACCGAGCCGAATGAATGTGTAACGTGTTTTCAATAAATAAATGAACAAAAAAACGGAGTAAGCGATTACAAATATCGCCGCAGCCGCATTCAGCCATAGCCATCCGTTCATCTTCATTCACGTCCCCTTCCATTCCTTTTCTTTATCCTAATGTATGAATGAACATTCAGTCAATAAATAAAAAAAGAAGAGCCTGTTCTTATTTTAAGAACAGACTCTTTCATTTATTACATCTTTTCCGGTGCGGATACACCGATCAGTTTCAATGCATTTTTCAATGTAATTTGTACAGCCTGCACAAGAGCAAGGCGTGCTTTGGACGCTTCTTCGTTTTCCTTGTCTACCACTTTATGTGCTCCGTAGAAGCTGTGGAATCCTGCCGCAAGATCATGCACATAGTTTGTAATGCGGTGTGGAATGCGTTTGTCTGCTGCTTCGGCTACTACCTGCGGGAAGTCACCCAATTTCTTCAGCAGGTCTACTTCTTTTTCGGATGTTAACAGCGATACATTGGCTTCTGCCGATGCCGTTAAGCCTTGGTCAGCTGCCTGGCGCAGAATGCTGGAAATACGCGTGTATGCATACTGTGAGTAATAAACCGGGTTTTCATTAGACTGTGATACGGCAAGATCAAGGTCAAAGTCCATATGTGTATCGCCGCTGCGCATTGCAAAGAAGTAACGGACAGCATCCAGGCCAACTTCTTCTACAAGCTCACGCATCGTAACAGCTTTGCCTGTACGTTTGCTCATTTTCATTTTTTCGCCGTCTTTATACAGCTGCACCATTTGGATCACTTCTACTTCAAGCTGCTCCGGTTTCATGCCAAGTGCTTCAACAGCTGCTTTCATACGTGGAATGTAGCCATGGTGGTCGGCACCCCAGATATTGATGACTTTGTCGAATCCACGCTCAAATTTATCACGGTGGTACGCAATATCAGGCGTTAAATATGTGTATGAACCGTCCTGTTTGCGAAGAACGCGGTCTTTATCATCGCCAAATGCTGTAGAACGGAACCAAAGCGCACCGTCTTCTTCGAATGTATGGCCATTTTGGTCAAGTGCTTTGAGCGCTTCATCAATTTTGCCGTTTTCGTATAAAGAGGTTTCGGAGAACCACACATCAAATTTCACACGGAAGTCCGCCAAGTCTTTTTGAAGCTTCGCCAGCTCCAGCTTTAAACCGTGAGCACGGAAAGCCTTGTAACGTTCATCTTCCGGCATATTGGTAAATTGATCGCCAAATTCTTCCGCCAGCTCTTTCCCGATATTGATAATATCCTTGCCATGGTAGCCGTCTTCCGGCATTTCTTTTTCAAGACCAAGCGCCTGGAAGTAACGGGCTTCAACAGACAGGGCCAGGTTATGGATCTGGTTGCCGGCATCGTTAATATAATATTCACGCGTGACGTCATAGCCAGCTGCATCCAATACGTTGCACAGCGAGTCACCAACGGAAGCGCCGCGTGCGTGGCCCAGGTGCAAATCACCCGTTGGATTAGCAGAAACAAATTCCACTTGAATTTTTTCGCCTTTGCCGGCGTTGGATCTTCCGTATTCGTCTCCGGCTTTCAGCACGGCTGGAACGAGATCCGTCAAATAGCTGTTGTTCATGTAAAAGTTAATAAATCCAGGTCCGGCAATATCAATTTTTTCAACAGAGCTCTTTGACAAGTCCATGTTTTCCTGAATCGCTTCCGCAATTTGGCGTGGTGCTTTTTTAGCAATCCGCGCCAGCTGCATCGCCATGTTTGTTGAATAATCACCGTGTGATTTATCTTTTGGTGTTTCAAGTAGGACAGCAGGAATTTCGCTCTCTGCGGCAAGTCCTGCTTTCAGGACAGCTTGTTTAATTTCTTCTTTGAGCTGTGCCTGCATTTGTTCTGCAATGTTCACAATTGTTCCTCCAGTTCATAGTGGATATTCATCGTATACGTGCCGACTGCATCGCCCTGCATAAGCAGGCTATATACTAACTCGGCTTGTCCCGTGCCCGCATCGTTCATGTTGTGGGTAAAGGTTTTGGTGTCGGTTGTCAAAAGAAGCGTGCCGAACTGGCTTTCATATGAGCCGTTCAGCCGCTGCCCTTCTTCGAAAATCATCCGCATTTTCAAAGCACCGCTCCGCAAAATAAGCGCCCCTGCATCTGCGAGCTTTACGATGGTGTGCACGACCCCCTCATCCTGCACTTCATCATATTTTAAAAATGTGGACCCATCTTTTTTAAAGAGCCGGCCAAACAGCGACAGCTCAAATGTTTCCTTTTCCCCTTCGTGCGCTACATCCGTCTTCACCCGGATTTTCACGGGCATCTGCTCATCTGCCACGCCGAATCACTTCCTTGTTGTAATGTGTGTTTATTTTAACACAGAAAGCGTGCTGGCTAAACGTCTGTTTTTGGCAGCCCATTCACCGTATCTGCCACACGTCGTAAACAAGCCGCCTGACCCCAAACAAAAAAGTGTCCGGCAAGAAGCCGGACACATGTTTAAAAGAAACCGAGCAGCATTTCCCGAATCAGCTTCGATGCTGTATTCGCTGTTTGTTCAGAGTTATCGTAGATCGGCGCTACCTCAACAAGGTCCGCACCGATGACATTTACATCTGAACCGGCAATGGCATGAATGGATGCTAAAAGCTCTTTCGATGTAATACCGCCAGCGTCTACAGTTCCTGTACCTGGTGCATGAGCCGGATCAAGTACGTCGATGTCAATCGTTACATAAACCGGGCGCCCCGCAAGCGTCGGCAGAATTTCTTTCAGCGGCTCCAGCACTTCAAATTTAGAAATGTGCATACCGTTTTCTTTTGCCCACTGGAATTCTTCCTTCATGCCGGAACGAATGCCAAATGAGTATACATTTTTAGGACCGATATGCTCGGCAATTTTGCGAATTGGCGTAGAGTGTGACAAAGGCTCACCTTCGTACTCTTCGCGCAGATCGGTATGCGCGTCAAAATGAATGATCGCCAAATCTTTATACTTTTTCGCCGCTGCTTTCATAACCGGCCATGATACCAAGTGCTCGCCGCCCATACCAAGCGGCTTTTTGCCGGCTTCAAGCAGTCCATCAATATATTCTTCAATGATGTCAAGGCTTCTTTGTGCGTTGCCAAATGGCAATGGAATGTCCCCTGCATCAAAATATGCGACTTCGTGCAGCTCACGATCTAAATAGGCGCTGTATTCTTCAAGCCCGATCGATACTTCGCGAATGCGGGCCGGGCCGAAGCGCGAACCTGGACGGTAGCTTACCGTCCAGTCCATCGGCATGCCATACAGCACGACATCACTGTCTTCAAATGATGTTTGCGTTCCAATAAATACATTTCCTGAATATGCTTCGTCAAATCTCATCTTATGTTAAATCCTGCACGAATTTTGGCAGCGCAAATGCCGCTTTGTGCAGCTCTTTCGTATAGTATTTTGTTTCGATATCGTGGAAACGGCCCTCTTCCACTTGAAGCGGATCATGTTTTTTCGAACCAATTGTAAAGCACCAAAGGCCGCTCGGATATGTTGGGATATTGGCTGTGTACAGACGTGTAATTGGGAAAATTTCTTTTACATCTGCCTGAACCTGACGGATAAGCTCTGCTTTAAACCAAGGATTGTCACACTGCGCCACGAAAATACCGTCTTCTTTCAATGCTTTAGAAATGCCGGCATAAAAGCCTTTTGTGAACAAGTTAACAGCCGGGCCGACTGGTTCTGTTGAATCGACCATAATGACGTCATACTCATTTTCAGACTCTGCGATATGCATAAAGCCGTCGCCTACTTTTACTTCAACGCGCGGATCATCCAGGTCGCCTGCGATGTCAGGCAGATATACCTTCGAATACTCGATGACTTTGCCGTCGATTTCAGCAAGCGTTGCTTTTTCAACAGATGGGTGCTTTAGCACTTCACGGATTACACCGCCGTCTCCGCCGCCAACAACCAATACATTTTTCGGGTTTGGATGCGTAAATAATGGTACGTGTGCCACCATTTCGTGATAAACAAACTCATCACGCTGGCTCGTCATAACCATGCCGTCCAAAAACAGCATGTTACCCCACTCTTCTGTTTCCACCATTTCTAAATATTGAAAATCCGTTTGTTCTGTATGCAAAGTACGTTTCACTTTCATCGTGATGCCGTAGCTGCCTGTCTGCTTTTCGGTATACCATAGTTCACTCATGATATTGCCTCCTTCTTAATGATAAGGATATTACTTTATTCTCTTGGAGAACAAAGGCTAAACCCATAGCATCCTGCTAGGACGCCTTTATGACCTGCATCCCGCAGGCCTCAAGAAAAAAGTATAGAACAATTTGACGAAAAAGCATAGTGAATTTATATGAAGACGTTTAAAAATTCGCCATTTTTTTCATACTACTAAATAAGCAAGATACCTGGAACTGGACAAAATTTAAAATAGAGCTTTTTCATCTAAAGAAAAACGAGGTGATGCAGCATGAAAAAGTGGCTCATGGCGATACTTGTTTCACTCATCGGGGCCGTTATTGTCTTTTTTTACGCGTTGTATGCGGCCGGTCCCCCAGATATAACAGTGCCGCGTTCGACCCTTTTTTATGCGGCTGACGGAACAAAAGCCGCTGAAGCACATGGAGGAGAAAAGCGGTACTGGGTAAAGCTTGAAGACATCTCCCCTTATGTGATTGATGCGGTGATCTCCATTGAAGACAAGCAATTTTACAATCACTTTGGCCTGGACCCAAAGCGCATTGCCGGTGCCGCTTTGGCTGATATAAAAGCAGGGGCAAAAGTCCAAGGGGCAAGTACGATCACGCAGCAGTATGCGCGCAATATTTTTTTAACCCACGATAAAACGTGGACACGTAAAGCAAAAGAAGCCTGGCAGGCGCTTCGTCTTGAAGCGTTTTACTCAAAAGATGAGATTTTAGAAGGATACTTAAATACCGTATATTTTGGCCATGGCGCTTACGGAATAGAAGCGGCCTCCCAATTTTATTACGGCAAGCCGGCCGCTGCCCTGAGTGTTTCCGAAGCAGCGCTTCTAGCCGGTATTCCAAAGGGGCCTTCGGTTTATTCTCCACTCATCTCACGAGAAAAATCTGAGCAGCGCCGCCGGCTTATTTTATCCGAAATGCATTTGTCTAAACATGAATATGAAAAAGCAGTAGCGGACGCCCCGCGGATCACCGGCGCTTTTGCCGATGACGAAAACAGTGCGCCTTACTTTATAGATGCCGTACGGGGTGAGCTTGAGTCACTTGGTTTTCGGGAGCAAAGCGGCTTGAAAGTGTATACAACCCTTCAGCCACGGCATCAAAAAGCAGCCGATCAAGCGATGGCAGACGGCATTGCGAGCGGCGCTTCCATTCAATCCGCCCTTGTTTCCATTGATCCGGATACCCATTATGTAACCGCCCTATCCGGCGGGCGCAACTATCGGGAAAGCCCTTTTAACCGGGCTGTGCAGGCGTTCAGGCAGCCAGGATCCTTAATGAAGCCTTTTTTGTATTATGAAGCGCTTGGGCAGGGGATGACCCCTCTTACAAAAAGAAAAAGTGAGCCAACGACGTTTGAAGGAAATTATTCACCGAAAAATTTCAACAGCCAGTATGCGGAGCGTGCTGTGACAATGGCTGAAGCACTCGCCGTTTCCGACAATATTTATGCAGTCAAAACCAATATGCTGCTCGAACCGGAAACACTCGTGCAGACGATGGAAGAGTTTGGTGTTACCTCCAAGCTTCAAGCCGTTCCCTCTCTTGCACTCGGTACCTCTGGGATGACCGTTCTTGAAACAGCGAATGCCTACGCAACCATTGCATCGGGAGGCACATTTGCGAAGCCTGTCTTTATTACAAAAGTGGAAAGTATGGATGGGGAAGTGCTGTACCAGTATGATAAGCAGCAGGAACAGCGGCTTGATAGAAACAAAATGGCCGTACTGACACGGCTGATGACGGGGATGTTCGATAAAACGATGAGTGATTATGCCTCACCAACGGGAACGGTGATCGCTTCTTCTCTGACACGGCCTTACGCCGGCAAATCCGGGTCTACCCCTTACGATTACTGGATGGCAGGCTTTACGCCTTCACTTGTATCCGTCGTGTGGACCGGCTATGACAATGGAGCGGAAATCACGAAAACTGAAGACCGGTCACGGGCAAAAGTGATCTGGGCAAAGTTTATGGAAGAAGCTCATAAAGGACAGAATCCAGAGGCATTTACCTGGCCGCGCGAGCTGGTTGAAGTTGAAGTAGATGTTAAAACAGGCACAGCCTGCAGCGGAGGGCACAAGCTTTTGTTTGAACCTGGCACCGAGCCGGAGACGAAATGTCCAAAGGATGCGGAGCATACAGAAGATATGCTGTATCCCGAGCTGCCTGAATGGTTCAGATAATATAAAAAAACCTGGGAATCCTCCCGGGTTTTTCAGTGTGTAGATAAAGTCTTTCGCTTTTAAAAAAGAGCCGATAAGTGGTGTAGAAGATCCACAAGCAAGAACTGACTAGACATTTTCTCTTTTTAAACAGAAAGATACAACCTTATTAACTCTATACAATCTTGTCGCAAGCCACTTGGCGGCGGGAGGGCGGCGCAGACTCCTATGGGCTCAGCGCCTGCCCCATGGAAAGCGGAGCTGCCCGGACGCCGCTGACCCATCCCATTTATGTGCACGGTCAGCAATATAATTTGTCTACAGTCTGAAAAACCCGGGAATCCTCCCGGGTTTTCTGCGCTTTTTATAGGCTGTTTAAGCTTCTGACACGGTTAAACCGTTTTTCAGCTCATCTGAAGAAAGATTCCACATTTGCTCATTATGATTGATGAGGAAATCTCGCAGGATGGTTTTGGAACGATCATCCATTACATCTACAATAATATGGCGCTTGAGCGATTTGTCCATCCGGTTAACATGCTCTGGCAGCGACTTGTACCCGCGCCGGATGTCGCGGTTAACTGTCATTTCACATGCGGTTACTCCTGCATAATAAGGCCCTTCTTCTTTTCGGTCTACGGTTACCCAAACGAGCCAATAGGGTTTGGCATCCGGCACTTCTTCTTTTGTTTTTAAAAATTTAATGCCTTTTTCCACAGCACTCCGGGCATGCATCGCACCGATATCGATATGAGCCGATCCCTCCTCTACGTCAATAATGACCGGTGAAACCTCCTCTAAGCTGAGTGCACCTTTTCCAAATCCTTTATGCCCGTCGGTCGGATCATTTTTAATGATATTAAAGCCGACTTTCTTTTTTTGTTCCATTGTTTATTAGCCCTCCTTACAAGAATACGCTAAAAATAGCATTAAAGCCTGCTAAAACAGCTGAAGTCAGCTGGCTTAAAAATGGACTTACTGTATAATCTCCCAGCGGTGTAATCACTAAAATTAAAAACAGCAGTACACCATATTGTTCATACTGTGTCATTTTAACCCGCAGATTGGCCGGAGCCAAATCTTCTAAAATCCGGTAGCCATCCAGCGGCGGGAACGGAAGCAGGTTAAACACAAACAGAAGCACATTCAAATACACCATCATATATAGCAGCTGAAAAACAAACTCATTCGCGTTTGCCCCGACTCCGTATAGAATGCCCATGGCAATAAACGCAATTAAAAAATTGCTGAGCGGTCCGGCAAGCGATACAAGCACGCCGGCCAGCTTCGGGTTTTTAAAATGGCGGCGGTTCACCGGCACCGGCCGCGCCCAGCCAAATCCAGCAATAAGGATAAAAATAGTACCGATCGGGTCCAAATGATGCACCGGGTTCAACGTAAGGCGCCCTTGATTTTTGGCC
The DNA here is from genome assembly GCF_023715895.1 of Domibacillus indicus. GTDB lineage: Bacteria > Bacillota > Bacilli > Bacillales > Domibacillaceae > Domibacillus > Domibacillus indicus_A. Next base: position 274,032 of record NZ_JAMBOO010000004.1, on the reverse strand, counting down.
GTATCATCCCCAAATTTGTACGCCGTGTACGCATGAGCAAATTCATGCACCGTAAAAGCCACCAGCAGCGAGACGATCACAAACGGCAGCTGTTCCAATTCAAATGCCAAAAATTGTTCCAATCCGTTGTCCCCTTTACTTTCGATATAGTTCTAATATACTTTTGATCTTCCGTTTAGCTGTTCGGTTTGAAGATTCATCCCGGAGCAGATCAATCGGGAAATAAAGCTTGTGATCTGTGCGCCGCTTGCCGGAGATCGCTTCGACGATGTCAGAGCGCCCGGATAATTCCTGCAGCGTTTCCCCGTCTTTCATCAATAGATAAATCGGCTGCCGTTCCGTTTCAATGCCCGGCCGGTAAAAGTCATACGGCAGGTCGGAGGAGGAATCATGGACGAGGTAATATTCCGGATCGATGCCTGCTTTTCGGAACAGCTCTTCCAGCTCCGCATATTTTTCCTGCTCGGCTTCCGGGTCAAATTCTACATATTTAAATAAATTCCGGTTCATAAACCGGCTGCATAAATCCTGCAAAATGGCATCATCTTCATCCTGCCAGACGTGAAAATAAAACATAATGACGGACTCATCCAAATTCACATATTCTTCAAGCGAGCATTCCCCGTCAAACAGGGAAATAAAGTGAACCGGCTTCTGTCGGAACGAATATCCCTGTTTATACAGCTGCTTTGCCCGTTGCAGGGTTTTAGAAAGCAGCACTTCGGCACTGCGCGTAACAGGATGGAAGTAAATCTGCCAGTACATTTGATAGCGGCTCATAATATAATCCTCTACCGCATGCATGCCGCTTAATTTAAACACAGCCTGCTCTTCGCGCGGACGAATTACCCGCAGAATGCGCTCCATATCAAAATGTCCGTAGCTTACACCCGTGTAATAGGCGTCACGCTGCAGATAATCCATACGGTCTGCGTCAATCTGGCTTGAAATCAAGCTGACTACCAGCTTATTCGGATATGTTTTGTTAATAACCGCTGCTACCTTTTCCGGGAAATCGTCGCTCACCCGCCGCAGCACCCGGTTAATATCCGTGTCACCGAGCACAATCTTTTTTGTATATTCTTCGTGATCGAGGCCAAACACTTTTTCAAATGAATGAGAAAAAGGCCCATGCCCAACATCATGCAGCAGCGCTGCGCAAAGGCTGACCAGCCGTTCTTCCGGGTTCCATTCTGATCTGCCTCGAAAAATGTCATCAACGATCCGGCGGACAATTTCATAGACACCGAGAGAATGATTAAACCGGCTGTGCTCCGCCCCATGAAAAGTAAAGTACGTCGTACCGAGCTGGCGAATTCGGCGCAGCCGCTGAAATTCTTTTGTGCCGATCAAATCCCAAATTACTACATCCCGCACATGAACATAGCGGTGAACCGGGTCTTTAAACACTTTCTCTTCTTTCAACTTCTGCTTCGCGTAGCTCACATGCGCGCCCCCCGTCTCTTTTTTGTTCATTATAACGGAAAAATCAATCATTATGGGAAAATTCGCATTGACAAATGCATATACTGCTAGCACATAGAAAAAAATCACCTTTTTTCGAAAGAAAAGGTGATTCACATTATGACTTTAATTTTTTCTGTATTTTCTCCATCAATTCATCTTCTGTCAATGCCGCAACTGGACGATTATTGACAAAAGCAAACGTTTTTTTTCGGCCAGGGCCGCAATAGGATTGGCATTTTACATCAATGGATGCATCCGGATCCAATTTTTCGAGCTTCGGAATCAGTGTTTTCAGATTCACTGCCTGGCAATCATCGCATACGCGAAATTCATTCGCCATATTAACTCTTCCTTTCCGTTTATTCATCCCGATATTTTACATGGAAAAAAGCATGTTTGCAAGCTTGCCGCGTATAAAAGAAATCCTATCTGGCAATCCTGTTCATAGAGACTATTTTCATAAGGAGAGATGATAAGATGAAAGTTCGTCAAGATGCCTGGTCAGAAGAAAACGATCTGCTGCTCGCCGAAACCGTTCTTCGTCACGTACGCGAAGGAAGCACGCAATTAAACGCATTTGAAGAAGTCGGCGACTTATTAAACCGCACATCAGCTGCCTGCGGATTCCGCTGGAACGCTGTTGTGCGCACCCAGTACGAAAAAGCACTCAGCCTCGCTAAAAAGCAGCGCAAGCAGCGCAGCCGTACCATCGAGAAAAAGACGCTGTATACGCCGCCGGCAGAAGGTTCGCTGGCGATCACAATGGCTGATGTGATCGGCTATTTGCAAAGTCTTGATTCTATCGATGCAGTTAAAGCAGAAAACGAGCGGCTGCGTGTCGAGAATGAGCAGCTGCAGTGCCGCTTGAATAAAATAGAACAGTCATCTGAAATTATGCAGGAAGACTATGAAACACTAATGAAAATCATGAACCGCGCCCGCAAGTTTGTCGCATTAGATGACGAAGAAGGCGCTGCGGTTACCTTTAAGATGGAACAAAACGGAAACCTGGAAAAAGTGGCAGAGTAATATTAAGCAAGAGCCCTGTCGTTTCGTTCGATCACACGCTGCAAATAACCGTCAAAGACATCTGCTTCAAATGACGTCATAGAGCCGCTTTCAAGCGGACCGCCAAGTTCTTGCAGCGACTTTAAAAATCGTATGATGACATCTTGGATGGTGAGCGGTTTTCTGATCAGCTCTTCAAGTGAAGCCATCACCTCGGGCTGAATATCAGGGTACACCCATTTTGTCTGAGCCTGCCGCTTGGCTGCTTCGTAAAAAGAACGGACAGCTGCGGCACGCTCTGAGCCGCTTCCATTTACACACAAGTAGATTTGAACGGCTACACCTTTTTTCAAGCGGCGCTGCGAAATGCCAGCGAATTTCTTGCCGCCAATGCTAAGATCATAGCTTCCTGGACAGTAGGATCCAACAATTTCATAGGCATCGATATCGGCCTCCGGAAACATATGGCGAACGAGTGTATACATCGCTTCATAGCCGCGGTCAATATCGATGCCCTTTTCCGTGTCCGGCACCAAAAGCGATAAGTTCAGTACACCTTCGTCTAAAAGCACCGCAAGCCCGCCTGAATTGCGGACAATGACCCGGTAGCCCTCGTTCTCAAGCACCTCCACCCCTTCTTTTAAATAAGGCAGCTTTGTATCTTGAATGCCAAGCACAATGGTGTCATGATGCACCCAGGCACGGGCCGTTGCAGGGCTTTGCCCGGCGCCGATCGCTGTTGCAAGGGCGTCATCAGTAGCAAATGAATGAATAGGGTTAAATCCTGGCCCGTAAGCGGATTGGTCGATAAACCGCCAAAGCGGACGGCGCAGAAGCGCTTCTGATTGATCCATAACGATTCTCCTTCACAAAATGTTCTTCTTTTACTGTAGCCTTCTGGCGGGAGTCGTTCAAGCTTTTTATGATATAGTAAGTAGGACTATACTACATAGGAGATGAAGAACATGAGTGAAGCAGCAAAAACGCTGGACGGCTGGTATTGCCTGCACGATTTCCGCTCGATTGACTGGGCAGCGTGGAAAATGCTGTCAAGCAGTGAACGAGAAGGTGCTCTGGCCGAATTCCGCAAATTCTTATATAAACTGGAAGAAACACAGGAAATGAAAGCTGGCAGCCACTCCTTCTACAGCATTATTGGCCAAAAAGCTGATTTTATGCTGATGATTCTGCGCCCGACAATGGCAGAGCTGAATGTAATTGAAACAGAATTCAACAAGCTGAAAATTGCCGAGTTTACCATCCCGGCGTATTCCTATGTATCCGTTGTCGAACTAAGCAACTACCTGTCTTCTGAGGAAGATCCGTACCAAAACCCGCAAATTCGCGCTCGTTTGTATCCGGAGCTTCCTAAAACAGAGTATGTATGCTTCTATCCAATGGATAAACGCCGCCAGGGTGAAGATAACTGGTACATGCTGCCAATGAAAGACCGCGGCAATTTAATGCGCAGCCACGGTATGATTGGCCGCCAGTATGCCGGCCTTGTGAAACAGATTATTACTGGTTCCGTTGGATTTGACGATTACGAATGGGGTGTCACGCTTTATGCGGATGATGTACTTCAGTTTAAAAAGCTCATCTATGAGATGCGCTTTGATGAAGTAAGTGCCCGCTACGGCGAATTCGGTTCTTTCTTTGTCGGCCATTTGCTGACAGACGAAAAGTTTACACAAATGATGCATATCCAATAACCTTTTCAGACGGTGTCTTTCAGGCATCGTTTTTTTATGTGCATTTTTTGCCGTCACTCCCCTTTTATTGTATGGCCCATAATGGTTAGAGTTTATGGATTCAGGCGTAAGCCCAGCACCGACTTTATGCGCTTTGCATAAAGTAAATCGGGAGGTGTTGATGTGGCTGTTGTTGCTCATACGGAAGAGGATGTAAAATTTCCGGCACGCTTGGCATGGTGATAGTTAGCAATGTCGGCGTAAACCGGACACGGTCTGACTGTCTTGATTTCAAAGATATCCGCACAATCCGCCAAATGGTTTTTCACTCACCCGGCGGCTTTGAAGCAACACAGAAAGGCTATTTTTATCAAGGTGACCGCCAGCAGGACATCGACCTGACACGAAAAGTATTAAGAGGCGGCCGCTATCATCCGGCTTCCAATGCCCTTTGGTTTTTTGAGCCAGCCGGCGGATGCCCTGCCCAGTGGTTTAACCAGCCGAATACCGGCCGATATAAATCCCACTGCTTTTTTAGTCCGCTTCGTTCTGTTTGTCCATCTGTTTACTAAATAAGGAGGCGTTTTTTTTCATGAATCCATTTCAGTATGTACCGGCCCAGGGACCGATGAATCAGGGAAGCATGAATCAAGGAAGTATGAACCAAACCGGGCCGCAGACACTGCCTCCAGTAGGTATGGGCCAGGGTATGGGCCAGGGTATGGGCCAGGGTATGGGCCAGGGTATGGGCCAGGGTATGGGCCAGGGCATGGGGCCTGGTATGGGTCAAGGCATGGGACCGGGTATGGGCCAGGGCATGGGGCCTGGCGGACCTGGCGGAGGAGCCGGCCTGCCGCAAGTTGAAGAATCCTACATTGAAAATATTTTCCGTTTAAACCGCGGCAAAATGGTGACCGTGTATACAACGTTTGAAAACAATAAAGAATGGAATGCTAAAGTGTTCCGCGGCCGCATTGAAGCAGCCGGGCGTGACCACCTTATTTTAAGCAGTCCTTCAACCAACCAGCGCTTTTTAATTCCGCTTCTTTACCTTGATTATGCTGTCTTTGATGGAGAAATTGCTTACGAGTACCCGTTTAGTTAAAAAAGAGCGGCATGGAGGCCGCTCTTGTGAGCATGTAGACAAAGCAAGAAAACAGGCTGATTAGAAAACGTCTGCTCATCCAGGAGGGCCGCCTGCCCGGAAGCGAAGTGACCTCTTGTGTGAAAGTCATGAGCATTTACAGCCGGCAAGTGATGCCGAAAGCAGGCGATTGAGGACAGCTTGAAAAAAGCGGCATGGAGGCCGCTTTTTTCCTACATATTTTTAACGGCCGCTACAATAAGCAGTACCCAGGCAGCAAGAAATGCCACGCCGCCAATCGGCGTAATCGCACCAAGCTTGCTGATACCTGTAAGAACTAACACAAATAAGCTGCCGGAAAACAGCATGATTCCTGCAAACATAAGCCAGCCTGACCAGTTCAGTGCAGAGCTGCCCGCAAACTGCCCCATTAAAAAGCCGACGATTATTAAACCGAGCGCATGAAACATTTGGTATTGAACCGCTGTTTTCCAAATGTCTAAGTACTTCGCTTCTACTTTTCCTTCAAGCCCGTGGGAACCAAAGGCGCCAAGCGCAACCGCTAAAAAGGCATGGATCGCCCCTAAAATAATAAATAATTTCATGATTCTGCTCCTTTAAAAATCAAAAATTGAATCGCCATTTGAACCGTCTTCTGTCGCGATCCGCTCTTTCTGGCCAACAATCTGCACAGGCTCCTGGACTGGCGGCGGCATGACGGCTGGCACAACAGAAGCCTGCTTCGGCGCAGGCATGTCCATTCCAGCTCCAATAAGCAAGTCGCACATCGATTTGATCGCATAAATATGCCGTTCCATTTCTCCTGGACCGGCGTTTCTTGCTGCAGCTATTTCCTGCTCCATTTTCTGCAGCACTTTCTCATGGGATACATTCACTTTTTAACACCTTCTTTCGGAGAAAATTGAAAACATGGATGGCCTGATGACCGTTTTACAACCACAGACGGCATCTGCTTTGTTTTAAATCCAAATGCCCGGCAGCCACGAGGAGCCTGCGCATCCCATGTGACAAAAAAATGCCGGCATTTCATACAATTCGGTTCCGCTTTCAACACGTCCCTTCCCCGTTTCACGTGAAACATCAGGCTGCTAGAAATATACGCACGTTTTTTTAAAGCAGATAACCTGAAAAAGGCTGGGCTGCATAGTCCAAGACTTTGCTTATAAAAGAACAGACGCTTCCAGACAGCCTGCTTTTTTGCTTTCTTTGTTCTTTATACGTTTGAATCGAGGCACCAATTAATCGGGCTTTCTCCCATAGAAGCGAGCGCTTCATTTGCCTTGGAGAATGGCCGGCTTCCGAAAAATCCGCGTGATGCTGATAATGGACTTGGATGAGGCGATTCAATAATAACATGCCTGTTTATGTCGATTAAGGCTTTTTTGCTTTGTGCCGGTCTTCCCCAAAGTAAAAATACAACCGGCTTCTCCCGCTCGCTGATAAGTCTGATTACCTGATCCGTAAACGTTTCCCACCCCTTGCTCCGATGAGAATTTGCTTTTCCCTCTCGTACAGTTAAAACAGTGTTTAACAGGAGAACACCTTCATCTGTCCATTGTTTTAAATATCCATGATTCGGTATCTCGCATCCAATATCTTCCTTCAATTCCTTATACATATTTTTTAAGGATGGCGGCGGTTTAATGCCAGGCTGAACCGAAAAGCTTAAGCCGTGCGCCTGGTTTGGTCCATGATACGGGTCCTGGCCAAGAATGACGACCTTTACATTTTGGTACGGCGTAAAATGAAGGGCATTAAAAATATCATCCATATCAGGATGAATCACCTGTGTACTGTATTCTTCTTTTAAGAATGACCGCAGCTCCTGGTAATAAGGTTTTTCAAATTCACCTTCAAGCAGCGGTGCCCAGTCATTTGTTAAGATTTTTTTATTCATGCGGCTCACCTCCTTCTTCATTATAAAGGAATGAGCCGCTGTTTAAAAATAAAGCGGGCGGGTATAACAAAGCGAACGTGAAAATACGAGGAGGTCTTTCTGTGTATACCGCGAAAATTGTTCGAAACCATACAGAAGCGGCCAGTGCCGTAACGGCTTTTTCACAAGATGGATTTTCCAAAGAAGCGATTTATGTGTTTGCCCACGATAAAGATGAATCTAAACAGTTAACTGATGCGACCAACAGCGGCTCAGTCGGCTTCAAGGAGCAGGGCTTATCCGGCACAGTCGGCAATGTATTTAAAAACCGCGGGGACGAGCTGCGTTCGAAGCTCCACAGCCTCGGAATGAGCGAATCCGAAGCAGCCGAGTATGAAGAACAGCTTGACCGGGGGCTTATTGCCGTCGTTGCGACAGATAAAAATCCGGAGGACCGAAGTTCGGCCAATTCCAACGATCAAAGCGTCCTTTAAAAAGGGCGTTTTTTCTTGTACATTTCCCTATTGTTTCTTAAACTAAAAGAAGTGTTAAAAAGGAGGAATTGCATCATGAAAAAAACATTAACCATTGCAGGATCAGATACAAGCGGCGGCGCTGGCATCCAAGCCGACTTGAAGACCTTCCAGGAGCACGGCACATATGGCATGACAGCCCTTACGACAATTGTCACAATGGACCCCGATAACGGCTGGAACCACGGCGTGTTTCCACTGGCAATCGACACGCTTCAGGCTCAGTTAAAAACAGCCATGTCCACTGGCATTGATGCGCTGAAAACAGGAATGCTTGCTACGCCTGAAATTATCGAAACGGCAGCAGCTTCTATTAAAGAGAACGATATTCAAAAAGTCGTCATCGACCCGGTTATGGTCTGCAAAGGCGAAGATGAAGTGTTGAATCCAGAAGCAGCCGAAGCAACACGCGACTCTCTTCTTCCGCTTGCGACCGTTGTTACACCAAACTTGTTTGAAGCATGGCAGCTTTCTGGTGTCGGCCCGATCCGCACGATTGATGATATGAAAGAAGCGGCTCAAAAAATCCATGCGCTTGGTGCAAAAAACGTAGTCGTTAAAGGCGGCAAGCAGCTGCAAAGCGAAAAAGCGGTTGACCTTTTCTACGATGGCAATGAATTTGAGCTGCTAGAAGGTGAAAAGCATAACACCACTTACAATCATGGTGCAGGCTGTACGTTTGCGGCTGCTATTACGGCCAACCTGGCAAACGGGCAGGACGTAAAAACAGCAGTCCATAATGCGAAGGATTTCGTAAATGCAGCGATTAAACACGGCTGGAAACTGAACGAGTATGTCGGCCCTGTTATGCACGGTGCTTACAACCATAAATAACACATAAGAAAATCCCGCCTGCTTGGACGGGATTTTCTTTTTATTTAAAATACGTAATTTTCTCTTGGACCGGCGTCCGTTCTCTTGCCTGCGGCAATTCGTCGTAATAGCCGAATTGCAGCAAAGCCAAAATCCGCTCGCCCGGCTTTACACCAAGCGTTTCACGAAACTTTGGCGCATCCAGCCAGGCTGGTGTTTTCCAGCATGTGCCGATGCCCTGCTCCCAGGCAAGCAGCTGGGCGTTTTGAATAAGGGCGCTTGCAGCCGAGAAATCTTCCAGCCGTTCTTTTTGGCGCGGATCCTCCGGCACAATGACAAATACAAAAGCGCCAGGCAGTGCAAAACCGGCTGTTTTTTTCTTCAGCTCTTCTTCCGGAAGCAAATTCCATTTTGGGATTGTGCATTCTTTCAGCGTTTCCCGCATCGCCTGGAGTCCCTCTTCAGCTGCAACAACAAAACGCCATGGCTCGCGGCAGCCATGATTCGGCGCCCACACTGCATCCTCTAATACAGCTGTAACATCGGACAGCGCTACAGGCTTGCCGTTAAATTTCTTGATGGAACGGCGTTCACGAATAATATTTTTCAGCATATGTACCACCTCTATCTATTATATTTCTTTTTTTATCATACTGAAAAAGCGGGATTTTCGCCATTCGAAGTATTTTTTAGTACAATAGGGCAAGAACGAAATTCGACGGGAGGGCAACGGGCATGGAACCGATTTTACCTGAAAAGGTACAGGAGCTTATTAATACGTTTGCCGGCCAGGAAGTATACCTTCACATGGAAACGACAAACGGTGCTTATGCATCACATTTTAATGAAAAGTTTTTCTCTGCGGGTGCGTATATCCGCAATGCGAAGCTTACATATGAACATGGCAAAATTGTCGGCGATGGGCCGTTTCGTGTTGGGCTGAAGCTTGCAATTGGCTGGGTCTACGCAGAAGGATTAACTCATTATGGGTTTGATGAAAATGGGCACTTACTGATGGCTGGACATGATTTTGATGGAAAACTGGCAGTCGCTCTGCAGCTGGGCACGACGCCGTTTAAGTAACGAAAGGACTGAAGACGATGACCAAAACAATGGAAATTGAACAGGAGCGCCACGTCCTTGTCATCTTTCCTCACCCGGATGATGAGGCATTTGGTGTATCCGGTACGATCGCTGTTCATACTGGACGAAAAACACCAGTCACTTATGCCTGCTTAACACTCGGCGAAATGGGCCGCAACCTTGGCAATCCTCCTTTTGCTAATCGCGAGTCTCTTCCAGATGTCCGCAAGGCCGAGCTGCAAAAAGCAGCCGAAGCCATCGGCATTCAAGATTTGCGCATGATGGGCCTTCGTGATAAAACGTTAGAGTTTGAAGATGATCAAAAAATGATGAACCTCGTCACGGATTTGATTGATGAGCTGAATCCTTCCCTGATTATTACATTTTATCCAGGCTACTCTGTTCACCCGGACCATGAAGCAACCGCACGCGCGGTTGTACGGGCGGTGCGCGCGATGGAAGCGAGCAAACGGCCGAAGCTTCACTGTGTGGCCTTTGCGAATAACACGCTTGAAGAAATCGGGCCGGCTGATATCCGTTACGACATCCGGCACGTGTATGATAAAAAACTAGAAGCCATGAAAGCTCATATTTCCCAGACCATCTGGATGCTTAAAGATCTGGAAGCAAGCGTCGCCGAAGAAGGAAGCGAGCTGCATGACCGGTTTAACTACGAGCATTTCTGGACATACACATTCGATGAAAAAGACAAAGTAACCGAAATAAAAAGCTGATCTGCGTTTGCAGATCAGCTTTTTTAATACTCGTTTAAATAAGCAGGTTAAACAAGAGAGGATCACTATTAATTTCCATATAAGGGAAGCCATTTTCCTCCATCCGCTTAACAAGCGGCGCATAGTCTTCTTTATGTTTCAGCTCAATACCAACTAGAACAGGTCCTTCATCACGATTGGTCCGCTTTGTATATTCAAAGCGGGTAATATCATCGTGTTCTCCCAGCACCTGAGCCATAAACTTGCGGAGTGCCCCGGCACGCTGCGGGAAAGTGACAATAAAGTAATGCTTTAACCCTTCATAAATGAGCGAACGTTCTTTGATCTCCTGCATGCGCTCAATATCGTTATTGCCGCCGCTGATCACACAAACCACGTTCTTTCCTTTAATCTCGTCTTTATAAAAATCAAGGGCAGCAACAGACAGCGCTCCTGCCGGCTCTGCTACGACTGCATTTTCATTATACAGCTGCAAGATCGTCGTACACACTTTGCCTTCCGGAATAACGGAAATACCGTCGAGCACATCCATGCAAATATCCATTGTCAGGTCACCGACTTGTTTAACGGCCGCCCCGTCGACAAACGGATCGATCGTGTCCAGACGGGTTACCTGTCCGCTGTTCAAGGAAGCTTTCATGCCAGCTGCTCCCGCCGGCTCAACGCCAATCAGCTTCGTGGATGGGCTGATGCCTTTTAAATATGAGCCGACACCGGCTGCGAGACCGCCCCCGCCAATGGAACAAAACATGTAATCAATGGGTTCTTGCATATCGTTCAAGATTTCAACCGCCACGGTTCCCTGCCCGGCAATCGTCCGGTAATCGTCGAACGGATGAACAAACATCTTTTCTTCTTCTGTGCAGTAGGCCATTGCTGCAGCATACGAATCATCGAACGTATCTCCTGTCAGCACAACCGATACTTTATCTCCACCGAACCGTTTCACCTGCGATACTTTTTGACGCGGTGTTGTGGACGGCATAAAGATCTTTCCTTCAATGCCGAGGGCAAGGCAGGAATACGCAACGCCCTGCGCATGGTTGCCGGCACTTGCACATACTACGCCTTTTGCCCGCTCTTCCTCCGTCAAGCTCCGGATAAAGTTATACGCGCCGCGCAGCTTAAAGGAGCGGACAATCTGTAAATCTTCACGCTTTAAATACACGTTACAGCCGTAACGGGCTGATAAAAGTTCATTTTTTTGAAGCGGTGTCTTGGTAACCACGTCTTTAAGCACCTGGTTTGCCACGACGATTTCTTCTACTGATACTTTAGACACGGTGAATTCTCCTTCTTATTGCGAATTGTATGAATTATTTTATCATTTGACCGCGCTTCGTTCCAGTGCATCTTCAATCGCCCTGGCTACTCCGCTTTCTTCATTGCGGGACGTCTCAAACCGGGCTGCTTTTTTAATATTGGCGTCTGCGTTGCCCATTGCATATGAATATCCGACTCTCTCAAGCATAGACAAGTCATTATAGTTGTCTCCCACAGCGAGCGCATCTTCGAGCGAGAGTCCTTTAGAAGTCAGATAATCCTCAAGCGTAATGCCTTTTTGCGCCTGGTCATTGGTAATTTCAAGGTTTTCGTTCCCAGATGAGCTGACAGCTATTCCGCCAATTCCATCGAGACGGTCCGCCGCCCGCTGCAGCAGCTGGCGGTCTGTTGAAAACACGAAAAACTTATAAATGTGCTGGCTCGTGTCACGAATGATTTCTTCGTAATCATTCACTTGTTTAGCAAGGCCGTGCTCGATCCGCAGCTTGGCGCGTTCACGAATGTCTTCTACATTTGCGTCTGGATGTGCGGAAAGAACAATATCAATCAACAGCTCTACCGCTTTTTCTGCATCATCTGTGTACGTTGCCTGATTCGTATACACTTCGAAATAAACGCCGACATCTTTTAAGCGGCGGTATAAATCGTATGCCAAATCATCTTCAATCGCCGTAAATTGAACGATTTCACCTTTTGCATCCCGCACTTCCGCTCCGTTCACTGCAATAATCGGGCACTCGATCCCGGTTCCTTCTAGTGCAAAGCGGGCTTCTTTGTAAGAACGCCCTGTTGCAACAATGACTTCGATCCCAAGCTCCTGCGCTTTTTTCATGGCGGCTCGGTTTTCTTCACTCACTTCCATGTTCCCGTTTAATAGCGTTCCGTCCATATCCGTTGCGATGCTTGTAATCATTCGGGTCACCTTCTTTTTAATTTCATTCTTTCCTATTTTAACATGAAAATAGTTCGGAATCCGGAAAAATACTGGTAGTTGTACAGCGCAAAACTTGTAAGCGTAACCAATGTTCAGGCCTTTTCTTACATATGCCGAATTGTGGAGTTGAAAAAGGAATAAGCTGATTGATTAGCGGACTATTGCAGGCACTGCGTACCTTTATTTTAAAAAAAGCCGGAACTTACCGGCTTTTTTTTCGTATAATCGGGTAATGATATATGTTGCCTAGAAAGGAAGTGTCTCTTTTTGACAAACAAACTTTGGTTTCAAACAGGAATTGGTATTTTACTGGCGATGCTGATTATTTTTATGTTTCAGCAAATTCATGATGTCTTTAATCCTCTTATTATTATCGCCAAAACGATTTTTCTGCCTCTTTTAATTGGCGGGGTGCTTTTTTATTTAACAAGGCCGCTCCTCCACTTTCTTGAAGCAAGAAAGCTGCCGCGCTGGGCTTCTATCACATTCGTGCTTGTTGTGGTCGCGGCCGTATTCTGGCTGATTTACGCGATGATCGCGCCCGTTATCGGTGAACAGGCCGGTTCTTTAGCAAAAAACACACCGCAAATGATCGAGGAAGGCGAAAAATGGGGGGATTACCTGCTCAGTCACCGGGATGACCTGCCGCCCCAAGCGCAGGAATCTGTCGAAAGTACGATCACCAATGTTTCTAACAATCTAAATGAATGGACTGTTGGATTCGGCTCCTGGCTGTTAACGTTTCTTCAAAACTTTTTCCAAGCCTTATTCCTTTTAATCCTGGCGCCATTCTTCCTTGTATATATGCTGAAGGATCATGAAAAGTTTGCACCGTTTGTTGCCGGCTTTTTCAGCGGAGAACGAAGAACATGGATCCGCAAAACACTCCATGACTTGGATGTGACGCTTCGCTCTTACATTCAAGGACAGCTGTTGGTCAGCTTCCTTGTCGGTGTGATGCTCCTAATTGGATACTTAATTATCGATTTGAATTATGCCCTGCTGCTTGCGCTGTTCGGCATGATGACAAATGTGATTCCGTTCCTCGGCCCTTACTTGGCCGTTGTGCCAGCTATGTTTATTGCTCTTCTACAGGAGCCGCAGATGGCCTTGTACGTAGCGATTATTATGCTCATCGCCCAGCAGATTGAAAGCAACTTTATTTCACCAAACGTAATGGGCAAAGCGCTTGATGTTCATCCGCTTACCGTTATTACGGTTATTTTGGCGGCAGGAAACATCGCGGGCATCTGGGGCGTTATTCTAGCCATTCCGTTTTACGGAGTTATCAAAACGATTCTGTCTAATCTTTATCAAAAAAGAACAGAAATCCGTGAAGCGGCTGGAAAAGAAATTGATTAATACAACACAGCTGTCTCTTTGGAGGCAGTTTTTATTTTTAGCATGCGGGCCGGATAATAAAAAGAAAACCCCTTTTTAAACGAAAGGGGTTTTCTTTTTTACTTCTGTACGAACCAAGTGTAAAATTACACGTAAGGAGTGATGTTCGGTGAACAAAGAAGCGATAACAGCTATAGTTTCTTTTAAATTAAAGCTGATCCGCACAGAACGCGGATACACACAGGATAAAATGGCCGATGTAATCGGCTTGTCTAAAAAAACACTTGTGCAAATTGAAAAAGAACGCTCTACTGCCGGCTGGACAACAGCGGCAGCGGTATGTGCGCTGTTTCGGGACAGCGATATCCTTCAGTCTGCGCTCGGCGGTGACCCGGTTGAAATAGCCGAGCTTGCTGCGCACAAAACGATCTCACGGCCAAATGGCCAGGAAAAAACGATGGGCGGCCGCGTTTGGTGGCGTGAGTTAAACAGTCAAAAAGGTATCCGTCTTCAGCAAAATGTCATCAGCGGCCACTATCGCGTGCTGGATGCCGAAGATTACCGGCTTTTCAGCACATACGATGCAGCCGAAGCAGAAGAGCATTTCCAGAATTATGTGAAAAGAAACGGGGACGAATAACCGTTTATTCGTCCTGCCCTTCACAATCGAAGCAAAACAGCTCTCCTTGTTCTTTTACCCCATTTAAAAATCCGTCCAGACAATAAATATCCTTGCCGCATACGATACATTGACCGACCCATTCTTTCAGGACCATCTCCCCCTTTAAATTCCATTATATCCCGCTATGTATCTTTCTGTCGAAATTATATATAATAAGGATTACTACTTTTGAAGGAAGCGAAGTGACCGTTTATGCGGAAGTATGGACTGTTTTTAGCAGCGGCTCTTTTAATTTACGCCAGCTTTTTAACGCTTGAAAAAAGCGATCATGCAGTATCAGACAGCCAATTCACCGACCCGGTTTTGTTTGTTCATGGCTTTAAAGGAACCGCGCGCTCCTTTAATACGATGATTGCCCGGTTTGAGCAAAGAGGCTGGGGAGAGCGGGCACTGACCATGAATGTCACGCGTACTGGCAGGCTTCTCGTCCGGGAAAGTCCTTTTTCTACAGAACGGCCTGCGCTTATTCAATTAATTATGGAAAACAACCGGGCTTCCTTTGAGGATACATCACGTGCAGTAGCTGCGGCTATGCAGGTACTGAAGAAGGAATACGGTATTGAACATATAAAGGTAGTCGGCCATTCAATGGGCGGCATTGTATCGGTAAAATTTCTACAGGATTTATATGACCCTGCGCTTCATCCGGCAGTTGACCAATTAGTCACGATTGGCAGCCCCTTTAACGGCGTAGCCGGCGGACGATGGTTTACGCAAAACGAAGGTGAGGCGGTATACGATCTTATGCCCGGTTCGCCGGCTCTTGCTCAAATCACTGCCAACCATGCTCAGTTCCCAAAGGAAACACAAGTATTAAACATTGCCGGAACCGGTGATCAGGTAACGCTGCTTCAAAGTGCACTCAGCTTAAAAGCCATTGTTCCAAAAGACCAATATCAGCTCGACATCCTCTATGACACAACCGTTGATCATAGCGGCCTGCATGAAACACCTTTGGTCGACGAGAAGATCGGTGCTTTTTTTCACTATCAGTAAAGCAGCCTCTGCCAGGCTGCTTTTTTTATAAAAAAAACGGCTTCCCTCACAGGGAAACCGATTTATTTATCTATATTATCCTTTAAATATATCGCTGTGTGCTTCACGGATACGCGCTAAAACGGCATCCACAGTGGCCTCAGCGTTTATGGGATATTCTTTCACTCGAGTAACGGAGCACGCGTCTCCTGTCTGGCACAATATTTTTACACATTCCGCTGTTTCTTCTTCGAGTTCATGCCATCCGCCCTCTTTGAAAAATGCACCTGACTTGGCCATTTTTTCATACTGTACAACATAGTTCTCTTTTACTTCTTCGGCAAAATAGCTTTTCACATCAAGAAGATTTTCAACGACCATCATGGTTATGGGTCAACTCCTGTTTCTTTGATGGCACTAGTATACGACGTTTTTTTTCAAAAAAGAACCGGCATTCGCATAAAAATCTCGTTATATACAATTTGGTAACACTTCGTTCACGAACTGTTCACAATTTCACAGAAGGAAGCGTTTACGGCCTCTGCCAGACTGCGAGGAGACAATTCTATTTGCGCTCCGACCCGGCCCGCACTCACGACAATAGACTCAAATTCTTCCGCCTGTGTATCTATAAAAGTTGGATAAAGCTTTTTCATTCCTACCGGCGAACAGCCTCCCCGTATGTATCCCGTTTGTTTCTGAATCTCTTTTACGGGAAGCATATCAACTTTTTTCTCACCTGCTGCGCGTGCCGCACGCTTTAAATCAAGCTCCGCTTCGACCGGCACGACAAACACGAACAAGCCGCCTGCCCCTTCGGTAACCAGTGTTTTAAAAACGCGCCCCGGTTCAATGCCAATCTTATGGGCAACGGACACCCCATCTATCTTCCCGTCTTTGTTATCATATTCATGCATCTTATACTCAATGCCTGCTGCATCAAGCAGCCGCATTGCGTTTGTTTTTCCTTTTGCCACCATGCTTCCCCCTTTTTCTATGGTACACTTATTGTACTATAGTCAATGTGAAGAGGTGGAGCAAATGGACCAACTGACCGTTTCCGGCTTAATGGAAGTGATGAAAGAATTTTTTCCGCCGAATACGTCTGTTGCCGTGTCAAATCACGAAACATTTATTTATTACCAGCCGAGCCGCCTGATTGATTTGCATATTCGGGTAGGCGACCCGATCAAGCCGGGCAGTGTTACCCAGCAAGCTATCGAAGAAAAACATCAAGTGTCTACGTATATTGACAGCGATGTATACGGCATTCCCTACTATGCGATGAGTGTGCCGATTTTTAATAATCATGTGCTCACCGGTGCCGTCACAACCATCCATCCGGCCAAGCCATCGCCCATTTCACGCAATCTACTAACGATCAAGGCGGAAGACCGGTGGTATCCTATTCCGTACAGTGACGTTATGTATTTAGAATCTGAAGGACGTAAAACCCGCGTGCAGGCCCGGACAGGCAGCGGCTACCATAAACTCAATTTAACGGAGCTTGAATTTATGCTGCCGGATGATGCTTTTATCCGTGTGCACCGCTCTTATATTGTAAATGTGAACTTTATTCAGGAAATTCAGCCGGACTCGCATTCAACTTTTTTGCTGATTATGAAAGACCGCACTAAAATTCCCGTCACCCAGACGTATACGAGTGCTTTCCGCAAATCGCTCAACTATTAACAAACTTGCTTCATGACGCGAAATTTCTCCTTCGCGTCTTTTTTGCGGTTTTTCGTTACAAATAAAATGAAAGCCCTTTCAAAAATTGCTACACTTACCAAAACAACCTGGGGGGTCGAATCACAGTGAAGGAACGTATTCGCATGGAGGAATTAAGAAACAGGATTGTGAGCGCCGATGAAGCCGCATCCTGGATTGAAGACGGGATGACATTGGGGTTAAGCGGATTTACACGAGCCGGGGATGCAAAAGCCGTGCCGATGTCTCTTGTAGAACGAGCTAAAACGGACCCATTTAAAGTCAATATTTTTACCGGTGCCTCTCTCGGCTTTGACTTAGATAAAATGATGGCAGAAGCCGGGATTATTCATAAACGCCTGCCCTTTCAGGCAGACCCAGTTATGCGAAAAGAAATCAATGAAGGGCATCTGCTTTTTGTGGACCAGCATTTATCCCATACGGCCGAATCCATCCGCAGCGGGGTTCTCGGACCAGTCGATTATGCGATTGTGGAAGCAATCGCTATTGTAGAAGACGGGCTTATTATCCCGGCAACCTCTGTCGGCAATTCCTCTATATTTGTTGACAGGGCGGAGAATGTCATTGTGGAGCTGAATACCGCTCAGCCGGCAGAACTCGAAGGCCTTCACGATATTTTTAATCCGAACGATCCGGGAAAACGCGGACCGATCGGGCTGACATCAGTAGACGAGCGAATTGGGGAAATCGGTATTCGAGTTGATCCCGTAAAAATTAAAGGAATCGTTTTAACAAATGCACAGGACTCACCCTCTACGATTGTGCCGCCGGATGAGGAGACAGCACAAATGGCAGACCACTTAATAGCCTTTTTCCGTGAAGAAGTGAAAGCAGGACGCCTGACCAATGAACTCGCTCCTCTTCAGTCTGGTATTGGCTCGGTTGCCAATGCAGTGATGCACGGACTGATTGACTCGGAATTCGAAAACTTGGAAGTGTACTCAGAGGTGCTGCAGGATGCTGTATTCGATTTGTTTGACTGCGGTAAAATCCGCTTTGCTTCCGGCTGTTCAATTACCCTTTCAGAAGAAAAAATGCAGGATGTTTATTTAAACTTAGCAAGGTACCGGGATAAGCTTGTCCTTCGTCCACAGGAAATCTCTAATCATCCCGAGCTGATCCGCCGGCTCGGCTTGTTATCAATTAATACAGCGCTTGAAGCAGACATTTATGGAAATGTAAACTCCACCCATGTACTCGGCACAAAGATGATGAATGGCATTGGCGGATCAGGCGATTTTGCCCGCAACTGCCGGACTGCTATTTTTGTAACAAAATCAACCGCGAAGGGCGGTGCAGTTTCCAGTATCGTTCCGTTTGTTTCACACGTGGATCACACAGAACATGATGTAGATGTAATCGTTACAGAACAAGGCTATGCCGACCTGCGCGGCCTCGCCCCGCGTGAACGCGTGCTCGTTATCATTGAAAATTGCGCCCATCCAGCTTATAAAGAGCAGCTGAGGCGTTATTATGAGGAAGCACTATCGCGCGGCGGCCAGACACCGCATGTGCTTGAAAAAGCGCTCTCCTGGCATACCCGCCTTGCTGAGACAGGCTCGATGCTTGAACAAAACTCTCTGTCCCTTTCGTAACGTCTGTCCAGCCGCTTTGGAAAACGACTTCCAAACTCCTGTCTCAAAACATTTTCTTTAAAAGCGGCGTGACGTTAACTGCATATTTTTCCTCAAGGAGCTGTTTTTAACGCAGCTCCTCT
Organism: Domibacillus indicus; assembly: GCF_023715895.1. Classification (GTDB taxonomy): domain Bacteria; phylum Bacillota; class Bacilli; order Bacillales; family Domibacillaceae; genus Domibacillus; species Domibacillus indicus_A. The sequence goes on along the minus strand of NZ_JAMBOO010000004.1, from coordinate 255,058 downwards.
TTTCGTTATAAGTGGGACAAATACAGCTTATTCTTACGCGAAAACGACCCGTTTTTTCTCCTGTTTAAAAATTCTCCTTCACGTTAAAAATTTGCTGCTTTGTGTCAAAAAAATACGGTTTTATGTTCTTTGTAATGAAAGCACTTTCAAAATATTTTATACTTATACACATGAAGCCGCTTGAAGCGGCTCAATGTATAAAATACAATTCCATACTCTCTCTGATTTACTGTCAGAAAAAAGCGGCCCCGGTGAAGGCCGCTTTTTTCGTCCTACTGACCTCGGCGCTGCTCCGCGATTTTTTCTTTTGCTTTCGCTATTTCCTTTACAGGCGGCATTAAACTCACCACGATATCTCCCGCTTCTCCCCGAGGCGAGGCGTCGCGTGTGTAAAAAGCCAGCTTGCCGGAAGGCTTTACCAGGAACAAAAGCAGCGTATTTTCGTCCAGCTCTTTTAAATAGCTGTCGTAGCCGAAGCGTTCCGTCAGCTCTGTTTTTCGAAAAACGTAATCAGCTGCCCGGGATGTTAACGCCTGATAATGGGCAGATGAATCAAACAGCACTTTTCCGCCCACCGTTTTATTGAATTCTTTCGCTGTTTCTGTCCGCTCCGGTCCTGAAGCAATTTGATACAAATTCACACGGCCCATCTCCGGAACAAAGGTGGAGCAGACGAGTGCGTTATACGCCTCATCGCTCGTTGCAGCAATCATGTACTCATATGGTGTCAGTTCAAGATGATATTCCGTACTTTCCGATAAAATTTCACCATGGTAAACCGGCAGATTAGCCTGCCGTGCCGCGTGAAGCTGTTGCCATGAGTCGTCCGCCACAAGTACAGGAATATTTAAATCCTGCAATGTTTTACCGAGCTTTGCCGTAAAGGTATTGCCGCCAACAAGCAGGACACCCGGCTTATCGGTTGAAGCCAAATGAAGCTTTCTGGCCAGCCAGCCGATTGAAAAGCCGTGGGCCACAACGGTAGAAAACACAAGGGCAAACGTGAGCGGTGTCAGCAGTGACGCGTCCTCATACCCTGCTTCAAAAAGCGACTGGGCAAAGTAGCCGGACACCGTAAGTGCCACAATGCCGCGCGGCGCAATCCAGCCGACCAGCGTTTTTTCCCCATTTGTCATATCCGTCCCGATTGTAGAAAGCCAAATCGACAACGGGCGAACGACAAACAGCATGATCAGTACGAAAGCAATAATACGGAAATCAAAAATCTGCATCAGCGTTTCTCTTGTCAGGGATGCTGTCAGCATAATAAAAATGGTCGAAATAAGCAGGATAGAAATGTTTTCCTTGAAATGGCGCATGTCTTTAATAGAAGAAATGTGCATGTTCGCCATTACCATCCCCATTGCCGTTACCGCAAGCAGCCCCGTTTCATGCATCGTTTCATCAGCAATCGTAAAGCAGGCGATCACGACAACAAATACGGACGGCGACTTTAAGTATTCCGGCACAAGCCCTTTTTCAAGCGCTTTGCCAAGACCAAGGCCAAATACTACGCCGAGTATTACCGCAAAGACGGAGCCGAACAAGAAACTAATAAACGTAGCGGCTGTTTCTTCTCCTGTAAAAAACTTAATAAGTTCAAATGCAAACAGCGCAAGAAGAGCGCCAAACGGGTCTACAACGATCCCTTCCCATTTCAATATGGCGGACGTGCGCGGCTTTAGCTTCGCCTGGCGCAGAAGCGGAAGAATAACAGTCGGCCCTGTGACAATAAACAAACCGCCAATCACAAACGAAACGGCCAGAGACAGCCCGGCTACATAATGCGCAGCCAGCGAGCCGGCGATCCAGGCGATAAAAGCGCCTAATGTTACGATCCTGCGAATCGGCTGCCGAACCGTTTTAACCTCGCGGAAATCAAGATTTAAGCTGCCTTCAAATAAAATAATGGCAACCGCAGCGGAGATAATAGGACCAAACAAATCGCCAAATACATCTTTCGGGTTAAACCAGCCGGCCAGCGGGCCAATTAAAAGACCTGCCACCGACATGACCACAATCGCCGGAAGCCTATAGCGCCAAGCTGTCCATTGAGACGCGATTCCAACAACAAGTGTGATCATGATATAAAACAACAGAGAATCAAACATCACATCTCCCTTTCTTCCCATGTTTCTGTCCATACTACCGTGTTTGTTCCCATATTTCACGTCTGAGAAACTGGGCATATCCTCATCTGCTAAAATAAAAAAAATCGAAATATTTCTTATTCACTGACTGCAATCCTGATTGTACGCATGTAAATGTAAAAAAGCTGCCCTGAACAGGACAGCTTTTTCTTATTGAAACACGATGGTTTTGTTGCCGTGCACGATAATACGGTCTTCTAAATGCCACTTAACTGCCCGTGCCAGAACACGCCGTTCAATCGAGCGGCCGATTTTTTTCAAATCCGCCACGTGATCGCGGTGATCTACACGTTCAATATCCTGTTCAATGATTGGCCCTTCATCTAAATCATTGGTTACATAGTGAGACGTCGCACCGATCAGCTTCACGCCACGGTTGTACGCACGCTCGTACGGACGCGCACCGATAAACGCCGGCAGAAACGAGTGATGAATGTTAATAATTTTGTTCGGATACTTCTCTACAAATTCTGGTGTTAAAATTTGCATGTAGCGTGCCAGTACGATGACATCGACCTTATGCTCTTCAATCAAGCGTGACTGTTCCTCTTCCACCTGCCGGCGAATGTCTTTGTTTGCCGGGATGTGATAGAACGGAATACCGAGCGATTCAACCATCCCCCGGGCTTCTTCGTGGTTTCCAGCTACGAAGGCGATATCCGTTGGCAGATCGCCGCTTTGCCATTCCCATAAAAGCTCCAGCAGGGCATGCGGTTCTTTTGAAACAAAAATGGCTGTTTTCTTCCGCTCGCTTCCGTATGCAAAGCGGAACTCCATACTAAAGTTTTCCGCAAGTGACGAGAATTCTTTTTCCATCGCATCCCGCTTGTCCATTAGTCCTTCGCAGTCAAATTCGAGTCGGATAAAAAAAGTGCCGCCTTGCGGATCACTCGTATACTGGCTTGACTCAATAATATTCGCACCCTGCTCAAACAAAAATTTTGACAGCGCAGCTACAATCCCCGGTCCATCTGGACACTTTACAAGCAGGCGGCCCCGGTTTTCAGGACGGCTTTGTCCACTCGGTACGTTTTCGGGTGAATTTATATTTGCATTCATCATGTACACTCCAGTTTTTCAGTTTAATTTCAATTTCCTCATTATATACGATTCCGCCTGCTTTGAAAATATATTCAGCCGTTCGCCTCGATTCGTGCTATAGTAAAATAACAAAATGACTTGTTATTGGAGGCAAAGCAATTGGAGAAACAAGAACAATGGTCGTCGAAGATCGGCTTTATTTTGTCCTCAGCCGGCGCGGCGATTGGGCTTGGGGCGATTTGGAAATTCCCTTATGTAACCGGCCAAAGCGGCGGCGGTGCTTTTTTGCTTTTATTCGTTATTTTCACTCTTTTAATCGGGCTTCCTATGCTGATTTCAGAGTTTATTATTGGACGCGGTTCCGGCCGGGAAGCGGTTGGTGCTTATAAAAAATTAGCGCCGGATTCTTTTTGGACACTCACAGGTAAAATCGGCGTAGTCGGCTGCTTTTTACTGCTTTCTTTTTACAGCGTAGTCGGCGGCTGGGTACTCATTTATACCATCCGTGCTCTTTATGGCGGTGTCATCGGCAGCGGTGATCCCGGTGCCATGTTTGGCGCGATGACCCAAAATGGCTGGCTGACGATTGGCGGCCACGCTCTTTTTATGCTGCTGAACATTATTGTCATTGCAGCCGGCGTCCAAAAAGGCATTGAGTTTGCCAGCAAATATATGATGCCTCTTTTATTTATTTTCTTCATTATTTTAGTGATCCGCTCCTTAACACTCAACGGAGCGATGGAAGGCGTGGCATTTTTCCTGCAGCCGGACTTTTCGAAAATTAATGCAGAAGCTGTCTTATACGCACTTGGACATTCCTTTTTCTCACTGGCTGTCGGATTTTCCTGCATGGTCACCTACAGCTCGTATTTAGGTAAAGACGTGAGTATTCCCTCGTCTGCCGGTTCTGTGGCGATTATGAATATTTTTGTTTCCGTTTTAGCGGGACTTGCCATTTTCCCGGCCGTTTTTGCATTCGGCTTAGAGCCAACAGCTGGGCCTGGGCTTCTGTTCGTTGTACTGCCGGCTGTTTTTTCGCAAATGCCTTTTGGTGAATTGTTCTTATTTATGTTTTTACTGCTGTTTTTGTTTGCAACGCTTACTTCTTCGTTCAGCCTGCTTGAAATTATCACCGCAGCTTTTACGAAAGGGGAAGCAGCATCACGTAAAAAGATTTCACTTATCTCCGGTATCATCGTTTTTCTAGCGGGCATTCCTGCGGCTCTGTCCTTTAGTGCGTTCGCCGATATTTCCTACTTCGGCCGCAACATTTTTGATATGACCGATTATCTCGTCAGCAATATCCTGCTGCCGCTCGGCAACCTGCTGATCGCGCTGTTTATTGCCTGGCGGATGGATCAGGCGATTGTAAAAAGCGAGTACGAACTCAATGCCGGCCGCTTCGGCTCTACGTACGCGTACTGGCTGCCGCTTATGCGCTGGATTGTGCCGATTACAATTGCGGTCGTATTTGTTTATACGATGAGCCAATTAAAAATGTAACCTAAAAAGCGTTCACGAATCCAAAACGGATTCGTGAACGCTTTTTTTATTTTCCTTCTATTCGTACATGCCTATTCATGCTTTAAAGTGCAGCGGCATATACTTCTTCCCTTGTACAGCCTTGTACAGCCGCTGTTTGATCCGTTTCTTCCGCTGCCTTTTTCTCCTGCTGCTGTTTGATTAAATCAGCCAGCGGGATCGGCTTCGGCAGCTGTCCTAAAATGGAGGAAGGCAGCTTTGTACCAGGAGCATATACAGCTAAAAAGGCATTCGCCATCTGCAGATAGCCTGCGCCGTTTGGATGCACATCGCCCGGGTTCGGCACATACTCCACTCCGTCCAGTCCAAAACGGTCCGCCACCGGAACAAAGACGGCACCCGCTCTCTCCGCTTCTTGTTTAATGATCTGGTTAAGCAGGTTCAGCTGCTCACTAACGGCCGGCTTGTGCTGGTCGAACACATGAGGATACGGGAAATAATAACCCATTGCATAGATATCCGCCTGCGGGTTCAGTGCTTTAATTTTCTCAAGCAGCACCGCATAGTTTTCCCTCACGCCATTTAAGGCAAAAGCAGCCGTTACTGCGTTAAAGGTAAGCAGCCCGCGCTTCGGATCATTTTGAATAAGCGGCAGCAGGTCATTCGCACCCGCTGAAATGGTAATGAGGTCAGCCGACTGAATGGCTTTTTTCCCCGCCGCACTTTCCACCTGGCTGATCACCTGACTTACCGTGTAGCCGGGAATCGCCAGCTCCTTTGAATAAGAATCCGGCCGGATCGCAAGCGCAATCATATCTGCATACCCTGCTCCAATTTCCCGGTTCGGCGTCTGGCCCGCTGCAAGCGAATCACCAATCGCTATATAATGGATGGCCGCCGCCTGTCCAGGGCCGGCGATACTGCCGAAAACAAAAAAGAACAACAGCAAAGCCCGTCTGATCATACGCGCCACTTCCTTTACTCATTCTTCTCCTTATTGTATCAAAAGAATGAGCTTTTACGCTTGAACAAACTGTTTTATGCACCAGTCATTGTAAATGTAAAAGCGAGATCAATGCCATGGATCTGTTTTTCTTGAAAATAAGCAACATAATAAATAACCGTATCGTCCACGTGATACACAATTCCATCAAAAGAGTGAGCCAGAAGATAGTCTTTGGTGATCCGGCCAATCCATGCATGAACGTGTTCCGGGCGAACAACAGGCACCGCTCTTTCGGCATATTTCCACTCAAGTGCATCCCGCCTAAGATCTGTTTCCGTGTACCGGCAGTTAATAACCATAGGCCGATCCAGCTGGATGTCCTGCTTTAACACGGCTGCCCGGCTGCTTCCTTCTGCTTCTGCGTGACAAAATGCATAGTGGGCAGCAAGCTTTGCATCGCTGATTAAATAAAGGCCAGGACCAAAAATAGACCGCGCTTGAACGCCGTCTTCAAACTGCCGCCTTTCCACCCGCTCGTAACATTGAGTAGCGACTACACGTTTCGCTTCTCTAAAACTCACTCCACGATAACCCATTCTTTTCATTCTCCCAGCCTCCATTTCACGCTTTATTGACCGGCAGGCAAACGTTGCAATGTAAAATTGAGTCTAGCTTACCACATTCACCCAAATAGATTTCAGTTATTGGCAGAAAATCTCACCTTAAAATGAACGGAAAGCAATAAAAACCTGCCGCTCTTTCATTTCGAAAGAGGGACAGGTTTTTATTTGAATGTTGTTTTAGTATTTATCGAAATACTGCTGGATTTTCTTCGGATCGCTCGTTTTTGTTAAAGTTAACATTAACAAAATACGGGCTTTTTGCGGATTTAAGGAATCGGCAGAAACAAGGCCGTCTTTGTCGTCTGAAGGACTGTGTGTGACAACTCCGCTGCCTGTGCGTGTAGAGCGGACAACCGCTACTCCTTCTTCTGCCGCATCTTTCACTCCTTCTCTTGCGATACTCGACATGGACCCATTACCAGAGCCCGCTACAACAAGCCCTTTGGCTCCTGCTTCCACAGCGGCATCAACCAAATATCTTCCTTCATTTTGGTAAGAATATAAGATATCTACTTGAGGAAGCTTTTCAATTTTTGAAATATCAAAAGCAGTCTGTGTCGTATGCTTCTTATTTAAGATGGAGCTGAAATAAACACTTTCACCTGCAAAACCGCCTAAATAGCCCTGCTCTAAGGATTTAAATGTATCGAGAGCTGTTGTGTTTGTTTTTGTTATGTAACGCGCTGCACCAATTCGGTCGTTAAACGCGACCATAACGCCCTTTTTCTTCGCATATGGATTTGCCGCCAGTTTCACAGCATTATATAAATTCATCGGCCCATCAGCGCTAATGGCTGTAGCCGGACGCATCGCACCGACCACCACGACCGGCTTTGTGCTTTTCACGACCAAATTAAGAAAATAAGCTGTTTCTTCTAATGTATCTGTCCCGTGTGTGACGACAATTCCATCCACATCATCGGACGCAAGCAGCGTATTAATACGCTTGCCAAGCTTCAGTAAAATATCGTTGTTAATTTCCGGACTGCCGACGTTGACAATCTGCTCTCCGCTCACATCAGCCAGCTTTTTCATTTCCGGAACAGCTTTGATCAAGGTTTCCACACCGAGTTCCCCGGCATTGTAATCCGTTGTATCCGTATTGCTCGCAGAAGAGCCTGCGATCGTACCGCCTGTTGCTAAAATCTTTACGTTTGGCAGATCGGTGTCTGCACTTTTAACCGTTGTAGAAGCAGTCGTTGTAGCTGCCTGTACGGGTAAACCCGTATAAACCCCTGCTCCTGGAGCTAATAAACAAACAGACATAACAGATGCACCAATCATTTTTTTAAGCTTCATCAAACCGTCTCCCTCCACTGCTACGAATATATTGTACAATTTTCACTATATACGCTTTACATGTTTAATCATCATTTCATGTAACATTTTCTGACATCAATTTTATTTGTGTTTTCGTTTTTCAAACAGAAAACAGCCTTTATCCGTATAAGTAAAACGGATAAAGGCTGTTTTGAGATCTTTTACTGCGCACCTTCCATGAGAAAGCGGTCAGGATCCTGCTGCACCCGCTTCTTCATATGTGCCTCCGTATGAGTTTTTGCTTCCCCTTTTTGCTTCGACAATGAGCGTTCCAATGTATTTGCGTGCATCAGCTGTTAAAAGGTGTAGTTCCTTTCGTTCAATATGCCGTTCAAACTCGATAAAATCCCCTTCAAGCGTTTCTCTTACCGCGATAATCCGATAGCCGTCATCGATGAGTGCATCGATGGCTTCCTTTTCTTTTATAAACCCTTTGTAATCGGACATTCTCCCTCACCCCTTTTTACAATTTTTCAATCGCAGCCGGCGGCAGTTCATCAGCTGCGGTTTCGCTTTCTGATGGAATGGTCCAATCACGGCCGACCGTCACGCCAAGGTATTTGTCGTCACTTGGGTCTTCCAGCTCAGCCTGCTTGTATGAGCGGAACCACCAAAACTTCGCTAATAGATAATATGCAGCGGCGCCGACCGCAAAGCCGACAAAAAACGAATAGGTTGAAAAAATGACAGCAAGCGTGCCGCCTATTACCCAGGAAATAATGCCGGCCCAGTTCACGCCGTAATGATAACGGTACTGCCCTTTCATTTCATACAAGTCCGGCACATTCACACGGCGTTTGCGGATCAAATAATAGTCTGCAAACAAAATGCCGACAATGGCGGAAAGCACCCCGCCGACAACGAGCAGAAACGGCATTAAAACGTTAAATAAATTCCACGGCTGGGTGACCATACCGATCACGCCTGCTGCGATTACACCTGCATAAAACGGTACTTTCGGGCCGCCAATGTTTGAAAACACAGTGGCAGCCGGTACAAGATTGGCTGCTGTATTCGTGGACCACTGGGCAAAAACGATAAGCAGCAGCAAAACAGCCAGCACAAGCCCGCTGGATGTTTCCTGCAAGGCGGCAACCGGATCATAGTTGCCGACTGCAATAAAAGCAACACCGCCAATCGCTACTACAAAGGTTTGCGTAAGCGGCATGGCAATTAAACTGCCGACCAGCACACTTTTATTGCGTTTGATCCAGTTCCGCTCAAATTGCGGCGCTTTAATAAAACGGGAAATCGAAGAAATATCGGCCGCCAGCGTCGACCAATACCCCATATTTCCAAGAACCACGACCATAAAAGCATTAAACAGCAAACCGCCGGTAAGCGGGTTTTCCACCCAGGACCAAACATTTTTATCGGCAGCCGCCGCCTGGTCGGCAAGTGTGACATACATCCAGAGTGAAATTAAAATAATAATAGGCGCAGCTAAATCTGCAAATTTCTCAATCGATTTGATCCCAATAATCGTATTGGCGACCTGCACCGCCACAAAAGCTAAAAAGCAGACGAACCAGTTGTCAAAGCCAAACATCACATTTAAAATACCGTTGATCGCCATAGCGCCGAAATACGTGTTGATTCCGAACCACATGGATGCGGCAATACCGCGGATCGCTGATGGGATATGTGTTCCGATTGTTCCAAACGGCGCCCGCATATAAACGGGGAAAGACAGCCCATGCTCGATCCCGATATCTGCAATAATGGAAATAAACAGGCCAATCAGCACACAGCCGATAAAAGAGGCGGCAAGCACCCATGAAAGCGGCATTTGTTCCACCGCCGCTCCGCCGATGGCAAAAGCAGCCAGCACAACCGCCATCCCAATCCACATAAGCGCAAAACCAAACGTCCCAATTTTACGGTCACGGTGAGCAATCGGCAGCAAATCCGGCGATTTTAAATAACGGCTGGGCTCTTTCATTTATGATTCCTCCTCTTTCATTGGATAATTATTGGGCAATGATAGCCTGACGTGCCTGCATACTGTTATAGCGGCTTCTTTTAATGTACTGTCCGCTTCCCGGCTTGCCGGTAAATTCTCCTTCCCGGATGACAAATTCACCACGTGAAAGTACGGAGATGGGCTCACCTGTTACTTTCATTCCTTCAAAGGCGCTGTAATCGACGTTCATATGATGGGTTTCGGCAGAGATCACCCGCTCTTTGTTTGGATCAAAAATGACGATATCCGCATCGCTGCCGACCGCAATCGTGCCTTTTTGCGGGAACAGGCCGAATAGTTTTGCTGAGCGGGTCGACACGAGATCAACAAACTGGTGAATGGAAATGCGCCCTTTTTTCACTCCTTCCGAAAACAGCAGGCTGAATCGGTCCTCGATGATCGGGCCCCCGTTTGGAATTTTTGAGAAGTCATCCCGTCCGAGATCCTTCTGCCCATTAAAGTTAAAAGAACATTGGTCAGAGCCGATCGTTTGCAGCTGGCCATTTTTCAGTGCGTCCCACAGTACATCCTGGTTCCACTTTTCACGAAGAGGCGGTGACCAGACGTATTTAGCGCCTTCAAAATCCGGCTTTTCTAAATCATGTTGATCGAGCAGCAAATATTGTGGACATGTTTCGCCCCAAACTTGAAAGCCTTTTTGGCGTGCCTTTGCAATTTTATGGGCAGCTTCCGCGCACGACACATGCACAACGTACAGCTGGGAATTTGCCAGGCCGGCCAGCGCGGCTGCACGTCCGGTTGCTTCTCCTTCTACTTCCGGCGGGCGTGTAAGCGCGTGGTAAATCGGTTCCGTATGCCCTTTTTCCAGGGCGTCGTTTACGAGGTAATCGATCACATCACCGTTTTCCGCATGAACCATCACGAGAGCGCCATGCTCCTTTGCTGTGAGCAGTGTACGAAACAGCGTTGCGTCATCTGCTTGAAACACATTTTTATACGCCATAAATACTTTGAAGGACGTAATGCCTTCTTTTTCAATCACCTCTGGAATCTCCGCCAGCACCGCGTCATTGACTTCCCCAATCATCAGGTGGAAGCCGTAATCAATGACGGCTTTATCCTTTGATTTCTCATGCCACGTACGGATCGCTTTTTGCAGCGGCTCCCCTTTGTTTGTCAGACAGAAGTCAATGATGGTCGTTGTGCCGCCGAACGCGGCTGCCATCGTCCCCGTTTCAAAATCATCTGCTGTGACTGTACCGCCAAACGGCATGTCTAGATGTGTATGAGGATCAACACCGCCTGGGAACAGGTAAGCACCTTTTGCATCAATCACTTCATCTGCCGCTTCCTCCAGCGCAGCACCAATTTGGGTGATTTTTCCGTTTTCAATGAGCAGATCCGCTTCGTATTGATCCACTGCCGTTACAATGACGCCGTTTTTAATGATTTTTTTCATGCTTATCCGCTCCTTTTCTTTAAGCAATTGGCTGTTTAATGGCCGCCTGGCGTTCGTTCCAAGTGATTGGCGGGCCGCTTGGAATTTCCATCATGTCGATGGCGCCGTCCACCGGGCAGACAATGGAGCAAAGATTGCAGCCGACACAGTCTTCCTCACGAACCTGCAAATATTTGCTGCCATCTGAAGACGTCAGCATCTCGATACATTGATGTGCTGTATCTTCGCAGGCGATATGGCATTTATTACAGTTGATGCATGTATTGCGGTTGATATGGGCGACCACTTTGTAATTTAAGTCGAGATTGCCCCAGTCGGAATAACGCGGAACGGTCCGGCCCATTAACTCTTCAACCGAAGCAAGTCCTTTGCTGTCGAGATAATTGCTTAAGCCGTCGATCATATCTTCGACAATGCTAAACCCGTGGTGCATTGCCGCTGTACATACCTGAACGCTGCCAGCGCCCATTAAGATAAACTCGGCCGCATCTTTCCATGTGCCAATGCCGCCAATGCCCGAGATCGGAACGTTAATTTCCGGGTTGCGTGCGCATTCCGCCACCATATTTAAAGCAATTGGCTTTACGGCCGGGCCGCAGTAGCCGCCATGTGCTCCTTTTCCTGCCACGTGCGGAATCGTATTCCACGAATCCAGATCCACGCCGGCGAGGCTGTTGATCGTATTAATCATGCTGATCGCATCCGCCCCGCCCTGTACAGCCGCCCAGGCAGTGGCCGTAATATCGGTAATGTTTGGTGTCAGCTTGACGATAACCGGTGTACGGGCGGCTTCCTTGGCCCACATCGTCTGCTTTTCCACCAGCTCCGGCACTTGTCCGGACGCCGCACCCATGCCGCGTTCTGCCATGCCATGCGGGCAGCCGAAGTTTAATTCGAGCCCGTCCACGCCGGCGGCTTCTACTTTTTTCACAATTTCATGCCACTTTTCCTGCTTCGGTTCAACCATCAAGGAAGCGATGACAGCATGATTGGGAAACCTTTTTTTCGTTTCGTAAATTTCTTTTAAATTCACTTCGAGCGGCCGGTCTGTAATGAGCTCGATATTGTTAAAGCCTGCGACACGCTGGCCGTTAAAGTGCAGCGCCGCAAACCGGGAGGATGTATTAATAATCGGGTCACCGAGTGTTTTCCATACGGCGCCGCCCCAGCCGGCTTCAAACGCCCGCTGCACCTGATAGCCGGAATTGGTCGGCGGTGCGGATGCCAGCCAAAACGGGTTAGGTGATTGAATCCCTGCAAAGTTTATACGTAAGTCTGCCATCTAAATCTCCTCCTTTTAAGATGTTTGCGCCATGCCAGAGCCGACAAGCTGTTTGTAAATCGAGTAAGCCGCCCGTTTTCCCTGTTCTGCTGCTGTAACGACCATCGCATCCCCCTGCCCGTCACCAAAAATCACATCTCCCGCCGCATACACTTTCGGATTAGAGGTCTGGAGTGTGTCCAGGTCCACTTTCACGGTGCCCCATTTATGAGTTAACCCAAACGCTTCAATCAAGCCGGTATAACGCTTCTGCCCAATCGCACGAATGACCGTGTCCGCTTCGACGGTAAACTCGGAACCCTCAACCGGTACGGGCCGGCAGCGGCCGGATTCATCAGCAGCGCCAAGCTCCATTCGGATACACGTTACGCCTTTAACTGCCCCCTTCTCATCCTGTACAATTCCAACCGGCTGTGTAAGCCAGCGGAACTCCACTCCTTCCTGCTTGGCAAATTCATACTCAAATTCATAAGCGGTCATTTCGGCTTCAGTTCGCCGATACAGCATTTTCACATCGGCGGCACCGAGCCGGACCGAGCATGTCGCTGCATCAATCGCCGTGTTGCCAGCACCAATGACGACTACCTTCTTTCCGATCAAATGGGTATCCATCGGCGGTATTTTCGTCGATTCTACAAATTCAATCGCATCGTAAACGCCTTTGGCCCCTTCTCCCTGGATGCCGATAGGCGGAACACTGGCCATTCCAACCGCGAGCACCACAGCATCATAGCTCTCCAAAATGTCGTCCGGACTGATATCGCGGCCCACAATGGTGTTTGTACGAATGGTAACGCCCAGGCTCTCCACCTGCTCGACCTCCCACATGGATACGCGCTGCGGAAGACGGAAAGATACGATGCCATGAGTATCAAGGCCGCCCGCTTTTTCCTTCGCTTCGAAAATGGTAACTTCAAATCCAAGGCGCGCCAGTTCACGCGCTGCGGACAGCCCCGCCGGACCGCCGCCGATAATCGCGGCCGACTTTCCGTTTTTCTCTCCCGCCTTAAACAGCTGCGCGTGATTATGTATCGCCCAGTTAGTGGCATGCCGCTGGAGGTTGCCGATCATAATTGGCTGTGACGCGTGGTTAAGGACACAGGCACCTTCACACAATTCTTCTGTCGGACAAACACGCGCACAGCTTGCCCCGACCGGATTGGCTTCCATAATCACTTTGGCCGACCCTTTCAAATTGCCTGAAGCAATTTTTTTAATAAACGACGGAATGTTAATCGAGGTTGGACAAGCTGTAATACAAGGTGCGTCATAGCAATACAAGCAGCGATTTGCTTCATCCATTGCTTCCTTGGCCGTTAAATCAGGTTCAATTTCGAGAAAATTTTGAGACAGGTCCGTTAGTGAAACAGAACGGTTCTTCATTCGATTCATGTGCATCGTTCGTTCCCCCTTGCATGTTTTCTGTCTATTGATTATTTATTGATTGCATCTTAAAATATTTATACAGCAAACAAAAAACGCGCACATCATTTTTGGTATATTTTCTGACAAACGAACTTTATTTTAGTGTAGGATGAAGAGAATACCAACGGAAGAAGTGACACATGTGAACAGGAACGAATTGGAGCAGCGAATCAATGAATATGAGTCTCAGCTTGAACAGCTTCGCGGCCAGCTGGCGGCTGTTTCCGAGCAGGAAGAAGAGCGTAAACAGTTCGTCTCATCCAAAGAAATCATCGAGCTCATCCGGCAGCACACGGGCCGTGAATTAAATATGTCCACAATCAAAAGATGGGCAGATGAAGGCTATCTTGGCGAGGTGCTGGATGAAAAGCAGGCATTCCCGGCGCTCCGCACAAAACAGGGCAAGAAGCGGTTTATCTATCCGAAGGAAAGTGTGTATCATTTCTTGTTTGAAAAAGGCTATTTGGCCCCTGCTTTTGAGGTGCTGGACCAGGTATGGATTGGATCGGAGCGTGCGATGGTGATGGATTCCGTTCTTCAACAAGGGGAGTTTCATTATACAGTGCAGATAGAATCAACCTTTACTATACAAAAAGGGGTTAAAGAATCTTGCTTGCGAGGGGGAGGGGTGTAACGTGAAGGCCAAAATTTCCATTCAAAATACACGAGACAACCAGGAAAAAGCGCGGCTTATCCGGAATGAAAACCGTAACAGCGGGCATTCGCTGGCCATTTCTTTTTCAGAAGATGCCAAAGAGATCTTTTTTGAAGGCAGTATGATTCAAGTGCCGGACAGTGTTCCTTTTGGCGACATTATCGTGCTTGAAGGACAGGTAAAAAAACGTGAAGGCGGCTTTGATGTGCAGCAGGCCGACAAAGGAAAAACCGTCAACCTGCATTTAGATGCCGGCCTCGTTGCGGAACTGAATGAAATTCGCCAGCATGTGATGAGCAAAACCCAGCATGATATCATTTTAGAAATCTTTAAAAAAGGGCTCGATCACTATAAGTGATCGAGCCCTTTTTTCAAATCAAAGTAAGGACCGTTTCAAGCAGCACATTCACGCCTCTTTCACAGTCTTCCCAGGACGTTAATTCGTCTTCATCATGGCTTTTCCCATTTACGCTCGGCACAAAAATCATCGCCGACGGAATGTAAGAAGCCATGAACTGCGCATCGTGCCCTGCTCCGCTCACCATCCGCTTATGAGAAAAACCGAGTGAAGCAGCCGACTGCTCAAAAGCATCGCAGAGCGCCGGCTCAAACCAGACCGTCTCACGTCCCCACAATTTTTGAACTTTCACATTGCATGCTGCTCTTTCGGCAGACCCCTGCATCTCCCGAATGATGTCCTCTACTTTTTGGATCATTTCTGCGGAAGTATGCCTTGCTTCCAATGAAAAAACCACTTTGTTCGGAATGACTGTGTGAATGTTCGGCGACACGTTCATCCGTCCAATCGTATAAACGAGGTCATCACCAAGCCCAGCCAGCTTTTCTCTCGCTTCTTTGATTAAATCCACCGCCGCAAACAAGGCATCGCTGCGCATTGACATAGGCGTAGTGCCAGCGTGGTCCGATTCACCTGCTACTTCAATTTCATAACAGACCATACCGAGCACACATTCAACGATGCCAATCGACAGCTTCTCTCTTTCTAAAATCGGCCCCTGCTCAATATGTAATTCCAAGAAAGCTGCCGCTTCTTTCATCCTGTTTTCCACTTTGCCTTCATAACCAATCGATCGCAATGCTTCTCCAAACGTGATGCCTTCTACATCTTTTTTGGCCATCATTTCTTCTTTGTTAAACTTTCCGGAAAGTACACCGGAGGACATCATCGACGGTTCAAAGCGGGCGCCTTCTTCATTAGTCACATTCATGACGACAACCGGCACACTTGGCTTTACGCCGTTTTCTGTTAAAGTCCGCATGACTTCAAGCCCCGCTGCTACACCGAGCACACCGTCAAAGCGTCCGCCTTTTTTAACAGAGTCAAGGTGAGAACCCATGACAACCGGCGGTTTGTTTTCACGGCCCGGGAGCATCCCATACATGTTGCCCATATCGTCCACCGATAAGGAAAGGCCCATCTCTTCACAGCATGTGCGAAAATAATTGCGTGCAAGGCGGTCTTCTTCCGATAAAGCGAGCCGTGTCACACCGTTTCGAGCTGTCCGGCCAAACCCGGCAAACGTTTCAAGTGATTCCTGCAGACGTGCACCATTAATCTTTAGTTTTTGATCATTCATATTGCATCCTCCCTTAAAAATATTTTAAAAAATAACGCAATCAATAAATCATGTTTCTTATTATGGCACAGATAAAAAAAATTGAATAGATCATTTACAGAAAATTCTGTACATAAATAAAAAAAGCCCTCTGTTAAAGGGCCTTTGTCTTAAACTCGTTTCATAAAAGCTTCGTAGATTTTTTTCGTTATGTCGCCTGGCTTTCCGCTGCCGATCTTTTGGTCATCTGCAGTTGTAACCGGCACAATCTCAATCCCGGTACTCGTTAAAAACACTTCATCCGCTTTCAAAACAGCATCGGGTGCAAATGTCTCCTCTTTTACCGGAATGCCAAGCTCTCCAGCGATATCCATCACAGCCATGCGCGTAATACCGTGCAAAATATGCTTTGTCGCAGGCGGAGTAATTAATTCTCCTTCTTTGACGAGAAATAAATTAGAGCTTGATCCTTCTGTTACCACACCATCACGGACGAGCACTGCCTCAAATGCACCAGCTTCAAACGCTTCCTGCTTCGCCAGGAGATTCGGCAAAAGGTTGAGTGTTTTAATCCAGCAGTTTTGCCATCGTTCGTCAGGCAGAAGCTTGATGCTGGCGCCATTTTCCCGCAGCGTTTCATCCATCGCCCGGAACGGCTTGACCGTCATGGAAATCGACGCGGGCACATTCGGAAACAAGTGGTTGCGCGGAGCGATGCCGCGTGTGGCCTGCATGTATATATCGCAATCAGACAGCTCGCTTCTCTTGATCAAGCCGGCTGTAATCTCTTCAATGTCTTCACGTGAATGATCCAGATTCAGTTTGATCGCTTCAGCACTTTTAAAAAAGCGGTCCAGGTGCTCCTTCATCATAAAAGGATGCCCGCCATAAACACGAATATATTCATACACTCCGTCACCAAATTGATGTCCGCGCTCATCAATCGGCAGCACGGGATCATCTGAGTTTATGATTTTCCCGTTCAAGTACCCAATTGCCATTTTATCCGCCTCACTTTAGTTTGTTTCCTTCAGTATATCTATTTTTTTGAAAAATTTACACAATACCAGCTTCCTTCGCGCACGACCGTTTTAATCGATTTTAGCTGGAGCCCCGCTTCCTCTGCATCCCGGATAAGTTCATCCTTTCTTGGCAGCGGGTATAAATTTTCATGCGCTTCCATAAATGAATTAAACGCAGCTGAAAAGCGCTGTCCGCCCCGTTCCAGATAAAGGGGGGTAATCATAATAACGGTCCCGTTTTGGCTGATCAGCTTTGAAACACGGGCGAGCAGCTCTTTTCGCGCATCCTGTGAATAGTAATGAAGAAGGTTATTCATCATGATCACATCAAAAAAACGGCTTGGCACTTCCCACGTATTGATATCTGCATAATAAAACTTTACTTTTTCCCCCAGGCTCTTCTTCCGGACTTTTTGGCGTGCTTCTTCAATGCATTCTTTACTGATGTCCACCCCAACGAAAGTTCCTTGTTTTATTTTATCGGCCAGTTTTATTAAATAGCCGCCCGTTCCGCAGCCAATATCCAGCACCCAGCGCGGTTTTTGTGCATTTATCTCCGACAGTACATGTCCAAATGCTCTTTTTTCAATTAAAGCGGAGGTGGCCGCAACTGTTTTGCCAAAATCCTCTCCGTTAAACCGCCCCTTTTGATTGGATGTAATCATTTGGGGATAGTTCATCAAGGAAGGCATATGCATTTCAAATAATTCTTTGAGCAGCTCACCAACCGAGTGATCACTTTCCTGTGAAAAAAACTTCAGCATTTTTTTAGAAGGAACAAGCCGGCCGCCGTCCTGTTTTAAATGGCCCAGCACAATTCCTGTATCGGCCCAGGAACTTAGAAGCGTTTCTTCATAGCCGTAGTCTTCTGCAAGCGATTCGAGTGTCGCGCCGCCTGCGAGTTTATGAAACAAATCAAGCCGGTAGCCGACATATGCCTGCCATGTCGGCAAAAAGGGTTCATTTTTCTTCAGCCAATTTCGTGCTTCCCACATTTTTCGGTATTCAGCAATCATGTTACTTCCCCCTGTTTTTCCAAAGATAGTCATCACCGTCTGTATATAGATGCTCTGCGCCGTTTGCTTTCGGCAGGACAGTTCCAGGCAAACCCCCGTTTGCACAAAGCGGCCCACTCCGCTTCATCTCTTTGTATTCTTCTTTTTTAATAAGGAGTACCGTGCGCACCTGTAAATCAGGAAGAGAAAAAAATCCAGGAAAGGAATGACCGCCTACAATCATTTCGCCTTCTGTTATGCTTTCAGGCTGGGGAAATGTGAGGGTTAGAAAGCAATGGTTGTATGCCATTTCAGTCCATCAAAGGCGCAGCGTCTCTTTCGGCAGCGATCATGTCGACGCCGCTTTGCGTAAGCTGCATGCCGATTAAAAGATCAGACACCGCCGCCTGAAATACATATATTTGTTTTCATAAGGAGCCTTTCTTGTATAACTTTTGTTCATTGTTTTTACAATTGCTATTCCCTTAGGAAACGGTGTGAAAACATTTAAAAGCGGGAAAAGAAGGGAAAAAGGAGCTGAGATCATGAACCCGAAACTTGTAGATGTACGTGCAATCACGGTAGTGGGATTTGAAATGAGCGGTACAGAAGAAGAAATTGCTGCTATGCGCCCTGAATGGAAAAAACGGTTTTTAGAAACAGCCAGCCAAATTCCCTCTCAAACAGACGGCTACTTAATGGACATTTGCTTGAAGCGGGCTGGCCAGTTGTATACGCACTGCATCGCCATGGAAGTGAGCCATATCGACATTATTCCGTCCGGCATGTCGAGTTTAACGATTCCAGCTGGTTCCTATGCCTTACTTGAGCTTGACGGACAAGAGAAAGATGTGAAAAACGGATTTCGGTTTATTTTGGCATGGGCACGCGAGCATCATATACGGCTTGATCCTAATGAATTTCGGATTCATGTAACCATACACGGTGAACAACATCATTTATACTGGCGGCTGGCGAATAAACGCAGCGAAGCAGCTGAAGAAGCGGTTTAAATTGTTTGGAAGGA
Organism: Domibacillus indicus; assembly: GCF_023715895.1. Classification (GTDB taxonomy): domain Bacteria; phylum Bacillota; class Bacilli; order Bacillales; family Domibacillaceae; genus Domibacillus; species Domibacillus indicus_A. The sequence goes on along the minus strand of NZ_JAMBOO010000004.1, from coordinate 236,130 downwards.
ATTCTAACAGACTCGCTGACAATCCTTCTCCGCAAGTTCATACTGAACGTATGAACTTGCTCGGACGAGGAGGAATCACCGTTGACAGACGAAAATGTGGAACGAAAACCTTCTATTTATTTGCCCGGCTTAAGCCTGATTATTTTTTATGAGCTAAAAAGAAAAAAAACAGCGCCTGTTCTCCACTGAGAATAGGGCTGTTTTTTCTTTTATCGGTATCAGGTACGGGCCTTATCCAGCTCCAGGCACCATCATCACAAAACGTGAGTCACAAAGGCGTTGCAGCAGGATGCTGCGTTTTATCCTTTACTCTTCATAGTCAGCTCCTTATGCTTGTCGCTGATAACCAGGTACCTTCTGCTTTCTTATTATCCGAGCGCGACATCGAGCACCATCATCAGGGCAAAACCGACCATAACACCCATTGTGGCAAGGTCTGTGTTGCGCGAGGATTCTGCTTCCGGAATCAGCTCTTCGACCACGACAAAAATCATGGCTCCTGCAGCAAAAGCAAGGGCGTATGGCAAAATAGGCTGAATAAACAGGACCGCTGCCGCTCCAATAACAGCTGAAATCGGCTCAACGAGCGCCGAAGCCTGTCCGTAGTTAAATGCTTTCATCCGTGACATTCCTTCTCCGCGAAGCGGTACTGACACCGCCGCTCCTTCCGGCATATTCTGAATGCCGATTCCAAAAGCAAGCGCCAGAGCAGCCGCTATAGTGGCTCCATCCATATTCATCGAAGCCGCTCCAAATGCCACACCAATGGCAAGTCCTTCTGGAATATTATGAAGCGTAATCGCTAAAAATAAGAGCGTCGTTTTTTTCAATTGTGTAGATGGGCCTTCTCCTTTTTCCCGCCCGATGTGCACATGCGGCACAACGACATCAAGCAGACGAATAAAAACGCCGCCCAGCAAAAAGCCGATTACCGGCGGCAGCCAGGCAATCTGTCCGCTTTTTTCGCTGAATTCAATGGCTGGTGCCAGCAGCGACCAAAAAGAAGCGGCAATCATCACACCCGCTGCAAATCCTAACATCATTTTCATGATGGATTCTTTAATATTACGAAAGAAAAACACGACCGCTGCACCAAGCGCTGTCATTCCCCAGCTGATCATGCCGCCGGCTAACGCCTGCAGCGCGGGGTGCAGGCTGCTGAATGTTTCCATTGTTTTCACCGCCTATTTGTTATTCTTTTTTCTTTTCCCCATTGTTTTGCAATTGACTCTCTTTTTTGCAAAAAAGAATAATTGTAGTACAGGGGCAACTTGTTAAGCCAGCGGCAATCATGTTGCCGTAGACCCACCCGAATGAGGGCTGGTATAGTATAAACATTAACTTTTCTGGAGGAACCACAGGTGGAAACAGCATACGAAGATTTAAAAAAAGGAGAACGCGGTGCATGGATCAGCATCGCAGCCTACTTATTCCTTTCCGCAGTAAAGCTGACCGTCGGCTGGATCGGCAATTCCGCAGCGCTGAAAGCAGATGGTTTAAATAACTCAACGGATATTATCGCTTCCGTCGCTATTTTGATCGGCCTGCGCATTGCCCGTAAACCGCCGGATGAAAATCACCGGTATGGCCACTTTCGTGCAGAAACGGTTGCTTCTCTTTTAGCCGCTTTTATTATGGCATCCGTTGCCATTCAAGTCTTGCTTTCAGCAGGACAGTCCCTGTTTGAGGCGAATCATGAAACACCTGATATGTTCACCGCCTGGACAGCTCTGGGTGCTGCACTGGTCATGTATGGCGTTTACCTCTACAACAGGCGGCTTGCCAAAAAAATTAACAGCCAATCTATTTTAGCGGCTGCCCATGATAACCGTTCAGATGCTCTTGTCAGCGTAGGAGCCTTTGTCGGGATTATCGGATCGCGCCTGGGCCTTGGCTGGCTTGATACGCTCACTGCTTTTGTGGTCGGCCTTATTATTTTAAAAACCGCCTGGGATATTTTTTCTGACGCATCTCTTGCCCTGACGGATGCATTTGACCTTAATGAATTAAAAGGGATGCAGAAAACTGTTGAAAAAGTACCGGGTGTCCGCGGTGTGCCGAGCATTAAAGCCCGCTCGCACGGAAACATTACGCTTGTAGACGTTGTTCTTCTTGTAGACCCGGGTTTAAACGTAATCGAAAGCCATGATATTACCGAGTATGTAGAGGAAGCCCTGCTGCAGGAGCATGGCATCCGCTTGACTCATATTCATATCGAACCAGACGGCCACAAATAAGTGGGCCGTCTTTTTTGAGCACAAAAAAAAGCGGCTGCTTCAAAAGCATACCGCCTGCGTTAAGAATGTTTAGACTGTTTGAGTACTTTTCTCGTTTCGTTAACATATTTGATGAGTCTGTATGGCTTGCTGATCACCCGCAGCGGCATACCGGAAACAAACTTGCTTAAGTCCTGCTTATATTCCTGTGTCATTCGTGAAGGCTTTGTTGAAATACGGTCGTACATTTCTTTATATAATTCTTTTTTCGCATCGATTTTCATGCCAGTCAGCCGATGGCATTCCTCGCATTCAATGCTTTGAATTTTATTGTTTACATACACAACCCGATGAATGGTTTCATCATGACAACGCGTGCAATAAAGGCCGGCTTCCATTTCGGAAATTTTCACTAAGCCTCACTCCTTCACACCTATTTCTTTCCCTCTCTATTATATGCCAATCAGGGGGACCGGTAAACCAAGCTGTTCAAAACAATTGAAGGGATGCCCCGGTATACGGCAGCATCCCCCCTTTCGTTCCTTAAAAGCTCTGTGCTTGAAGCGAGCGCAGCTTCCAAATCGTTGACTCCCGCTCCTGTTCGATATCATCATACGTTAAAATATCGCCTTTTTTCACTGCACGTTTTACGACCACATTCGGATCTACAAGTCCGATTGGGAAAGCATTGGCGGCTTTGGATTCTTCCTGGCTGTACAGCGTGCCGTATACCGTAAATCCGCCGATGCCATCAAGGCGGTCACCTGGCTGCAGATCTTTTTTCGCTGTTGCGACGGTTTCTGCCTGCAGGCCATGCCAAGGTGCGATGGTGGCTGACTGGTTCAAATATGCCCGAGCCACAGAAAGCGGCGTTTCTAAGCTCGTTAAGTGGTAAGGGCGGAACAGAATATAATTTGGTCCCGGGCCCATTTTTAAGTACTGCATTTCATGGTTTACTTCTTCTTTTTCGGAAGAAATGATGGCAAAGACGCCCGGCGCAACGCCATTTACATAGTCGACAATCTTTTTACTTTTTAAAATGCCGCCTTCTTCCTGCAGACGGAAAATATCCGGCAGCTCTTTCACCGTGCCTTCCGGGCCATGCATGCCTGGTTTATCCGGTAAAAACCCTGTTGCATTTGCGACCGCGTTCATTTCAACCATTGTTTTCGTTCCATCCTGGAAGGAAGCGAGCATTTTCGGGCTTGAGCCTTTTTCTTTTGCTTCTGCTGCCGCTGAATCTGGATTTGCTTCATAGTTTAATGGGTTGTTTTTTCCTTTTCCAAGAGCAACGATGTCAAAGCCAAGCGCATCGGCAAAGTCATACAGCTCCATAATACAGCCTGGCTCATCACCAGCAGATCCTGTATAAACAACGCTGCTTGCTTCTGCCATTTGATGAAGCAGTGGACCGACTGTAATATCCGCTTCTACATTCAGCATAACGATATGCTTTTTGTTCATAATCGTTTTCCAGGCAATTTCAGCACCAAGGTTCGGGATGCCTGTTGCATCTACAATAACATCAATGCCCGGCAGCGCGATCACCATAGACACATCGGTAGTGGCCACCACTTTGTTTTCTCTTAATGCTTTTTCTGCTGTTTCGATTTCTGTTGTGGTAACGATATGCTGCGGCTCCACACCGGCTGTCATGTACGCATTTTGAATAATATCTGTTTTCAAGTCGGCTGTTGCGGCTACACGCATGCCCTTCATGCTTTCAATTTGCGAAATCATGCCGCGTCCCATTTGGCCGCAGCCGATCAAGCCGACTTTAATTTCCTTTCCTTCTTTCTCAAGCTGCATCAGTTTTCGGTTAAGTCCCAACATGTTTAGGCCCCCTCAGGCTTTTGAAATGTAATCGTTGTTGATACCGAGATGACCGGCATGTCTTTATCCTCTACACAAAGCGTTCCTGGCAGATCTGCATGATCCGCTCCGTTAAACGTAATTGTGCAGTGGCCAAGCTCTGCAACCGTTTCGTTTACTTTGTCCCCTACAAACGTCACCTTGTACGCCTGATCGCCAAAAGTCAGAATATCGCCCGCTTCAATCACACCTTCAAGCGGCGCAATGCTGTGCACAACCGCGATGTCACGCAGGTCTTTCGGTGCACTTTCATTGAAAATAATGAGCATTTTTTCTTCCGCAAACATCTCCACGTCTGCACCAAGCTCTGTAACCGTTGACTGATAAATCGTTTTCATTTTTACGCCTCCAAGTACGCTCAAAGTGACCCCTCCTATTATTCGTATAAGCCAAAGCTAAAGAAGTATGCAATCACGACCGCAAGCGGCCCTGTAATTAAACGTGACATTAAAACAGCCGGCACCCCAACTTCTACTGTTTCCGGTTTTGCTTCCCCGAGTGTTAAGCCTACTGGCACAAAGTCTGCGCCTACCTGCGGGTTAATCGCAAACAGGGCAGGAAGAGCGAGGCTTGGCGGGATATTCCCTTTGCCGATTTCCACTCCGACGAGTACACCGACGACCTGGGCAATAACGGCACCCGGCCCGAGCAGCGGTGACAGGATCGGCACGGCACAAATCACCGACAGAACGAGAAGCCCGAAGATATTGCCGGCAAGCGGCGATACAAAGTTGGCAATAATGTCGCCAATACCTGTGTACAGGATAATCCCGATCAAGGTGCTGACAAGCGCCATAAATGGGATGATGTTTTTCAATACCTGCTCAATCGTTTCCCGTGCTGCCTGATACAGCACCCCGATAACGCCGCCCATCGAACGGCCCAGCTTTTCGATGATGTTCTGCTTGCGCGGTTCACCGCTGCTGGTTTTCATCTGCGCGACTTTTTCACGCGCTTCTGCTTTCAGCTGCTGGGCATTTTTCGGATGAGCTGCCGCAGTAACGGACGATGCTGGGGCTCCATCTGCCGGCTGAATGTCCGGCTCTCTGACGCCTGAAACGAAATTGTCTTCTTTAATAAATTTCATTAATGGGCCGGATGGCGATGTAGGTGTTAAATTGATCGTCAATACACCCATTTTAGGATACACACCACAGCGTGCTGTACCGCCGCAGTCGATGAGGACGCAGGCCATTTCCTCTTTGTCAATCGATGTTTTAAAGCCGTCAACGGCCTGTGCACCGGTTAAATCGGCAATACACTGGGCAACCGGGTGAATCCCTCCGCCAGTAACGGATACAACATACTTTTTCTGCTCATCCGGCTGGATGACGAGCGGCCCTCCCCATCCGTTGCTGCCTTTGGTAATTTTGACTGCTTTATATGATGGATTTACTGCTTGATTTTCAGACATGTGCTTCTCCCCCTCTCTTCGTTAGTCCGTTACGGAAATCCCCTGACGTTTCATCATGGCAATGGTAATGCGTTCTGTTAAAATCCCGCGGATTAAAATGACAATCATGCCGACAAGGAAAAACCGGATGGCCAGTGGTCCTGTTGAAAGGCCAAGCGTCGTAATCCCCTGGGCAATTCCCATGTACACGAACAGCTCCGCTGCATTGGCGTGCGGGAAAAGTCCGGTGATCGGGTGAACGAGTGAAACAGCTGAATCATAAAATGCCGGCTTCTGGCGCTCTGGCAGGAACTTCCCAAATGTATAAGCCATCGGGTTTGTGAGGAAGAAGACGGCCAGGAGTGGAAACAGCGTATAGCGCAAAATAATATTTTTCGTTGTTTTACGGGCGAAGCGGTCAATCCGTTCTTCCCCGATAATTTTAATTAAAGCGTTTACAGCTAGAATCAAACAAATGAGTGTCGGAATGATACCGGTAAACATGCCCATAAAGGTTTCTCCGCCTTTTTCGAACATCCCGATAAATCCTTCTGCAAATTTTACCAAAAAGTCCATCTTACATTCCCTCCTCTTTCTTGTATAATGAAAACTAAACGGTTACAGCTGTATTCATTTGCTGTTTGATTTTATCAGTGGCCATTTCGAGCGACTTTTCCCATTGTTCATCATGCAGTACGGAAATATGCTGACCTATAAACCGCTTACATTTTTTGAATTTAGCAAAAACCGTGACACCGCTCATGACCCGGCATTCTTCAACAATCCCTTGTTCATTTGTAACAAGAATCAGCACGGTACCGGAACCAAGTTTCTTTTTCTCAACACCAACACCCAAGTAACCGCTTTCTCTTCTGCTCATATGTTGAATCGTCATTCGATAATGCTTCATCTGACGCATTGTCAAATAAATTTGAAGCAGCCATAAAACGACAAACCCCGCAAGAAGATAACCCCACATTGAAGATCACCCCTTTTACATTTGTTCTTATATGTTACCTTTGTAATGATTGTAGTCCATCCTATGAATTAAAGTCAACAGTAATCCACAGATTTTATGAAAAATTTTTCAGACAAAAGGAAACACGCTATTTTTGCAACAGGGTTGAACCGTTGCAAAAATAGCGTGTTTCCTTTTTATTAGTTTCCTTGATACGTTCTTCCGCCATCAAGAAGAAAGATTTGGCCATGAATATAATCCGCTTGAGCTGAACTAAGATACTGCACCAGTTCAGAAATATCGGACGGCCTGCCCAGTCTCCCGATTGGGATTTTATTCCTGACCGTTTGTTTTAGCTCGTCCGTTGGATAAAGTGAATCAAGCATTTGTGATTCAATGACTCTCGGGGCGATCACATTAATATTAATTTGGTGTTCTCCAAGCTCTTTCACAAGCGATCTCATAAGGCCAAATGCACCGCCTTTTGAGGCGTAATATTGAATGCCTCCTCCTGATCCTGTAATAGCAGAGCCAGAGCCGATAATAACGATTTTCCCTTTTTTTCTGCCTATCATGTGCGGCGCGGCGGCTTTGATGCTGAAAAACAGACCATGTAAATTAACGGCCATTGTTTTTTCCCATAAAGCCCAGTTTGTTTCTTCCAGCTCCCCTTTTTTCGTTATGCCTGCCGAAAACACAAGCGTATCAATGCTTCCTATCTTATCGATAACCTGTTCGATCATTTCCGAGACGCTGTCCCATGAGCTGACATCTGCTTTAAATCCATATATTTGATTTTGCTGGGTCATGTCTGTTAAAGCTGACTGGTCAATATCCGCCACAGCTGTACAGCATCCTTTTTCGGCAAAGTCTAAAGCAATCTGACGTCCAATGCCTGCAGCACCTCCAATGATGAGTACATTATCCAACGCTTTTCCCTCCATCAACGAGAATCGATTCGCCACTTATATAGCCTCCATAGTCTGAACAAAGCAGCAGCGTCATGGCAACTGTTGAAGAAATGACCTGCTCATTTTCTTTTTCGCCTTTTGCCAAAAAAGCAGGTGCTATGCCGCTGACACGTACGTTTTGCTCTTTATACTCACGAGCCAGTCCGCGCGTCATCGATTGTAACGTGCTGCTTATCGCGGCAAAAGGAGGACCCCCTTCACCTGTCACCGCTGCGGATGATGAAATATTGATTACAATGCCGCCGTGTGCTTTTGCCATGCGAGGCATGATCTCCCGGCACGTCAGAAAAGGAACATCCACGTGGTACTGGAACAAAGACAGCCATTCTTCTGGATCCGTCTCCAAAAGAGAACGGGCTGGAGGGGCTGGAAAAGAATGAATTAAAATATCAATCTTTTTATCTTTTTCCAAAATACATTCTGCCAATTTTTTCACTTTGTTCGGCTGGCGAACATCTGCTGCAATAACTTTGCTGGAGGGGCTCATCACGGCTTCTTTTTCTTGAAACACTTGATGCCATACTTCGGCACCTGCTTCAGCCAGTGCTTCACAAAGAGCTTGATTGATTGGACTGATTCCCCCAATCAGCAGTACCGTTTTTTCCTGCAATGTAATATTCATAACACTTCTCCTTATGAAGGGGTAATGAGTACCTTGAGCACTTTTTCATTCGCATCGTGTGCACAGCGGATCGCTTCATGCAGCTGTGAAAGCGGAAAACGATGGGTCACCATTTTATCTGCTTGAATGATCCCTTGTTGAATCATTTGAAGCGCACTTTCATAGTTATAAGGGTTGGATGAATAGGAGCCGATGATTTTAATTTCATCATTAAAAAATCGTTCAGCTGGTATTTGTACAAACTCCTTTTTAAACGGAGCAAAAACAAGAATCGTGCCGCCTCTTCGCACGCATTCCATTGCTTGAGGAAGCAGGCTGCCTATCCCTGCAGAGATAATCACGTGGTCTGCTCCGTTTCCGTTCGTCAAACGCATCACCGTATCGAGCAGGTCTTCTTCTTTACTGTTAACCGCATGATCTGCACCAAACTGAAGAGACTGTTCAAGCCGATAGGGATTAATATCACTGACCATGATTTGTCCGGCTAAAAGATGACGGGCAATTTGAACCTGCAGACAGCCAATTTGGCCGGCTCCTAAAATAAGAAGCGAGTCTCCCGGCTTGACTTGAATCGATTCAAATCCGTGCAGGCAGCAGGCAACGGGTTCGACAAGTGCTCCTTCTTCAAAGGTGACGCTGTCTGGCAGTTTTCCCATCGTGTGCTTAACATGAAGCTCTGGTACACGAATGTATTCGGAGAAGCCTCCTGGATCCAGGTTGGTTTCTTTAAACTGCCTGCACAGGGTATACATTTTCCGCTGGCAGTAATGGCATGTAAAACAAGGTACATGATGAGCCACGAATACCCTGTCTCCTTCTTTAAAGTTCGAAACCCCTTGTCCTGTTTTTACAATCGTACCGGATACTTCATGGCCGAGAATGCTTGATTCTGGTACGGATTCGTCAAGCACCTTGTGAATATCCGTGCCGCACAGTCCGCACACTTCCATTTTTAACAGCACTTCTCCAGGTCCTATTTCCGGAATGGCCCGCTGTTCGTATTGAATGGTTTGTTTATCATAGAAAACGGATGCCTTCATGCTCTTTTCACGTCCTTTTGGCTTTTCTGTTCTAAAAAGCTGAGGAGCTCCTTATAGTCATTCATTTCATGTGTAATCCAGTATCTGCCGCCTAAAATGCGCGGCTTGCCAAGCCGGATAAACGTCTTTCCTACATACTCATACTTCCGGACAAAAATAACCCCCGCTTCTTCCCATGTGTACGTGTGGCTTCGGCCAAAGCCGCTGAAGGTAATCGACTGGTCGGTCACTTTTACACTCGATGGATTGTGAAGCCCGATAAAAGAAGACAAAAGAAGCACCGGCATTGTATATAGAATCAGCTCATTTAACGGAAACCTGTTTTCTGACAGCAATCCATAGACGGCCCAGGCGAAGAGGCCGGCCATAACCAATACCGGCAAAAAGATTGTCATGTTTTTTGATGATTTGCTGTACGTGTAAATAGACATCGAAAACACCTCCCCATCGCATCATAAGAAGAGGGGAGAGTCTCCCCTCCGCCTTTTTATCCCAAGTACTGAATAATTTTTTCGATATCTGTGTCGATTCCAACACCTGTTAGAAAGGAAATGGTTTGAATAACAGGCGTGCTTCCCGCATCGCTGATTGGCGTAGTCGTGACAATCACATCGGCACCTGCTGCTTTATAAGGAACCTCTGATGCTTTACATTGCTCGACAACGACGTCATACCCTTTGCTTTTCAATGTCTCTTCTACTTTTTTAGCGACAACCGTTGACGTAGCGACTGCTGTTCCGCATGAAACCAATATTTTTTTTGCCATTCTTTATTCCCCCTAATAATTAATTAATGTTTTCAAGCTTTTTATCTGCTCCATTTTCCTGCTGTGCATCAAGGCCCATTTCCTTGGCGTACTGCTTGCGGATATCGTTGCGTACCCAGTACCAAAGCAATGCGTACACAACGGCTGCGCCGATTGCGGCAAAGAAATAAGGATTAGACGGATCAAGCAGGCGAAGGATAATCCATGGAAGAACGTGTGATCCAAGGTCAATCCCTGAAATTAATGTGGCCCCTTCAGGGAAAGCAAAGCCGACTGCACGTCCCATCGTCGTTGCAAGATCTGCCAGGTTTGTTGCCAAAAAGAACACAATCATCAGCGTAAAGATACTGTTAATCAATCCGCGAATAATATTGCCTCTAGCAGCAGCAACTGCCCAGACAACGGTAAATGGAAGCACGGATAAATCAGCAAATGGAAGCATGTTGTTGTAAGGCAGAATCACCGCCAGCAGGATTGTGATCGGAACCATTAAAAGCGCTACAGCCATATTAGCCGGGTGCCCGATGACGATGGCTGTATCAAGCCCAATGTATACGTTTTTCCCGGGAAATTTCCGGTTAATATAATCGCGCGCGCCTTCCGAGATCGGGATAAGCCCTTCCATCAGCAGGGCAACCATTCGCGGCATTAAAATGAGGACAGCTGACATTTGCACGCCCAGCGTCAGAACGCCTTTCGCGTCATATCCGCCAAGAAGGCCAATTAACATCCCTAACACAAGCCCCATAACAAGCGGTTCGCCGAAAATACCAAAGCGTTTTTTCAAGGTTTCAGGATCGGCATGCAGCTTATTCAGTCCAGGTATTTTGTCAATGACTCGGTTAGATGCATACATGAGTGGTGCAAAGTTAACGGTTTCGGAATGGGCCATCGATACACCCTTCAACCCGAAGTGATGCTCGATTGTCGGAGCCGTCCAGTCCGCCAGTTTCAAGGTAATCGCGGAAACAACCAGGCCGACTACAATAGCGAGCAGCATATTGTCGTACGCATAGTACGCAATAGAAGCAGCGAAAATAAGGTGCCAGAAATTCCAAATATCGACATTCAATGTTTTCGTCCAGTTTAACGAAAGCATAATTACATTCAATATGAGAATAAGCGGAATCATAAGCGGGGCCACCGGTGTACCGAATGAAATAGCCGCGCCGATCGGCCAGCCGACATCCAGGATGTCCAGGCTGAGTCCTAATGATTTGACCATGGCTTGTGTGGCAGGCCCGAGCGCTTCCATAAGCAGACCAATCACAAGATTAATTCCGACGAAGCCGATACCGATGGTTAAAGCCGCTCGGAACGACTTATTAAATCCCTGTTTTAAAATAAGTCCAAACGCAAGCATAATAATGGGAAGCATAATGGATGGCCCTAAATCTAATACAAAATCCACAACATCTTTAATCATGTTTACACCCCCTGATTAATATGAGATTGAAGCGCTTTCATCTTACTTTATTTCGATAAGCTGCAATTTATTATTCAGCAGCTCGACAATTTTTTCTTCTGCCTCGGCATTTTTAATGGCTTCCATCGCCTGTTCATCCTGAAAAACATTCATCAGCCGCTGCAGCATGGCCAGCTGCTTTTTCGGATCAGAGATTGCCAGCATCAGTACAATATCGACACTAATTTGTGTGTCCGGGCTGCCCATCATATTGAACACAACCGGGTTTTGCAGGACACTGACCGCGATAGCCGGCTTCAATACATGCTCTGAGTCCGTGTGCGGAATGGCCACACCCATTTTTGAAAGCGGCAATCCGGTCGGGTAGATTTCCTCCCTCTTCAACACGGCTTCTAAAAAAGACTTTTTTACATACTGGTGTGTATGCAGTTTTTCAAACAAGTGCTCAATAACAGCTGAGCTTGAGCGGTGATTTGCTTGAAGTTCAATCAGCTGTTTCGTTAAGGTAATGTGACTGTCCATTTTGCTCACCCTTTTCTATATACATTTTAATTCTCCCGGCAGCGTCCGCTTTGCTTTTTGCTTTTGCTATTCGCTGAACTTCTTCGTGCTCAAGCGCCAGCTGTGAAAGCTGAAACAATGCTCGAATATGCTTTTCTTTGTCTTTTGCCGCAATCACGACCACTAAATGAATATGAAAATGGTCTGAAAATGGCACACCATCCTCGACGCACAGCAGGCCCATCGCTGTTTCGTGCACGCCTTTTTCCGGGCTCGCATGAGGGATAGCGACATGTTTTCCCAAAACCATATAAGGGTTTTCGTAGTTGTGTTCTTTGATCATCGCTTCTGTATATTCCGGCTCGATTTTCCCGGCTTGAACGAGCGGAGCTGCGGCCAGGCGGATGGCCTCTTTCCAATCGGACACAGACGGGACAATGGTCAGCGTGCTTTCGTTGATAAAATGGGTCAAGTCAAGCCGCTCCTGTTTTTTCAGCGTTTGAATCCCTGCCTGCTTCGCCTCGAGCAGTGTCTGTAATTCTTTTTTCAGCTTTTTTTCGTCTTTGATCTGGCCATGCTTGTGAATAATTGAAAAAATTTCTTCCACATTCAAGGCGGATGGCACATATCCATATAACTCCTGCATCACCCGCTTCCTAAGCTGCATTTTCTCTTCTTCCGTCGGCAGCTGCTTTACAATAAACAGGGGTTTATCCGTCAGCAGTACATGCGGGGCAAAAACCAATTCGTACTCGCGCGTATACTGCTGAAATTCCCTGATCGATAGAGAATCCCAAAATAAAAACTCCGGAAAAATGGTTTGAAGTGTTTGTTTCATCAGCTTTGAAACTGACAACCCGTTTGGACAAACCACGACCGCCCGTATTTTGCTGTCGATCCGGTCCCCCTGCCGTTCGAGCCATCCCCCTATAAACATCGTTAAGTAGACGATCTCACTTTCTGGAATAGGCTCTCCAATCAGTTCTTCTAACGGCGCGATAGACTGCTTAATTAAAAAATGAAGTTCTCCAAATTCTGCATCGATTTTTTCGGCATACTGGTTAGAAGTGGTCAGATGATACTTGATCCGGTAATAAGCCGGCTTCATGTGAATAAAAATAAGCCGGGTTAAGTTTTCTTTTTCCTTTAGCTCAATGCAGGCATTTTTTTCAAACAAATGCAAGGTGGTTTCTACTGCTTTTACGAGCTCAGGAAGATCTGTATCTGTCAGGACCTCATAGGAAGAAACATTGGATGCCAGGAGATTTAAGGCGATAAACAGCCGCTCTTCCCTTGGAATGGTTTCATCACCTTGCAAAAGCAGCTCGACCGCCTGATATTCTTTCGTATCTGACAGTTCCTCGTAATGAATACAAAATGCCGCATCAATTCGTTCAAATTGCTCAATTCTCTCCAGTGTAATCGCAAGGACGTAAGGAAGCTGCTTCATTTTTTCGTCGGTAAACGTTAAATTCAGCTGCTGTTCTACTTGCTCAAGCCATTGCTGAATATCCACTTTTCTTTGTTTATGAATTTCTTTGACACTTTCAAGAGCCCATTCTCCATGCTCTTTTTCAAGTATTCTTTGCACAAGATGAATCAGAAATTTTCTTTTTTGAATTTCACTTCCGATCATTTCGTACCCGCTCTGCCGGGAGTAACCTACTTCAAGACCGTGCGGCTGCAGCAGCGTTTGAGCCATTTTCAAATCATTTAAAATGGTATTCTTGCTTACACATAGAGCACTCGTAAAATGGATAAGCGACAATTCCTCCCTTTTGCTTAAAATCATAAGTAAGATGAGCTCTGCCCGTTCATTCTCAGAAAAAATGTACGGCTGCCCGGCGGCCTCTGCTTGATGATCCATTTTGAAGTAAGAGCGGACTTCTGTTTGAATGATAAAAAATCCATTTTTTGCCCTTTCAATAACAGGCAAATTATTTGAAGTCAGCCAGCTGTTAATTTTGTTAATACTGTAACCAACCTGACGCCGGCTCAGCCCGTACTTTTCCTCTAAATCCTTGTTTTTAACATGAGGATTGAAAACGAGGTCTTTTAACAATAAGCTGCTTCTTTCGTCCAGATACATCAATATGACCTCCTTGCTTAATTACATGCTATCACGATTTTCCCTCAAAATGTATGCGTTTTCATCACAGTTTTTATCCATCGCTTTGTACACAATTGTGCTGAAACGAAACAAATGAAAAAACTGCCAGAAACCTCCGGCAGCTTAAACAGCAATGATTTAGTTTAAAAGAGCTAATGCGGTTTGTTCATCGGTAATGAGCGTTTGTACGTAGCCGCCTTTCAAGGCCGCTTCGATACTTTCCGCTTTGTAGGTTCCCTCGACAATGCCGATCACGTACGGAATGTTCTTTAAGTCTCTCAGCCGAAGGCCGATAATCCGCTTGTTTAATTCATGTTCAATCGGGACACCATCCTGATCGAAAAAGCGGGAACCGATGTCTCCGATGGCGCCTGCTTTTTTCAAGCTTTGGATATCTGTTTCATGAATATAGCCGATGTCTTTCATCGTAGATCCTTTATGCGGGTTCCCGATTCCGACAATCGCTACCTCTACATTTTTTCCTTCTTCGAGCACCTGGGCAATATCCTGCATTTGTACGAGCCGCTCGGTTAATTCGACTGATTCTACAATGGCAGGTGCGTACAAGTATGAGCAGGTGCCGTTCATTTTTTTCGCCAGCTCGTACGCCAGCTGGTTGGCATGAATCTCTACACTTTTTGTTCCCATGCCGCCGACAAGCGGCACAATATTCATATTCTCCCGCCGTTCAAATGGATATTCCTTTACAAATTCAGACAGTGTCGTCCCCCAGGAAATGCCGAGCCGCTCCACATCTGTTTTTAAATGACGCGACACGTAATGAGCGGCGGCCTGCCCGACCGCACGGCGTACCATATCTGGTGTAAAACCGACCGATGGAACCACGACCGTATCTTGAAGACCGAACTTTTCTTCCAATCCTTTCTCCAGCTCTACCGTATGCACACTTTCGTCTTTTATGTACACTTCTACAATGCCGGCGTCTTTTGCCCGCTGCAGCATTTTAGAAATCACTGGACGGGATACCCCGATTTTTTTGGCAATCTGCTGCTGTGTCCAGCCTTCCGTATAATATAAATTCGCCACTTTCACAAGTTGACGGCGCTCTTCCCAGCTTAACATTGAAACCCCTCTTTTTGTTTATGTCATAGATAATGTTTTGACAGGACGTAATACGTCTCTTTCTATTTTATTATAACAATTACATGCAAAAATGAGAGCGTTTTCTTTGAGAAAAGGAAGAAAAAAACACACCTTGTTTCAGATGTGTTCTTTTGTAAGCGCCTCAATCAATTGTTCAGAAGCGTCATGGCCAAACCTTCATCAACGACCAATATGTTGACGATTCCGCTTGCGAGAAGACCCTTCATGCTTCTTTGTTTATTCGTTCCATCTGCCACTGCCATGACGGATGGAATTTGTTTAAGCTGCTCAAGCGGAATGCCGACCACTCTGTTGTTAAAAGGGTGATCAACGGCGGAGCCGTGGTCATTAAAAAAACGGAATCCAACATCACCCGCTGCTCCTGCTTCTTTAAGAGATTCCGCTTCTTCTGTACGAAGGTAGCCTACTTTCTCAAGCGTCGAATCTTTGTGCGGATTGCCTACGCCGATAATCGCCATTTCCACACTGGCTCCTTCATGAAGTACACTTTTAATGTCAGCCATCTTCATAAAGTGATCTTTCATTTCTTCTGAATCCACAATCGCCGGCGCATATAAATACGAACAGGAGGCGCCGCTTTTTTTCGCCAGCTCATAAGCCAGGTGATTCGCGTGAATATCGATTGATGCTCTTCCCATTCCGCCTTCAAGCGGGACAATGTGCAAATCCGGACGCTTATCAAACGGAAAATGCTTTACGAGCTCCGCCACGGTGGTTCCCCAGGAAATACCGAGACGATTCACATTCCTGGTTTTTTTAGCGGCATAGTACGCACCGGCTGCTGCAACAGCACTTTTCATAGAATGGCCCTGCGCCCGGCTTTGAGGTACGACGACTGCTTCGTCAAGGCCGTATACCGCTTCAAGCCGCTGTTCCAAGGCAACTGTGTGAACCGTTTCATCCTTAATAAACACTTCGACAATTCCCTCATCCTTTGCCCGCTGAAGCAGCCGGGAGACAATGGGACGGGACATGCCGATTTGCTTGGAAATTTGCGCCTGTGTCCATTCATCGTGGTAGTAAAGCGAAGCGGTTTTCACCATCAGCTTTTGTTCGTCCCCTCCCATGTTCATGCCTCCTTTTTTGGTTATGCCTGCTTCTTCAGCTTATTGACCGCGTGAACCGCTGCTTCAAAAAATGTTTCCGAGATCGTTGGGTGCGGATGAATCATTTTGGCTGCTTCATCCACTGTGCCTTCTAAATACATAAAGGCAGAGGCCTCAGAGATCATTTCCGTTACATGCGGGCCGGCCATCACCACGCCGATGATTTCACCGTACTTCGCTTCGTAAATGATCTTCGTAAATCCTTCCGGCTCGCCGGCTGCCAGCGCTTTGCCGCTTCCGGCAAAATCAAATTTCTCAACCCGTACGTCTATCCCCTGCGCTTTTGCTTCGTCTTCTGTTAAGCCAACACCCGCAATTTCCGGCAGTGTATAAATACAGCGCGGCATCACTTTGTAGTCGATTACATCCGGGACGCCGGCTGCATTGTTTGCCGCCACGACTCCTTCCGCGCTTGCCGCGTGGGCCAGCTGCCAGCCGCCGATTACATCGCCGACCGCGTAAACGTTAGGACTGCTCGTTTCCATTCGCTCGTTTACAGCGATAAACGGCCCGTTCATGTCCAGGTTCAGCTCACCGGCTGCAGATACATTCGGCCGTCTTCCTGTGCTGACAAGCAGTGTATCAGCTTCCACCTCAAACTCTTTTTCTTTCGCATCCACACAGGTGACGATTTTGATCCCGTTTTCTTCCCGTACCGACTGCACTTTCGCTTTTGTTTGAACCGCGACGCCTTTTTTCTTCAGCGCTTTCGTTAACAGCTTGGCTGCTTCTGCATCCTCTGTCGGTACAATTCGATCCGCTGCTTCCACGATCGTGACCTTTGACTTGAGAGAAGCGAAGATGCAGGCAAATTCTACACCAATCACCCCTCCGCCGATAATGACGACGGACTTTGGAATCTCTGGAATATCAAAAATCGTGTCACTCGTATCAAAGCGGACTAAGTCAAGGCCGGGAATCGGCGGCACAGCCGGTGTTGAACCGGTGGCGACGATCACTTTCGCCGCCTGGATCGTTTCTTCACCGGATTCCGTTTTGACCGCTACACGCCCGCCTTCCTTAACAGAGCCAAAGCCGTTATAAACATCGATTTTGCCCTGTTTCAGCAAAAACGCAATGCCTCCGCGCAGCCGTTCAATCACGTCATTTTTCCGCTTTTTCATTTTATCGAACGAAAGCGTCATTTCCCCGGTTTCAATACCCCAGTTCTTTGCTTTTTCGATCGATTCTATGATTTCTGCATGCTTGAGCAGCGTTTTAGACGGAATACAGCCGCGATTCAAGCATGTGCCGCCTAAAAAATCTGGTTCTACTAATGCTGTCCTTTTGCCAAGCTCCGCTGCATGAAGCGCCGCGACATACCCCCCCGGTCCGCCTCCTACAACGACAATATCGTATGATGTCATCAGTTACACTCCTTATACAAGCAGCTCATATGGATTTTCTAAAATGTCTTTCAGCTCCGTTAAAAAGGCGGCTGCCGGTGCCCCGTCAATCACACGGTGGTCAAATGACAAGCTGAGTGTCATCATTGGCCGGATTTCAAGCGCTCCGTTTACCGCGACTGGCTTGTCCTGCATCCGTCCTACGCCTAAGATGGCGCTTTCCGGCTGATTAATGACCGGCGTAAACATATCAACGGCATACATACCAACATTGCTGATCGTAAACGTGGACCCTTTCATTTGATCAGGGAGCAGCTTATTTTCACGCGCCCGCTGGCTGATTTCTTTTGCATCCTGTGTCAGCTCCGCCAGCCCCTTAGCGAGCACATCTTTAATGACCGGCACCATTAAGCCGTCCGCCACCGCTACGGCAAGGCCAAGGTGAACGTGGCCGTGCTGGACGATTTCATCGCCTTCAAGCGATACGTTGATTTCTGGATGCCGTGCTAGAGCTGCGGCTGTTGCTTTCATTAAAATTTCTGTGTATGACAAGCGGAAGCCCGTCTGCTTTTCCACAACCGGCAGAAGCGATGCACGCAGTTCTTTTACTTTTGTCATATCAATCTCGCTCGTCATCGTGACGTGAGGTGCTGTCTGCTTGCTTTGTACCATACGTTCAGCGATCACTTTACGCATACCCGACATTTTTTTGCGCGTCGATGTATCCGCAGCAGGCGCTGTTGTGCGTTTGGCGGAAATCACATCCTGCTTCACGACTTTGCCATTGGCGCCGCTTCCCTGCACAGTGGACAAATCGACACCTTCTCCTGCCGCAACCTTGCGGGCAAGCGGTGTTGCTTTCGCCTCGGCCGGACTGCCCTCTGCGTGAGCGGTTACGTCTTTTTTATGCACGCGTCCGTTCGGGCCGCTTCCCTGTACCTCACGAAGCTCGATTCCTTCTGTCCGGGCAAGATGCCGAGCGGCCGGTGTAGCCCGCGGCTTTTCGTCCGTGATTACTGTTTCTGCACTTCCCACTGCAACAAGCTGCGGCTCTGGATTTTCTGTTGGAGCAGCTTCTTCTGTTTCAGCACCGGATACCCCTGGCGCTTCTTGTGGCACGTCATCCCCTTCGGTTCCAATATAACCGATCACATGATTGACCGGCACCTGGTCGTCTTCTCCAAAGTACTTCTTTAATAAAACGCCTTCATCATATGACTCTACTTCAATATTGATTTTGTCCGTCATAATTTCAAAAAGCGGCTCGCCAATCTCGACGCTGTCTCCCTCTTCCTTAAACCATTGAAGGAGGGTTCCTGTTTCCATCGTGCTGCTCAGCTTTGGCATAAAAATTTCTTTAGCCATCGTTCTCCCTCCTTCTTACTTGTTTTTCACCGTTTCTTTTACTGCTGCAATAATATCCGGTACCTGAGGAATCGCCGCTTTTTCAAGTGTCGGATTGTACGGAATCGGCACAGCCAATCCGCCCAGGCGCTTGATCGGCGCATCCAGATAGTCAAATGCTTCACTTTCCGCAATCATACTGGCGATTTCTCCGCCGATGCCGCCGCGCTTTACCGCTTCATGTACTACAATGAGACGCCCCGTTTTCTTGACAGACTCAATAATCGTTTCTTCGTCCAGCGGCACGATCGTGCGCGGATCGATAACTTCAACGCTAATGCCTTCTTTTTCAAGCTCTGCGGCTGCTTCGAGCGCTTTATGCACCATAATGGCTGTTGCCACAATCGTTACGTCTGTTCCTTCCCGCTTTACATCAGCTTTTCCGAGCGGAATAGAGTATTGTTCTTCCGGCACATGACCGGATGTTCTATATAGTAACTTATGTTCATAGAACACAACCGGATTGTCGTCATCCATCGCTGCCTTTAAAAGTCCTTTTACATCGTAGGCTGTAGAAGGCTGAACCACTTTCAATCCTGGAATGTGCGCCATCCACGCTTCTAAGCTTTGCGAGTGCTGGGCAGCCGCGCCTGTTCCAGACCCAGCCGGTGTGCGAAGCACCATTGGCACTTTTCCTTTACCGCCAAACATATAACGTGTTTTGGCGGCCTGGTTGACCATCTGGTCCATGGCAATTGTAATAAAGTCCGAGAATTGCAGTTCTAAAATCGGACGCATCCCTGTCAAAGCCGCCCCGACCGCTGCACCAGAAATTGCTGCTTCTGAAATCGGCGTATTGCGCACGCGCTCCGGACCGAATTCTTCAATCATGCCGCGCGTTACACCGAACGCGCCGCCGTATACGCCTATGTCTTCTCCAAGAATAAATACATCGCTGTTTTGGCGCATTTCCTGGCTCATGGCTTCCCGAACGGCTTCTAGATACGTAATTTCTCTTCCTGTTGCTGGCGTAGCTGTTGTCATGGTCTCCACCCCTCCTGTTTTTACGCGTATACGTCTTCTTCTAAAGTATCAATGGACGGTTCTGGACTCGCTTCCGCAAATCGCACCGCTTCTTCAATTTCCTGATTGGCTTCTTCCTGCAAGGCTTTCGCTTCTTCTTCTGTTAAAACACCTGAGGTAATCAGCGCTTCCTTAAACCGCTTAATGCCGTCCTTCGCTCTCCATTCATTTTCTTCCTCACGTGTACGGTATTTTTTCGCATCGCTTTTTGAGTGGCCTTTCCAGCGGTATGTTTTCATTTCAATCAACGTCGGCCCGCCGCCTTCACGCGCCCGGCGCACAGCGTTGTCTACGCTGTTCATAATGTCGATCATGTCACAGCCGTCTACAATCTCTCCCGGAATTCCGTATGCTTTCGCGCGGTCTGCAATATGTTCAACGCGGGTCATGTCTTTGACCGGGCCCGACATGCCGTACTGGTTATTTTCACAAATAAACACAACCGGCAAATCCCAAATAGCCGCAAGGTTGACCGATTCATGGAAACTTCCTTCATTGGACGCCCCGTCTCCAAAGAAACAAAGCACTACATAGTCTTCATTTTTCATTTTGGATGTCAGGGCTGCTCCAACTGCAAGCGGAATGCCGCCGCCTACGATCCCGTTTGCACCCAAGTTGCCTTTTTCTACGTCTGCAATGTGCATCGAGCCGCCTTTTCCTTTACAGTAACCGGTTTCACGACCGAACAGCTCAGCCATCATTTTATTAACATCGCCTTCTTTGGAAATACAGTGCCCGTGACCCCGGTGTGTAGAGACAATTTTGTCCCGAGGCTCGAGTACAGCGATCGAGCCAGCCGCTGATGCTTCCTGTCCGACACAAAGGTGCGTCGTTCCATGAATAAGCCCCTTCGCAAAAAACTGGTCTACTTTCTCGTCAAAATAACGGATCATCCACATTTCTTTGTATAAGTCTCTTAGTTTTTCATCCGTGATCGAAGTGGGCAGGTTTAATTTGGTTACCATGATTGTTCCTCCCTTTTACTTTTGTTCGTATGTGTTACATTTGTAAATAGCATATAACCTTCTCTTCTTTTCGTCAAGAGGTTAAGCGAAAATAAAGCGATTACTTTTCTGAAAATTAAAAGCGTTTACATAATGTTTCAATTGTTCGATTGACTTTCGTTTGCTAGTATATAAAGGGAAAATAAAACGCGAAGGGGATTTTTATGAGCCAAAAAATTATTTTTTTTGATATAGACGGCACATTGTACGATCATGACAAAAAGCTGCCGGCTTCTACCGGGCAGGCTATCCGCGAGCTTCAAGAGCGCGGCCATGAAGTAGCGATTGCCACAGGGCGTGCGCCATTCATGTTCGAAGGTCTGCGCAAGGAGCTGGGTATTGAAACATTCGTCAGCTACAACGGTCAGTATGTTGTTTTCAAAGGAGAACCGCTCTATAAAAATCCGCTTAATAAAGAAGCTTTACTCCGCTTAACAGATGTAGCCGTTGAACGAAAGCATCCTGTTGTGTTTATGGATCATGAAGATATGAAAGCCAACACGCCTGAACACGAGCATGTTACAACGGGTATTAGCTCACTAAAAATCAATTACTTCCCTGAGCATGACCCGACCTACCATGAAGGGCGCGACCTGTATCAGTCTCTGTTGTTCTGCCAGGACCCGGAAGACAAAGAATATGAAAAAGCGTTTCCTGAGTTTGATTTTGTCCGCTGGCATCCCGTCTCTGTTGATATCGTGCCTGCTGGCGGATCAAAAGCCAAAGGAATTCAAAAAGTCATTGATAAACTTGGCATCTTACCAGAAGATATTTATGCATTTGGGGACGGCTTAAATGACGTAGAAATGCTGAAAATGGTGGCAAACAGTGTAGCAATGGGCGATGGACACCCAGAAGCGGTCAATGCCGCCAAGCATGTGACGACCAATGTTGATGCAGACGGGATTTTAAACGGTTTAAAAATGGTTGGACTGCTTGATTAATATAAAAAACCACTCTCTTCATGAAGAGAGTGGTTTTTTATATTATTTATCGGCCGGTACGGAGCTTCTCGGTACGTAAGCAATCCAATACACCATGGCAACAAAAACAAAACCGCCGACGGCATTTCCCAAGTATACCGGTACAAAGTTTCGCAGAAAGTCCATCCAGGTTAACTCTCCGGCAAAAATTGCTGCCGGAATCACAAACATGTTGGCGACAATATGCTGGAATCCGATCGCGACAAAGCCCATAATCGGAAACCAGATGGCCAGAATTTTCCCGCCAATATCGTCTGCGCCGTACGCGAGCCAGACAGCCAGCCCTACAAGCCAGTTGCAGCCGATGCCGGAAATGAAAGCCGGCCAAAAAGCTGTATCTACTTTTGCGTGGGCGGTTAAAACGGTTTTCTCCAAGTATGGGCCGGTTTCTGTCAGTCCAACTACGTGGCCAAAAAAATATGCGACAAACAGGGCACCGATAAAGTTGCTGATCGTAATCCAAAACCAATTATGCAGCAATCTTGAAATGGTCACTCTTTTAGCCAGAAATGCCATTGGAATGGCCATCATATTGCCGGTCAGCAGTTCTGCTCCGCCAATGAGAATTAAAATAAGGCCAAGCGGAAAAACGGCTGCGCCTAAAAAAGAAGCAAACGATCCCCATTCATGCGGAACATCAGCTGATACCCGGATCGCTAACAAGTATCCAATTGAAATAAAGGCGCCTCCTAAAAATCCTAATACAAGCATTTGAGGAAGCGGGAGCTCTGTTTTTGTTTTACCTGCTTCTATGGCCACCTGGGCAATTTTCTTAGGGGGATAATAAGCCATCTGAAGCCCTCCTGGTCTGTAATAGAAAAGCAGTGCGTTCAACCCGTATTCTTAAACGCACTGCTTTTTCTTTTTACTGATGATGAACGACGTCGTACTCGGGAGATTCCGAATCTGTTTTATCTGACTGCTTCGATAAAAGAACGACGCTGGCAAGTGACAGGCCTGCGGCTAAAAGCCAGCTCTTTTTCCCTTTTTTCTTCTTTGGCACAGGCTGCGGCGCACCTGCTCCCATTCCTTTGAGGAACGAAAGAAGAAATACGAGCGCTTCTTTTGTTTCCGGAGCGGCTAAGGTCCGAAGTATGGAACCGTAGCCGGCTTCTTTATTCTCTGAGCGGACAGCGTGATGTAAGCCGCCGTTGATTTTATCAATAAATGGATTCATGTCTTCAATGTTGATTTTTCCAAGCGAGCCAAGCAGAAGCAAGCTGTTTTTAATGATTTTCGCGACTTCAGGCTTGTCCGTTGCTTTAACCAGCACATCGAGTACCTCATCGCCTTTATCAAACAAGCCGGTCACCACATCCAGGCCGCTGCGGTCTTGAATTTTATTCAGCATATGCAGAAAATCTTTAATGACTTCTTTGTGTTCGATGAGCAATGTTCCTAATTCTTCAAGGTCCCGGCGGCGCTGTTCTTCCTCACTGATTTCTAAGCGGCGTATCGCCGTGATTGCTCTAGCCACGCTTCGACACTCCTTTCGTTACCAAGTCACCAGGGAACACATAATCCGGCCGCGCCCATTTTTTCTCGACTTGTACGCCGATTTGCGGCTGCGGATTGCCGTTGCGGTGATTGATGCTTGGCAATGGGTTGTCTCCCTTGGCTGATAAGATTTCCATTTTCGCACTGATTTCTTTGTAAGCCGGCGTATCCGTATCTTTGTCAGCATAACTGCTCGTCAAATAGTTGATCGCGCCTTCTCCCTGGCTGTTCATCGGCAGGTACACTTCTTTGTCTTTCACTCGGTCTGTGACAAGACATGGAACTTTTACGCTTCCATACGGTGATGTCAGCCGGACAACGGTTCCGTCTTCAAGCCCCCGCTCGGCCGCAAGCTCCGGCGATACCTCCAAGAAGACGCTCGGTGTTTTTGAAGAAATACCAGCAGATTTATACGTCATGTTCCCTTCATGGAAGTGCTCCAAAAGCCTGCCATTGTTGACATGAAGGTCATATTCTTCCTCGTATTGGAGCGGCTCGCTCCAATCGACCGGATAAAGCCGTGCTTTGCCATCCGGGAACGGGAACAGTGTTTTAAAGAGCAGCGGTGAGTCAGTCCCGTCTTCCGCTACCGGCCACTGCAGACTGTTAAAGCCTTCAAGGCGGTCATAGGTGACACCTGAATAAATCGGCATCAGGCTTGCTGCCTCAGCCATAATTTCGCCTGGATGCGTGTATTCCCATCCGGCACCAAGTCGGTTTGCTATTTCCATGATGATCTGCCAGTCCGGTTTTGAATCGCCCATCGGCTCGAACACTTGATACAAGCGCTGAATACGGCGTTCTGTATTTGTAAATGTGCCCTCTTTCTCAAAAGACGGGGAAGCTGGCAGAACGACGTCGGCAAACTGAGCCGTTTTGGACAAGAAAATATCTTGTACCACGAAGAAATCCAGTTTCTCAAAAGCGGAATGAACGTAGTTTAAATTTGAATCTACTAAGCCCATGTCTTCGCCTTTTAAGTACATCAGTTTCACGTTGCCTGCATGGATGCCGGACACCATTTCATGGTTGTTTAAGCCTGGCTCCGCTGGAATTTTTGTACCCCAGCTTTTTTCATATTTAGCGCGGACAGCGTCATCCTTCACGCTTTGGTAGCCCGGGAATCGGTCCGGCATACTGCCAAAATCGCTTGCACCCTGCACATTGTTATGGCCGCGCAGCGGATAACTTCCGGCACCTGGTTTTCCGTAGTTGCCGGTAATGAGCAGCAGGTTCGAAATGGCTGTACTTGTGTCACTTCCGCCCACGTGCTGTGTAACACCCATTGCCCAAAGAATGCACGTTGATTTTGTGTTGTGAATGGTTTCGGCAATCGTAATCAGTTCCTGCTGTGAAATACCGGTTACTTGCTCGGCGTACTCGAGTGTATATGGCTGAATGCTGGCAATATATTCTTCAATGCCGTTGACCCGCTTTTGCAGGAATTCTTCATCAGCCCAGCCCTGGTCCACAATATATTTCGTGACTGCTGAGAGCCAGACAAGATCGGTACCGGCTTTTGGCTGAATAAACAAGTCAGCCCGGTCTGCCATTTCGTTTTTCCGAAGATCTGCAACAATCAGCTTTTGGCCAAACAATTTATGGGACCGTTTAACCCGTGTAGCGAGTACAGGGTGGGACTCAGCACTGTTCGCACCGACAATCATCACGAGGCCGGCCTGTTCAATATCCGTGATAGAACCAGAGTCACCGCCGTAACCGACTGTCCGGAACAGCCCGACTGTTGCTGGTGTCTGGCAGTAGCGTGAGCAGTTATCGACGTTGTTTGTGCCGATGACGCCGCGGGCAAGTTTTTGCATTAAGTATGATTCTTCATTTGTACATTTTGAAGAAGAAATGAAGGCCATTGATTCAGGACCATATGTTTCTTTTATGTTTTTAAATTTCGATTCGATCAGTGAAAGAGCTTCTTCCCATTCCGCTTCGCGGAATGTTTCGCCGTCTCGAATCAACGGTTTTGTCAGACGATCCTCGCTGTTAACAAAATCCCAGCCGAACTTTCCTTTTACACAGGTAGATACACCATTTGCCGGTGCTTCCACTGTCGGCTCCACTTTTAAAATATGCCGGTCTTTCGTCCATACTTCAAAGCTGCAGCCAACACCGCAATATGTGCAGACCGTTTTTGTTTTCTTAATGCGCGTCTGGCGCATCGCTGCTTCCACATCAGAAATTGGCATAATGGAACTAAAGCCTGTTTCTGCATTTTTCGTCAATTCAATCATGGATTTCAGCGTATCTTGTTTAATGCCTGTCAAAAAGCCGGCTTCCCCGACCATTCCCTTTTCCATCATGGCGTTACATGGGCAGACAGTAGAACAGTGTCCGCACGATACGCATGAAGATTCGTTAATCGGACGCCCATCATCCCACACAACACGCGGCCGCTCCAGGCTCCAGTCAATGGACAGCGTTTCAGTTACCTGCAAATCCTGACACGCTTCTACACAGCGTCCGCACAGGATGCACTGATCCGGATCATAACGGTAAAAAGGGTTTGTATTGTCGACTGCGTATGGCTTTTCTTCATAAGGTTCATTTTGATGCTCAATTTTCATTTGTTTAACGGTATTGTGCACTTCACAGCGTCCATTATTGTAATCACAGACCGTGCAATACAAGTCATGATTATGCAAAATCCGGTCCATCGCGATATTCTGAACCCGCTTTACTTCACCCGAAGCGGTATCAATGACATCCCCGTCTTCAATAGGAGTAGAACAAGAGCGGACAAATTCCCCATTCACTTCAATCAAACACGTATCACACGTTTCAATGGCACCCAGCTGCGGATGATAACAAACATGCGGCACCTCTACCGCCTGCTCTTGAAGTGCCTGCAAAATAGATACGTCTCCTGGAATACTCATTTTCTGCCCATTAATCGTCACCTTTACGTAATCGGTCACAGCAAGAACTCCCCTCTTTTTCATGATCATTGTGCCTGCCCATTTTTAACATTTTCTATCATTTCAAAAGACTTTGTAAAAATACCCTTTCGGGAATAGAAATAAACAAAAAAAGACAGCATGCTCCTGTGAGCATGCTGTCTGCTTCTTTCGTTTCCCGTCGAAAGAAATGCCATTACTATCATGATAGAAAAACGAGGTGGCTCGTTTTCTATTTCCTTCATCACCGAAGGAAGCCTTTTCATGTAAGCGTTATCTATTATAGCAAAGGGCCCTTTTTAACGCAAGATGATTCGTTCAGGCCCGGTATACACGTTCATAGAGCCGCCCCGAATAAAGCCAACCGTGGTAATGCCGAGTTCTTCGGCTGCCTGCAGGGCCAATTCTGTTGGCGCTGATTTTGACAAAACCATTTCACAGCCGATCTTGGCTGCTTTAAGCAAGATCTCCGAGGAAATCCGGCCGCTGAACACAAGAATTTTCCCCCTCGTCGATACGCCATTCCGCAGGCAATATCCATATAATTTATCGAGAGCGTTATGCCGGCCAATATCCATTCGATGCAGCAAAATACCGGATTCATCGCAAAGCGCTGCGTTGTGAACACCGCCTGTTTCTTTAAACACATCCGCATCTTCCTGCATCTGCTTCATCAACGAAAAACAAAGATCCGGTGTTGCTTTCACATGAATATCATGCATTTTTTTCGCGGTAAGCGCGTCGTTGGCAAACACGAATCCCTGCCGGCTCATGCCGCAGCACGATGTGACATACCGCTTGTTTTGGAGCTGTTCAAAAAATGGATTTATACGCGCCAGCTCTACATGAACAAAGCCCGAATCGTCTATTCGCATTTGCTTGATATCCTCATAACGGCGGATAACACCTTCTGACGCTAAATAACCAATAACCATATCTTCTATGTAAGACGGGGTACACACCATGGTAACAAACTCGTTTCCATTTATTTTGACCGTTACCGGCTGCTCGGTCACAATGCGGTCTTCCGTCTGCTCTGCTGTTCCTTTATGAAAACGGAGCACTACCCGTTTCGTTTGGACATCTTTCATTTTGTGCTCCTCCTTTTCTTATCTTTAGCATTTTACCACTTACAGTAAAATCTAAAACAACCGCCCGGCTTTTTTGGTACAATAAAGAAGGAAGCAATTTTTGGAAGGAGTCGATTACATATGAGCAAAACGGTTGGATTTATCGGAACAGGTGTAATGGGAAAAAGCATGGCCGGCCATTTAATGAAGGCAGGCTACCCGGTTGTCGTCTATAACCGGACAAAAGCACGGGCGCAGGAACTGCTCGACGCAGGCGCTGTCTGGAAAGATACACCGGCAGAAGTAGCGCAGGCAGCCGATGTAATCATTACGATTGTCGGCTATCCGAGTGATGTAGAAGCCGTTTATCTCGGAGAGGATGGCATTTTATCAAACGCTAAACCGGGATCGTATGCCATTGATATGACGACTTCAAGCCCCCTTTTAGCTGAGAAACTGTATGAAGAAGGCAAAAAGAAAGACATTCACGTCTTGGATGCACCGGTATCGGGCGGGGATGTGGGCGCCAAAAACGGTACATTAACGATTATGGCCGGCGGGGATCAAGCTGATTTTGACGCAGTAAAACCCGTCCTCGAAGCAATGGGGCAAAACATTATTCTTCAAGGACCGGCCGGTGCAGGCCAGCATACGAAAATGTGCAATCAAATCGCCATTGCGTCGAACATGATGGGTGTCGCAGAAGCGATTGTATATGCGGAAAAAGCAGGACTTGATCCAGAGCAGGTGCTTGGCAGCATCGGAAGCGGAGCCGCTGGCAGCTGGTCACTGGCAAATCTTGCGCCGCGCATGATCAAAGGTGATTTTGAACCTGGCTTTTACATTAAGCATTTTATTAAAGACATGAACATTGCAATCGAATCAGCTGAGGCCATGGGCATGAACACACCAGGCCTTACGCTCGCTAAATCGCTGTACGACAAACTGTCGGAGCAGGGCCACGACGATAAAGGAACGCAGGCTATTTATTTACTGCTGGCGGGCGAACGAAAACCTCTGGTTTAAGCCGGAAACATAACAAATAGGCCGGATTTTCGCTGATGGCCGGAAACTTCTTCTTCCGGCCATCGCAGGTAAAAATCCGGTCTACATTCTTTTTATCCGGCCTTACACAAGCACCAATTCACGAATCGCATGGGCCACTCCATGCTCGTTGTTGGATTTTGTTTGAAAATCAGCCGCTTCTTTTACCATCGGAATCGCATTTTCCATCGCTACGCCGCAGCCTGCAAACTGAATCATCGACAGGTCGTTTCCGTTGTCACCGATTGTCATGACTTCTTCCTGTTTAATGCCCAGCTTCTCAGACAAACGTTTCACCGCATTTCCTTTGCTGACTTCGCGATGTAAAATCTCCAAATAAAACGGTGCACTTTTCACCATCATGTATTTATCATTGATTTCAGCAGGAATCGCCGCAATGGTCCGGTCCAGACGTTCCGGCTCATCAATATACATGACCTTTGGCATGGCAATGTCAGTCGGCACTTCTTCTACCGTTGTATGAAGAAATGGAATTTTCGTAATAAACGCTTCATGTACGGTATACGGGCTGATCAGTTTGTTCGTCGTGTATAAATACTCTGCATCAAAAAAGTGCATCGGCGTATCAAGCGTCAGGCTCAGATCATGCAGTGCGCGGAAATCTTCATAGCCAAGCGACTGCTTAAACACTACTTCATTTGTATGTGTGTTTTGCACGATAGCACCATTATAGGCAATCACATAATCCTCTTCATCTTCAAGACGAAGGTCCTTTAAGTAGCGGCGCACGCCGGCAAGCGGACGGCCTGTGCAAAGAACCACCTTCACACCGCGTTCCCGAGCTTCATCAAGGGCGCTGCGCACTTCATCGGTTACTTCATGGTGGTCGTTTAAAAGCGTGCCATCCATATCAATCGCAATTAATTTGTACATTTCCCATACTCTCCTGTCTATGCAATCTACTTTTTATGATAAACGAGCGGCGGAGCGGCGGCAAATCCATTTCTTTCTTTTTGGAAAAGACCGATCTCTCTTGAAAAAAGCCTGCGCTCTTGGCACAGGTTTTCTTTATGGCAAATTCACGCCGCGTGATGCGACATAAAGGGTATACCATTCATCCCGGCTCATTTCTACATCCACTGCTTTTGCCGAAGCCTGAATTCGTTTCGGGCTCGTTGTGCCGATCACCGGCTGAATCATGGCCGGATGCTTCATCAGCCAGGCAAGTACGATCGCTTCTGTAGTCGTGTTCTTTTCCTCTGCCATTCTCTTTACGAGTGCGGCTGTTTCCTGCACCGTCTCCGGTTTGTCTTCAAGTGGCGCCCCCGAGTACATTCCCTGTGCCAGCGGACCCCAGGCTTGGATTTGGATGTTTTCCATCCGGCAGTATTCAAGTGTGCCTTCTGGAAAAATCGTTTCACAAAATGCCGGCTGATTTACATGCACGCCGGATTCGAGCCACCCGATTTTATGCAGGCTCATTTCCAGCTGGTTCACAACAATGCGGTCACTGATCGCACTTTGCAGCAGCTTAATTTGCCCGGCACTCATATTTGAGACGCCAAAATAACGCACTTTTCCAGACGATTTCAGCTGATGAAACGCTTCTGCTACCTCTTCCGGCTCCATTAGCGCATCCGGCCGGTGCAGAAGCAGTGTGTCCAAGTGCGTCGTACCCAGCCGCGAAAGGATACCATCGACACTGTTTAAAATGTATTCTTTTGAAAAATTGTAGCGTGTCGGCAGCCCAGCTTCTTTATCCGGAAACGTAATTCCTGTTTTAGACTGAATTAAAATGTCGTCGCGCAGTGATGGACGCTCCTTTAAGACACGGCCAAATACTTCCTCCGCTTTTCCATATGCATAGATATCCGCATGATCAAAAAAGTTAATACCGGACTCAAGTGCCGCATCCACTGCTTCATGTGCCTGCTTGACCTGCTCCTCGGTAATAGCATCGCGGCTCCAGCCTCCGCCGAATCCCATACAGCCAAGTACAAGCCGGCTTGCGTTTACTCCGTGCTTTTGAATCGGTAACGTTTTCAAAGAACCATCTCCCTTATTCAGTATGTACACTCTCTCTCATTGAATCATAAAATTGCCCGGAATGCGATCCAGACCGTTTTTTTGG
The DNA here is from genome assembly GCF_023715895.1 of Domibacillus indicus. Taxonomy (GTDB): domain Bacteria; phylum Bacillota; class Bacilli; order Bacillales; family Domibacillaceae; genus Domibacillus; species Domibacillus indicus_A. The sequence goes on along the minus strand of NZ_JAMBOO010000004.1, from coordinate 205,652 downwards.
AAATACTATGTTCAAGCCGTGCATACGTTGTTTGAGTAAAGCATGAAAAGGTGATATAGAATAAGTAGAAGGCAAAACTTTGAAAAACGGGATGTGTTTGGAGAATGAACCAGGAAACAGAACAACTGAAAGAACAGCAGCGTGTAAACGAAGTGATTGATCTGATCGACCGAAAGGAAGAAGACATCAAAGAAAAAACAGGCTCTTTGAAAGAAGGTATTATCGGTCTTCGCAAAAACTTTTGGGCAGATGTCACGGTTAATATGGACGAGCCAGATGATGTCATTGAAACACAAGCCGGCATTAAGCAGCAGGCCGAATTGCTTCAGGAAAGAGAAAGAAGCCACAGGCAGCTGTTTAACGAGCTGAAAAAGCTGGATCGGCTGCGCCGTTCCCCTTATTTTGGCCGCATTGATTTCCAGGAATCCGGCGAACCGAAGCCGGAACCTATTTACATTGGCATCGCTTCCTTAATGGATGAAGCACAGGAGAATTTTTTAATTTATGACTGGCGGGCCCCTATTTCAAGCATGTACTACGATTACACAACAGGGTCCGCTGCTTACGATACGATGGAAGGCCGGATTGAAGGAGAGATATCGCTAAAACGGCAGTTTATCATTCAGCAGGGGGAGATTACCGGCCAATTCGATACAAGCTTAACGATCGGCGATCATATTTTGCAGGCGGTTTTGGGCGGAAAATCAAGCGCGCAAATGAAAAATATCGTCGCCACCATTCAAAGGGAGCAAAATCAAATTATCCGCAATCAAAAAAGCCAGACGCTGATCGTGCAGGGAGCAGCCGGCAGTGGAAAAACATCGGCCGCGCTGCAGCGTATTGCTTTTTTGCTGTACGCCAACCGCCGGACATTGCGGGCAGAAAATATGCTTCTATTTTCGCCCAATCCCCTTTTCAATAGTTATGTGTCTACGGTACTGCCTGAACTCGGAGAGGAAAATATTCTCCAGACAACCTATAAAGAATATGTAGAGGACCGGATTGGTAATGCCTTCACCGTTCAAAGCCCGTTTGAACAGCTGGAACAGTTTTTGCTGGAGAGAGCAGAGCAGGAGAATCCTGCTGAAGCAGCATCTGTTCAATTTAAAGCGAGTCTCGATTTTAAAAAGATTATTGATGATTATCTCACTTCTCTGTCGCAGAAAGGCCTCCTTTTTCACGACATTGTCTTTCGAGATAAAGTTCTCATTTCTTCGGAAGAAATAAGAGAGCACTTTTATACATTAGCCACTTCCATTTTGCTGCCGAACCGGTTAGAGCTTGTATCGGAATGGCTGCTGAAAAAGCTTCAAAAACTGGAGCGGCTTGAACAAAACGAAGAATGGGTGCGGGACGAAGTGGAGCTTTTAGATAAAGAAGATTTTTTAAACGCGTACCGGGCGCGCCAGAAAAAACAGGCCAAGGAAGAAGATACCTTTAACGATGTAGACATGGAGTGGCGTATTTTAAGCAAAAGCGTCGTACGCAAACAATTCCAGCCTTTAAGGAACAAGATAAAGCGGCTTGGCTTTGTGGATGAAAGAGCCAATTTCCGGCAGCTGTTCGAGACACGTACGCAGACGGCCCCGCCTATTTGGGCTTCTGTTTGTGCCAAGACACTCGAGACACTGGACCAGCACACCCTTGACTGGGAAGACGCCACCGCTTATTTGTATTTTCAAGACCAACTGAAAGGGAAAAAGTCTTTTTCCCATATCCGCCACGTTTTTATTGATGAAGCACAGGATTATTCACCCTTTCAGCTTGCGTATTTAAAAACACTGTTTCCATACAGCAAAATGACGCTGCTGGGAGATGTAAACCAGTCCATCTTTGTGCAGGCCTTAAATGAATCATCCGTTTTAACAGACACACCGGACAACAAGGAATCGTATGAAAAAATTACACTAACGCGCAGTTACCGATCCACCCGGCCGATCGTCGAATTTACACGGCAATTGATCGAAGGCGGCGAACAAATTGAAGCGTTTAACCGGGAAGGGACAAAACCGACTTTAACATATGCGAATCACGAAGATGACCTTCAGCAAAAGCTATTAACGCGTATTCGCTCAATGCTTGAAGGAGACCATCATCAGACGATCGCTGTGATCTGTAGAACGATGCAGGAGAGCCAGCGTGTACACGCATGGCTGTCGTCTCACATTCCCGCCCAACTACTCGATCAGGAAACGTACACGTTTGAGCAGGGGCTGGTTGTCATTCCTGCTTATTTAGCGAAAGGGATCGAGTTTGATGCGGTTCTTCTTTTTAACATATCTGAAGATGTATACGGACGGGAATGGGAGAGAAACTTGTTTTATACTGCCTGCACCCGCGCCATGCATGAGCTTCACCTGTTTTCGTCAGGAAAAGAAACACCGCTTATGCAGGCCGTCGAGCCCCAAACATATACAATTATCGAAAACTAAAAAACGTGCTCCGGCCATTTTAGGCCAGGGCACGTTTTTTCTTATTGTTCACTATAGCTAATCTGCCAGTCAATGCCGAACGGATCGCGGACCTGCCCATACAGCTTGCTCCAGAACGTTTCCTGAAGCGGCATCGTCACTGTACCACCTACAGCCAGTCCTTCAAAATAAGAACGAAGCTTGTCCATATCCGAGCCAACGAGCGCCAGGCTGATTGCGCTGCCCGGTGCATACGGCGTGCCCGGAAACGTATCGGAAAACATAAGCGTTGTACCCTCTACTTCCAAATTCGCATGCATAATGCGGCTTTTCGCTTCTTCCGGCAGTGGGTGATCTGGATGCGGCGGCGCTTCTCCAAATGTCATTCGCTTTGCTTTTGTGCCGAATACATTTTCATAAAAAGAAAGAACGTCCTCGCAGTTTCCATCAAACACTAAATATGGCTGAACCGCCATTCCAATCACTCCTGTTTCTCATATTCATTCTTCCAGCAATCGGTGGAAGGTACTGCTTCTATACATCATTCTTTTTCCACACAGACGTTCGAAAGTCCTTTATTTACAAGCCACAATTTCTTTTAAACTTTATAACAGTCGGGATGCAAGAGGAAGAAGAATATGAACCGTTGTCCCTTTTCCTTCTTCACTTTCAACCCGCATCATTCCTTTGTGCTCTTCGATAATTTTATAGCTGACCATCAGTCCCAGACCCGTTCCTTTTTCTTTAGTAGAGTAAAAAGGTTCAAACAGATGCTTGATTCTTTCCGGTGAAATTCCTTCTCCCTGGTCTTGAAACTCTATATGGAGATGGGACCTCGTTTTTTTGCAGGTAATGGTCAATGTTCCTTGAGAAGCAGTGGCCTCAATCGCATTTTTTATCACATTAATAAACACCTGCTTCAGCTGATGTTTATCGGATTGAAATAAAGGAAGACCCTCCTCTATCACCGTAACAATCTCCACGTTATGCATAATCGCCTGGGCATTCATTAAATGGATGGTTTGCATAAGGATAAGCTCGATATCATTCTTCTGAAAGTTCAGCGCCTGCGGTTTAGCGAGGGCCAAGAATTCACTAATAATGCCTTCAATCCGCTCAAATTCTGATCTTATAATCGAGAAGTATTCTGGCTCACGCTTGTCCGTTTCTTCCAATAATCGAATAAATCCTTGAATGCACGTGAGTGGATTTCGAATTTCATGAGCCACTCCCGCTGCCAGTTGTCCGGCCATTTCTAATTTGGCTGATTTCAGCAAATATTCTTCTGCCATTTTCTTCTCTGAAATATCTCTAAAAGCAACCACAACTCCCCGAATTTCTCCGTTTTCCAGGATAGGGGAACAGATATAGTCGACAGGGAAGCTGGTACCGTCTTTTCTAAAAAAGAGCTCATCTGTTACATGGCGATTCTTCCCATCAAGGAGTGTTTGATAGGACATACAACATTCAAGATCATATAGATGCTTGAATGTATCTTTTGGTGTTTTGCCTAAAAGTTCTCCCACGTCATAACCAAGCATTTTTGCGCCCGCCGGGTTGATTAAAGTGATTTCCCAGTTTTCATTCATGGCGTAAATGCCGTCCCCTATTGAATCCAATACCAGCTCCATTTGTTGTTTTAACGAAAGAATTTCCTGCTGCGCTTTCTTCTGTTCGGTTATATCCTTTACAATTCCATAAACGCCGACAATTTGACCGTCTACCATAATCGGCATATTCGTTACATGCGCCATTACTTCCTGGCCGTTTTGATGGATACCGACTGTTTCATAAGATTGCGGCGTTCCCTGTAAAGCTCTCTCAAAATATTTTTCCGTTTCATTAAAAGATCGCTCTTTTATAAATTTTTCCCAGCTCATCCCTTTCACCTGCTCAGGCGTGTAGCCTAATACTCTATGAAATGAAAGGTTCGTATTCAGCAGTGCTCCATTCACATCCATACTGTAGACAAGATCTGGATTGCAGTAGAAAAGGGACTGGTAACGCTGCTTGTTTTCCTCCAGCTCTCGTTCTGTCCTCTTCTGCTCGCTAATATCCCGGATGATGGCAGATGCTCCGGTTACCGTTCCACTTTTATCTTTAAGCGGAGATTGTGTCACACTGACCGGAATAATTCTTCCGTCTTTACTTAGCCGCTCCGTCTCAAACTGGTTTACCTTTTTTTCTGAAAAGGTAAGCTCGGTAAGACGAGCGAATGTTTCTTTACAGTGGTTCGGCACATTCAAAATCTCTTTGCCTAGCAGCTCGTCTTCCCACCAGCCGAATAAATCCACATACGCCTCGTTCACATAGGTGATCTGGCCGTGATCGTTCACCGTTACGATCGCATCCGCTGTATTATTTATGAAAGATTCCAGCAGCTCCTTCGTTTCACGCAGCTCTTCATGGGCTTTTTTCAGCTCTGTAATATCATTGCATGTGACAATGACTTCAACGACTTGTCCATCTTTAAAAACTGGATTCAGCATCGCTCTATAGTGAATGTCGTGTATCCCCACTTCATAGGCTGCTTCTTTCCCTTCCCAGCCTATTTGATATATTTTCTCTTTTTTTGCGGCAAGCTCCGCCGGGAAAAAGTCATACAGCGTTTTTCCAATCGCTTCTTCGATCTTTAAACCCATTCGCTTGAGCAGCTGTCCTTCTCCAAATGTATGGATAAACTGCCCATTTTCTTTTTTATATTTAAAAATAAGTCCTGAGTGGTTTTTAAACAGGTGTTCCATTTCTTGATGAGTCGTAATCAGTTCATCTTCCAGTTCTCTCTCTCGGGTAACATCTCGGCCGATCCCGTATACGCCTACAACCTCGCCATTCACCATAATTGGAACATTGGTCAAGCTTACAATTAACTGATTTCCTTTTCTATGTTCAACCCTACATTCATAATGCTGAACGCTGCCTTTCTTTGCCTCATTAAAATGACCCCATACTCTTTCTCTATCTTGAGAGGCAATGAACGGAAGAAAGCTTTTCCCGAGCAGCTCCTCTTTTCTATAGCCGGATAGCGGCTCTGATTCTTGATTAAAATCTAGGAAATGACCTTCTAGTGAAAAAATATAAGCAGAGTCAGGATAGTAATCAAACAACGATTTAAACCGCTGCTCGCTTTCCTGCAGCTGCCGTTCCAGCTTGATCCGCCGGTCCCGCTCAATCGCAAGCCCTGCCAGACTGGCGCAGGTTTCGAGCATTTCGATTTCATGGGCAGCTGGTGTACAAATGTCTGAATGGTAAACCGCAAATGTGCCAACCACCTGGTTCTCTACCAAAATCGGGCTGGACCAGCAGGCTTTGAGCCCGAAATGGAGCGCATCCTCGCGATAATCCTCCCAAAGCGGATCATTCCCAATATCAGATGAAATAACCGTTTCTTTTCGGAAGGCAGCTGTTCCACAAGAGCCTATTTTCGGTCCTGCTTCAATAAGATGAATCGCCTGCTGATACGCCTGGGGAAGAGTTGGTGCATATTCTACAGTGAGCCTGTTTTCTTCATTCACCATTAAAAGAGAACAGTGTGTTTTCCGTTGAAAATGCTCCTCAAGCTTTAATGTCAGTGCTTGTATCGTTGTCTGCAGTGAATCGCCGCTGGCGAGCGTTTTAATCATCCATGTATGTAAATCTATAATAGACGCCATTTCATCTGTCGAGACGTCGTTTGAACAACAGCTTTGATTAACCGGCTTCCCTTTGAATATCTCCATGATGTCCCTCCTGGTTAACATAATGGTCTTTTAAAGAAATAAATCTCTTATGTTCTTTTTCAAAAAAAGGTAGCGCTTACAAACCTCTTTTTATGTTCCATATTAGGATGATTATAACATGATCTAAGGTTGGAAATATGACTATTCAGATAGTTATTAAATGTAATAAATTTACATATACAATTATGAGAGAAACTTAGCTGGAGGGGTTCTATAGGAGGTGGAAATGGAAGAAAAACGGGGAAAGCTGTATAGTTAAACCAATTCGGCAACTTTTCTATTAAACTACTTTTTTCTCTCTTTAATAAAGACTACACAGACCTTGCCACAAATGTAGCATGGTCTGTGCTTTCTTCGTCGTAGAGTTCCTTTACTTTACTCAGCATAGCGATCTCTCGCTTTAGCAGAATTAATATCCGTTCATAAGTTGAGTAATCGTAGGAATGTCAGCAGGTGCCCATTCTAATTCATTCAATCGATCACGTGAGACCCACCGCAATTCTGCATGTTCTTCGGCTTTAGGAATTCCGCTTAAAATACAAGAGCGATAGGTTAATAAATTCACGATCACTGCCTCATATTCATGCATGACTTCTTCAATTTTCTCTCCTACTTCAATCTCGCAAGCTAACTCTTCTTGAATTTCACGCTTTAAGCTTTCTTCAGGTGTTTCACCTGCTTCAATTTTCCCTCCTGGAAACTCCCATAAGTTCGGTAGCGTCATTTCTGGAGAACGTAATGCACATAAAATTTCGTTTTTTTCATTTTCAATGACCGCTCCTACTACACGGACTGTTTTTTTCATTTTAATTGGCTCCCTTACTATTAACGTTTTCGGTTTACAAGGAAATATTACCTTTCAATAAGAATACACCTAAGTACTGTTAGGCCGGATTTTTTTATTCTGGTCCAGAATGGCGTTTGTTTAAGCCGGAAAAATTATAATCCGGCCTTGAACAGATATTTTCCGGCCCAAAAGTTATTTTTCCGGCTCAGGAGAGCCATTTTCCGGTCGAAAAATAAAAAAACAGCTCCCCGCCTCAGCAGGAAACTGGCTCTTTTGTTAAAGTCCATATTCTTTCATTTTATTGTAAAGCGTGCCTCTGGAAATGCCGAGCAGGGTGGCGGCTGCGGATTTGTTGCCGTATGTTTTTTGCAGTGCCTGCTCAATGGCGGCCGCCTCATCTGTTTTAGCGGGGCGGGCCATATCCTCCGGCAGGTGCTTTTTGGTGAGTACCGGCCCGTCGCCAAGCAGGACGCAGCGTTCGATGACATTGCGGAGCTCGCGTACGTTGCCAGGCCATTCATGCTCAGTGAGCATAAGCGCCGCATCCGGACTGATCGTATCCATTGGTTTGTTGTATTTGGCGCTGAATTCTTTTAAGAAGGTTTCTACGAGCGGTAAAATATCTTCTTTCCGGTTTCGAAGCGGCGGAATGTCAATGGTGATCGCCATTGTTTGATCGAGTACGATCGGGCTGCTGGAGGCGGTAATAAGCCGGACGTGCTCTGTTGAAGCAAACAGCCGGTCCCGAAGCGGTGCTGGCAGCTTGTCGATATCTCCAATAAACAGTGTGCCGCCCCACGCTTGATTCAGCTTGCCCGTCTGGCTGTCGTTTCCGTAGCCGAACAGCTCCATTTCAAGCAATGATTCCGGTACCACGCTGCAGTTCATCGCAACAAACGGCTCGGCTGCTTTGGAGCCGCTGAAATGAATCGCCTGGGCCATCATTTCTTTCCCGGAGCCCGGTTCGCCCGTTAAGTGAACCGGCATGTTGGCGTGCGCTGCTTTTCGCGCAGCTTCCAGAGAAGCCGCAAGCTTCGGATCACTGCCCGTAATAGAGGAAAAAGGATCTTTCGCCTGTATATGCATGGGCAGCGCTGAATCGAGCTCGTCATTCAGCTTCATCATATTGGTAATATCGTGCTCGGTCGCAATGCCGCCAGCTATATTCCCATCTACCACAACCGGAGAAGCGTTAATGAGCACGTGGTTGGTCTCATTCGGACGGTGATATTCCCCCCGGACGATCTGGCCATGCTGAAGAACACTGTTAAGTACAACCGACTCGGCCTGGAAATGGTCACCGATTTTTTGCCCGATAATTTTTTCCCGGGAAATGCCGTACGTTTCTTCAGCCGTTGTATTCCAGAAAAGAACGGTTCCTTCTCTGTCAACTGCCGTCACGGAATCATTAATCGTTTCGGCCAGTGTATGAAAATACCCGGTTAAAAGGCGGATCCGCATAGCCGGGGTGACGATCTGGTCAATGCCGTTGTCCCGTACGTAAAGAACAGGCCGGCGCCAATCCCAATCGCCTTCTCCTTCGGCCTGAACCGCTGATGATGGAAGCCAGCCGCTTTTCTCCAGCCATTCACCAATGGTGCCCTCTCCTGAAAGCAGGCCCGCTTCGTGCTGTTCGATTGTATAATAATTCTCGCCTTTTTGAATGACGATACAATGGCAGTTTGACAGCTGCTGCCCTGCATCGGCCGCTGCTGTGTCCGGATGAACCGTCTGAAAGGTGATGCGTTCCATAAAAAAACCCTTTCTTCCTTTTTATTTAACTTACCATAAAAGGAAGGGTCCTTTCTACCGGGGGTGCTGGCCCATAAACTGATTCATCTCCCAAATAGCAAGAAGAAGGCGGGCAGGCTGAGGGGGTTTCCCGTCTTTTATTTCGCTGCCATAGCTGAATGATTCGATCCAATCTGCCAGTTCTTCGTTCGATTCATGAAGCGGAACGACGTCCAGAAAGCGGCGCAGCGCAGCCAGCTTCTGCTCAGCCTGATCAAAATAAGCACAGAAGCTGTCATCTGAACGGCCAAAATGGTTTTCCTGCTCCCGTGCTGCCAATTTCTGCGCTTCTTTGATTAAATGGGCCGTATGGAAAAGATCCGCCTCTTTCCAGCAAGGATTTCCGTCCCGCAGTGACAGAACAACGTCAATGAGCAGATGTTTAAAGCGTGCTTCAATTGTTTCTTTTTGAAGGGCGAGCTGGCGTTCAAGCCCCGGCATATACAAATTCACCAGCAGCGCCGCGCTAATACCAATCACCACGAGGCCGATTTCATTTAACACAACCGCTGCTGTCATATGGCCAAATGCGTAAATATGCAGGAGAATGACCGTACTCGTCACAATGCCTTCATTGATTTTCAGCATAACCGTCAATGGAATAAAAACCAGCAGCAGGGCGCCGATCACAGGCGGATGGTAGCCAAATCCTTCGAAAAAAACAAACGAAAACGGGATCGACAGCATGCAGGCAAAAAAGCGGTCACGGGCGCTTTGAAGCGACTTCTGACGTGAATGCTGTACACATAAGATTGTAATGATTGCGGACGATACATAAAACTCAAGCTGAAGAAACCCTGCGGCGGCAATCGCTGCTGACACAGCCACAGCTGTTTTCACTGTGCGAAAGCCTATTTTAAAAGACACCCCGTATCCCTTCCTTTCTCCTTTATCTATCTTTTTCAGTAGAAAAAAGGAGCACCCAAAGGGCGCTCCTTTATTAAACCCATCCACGGTACGTGCAAGCTTCAACCATTTTCTTCAGCCCCGCCATGTAAGCGGCAAGGCGCATATCTGTTTCGTGCTGCTGGGCTGTGTTATACACATTTGTAAAAGCAGCTGTTAAGATCGCTTCAAGCTTTTCATCTACTTCCTGTTCTGTCCAGTAGTAGCCTTGATTGTTCTGCACCCATTCAAAATAAGAGACAATCACGCCGCCGGCGCTTGCCAGTACATCCGGCACAAGAAGGATACCTCGTTCGGTGAGGATTTTCGTTCCTTCCAGCGTCGTCGGACCATTGGCCGCTTCCACTACCACTTTTGCTTGAATGTGAGGCGCATTGGCTGCTGTCAGCTGATTCGAAATGGCTGCCGGCACAAGAATATCACATGGTTTTTGCAGCATCTCTTCATTTGTAATGCAGTTTTCTACTAAATTTGAAACCGTTCCGAATGAGTCGCGGCGGTCAAGCAAATACGGAATATCGAGTCCATCAGGGTCATAAAGAGCACCGTATGCATCAGATACACCGACGATAATCGCGCCTTCTTTATAAAGAAACTGGGCCAGATAACTGCCCGCATTTCCGAAGCCTTGAATGATCACCCGTGCTCCCTGCACAGAAAAACCAGCGAGACGAGCAGCTTCTTTCATGACGATGGTCACACCTTTAGCCGTTGAGGAATCCCGTCCAAGTGAACCGCCGAGTACAAGCGGTTTACCGGTAATAAACCCTGGTGAATCAAATTCGCGAATGTGGCTGTATTCATCCATCATCCAGGCCATGATTTGTGCATTGGTATATACATCCGGTGCCGGAATATCCTTTGTCGGTCCGACAATTTGGCTGATCGCCCGGACATACCCCCGGCTGAGGCGTTCGAGTTCACCCATCGACATAGCCCGCGGATCACATTGAATGCCGCCTTTACCACCTCCATACGGCAGGTTGGCCAAGCCGCATTTCATACTCATCCAGATCGACAACGCCTTCACTTCTTCTACGGTTACGTCCGGATGAAAACGAATGCCGCCTTTTGTTGGGCCAACCGCATCATTGTGCTGGGCGCGCCAGCCGGTGAAAACAGTCGTAGTACCGTCATCCATTCGAACCGGAATTCGGACCGTCAGTAAGCGCTGCGGTTCTTTTAACAATTCGTAGACGTCTTTTCCGTAGGACATTTTACTCAGTGCCTGCTCCATCACAAGTTGTGTACGTTCAAGTACATTAAGCTGCTCTGTTTTTGCTGCCGCGATCATTGGATTCATCCTTTCTTTTATGCCGTTTCCTCGTATTTTTCATATGAGCGGGTTAAATGCGCGCTTGGCGCTGGTGTCATCAGGCTGACTGCCCAGACAGCGACGGTGCTGACAAAGAAGCCTGGGATTATTTCATACAGCAGTCCCGCCAAAGACGGAATACTTGCCCAAACGATAACCGTTACCGCGCCGCCGATAATACCAGCAAGTGCTCCCCATTTGTTCATTCGTTTCCAATACAAACTCATTAAAATAACCGGACCAAATGCAGCACCGAACCCTGCCCATGCATAGCCGACAAGCGAAAGAATCGTACTGTTATTATTAAGTGCCAGGCCAACAGCCACAACAGCAACTGCCAACACAGCACCGCGGCTGATCAGCATCAATTCTTTGTCGGATGCAGACCTGCGGAAAAACGTTTTGTAAATGTCTTCTGTCAATGAGCTTGACGTCACAAGAAGCTGCGAAGAAATTGTACTCATGACAGCCGCCAGCAATGCCGCCAGCAAAAAGCCGCTTATAAATGGATGGAACAAAATTTCACTCAATGTAATAAAGACGGTTTCCGGATCGGCAAGCTCTCCCTGCTGCTGCGAGTAATAAGCGAGACCAAGGAACCCCGTCAGCATCGCGCCGCCGACCGAGAAAATCATCCAGCTCATGCCGATATTGCGTGCTTTTTTAATTTCTTTCACAGAGGTGATGGCCATAAAGCGGACAATAATATGGGGCTGCCCGAAATAGCCGAGTCCCCATGCCATTAATGAAATGATGCCAAGAACGCTTGTCCCGGTAAAAATATTAAACAGATCTGGGTTCATCGCATTCATTTCTGTAAAAACCGGGCCGATGCCGCCAATTTTCATAATGGTTACGATCGGCACTAAAATGAGAGCGCTTACCATAATAAGTCCTTGAACAAAGTCCGTCCAGCTGACGGCTAAAAACCCACCAAATAATGTGTATGCGACGACAACACCGGCAATAATCCATAAACCGACTTTGTAATCGACCCCAAACGAGGTTTCAAACAGCACGCCGCCAGAAACAATGCCTGATGATACATAAAACGTAAAGAAGACGATAATGACAAGTCCGGATGTCAGCCGGAGCAAATTAGAGCGGTCCCCAAATCTGTTTTCCAAAAAAGATGGAATGGTCATTGAATTGTTCGCAAGCTCCGTGTACACACGTAAACGAGGTGCGACATACAGCCAGTTTAAAAAAGCGCCGATCGTCAAACCGATCGCAATCCAGGAAGCACTCAGCCCCTGTACATACATTGCCCCGGGAAGCCCCATTAACAGCCATCCGCTCATGTCAGAAGCGCCTGCACTAAGAGCTGTAACAGCCGGTCCAACCGAGCGGCCCCCAAGCATGTAATCTGATAAATTCGATGTTCGTTTGTACGCTGCGTAGCCGATCAACAGCATCCCCACCATGTATATGCCAATTGGAATAAGTAATTGGATATCCATTTCTCCTTCTCCCCCTTTTGATAAAAGAAAAGCTGCCTTTCAAGACCTGAAAAGCCAGAAAGGCAGCTCGAGATTCACTCTTACAGCTTGCGTGCCAGCATTTTCCCTTGCGTGAAGAGAAGAAGGTAATCATACCCGCCCGCTTTTGAATCCGTGCCGGACATATTAAATCCGCCAAACGGGTGCACGCCAACCAAAGCGCCTGTGCACTTTTTATTTAAATACAAGTTACCGCAATGCATATTTTCAAGTGCATAGCTCAAACGATCTTCTTCTTTAGAGAAGAATCCGCCTGTTAAGCCGTATTCTGTGTCATTGTAAATCGCAATCGCTTCTTTCCAGTCCGCCGCTTTTGCTATTGCCAGTACAGGGCCGAAGATTTCTTCCTGCATAATACGCGCTTTTGGATCTACATCTGCGAAAATCGTTGGCTCGATATAATAGCCGTTTCCTTCCGCTTTTTGGCCGCCTGTTTTTAAAACGCCTTCTGATTTGCCGATTTCAATGTATCCCATAATTTTATCGAATGATTTTTGATCAATTACCGGTCCGATTGATGCATTTTCTTCCGGAAGGCCCACTTGAAGTTCTTTCGTAAGCGCGACTACTTTTTCAACCACTTCGTCATAAACAGATTCAACGATAATCGCACGGGAGCCCGCTGAACACTTTTGACCCTGGAAGCCGTATGCTGAAGCAACAATTGCCGCTGCTGCCGCATCTAGATCCGCTGTTTCATCTACGACGACGCCGTCTTTTCCGCCCATTTCAGCTATGACACGCTTCAGCCATAATTGGCCTGGCTGTACTTTTGAAGCACGCTCGTAAATACGGCAGCCAACAGCACGAGAGCCTGTGAAGGAAATAAATCTTGTTTTCGGATGCTCTACCAAGTATTCTCCTACTTCAATGCCATCGCCCGGTACAAAGTTAAGAACGCCATCCGGCAGGCCGACTTCTTCCATCAGCTGAACAAATTTCGCCGCAACGATTGGAGCAGAATCTGCCGGCTTTAAGATCACTGTGTTCCCTGACACAATCGAAGCAACCGTTGTTCCAGCCATAATCGCCAGCGGGAAGTTAAATGGTGAAATCACGACGCCAACACCAAGCGGAATATACGTTAACTCTGTTTTTTCCCCTTCTACTTGTGTTAATGGCTGGTGCTTGCTCGTTTCGCTTAAACGGATCATTTCACGTGCGTAAAATTCCATAAAATCAATCGCTTCTGCTGTATCTGCATCTGCTTCTGCCCAGTTTTTCCCTACTTCGTATACAAGCGCTGCAGAGAATTCATGCTTGCGCTGGCGCATCAAGTCTGCCGCTTTGAACAAATACTCAGCGCGCTCTGCCGGTGCTGTGTGCTTCCATGATTCAAATGCTGCTAGTGCCGCCTGCATTGCTGCTTCTGCATGCTCTGATGTTCCTTTTGATGCGTAGCCGACAATTTCATCTGTGTTCCCTGGATTAATAGATGTTAGTACTTCTTCTGTTTCTACTCGTTTTCCGCCAATAACAAGCGGGAATGTACCGCCAAGTTCACTTTTTACTTTTGCCAGTGCATCCTGCATCGCTTTTTTGTTTGCTTCATCTGCGAAGTTTGTGAATGGCTCGTTTTTAAATGGTGTGCGCTCGATTGTAGTTGTCATCTTTACCGTCTCCTTTTAATTAAAATAAGTTTTTTAGTACAAACCAGACGTTTGCCGGGCGTTCTGCCAGCCGTCTTGTAAAATATCCAAACCAGTCATTTCCGTATGGTACATATACACGGACTTTGTAGCCTTCTTCTACCAGCTTGTTTTGCAGATCCTCACAAATTCCGTACAGCATCTGAAATTCAAATTGCTCTTTCGGAATGTTATGTGCGCGGACAAGCTCTTTCGTGTAAGCGACAGCGTCCTCGTCATGTGTCGCTACAGCCGCATAATTTCCATTCAGCAGATGCTGCTTGATGATTTTTTTGAAATTTTCGTCTACATCTTTTTTCTCTGGAAATGCAACCTCCGGCGACTCTTTGTAAGCGCCTTTTACGAGGCGAAGATTAGCTCTTTGCTCGTTTAAGTCTGCAATGTCCTGCTCCGTACGATATAAATACGCTTGAATAACAATTCCGACGTTATCGTAATCAAGGCGAAGCTCTCTATAAATATCAAGAGAGATTTGGGCGTGTGCATAATCTTCCATATCAATTCGGACAAAATTATTGTGAAGTACGGCGCGGTCTAAAATTTTCCGCATATTCCGCATGCACAGCTCTTTACTGATATCAAGACCAAGCGATGTCATCTTCAATGATAGATTCGATGTAACACCCGCTTCAGCAATGGCATCAAGTGTTTGGATACACATAGCGGTTGATTCGGCTGCTTCTTCTTCTGTAAAAACAAACTCGCCTAAATGGTCCAGCGTGACCACTTTGCCTTCTGCATTTAATTTTCTTACTGCCTGAATGGCCGTGCTGATCGTTTCCCCGGCAACAAACCGGCCGGCACCGAAACGCAGTCCATATTTCTTTGCTAATTTATTGGCTGATTGATTTTGTCCAATGAATTGAAATACGTTACGCATCATTAGTTCCATTCTATGTACCTCCTTTTCTATTTATACAATATTGTTCATTTGTTTATTTTTGAACAACTTTGTTTATCTGATGAATTTAATATACCATAAACTCTGCCTTAATGTTGCGAATTGTCAGATTTTCTAACAAAAATTTAAAAAAATATGAAAAAAGCAGGTATTGAGCAGTGTAAAACACTCCTAAATACCTGCTTTTCTCTTATCTTTTTTTAGATAAAGAACTTTTCTTCTCAGAAGATGCTGCTTTTCTTTTCGCCCGTCCGCTCTCTTCTCCCTTTTCACTCGATTTTTTTTCAGGACGGAAGTTAGGATCTTTTTTGCAACCGCATCGACGACAGCCGCATTTTTTCATCTGCTGCCACTCCTTTCGTTTACTCACACGGTATGAAAGAAAGAAGCGAACGACACGGCGGACGGCTTACATTGATTGTGAGAATGACATTCATTTATAATAAAGAAAAAAAGGGGGCGGCCGGCGTGGACCGTGCTATGTTTGCGTTTGGAAATGAAGGCGAAGCAATGGGAACCGTAACAGAATGGGCAGGTAATGCACAGCTGCTGATGGCTTCGGCGGAGCAGAACTTAAAAGTAACGTCTCTTCCAGCAGCGGCATCGATGTTTATGCGGCGGTATGGGCTGTTTCTTGCCGGCCACCTGGCCGTTTTTTCAAAAGAGCGGCGCATATGGGACGGTGATCCTGATAAAGTGGAGATCGTCATGGGAGGCGGAGACGGATGGCCTCTTTTATTTCGGCTGAAGCATGAAAACTGGATTTCCTGCGGTGACGAAGGAGCGGACTTTTTGCTGAACCGGATGGCCGAGCCGGTGATCCAAATGATTGCGAAAGAAGCGAAGCTGCCGGCAGTAATTTCCCGGGAAAATATTTTCGGTTATGCGCTTTGGATGTATGTGCATATTTTAAAGGATACCCGCGACCTTGCGCTTCTGCCGCAATATGAACGTTTTTTACGCAAGCAGAAACCGGAGGAGGCGATGGCAAACTTCAGCCGGCTGACGTGCTGCTTATACAAGGAAGTGCCAGGGTGCGAGAAATGCCCATACTGTCCGCTTTTGAAAAAGAAAAACTGTGAAACCGCGCAAACACTTTAAAAAAAGCCCGGCTTCTGTTTTAAAAACAGAAGCCGGGCTTTTTTGTTTATCTTACAGCGCGCCTGCGCCTGCGAATCATTTCTTCCAGTGCGCCTGATCCCATTAACACACCCGGCACAATCAGCAGCAGCCCGAGCCAGTGGTAATAGTAAATCGGTTCCCCCAGAATTACCGCAGATCCGACGATTGAGAAAAAAGTATTTAAGTTTAAAAAAATCGCCGCTTCGGCCGGGCCGATTTTTGTAATCGTATTGTTGTACACTAAATGGCCGACCGCTGTTGCTCCGACTGCAGAGACAAGGAACACAATGACGGTTTGGAAATGGACGTTTTGAAGCGATGCGAGGCCATTCGGCTCTAAGAGAAAGCTCGTCATAAACAGTCCTAATGAACCGAACAGCTGCATATAACCGGTCAACAAAAGCGGATCGATATCACGCGCAGCGCGGCTTACTAAAATAAAGCTGAAGGCCTGGGCTGTAATCGAGAAGAAAATAAACAAATCGCCAAGCACAAATCCTCCTAATCCAGCACCTCCGCCCAGTACGGTCACCAGCACACCGGCTGTTCCCGTTAAAAAGCCAAGCACCCGTAGCGCGGACAATCCCCGCTGGAAAAAAAGAACGGACATGAAGGCCGTTAAAATTGGGCCCAGTCCCAATATAATGCCTGTATGAACAGAGCTTGTTCCAGCAGCGCCAAGCCCTAAAAACAAGTGATGAAAAAAAACATTAAACAAGCCGCCGCCCAAAATATACTTCCAATGATAAATAGCGGGCCAATGAACTTTTCCCATTCTGGTCAAAATAATAAATACAACAAGTGATGCCGTGAAAATACGAAATGCGGTGATCGTCACCGGCTCGACTGTGCTGACTAATATTTTTATGAGCGGGACGTTAAACCCCCAAATCATCATCACTAAAATGAGCAGTAAGTATGGTTTTATTTTTTGCAAAGTGCCCCTTCTTTCTATGCCTGCTTTTTTTCGGCAGGCGCTTTTTTCCGCAAAATCAGCTGGTAAAATACATCGGACAAGATCAGTCCGAGTGCAATAGAACCCGAAATCATAAATGCCTTTGCCGCCAGATTAATGCCGGCATTATAATCGTTTTGTACAAACGAACGCATCGCCCGATACGCCGTGCCTCCAGGAACGAGTGGAATAATCCCGGCAATCGTAAAAATGATAACCGGCGTTTTGTACACCCTCGCGTATACATGGCCGATCAATGCGATGGTAAAGGAAGCAGCAATCGTTGCGGGCAGCGAATCAATGCTGTGCTCGGATAAAAAATAATACACCATCCAGCCGGCCATACCGACGGTGCCGCACTTGAACAGCAGGCTTTTCGGCACATTAAACATAATCCCGAAGCTTGCGGCTGCCACAAAACTGAAAAACATATTTGTTAAAACGGTCATGCCCGCATCCTCCTTAAATAAACGTCATGACAACAGCGATTCCTGTTCCAATGGCAAGAGCGGTTAACAGCGCTTCTGCTCCTTTGGCCAGTCCGGAAAGAAAATGGCCGGCCATTAAGTCACGGACCGCATTTGTAATTAACAAGCCGGGAACAAGCGGAATCAGTGTACCCACAATAATTCGATCAAGATCACTGCCCAGCCCGAGCCGGAAAAACACGTATGCAGCCGCGCCGCCGGCAAGAGCCGCAATAAATTCGGAGAAAAACATCGTCGGGACGATATCGGCTACTTTTAATAGAAGAAAATAAGCAAGTGCTCCAGACAGCATCGCCGGAATCATATTGTCCCATGACCCTTTCAATAAAATCACAAAACAGCCGCTCGTTGAAGCCGCCGCTGCAATCTGTACCAAAAAAGAAAAAAACATGGGCGCTCTCTGAATGGCTTTCAACTCCTTGTATGCTTCGGAAACGGTCAGCTCCCCCGCACTGATCCGCCGGGAAATGGCATTCACCGCGCTTACTTTATATAAATCCGTCGTTCGTTTTGAAATCCGCATTAATTTTGTTTTTGTCGGTTCATCTGTTTCAATCGAAAACATGATGCCTGTCGGCGTTACAAAGCTGTGTGATTCTTCAATACCGTATGACAGGGCAATCCGCATCATTGTATCCTCTACCCGGTACGTCTCGGCGCCGTTTTCCAGCATAATTTTTCCCGCCAGCAGGCTGACGTCCATGATGTCATATTGTTTCTCAAGCAAGGCGTCCAACTGAATCACCCCAATCGTGTTCAATGCCCCCATTATAGCCCTTTCACTTCATAAAAAAAAGCCCGCCAGCTAAATAGCCGACGGAACATCCTTTACCCTTTTTTAATGATGCCAAACGGCTTGCCAACCGGAAGAAATTCGCGTCCGAAATGCGTGTTCAGCACAGCCGCGCCTGCTCCGTAAAACGAGAACAGTGAAATAAGCAGCTCTGAGTAGGCAGCGAGCTGATGCGATGCATGCTCCATAATGCCAAATGAGCTAAGGGACAGCCCAATAAATAAGAAATCAATTAAAAAGAAAATGATAAACAGCACTTTATTTGTTTCCAGTGCGCCAATCGTCATAAAGACCGTAAAAATAAGATAACCGATAAATGCAAAACCAAGCTGGTGCATATCCGCATTTTCCTGCAGGATCTGGCCAAATACACCTAGATTCATCAGCCATGATAAGCTGACTCCCATCCAAAACAGGCCGTATGCTGCAAAAGCAGAGGCACCAAATGTGTTATTATGCTTTGCGTCTAAAATAGATGCGTAAAACTGCGCAATACCGCCGAGAAAAATGGCCCATGGAATCACTAGAGACAATCCATCTGTCCAGCCCAGCTTTTGAGATGAGGCCACAAGTGTGACAATGGCCAGTCCGAACAAGCCAATTGCTGACGGATCAGCTGTTACAATTTTTACTTGTTTTGTTTCGTTCATACTTTCCTCCAACATATATTTTAACCGACTAGTCGGTTTTTTCAGATAATTTCTCTCTACTTCTGAAAAACAACATCTTGTATTGTACACGAATCAGCCTCGCTCGCCTATAGCAAGGAATGGAAATTCGCCTGTTTTCGACAAAAAATTTTGGTATGATAAAGAAAGAGTTGAAATGGGACGGAGATGACCTCGTTTTGGAATTATTTATGATTGTGCTGCCAGCATTCCTGATTTTTTTAACCGGCTATCTCGGCCAAAAATGGATCGGATTTGAAATTCGCTCGATTTCGATGGCTGCACTGTATTTAATGTCGCCTTTTCTTGCCTTTCGAACCTTTTATGCCAACAAATTAACGATGGAATACGTGTACATTACGGTTTTCTGCCTCGTTTTATCGCTTGTCCTCATTGTCGTCGTACTTATTACCGGCTTTTTTATGAAAGCCGGCCGCCAAAAAATGGCGGCGATGGTATTGGGCGGTGTTTTTATGAACAGCGGCAATTACGGAGCACCCGTTGTGCTGTTTGCTTTTGGCGCTGTAGGCTTCGAATACGCGGTTATTATTATGGTCTTTCAATCATTTCTAATGAATACAATCGGCTTGTTTGCGGCGTCTCTTGGCGGCGAAGAAGAAACGACCTTAAAGCAGTCGCTTCAGCGGGTTGTGCGGATGCCTGTTTTGTATGGAGCCTTTCTCGGTGTCTTGCTTCAGCTGCTGCATGTTTCGATTCCGCCATCGTTTATGGACGCGATCAGCTTAGTGGCAGATGCTTCGATTCCAACCGTGATGATTGTGCTGGGCATGCAGCTGGCAGTGATTGCGACAAAGCGGGTCGAATACAAATACGTCAACGCGGTCTCTGTGATCCGTATGATTGTATCACCGCTTCTCGCTGCCGCCATCGTCTCTTTTATACCGGCCAATGATTTATTAAAGGACGTGATGATTCTTCTGGCAGCCATGCCCGCTGCAGCGAATACAACCATGTTTGCGATTCAATTCGGTACAGAACCCGACCTCGTTTCCTTCACAACATTGATCACAACGCTGTTGAGTATTCTCACTATTCCGATTGTCCTGTTTTTTCTTGGCGGTTAACTGAAAGAACCCTCTTTCTATAGAAAGAGGGTTTTGAGACTGTCGACAAAGCCGTCAGTCTTTTTTCACAAAAGCTTTCACTATTAAAAAGAGCAGGTTTCTTTTCGAGAAACATCGCTTCTTAAAAAGAGCCGATAGGGGAAGCCGACCAGACTTCCCCATTTTTTTCTTAAAAGCAGCAAAGAAGGCATATTCACATTTGCTTTTTACCGCTTTGATGATAGCGGAAAGTGTATCTTTCAGGCTGTTCATTTTTGTCCAACCGCATAGGCGACGGGCGAGCGGCGAAGACTCCTATGGGACGAGCGGGCCGGCTGAGACCGGCTGGGCAGCTGTGCTGCAAAGACGGGCTCAGCGCCTGCCCCATGGAAAGCGAAGCCGTGCGCCTGTCGCCTTATCGGCCCTCTTCTTATAGAAAGAGGGTTCTTTCCAGTTCAATCGTTTTTTGGAATGAACTCTGTTCCTCAGATGGATTGACCGATTCCCCTTTTTATGTGTTTAATAGAAGTCGGCTGTTCTTTACCCCCTGCAAAATTTTGCAGCCAAACGCAAAAAAGATTGTCTTTCAATCAATCGAATGGCACATTAGCATTCTTTTTCTTTTAACGGTTTTCGGAAAAATAGATGTAGTACTAAATTTGCACACAGCCATAAGAAGAACCATTTGGAAACGTTTCCAAGTAAAGATGTAAGGAGGAGATCGTATGCAGCAGCCTGGCAGCCAGGAGCTTCAGCGCACGATGAAAACACGGCATTTATTTATGATTTCGCTTGGGGGTGTAATTGGAACCGGCCTTTTTCTTGGATCAGGCTATACAATCAGCCAGGCCGGAGCCGGCGGAGCCATATTATCTTTTTTAGTCGGCGGCTTTGTGATGTATTTAACGATGGCCTGCCTCGGGGAATTGGCGGTAGCTATGCCGGTATCAGGTTCTTTTCAAACGTATACCACTAAATTTATCGGACCGGCAACCGGCTTCACACTCGGATGGATTTACTGGCTCGGATGGGCTGTCACAGTGGCGCTGGAATTTCTATCAGCCGGTCAGCTGATGGGCAGGTGGTTCCCGGATGTGCCCACATGGATATGGTCTGCCGTGTTTGCCGGTATACTTTTTATTTTAAACGCCTTGTCTGCAAAAGCGTTCGGAGAAGCAGAGTTTTGGTTTTCGAGCATCAAAATTATGGCGATCGTGTTATTCATTATTTTAGGCGGCGCCGCGATGTTTGGCTTGATCGATATGAAAGGCGGCCAGGAGGCACCGTATTTCTCTCATTATATTGAGGACGGCCTGCTGCCGAATGGTCTTTCTGCTCTTATCATTACGATGATTGCGGTGAATTTCTCGTTTCAAGGCACCGAGCTGATCGGGATTGCGGCAGGGGAAAGTGAACATCCAGAAAAAACGATTCCCCGCTCAATTAAGCAGTCTGTCTGGCGTACGCTTCTGTTTTTTGTTTTATCGATTTTTGTTTTGGCCGGCATGATTCCGTCTGATCAGGCGGGCGTGCTTGAAAGCCCATTTGTTGTTGTGTTTGACCGCATCGGCATTCCTTATGCAGCTGATATCATGAACTTTGTTATTTTAACCGCTCTGCTGTCCGTTGGAAATTCGGGCTTATACGCGGCGTCCCGGATGCTGTACGCTCTTTCAAAAGAAGGCATGGCCACGCCGGCACTTGCGAAAGTAAACAAAAAAGGCGTCCCGATGAATTCATTGCTTTTAACGCTCGGGATCGCCCTGCTGTCGCTTTTATCTGGCTTTTTCGCGGAAGAAACCGTGTTTGTATGGCTGCTTTCGATCGCAGGACTTGGGGCGCAGGTCGGCTGGATTGCCATTAGCGCGTCACAGCTTGCTTTCCGGAGAAAATATCTTCGTGAAGGCGGAAAAGTAGAGGATTTAAAATTCAAGGCGCCGCTTTATCCGTTTTTGCCGATGCTTGGCCTCCTCCTGAACTGTACCGTTTTAATCAGTATGGCATTTAATGCCGAGCAGCGTATGGCTCTTTATTGCGGCATTCCCTTTATTCTGCTGTGCTACACGGTTTATCATTTGAAAATCAAGAAAACAAAGCTGATGGAGCTGGAAAAGCAGGAAATACAGCTGAATTCAAATAAAAGAATGCTGCTTTAAACAGAAAAAACACGACAAGCCCATTGTCGTGTTTTTTATTTACAAAGCTTTCATAAAGGTAACGGTCCGCGCCGAGGAATCGTACAGCACCCATTCACGGGACTGCCAGACGGCGCCGGCGTTAATCCCATACCGCTTTTTCTTTAAAAAGATGGGCTTTCCATATTCGAATGGCAGCGGTTTTCCTTTCCTGTACAGTCCGGCTGTATGGCTGTGCCCGAAAAAAATGAGCGGCGGATCAGTTTTGGGCAGGACCGGCAGCCAGCCTTTTGCCCATTTCCATTGATGTCCATGCATTAACACGGCGCCGTCGATTGTTAATTCCTCCGGCAGATGAGCAAAATCATGACAGCCGGTCACAAGCATAATCCGCTCTTCCTGGTTTCCACGCACAGATGGAAAAGTGAGAAGCGATGCAAACTTTTCCGGCATCTGCGCCGCTTTTTCCATTGAAATACCTCTTGTTGTCGCTGCTTTTCGCCTGCGGATGCTGCATTCATATAAATCACCAAGTCCCATAATTTCTGCGTCTGGTGCACAGTATTCAATATGCTTCAGCACTGCTTCTGTATCCTCTACACTTGAGTGCAGGTCGCCCAGAAGTGCATATCTCATGTTCTATCTTCCTTTCCGAACGAGTTTAACATTGCAAGGTTTCTTTTCCTTCTTCACACTAAAGAAAAGAGGTAATTTTGTGCATACACTTATTATCAGCGGATTAACAGCAGCAGCCATTTTAGCCCGAACCGGGCATGACGTAACGGTGCTCGAAGCTTCCTCTGAATGGAGTGGATGCGCCGGAAAATTCCAGCAGCGGCATGCTCTTTTTCCAGTAGGTGCAACGCTTGGCATGGGTTTTGAAAGAGGAGACTTTCACAAGCGGGTGCTGCGCCTGCTTGATACGGTTATGACGCTTCATTTCCCAAACAGTCTATTCCTTATTACCGGGACCGTGCACAGTATCTTGAAGCTATTTGTGCCCATTTTCCACATGCGGCCAGCCGGATCCGCTCTTTTTACAAAGAATTATGGGAAACAGCGGCGGCCGTTCGCTAGATCATGAAACCCCTTCCTGCTCTTCCGCCTCAAACAGCCGGCGAATGGGCGTATTTGCTTTTGTCTCTCCTGCCCTGGCATGCAAAGCTTGCGCCCTTTGCGCGCGCCACGCTTGAAAACCGGCTGCACAAGCATGGCCTCGGCAAAGAAGGTGCATTTATTCATTTGCTTGACGGCCAGTTAATCGACAGTATGCAGACAACCTCAAAATATGTTTCCTATTTGATGGCAGCGACGGCACTTAATATTTATCACGAAGGCGGCTTGTACCGTGTCGCTGAAACATTGGCCGATTCGATTCGTGAAAACGGAGGTGTCCTGAAGAAAAAACGATGGATTGTATCCATGAAAAAAACAGCGGATGGACCACTGTTGACGAGCGCGGCAACGAATACCACGCCAAGCATATTATCTTTAGCGGCTCCATCCAGCAGCTGCCCTCCCTCGTAAACGGTCTTTCGGGCCGGCACCGAAAGCTTCCCGGCAGGCCAACCTGGATTACGCATACCCTCTATTTACTACTGGACGGGGCGCTGATCCCGGATTCATTTCCGCCGTTTAGGCAGATTTCCTCGGATTCAAGGAGTGAAGGCAGCCACCTGTTTATGTCTCTTTCTGCTAAATACGACCGCCTGTGGGCACCGGAAGGCAAACGAACGATGACCGTTTCCACTCATTCCTCCCCGGATCATTGGCAGACGAAGCAGGAATATGATGCGTACAAAGAAAAGCTGACCGAGAAAATGCTGGCGATGATCGGATCCGTGTACCCGAATTTCCGCAAACCACTGAGCACGCGCTGTTTGGCTCGCTGTCTCACCGCTCCGGTCTGCCGAATCTATGGCTGTGCGGCGATTCGATTTTTCCAGGCGGCGGCACAATCGGCGCCACCGCGAGCGGTATTCATTGCGCCCGGCTTGTTTGAGCTTTAAGCCTGCCGTTATCCTATAAAGGGCCAAAGCCGTTAGCGGCTTTGGCCTCTCCCTTCGTCTCACAAATGGCTGAGCGACGCTTTCTTATTCTCTTCTGTTATAGATGTCTAGTTTTCAGGCATTCAATCCTGGCTGCTTTCCCCATCCGTGCAGTCATCATCCTGGCACCATTCGGTTTTGCCTGCTGTTACTTCTTCATCAGCCGCTACCTGGTCAAGCACCTGCTTAAACGCCTCAACAGACTGCGCGCCGGAAACAGCATATTTATCATTGAAAATAAAAAATGGAACGCCTTCGATGCCAATGTCGCGCGCTTCTTCTTGATCAGCGCGGACACGGTCGCTATATTTGCCGCTTTGCAGTACTTCTTTTGCTTCAGCTCGGTCCAGACCTGCCTCTTCTGCCCATCCAGCCAGCAAGTCTGCATCTGCAATATGTTCAGATTCAGTAAAGTAAGCCCTTAATACCCGCTCTGTAAATTCATTCATTTTTCCTTTTTCTTTGGCAAAATGGGACAGGCGGTGTGCATCATGCGTGTTTGCTAAAACGATGGTATCCATATTATAAACGAGGCCGGCTTCCTTTGCCTGCTCAGTCATTCGGTCATTCATTGCTTTGGCACTTTCCACTGTCATATCGTACTTTTTCGCCAATGCGCTGTGCACACTTTCCTCTGACTTAACCGGTGCATGCGGGTCAAGCTCATAGCTGCGGAACTCTATCTCTATGTTGCCGTCAAATTGTGCCGCCGCTTCCTCAAACCGGCGTTTGCCGATATAGCAAAACGGGCAGGCGAAATCAGACCAAATTTCTACTTTCATCTTTCTCCACTCCTTTTCTTTAGAGTAGGAGGAAAAAGAAGAAGCCGCAACTATTCTGCCTGCAATAGAGGGGTAGAGTGGATATTCACCTTTAATATTCCATGCGGTACAGTTTATCGTCGCCAGCTGCCGGATTTCCGCGCCCGTCTGTATTGTTCGTCACAAAATAAAGATCATCCCCGTCAGAAAACACATCTCGAATACGGCCGTAGCCTTCAATCTCTTTTGACACCTTTCCTGTTTTGGGATCGATTTTCAGCACCGCTTCACCACGGAGTGAAGCCGCGTAAAGCACTCCTTTACGCCAGGCCATCCCTGAAGGAGCCCATGTTTCATCTGTGCCGGACACAGCAAGAGGTGCTTGAAGTCCCTCGGCTTCTTCCGTTCCTTCAATGTCCGGCCAGCCGTAATTTCTTCCTTTTTGGATGAGGTTTATTTCATCGTTTGCAGACTGTCCGTGTTCAGAGGCATACATCGTCCCGCTTTCATCCCAGGCAAGGCCCTGTGGATTGCGGTGGCCCATGCTGTATACCTCCGCCTCGCCTGATTCATTAATCCGGATAATTTTTCCGTTCCATGAATCAGGATTTTGAGCGGTTTCTGGATTGGACGCATCTCCAATCGTCGCGTAAAGAGCACCATCCGGTCCGATTTCAAGCCGGCCGCCATGATGAAAGCTGCCGGATGGAATGCCATCTAGGAGCGTATCCGCTTCGCTCCAGCGGGAATCATGCTGTTTAACAATCACAATCCGGTTATAGGGCTTTCCTTCCTTGTCATACGTGTAATAAGCATAGGCTTCTTTTGACTCGGCGAAGTCCGGCGCCAGCACGAAACCGAGCAAACCGGCTTCCGCCGCGTCCGAAAGCGGTGCCTCCAGCTCGACCGGCTGATGCTCTACATCACCATCTTCCACTTTGGCAATGGTGCCGTTTCGCTCGGAAATATAAAACACGCCTTTACTTTCGGTAATCGACCACGGAACATCCAAATTTTCTGCTTCTACCTCCAGTTCTTTACGCTCCGCGTCATCTGCCGGCTCCGTCTGCTCTGCTTCCTGCATGCCGCAGCCTGCTGCTAACAACACGCCTGCCAGCCATTTTTTCGCCATCGAATCATTCCTTTCGCTTGTAGTGAATCGATACGATGTCTCCCAGCTTTTCTACACCAGCAAGTGAAAACGAAGCTTCTGTGCCGGGTGGAAACAGTGGAATGCCACCACCCAGCACTTTCGGTATCACAGCGATAAACAGCTCATCAAACAAATCATGAGCAAGGCATTCCTTCACAACTTGTCCACCGCCAACCACCCAAACAGTCCCTTCTTCCCGTGCCAGCACCTCCGTCAGCGGCTCGTCTGTAAAAACAACATGATTTGTTTTTCCTTTCATCGTTCTTGACAGCACGCAGCATTTCTTGCCCGCATATGGAAAATCATCCGTCAGCTGGAGCACTTTCTCGTACGTGCCGCGTCCCATGAGAAGCGTGTCAACCGTTTTATAAAAAGCCAGGTAGCCATTGTCTCCTCCGTCTCCCTTTACGTCATCGAGCCAATCCACTGACCCGTCCTCTCTTGCAATAAAGCCGTCAAGACTTACGGCAATGTACAACACACTTCTGCCCATTTCTCCATCTCTCCTTTATAATAAAAATCAAAAAGGGGATTTTACATTGACGGTGACCTCTCTTTACGAACGCGAACTGCTGACGGTTTTAAACGGCTTTACTGATTATGTCGAGGAGCATGCGGACCCCGAACAGCTTGAACGGCTGCATCATACATGGATTCCGCTTCTCAGCACATACGTCACGCACGATGCAGTTGAATCTGCCCTTGATGAATGGTACGCCATGATCGAAAACGATTTCTTATGGCTTCATTATATCGAAGAAAAGCAGGCGCTTACAGCAAAACCCATTATTCAACACATATTGGAAAGATGGAAGAAGCCATTTGCGTTTGCAGGCTCCCGGCTTCCAAATGACAGATACGAGCACTGGGCAGACGGCATCAAATGGAACATAAGAACTGGATGTGGGGAGTATATCATCGGCATCGCGCTGCCGCTCGGAGAAAACGAGGCCCTGCTTGTTCATTGGTTTGAAACAGACCAGGCATTTCAAGAGCTGCTGGAGGACGGTTTTTCTGAAACAAAGGATTTAACCCGGCAGCAATACTTGAACGGCCACTATTTAACCTGTTTGTCTTTTCAAAGCGATAACACATAAAAAAAGGAGCTCAGCCCAAAGAGCTCCTCAGTGTGTAGACAAAGTCTTTCGCCCTTAAAAAAAAGCCGATACGTGAAACCTGCCGGACTGCGCTTTCCGCGGGCAGTGCGGGAGCCTCCTCGGCTGCTCCTGCGGGGTCTCCCGACTCACTGTACTTCCCGCAGGAGTCTTCGTCCGGCAGTCTTCACTAAGTGTTATTGAACATCAATAAGCACAGATTGAATAGACATTTTCTCTTTTAAACGGAAAGATATGGCCTTATTCACTTTATACAATCTTGTCGCAAGCCACTTGGCGGCGGGAGGGCGGCGCAGACTCCTATGGGACGAGTGGGCAGCTGAGACCGGTGGAGCCGCCAGGCGGAGTCGGGCTCAGCGTCTGCCCCATGGCAAGCGGAGCTGCCTGGACGCCGCCGATCCATCCCATTTATGTGCACGGTCATCCATATCATTTGTCTACAATCTGAGGAGCTCTACCCAAAGAGCTCCCTTTTATTGTTGTTCTTTTTCCGCATTAAAAAGGCCGCCAAGCAAAATCACAACGGCCGTTAAATAAAACCAGAGGACAAGCACGATGATCCCCGACAGCTGCCCGTACAAGCGCGTATAGCTGACCGCCGCTGCATAGCTTTCAAACAGAAAAGACACGATCTGCCAGCCGAGTGCCGCGAACAGCGCACCCGGCAGAACATATAAAATAGGTACTTGATCATTTGGAATAATTTTATAAAAAGCGATAAAAAACACTACCAAAAACAGGGTTCCAATCCCCCATTGGGCTGCCGGCCATATATCTAAAAGCCTTGATAGCTGCTCAAGCGTGCCCGATTGCGATACAAGCCAGTGCAGCACTCTTTCCAGCAAAGGAATCACAAACGACAGCGGCACGATGATCATAAAAATCAATGTAACGCCAAAATCGCGCAGAAGTCCTTTCCAGAAAGGAAGGTCCCGTTCAATTTTGTAGGCGTCATTTAGAGAACGGCCCAATGACTGGACCGCCATCGAAGACAGCCAAAACGTAGAAACTAGGCTGAGTGACAGCACCTGCCCTTGTTCAGCAGAGAGTACGGCCGCGACGTTTTCTTCAATTAAGGTGAACGATTCCCCCGGCGCATACGGACGGATAAAATCGAGAATAGCCTGCTGATCCACTGGAAAAAAACGAATTAATGAAAGCATAAAAATGATAAATGGAATCGCAGACAGCAGCAGGTAGTAAGCCGTTTGCGCCGCCTGATCATAAAAGCGCTCAGCAAAAAAGCGGCTCAAGATCCTCTGAGCAGTATTCATCTATCCACCTCCTTTTTTTATTTTTCCCGTTTCTGTGCAGAAGTAAGCCCACTTAAGCGTACCCGCCCCATTGTATTGGAAAAACAGTATGAACTTTTACCTCCCCTTTTATAACAATTTGATAACAAACTGGGGCATAACCCTTATTTTTCTTTTCATTTCCGTAACAACTCTTTTATCCTTTCTTTCTCTCACTATAATAAGTACAGCAATTGTCGAGAGGGAGCTGTTCTATGAATCTATTGGTTTTCACATTGTTTTGTCTCAGCATTTTGTTTCCCGTTTTACATGTGTTCTGCAGTACTCCGTCCCAGCGCGGGCTGCCCGGTCAAAAGCCTCCTGCCTCCAAAGGCATTAGCGTGTTAATTCCTTGTTTTAATGAAGCGGCGATTATTCAAACGTCGATTGATCACATACAATCTCTTTCTTATCCATCCTGCGAAGTCATTTATATTAATGATGGTTCGAGCGATGAAACCTTTGCGCTTTTGAAGGAAAAGTTGGGTCTCGTTGAATGTCAAAAACAAGCGCTCGGCCAGCTGGCCCATCAACCGATCCACGGTGTGTATCAATCCGGCTTCCTGCCGCATGTATTTGTCATCAACAAAGAAAATGGCGGCAAGGCCGATTCGCTCAATGCCGGTATTGAATATGCTTCTTATGATATTGTGGTGACGCTGGATGCGGACAGCATTTTAAGTGATGATGCCCTGCCTCTGGCAAATGAAGCGTTTCAAACGCCAGATGTGATTGCTGCCGGCGGCATGGTGCATGTGCTGCAAACAAAAGCCGGCGGCCATTTCGGGCGCTTGTCTTTAAAAAGTGCCAACTGGCTGATTCGAGCGCAAATGCTCGATTTAATGAAAGGCTTTTACATTACAAAAGTGTCTTTAGCCCGGTTTCGCGCTCTGTCGATTATCTCAGGGGCGTTCGGTATTTTCGATAAGCGGGTTCTGCTCGAAGTCGGCGGCTACCGCACCACGCTGGGAGAAGATATTGATATTACCCTGCGGATCCAGCGGTACATTTCAGATCACCCGGCCAAACGCATTGTGTTTCTGCCGGAGGCTGTCTGCTATACCGAGCTGCCGGAAAACAACCGGGATGTTTTTAAGCAGCGGGTCCGCTGGCAAAAAGCGTTCGTTGACTGCATCATTCATTTTGCCCCTTTTTTCACTCGCACTCTTTTGCGAAAGCCTGTTTCGTTTTTTTGTGTGTTTGAAACGTTTATTGGCGGCACCGTTACCGCGTATGTGATGACGGCGATGCTGATTCAGCAGCTTACGCTCGGCTCAATGTCTATGATAGAGCATCTTGCTCTTTATGCTGCTGTAACCATGATGTTCGGCTCGTTTTGTGATATAGTCGCCATCACCCGCTCTCATCCTTATGGTGTCTGCTTTAACAAAGGCGAAAGAGGGCGGCTCTTTACAGGCATCCTGTTTGACGTGACGATTTTTCGTTTCTTAAATCTATTTTACGTGATGTACGGCACTATCGCTTACTTCTTTAACCGGACCGGCTGGAACAAAGTAGCCCGGACGGGACGGCGTTACAAAACGGCACCGCCGGTACATAAAAAGGCAGTGTAACCACTGCCCGAACAAAAAAAGGTTTGATCCCGGAGAGGATCAAACCTTTTTTATGTAAACTTACGCCCAAATGTCGCCTGTAGCGCCTTGAGAGATAAAACCGGCATTCGCCTCGTCTGTATCGATATGCATTTCAAGCGCATAGCTTTCAGATACGCGGATCACGACGTTGCGGAACGCGATTGGACGGTCGCCGCCGATTTCTACAGTCACGATCTGGCCGTTTTCTACGTTGTATTTTTCTGCATCTGCTGGTGTCATATGAACGTGCGCCTGGGCAATGATTAAGCCTTCTTCAAGCTCCACTGTACCTGCAGGACCTGTGATCGTCACAGCTTCAGATCCTTTAATATCGCCTGACTCACGAAGCGGCGGACGTACGCCAAGCTTCATAGCATCTGTCCAGCTTACTTCCACTTGTGTAGCAGGACGGCATGGGCCAAGAACACGAACGCGTGCAATTTCACTTTTCTTACCAGCAATCGTTACCGTTTCTTCTGCCGCGAATTGTCCTGGCTGCGATAAGTCCGCACGCTTTGTAAGCTCGTGGCCTTTTCCGAATAAAATTTCAAGGTGCTCCTGTGATAAGTGGATGTGGCGGGCAGAAACCGCTACAGGAATCGTTCCATGGTTTGTTAATGACATCTATCTTCCAGCCTTTCTGATCTTAAAAATTTTATACAGCACTTATTCTACACTATTTTCTTGTGAAAATACGAGCAATAAATGTTTACTGATGTTTTTTTTCGAGCAGCACTAGTTCTACCCCCGGCTCCGGCAGCAGTGTGTCCAGCTCTTCAAATCCAAATTTCTTATATAAATTGCGGGCAGGCTCATTTTTCGCGCCGGTTGTAACAAGAACGGTCCGCCCCGCTGATTCTTCCTGCAGAAAATATGTCAGGAGCTTTGAAGCAACCCCTTCATGAAAGTGTCCCGGATGAACAACCAGCCGTTGAATAAAGGCCGATCCGTCTTCGTCTTTATAAGAAAGAAAGCCGCACAGCTCCCCTTCTGTTAAAAATCCGATAAAAATTTCATCACTGTTTTTAATCATCTCTACCGTTTCATTTAAATGCGGAATGCCGTCATACCCAATTAATGACGCTTCCACTTTATAAGCAGGTATTTGCAGTGCCAGAATTTCCGCTGCTGTTGCTTCTTCCCCATGATGCAGCCGCTCAATCATCCCCGTAAACCCCTTTCATCGTTCTTTTATCCCTGATTATACACGCTTTTCCCTTTTATTTCAGAATTTACTCTCTTTTCACAGTGGAAAAAATGGTTTGTGAAAAATGTCACAAATCATTCAATTTCTACGCTGAAATCCTATATCTTTTGGCAGCAAAAGAGAGTAAATTATAAAGCAGATAGAGAATGTGAACTAATTCACAATATAATATATTATTACTGTGTAAATAGGAGAAAGGGGATTTACGGGATGGATGAACTATTTTTAGCCCGGCTTCAGTTCGGGTCTACCACCATTTTTCACTTTTTGTTTGTGCCGCTTTCAATCGGTCTTGTGTTTTTAGTCGCATTGTTTGAAACACATTATGTTTTAAAAGGCGACGAACGCTACAAAAAACTGGCTAAGTTTTGGGGGCATTTGTTTTTAATTAACTTTGCAGTCGGCGTTGTGACGGGAATTATTCAGGAATTTCAATTTGGGATGAACTGGTCAGAGTATTCCCGGTTTGTCGGAGACGTGTTTGGTGCTCCGCTTGCTATTGAAGCACTGCTTGCCTTTTTTATGGAATCTACTTTTATTGGTTTGTGGATTTTTGGCTGGGACCGCCTATCCAAAAAAGTACACCTTGCCTGCATTTGGCTCGTATCGCTGGGAACGATGATGTCCGCGCTTTGGATTTTAGCAGCCAACTCGTTTATGCAGGAGCCGGTCGGCTTTGCTATCAAAAACGGCCGGGCAGAAATGAATGACTTCTTTGCTCTGTTAACCAATCCGCAGCTCGCGGTAGAATTTCCGCACGTGATTTTCGGTGCGCTTGCTACAGGTGCTTTTTTCATTGGAGGCATCAGTGCTTATAAAATCATTAAAGGCTATGAAGTAGACTTGTTTAAACGGTCCTTTAACCTTGCTATGACCGTCGCCTTGATCTCAGGGCTTGCCATTGCATTTACCGGCCACGCTCAGGCGAAGCACTTAATGGAATCACAGCCTATGAAAATGGCGGCCAGCGAAGCGCTTTGGGAAGACAGCGGTGATCCGGCTTCATGGACAGCATTTGCATTCATTGACTCTAAAAATCAAGAGAACTCATTTGAAATTAACATTCCGTTTGCGCTCAGCTACCTGGCATATGAAAAATTCCAGGGGGACGTGCCGGGGATGAAAACTCTACAGGCAGAATATGAAGCAAAATACGGAGAAGGCAACTATATTCCGCCGGTTAAAACAACTTTCTGGAGCTTCCGGATTATGGTGGGTGCCGGTATGGTTATGATTCTTGCATCGGTGCTGGGCCTTTATTTCAGCTATCGGGAAACACTTGTCCAGAAAAAATGGTTCCTGCGCGGCATGGTGGCGCTTATCTCGTTCCCATTCATCGCAAACTCCGCCGGCTGGATTATGACGGAAATCGGCCGTCAGCCGTGGACGGTGTTTGGCCTGATGACAACATCGGCATCTGTTTCACCAAACGTCAGCGCCCAGAGCCTGCTTCTGTCACTTATTGCTTTTTCTCTTGCTTATACGATTTTAGCGATTGTTCTCGTTTACTTGTTTGTCCGCGAAATTAAAAAAGGCGTTGAGCATCACGAGGCGGCGCCAGAAACGCAAACGATTGATCCGTTTGATCAGGAGGTGTACATGTAATGGGCTTGAATGAGCTATGGTTTTTATTGATCGCGGTCCTCTTTATCGGCTTTTTCTTTCTTGAAGGCTTCGATTTCGGCGTGGGCATGTCGACGCGCTTTCTGGCGAAAAACGACTTGGAGCGCCGTATTATGATCAACACAATCGGCCCGTTCTGGGATGCGAATGAAGTGTGGCTTTTAACAGGGGGCGGCGCTATTTTCGCCGCTTTCCCTCACTGGTATGCGACGATGTTCAGCGGCTACTATGTTCCGTTCGTCTTCGTTCTGCTTGCGTTGATCGGCCGCGGCGTAGCGTTTGAATTCCGAGGTAAAGTCCACAGTGAAAAGTGGACCAAAACATGGGATTATGTTGTGTTTTTCGGCAGCATCCTGCCGCCATTTCTGTTCGGTGTCTTGTTCACAAGCATCCTTCGTGGTATGCCGATTGATGCGGACATGAACATGTATGCAGGCTTTAGCGATTTCGTGAACATCTACTCTGTAACAGGCGGGGTTACTGTCACGATTCTTTGCTTCCTGCATGGCTTATCCTTTTTAACACTGAAAACGGTTGGTGATCTGCAAAACCGTGCCCGCTCACTGGCGAAACGAGTGGTCTGGCTGGCAGTCGCCGCACTCGCTCTGTTTGTTGGATTGTCTTATATCTACACAGATGTTTTTACGGTTCGGGCAGCTGTAACCATCCCGATGATCGGTGCGATTGTACTGGCTTACGTGCTGGCAGCCGTATTCCTCATGAAAAAACGGGATGGCCTTGCTTTTGTTTCAAGCGGCGCCGGTATTGTTTTAACCGTTGCGCTCATTTTCGCTTCGCTGTTCCCGCGGGTGATGATCAGCTCTATGTCTGCCGCTTATAACTTGACGGTATACAACGCAGCATCCGGCCCTTACTCACTTAAAGTCATGACGATCGTGGCGGTGTCCCTGCTTCCATTTGTAATCGGCTATCAAGTGTGGAGCTATTACGTGTTCCGGAAACGAGTCGACGGTAAGGATTTGACGTACTAATGGGAAAAGATCTATTTCACTATAAAGGTGTAGTTCCGGTGCTTGCCGGACTCACCTTTTTCACTATTATCCAGGCAGTGCTGATCATTCTTCAGGCAAAATGGCTTGCAGGCGCCCTTACCCGGCTTTTCAACGGTGAAACACCCAATGCAGTGTTTCCAATGATGATGCTGTTTTTCGGCGCGCTGGCCGGCCGCTACTTTATTGGCTTTTTAAAACAAAAAGTCGTTGAGCACTATTCGGAAAAAACGAGCACGGCACTTCGCCGTGATGTACTGTCAAAACTGTTTGCACTCGGCCCCCGCTATTCAAAACAGGAAGGAACCGGGCGGCTTGTCACATTGATTATAGAAGGAACAAACCAGTTTCGTACGTATTTGGATTTGTTTTTACCGAAAATGATTAACATGATGATTCTTCCATTGGCGATTTGGCTGTTTGTTCTGTGGACCGATCGGACATCCGGCATCGTATTGGCCATCACACTCCCTGTTTTACTCGTTTTCATGGTGCTATTAGGACTTGCAGCCCGAAAAAAAGCAGACAGCCAGTGGGAGGGCTACCAGCGGCTCGCTGGCCACTTCACAGACTCGCTTCGAGGGCTGGAAACATTGACGTTTTTAGGGCGCGCGCGCTCACACCGCAAACAGATCGAGCATGTAAGCGAACAGTACCGAAAATCAACGATGAGCACTTTAAAAGTTGCGTTTCTTTCTTCGTTTGCGCTCGACTTTTTCGCGATGCTGTCTGTCGCAACCGTTGCGGTGTTTCTCGGTCTTGGGCTTGTAGATGGAAAAATGACACTTCTGCCGGCGCTCACGGTGCTTATTTTGGCGCCTGAATACTTTCTTCCGGTTCGGGAGCTCGGCACCGACTATCACGCCACTTTAAATGGACAAGAAGCCGGCCGCGCCATGCAGGACATTTTGGATGCACCTGCTTACACAGAGGCCGATGATTTTTCCCTTTCATCGTGGTCAGATCATGATGAACTGACGCTGTCAGGCGTGAATGCCGCTTCCCTGCAAAACATCTCTCTTTCTATTAAAGGGCGGGCAAAAGTTGGCATTATCGGAGCAAGCGGCGCGGGTAAATCTACTTTAATCGACGTACTGGGCGGTTTTTTAGGGGCTGATGCTGGAACCATTTCGGTGAACAGCCAGACTGTTTCCCATCTTCAGCAGCCGGCCTGGCAGAACCAGCTGACTTATATTCCGCAGCATCCGTATATTTTCAGCGGAACACTGGCAGATAATATCCGCTTTTACGAACCGGATGCATCAGACGAAGAAGTCATCGAAGCAGCCAAAAAAGCGGGTCTGTCTTCGCTTGAGGAGCTGCTGCATACAATGATCGGCGAAGGCGGACGCCGCCTGAGCGGCGGGCAGATGCAGCGTGTAGCAGCGGCTCGGGCTTATCTCAGCAATCGGCCGGTTGTACTGCTTGATGAACCGACTGCGCATCTGGATATCGAAACCGAAGCGGCTTTAAAAGAAACGATGCTTCCTCTTTTCGATCAAAAGCTTGTACTGCTGGCCACGCACCGGCTTCACTGGATGCGGGAAATGGACTGGATTATCGTGATGGAACGAGGACAAATTGCCGAAACAGGAACACATGATGAATTAATGAAGAAAAACGGCGTGTACGCCTCCCTCGTACAAGCCGCACGAGGTGATACACATGGGGTGGCTGATTCCTTATCTGAAAGAACATAAACGATTGCTCATCCTGGTTGTCCTGCTTGGCGGACTGACCATTTTTGCAGCCAGTGCGCTGCTGTTTGTATCCGGCTATCTGATTTCAAAAGCCGCTTCACGCCCCGAAAATCTGCTGATGATTTACGTACCGATCGTATTGGTACGCACCTTCGGCATTATGCGGTCCGTTTCTCGTTATGTAGAGCGGCTGGTAAGCCATAGCTTTATTTTAAAAATCGTCTCCCGCATGCGCGTCCGGCTTTATGAAACACTCCGCCCGCAAATGGCACGTTTTAAAACCGGTGACGCGCTTAGCTTGTTTGCGGATGACATTGAGCATCTGCAGGATGTATATATTAAATTGATTTTTCCATGGCTGAGCGCCCTGCTTTTGTATGTCGCTGCTGTTGTGGCGCTTGGCTTTTTCTCTACCCCATTTGCTCTTGTGATGGCGCTGTACTTTTTCATTTTTACTGTGCTTGTTCCGCTTGTTTCGCTGCTGGTTATGAAAGCACAGCAAGCGAAGCAAAAAGAACAGCGTGCTGCGCAGTATGGCCGGTTAACCGATGCAGTAATGGGCATGGGCGACTGGCTGTTCAGCGGACGCCGGCAAGCGTTTGTGGATGACTTTGAGCGTGCTGAACAAAAATGGACAGAGCTTGAGTCGGCTAAACGGGCTTTTGCCCGCAGCCGCGACTTCGGTCTGCAGCTGCTTGTTGGAGCGGCGGTTGTCACCATGATGGTATGGGCAGGCGGCCAAAGCGTTAACGGTGAAATGGCACCGATCTTAATTGCTGCTTTTACACTAGTGCTGTTTCCGATTACGGAAGCTTTCCTTACCCTCTCTTCAGCAGCACAGGAGTGGACCGGCTACGCCCAGTCTCTCGGCCGTCTTGAAAAAGTCGAAGAAGGAAAAACGGAACCGAACATTATTCAGCCGGTTTTCGTAAAAGGAGTGCCGGCACTTTCTTTTGAAGATGTATCTTTTTCTTACAGCGAAAAAGAACCGGTATTGAAGCATTTCCAATTCTCTGTGCCGGCAGGGGAAAAAGTGGCGATTCTCGGTCCGAGCGGCGCAGGGAAATCAACAATAATGCAGCTGGCAGAAGGATTCATTTCTCCGCAGGCCGGCATAGTATTGGTGAACGGAAATGAACCGGATGAATACATTTCCCGGGAAATAGCCGTGCTGAATCAGCAGCCATACTTGTTTAACACAACGGTCATGAATAATATTCGGCTCGGCAGCCCGCAGGCAACAGACGAAGAAGTCATCGAAGCGGCCAAACGGGTGCATATGCATGACTATATTGAATCTCTTCCAAACGGATATGGAACGGTGATGCAGGAAACCGGAGCCCGCTTTTCCGGCGGAGAGCGTCAGCGGATTGCCCTGGCCCGTATTTTGCTGCAGCAGACTCCTATCGTGATATTGGATGAACCGACCATTGGGCTTGATCCCGTAACAGAACGGCAGCTGATTGATACCGTATTTGAAGTGCTGGACGGAAAAACCGTTATCTGGATTACCCACCACTTGGCGGGTATGGAAAAAATGGACCGGATTGTCTTTTTAGACGACGGACAGATTCAAATGAATGGCACACACGAAGAGCTGTTTCAGCAGGAACAACGCTACAAGAGGCTTTACGAGCTGGATATGGGGATGAAGTAAGAACAGTCTTTACGGCTGTTCTTTTTTATTTGGAAAAATTAATCAACTTAAAAAAATCAGAAAATACGACCTATTTCGACTTGTTTTATGCTATTCTACTATAACGGAGGTGAATACGAATTGAATACGTTCGTAAAAGTTAGTCAATTTGCCGGCAAAACATTCGCTATTTGGGTGCTTGTGTTTGCGGCA
The DNA here is from genome assembly GCF_023715895.1 of Domibacillus indicus. Taxonomy (GTDB): domain Bacteria; phylum Bacillota; class Bacilli; order Bacillales; family Domibacillaceae; genus Domibacillus; species Domibacillus indicus_A. Next base: position 168,096 of record NZ_JAMBOO010000004.1, on the reverse strand, counting down.
TTCGCATTTTTTCTTCCCGCACAGTTCACATGGATTGCGCCCTATATTTCTATTTTACTTGGTGTGATTATGTTCGGGATGGGGATGACCATTTCAGGAGAAGACTTTAAAGAAGTCGGCCGGCATCCCATAAAAGTGATCATCGGGGTTTTAGCCCAGTTTATTGTGATGCCATCTTTGGCTTTTGCTCTCGCAAAAGGGCTTCGGCTGGAGCCGGAAATTGCGATTGGTGTAATTTTAGTAGGCTGCTGCCCGGGTGGTACTGCTTCTAACGTCATGACGTTTTTGGCAAAAGGAAACACCGCTCTATCCGTGGCCATTACATCAGTATCTACACTGCTCGCACCGATTTTAACGCCGGCGCTTATATATCTTTTAGCGAGCGAATGGCTTGAAGTATCCGCTTCTGCCATGTTTATGTCAGTGGTACAGGTCGTGCTCCTGCCAATTATCCTTGGCTTGATCGTACAACGGTTCTTTAAAAAGCAGGTGCAAAAAAGCGTAGACATTTTGCCGCTCATTTCCGTTATAGCGATTGTGCTGATCGTCGCGGCTGTAGTGTCAAATAGCAAAGAAAAAATTGTAGAATCTGGATTGCTTATTTTCGGTATTGTGATCTTACATAATGGTCTTGGTTATTTGCTCGGATACTTAGCGGGAAAACTCTTCAAGATGCCATATGAAGACCGAAAAGCCATGGCGATTGAAGTCGGCATGCAAAACTCCGGACTCGGCGCTGCTCTTGCAGCCGCTCATTTCAGTCCTCTTGCTGCTGTGCCAAGTGCCATTTTTAGCTTCTGGCACAATATTTCCGGACCGCTTTTAGCCACCTACTGGGCGCGAAAAGCAGACCGGAAAGCGGACCGAAAAGCAGCATAGAAATCGTATTTTTTATTAGATGAATGCTTTGCCCGCCAAATAAAACAAGTCTCTCCTACACGAGAGACTTGTTTTTGTTTGCTCCATTTGTATAAGCAATGAAGCATCCCCGGTTAACACCTCATGTAAAAACGCTCTGCAATAGTACTGGCAGGGGTCCAGTCTTTGCAAAGCGCTTTTTAGTTTAGGTGTTCAATTACGTATAAAAATCTTACCATGAACTTTTTAAAAAATCTTTTTCACTGTTATATTATCTTACAAAAAATTTCTATCTAACAAATACACGTTTTTCTCTTTTTACCGACTGCATTTCGGTCTTCTATTTTTTGAATGTACGCTGTGGCAAGCGGAACTTTGCAGGCCGTATCCCCAACATCGACGCGTACACTCCCTATGCGGGCTGCCACTTCCTTCGCCCGCTCTGAAAGCGGCTTATAATAAGCACCCACGCAAATCACAAACTGATTCATCACGTACCGAACGCGGTTTTGCTCCGTATGAATGTTTTTTTCCACTCTGTTCAACAGTTTATCGATTTCTTCCCTGTCTACCTCGTCATCTAGAGCAACCGACAGGTAGTTGCTGTAGGTACTCCATCCGGCAGCCATAATCATTTCTTCATCCGACTGCATCCACTCTCGCGCAAGCTCAAGTGCAAAAAGAGATTCCGCTGCAACTTGTGCGACTGTATATTCACTGATCATATACCAATAAGCGCCCCGTGCCCATTCGTTCAGTCGTTCTTTCGTTATTTCTTTCGGCTTCACTGTCAAACCCGCTAAATACATAGCATCGCTATTGCCGGATGCGTACAAGTCGTAGACGAGCTGCTGATCTTTTTTTACTTCCTTTACAAAATGTTTTTTTAAATCGCCGACTTTGACACCAAAAAACGGCTCTTTGGCTCCATGACGGGCAAGTGTTTTTTTCGTTTGATCTGAACCGAACTGCTCAAGCTTTTCCATTACTTCTTCATACGTCATGTTCAAGCCCCCTTTTCTTTATTATAAAGAAAAGTCATTCTCAAAAAGAGAATGACTTGGATTATTTTACAATTAATACAGGGCAGTTTACACGCTTCGCCACTTTATGGCTAACGCTGCCAAGCACCATTTCCTGCAGACTGTTCAGGCCGCGGCTGCCGAGCACTACATAGGAAACAGCTTCCTTGTTCGCGTATTCTACAATCGCCGGTCCCGGCACGCCGTGAAGCAGTTGAATCGAATATGAGACGCCTGCTTCTCTTATTTTCTGTTCTGTGCTTTGAAGCTGTTTTTTTCGCTTTTGTTCCAGATCAATAGCGCCTGCACTATGCAAGACGTCTTTTTTGGATTGATCAAAATCAACGACGAATACAATTACAATGTCTTTGTTCAGCACTTTGGCCAGCTTAATTGCTTCCTCCGCTGCCCGAAGCGCGTGGCTTGATCCGTCTGATGCCAGTAAAATACGACCGTTCATCAACATCCCCCTTTGTTTAAAAAAAGCGCACTGCTTTTACACAATGCGCTCATTTACATGTTAATGTCCAGACAGCTTGGCATCCTGCTTATCGTGAACAGCCATCCGTTTCACCATGGATGAACTTGCTTCATTTAAGCCTGTCAGGACGGCTTTAATGCCATTATCACGGTATTTCAACACAATTTTATCCACTGCCGCCACGCCAGAATCATCCCAAATGTGCGCCTCAGAAAAATCAATATGCACATTCTTAATTCCTTCCGGCTGATAGTCGAATTCATTTACAAAATCCGTAACGGATGCGAAAAAGATTTGTCCTGCTACTTTGTAATGAAGCGTATCCCCCTTGTGGAAAGTCGATACAGTCACCTTTGAAATTTTCGCTGTAAAGAAAATCGCACTGAGCAGAATGCCGGCGAACACTCCTTTTGAGAGGTCATGTGTGAGCACGACGGTTATGACCGTCACGACCATGACGATGCTGTCTGTGATCGGAATTTTCGTGACGGCTTTAAGAGACGACCAGTCAAATGTGCCAATTGAGACCATAATCATGACACCAACCAATGCCGCCATCGGAATTTTTACGACTACATCGCCGAGCACCATAATTAAAAACAGCAGAAACGCTCCTGCCACAAAGGTAGACAACCGTCCGCGGCCGCCGGATTTCACATTAATAACCGATTGGCCAATCATAGCACAGCCCGCCATGCCGCCAAAAAAGCCGGTTACAATGTTTGCAATTCCCTGTCCGCGTGCTTCCCGGTTTTTATCGCTTGTCGTATCCGTCATATCATCCACAATGGATGCGGTAAGCAGTGACTCTAAAAGGCCGACCATCGAAAGTGCTAAAGCCGTCGGGAAAATAATCGACAACGTCTCCATATTCAACGGTACATCTGGAATCAGAAATGATGGCAAAGACTGAGTAATGTTTCCAAGATCACCGACTGTCCGTAAATCGAAGCCGCCCACTAATGCAATGATTGTCATGACAACGATCGCAACAAGCGGAGAAGGAACGGATTTGACGAAGCGCGGAAGGATGTAAATAATAGCAAGCGTTGCCGCCACAAACACATACATAACCACTGAACTGCCTGCGAATTGGGGCAGCTGGGCAGTGAAAATTAAAATAGCGAGCGCATTGACGAATCCAACCATCACTGAACGCGGAACAAATTTCATCAAGCGCGCAATTTTCAGCCAGCCAAAAATCAGCTGCAGCACCCCGGTTAAAATGGTAGCCGCAAACAAGTACTGAAGCCCATGGTCTTTCACAAGCGTCACCATCACAAGCGCCATCGCTCCGGTCGCAGCAGAAATCATCGCCGGGCGTCCTCCCATAAAAGCAATCACAACCGCCATCGAAAATGATGCGTACAGACCCACCATCGGATCTACTCCCGCAATAATCGAAAAAGCGATCGCTTCTGGAATAAGCGCAAGCGCTACGACAATCCCCGACAAAATATCCCTGCGGACATTGCCGAACCATTCTTTTTTCAGTTGTGTAAACATAAAAAAACACGTCACCTCTAGTAATTTATTTTTTTGACCCCCAACTCTCATGGAAGTCACTGTCCGTTTGAAGTTCTTTTATCATATCATGAAATCAGCCCGCTTGAAAACGTACGCTCGTTTTTCCCAGACTGGCAGCCGGGGCCGGAAAACGACAAAAAAAGCCGGAATCTGCTTTGTTGTGGCCGGATTTCTCATATATCCGGCCCAAATCAAGCATTTTCCGGCCCAGCCGCCAAAAATCCGGCCCTGGTCATACAAAAAAAGAAGCTGATGGAACCAGCTTCTTTTTAAATTCCTTTTTCACGCATCAATTCGTATTGCTTCATAACTTCAGCAAAAAGCGGGTCTGACTCATCCAGCTGCGTAAACTTTTTCAGCGCGGATTCAATCCCCCTATGTTCAATTTCCCCTTGCACTTCTACCGCTTCCGGATCCTGTGCATAGTCATATAAAAGCGCCGCTGCAATACTTTTGGCTAAGTAAACCGGCGTTTCACCAAGCAGCTGCTCGTACTGCTTGGCCGGACTGAGGAGACGGTCATTTCCCCCGAGCTTACGAATCGGCGCACGGCCCACTCGGGTAATATGGTCGCGAATATGCGGATTAGCAAACCGGCCAATGATTTTTTGGATATAGTGGTCATGTTCAGACTGATCAAATCTGTATTTCGTTACTAAAAGACGCCCGGTTTCGTTCAAGACTGCCTGGAGCACTTTGGCAACGTGCTTCATTCCGAGTGCTCCATCAATTGTTTGAGCACCGGTCTGCCAGCCAAAATAAGCTGCGGCTGCATGACCGGTATTAACCGTAAACAGCTTCCGTTCAATGTACGGCTTTAAGTCCGGCACCCAGGTGATGCCTTCCACTGCGGGCTTATCGCCAATCAGCTTGAGTTCTTCCACTACCCATTCGTAAAATGGTTCAACGACCACCGTCAATTTATCCTCATTTGACTGGTTAGGCACAATCCGGTCAACGGCCGCGTCCGGAAATCCAGTTCGTGACAAAATAGCATCGCGCTCTTCTTCTGGTATTTTCTCCAGTACCTTCTCTTTTAAGAGCGTACTCCCTCCGATCATGTTTTCACATGCAATTATATTAACAGGTGATGTCCGTTTCCGAAGGCCTTCTGCTACAAGCCGCGAAATGTGCGGCAAAATCGCCGGGCCAACTGCGGCTGTAATGAGGTCTGCCTCAGCAACAGCTTGTATCACACGGTCTGCTTCCTCAGCGCTGTTAATGGCCCGGACATTTCTCACCATATGCTCCTCACGTGATTCATCCGCCATCACAACCCGGTATTCCTTTTTTTCGTTCAGCAGGTCGACCACTTCACGATTCACATCTATAAAGCACAATTCATATCCTGATTGGTATAAAAGACTCCCGATAAAGCCGCGGCCAATATTTCCTGCACCAAAATGAACAGCTTGCATATTCATTCACCTCTTCAACTATTCTCGTCATTTTTCTGGTAAGCAGCTCATTCTTTGGGCTGCTTACCAAGTGATGATGAAGCTTTTCTTCATTTATTTTATTTCTGGCTAAAAGCTTACCGATCTGATACTATCCCTTTTACATTATCTCCTTCTGCTTTAATCGTAAACCTGTCCACGACCTGCTCTTCGAACGAGAAGAACCGCTTCTTTTAAGTTGTTTGTTTTTTCCCTTCTACTTGCAGCTGTTCGTCTCCCATAAAGTAAACCGCCATAAATGCAAGTGCAATCGGGATGAGTGACCACAAGAATGTTGCCGCAATCGAATGAGACATCGCATGGGTGATCACATTCAAAATATCCGCTGGAATTTGAGCGCGCTGCTCGGACTGAAATATAGTCTGAAGGTTATCAATGCCAAACGTTCCTTTACCGCCTCCACCCAATTTATCCTCCAGCTCATTTGTTAACAGCTTCGTCTGGATAGAGCCGAAAACGGTAATACCCAGCGCCAGCCCAAGTGATCGGAAAAAGGAGTTGGTGGAGTTCGCCGAGCCGCGGTGCCGGTAATCCATTTTGTGTACACTCGCAGATGGCAGCAGCGAAAACGAAAACCCGACGCCGAGTCCAACTGTCACCATATAAACCGTCAGCAGCATACGGCTTGTTTCCGGAGAAATAGTTGCCATAAGAGCCATGCCAACCGCGTAGACAATTACAGAAATCCACATAATACGACGGTAGGGCATTTTGGCCTGTGCGATTCCTGCAAAAGCACTTCCGGCAACGGACCCAAGCAGCATAGGCATTAAAATAATTCCGGCATTGGTTGCCGCCCCCCCGTACACCGCCTGAACAAAAATTGGGATAAAAATCGTCAGCCCGACAAACGTAGCCCCGTACAAAAAAGCGAGTACCTGGGAGGACGCAAACAGCCGGCTGCGAAACATCCAAAACGAAATAATCGGCTCTTCCGCTTTTGTTTCGATCCATAAAAACAGTCCAATAAATACAGTAAACAAGCCAAACAGCAACATGCTCTGCCATGAAGTCCAGGCAAACTCTTTTCCGCCAAGCTCCAGCGCAAACATTAAGCTGACAACGGCTGTTACCAGTGTAACTGCGCCAGCCCAGTCAATTTTCTGCTTTGTATGCATCGGCGTTTCCTTGTAAAAGCGCCCAATCAGCAGCAGGACTACTATGCCGATCGGTACATTTACATAAAATACCCAGTGCCAGCTGATGGCGTCCGTAATAAACGCACCGAGCAGCGGGCCAATCACGCTCGAAGCGCCAAACACGGCACCAAGCATGCCGGTCATTTTTCCGCGCTGTTCGGCTGGAAACACATCAAATACAATCGTAAACGCAATCGGCATCAGTGCACCGCCGCCAATTCCTTGAATGGCCCGGTACACGGCCAGCTGTGGGATCGACTGGGCAACGCCGCACAGGGCAGAACCTATTAAGAATACAAGCAGTCCAAATACAAAAAAACGTTTCCTTCCATACATATCCGACAGCTTTCCGAAAATCGGCATGCCGGCCAGCACCGCTACTGCATATGCGGAGGTAATCCATACATAGCTGTCTACGCCGCCTAAGTCAGCCAGAATGGAGCCGAGCGCTGTTGCCACAATCGTGTTGTCCATCGCAGCCATTAAAATGGCCAGCAGCAGCCCCGCCAGGACAAGCCGTAAATTTGTTTGTTCCGTCGTCATTCCACTCTTCCTCTCTTTTTCTACCTGATTACTAGTATAGCAACGAACGACAGAGCCGAACATTAAAAAGCGGTTTTGGGCAAAGAAAGCGGAACCCTTGCATCAGGCAAAATTCTTTGTCAGATAATCTAACCGGCTTGTTGTTCCGCTGCGCTCCCTTCTTTATACTGAGGGTGTCATCTTTACAGAAATATTGCCTCTAGGCAGAAAAAAAGCAGCCGGTAAGCCGGCTGCTTTTTTATCCTGTGATCAGTCCTGAGCCCGTCTCTATAATGTAATAGAGACCGTACAAAACGCTGATTAATGACGTGATCCGCATTAAAAAAAGCGGAATCGTTTTATGTGATGTAACTAAAAACGGAAGGCCCAGCAGAGTTGTAAAAAGCAGCATGCCGACAACTGTTCCCGCTCCGAAAATCAAAATAAACTGAAAGGCTTCTGAGCTGCTGTCAGCTTGTGTCGCTGTTAACAGTACCATGGCCGCACTTCCGGCAAGTCCGTGGATCACGCCAATCGTAAATGATTTTTTGTGGGTATGCTCATAATCTGCTTCGCCCGCCCTCCAGCTTCCTCGCATTCCGTTTACACCCAAATAAACGAGCATGACTCCGACAAAGCATTCGAGCAGAGCTGCAAGATTCTCAGGAATCTGCCGGCCCAGTGCGATCGCGGTGACACCGATGATCAGCAGCGTAGCCGTATGCCCAAGCCCCCAAAACACACCCGTTAATGACGAGCGGTACAGCTTTTTTGTCCGGCTTGCAATCGTCGAAACCGCAATAATATGATCTGGTTCTGTTGCATGCTTAATCCCTAATGTAAATCCAAGCAATAAAATCGATAAAAGTCCGCCTTGAATCATAAATAGCTCCCTCTTTCAATACTTTCTGAGCTGCAGCGGCTCCTGGCCCAGTTTCCGGCGCAGCCAGTTGGTGCACTGCAGAATGATTTCTTCGATGACATGAGAGGCGTGAGCCAGAATCCGTACAGTACAGCCGCCATTTTTCAGCGTAGAAAACCCAATCCGCGCTCCATCGTTATACGGAGCCAGAAGCGGCTCCAGTTCTTCCTGCCAGCCGGGCTCAAGCAGCGGCGAAACGATAAAAAGAGAGCCGACATGTGTATAATCCTCCATTTGCATAAGGGAAAATAAAGGCTGCTGGTCCGGTTTTAAAAAAAGGTGGTCATACACCTGCAGCTGGCCATTTTCATATATTTTGAGCTTCGACCGAATCCACTCATAGCGAAACGGCCGGCCGCTCTCAGACCAGCCCGGCGTTATGCTGTCGCTATAAAGCAGCGTTGCCCCTTTTTCCATATGGATCGTGGTTGTCTGCTCAAAGCGTGCCTGCTCATACGCAATGAGCGGGTCCGGCATATACATAAACACACTGCCCGCCGCGAGAGATACGTTCATTGACTGAAAAACCGGCTCATGCGGTGTTTTATACACTTTTGCGGCAGACTGCGTCGTCAATATCATTCTCGCATCCGGTTCGAGAATCACCTCTGTATGATAGCGGTCGCCTCCTACGTATCCGCCACCGACATGAAGGCTGTATACCGTTGGCTCGTTTTCATTAAAATAGATCGGGCGCGCTACTTTAAACGCGCCGTCAAAATACGTATCAGCTATCACCGTCTTATCGCCCCGGCAGACTGCTTTCATCCGCAGCGTGCCGGTCATGCTCATGCTTCCAGCCCCATCAAAAGCGCATGTTCTTTAATCCATTTCACCACGTCTTGAAGTCCCGTTTCCACTTTTAAGTTCGTAAAGAAAAACGGCTTGTCTGCTCCACGTGATTTTTTCGTATCTTCCGCCATCACATCCAAATCGGCTCCTACATAGGGGGCGAGATCCGTTTTATTGATAATAAACAAATCTGATTTAATCATGCCCTGGCCGCCCTTACGCGGAATTTTCTCACCCTGCGCCACATCGATAATGTAAATCGAAAAATCCACAAGCTCCGGGCTGAATGTGGCAGCCAGGTTGTCCCCTCCGCTTTCTACAAAAATAATATCCAAATCGGGATGTGCCTCTTTTAATTCATCAATTGCTGCAAAGTTCATGGAGGCATCTTCCCGAATCGCTGTGTGCGGACAGCCTCCGGTTTCCACTCCAATAATACGGTTTTCCGGCAGAACCCCGTTTTTAATAAGAAATTGGGCATCTTCTTTCGTATAAATGTCGTTCGTCACAACGGCCATGCTGAATTCATCGTTCATCGCACGTGTGAGCTTTTCTACAAGCATTGTTTTGCCGGCACCAACAGGTCCTCCAACACCGATACGTACTGGTTCCATTCCGCACCACTCCTTTTGTTTTTCACGACATAAAAAGCCGAACAGGCAGCTGTTCATGGCGCATTTGTGCGATTTCAAGCCCCGGCATATTCATACCGAGTTCTTCTTCCGTCATCTCTTCTGTTTGGTCTGCAATCTCTCTCATCAACGGCTGCAGCGCCAGCAGGATCCGCTGGCCGTCTGTCTGCCCAAGCGGAATCGCCCGGACAGCATTTTGAATCAAAGACTGAACACCTGAAAAAAGGTGTGCAGCGATGGCATCTTTTTTACCAGCCTGAAGATAATGGGCCGCCAGGGCAAACACAATAGACGGATGGCCGACCGCTTTCTTTTGGCGGATTTGTTTGTAATACATATTGATCAACGGGCTTTCGTATAAGTCCACACATAGCTTGGCCATTCGTTCACCAATCCTCCGAGTGCCTTCCCGTGTTTCTTTCGGCAGTGCCAGCGCGGAAAGCATGTGGTCAAGCTCCGTTAAATGATCAAAGCGGCAGGCTGCCACATCCTCATAGGCAAGCCGGCAGGCGAGAGCATCCGTATAAGCCATTTGATTGGCCATATAGATTCGCATAGCTGATTCGAATGTTTCAGCATTATGAATGCTGCCTTCGTAAATGTACGTTTCCAGTCCAAACGAGTGCGAAAACGCACCCGAAGGAAAATTGGAATCACACAGCTGCATAAAGGACAGCATTGGATTAATCATGGCTGTGGCCGATATGGCGGAATGCTTTTTTCACCTTGCGCTCTTCACGGCGAAAAGGAATGCCGAGCTGCTCGAGAAGCTGTTCGACTAAATAGTCATACTGCACAATCATTTCATCGCCTTCAAACTGAGCCGGCAGATGCCGGTTGCCAAGCTGGTGGGCAATGTCTCCCATTTGGCCGATTGACTCCGGCATAATAGTTAGAACATCATCGGCCAGTACCTGGATGACAATCATGTTTTTATCATCGCAGTATAAGATATCCCCGTTCTGCAAGTCTTTCGGCTCCCGCAGCCGAATACCGAGCTCGCGTCCATGATCTGTTTTTACACGCTGAATGCGTTTAACAAGCTCGTCACTCGACAGGAAAACCCGTTCTGTATGAGGTGCACGAATATCATCTGTTTCCACATTTCCAATTACTTTTTCAACAATCACTTCGATCCCACCTTAAAATAAGAAATAGCGCTGCGCCATTGGCACAGTTTCTGCCGGTTCACACGTTATCAGATCACCGTTTACTTTTACTTCATATGTCTGTGGGTCCACTTCGATCTTGGGTGTTTCACCGTTGTATTTCATATCGCTTTTTTGCAAAGTGCGGATTCCGCCGACAGGACGGATCATTTTCTCTAAACCGAGTTTTTGCGGAACGCCGCGCTCGATCGCCGCTTTAGACATAAAGGTCATCGATGTTTTGAAAAGTGCCCTGCCAAAGCTTGCAAACATCGGACGGTACAAAGCCGGCTGCGGTGTTGGGATGGACGCGTTTGGATCGCCCATGACGCTGTGGGCAATCAAGCCGCCTTTTAAGACAAGCTCTGGTTTTACACCAAAAAAAGCGGGCTCCCATAAAACAAGATCTGCAAGCTTGCCTGTTTCAATAGAACCAACATAGTCGGAAATGCCATGTGTTAAAGCAGGATTGATCGTATATTTCGCGACATATCTTTTCGCCCGGAAATTATCGCCTTCTCCTGTTTCTTCACTCATTTTCCCTCGCTGCTTTTTCATTTTGTCGGCCGTCTGCCATGTGCGCAAAATCACCTCGCCAATCCGCCCCATTGCCTGGGAATCAGAGCTGATCATACTGAATACACCTAAATCATGCAAAATATCTTCTGCCGCAATCGTTTCTTTCCGAATGCGCGAGTCGGCAAACGCAATATCTTCCGGAACCGATGGATCAAGGTGGTGGCAGACCATCAGCATATCCAAATGCTCGTCCAATGTATTGACTGTGTAAGGGCGGGTTGGGTTTGTGGAGGAAGGAAGAACATTTGGATAGCCGGCCGCTTTGATAATGTCCGGCGCATGCCCGCCTCCTGCTCCTTCTGTATGGTATGTATGAATCACCCGTCCATCGATCGCTGCAATCGTATCTTCCACAAAGCCGCCTTCATTTAATGTATCGGTATGAATAGCAACCTGAATATCGTACTTGTCTGCTGACCTTAACGCCGTATCAATTGTGGCAGCCGTTGTGCCCCAGTCTTCATGCAGCTTTAAGCCAATCACGCCTGCTTGAATTTGTTCTTCAAGCGGCTCGATTCCAGACGCATTTCCTTTGCCAAGAAAGCCGATATTCATCGGAAGCGCTTCGGCCGCTTCAAGCATACGGAAGATATTCCACTCACCCGGGGTGCATGTGGTCGCATTTGTTCCGGTAGCCGGTCCTGTTCCACCGCCAATCATCGTTGTGACACCGGAGGCAAGCGCTGTTTCAATTTGCTGCGGGCAAATAAAATGAATGTGCGCATCGATGCCGCCGGCTGTGACAATTTTTCCTTCTGCGGCAATCACTTCGGTAGAAGCGCCGATTACAATGTCTACTTTGTCCATCAAAAGGGGATTGCCCGCTTTGCCGATGGCAGCAATCATTCCGTCCTTTACACCAATATCCGCTTTATAAATACCTGTGTAATCAAGGATAATGGCATTGGTCAGCACAAGGTCAACGGCTTCTGCGCGTGTGGCAAGGGGGTGCTGGCCCATCCCGTCACGGATCACTTTCCCCCCGCCGAATTTCACTTCATCCCCATACACCGTGTAATCTTTTTCAATTTCGATAAAGAGATCTGTATCTGCCAGACGGATACAGTCACCCGTTGTGGGCCCGAACATATCCGCATACTGCCGGCGTGACATTTGAAAACTCATGCCTCTTCCTCCCCATCAAGCGCGCCATTCACCCGATTATTTAACCCGTATACGCGCCGCTCGCCAGAAAACGGAACGAGCACAACCGGCTTGCCGTCTCCCGGCTCAAAACGGACTGCCGTGCCTGCGGGAATGTTCAGCCGTTTACCAAGCGCTTTCTCGCGTTCAAATTCGAGTGCCTGATTCACTTCTGCAAAGTGAAAGTGGGAACCAACCTGCACGGGCCGGTCACCCCGGTTTGTCACAAAAACCTTCGTTTCTTCTTTTCCTTCATTGCATACAATCGCGGTACTTTGAAGCTTATATTCACCAGGAATCATGTGCGCTCCTCCTCAACGTATCGGGTCATGGACAGTGACCAGTTTCGTGCCGTCCGGAAAGGTTGCTTCCACTTGAATATCATGAATCATCTCCGGAACGCCTTCCATTACATCCTCTCTTGATAGAATCGTTGTGCCAAACTGCATTAGCTCCGGCACGGATTTTCCGTCGCGCGCGCCTTCCATTACTTCGTACGTGATAAGCGCAATTGATTCCGGATAATTCAGCTTTAACCCTCTGTCTTTGCGGCGGCGTGCCAAATCAGCTGCCACAACAATCATTAACTTTTCCTGCTCGCGTGCCGTCAGTTTCATAAAAAACCCCTTCTTCCTTTTCTGCACACCCTTCATTTTACACGTTAAAAGATAAAGGTTTTGTTATTCATGTAATATTTTCTAACATAATTATAACTTTATTTCCAACAAAAAGGAATAAGAGCTGTTAGAAAATTTATTTTATTCATAAAAAAAAGAGGACGATTTGTCCTCATTTCGATTTAAATAATTAAATGTTGTTTTACGAGGTCTTTATGCACCGTATCCGTGATCCCTTCGCTTACTACCTTACCGTGATCCAAAATGTAATAATAATCAGCGCAGGCAAAAGCAAGGTCGAGGCTGTGCTCTACTAGAATAACACCCATTCCTTGCTTTGAAGCAATGTCGATGATCACCTCTTGAATAAGCTGCACGATTGATGGCTGAATTCCTTCCATTGGTTCATCCAAAAGAAGCATTTTAGGCCTGCCAACGATGGCTCTCGCAATTGCCAGCTGCTGTTGCTGGCCGCCGCTCAGGTCACCGCCTTTTCTATGAATCATTTCACTCAAAATGGGAAACCACTCGAATATTTCACCTGGCAGCTCCTTTCGTTCCTTCCTTGGCAGAGCTTCAAGACCCAATAATAAATTTTCCTCTACCGTTAAGGCTGAGAAAATTTCGCGTCCTTGTGGTACATACGCAATACCACTTCTCGCTCGAAATTCAGGAGCTTTCTTTTCTATTCTTTCATCCATCCACTTGATGGAACCGCCTGCCGGTTTAATCAGACCGGCAATCGTTTTAATCAGAGTAGATTTTCCAACTCCATTACGCCCAAGCACTGCTGTCACTTTCCCAATTTCCGCCTGAAGAGATACATCATTCAGCACCATGCTTTCATCGTACCCTGCCCGGATACCTTCTACTTTTAACACGCGCTGTCTCTCCTTCCGAGGTAAACTTCTGCCACTTGTTCATTTTGCTGAATTTCAGACATTGTCCCTTCACAAAGCACCCGGCCTTCATGCATAACCGTCACTTGTTTCGAAAAGTTTCGTACAAACTCCATGTCGTGCTCTACAATTAAAACCGCACAGGTCTTTGAAATGTCATGAATGAGTTCTCCCGTTTTATGGCGCTCAGTTTCACTCATCCCGGCGATCGGTTCATCCAGCAGCAAAATTTCCGGCTCCTGCATCAGCTGCATACCAATTTCAAGCCACTGCTTCTGACCATGCGCAAGTATCCCGGCCGGCTGGTGCCGCTGTTCGGTTAATCCAATACGGTGAAGCATGGCGTCCATCTTTTCTTCGTCTTCCCTTGTTAATTTGGCTCGCATGACTGCCCAGAGGCTTCTTTTTTGTTTAAGGGAAAGCTCAAGGTTTTCCAGCACAGTCAAATTGGTGAAAACGGAAGGTGCCTGAAACTTACGGGTAATACCGAGGCGTACAATTTCATGCTCCTGCAGTTTGCGAATGTTTTCTGTTTCCCGGTATACTACTTCACCATCATTTGCTTTTGTTTTTCCGCAAATCACATCAAGCAGTGTCGTTTTTCCAGCGCCATTTGGCCCGATTAAAAAGCGGACTTCCTGCGGATAAACGGTTAAATTAACTCCTTGAAGTGCCTGAAACCCGTTAAAAGAGACTTTCACATCACGACACGACAGAATCGGCTGCATCGGCAGTTCCTCCCTTTTGCTTGGATTTGATCCGCTTTTCATTCCACGAATTCACCGCGCCAACAATACCATTCGGTAAAAACATCACCATAATAATAAATAGAAGACCTAAAAAGATCGACCATATGTCAGGGTAAGACTCACTAAAAAAGCTTTTGGCACTGTTGACAATAATGGCCCCTAAAATAGCCCCAATCAATGAATGGCGGCCGCCTACCGCCACCCACAGCACCATTTCAATCGACGGGATAATCCCCATCATAGCCGGGGAAATAAGACCAACCTGTAAAACGAATAATGTGCCAGCAAGGCCTGCCAGTGCCGCAGACACGCTGTAAACAAACACTTTATAGGACGTTGGGTTAAATCCTAAAAAGCGCAATCTGTTTTCGCCGTCCCGCACGGCAGACAGCACCCGCCCTGCCCGGCTTTTTGTCAAGGCAGCAGCAAGAGCAAACGAGGCACCCAAAATCAGAACTGTCACCAAGTAAAGGGCAATCTGCACAAGCGGGGACGCCAATGAAAAACCAAGAAATGTAGTGAAATTCGTTAACCCGTTTGTGCCGCCGGTCCAATCCTGCTTCGCCACAAAAAGTGTTACAAACACCACAACGACAGCCTGGCTGATTAGGGAAAAATACACTCCCTTAATTCGATTTTTAAACGTTAAAAAACCAAGCATTGCCGCAAGCAGCGCCGGAATCAGCAAAGATGCACTAAGCGCAAAAACAGGATTTGAAAATGGCTGCCAAAATGACGGAAGAGCCGTTACGCCGCTCCATTCCATGAAGTCTGGCAGCGTCCCGCCCGCCGCCGCTTCAAGCTTTAAGTACATCGCCGTGCAATAAGCGCCGAGGCCGAAATAAACACCATGCCCAAGGCTTAAAATACCGGTGTACCCCCAGATGAGACAGATACCAAGGGCGACAAGTGCAAAACATAAAAACTTGCCTAAGAGTGCCAGACGAAATTCCGTTAAATAAAGAGGGCCTAAAAACAGCGCGATAAAAAAAAGCCAATAGCCCAGTTTTTTCTTATCCATTTTGTTCCCTCCTATTCCAATGACCGCGTGCGTGCTGAGAGCAGCCCGGCCGGTTTAAATTGTAAAAAGGCGATAATAGCTGCAAACACGATGACCTTTGCCATGGAGGCACCCGTCCAGAACTCAGCCACTGTGCCAAGCATACCAATGCTAAGTGCACCAAAAACAGTGCCGACCAAGCTTCCAATTCCGCCTAGAATAACAATCATAAAGGCATCGACTATATAATAGGTGCCAATTGTTGAACCAATTGGACCCAGAACCGTTAAGGCACATCCTGCAATTCCAGCAAGTCCTGAACCGATCGCAAATGCCGTCGCGTCCACTTTTTGAGTGGATACGCCCAGGCTTGATGCCATACTGCGATTCATTGTAACCGCACGCATTTTCCGTCCTGCTGCTGTTTTATCAAGGTATAAATAAAGAGCAATCATACAAATCACAGCAAGGGCGATGATAAATAAACGCTTATACGGAAAAACAGCACCCGCGACTGTTAACCCGCCGTCAAGCCAGGCCGGTGCCGTGACTGCGACATTTGGTGCGCCGAAGATGGACCGTGCCACCTGCTGTAAAATTAAACTGACCCCCCACGTGGCCAGCAGGCTGTCAAGCGGTCTGTGATATAAAAAACGGATAAGCATTTTTTCAAGAACAAAGCCAAGGAGAGCACCAATTAAAAATGAGAGCGGAATCGCTGCGATATAGTAATAATTAAATAGTGCCGCTGGAACATAATGTGAAAACGCCTGCTGGACCACATAAGTTGTATATGCCCCAGCCATAATAAACTCTCCGTGCGCCATATTAATCACGTTCATTAATCCAAATGTGATAGCCAGCCCAAGGGCGATTAAAAGCAAAATAGAGCCAAGACTAATCCCGTTAAACAGCTGTGTAGCCACGACTGTCATGTAGTTCACTCCTTTTTAAAAAACAAATAAGGGAGAAGTTTCCTCCCTTATTTGTACCGATTAATTTAGTCCTTTTGCCCAAGAATACGTTTCTAAATACGGATCCGGTTTAACAGGCTCGCCTGAGTTCCATACTTCCTTAAACTGGCCGTCTGCTTGAATTTCACCAATGCGGGCAGTTTTGTACGTATGCTGGTTATCCCCATCAATGGTGACCGTTCCGCCCGGCGCTTTAAATTCAATGCCGCCTGCCGCTTTTTTCACTGCATCAACATCAAAGGATCCGGCTTTTTCAACGGCAGCTGCCCATAAATAAACGGCATTATACGCTGCTTCAATTGGATCACCGGTTACACGATCATCTCCGTATGCTTTCTTGTAAGCCGTAACGAACTTTTTATTTTCCGGCGTATCAGTTGTTTGGAAATAATTCCATGCCGCATAATGTCCTGTTAAAATATCCGTCCCAATGCCGCGAATTTCTTCCTCCGCAATACTGACAGACAGAACTGTAATATCATCCGCTGTAATTCCCGCATCCTTCAGCTGTTTAAAAAAGGCAACGTTGCTGTCTCCATTCAGCGTGTTATAGATGACTTCTGGGTTTTTTTCTTTGATTTTACTGATCAGTGTACTGTAATCAGTGTGGCCAAGCGGTGTATATTCTTCACCTACTAGAGTGCCGCCTTCCGCTTTAAGTTGTGCTTTGATTTCTTTGTTTGCTGTGCGTGGAAACACGTAATCAGAACCGATTAAGAAAAAAGATTTTCCTTTGTTTTCAAGAAGCCATGTCACAGACGGAACAATTTGCTGATTCGTTGTGGCTCCTGTATAAAAAATATTCGGTGAAGACTCCATTCCCTCATACTGTACAGGATACCAGAGCAGGCCGTTATTCTGTTCGAATACAGGCAGCATCGCTTTTCGGCTCGCAGATGTCCAGCCGCCGAAAACAGTTGCGACTTCATCTTTCTGCAAAAGCTTTTTTGCTTTTTCGGCGAATGTCGGCCAGTCTGAAGCCCCATCTTCAACGACCGGCTCAATCTGCTTGCCAAGAACACCGCCTTTTGCGTTAATTTCCTCAATAGCCATTAATTCTGCATCCCGAAGTGACACTTCACTGATTGCCATCGTTCCGCTTAATGAATGAAGCACACCTACTTTTACCGTATCCCCTTCTGTATTAGCCGCAGGCTTTTCTTTTTCCTCATTTAAAGCACTTGAAGCTGCACAGCCGCTTAATGCAAGTGCAGCTGCCGAAACTGCTGCGATAATGGTTTGTTTGCCCCAGAATCTTTTCGTCCCTATCATATAAGCACCCCTTAAAATAATGTCACAACTTTTTATCTAAAAAGGAAAGCGGATAAATCTGTTATGTATGGTTTTGAAATCAACCTCTTTTATCGCCTCCTAAAAAAGAATTTCCTATCAATGTTTGAAAAAGGAATAAAAAACATATAATTCCATGTGAGATCTAACTATATATTCATACTTTTCAGTTTATTTGTCTGAACTTTTGTTAGATTATGTAACAAAAAAAGATCTTTCAAAAGAAAGACTCCAAACCGTAGACAAATAAAATTGGTTGCCAAAGGACCTCTTTGCTTCTTTTTCATGCAAGGAGTGCGGGCGGTTGGGATGAGAACCGGTAAGGTGTGGGGCGTCGCCTGTGCAATTGGCCAAAACTGCATAGCCTGACAAATCCAATTGCCCCTATCACTAAAGCCGGAAAAAGTGGATATGGATATACCGTTTTGGCCGGCTTCCCCTATCGGCTCTTTTTAAGAAGCGACATTGCCCGAAAAGTCCCCGCCTCGTTTTCGGCAATGGAAGTTTTCATAAAGAAAGACTGCCGACTTTGTCGACAGTCTTAAAAATTTCTCAGAGAAAGATCTTTTTATGCCCGCTCTAATTTTAAATTGTAACGGTAGGTTTCTTCGGCTGATGTCAGCTTGTAACCCATCGCCGGGTTAAAGTCGAGTGCAATGTGGTCATGGAGATTTTCCTGGCTTTCTTTTGAAACAAGAAACGGAATGCCTGAGACGGTAAACAAATCATCGCCTTCTTTTTTACGATCGATTCGCAAATGATATTCGGATGCAATCGAACAGCTGCCGATAAAAATCGATTCAATCCGGACTCCTTCGTTTTCTCCAAACTCATACTTTTTCAGTTCTGCTACAGCGGCCGGCTTTACATTAATATTCATATCCATCACCTCCCTTTTCTTTTCCCCAGAACGCAAAGAAAAAATCATCGGTGGCGGGGCAAGAACCGCTTATTATTCCCAGTGAATGATAAAGCGCCCGCCCGGCCCTACAAACGAAAGCAGCGGCAGGTCTTCCGCCATGATTCTGCCAATCACATTTACTTTTTCATCGGCCGGCAGGTCATTCAGCGTAATTTGCATTTCCCCGGCATAGCGTAAATACCGTTTGTTGTCGACGGTAACCGTTCCTCTCGGCCGCTCAATCGTCTGAAAAGGCTCTACTGTTTTGTCACCGATTTGAGCAAACCCTCTTGATTCAACGGAACGAATACAATCTCTTGCCGGGTCCGGCCGGTTCGTTTGAACGTCCGCATAAAGAGTGACATCCGTAAATGGTTTTGCCCGCAGCGGAATACATTCGTCCTCCTCGAAACACTTAAACTGCCGGAAGGCTTCATCTGACAAGCCCGGATCACCAATCAATACTTTTTGCGTATGCAGCTGACGGATCAGCTCAAGCGCCGCCCCAAAAGGCGCCCGGTTCCGGTGCTTCTCTAATGTAGGCAGTCCCTGAAACAGCGGGCCCCGCTTATGGCGGTCCCCCGGAACAAACGCCATGGTACTCAAACCGAGCGAAAGGAGCCACTTATTTTTTTCTTCTATGTAGGCTTCTCCAAGTCCTGTTTCCGGACGCGGATAAAAATTATGCCACGCTTCGATGCGGCTGATATCCGCTCCTGCCGAAAGAATATCTTCGTATTCACGCTGGGTCAGCGTACTGGCATTGAGTGCTATGTTCATCCTTTTAGAAAGATCCGCAATCGTCTTTCCGGCAATGCCATAATCTACGCGCAGCCCGGTAACGCCCCATTCAAGCAGCTCTTCGGCCCGGTCCATAGACAAGCCAATTTTCTCAAGCGATGCGGGAGAAACATCCGCAAAAAGCGCCATCCCTGTTTCCCGGGCGAGCCTGGCAAGCTGGCGGAACCGGCCGCAAAGCTGTGAGGCATCATCTTCGGGAATATGCAGCGATGTAAATACCCACTTAAAGCCATGCTGCTTTGCTTTCTTTACATACTGCTCTTGCTTTTCTCCGATGTCTTCATTTAAATAAACTGAAATTCCAAACATGCGCATCCTCCTTATGTAAAAAGCGCAGAAGAGAGTCTCTGCGCTTTGCTTTCTTCATTCATCAAACTCTTTGGCCATTTCATCTTTGAAGCCGAACAAATACGTAAACGCAAAACCGGCCGCATACGCGATAACAAGTCCGGCTAAATACAATAAAATTTGATGCGGAAGAACAATAAACGAAAGCGGCAGGCCGGAAACCCCGATCGCACTCGTGGCAATGTTGAAGTATGCTTGAAACGCGCCGCCAATACCTGCACCGAGGCAGGCGGTCAAAAACGGTCTTCCGAGCGGCAGCGTTACGCCGAAAATAAGCGGCTCGCCGATGCCGAGCATGCCGGAAGGAAGAGATCCCCCTATCGCCCGCTTTAATCGTTTTTTCTTTGTTTTCATATAAATCGCAAAGGCAGCGCCCACCTGGCCGGCTCCACCCATGGCCAAAATAGGAAGAAGCGGATCATCGCCGATGGAATTAAGCAGTTCCAGGTGAATCGGTGTCAGCCCTTGATGTAGGCCGGTTACCACGAGCGGCAGAAATGTTGCGCCAAGTACAAAGCCAGCGACAATTCCGCCTATATCTAAAACAGCCAGCAGACCGTTTGTAATCGCGTCAGAAATAAAACCGCCGATCGGCATAAAAATCACATACGTGACAATACCAGTAATTAACAGCGCAATCGTTGGCGTCACGATAATATCGAGCGACTGTGGCACCCCTTTACGAATCCAGCGCTCTACATAAGCGATGAAAATAGCGGCAAACAAAATTCCAATCAAGCCGCCGCGGCCCGGCACCAATGCTTCTCCAAACAATGTAACGCCTTCAATCGCCGGATTGATGACCAAAATGCCGGCCAGCGCACCAAGGGCAGGTGATCCGCCAAACTCTTTTGCTGCATTTAAGCCGACTAAAATGCCAAGGTAAGCAAACAAGCCGCTGCCAATCGCTGTTAAAAGAAGGGCGGTTTGTGAATCAGCCGCCAGCCATCCTGCTTGAATAATTGCTTTCGATATACCTGTAATCAGTCCGGATGCCACGAGTGCCGGAATAAGCGGAATAAAGATACTCGATATTTTACGCAAAAACAGCTTAAACGGCGTGGCGTTTTTTTCTTTTAATTCTGCTTTTACGGCAGCTGCACGGTCTCTCAGCATCTTTCCATCTGACGCATCCATGATTTTGCTAAACTCTTCTGCGACTTTATTGACTTTCCCCGGTCCTAGAATCACTTGAATCGTTTCTTCTTCGACCACTCCGAAAACCCCGTCAATTTTTTTAATCGCCTCTGTATTTACACGCTCATGATCTACTGGTGTTACTCTCAGCCGCGTCATGCAGTGGGTAAAAGATTCGACATTATCCGGCCCGCCTAAACAATCGGAAATTTGCTGTGCGATCATTTTATTTTCGTTTGTCATCCCCGCTCACCCTTTCCCCGTATTTCAACCCTTTGTTTCCCCTTTTTATTTTGATTCCTTTAAAAAGCCGATCGCTTCTCTTGAACGATCAATATACTGTACCGTTTGATCAAATTCTTTTGTTGCCACACCCATAAATAACACATCAATCACAAACAATTGAGCAAAGCGTGAAGCAGTGGCAGCGCTCCTAAGCGGTGCTTCGCTTGATGCAGATGTAAATAAGTTGATATCTGCCAGGGACGCAGCGGTAGACGATCCATACTTGGTTAAGCTGATCGTTTTGACTCCCCGCTTTTGGGCGAGAGACAGGAGACGTGCGACTTCCTGCGTTTCTCCTGAAAACGAAATACCCAAAAGCACATCATCCGCTTCCGCATTGGCAATCAGGGAAGCAACTAAATGTGTATCGGTAAAAGCCGTTGCGTTTTTGTGAATGCGCAGCAGTTTTTGCTGGGCATCCATCGCAATTAAGCTCGAAGCGCCGATACCAAAACAGTGAACCGTTTTCGCTCCCGCCAGGGCCTCGACTGCCGCCTCCATTTGCCCGTAATCCATCAATTCAGCTGTATCCGTTAAGCTTTGAATCCCATTGCTCAATGTTTTCTGTGTAATACCCGCAAGCGTTTCGCCGCTTTCAATGTCCCGGTATCCTGTTTCCGGTACTTTCACTAAATCACCGGCGACCCGGACTTTTAACTCCTGAAACCCTTTAACCCCCATTGATTTGCATAAGCGAATCACTGCCGCGCTGCTTGAGCCAGCCATTTGGCTGATTTCGCTTGCTGTAGCATGCAGTAGTTTTTCAGGCTGCTCCAAAATAAACTGGGCGACTTTTTTTTCTGAAGGAGGCAGCTGGGGCAAAATGCTCCGCAGCCTGTTTAATCCCCCGGTGGTCATCGGCTGCTTCCTCCGCGTGCGCCCCCCATTTTAACGGCTCTGCGCACATATCCTTCCGCTTTTGTTAACAGCTCTTTAGCTTCTTCGAATGGCACGCCGCATTCGAGCATCACAATCGCTGTTTTCACTTCGTTTCCAGCTGCATCGAGTGTTTCTTCTGCCTGCTTTTTGGAAACGCCTGTTACCCGGACAATTGTGTGAACCGCTCTTTGTCTCAGCTTTACATTGCTCACGCGTACATCGACCATTAAATTTTCAAACGCTTTGCCCATTTGCAGCATGGAAGCCGTCGAAATCATATTTAAAATCATTTTTTGTGCTGTGGCTGCTTTCAAGCGTGTAGATCCCGTTAACACTTCCGGTCCGACCACGACCTCGATTGGCTGATCAGCATACGCGCTGATTTGGGCGTTTTTATTGCAGGAAATAGCAGCTGTTTTGGCACCGATTTCCCGGGCATACGCGAGGCCGCCCTTTACGTAAGGGGTCCTGCCGCTTGCTGCTAATCCAACGACTGTATCCCTTTCTGTTAATCCGCGGCTTTGGAGGTCCTGCCGGCCGGCGGCTTCATTATCTTCTGCTCCTTCAACCGCTTTTACAAAGGCATGTTCACCTCCCGCGATAAGGCCCTGCACCATTTGGGGCGGTGTGCTGAACGTTGGCGGGCACTCAACCGCATCGAGCACACCGAGACGGCCGCTCGTTCCAGCGCCCATATAAAAAAGACGGCCTCCTTTCTGAAACGATTGAAGCACAAAGCCAACAACCTGCTCGATGTCGGGAAGCACTTCCTTGACAGCTTCTGCCACGCCATGGTCTTCCTCGTTCATCATGGTTAAGATCGTTTTTGTATCTGCTGTGTCTATCTGCATGGTACGGCTGTTTCTTGACTCGGTCGTCAGCTGCATTAGCTTTTCTTCCAACCAAATCCCTCCTCCTGAATAATGCCACCATTGTAACCGCTTTGATTTTATATTTCAATATTTTTTAATAATTATGAAATAATATTTTAAAAAAGACATAAAACCTTTGAGAATATCCACAAAGGTTTTATGTCTTTTTGACAATAGCTTTCGCTGGTGAAGATAGCCAGGCGGATTTAGCGCCTGCCCCATAGAAAAGTCTGCCGGCTTATCGGCTCTCCAGCTTGAACCTTTATTGCATTAAAAAATCGATCGCTTCTCCAATGCCGTTTTCATCATTTGAGGCGGTTACGTGCTGTGCCGCGGCCCTAACGGCTGCCGGCGCGTTGCCCACGGCAATACCGATCCCCGCACATTGAAACATCGAGATATCATTAAAATTATCACCAATGGCGGCTGTTTGGGAAAGCGGTACGCCAAGCCGCAGGGCAAGATCCTTTAAAGCACTGCCTTTCGTTGCACCGCGAGGCGAAATTTCTAAATTCATATAATTGGAGCTGCTGGCTGCTTCCACATCCGGCAGGCTTGTTTTAATTTTTTGTTCAATCTCCCGAAAATTGCCCGTTTCACTAAAAATGGCCATTTTCGAAACATCCGGATGGTTTTCGAGCCACTGACTAATGTCCGGTGTCACTCGCACCCGGCATTCCTCTAAATATGCGTTTCGCCGTTCCTGCAAGCCGCCTGTTTGAACGAGCGGAAGAATATTTTGGTCTGCCCATTTCTCATTCCAGCGGTTCTTCTCTGGTACAATCAAGTCGTTTCCTTCATATAAATGAACGCATATGTTTTCCTCTTCGCAAAATGAGACAAATTGCTTTAAACCTGCATAAGAGAAGGTTTTTTGACTGAGCAATTCGCCTTTTTCATCGTGAAGCACTGCACCATTCAATGAAATAATAGGTGTTTTCAGACCGAGCGTCTCACCAACCCAGCGCGTGGCCAGCGGCGTCCGTCCGCTGCAAATGACGACCTGGCCGCCTCGCTCTTCAAAGGAACGGATCGCACGGATTGATCGCTGATCAATTTCTTTTTCTTCATTTAAAAGTGTCCCATCCAAATCAATCGCAATCAGTGAGTAAGCCATTTCATTTCCTCCACATTTCGATTTTTATGTATGAAAAAACGGAAAGAAGGGACTCTTCTTTCCGTTTTAAGAGAAGACTTGGGCAAAAATTATTCGCCAAGACCTTGAGTTTTAATTGTTTCGCCTACAGCTTCGATTGCTTGATCTTCGTCAGCACCAGCAGCTGTTACTGTGATAGACGCGCCTTTTGGAATACCAAGAGACATAACGCCCATGATTGATTTTAGGTTTACTGTTTTGCCGTTGTACTCAAGGTTTACATCTGAGCTGAATTTTGAAGCTGTTTGAACAAGTACTGTAGCCGGACGAGCGTGGATACCTGTTTCATCTGTAATTGTAAATGTTTTTTGTGCCATGTTAAGAAAACTCCTTTGTCGTTAAAATTGTACGCTTTTTCTATTATAAAATAAACTGCACACAAATACCACTAAAGTGCTGTCGCATTTTAGCGTAAAACAAAAATCCCTGCTTTTTCTTGTCTCATTGAAAAAAACAGAGAATTAAAAGGAAATTTCTTTTAACTCGTATTGGAGAATATACGTTGACGCTGCCTGTGACACAAGACGGATAAACAGGTTTTGCAGCCATGCCCGCTGGAAGGCGGTTGAATGTTGATCCAAATCCAGCTTTATATTGATATTGGCCGGTATTTTCTCCTCTGGTTCTTGGCCAAGCAGAATACTTGCTGTCATCGCACCGCTTTTTCGTGCGTATCTTAAGCTGCTCTCCGTATAAGAGGGTGCCTCTGCCGCAAAGCAAATGACCATATCACGAGGTCCAGCCTGAAGCTCGTTTAAATCCATTCGTGCTAAAAGCTCATTTTTGCCCGATTTTGGGCAGTATTTTTTTCCAACACTATAATTTTGCAGTCTCAATGGTCCGTTTAAATCGGTTATATGAATACGCTCACTTGCTCGAGGAGTCAGATAAATTAATCGTCCGTTTTTTTGAATCGTTTGAATGGCCGCGATCACCAATTTGTGAATCGAACTCATTTCTTCTTTTATGCTTTTGAACATGATGGAATCGTTTATTTGACCTGAGTGTAACAGTTCGTTGATGTGACGGAAACAGTCAAATGTGTCTTCATCTGCCACTTGCTTAACATCTTGTACGGTTTGCATTTTATCACTCATTTCTCTTGAAGCGTCCCAAATTCTATTATACGCCGGAGAAATAAAAATACAATTTTTTCAGCACATTTTGTGAAATTTTATTTTTTATTATTTTTTTAATTTTGAAACAGCTTCAGATGCTTTTGCATATGGCTCCTCTACATAAGAACCAATTTGATGAAAAACCGCTACATAAAGAGCATCAATCATATTCATCTGAACGGTTCTGGAAGCAATGCTCCCAATCCGCTTTTCATGCTCCACCATTGGCGTTCCAAGGACAATATCCGCTTCTTTGTACAAAACCGATTTACCAACAGTGGTAATAGCGACGACGGTCGCGCCTCTTGATTGAGCAAAACGGGCGAGCTCAATAACGTCTTTTGTTTTGCCCGATGTGCTGATTGCGATCAACACATCTCCCTCCTGCATATGGGCAGCCATCGAAAGTGAAAAATGAAAATCTGGCGTCATGACCGCATGGAAGCCAAGCTTCGCAAATTTATAGTGTCCGTCAACGGCCGCAGCAGCAGAACCGCCTACTCCATAAAATAGGATCATTTTCGATTGAAGCAATGCCTGGACAGCTTTAGGCAGCTCCCGCTTATCCAATGCTGAAAGGGCGGCGTCAAGCGCACCCCGGTTCACGTGGGTGACTTTGTTAAACAGCTCATAGGGCGAATCTTTAGACTGCAGCAATGAAAAGTCATTAACACTCATGGATGTATTCGACAATTCTTTGACGAGTGTTAATTTAAACGTTTTGTAGCTTCCAACCCCAATCGTTTTGCAGAACCGGATGACCGTTGCTTCACTGACTTCCGCCCTTTTCGATAACTCCCCTGTCGTCATGTTCGGTACAAGGTGGGCATTGCTTAAAATAAAGGACGCTACTTTTTGTTCTGCTGTACTCATTTCACTGCTTTGAAGTTTTATTTTTTCCAGCATCGATGTTCCGCTCATTCGGCCCCTCCTGAATGTGTTGTCCTTATCTTATCGGACAGGCTTAAAAAGCGTCAATTGGTGCTGGCACAATTGGTTCTATTTTCAGAAAAAAAGCAGGACTGTCTGGATAACAGTCCTGCTTTTTCACTATGCATTTACGTGGCTCATATGAAGGGGCGGCACGACAAGCCAGCCTTTTTCTTTTAAAAGCCGTAAGTTGGTCTGGCCAAGTTTCGCTTTGGCTGTGTGAAACTCTCCGAACATCATCGCAATGTCCTCACGAATACACTGCGCCATTGCCTGGCTGTGCGATGTTAAGCCCATGCCGATATCCTTTCCGATCATCGACGCAATTTCCGGATCTTGAATACGCGCCCCCGGCGGAATGCTTTCAAGATCCGCATGCGGACGTTCAGGAGGCTCCGGCGGGATCGCTACGCCGTTTTCTCTTAAAATTTCATCCAGGCCTGCCATTTCCGCGCGTGCCAATGTTAAGCCTTCCTCAATCACTCTCTTTAAATCGCCATCACCGGCATGGTTTAACATCGTGCTGTAAAAAGCGGCTGCGCTTTTAGCGGCCAGGGAGCCTGCCCAGACAGCAGCTACTTCACCGTAATGCAGCGGCTCGTCTTTTGGATTTCCACTTAAAATACCCATCGTATCCCTCCATCAAAGTAGATAGTGTGTGCTTGTCTGCACACGACTAGTATTTTGAAGTGGAAGCCATCCTATTCAGAAAGTTCGGGACTGTCCCTTACAGCGTTACGCCTGTTTTAAAAATAGCGAGCTCGCGGAAATTATTCCTTTCATTATTCACCCATTCACCGCTTGCTACCCGGATAATATATTGAATAAAATCCTCAAGGACCAGGTCTGCTGATACGTCTTCAATCAGCGCTCCGGCATTGTAGTCAATCCAATGACGCTTTTTCTCGTAAAGCGGTGTGTTTGTAGCGATTTTTACCGTCGGCACAAATGAGCCAAATGGGGTACCGCGCCCTGTTGTAAAAAGAACCATCTGACAGCCGGATGCCGCTAAAGCGGAAGACGCCACCAAGTCATTTCCAGGAGCGCTTAATAAATTCAGCCCCTGCTTTTTCAAGCGGCCTCCATACGGAAGCACATCCACGATTGTCGATGTGCCGGCTTTTTGCGTGCAGCCGAGTGACTTATCTTCAAGTGTTGTGATGCCGCCTGCTTTATTGCCTGGCGATGGATTTTCATATACTGGCTGGTTGTGATCGATAAAATACTGCTTAAAATCGTTGATCAGCCCGACAATCTTCTTGAACACTTCCTCATTTTCGGCACGCTCCATCAGAATTGTTTCAGCTCCGAACATTTCTGGCACTTCTGTTAGCACGGTCGTGCCGCCCTGGGCAGTGAGAAAGTCAGAAAACCGGCCCAGGAGCGGGTTGGCGGTAATACCGGAAAACCCGTCTGACCCTCCGCACTTTAAGCCAATTTTAAGCTCAGAAAGCGGTACTTCCTCCCGGTGATCGCGCTTTGCGGCTTCCCAGATAGCGTGCAGGCATTTCACCCCTGCCTCCACTTCATTTTCTACGTCCTGTGAAAGGAGAAATTGAACACGGCCTCCATCATACTCACCGAGTGAATCGCGCAGCTCATTAATATTGTTGTTTTCGCAGCCAAGCCCAAGCACCAGCACTCCACCTGCATTTGGATGGACAATGGCGTCTGCTAATATTTGTTTTGTCTGGGCATGGTCATCCCCAAGCTGAGAGCACCCGTAATTATGTTTTAAAACGAGCACATTTTCAAAAGGTGTAATATCTCCGCCCCGTTCCTGCTTAAACTGCTCAATGATCAGGTCGGCAATACCGTTTACACAGCCGACCGTTGGGACAATCCAGAGCTCGTTACGAATACCGACACTTCCATTGGCACGCTTGTAGCCTTTAAAAACCGCTGTTGATCGTTTAAATGGATTATCGTTTAATTTTTGTGTAAAGGTATAGGTCTGAATATCGTTTAAATTGGTTTTCACATTATGCGTATGAATAATGCTCCCCCTTTTAATGGGTTTTGTGGCATGCCCAATCGGAAAACCGTATTTAACAACGTTGTTATTTTCTTCGATATCCTGCAGCGCAATTTTATGTCCTCGGGCTGCGTCCTCTAAGAGCTCTACACCTGATTCGATGCGTGTCCCTTTTGGCAAATCCCGAAGCGCTACAGCGACACTATCACGACCGTTGATGATCAGCGTATCTTTCACCGTGTGCACCTGCTTTCTTTAACGTATCGATGACGCCGCTGCGTTCAATGTGAATCGCAAAACGGGCTGTTTGGTCTGCCAGGCCGGAGATACGGTTTAAATCCTGGCCCCACAGCGCTTCATATCCGATCACATTTCGCACAAGCTCTTCAATGGCTTCATCTGTACCATTACATGCACGCCATTGATCGCGGAAAAAATCGACGATATATGCTTCATCCGTTTCACTTTTTTTGTATACATGAATCCAGGCAGCAAGGGCAAGCGCCATCCGCTGAGGCACTTCACCAAATGCTTCTGCATACTTGATCAGTACCGGCACATTTCTCGTTTTAAATTTCGGTATCGCATTCAAAGCAATGCTTTTCACATAATGTTGAACAAACGGATTGGCAAACCGGCTCAATACTTCATGTGCAAAGGCGGTTGTTTCTTTCTCCGGCAGCCCAATCGCCGGGATAATTTCCTCGAAAATAAGCTCTTCAACAAAAGCATTTGTATCGCTGTTCGTCACGGTTTCTTTTACCGTTTCGATTCCTGAAAGCAGCGCAATCGGCGTTAACGCAGTGTGTGCTCCGTTCAAGATAAACACTTTGCTTAACCGGTACGGAGCCAGGTCCTCCACCACTTTTACATTCAATCCGGCCGCATGAGCTGGAAACTCTTCCTCCAGCCAGCCAGGTCCTTCGATCGCCCATAAGTGATAATGCTCACCGACAGTCATCAACTGGTCTTCAAAGCCAAGCTCCCTTTCCAGCTCTTCTCCATCCTCTTTTGGATAGCCCGGCACAATCCGGTCGACCAAGCTGTTGCAAAATGTATTCGCTGTCTCCACCCATTCCGCGAAGATTTCGCCGAGCTGCCATGCTTTTGCGTAACGCAGCACCATTTCTTTTAACACTGCACCATTTCGGTCAATCAGTTCACACGGAATGATCACGAGCCCTTTGTCGGAATCTCCATTAAAATGGGTAAACCGTTTCCATAACAACGCTGTTAATTTACCTGGAAAACTGTTTTGCGGGCGGCTCTCCAGCTCGTCTTCCTCGTCAAACGCGATGCCGGCTTCGGTTGTGTTAGAGACGACAAACCGGAGATCCGGGCTCTTTGCCAGCGCCATATACTCGTCGTATTGGTCGTGTACATTCAGCGCCCGGCTGATCGATTCGATTACTTCATTCCGGCGCACGGCTCTGCCGTCCAGCATTCCCTGGAGAAAAAGGCTGTACAGCCCGTCCTGCTCATTGATCACATCAGCGGCACCACGTTTAGTGGATTGGACAACTACCACACTGCCGTTAAAATCTGTTTCTTTATTCATACGGTGAATCATCCAGTCGGTAAATGCTCTTAAAAAATTGCCTGTGCCAAATTGAAGCACCCGTTCTGGATATTCTGTTTTACCGTGCGCTGTTTTGGTTAGACGCTGCAAGAAGTCCGCCCCCTTTTTCATCTAAGCCGAAGTCAAAATAAGCGGCCGCGTTTTCAAAGCAAATCCCTTTAACAATTCCGCCAAGAAGGTCCATATCATTCGGGACTTCCCCCTGCTCGGCCCACGTACCGATTAAATCACAGACAAGACGACGGAAGTATTCATGGCGTGTGTAGGACAAAAAGCTGCGTGAATCCGTCAGCATGCCGATAAACTGGCTGAACAAGCCAAGATTGGCCAGCGCCTTCATTTGATCAAGCATTCCGTCCTTCTGGTCATTAAACCACCAGGCCGTCCCAAACTGAATTTTGCCTGGTACGCCGCCTCCCTGGAAGCTGCCTGTTACACTGGCAATTGTATAGTTGTCTTTCGGATTTAAAGAATACAGCACTGTTTTTGGCAGGCTGCCCTTCCTCTCAAGAGCGTCCAGCAGCCCGACAAGCGGCTTTGCGAGCGGCTCATCATTCATGCTGTCATAGCCCGTATCAGGGCCGAGGCGTCCGAACATGCGCTCATTGTTATTGCGGTGGGCATGCATATGATACTGCATCACCCAGCCTCGTTTGGCGTACTGCTCACCAAGGAATGTCAGCGTGTATGTTTTGTACTTTGCTTCTTCTTCAACGGATACCTTTTCGCCATTTAACGCTTTTTTGAAAATGGCACCGGCTTCTTCCTGCGTAGTCTCAGCGAACATCACCTGGTCGAGTGCGTGGTCGGATACTCGTCCGCCCGTTTGGTGGAAAAAGTCAATTCTGGCTTCGAGCGCTTTTAAAAATGCGTCGTAGCTGTCGATGTGTATACCTGCTGATTCTGAAAGTGCCGCCGTCCAATCCTTAAAACTGTCACGGTTAAGTTCAAGGCCTTTATCCGGACGGAATCCCGGCACGACCTTTACATCAAAATCACCTTCTTCTAACAGCTTTTGGTGGTACTCGAGCGAATCAGCCGGATCATCCGTTGTACAAACGACTTTTACGTTGGAGTTCCGGATCAAGTCACGCGCACCCATGCGCCCACTTGCCAGCTGCTCGTTTACCTTTTCCCAAATGGCCGGTGCGCTTTTTTCATTTAATAGCTCGTGAATGCCAAAGAACCGCTGCAGTTCAAGGTGTGTCCAGTTGTAAAGCGGGTTGCCGATTGTCATGGGAACCGTCTTTGCCCAGGCAAGAAACTTATCGTAGTCATCAGCGTCTCCCGTAATATGTGACTCCTCTACCCCATTTGCCCGCATAAGCCTCCATTTGTAATGATCCCCATACAGCCATGCTTCCGTTATATTAGCAAACTGCTTGTTTTCATAAATTTCTTTTGGGCTTAAATGGCAGTGATAATCGATAATCGGCATTCCTTTAGCGTAATCCTCATACAATGTAACCGCTATCTTATTGGTCAATAAAAATTGATCATCCATAAATGCTTTCACGTTTCCCATCTCCCTTTTCATAATAACAACGTTGTTATTATCATACTGCATTGTTTTATTTCATGCAATCCTTTATTGATAACAACGTTTTTTTAGAGTAACATGAAGAAAAACAACTCAGGTGATCGATATGGCCATTACAATAAAAGATATTGCAAAAGCGGCTGGTGTCAGCTATTCAACGGTCTCAAAAGCATTAAATGACAGCCCGCTTGTTCAGCCGAAAACAAAAGAAAAGATTCATCAGGTGGCACGCGAAATGGGGTATGAGCCTAACTTTGCGGCAAAGCAGCTGGTCACCAAGCAGTCCAAAACCATTGGCTTGATTTGGCCGACGCTGGATCGTGCAGCTCATTCCACTCTTGTGACCGAGCTGAACACCGAAATTCAAAGAAGGGGATTTTCGATGATTTTATCCGTTAATCCTGTCCAGGCTTCTCTTGATTTATTCAAACGGTTTCATGTAGATGGGGTGCTGATTTTCGATGAAGAAAACAATCTTTCTTCTGATGTTACCGCTCCGTTTCCCGTTGTTTCGTACGGAGCCGGGCCGCAAAATTCTTTTTCCTTTGTGGACCTTCATTATCAAGAAGCGATGTTTCAGGCAGTCGAATATTTAAAAGAGCTCGGCCACCGGGATATTTCTTTTATCGGCGATTTTTCTCCCCTTAATTTGCGCCAGCAGGAAAAGTACCGCGGCTTTGAACGGGCGATGCAGCATTTTAACCTGCCGGTTCATAAACAGTCGTTTATTAATTCAGCCGGCCTTGAATGGTATGATGGCTATCAGGCAACCAAAAGAATGCTGCGATCTTCTTCTCTTCCTTCTGCTGTGATTGGTGCGAGCTATGATATTAGCGCGGGCATTGTGCGGGCTATACGCGAAACGAGTCTTGTGATTCCGAAAGATATGTCGATTATCGGCTATGACAACATTCCTCAGATGGCTACACTTGAAGTGCCGCTGACCAGTGTCGGTGTTCCCGTTCAAGCTGTTGCCGAGCAAATGACGTCGCTTCTTTTTGAACAGCTGGAAACCGGGTCAACAGAGCAGCTCACCCGCACGATGAACTCTGTTTTAATCGAGCGGCATTCGTGCGCCCGCGTAAACGGACGGTAACCTTCTTTTCTGGGCCGGAAAAAGAAAAATAGAGCCGGTTTTTCCCGCTGCCGGGCCGGAATAGAATAAAATCCGGCCGAACAGCTTTAGAATCCGGCCCAAATTTAACAATTCCGGCCCAGCCAATAAAAAAGAGGCGCGTAGAGCGCCTCTTTTACAATTTTACATATAAATATTCAACTAAGCATAAGATCGCCATCGATTGGCCATACGGCATGGCTGTGACGGGAATCTGCTTGTAAAAATCAAGTGTTTCTCCCATGGCCGTCCCGGCGGATACATGCTTTAGTCCGCCTGTTTCATCAATGTTTTCGATTACTGCTTCTACTGCCTTCAAGCCCATTTCTTTGTACTTTTTTCCAACGTAGCGCTTGCGCACAGCTTTTAATGTACCAAAGCCAAAGCCTGCCGTACAGGAGGCTTCCACGTAAGAAGACGGGTCTAAAAGCAGTGTATGCCAAAGCCCATTTTCATTCTGGCACGCCTGCAGCGCTTCAAGCTGGCGGTCTAACGTGTCGATCAGCACCTGGCGGACCGGGTCGTCTGCCGGCAGTTCCACCAGGTCCAAAAATTCCGGAATCGCAATCGTAATCCAGGAGTTGCCGCGTCCCCACAATGCTTCCGCAAAGTTATGATTGCCCTCAAATGTCCAGCCGTGGAACCAAAGGCCGGTTTTTTTATCAAATAAATACTTAATGTGTACAAGGAATTGTTTTTTGGCTTCTTCTACATATTCCGGCTTGCCTAAAAGCAGCCCGATTTTCGCCAGCGGCAGCACGCTCATCATCAGCGTGTCATCCCAAAGCTGCTGATGGTTCTCTGAGCCGAATACAACGTGCTGGATGCCGCCGTCTTTCGTACGCGGCATATCGTGATACAGCCAGTCTCCCCATGACTCCAGGTATGGCAAATACGTTGGGTTGCCTGTTTCTTCGTACAAATAAGCCATCGTTAACATCTGCACCATCGTATTAACGTTTTTCTCAACGGGCTGCTCTTTAAACTGGTCTTCAAACCATTTCACAATAATATCGAGAACGGCCTGCTTTTTCGTCAGCTTGTAATATTTCATCATGCCGTACAAGCCGACGCCCGCTGTCCATTCCCAGTAATTAAAGCTTTTATTGTCGATCTTCCGTCCGTCCGCAAGCGGAATTGCATACGTTCCGTCCGGGTCGCTTAAGTTCACAAGATTATCAATTAATAAATCAATGGTTTGTTCAATATCATGACGATGCATACGCGTTGCGATCACGAACAAAACCTCCTCCAACATGTGATTTTGTGTTTTGAATCATTTCATCAAATAGTGCTTCGGCCTGCTCAAAACCGAGCGGCGCTACAAGCGGGTCGTTGATAAACGCGTTAAGCGCAAGCTCTCTGTTTTCAGTTAACGCTGCCTGCAGTACCGCTTCTTGATTGGCGGCATGCCGTCCAATAATGCCAAGCAAATCAGCCGGCAGGCTTCCGGCTAAAACCGGCTGCACGCTGTCACGGCGTAAAACGGCATTTGTTTCTACAACAGCTCCGTACGGCAGGTTAGCAATCTGGCCCCCGTTCGGCATATTCACGTTTGTCACAAGCTCCTCGAGTCCAAGAAGGGCGGCAATGATGGCTACTCCTTCTTCTCCAGACGGTGCGAGTTCAAAATCTGCTTCGCCGGCGGCCACTTTTTGATTTTGCTCTATTTTGCTTTTATGGTCTTTTTTCCGGAAATCAACCGGTGTTAAGTGAAACTTCCATTTTGCCACTGTTTCCGGGCTCTCCAGATAAACCGGCGGCATAAATTCTGCTAAATGGCGGTCGCCTGCTGCGGCGATGAGGCCGTACCGGCGAAACAGGTCAAACTTCACCCGGTTCGCAGATGAAAAAACGCTTTTCTCCCAGTCTCCCAGATTTTTCTCGTAGCCTGATTCGGCATGCTTCTCGACAAACTCCTTGTACATCGGCAGCAAGTCCATCTGTTGATAGCTTGCCCGGTCAATCCACGTAAAATGGTTAATGCCGATTACATTAACCTGTATATCCTGGCGCTGCTCGACTGCTGTGCCGGTCATTTCTTCCACCATGTCGGCCAGAAGGTGCTGCACTTCAAACACTTCATGGCAGCAGCCGAACGCTTTTACTTCTGGAAATACTTCATACAGCGTGCGCGTGCAAAGAGTCATCGGGTTTGTGTAATTAATGACCCATGCATCGGGTGCGTACGCTTTAATGTTCTCCGCAATTTCTTTGTAAATTGGAATAGTCCGCAGACTGCGAATGATACCGCCCGGTCCGACTGTATCGCCAACAGATTGATAAATCCCGTATTTCTCCGGCGTATGGACGTCAGATGCCATTTCATCAAACGATCCCGGCAGGATAGAAATAATCACAAAATCAGCATTCGTCAAGGCTTCCTTTATATCTCCGGTTGCTTCGTATACCCACTTGCCGACTGCTTCCTCGCGCGCAGACACACTGTTGCCAATGACAGCATTTTGCCGGGCGGCTTCCGGATAAATATCATAAAGCGAAACGGTCCCGCTGATTCTTGGCTCAAGCGCAAGGTCATTCATCAGCCGTTTGGCCCAGCCTTGAGATCCGCCGCCAATGTAGGCAATTTTCACATTTTCTACTTTCCGATTCATAAAGAAGCACCTTCTTTTCTAAATTGGATAATTCTATATTCGTATGGCTGTATCGTAAGTTTTCCTGCTTCTACCGGCTCCGCCTTCAACTCGTCCTGCCCGCCTGCTGGCAGGGTTACCGTGCCGCCGTGACCATCCATATTGACAATCACCCACATCGCACGCCCATCCTCCGTTTCGCGCGGCACGACAATCGTACCAGGCGTCACATCTGTTTGTACTGCTGCGCCGGCTTCTTTTGCATAATGCTGAAAGATTTCTGCGATCAGTTTCTTTCCTGCCGCTCCAGACGGCATAGAGCCAAGCATCACAACTTTTCCTTTGCCAACATGATGCTCGGTTAAAAACGCTTTGTTCGGTGTAATTCCTTTTGTAACGGTTCCAACCACGCGGGCACCGGCCGGTTCAAATACAGCACTCCATAGTCCAAGCGGCGCTTCACAACCAAATGCTTCTCCAGCTGATGTGTGCTCATCCATCGGGAAGGTAAAAAGGGTTCTGACCCCTGCCCATTCCTCCAGCCGGCCCAATGCGCGGTCTGTATGAATGGTGTGGTTCTTTGTACGGCCGCCTGTCATCGGCCCGGCAATCCAAATGCCTCCCGCTTCCAAAAAAGCCTTCGCTTGTTCCAAATACTCATCCGATACGTATGGAAGCAGCGGTGTAAACAGCAGTTTATACCCTATAAGATCGCCTCCTTCAGGCAGCACATCGCGGTGAAACCCTTCCTGTACAATGATGTTGTATAAGTCGGTCATGAGATCTTTGTAATGAATGCCGTTGTGCGGTTCCGTCAAATGAAACATGCGCGCCCGATCCGAATATGTTATCGCAATATCCGCTTGAACCGGCTTGGTCGCAAGCATGGCCGATTCTATTTTTTTGCGTGCTTCTTCAACCTGCAGCACATTTTCATACCCGACAGATGGCTCGCCCCACGCACTGATCACAGCGCTGTGCGGCAGTTCAGACCCGGTGCGCTGCTGGCGCCAGAGCCAGTAGCAAAAGCCTTGGCCCCCGAGCGCATAAGCGGCAACGGCCTCTGATCTTAAATAACCGTTTTGGTGCGGATTTGCATAGCTTTCAAGTGATGCAGCATAGGAATTACTCGTTTCCATTACCCAAAAAGGTGTGTGTTTCTTTAACCCTCTCCATACGTCGCAGTTTAACAAGTAAGACCCCATTTTTTCCTGCGGGGCATACGTATCAAAGGAAGCAAAATCAAGATGTTTAAACAGACGTTCATTATCAACCGAAAAAAAGAGTGTGCTGTTATGGGTAATGGGTGCTTCGGAATACCGGCGGATAATAGACGCCTGTTCATCCGCAAACTCGGCAATTTTTTCTGATTCAAACAGCCGGTACATCGTCTGCAGCGATGAATGATGAAGAAACGGGGTAGCGGCCGGCTGGGGAATTTGCTCGAATGACTGGTAATATTCACTCCAAATGTGAGTGCCCCAATCCTCATTCAGCTGCTCAATTGTGCCGTATCGTGCTTCGAGCCATTGGTGCCACTGACTTTTACACGAAGCGCACATACACTCGGCGATGTGGCATTTAAATTCATTATCAAGCTGCCAGGCAATTACACCCGGCAGCCGGCCAGCTTCTTTAGCGAGTGCTTCTGTAATGATGGCCGCTTTCTTGCGGAAGTGTGCATTGTTCGTACAGGCATGCTGTCTGGACCCATGAGTCATCGTGCGGCCGGCCTGATCCACATGCATTCTTTCCGGGTGCCCGTGTGAAAACCAGATCGGCGGCGTTGGGGTCGGTGTACAAAGAACCGTATCAATACCGTTTTCATACAGACGATTAATGATATTTGTAAAAAAGCTTACATCAATCTTTCCTTCTTCCGGCTCCATTTTCGACCAGGCAAATTCCCCTATACGCACAACGTTAATGCCAGTTTCTTTCATTCGATCAATGTCTTTGGCGATTGTTTTGTCATCCCACAGCTCCGGATAAAAACAAGCGCCGTGGTAAAGCTTGTCAGCCATTGCGAATGGCCTCCTTTATATACGCCTTGAGCGGCAGATTTAATTCCTGAATGCCTTCTGCAACGAGCGCGGCGACTTTGCGGGCGCCGGTTTCGCAAAAATGGGTATTATCCTGGATGCCTTCGGGGTAATTGTTGTTTTCTCCAGGGGCAAACCAGGTAAACAGCTCTGTGGAACGCTCCGGCCCGTATGACTCATAAAGCCATTTTGTTTTCGCCCACATATCAATAAGCGGCACATCTTTTTTATCTGCCAGCTCTCTCATAGAAGCCGGATAGTCACCAAGCGAGTTTTGGATCGTGCCATCTTCTCCAAATGTACGGCGCTGAACCGAAGTGAGAAGAACAGGCAGAGCTCCCCGTTCCCGGGCTCCATCAATGTACTGGCCCAAATACTGAGGGTATGTGGTCCACGGCTTTGTGCCAAAATCTTTTTGATCGTTGTGGCCAAACTGAATAAACAAGTAATCACCCCGCGAAATGCTGTCCCATATGCCATCCAGCAGTCCTTCCTCAATGAAGCTGTTTGAGCTTCGCCCGCCTTTAGCGGCGTTTACGACTTTTACCTTATCGGTGAAACACTCAGCGGCCACCTGTCCCCATCCCATCATGGGAGCTTCATGAGGGGGACAGTTCGCTGCAGTAGAATCACCGGCAATAAACAAACACAGTTTCTTTCCCATAGAGCCGCTCCTTTTCGTTTCTTATTTCAGTCCGCTTGTGCTGATTCCTTCTACGATATATCTCTGGAATAAGAAGAAAATTAAGACAACCGGTAGAAGTGAAACAACCGACATGGCGAACATCGCTCCCCAGTTAGAAGCCGTCTCAGAATCAAGGAAAAGCTTCAATGCCAGTGAAACCGGATATTTTTCCGGGCTGTTTAAGTACAGCACCGGGTTGATTAAGTCCTCCCACTTCCAGTAAAACGAGAAGATCGCAGCTGTTGCCATAGCCGGCACGATCAGCGGCAAAATCACTTTGTAGAAAATGCCGAAACGGCCGCAGCCATCAATTCGTGCTGCTTCATCAAGCTCAATTGGAATGTTGCGGATAAATTGCACCATCAGGAAAATGAAAAACGCATGGCCGAAAAACTGCGGGACAATAATCGGCAAAAACGAGTTCAGCCAGCCGATTTTCGCGAAAATGATGTACTGTGGAATCATAACGACTTCGTGTGGAAGCATCATCGATACCATCATGCAGGCGAACCAGAATGCTTTTCCTTTAAATGAAATGCGGGCAAATCCGTACGCGATTAAGGACGAAGAAATAACGGCGCCGATTGTGGAAAAACCGACGATGATAAGCGAGTTTTTAATAAAGGTGCCAAACGACTGGCCGGCGATGCCTTCCCATCCCTGCGCATAGTTGCTGATAATGAATGGGTCCGGAATCAGGGAATGCGCCGTAACAAACACTTGCGAACTTTCTTTAAACGAGCTCATCAGCAGCCAGAGAATCGGGTAAAGCATCAGCAGGGCAAATGTGCCGGTCACAAGATGATAAAGCCACTTTTTCCAGTTGAATTTCGGTTTATCGATACGCAGCTGGCGCGGTTCTGCCTGCGGTGTTTCTTGTAGTGCTTTCATTCCTTATCCCTCCTTCGATTCGTAATGCACCCAATACTTGGATGTTTTAAATAAAATCAGTGTTAAAAGACCAACGATCAAGAGCATCACCCATGCCATTGCGGATGCATAGCCCATCTGGAAGAAGTTGAATGCTTTTTGGAATAAATAAAGCGAGTAAAGAAGTGTTCCATCAAGCGGCCCGCCTTCTCCTTTGGAAATGATGTAAGCCGGCGTAAACGTCATAAATGCGGAAATCGTCTGCATGACCAGGTTAAAGAAAATAATAGGGCTGAGAAGCGGCAGCGTAATTTTGAAAAACTTCTGGAACGGGTTAGCCCCATCTACACTCGCTGCCTCGTAATATTCCGGCGAAATATTTTTTAAGCCGGCCAGGAAAATAAGCATGGAAGAGCCGAACTGCCACACAGACAGCAGAATCAATGTCCAAAGCGCCGATGTTGGTTCCTGATACCAGTAGATTTTTTGGTCAATCCCCATAAAGAACAAGATCTGGTTAATGGTCCCTTCATTCCCGAAAATGTTGCGCCACATAATTGCTACCGCAACACTTCCGCCAATGATGGACGGCAGGTAAAACAGTGTCCGGTATACACCTACCATACGGGAAGCACGGTTTAACAGCATCGCAACAATCAGAGCAAAGGTTAAGCGAAGCGGCACACCGGCCAGTACGTAGGTAAAGGTAACTTTAATTGTTGTCCAGTATTTTTCATCTCCGGTAAACATTTCAACGTAGTTGGCAAGCCCAACCCACTGAGGAGCGGAAAACAAGTCATAGCTTGTAAAAGACAAGTAAAGTGAAACAATCATCGGGATAATGGTGAAGGCAAGAAATCCAATAATGAATGGAGAGATAAAAGCATAGCCTGCGAGATTATCTCCTGCCGGGCGTAGTTTCATTTGGGGTCACGTCCTTTCTTATTTTAGAAAAGCAGGAGCACGCTCTGTCTGTCATACTCCTGCCCTGTCATTAGGCGTTTCTGCTTAAAATTTCATCTGCCTGCTTACGGAATTTCTTCGCCCCTTCTTCAGGTGAGATTTTCTCAAACAGGATCTGGTCGGAAATGTCTTTCAAGGCTTTCATTACTTCAGCGCTGCCAAGCGGATCTGGCGGGTCAGCAGGGCTGGCTGTTTCGAAGGCGCTTTCAACATATTCAAAGATTTTCAATTCATCTTCTGTCAGTTCAGGCTTTAAGGCATCGATGATTTCGGATGAAACCGGTACGCCGCGGTCGCCTTTGATCAATTTGTTGGCTTCCACGTCATTTGTAAAGAAATCGATGAATTTCGCTGCTTCTTCTTTGTGCTGAGAGCTTTTCGGCACGGAGAAGAACATACTTGGACGAAGGAACAATGCTTTGTTTTCAGCTTGCTCCGGCGGCAGGTTAAGTGTTAACGGTGCATCTGTCAGCTGTGCGAAACCAAGATATTGGTTGGAGTAGTTCCATGTCATGGCTGCGTTGCCTTTTACAATAAAGTCATCTTCAAGTCCTTTAACCTGAGCAGACACATCTGGCGTTGGGAACGCTTCCGCTTTAATTAAACGAACCTGGCGTTCAAAGAAATCGACAAACAGCTGGTCATCCTTGTAGGCAAGGCCTGTACCATCTTCTTTATAAAAGCGTTCGCCTTGTGTGCGCAGGTAGTACGGGAAAAAGACATCCGGTGGATTCATTGGGTTTGTGCCGTATTTGCCGGTTGCTTTTTGTACGTCAATGGCCGCTTTTTCGAAATCATCCCATGTCCAATTTTCACTATTTAATTCAACGCCTGCCTGCTTCAGCATGTCATCGTTTGTAATGACTGACAGTACATTTGAGCCCATATTAAATCCGTACATTTTGTCTCCAATATTGCCGCCTTTTAGGGTTGTTTCATCAATATTTTCAACATTGATCGTGCCGTCTTTTGTATATGGTGTTAAATCTTCTAATTGGCCTTTTTCACCGTATTGTGATAAGTAAGCTGTATCCATTTGAATAATGTCAGGAAGCTGATTGGCTGCTGCCATCGGCGCCAGCTTTTTCCAGTAGTCATCCCAGTTTGCAAACTCCGCTTCGATGTTTACGTTTGGATGTTTTTTTTCATACATTTCAATAACTTTCATTGTATAATCATGACGCGGCTGGCCGCCCCACCATGCAACACGAAGTGTAATCTCTTCATTTGAACCGCCTTCTTTTGTTTCACCGCTCGTCCCGCTGCTGCTGTCATTGCCACATCCGGCAAGTCCGGCAGCCAGCATGAGGCTGCTTAGCGACAATACTACTTTCTTCATCCCAGTC
The DNA here is from genome assembly GCF_023715895.1 of Domibacillus indicus. Taxonomy (GTDB): domain Bacteria; phylum Bacillota; class Bacilli; order Bacillales; family Domibacillaceae; genus Domibacillus; species Domibacillus indicus_A. Next base: position 127,210 of record NZ_JAMBOO010000004.1, on the reverse strand, counting down.
CCCCGCTTTCGTTTCTTTTTTGAAAGTGCTTACAATCCTTATTTTATGGATTTTTCAAATTATTTAAATGGAAAAACCCGATAACAATGTTTAAAAAACAGTGATCGATGAAAAGTCAAAAAAAGACCCCGACTTCAGTCAGGATCCATCTGTTCATATGGCTTTACGGTATTCCGTCGGTGTAACACCCGTATACTTTTTAAATACCTGGCTGAAATACTGGGGATTGTCCCCAAAGCCGGTCCGCTCCGCCAAGTCAGCGACTCGCACGTCCTCTGTCTGTCCAATTTGCTTGATCGCTTCTTCAATGCGGACTTTCGTTAAATAAACGGAAAAGCGCTCATTTGTTTCCTGCTTAAACAGCTTTCCAAGATAGTCGGCGTTCATATAAAGCATTTGACCGGCTACCCACTTTAAGGACAAATGCTTGTCGCTGAAATGAGCGTAAATAATGTCGACTACTTCGTTAATCACCGGCGAATACTCCCGGCACGGCTGCCGTGTTTCAGCTGCTGGCTGCTTCGGCTGCATTTCTTCAAACTGCTGCCGCTGCTGTTCCTTCTGCTTAATGTTTTTCACCGCGTCCGTGACCGTTTCGATAATATCAGCTTCATTGCACGGCTTGAGCAAATAGTTTTTTACCCCGTGCTGCATGGCGCACCGGGCATATTCAAACTCACTGAAGCCAGACAGAACAATAAATTGAATATCAGGAAAATCAGCCCGCACTTTGCCGGCAAGCTCAAGGCCATCCATACCCGGCATTTTAATATCGCTGATCACAATGTGCGGGTGATGCTCGGCAATTTTTTCGTAGGCTTCAATTCCATTTCGTGCGGTTGCAACCAGTTCCGTATCAAGCGACTGCCAGTCAATCACGTTTGAAATCCCTTCCAAAATGATGCGTTCATCATCCGCCAGCAACACTTTGTACATGATTTTCATCCCCCGTTTCAAAAGGTAAAAAAACCGTCACAGCCGTTCCTCTTCCAGATGCACTGTGAATGGTAATTCCGTATTTCTCCCCAAAAAACAGCTTCGTCCGTTCATCAATATTTTTCAGGCCAATGCCTGTCCCACGTGTTTTAACCTCCCCTTTGTACAGCTTTTCCAGAAACTGTGCATCCATGCCAGGTCCATTATCTTCGACTCTCACAAAAACAGCATCGCGCTTTTTGTGCGCCCTGATCGTGATCGTACACGGATCAATCATTTTCTCAAGCGCATAATGAATCGCGTTTTCAATCAGCGGCTGAATGGTCAGCTTTGGAATACGGCATTCCAGTACTTCCGGCTCCACTTCAAGGTGAAAATCAAGCCGGTCTTCAAAGCGATATTTTTGAATGGTCACATAATGGCTGACTAAATCGACTTCCTGCTCAATCGTAACGATATCTTCTTTTAAATTAACGGAGTTCCGCAGCAAATAAGCAAGGGACTCTACCATTTTAGAAATCTGCGTCTGCTTGTTTGCCTTCGCCAGCCAGTTGACGGATTCAAGCGTGTTATACAAAAAGTGCGGATTCATCTGTGCTTGCAGCGCTTTAAATTCCGTTTCTTTTAAGAGCAGCTGTTTTTCATAGTTTTCTTTGATAAGTTCATTAATGCGCTGAACCATAAATGTAAAATCGCGGTGGAGCATCCCAATCTCATCCTGATGACGAGGAGGCGGCGGCATCGTTTCCGCGATTGCAAAATCCCCTTTCTGTATGTGGTGCATCGTTTGGACCAGTTCTTCAATCGGTGTAGTAATTTTTCGTGTGAAATGAACCACTGTCATAATGACAATAAGCAGTAAAACAACAAAAGCGGCAATAATCGAATACTTCACTTTGGTGATGTTTGAAAATACCGCGTCAAACGGAATAAAGTGCCAATATGTCCAGTCTGCAAACGATGTTTTTACGTAGGTGACAAAATACCGGCTGCCATTGATTTCCTTGACCGTGTACCCTTGCGCTGTCTGCTCGGAAAAATCAAAAGAGCGAAACGGACGTATATCTTCCTCCGAAAAAAACACGTGATCTCCATTTGAAATCATCGTGTTGCCCTGCGTGTCTTCCCATTCTTCAGGCAGTGACGCGACGATTTTGGCTAAATCCACACGAATAACAATCGTGCCCAGATTCTCCATACTTAAATTCTCATAGGAACGGATCTGACGGGCAGCGGTTAGGAACCGGTTCATGCCGTCTGCCGTTACCCATACATTCGATCCGTGCGCCTGCTCTGCCCGTTCAATCAGCATCGCTTTTTCTTCTTCCGCTGCCGGGGCGAGCGAATTGCCTGCTGAATACATTTTGCCATTTGTATCAATCAAGTAAATGGAATGAATATATTTTTCAGAGCTGATGTAGTCGCTTAACCGGTTGCTGATGGCTGTTTGAATGCCATACTGTTCATATCGGTTTGCCGCTTTCTTTGTATGGGCTGTCTGCTGAATAAGAGAAGGGTCGGTGACAATTTCAAATGAAATATCCTGAATACGCTGCAGTTCATTTTCTACACTGTCAGATGACATGCTGAGTACCTGAGAGGATTTTCGATAAATTTGCTGATCATACGTTGTAAAGGCATACTGCAGGCCGGCAATGGTAAAAAGTAAAAAAACACACATAATGGCGGAAACAAACACAATAAACTTATACTTAATTTTTAAATTTTCAAATGTGATAACAAGGTATTCCCATAACGCCTTCAATCACACGCATCCTCCTCCGGCGCATTTTTTACGTTTGCTGCAGAGAGGCTTCTTCCTGCTTTTCCGCTACCTTATGAAATGCCTTCATCGCAAACCACATAAGCACAAACCCGAAAGCGCTTCCACTAAAGAACAACACAAACGTAATATGCTGCATCATAACATATGCCATTCCGATCAGACTCGCAATCATCAGCACGGTATGAACAGGGCGCAGCAGCCCGATCAAAAGTGAATACTTGACCGTTTGTTTGAGCGGAACGTTATAGTGAACATACACCGGAAAAACAAATAATGCAACCACACTATACAACAAAAAAAAGCTTGTTAACAGAAACGGCATAAATGGAAGCGGCGCTCCATATTGCTCAAAGATCATAAAGTTCGCACCAAATAAAACAGCGGGCAGCGTCAGCGTAAGGCCAAGTCGGTTGGACCGCCAAAACAATTCCTTATACGTACGCCAAAATGTCCGAAAAACAGGTATATCTGTTTCCCCCATGGCCCATTTGCGTGTGACTGCAAACAGGGCAGCCGTCGCAGGAAAAAAGCCAAGAACGAGCAGACCCGCCAGTGAAAACGCTATCCATAAAACGTTTAAATAAGCAAGGCGGGTCACCCATTCACAAAACCGGTACACACCATTTGTCATCATTTGTACCATTATACCATCCCCTTTTTATCCAGTTTATCGAAATCAGGAAAAATTTCGATATTACTTTTCCGGGGAGTTTGTTTAAAAATCAGTGATGTTGAGCAGCAAGAAATTGGCGGCTTTCTTCAATAAAGGGGTCACGTACATCTTCCAGTAAAACCGGAATCGACCGGCCTGTTTCCCTGATCAGCCGAAAAACAGTCTCGTAATCAATTAAGCCTTTCCCTACCGGCACCGCTTGAAACGAACCATTTTTCAGCTCAACGTCCTTGGCATGCAGCACGGCAATTTTATCACCAAACAGATGAAACGCCTCTTGGAATATCGCTGCTTGATTCTCCCACGTTTCGGCCGTCAGTAAATTAACTGGATCAAAAATAACACGCACATGATCGGACTGAACAAGGTCAAGCAGCCGCTTCATCGTTTCCGGCGAGTAGATCGGATGGTTCACACCGGCCTCTACTCCAATGATCGCATTCTGCGCTTCTGCTTCAGCAGCCAGTTCTTTCATACTTTCTACAACGGCTAGAAACGGCTCTTCCTTGAAATTGTCTGTTGTGTACGCGATTTCTGCACGAACATTTCCAGTCTCTGTCCCGACCAGCAGGCAGCCAAAATCATTTGCAGCAGCCAGGTGCTCTTTGAAACGATCCAGCTCATGCCGGCGGACAGCGGGGTCCGGATGAATCATTTGAATATAGCAGCCAAGCACCGCAATTTGTACATCATGCCGGCGGAATGTCTCGCCAATTTCCCGGGAAATCTCTTTCGTTAAGCTGCCGGGCCCCGTATAAAAATCGAATGATTTTCCAACTGCCAGCTGCACCGCATCAAATCCTTTATCAGAAATGGTCCGGGCCAGCTCTTCTGCCGGCATTTTTTCCAGATCATGTCCACGGATGCCTAGTTTCATATTTGCTTCCCTCCTGTTTTTCTGCAGGCCGAAAAAAAAACGCAAGGGAGCCGGAATCAGCGAGCCTATGGCCGGAACGATAAAGACTCCGGCCATAGGCGGAAAATTCCGGCCTGTTTTCCTTGTATTTCGGCTATACGGTGTTTTACCCTGCTACTTTATGGATCGTTACAGCTTGAATCCACTTTTCAGTTTCTTTCTTTAACCCTTCCCAGTCATTAGAAGCAATCAAGTCTTTTTTCAACAAAGCGCTGCCTGTTCCGACTGCCGCGGCTCCTGCTTTAATGTAGTCAGCAGCTGTTTCGAGGGTAATGCCTCCGGTTGTCATAATGGGAATATGGCTGAGCGGCCCTTTTACATCTTTGATAAAAGCAGGACCGAGCACGGATGCCGGAAACAGCTTAATGGCTTCTGCCCCCAGCTTCATTGCCCGCATCATCTCTGCCGGCGTAAATACACCTGGAATGATCGGAACGTTTTGCTCGACTGCGTATGCCGTTACTTCTTCATCCAATGCCGGCGTCACAATAAATTGGGCACCGGCTTCAATGGCCCGGCGGCAGTCCTCAATATTCAGCACTGTTCCGGCACCTACCAGCACACGATTGCCGTGCGTCTGAATGGCTTCCGCTATGATCTCCTCGGCCCGGTCGCTTTCCATTGTTACTTCAATTGAGGTTACACCGCCGTCAACAAGCGCTTTTACAATAGCAGTGCTTTTGTCATAAGGCACTTTCCGTAAAATGGGCACAAGGGGCGCCTCGGTTAACTGTTCAATTACCATGCTGTTTCCCTACCTTTCTATCGTTTCACGCTGACCTAAAAACCCTTCCACCTCTTCCAAGTAAGGAAGGCCTTCGTTATCGCCGTTCACCTGTACAACCATCGCGCCAATGGCATTGGCAAATTCAAGTGACCGTTCCACCGGCCAGCCCTGGAGCAGGCCGTATAGAAAACCGGCATCAAACCCATCGCCGGCTCCAACTGTGTCTACTACTTTCGCAACCGGAAAACCAGCCACATGCTGCCACGAGCCATTTTGAAGAACAGCTGATCCTTTGTCGCCGTCTTTCATAATCACCTGCTCAAAAGAAAATCCGCCAAGTGCGCGGCGCAGAAAGCTGTCATCCGCTGAATCAAAGATGATTTCCAGCTCTTCGCGGCCCGTCAATAAATAATCAACATATGGCAAATAGGATAAAATCGTTTCACGCGCTTCTGTCTTTGACCAAAGACGAAGCCGGATATTTGGATCAAAGGACACTTTCACACCATTTTCTTTCGCAATTTGAAGCGCCCGCAGAATCACCTGGCGGTTTTGCGGCTGAATCGCCGGAAATACGCCGGTAACATGAAGAATTTTGGCTCCTTTGATGTATTCCTCCGGCAGTGCCTCCGGTGTCAGTGTTTCAGTTGGTGAAGGCAGGCGGTAATAAAAGGTTCGTCCCGCACCGGATTCCTGTACTTCTTTGAAATTCAACGACGTCGCGTATCCTTCCTCCAGCTTGACCTCGGAAACATCCACTCCTTCTCCGCGGACGGTGTTTATAATATGCCGGCCAAATTCATCCTTGCCAAGGCGGCTGATCCAGCCCGAGCGAAGACCGAGGCGGGCACAGCCCAGCATCACGTTTAATTCAGCCCCGCCAATTTTCCGCTGGAATTGATTGACGAAGCGAAGCGGCCCTTTCGAAGCGGGGTCAAAGGTGATCATGCCATCGCCGATTGTTATTACATCCATCTCTTTCGCCTCCTTATCTTCCCATCCAGCCGCCATCGACAACGAGTACGTGACCGTTCACGTAATCCGCTGCTCTGGAAGCAAGAAAAACAGCTGCACCGGCAATATCATCCGCCTCTCCCCATCTTCCAGCAGGGATCCGGTCCAAAATCGATTTGCTTCGGTCTGGATCGTTACGAAGTGCTTCTGTATTGTTCGTTTCAATGTAGCCAGGTGCAATGGCGTTCACCTGGACGCCTTTAGCGGCCCATTCATTCGCAAGCGCTTTCGTTAAACCGGCTACCGCATGCTTGCTTGCCGTGTAAGCAGGAACGAAGACGCCGCCCTGGAAAGAAAGAAGCGAAGCAATATTAATGATTTTTCCGGAGCCCCGCTCAATCATGAACCGCCCTGCTTCCTGCGATAAAATAAACACGGCATTTATATTTACATCCATGACACGGTTCCATTCTGATTCATCAAATTCGGCTGCCGGCTCGCGGTAAATGACGCCAGCATTGTTGACTAAAATGTCAATTTGATGCTTTTCAAGCACCGGCTTAATCTGCTCCCGAATGCTGCCGGTTTGGCTTAAATCAATCAATACCGTTTCACATGTTCCACCTGCTTCGGCAATCTGCGCTTTTGTTTCTTCTAAATTATCGCGGTGCCCAAGCAATAAAACATGTGCCCCAGACGCGGCAAGACCAACGGAAATCGCCTGCCCGATTCCTGTTCTTGCTCCTGTGACGAGCGCTGTTTTTCCTTTTAGTGAAAAGAACTCCTGTTGAAAAGCCATCCTGTTCCGCCTCCTTAGCGCAAGTCCTTCATATCGACAAACTGCATATCATCAAAGTCAATGTTCTCGCCGCACATGCCCCAAATAAACGTGTAGTTGTTCGTACCGGCACCTGCATGAATCGACCAGCTTGGCGACAGCACCGCCTGCTCATTCGCCATGACAATATGACGTGTTTCCTGCGGCTGTCCCATCATATGAAACACGCGTGTGTCCTCTTCCATGTCAAAGTAAAAATAAACTTCCATACGGCGCTCATGTGTATGGCACGGCATCGTGTTCCAGCCGCTTCCTTTTTCAAGCATGGTCATCCCCATGCTCAGCTGGCACGACTCTAATACATCTGGATGGATAAACTGGTAAATCGTCCGCTTATTCATTGATTCGTCTGCCCCCATCGGACGCGCAATGGCATTGTCAAGACCGACTTTAACCGTTGGATAGGAGTGATGGGCTGGACATGAATTGATATAAAACTTAGCCGGGTTCCCTGCATCTTTTGATTCGAACACGATATCCTTCGTTCCTTTGCCGATATAAAGGCCGTCACGGCTATTGATCTCATATTCTTTGCCATCCAGTGTGACTTTCCCATCACCGCCGACGTTGATGACGCCCATTTCGCGGCGCTCAAGAAAATATTCTGCGGCTAATTCCTTTCCTGCTTCCATTGTTAGCGCTTTCTCAACTGGCATGGCACCGCCATAAATAATCCGGTCAACGTGGCTGTACGTTAACTGAATGCTGTCTTCGATAAACACCTTTTCCATTAAAAACTGTTCACGCAGCTTGTCAGTCGTGTAGTTTTTTACATCATCCGGATGATGGGCATAGATCGTTTTCATATATCGAACACTCCTTTTTATATTGTTCCGTATCGTGGAACAATGTTTCATTATTTATACTTTTATTATAAAGGCGTTTTCATCGTTTGCAAGCTATTTTCTGAAAAAAGAAAAAAATGAGCCTATTTACAAAAAAACAACGATTCCCTATGATAAATGGAACAGCTCTTTGAAGGAGGACACTTTTATGTCCAATGTTCAGTCACTTGAACGCGCATTGACGCTTCTTAATATCATGTCGGACTATCCAGACGGCATTCAAATCAGCCGGCTTGCTGAGAAAGCCGGCTTATCCAAAAGTACGATTCACCGCCTGCTCGGCACACTGCTGAATATGAAGTATGTGACGCAGGATCCGAAAACGGAAAAGTATCGGCTCGGTTATCAAGTTTTGTACTTATCACGCAATATGACGGCTAACAACGGTCTTATTTCCGCTGCCCGGCCCTTTCTTGAAGCTTTATGTGAGGATATTAACGAAACGATTCATTTGTGTGTTGAAGATAATGCAGAAGTGGTGTATATCGATAAAATTGAAAGCAGCCAGACGATCCGCATGTATTCCCGAATCGGCAGCCGTAATCCGATGTACTGCACCGGGGTAGGAAAAATCCTGCTGTCCGGCATGGATGAAGACGAATTTAAACAGGCAACAGCGTCAATCGATTTTGTAAAAAGAACAGCCAAAACGATTGATTCACTTGAGGAACTTAAGAAAGAAATTGATCTCGTCAAACAGCAGAATTATGCATTGGATAATATTGAAAATGAAGAAGGCATTCGCTGTATCGCCGCGCCGATTCGCGACTTCAGCGGCCGCATCGTCGCCAGTTTCAGTGTATCCGGCCCTGTTCACCGCATTACTATGGAACGCATTCATGATGAACTGATCCGTAAAATGCGCGAAACATCCAAAAATATTTCACGGCAGCTTGGCTGTCAAATATAAAAAGCACTTTCCAGACCGTCTTCGGTTCAGAAAGTGCTTTTTTCTTAATTAAAACAGTAAAGTATAAAATATTAATAAATAGGCGTTTTCAACGTTCTCCCCGTAACACCGGCAACCACGTTTTCGGCCGCAAGCATCGCCATCTTTTTACGTGTTTCTTCGGTTGCCGAGCCGATATGCGGCAGCGTAACGATGTTGTCCATTTGTAAAAGCGGGTTGTCGGAGCGGACCGGCTCCTGCTCGAATACATCGAGTCCGGCAGCCCGGATTTGCTTGGACTGTAAGGCATGGATCAGTGCTTTTTCATCTACGACCGGACCGCGTGATGCATTGATAAAAACAGCTGTTTCCTTCATTTTCTCAAACGCTTCCCGGCCGATCATTCCCCTCGTTTGTTCGGTCAGCGGTGTCATCACACACACAAAATCCGACTGTTCAAGCAGCTCATCCATCGTACAATAAACAGCGTTGTATGTATGCTCTGCTTCTTCCTGGCGTGAACGGTTATGATAGAGAATGTTCATATCAAAGCCAAAATGCGCCCGCTTGGCAACGGTCCGCCCGATACCACCCATGCCGATAATACCAAGTGTTTTATGATGTACATCCACACCAAATTGGCCCTCATGAAATCCCTTTTCAGCCCAGCCGCCTGTTTTAACGAACCGGTCCAATTCGGTTACCCGCCGTGCAGCGGCCAGCACGAGCGCCATAATGGTATCTGCGACTGTATCGTCTAAAACACCCGGCGTATTCGCTGCTTGTATGCCACGCTTTTTTAAAAGCCCAATATCGAGATTATCGTAGCCTACTGATTTGTTGGCGATTACTTTTAGATTTGGCGCTTTACCCAAGAGTGCCTCATCCACTTTTAAACCTGAACCAATCAAGCCGTCCGCGCGGCCGAGCGCTTCCACGAAAGCTGGATCGGTTCGTTCATATCCCGGGAAATATTCAACCTGGCATAGGGACCGAATATACTGGAGCGCTTCCTCATACAAAGGCTTGTACACCACAACAACTGGCTTCAATTAAATCATCCTTTCTTTACATTTTCTTCTAGTGTAGCATGAAACGATTGGAAAGCCTTCTTCTATCCTGCGCTGAAACATGTTTACGGCGCTTCACAGCTGTACTATACTAAAAAGTAATTTAAACAAAGGAAAGAGTGTTTCGATTGAACCATTTACAGATACCGGCAAGACAGAAATCCATTGTATTGATCGGTTTTATGGGCGTCGGCAAAACGACGATCGGCGAACTGGTTGCAAAAAAACTCTACCGAACATTTATTGACGTAGATCAGGAAATTGAAAAAGATTTCGGCATGACCATTCCCCAAATTTTCGCCGAGCACGGCGAGCCGTTTTTTCGTGAATATGAACAGAAGAAAACATGCTCTCTTGCCCAGGAAAAGCTGAAAGTTCTGTCTATCGGCGGTGGTGCTTTTTTAAACCCGGAAATCCGAAAAGCGTGCCTGGATCATTGCATCGTTTTTTATCTGGATGTAGATTGGGAAGAATGGAAAGAACGCCTTGATCTTTTGGTCGATACCCGTCCTGTTCTTCAAAGCAAAAGCATAGATGAAATTAAAGAGCTGTTTTACAAACGGCAGAGCGCATACGCCATTCACCATTCTACACTGCCGGTTCGTCATCGTTCCGCAGAAGAAGTAGCCGACTTTATTGTTGATTCTCTTAAATACACATGGGAATTATACGAACCGAATCATAAGTAAAAAAGCTGCACGATAAGGAGCAAGACTCCTTATCGTGCAGCTTTTATTTCATGGAGCGAGGATCCGGCTCCCCCGTTACATACTGGTTCTTTCCGGCATCCATACCGGCGATAAAAAGACCGACCACGGCCGCTATCAATAGCAGAAGAGGCACTGTCCATCCGTTTAGTGTATCATGAATGGCACCAAACAAGGCTGGCCCTAATGCGGCAAATAAATAGCCGGCTGATTGCGCCATTCCGGACAGGTCAGCCGCTTCCAGCGATGTTCTCGTCCGCAGGGTGAAAAACATCATGGCAAGGCTAAAAGAAATCCCTCCAGCCACCCCAATCAAAATAACCCAAAGAACGATCCATTCTGTCCAGGCGAATAAAATACCACTCAAGCCGGCGGCCATAAAGAAGGCGGCCGCGATCACAAGCGGCTGCTGATTCTGCACTCGATCGGCGATGATCGGAACAATGAACGTAAACGGCAGCTGTGTGAATTGAATGGCGGACAGCATCCACCCTGCCGATTCTACACTCAGCCCCTGTTCATGCAAAATGTCAGGCAGCCAGGCGACAAGTGAGTAAAACAGAAGAGACTGAATGCCCATAAAAGCGGTGATTTTCCAGGCGAGTTCCGAGCGCTTAAGGGGTGTTTTTTGGCCTGTACGCCGCCCTGCTTTTAACGGATGCCGAATGTAGCGCCACTGCGTCATCCAAACAAGGATAGCCGCACATGCTGGTATGATCCAAACCCCTAATGAAGCCCGCCAGCCAAAAGAACTGAATGCCGCCATTGGAATACTAAATCCAGACGCAAAGGCTCCTGATAAATTCATAGACATCGCATAAAAGCCTGTCATAACACCGATTTTATGAGGAAAATTCAGCTTTACAACAGCCGGTGTGAGCACATTGCAAAGAGCAATCGCCAGCCCAATCAGGATCGTACCGGAAAACAATCCCGTTACGCTTCCCGCCGGCCTCAGCATCAAACCGATTGTTAAAAGCAGCAATGCGCTAAACAGCACCCGCTCTATGCCAAATGCACGCGCTAACGTTGAGGCAAACGGTGATAATACGGCAAAAGCGAGCAGCGGAATCGTTGTCAGCGCCCCTGCTGCTGCACTTGATAGCTGCAGGTCATTTTGAATCATCGTTGTGAGCGGTCCGACTGAGGTGATCGGTGACCGCATATTTAACGCCAGCAGGATAATACTGAACAGCAGCAAAAGCTGTCCGGTCCTTGACCGCTGTTGTTCTATCTCATTTCTTAAACTGCTCATTTTCTGTTTCCTTTCTCCTTTTCTTATCTCCATAAAGAAAACCCTGCCGCTAATTGACAGGGTTTCTTCGAAAAATATGAACGACGAATGTTCCTACAAACGCCATCGCTAAAATCACAAAGAAGACGGTATGGCTTATTTCTATATACGCAATGCTCAGCATCATTTTAATGGAGATGATCCCAATTAAAATATAAGCAGTCGTCTCAAGCTCCGGCACCCGGTCAATCAGCTTCATAAACAGGCCTGCTACTGTCCGCATCATCAGAACACCGAACATACCGCCCAAAAGCAGGATCCATACTTCTTTGCTGATCCCAAACGCCGCCAGAACGCTGTCGACAGAAAAAGCAATATCCATCAGTTCTACCGCTGCAACCGTTCCCCAAAACGGGCCAAACATCCGAATCAGTACGCCGGTTTTCGTCGTTTCAACAGGCTGTTCTCCTTTATTGGGCTCTTTTAAATGATCCCAAACGAGCCATGCTAAATAAATAGCGCCCAGAATTTTGACCCATCGAATTTCCATCAGCCAGACACCAAGCCCAATCGCCACAAACCGAAATGTATATGCGCCTAAAAGCCCGTAAAACAGTGCTTTTTTCCGCTTATTTTCAGGCAGGTGACGAACCATTACGGCCAGCACCAAGGCGTTATCCGCTGAAAGAAGCCCTTCCATCACGACAAGTGTCCCAATCAATCCCCAGCTGACTGGGTCTGTCAGGACATGAACCCACATGTCCCAGTCAAAAAAGGAGGCGTACGTCTGAACGATACGGTCGATTGCATTCAAATAGAAGGCCTTCTTTCAATTAGTTTCCTTTTAAAAAGGTCACACAAACTCCTTCGGGTACAGTCACTTCTGATTGTGCAGGCGTCAGCCGGCCGGTTTTCGCTTCACGCTTAAACAGGACTACATTATGTGTTTTCTCGTGTGCTACGATTAAAAACATTTCAGTTGGGTCTAAATCAAAATCACGAGGCCAATCGCCTTTTGTGGACACGATCTCTACCAGCTGAAGACGGCGTCCATTTTCAGTTGTTTCAAATACCGCGATACTGTTATGGCCGCGGTTGCCTGCATAAACAAAACGGCCGTCTGATGAAATACGGATGGCACTGCCCTGGCTGTTTGCTGTAAAATCAGCCGGGATTGTTTTGTGGGCGTACAATTGTTTAAACGTCCCATCCTGCTCGTTAAGTTCCAGAACAAGTACTTCGTTGCTCAGCTCTGTCATCACATAAGCTACGCACTCCGTCGGGTGAAACACGATATGGCGCGGACCTGCTCCCGGCTCTGTTTTGAAAACCGCTTTTTTCAATAGGTCTTCTCCAGCCACTTCATAGGTGATAATTTCATCCGTTCCAAGATCCACCGCCACAACAAAACGCTCATCTTTTGTCATACCGAAAAAGTGAGTATGCGCTTTTTCCTGGCGATCTGGATTCGGGCCTGTCCCTTCATGAGTCGCTACATCAAGCAAATCAATTAATTCGCCTGTTTCTGCATGGATGCTGTACATTTCCGCTGTCCCCGTATGGTACTGAGCTGTGAAAGCACGCGTGCCATTTTTATTCAGGGATACGTGACAAGGCACGCCTTCGCTGTCGAGTACGTCATTCAGTTTGTTAAGCTTTCCATTTTGAATTGAAAAAGCTGCAAGACCGCCGCCTTTTCCGCCTTTCTCTACCGCGTATAAAAATTGTTCGTTTTCACTAATCGTGATGTATGTTGAATTGTTTACTTCTGCTGCCACCGCAGCATGTAAGAGTTCGGCTTTTTCTGTATCAAGCTCGAACGTATGAATTCCTTTTCCGTCCTGCTTTGTGTACGTTCCTACAAACCCTGTATAGATCGTCATGAAAGTGCCTCCGTTTCGTAAGTCGCTCCTCTTGTCTATGTATACGACACTTCTATTATATACTATGAACCGTAAATAAGTCTTCATGCTAATTTGTCCAAAAAATCTAAAAACGCTGAATAACAAATAAGCACCTCCATCTGTGGAGGTGCTTTTGTTTATACATCGGCTGTTTGTTTAGCCAGGTCTTCGTTAAATATTCCTTTGTCCAGTTCTCCTGTTACGCGTGCAGTCGTGACACCTGCTGTAATCGCGCCGTTTACGTTAAGAGCTGTCCGTCCCATATCGATAAGCGGTTCAACTGAAATGAGCACACCAGCAAGCGCGACAGGAAGGTTCATCGCAGATAGAACCAAAATAGCCGCAAATGTGGCACCGCCGCCTACACCTGCTACACCGAACGAGCTGATCACGACAACCGCGATTAACGTCACGATAAAACCAGGATCAAGCGGATTGATGCCTGCTGAAGGAGCAATCATTACGGCAAGCATTGCTGGGTAAATACCTGCGCAGCCGTTTTGCCCAATGGACAAACCAAATGAGCCGGCAAAATTGGCTACTCCTTCCGGCACGCCAAGGCGCGTCGTTTGCGTGTTTAATGTCATTGGCAGTGTTCCTGCACTTGAACGTGACGTAAAAGCAAAGCTGAGTGTTTCCCCTACTTTTTTCACGTAAGTAGCCGGGCTCAAGCCGGATAAAGTCAAAATCAACAAGTGAATAATAAACATCACAATCAGCGCTACATAAGAAGCGATGACAAACTTGCCAAGGTTATAAATAGCTCCAAAGTCAGACAATGCAACCGTACGGGCCATAATAGCCAAAATGCCGTATGGCGTCAAACGGAGCACGATCTTCACCACATTGATCACAAGCGAATAAAGAGCATCAATGCCTCGTTTTAGTAAAGCGGCATGCTCAGGCTCTTTCCGGGCTACCGTTAAGTACGCAAAGCCCAAAAATGCAGCGAAAATGACAACGGCAATCGTCGAAGTCGGACGCGCGCCTGTAAAATCCAAAAATGGATTTTGCGGAAGCAGGTCTACAATTTGAGACGGCAGCGGTTTATCTGCCACTTCAGTCGATTGATCCGCAATAGACTGGCCGCGTTCTGTCTCCGCCGTACCCTGGACAATTTGAGATGCATCCAGGTTAAAGCCAATAGCAGATGCAATTCCAACCGCTGCTGCTACAGCCGTTGTGCCAAGAAGAATACCAAGAATAAGCGTCGCCATCTTGGCAAAGTTCTTTCCAATCGTAATTTTTGTGAATGCTCCTAAAATCGAAATAAATACGAGCGGCATCACGATCATTTGAAGCAAACGTACATAACCTGTTCCAATTAAATCAAACCAGGCTGTAGAACTTGCCAGCGTTTCTGATTCTGTTCCATATGCAAAGTGCAAAATAAGTCCATACACGATACCGAGACCAAGTCCGGTAAATACCCGTTTCGAAAACGAAACGTGGCGGCGCTGCATGAAAAACAAAAGAGCAACGAGAATCAGAAGGCCGATGATATTTAAAAGGATAAATCCGTTTTCCATAAAAAAGCCCCCTAATGACTAAAATGTAGATTCTTACTTTAACTCCGTAATTCCGATAAGTCAAGTCGGGAATATTGTCAGAATTTTTAAATCAAATAGCTGTACATATTTTCTTTTTGAATGGACAGAAGAAATAAAGGGCATTCTACGGACTGTACTGCTCGAGACTTCAAAGGAGGAATACACATGACACGCAACAACCGTCCAAAACCGGATAACCGTTCCGACAACGTTCAAAAGCTTCAAGAAATGGTGCAAAACACAATCGGAAACATCGAGGCAGCGGAAGAAACAATGGTTTTTGCAAACGGGAAAGAACGGGCAGCCATCAAAGCGAAAAATGAACGCCGCGAAGAAAGCATTGAAGGAATGCGTGAAGAAATTAAAGACGAAGCGGCTGCACGCAGAAAAGACTAAGCCTAAACATGACAAAGAGAAGCGGGCTTGCTGCACGCAAGACCGCTCCTCTTTTTTTAACCGAATGGATCTTAGGACAGTTTTTTAAACTGGCCCGGTGAATGATTGGTGTACTGTTTAAAGCAAATACTGAAATACTGTGGGTTACTATAGCCGACCATGCTTGCCACTTCGTAAATCTTCAGCTGTTCCTGCCTCAGCAGCTGCATGGCTTTTTTCATTCGCAAATCAAGTAGAAAATCGACAAAATTGATTCCTTTTTCCGCTTTAAACTGCGTACTTAAATAAGCCGCATTCATGTGAACATGGCTGGCTGTTTTTTGAAGTGTTAAGTCTTCTTCACAAAAGTGCTCTTTAATATAATCGACTGCCTCATCCACAACAGACCGTTTTTTGCGCTGCCCTTCTACGGATTGTGCCATTTGTATAAATGTATGGTGAAGTTTTTCAAAAACCTCTTGAATCGTCTGCAGTCCGTTTATATCCTGCACGTAACCGACGATTTCTTTTTGCCGTTCTTCCCTCCAGCTCTCTACTTCCTGTGACAGCATAATGAGCAGGTGAATAGCCGCCATCCGAACCTCCTGAAAAGGCAGGTATGCTCTTTTCAGCTGCTGAAGCCGATCCTCCGAAAAAAATTGCTCTACTTCCGATAACATTCCCATTTTGACTTTTTCGATCACTTTTTCCTGAACGAACTGCTGAAGAAAAGGCTGGGCTTCTTGAACGGACTCCCCTACATCTTCAATTGTGAAAAAGCGGTCTTTTCCGATGATATGCCGAAATTCCATAGCAGCTGCTGCCTCCGAGTAGGCGTCCGGTACACGCTGAAGCTCATCGCAAAGCCCTCCCGCCGTAACGGTTACAGATGTATGCAGAGACCCGCGAATAGTCGATTGAAATGCTTCAACCCTCATTGTCCAGTTTTCCATATCGGCTGGCATCGGCCAAATTACAGCAAACTCATCGGGCCTCATCTCCGTTATCGCACTTGCCGGAAAGTTCTGCTCGGCCAACGCTAAAACTTGCTGCTTGATCCGTTTATTTCCGGACTGCTGATGCACCGGTTCATCCAATTTCACCAGCAGTACAGCAAGGACCGGGCTGTGCAGGGCCAGCCCCAGCTCCCTTATTTGGTCTTCCAGCCCGGCACTGTCTACTTTTTTATAAAGAAGCGCCCGAATGAAATGCTGACGGCGCACGGGAAGATGATCATCAAGCTGGCGCCGGTCGTTTTGTTCTTTTTCCCACTCTGCCCGTGCTTCTTTCGCTTTTTGGAGCAGGCAATCCCGGTTGACCGGCTTTAGTAGATAATCAAATGCCCGAACCGATATGGCTTTTTGCGCAAAGGAAAAATCCTCAAAGCCTGTTAATAGAATGACTTTAATGCCCGTATTCATTTCTTTGATTTTCCCGGCCATTTCAAGTCCGTCCATGTAGGGCATTTTAATATCGGAAATCACAATTTGCGGATTTGTTTCCTTAATTAACGCCAAGCCCTTTTCTCCGTCTGCCGCTTCGCCTGCCAGCTCAAAACCGTGTTCCTTCCATGGAATTGCTGTCGACAAGCTGCGCCGGATAATCCGGTCATCATCTACAATTACTATCCTGCACGTCATGCCCGCTTCACTCCTTGTTCGCGTTTTGGTATTGTCAATGTAATAGCTGTGCCTTTTCCTTCTTCGCTTTCTATAAAGAGTCCATAGGACGGTCCGAAATGCAGGCCAATGCGCTCATGCACGCTGTTTAGCCCGATACCAGTCATCTGCTTTTCTGACCCCTTTTGGTAAATTTCACGCCGGATAGCCGCCAGTTTTTCCGGTGGTATCCCTTTGCCATTATCCTGTACAGAAAGAATTAACTGCTCTTCTTCTTCGCGGACCGAAACCAAAATCTTTCCTTCTCCTCTTGTCTGCTTAACTCCATGATAAAGCGCATTTTCAACGAGCGGCTGCAGGGTAAGCTTCATGATTTGATAGTGTCCCAGTCCTTCGTCCATCTGGATCTCATATGAAAAATCATCACCGTAGCGCATTTCCTGTATAAAAAGATAACTGCGAATATGCTCGATTTCTTCTGCAACGGTAATCAGTTCGCGTCCCTTGCTGATGCTGATGCGAAAAAAGTTAGACAGCGCACTAATCATAGCACTGGCTTCTTCGTTCATGCCCATATCGCTTAAGCTTTTGATCGAGTATAAGGTGTTATATAAAAAGTGCGGGGTAATTTGCGCGTACAAAATAGCGTATTCAAGCCTTCTCTTTTCCTCCTGCTCAACTTTTACCTGTTCAATGAGTTTGTTTAGCTTTTGCATCATTTCTTCCATACCGTGGTTTAAAATTTTCATTTCTTTCATGACATGCTCGGAAGGCTCAGCGGGGATCGCGATATTTTGCTCGTTCACCAGCTTCATATTTTGAACGAGTGACCGGATGGGCCCGGTAATGTAGCGGGCAAAAACATTTGAAATGGCAACAGCGACAATCATTAAACAGAGGATCAGCGTAATCGTTACATATTTAATGTAATTCACTTTTTGAAGCACGTCCTCCTGTGGAAATACAGCGGCCACTTTCCAGTTGTTTAACTCCATCGTATCGTAAATGACGACCATTTCTTTGCCACCTGGCTTTTGGAACTCAAACTGCCCCCGTTCAGCATCCGCTCGTTGTGCGTATTGAACGACCGTTTCATCTATCATATATTCTTCTTCAACCTGCTTGGATAAAACCGATCCATCTTCGCTGATCAAAGCGAGGTAGCCGTTTTCACCAAGCAGCGATTCATTAAAAATGCGTTCAAAATAATCACCGCGCAAGTTAAAAAGAACGATGCCGTGTGCTTTTGACTGGGCTGTTCCAACCAGCTTAAATACGCTGATCACATTGTTGGGTTCGCTGTTGATGCCATAAAAAATATCGTCTGCATGTAAATTCCGCCAGTAATAGCCCTCTTTGCTTCCTGTAAACTTTTGTGCATACTCTTCAAATTGAAAGCGGACAAAATTCGTTTGGCCGTCGTTTTTCGTCAGTTGAAATTTCCCATCATGCACGTCAACCAAAATCGCTTCAATCATAGAGTTATAATTAATAAAAATTTGATTTAAGTGATTGTTAAAAGAAATATAATCTTTCGGATCAATATCATCCGGATCATTCGCAATGATTGCATTCATTGTTGGATCATTCGCCAGCGAAACCAGCTGCTCAAACACATCGGTAAAACGGTTTTCCAAATAGCCCGTCGTCTGAAATACAGTATCATCGATATTTTTGTATGCGTTTTCTTTTATCTGGTCAGCAGCGAGAAAATAAGATACCCCGCCCATAATCGCTATAAACAAAATCATAACCGGCAGGTAAAGGCTGATAATCGTTGATTTAAAGGAAAAAAAGAAGTGTTTTTGAATAAACGCTTTCCATTTTTTTAACTGCATGCGTATTCAAGCCCTTCTCTCATGTGAACTATCCTTTAACGATATCATCTTCCTGCCGGTTTGGATATTTTATTTTTTTGCTTGTTCAAGAGCCATGACTGCTAGTAGAAACGCACCGACTCCGTGCAGGTCATTAGCGGACGCGGGGCGGGAAACGTAATAATCATATACGCCGGCAGAGGTCCCGATGCAAATGCCGTTCAGCTTCCACTGTCCCCCGCTTGTATATACCATATGCTCCATCAAGCCGTTAAACGCCCGTTCCGCCTCTTTTAAGTATGAAGCGTCTGCCCAGCCGTTTTGAACCGCTTTGGCAATCGTGTAAATAAACAAGCTTGTGCCGGATGACTCCAGCCAGTTTTCCTCCTGTGCCCCCTTATGGGTAACTTGATACCATAGCCCTGTTTGTTCGTCTTGAAAAGCGAGCAGCGCCGGGATAAGGGCACGCAGTTCTTCTATTAATTCCGTGCGGGATGGATGATAGTCCGGCAGCCGTTCTGCTATATCGATAAGAGCCGTCCCATACCAGCCAATAGAACGTGACCAAAACTCCGGTGAACAGCCTGTTTCTCGGTTTGCCCACGGCTGCTGTTTTTTCTCATCCCATGCATGATAAAAGAGTCCTGTGTTCTGATCTTTTGTATGGCTACGCATCAGCTTTTCCTGATAAAGAACCTGCTGAATCAGCTCCGGCTCATGGAAATGTTCATTGTACATAAGCGCAAACGGCCCGGCCATATACAAGCCGTCCAGCCACATTTGATACGGGTATTTGTCTTTATGCCAGAAGCCGCCTTCTGTCGTTTTATTGAATGACCCATACAAGCTTCGTAGTTTTTTCGCTGCAATCATGTATCTCTTGTCTCCCGTTTTCTGATACAACGGAAACAGAAGAATTCCTACTTGTATAGCATCCAATTCTTCTCTAGCAAATAAAAAATTTCCTTCTTCGTCAACGAGCAGGTCAATATAGTTCTTTACATAATTGAAATATTCTTCGTTTCCGGTTTGCTCATAGACACGCCGCATCCCTTCCAAAAACACACCTTGATGATAATGCCAAATACCCGCCGGCGGCAGCTCAGCCGGTGTATACGTATTCATAACAGCCCGGCACGCCTGCTCTGCCGTTTCAACCATTGAAATCGTCTTCATTTTCTTTAGCCCCCTTAATAAAAATCTTCGCGCTGCGGCGTAAACACATCTAAAATGATGGAATGATCCTCAAGTGCTGTAACGCCATGCTGGATATTTGACGGAACGTACACGCTGTCTCCTTTTTGAAGCAGGCGAATATCACCGTTTAAGTTAAATTGGAACCGTCCCTGCACGATATAACAGACCTGCTCATGTTCATGTGAATGCATTTCTCCAATTGCTCCCTTTTCAAACTCAACTTCCGCCATTGTCAGCGTGCCGCCGCAGCCAAGCAGTTTCCTCACTGCACCTTCTCCCGCGTGTACTGTTTTTGTTTCGCTCCCCTTAACAAACATGGTTTCACTCCTCCAATGAAAGTAAATAAATCTGGCATTCGCCTTCCCTGTCCGAGGTAAATAAAATATGCCGGTCATCCCAACTGAACGTCGGATGGCAGTGGGTTTTTTGTGACTGCCAGCTCGTTTTGTGCGTGCAAAGAGTTTCAATTGAAGGCTTATTACTGCTTATATCAATTAAAACGAGATCCTCTGCTTCATCGCCGACAAGCAATGTACCCTCTTGGTTAGCATGATAGTGGTTGCAATAATAAGGCAAATCCATAACCCGAATTACATTTCCCTTAGAATCCGCCAGGCCTACATAAGGAACTTGATCCGTCTTCTCCAGTTCAATTGTTGCCTGTGTTTTGTGGACGGTGATCGTTCCATCATGGCCTTTACGCCGGTTGTCGAAAAAAATGCGGCCGTCTGCTGTCCAAAATTCGTGGCCAACACAATCATCCTCTGACTGGCGAAAACAAGGCTTTACATCCCGGCTGGCTATTCGAAGCAGCCAGATGCGCTGATGAACAAGATTCCAAGGTCCCTCGTGACAAAACATGGCAAGATCGCTGTCATGCGGCGAAAATTGAAAATGGCCAAGCCAATGGGTGTCTTCAAATACATTGGTTACCGTCTCTCCATCCATTGAAATCAATGTGATCCAGCCCTTTTTTGTTGTATACATTGTTTCTTTAAACCCTTTGTAATTGGCGCCGCGCTGAATAGGCGCACGCTCATTTCGCGCCAGGCCGATATATGTACCTTCCGCGTTAATGTGCGGGTGGCCAAGGTCTATATCGCCTTGCTCCTCGTACAAAACAGTCAGATCCATCGTATCGGTCTCCAGTTTTTTCACCTTGTTCCCTGTTACATACACAATGATTTTGCTGTCGGGCGTTTTTGTATGGTAACTTGGTGTAATTCCATCCGCTTCATCTGTCAGCTGTGTCATGAGGCCTGAGTCCATATCCATTTTAAACAGGTTGTAGCAGTTTTTCGGTCCACTTCGGTCAGATAAAAAATAAATGTCTCCGCTGTTCTTCGTAAACGAATTATCTGTAAAGTAAAAGTGGAAATTAGATGAAGACGCTGTTAGCTGCCATACTTTTCTGCCGGTTTTCTCATCCATATAGCTTCTTTTTTCCGACGGATATGTTGTGCCGATCAACCTGCATTCCTCCAGTAAATGAAGGAAAAGATGCCTGACCTGGCATCTTTCCTTTTTTATTTTTTAAAGTGTTCGTCATATTGCTTTTGTGATTCTTCAATCGCACCGGCCCATTCATCTAAAAATTCTTTTACAGTCACCTTGCCGCTCATTACATTTTGAATGCCGGAATCCACAGTATTATCAAGAATAGATCGATAATCAGGTAGATAAAACGGCGGTTTGTATAGGACAAGGTTTGGATCTTCATAGACTTCAAATGCTACTTTAATATGATCAGCATTTTTCACCCAGTCTTCCTGCAGCACGTCTGAATTGGTTGGAATCTGGCCAACCTTTTCATTCCAATAGCTTTGACTTTCGGCCGAGTTAATGAACGCAGTAAATTCCCAGGCCGCTTCCGGATGCTCTGTTGATTTAAAAATAGACATACCAATCGTATTGCCGCCTTCTGCTACATATTTACCATCTTCTGATTTCGGAAGTGCAAGCGCTTTAAATTGACCCGGCTCAAGTGATTCGTTATGCTCCCCGTATGAGCCGACATTGTGCTGCACCATCGCAACAGCTCCTGTATCAAATCCTGCAATCATTTCTTTGTAACCGTTTGTTATATCACTTTTTGGTGTGAACTTTTGATACATATCAAAATATTTTTCCAAAAACTCAACGTGTTTCGGATCGTTGATTGTACTTTTGCCATCTTTATCTACATACTCTTCAAGGCCGGAATAAGCATACATAAGGCGCTGCAGCTGGAAGGAGCCCCCTGCTCCGCCGCGGATCGTATAGCCGTACCGATTGTTCGCTTTGTCAGTCATGCTTTCGGCAGCTGTGAAAAATTCATCCCACGTTTCTGGTGCTTTTACATTTTTCTCGGCGAACCAGTCTGGCCGGTACCATAAAATATCCAGGTTTTGTGTATACGGAACTCCGTATAATTTTCCATCCATAACAATTTCTTTGTTAAAGTCAACCGCGCTTTTATTGATTTTGCTTCCTTCTTCCCAGCTGTCAAACTGCTCATCAAGCGGCAGCAAAGCGTCTCGCGCTGCAAATTCCGGCAGCCAGCTTGTCTGCACACTGCCGACATCCGGCATATCGTCTGCTGCAATAGCAGCATCCAGCTTTTGCTTCGCTGAATCCTTTGGAAGTCCTACATACTCTACATCAATATTTTTATGCTCTGCTTCAAAGCGTGTAATCAGCTCTTCCCAAATCGGTGTCCGCTGCGGGCCGGCATTTTCATCCCAGAATGTAATCGTAATTTGTTCATTAGGATCAGATTTTGTGCCAGGACTTGATGAGCCCTCAACTTCTGTGTCACCACTGTTGCAGCCCGCCAGCAGCATAGAAGCCAGCACAAATGACGTTGACATACCGTGAAATAATTTTTTTCTCATCTCAATTCCCCCTTGGATATGTTAACCTTTGACCGCGCCGCCCAGGCCGCTGACCAAATGCTTTTGTGCGTAAATAAACAGCAGAACCGCCGGAACAAGCGCAATGACACTTCCTGCAGCAAGAGCACCGTAGTTCACATTAAATTCACCCATCATGTAGCTGAGCCCAACCGGGAGTGTAAACTTGCTTTGCTGATTGGTCAGCATAAGCGCTAGCAGAAACTCATTCCATGTATAAATCAAAGTAAACACGCCTGTAGCTACAATGCCCGGTACAAGAAGCGGGAAGACAACATGGCGCAGCGATTGAAGCCGATTGCATCCGTCAATCATAGCCGCTTCTTCCAGCTCTTTCGGCACGTTGGAAATAAAGCCGCTCATGAGAACAGTTGTAAATGGAATTTCTACAGCGGCATACGTAATAATTAATGAAAGCGGGCTGCTGATTAATCCCAGGTTTTTGAAAATAATAAACAATGGGATAATAAGCATTGCTCTTGGAATAAACTGTGTACAAAGAAGCATCACCATGAAAGCACGTTTTCCTTTGAATTTGTACCGGCTGAGTGCGTATCCCGATAAAATAGACAGGACCAAAACAAGGGCAACCGTGCTTACACCAACAATTAAACTGTTTTTAAAGTAAGTCGCAAAGCCAACATTGCTCCAGGCAATAACAAAGTTATCGATAGTGGGTGCAGTTGGAATGTATTCAACCGGACGTTTGACAATATCTCCATCCATTTTAAAAGCGGTATTAATTGTCCAGTAAAACGGAAACATGGTGAAAATAAGCATTACTGCAAGCGGAAGCCGGAGTGTCAGCCAGCGATCCATCGTTTTATTCATCGTTCCGCCTCCTCTTTTTCATACTTCGTTACTTTCAAAAAGACAACCGCAAAAATGAGCAGAACAGCGAATGAAACGACCGTAAGCGCTGAGCCATATCCAAAATTGCTGCCGTGCACCGCCTGTGATGCGATGTACATCGTCAGCGTCGTTGTAGATTCTGCCGGTCCGCCGCCTGTTAAGTTAAAAATCAAATCAACATTATTAAACTCCCAAATCGTACGGAGCAGCACGGTTAGGATAATTGTGTTTTTCAGCTGCGGCAGCGTAATAAAGAAAAACGTTTTTCGTCTTCCCGCCCCGTCCACTTTTGCTGCTTCATACATCTCATTTGGA
This sequence comes from Domibacillus indicus, assembly GCF_023715895.1. Taxonomy (GTDB): domain Bacteria; phylum Bacillota; class Bacilli; order Bacillales; family Domibacillaceae; genus Domibacillus; species Domibacillus indicus_A. The sequence goes on along the minus strand of NZ_JAMBOO010000004.1, from coordinate 103,115 downwards.
ATGCTTTGCAGGGCGGCTAAAAGCGTTATTGCAAAAAAAGGAATGCCGCGCCATAGTTCAGCGACCACAATTGAGCCAAAAGCTGTGCTGACATCAGATAACCATGCCTTGCTTTCGCTGATTATTCCAATCCGCATAAACAAATCATTCAGTACACCCATATGTTCATTGTACATAAGTGACCACATGACCGAGGCCAGAACGCCTGAAATGGCCCATGGAATAAAAGCTGCTGCCCGAAACATACCGCGGAATTTGAACGTTTGATTTAAGAGAAGTGCTACGGCCATGCCAAAAACAAGTTGAAGGCCCACTTGTGACACGACCCATTTTAATGTAATAAACAGACTCGGCAGAAAGGTTTTGTCCGCCGTAAAGATTTCTTTAAAATTTTCAAGACCGATAAATCCATTGTAATAAGGCGCTGATAAATCATAATTAAACAAACTGTAATAAAATACCGTGCCAATTGGATAAAACAGAAACGCTACGACAATGAAAACGGACGGAGCAATCATCAAATATGGAACCCAGTTGATTTTCTTTTGTTTTTTTTCATGTACTTCAAATGGGTGGGCACGTCTGGCCGTATTGACATTAGACGGAGTACTCATAAAATCATCCTCCCTGATTTATTTTTTCTTAGTGTAATTGAAAACGCTATCATTGGTAATTGAATATTTTTAGTAAAATGTTTAAATTTTTTGGGATTAAAAAAACGATCCGGCTGTTGACCAGCCAGATCGTTTTTTTATATAAATGAAATGGTATAGTTGGCTTCGAACCGGCCGCCTGGTTCAAGCTCGTTTATGCCCAGCTTTTCATCCAGCTTGCCGCTGGCATCAACTGTATCAGCGATGCCGTACCACGGTTCGATGCATACAAACGGTGCCATCGTGCCGGTTTTTTTGTTGTAGCTTGACCAAATGCCGACGAAGGGAAATCCAGCCAGGTCCACTTCTACCCCGTGGCCGGTCCGGTTTGAGCGAAGTGAAACACGGTCAATATGGCTGTATATAAAGGCGTCCTGTTCAAACAAGGAGGACTGAATGGAGATCGGCTCTATGGTTTGAACCGTCTTTTTTTCCTTTGCCATTGAATTTACCAGCTCATATTGCGTTGCCTGTCTGCCCGCGGCCGGTGTAAAATTCAATGTATAGTCTTCCGCTTTTTCTTCCGCTTGAAGCGGTACGTTAAAGGCGGGATGGGCCCCGATCGAGAAATACATCTTTTCTTGATGCTCGTTCTTAATTTCCCAGCGGACATTTAAAGAGTCCTCTTTTAACGTGTAATAAATCACCACTTGAAATCGAAACGGGTAAATATCTAAAAATGAATCAAGCGGGTCAAAACAAAAAGCCGCATACTCTTTTTCCTGATCCTGCACGGTAAACTCCACATCCCGCAGAAAACCATGCTGCGGCATTCTGTAAGATCTGCCATCAAGCGCATACCGGTCTCGTTTCAGACGGCCGACAATCGGAAACAGAACCGGTGACACACGTCCCCAATACTGGCTGTCTCCGCTCCACATATAATCCAGACCTATTTTTTTGTGAAATACCTTCCGTACTTCCGCTCCAGATGGAGAAATGTGCACGGTCAGCAGTTCATTTTCGAGAACAATCATTTCAAGGCTCCTTTCCTTATTGCGGCTGCCCATCCGCTTCCCATTGAGCGATTTCTTCACGTACAACCGGCGCCACTTCTCTTCCAAGCAGTTCGATCGCATTCATTACTAAATCATGCGGCATTGTGCCAACCGGAACATGCAGCATAAAGCGGGTAATCCCGACTTTTTTACGAAGATGAATGATTTTTTGGGCGACTGTTTTCGGATCTCCTACATACAAAGCACCCTCGAAGCTGCGGGCGGCATCAAAGCTTGCCCGATTGTACGGCCCCCATCCGCGCTCCCTGCCCAGCTTATTCATCGCCGCCTGTGTAGACGGGAAAAATAAATCAGCCGCCTCCTCTGTGCTTTTTGCTAAAAAGCCGTGCGAATGCGACGCTACTGGCAGAACAGCCGGATCATGCCCGGCATGCACAGCCGCCTTTTTATACAGCTCTACAAGCGGGGCAAATTGAACCGGGCTGCCGCCGATAATGGCGAGCACAAGCGGCAGGCCGAGAAGCCCGGCGCGAACGACCGATTCAGAATTGCCGCCGCTGCCGATCCAGACTGGAAGCGGGTTTTGCACCGGGCGCGGGTATATGCCGAGATTTTGAATCGCCGGCCGGTGTTTTCCCTGCCACGTTACTTTTTCAGCACTCCGAATGTTCAGCAGCAGATCCAGCTTTTCATCAAATAGTTCATTATAATCCTTTAAATCATATCCAAACAAAGGAAAGGACTCAATAAATGACCCCCGCCCGGCCATAATTTCTGCCCGTCCGTTTGACAGGGCGTCAAGCGTAGCAAAGTCCTGAAATACGCGTACCGGATCGGCCGATGACAACACCGTCACCGCACTCGTCAGCCGGATTTTTTGGGTCTGGGGTGCCGCTGCAGCCAGCACCACAGCCGGAGAAGACGCCGCGTAATCTTCACGGTGATGTTCCCCTACGCCAAACACATCAAGACCGACCTGATCGGCTAACACAATTTCTTCTACTACCTGGCGCAGCCGCTCAGCGTGACTGATGACACTGCCTGTCTCCACATCCGGTGTGGTTTCAACAAATGTGCTGATTCCAATTTCCATAAAAAACCTTCCTTCCGCTGCATCTAGCTCTCTCCTTTTAAAGTACCATGATCGGTTTGAGCAAGGAAATGATATGGTCTTTTTACATTAAAAAAACCGGGCAGACAGCCAGATTCTCCTTTTCCTGCTGTCTGCCCGGTTTTTTTAACCGCTGCATTGTATTTATGAATAAAAGCCATGCCGGCAAGTTTTTCTACAATTTCCTGTTGAATTACTGGAATCAAAGCGTAACAGCTGCCAAACATAATGGGTGACAGCTTAAAAAAGGTTAGAAAAATATTGAATAACTGCTTCACCTTATCACCTCTGTTCTATTTTACCACTGCCTTATTCCAAATTACCGGTTTTCTTCCGCCGTGTTAGGGAAAAGAAAAACCAGATCTTATGGAGAAAGGACTGTTTGGATGAGTGAGACCATTTACGGAAATACGCCTTGTTTTTTAGGGTCACAAAATTTAACAGCTGAAAACCTTTTGGGTGAAGTTGACGCTGTTGTGTACGGCGTGCCGTGGGAAGGCGCTGTAACATGGGGCGATTACACGGGGTGTGAACTTGGGCCAAAAGTGATGCGGTTAAGTTCAGGCCGCTATAGCGGCTATTTGCCTGAACTTGATCATATAGACGTGTTTGAACATATGAAGCTCGGAGATATAGGGGATGTAGATGTTGTACCAGCCGATGTAGAAGAAACGATGAACCGGATCACGCAGTTTACCGATCCGCTATGGAAAAGCGGCAAGTTTTTAATCGGGCTTGGCGGTGACCATGGCGTCACATTTCCAATTGTGCGGTCCCTGACGAATCAAGGAAAAAAGGTAGGCATTATTCATTTAGACGCCCATTACGATAACCTGCCGTCTCATGAAGGCGATCCATATGCACGGTGCAGTCCGTTTATGCGGCTGTATGAACAGGAAGGTGTACGAAACGAAAGCATCATTCATACCGGTATTCACGGTCCCCGCAACAAGCCTGAAAGCGGCCGGAATGCCCGCGATGCAGGCGCCATCACCATTACGATTAACGATATTCGGGAGCATCCAGACTTAAGGGCACTGGCACGCCGTCTGCATGAGCTTGCATCTAGAGAAGTGGACTGCGTTTATTTGAGCATTTGCAGCGATGTTCTGGACTATGCGTTTAATCCAGGCGGGCCGGTTGATGGAAACGGGCTGACATCCTATGAATTGTTAACGCTTGTTCATGAAATTGCCAAACAGGGCATTGCCGGGATGGATTTTGTAGAAGTATACCCACAGCAAGACCCTTCACAGCTTTCTGCTCATTTGTCTTCAACTATTGTGTTATATGCGCTCGCCGGCCATATTTTAAACAAGCAGCAATCTGAGGGAGATGGCGCTGTTGGCGAAAACGCTCAAGACCAGGCTTAAATAAATCAGTTTGGGCTCGGAGGCAGACGCTTTCTTTGGCTGTCCGCACAGCAATGATGCTTTTACGTTCCTTTGTCCGTGCAAAATCCATTTTTAGCGATACGACTCACTTTACTTTAAAATATGCGTTCATGTTATTCGTCATTCTTTCTACAATGATCAGCGCCTCTGCGCCCATTGTTAATGGTTTTCTTCATGCTTTGATCTTCATTTCTGCTTTAGCCATTGTTTATTTTATTAAATGCTTAGACTGCCTGCACGCAAAAAGGAAGCCCCCTCTATACAAGGGGCTTCCTTTTTATTTTATCTTGATCGTCATCACAGGCGTTTCGCCGGCGACGGCTCTTACATGTTCATGCTTTGCCATTTGCTTTACAAGATCCCCATTAGAGATGATCAGCGGGGTGATGGTGCTCGCTGCTTTTTCGCGAACGAGTTCCAGGCTGTATGTAAGCAGCACATCCCCCTTCTTTACTTGATCTCCTTCTGAGACTTTTACATCGAACCCTTCGCCTTTCATGTTAACCGTATCAAGCCCAACATGAATAAGAAGCTCAAGGCCTCCGGCTGTTTCCAAGCCAATTGCATGCTTTGTCGGAAACACATTCAGTACTTTTGCGTCAGCCGGCGCCACTACTTTTCCTTCCGATGGATTCACCGCTATGCCGTCACCCATCATTTTTTGTGAGAATACCGGGTCTGGTACCTCTTCCAAACTGATCACATCCCCGCTCATTGGAGAGACAAGAATGATTTCATCCGTATTTTGCGCTGTATTGCCTTCTTCTTTACCGCCAAAAAGCTTGCTTAAAAAACCCATACAGAACCCTCCTTTTTTCTTTGTATTCCCTAAAACACCGTCTTTAAAAACGCTTTTATTTCTTTACTAGACGGCATAGACACAGCAGTGCCTGCTTTCGTAACAGAAAGAGCCGCAGCAGCCTGTCCAAATTGAACGGCTTCTTCGATATTCATACCGCTGGTGATAGCATGCGCAAATCCGCCGTTAAAAGCGTCGCCTGCGCCAGTTGTATCGACCGCTTCCACCGAAAACCCTTCCACTTTCCGGCCTTTACCCGTTCCTTGCGATAAAAACACCCCTTTTTTGCCCATGGTAATCATGACCACACTGGCGCCTTTTTCATGCAGGATATCGGCTGCGCGCTGGGCGGATGCTTCATCTTCTACAGTAATTCCCGTTAAACCGCGGGCTTCTGTTTCATTTGGCGTTACGTATGTAACATGCTGAAGCCACTCCATTGGGAAAGCCGTATAGGGAGCAGGATTTAATAGAATGGGCACACCGCAGCGGGCGGCTTTTTGAATGGCCGCCCCAATCGCCTCAAAATGAATTTCAAGCTGAAGCACCAAAAGATCTGCTCGTTCGATTGCTTCTTCTGCCCTTTCTACATCTGCACCGCTCATCGCTCCACACGCGCCCGGTGCGATGACAATACTATTTTCCCCTGCGTCATCAACGGAAATAAGAGCCGTGCCTGTTGCTTCTTTTTCGCTTCTCTGCATAAACCGAATATCAAGTCCTTCCCGCTTGAAGTGCTGGACCGCTTCCTGTCCAAAGATGTCTGTGCCAATTTTGGTTACAAACATCACATTTGACCCGCTTCTCGCCGCTGCTGTTGCTTGATTGCCCCCCTTACCGCCAGGACCGATTTGAAAAGGACCTCCCAGAACGGTTTCTCCCGGTGCCGGCAGATGCGGCGTCCGGATCATGACATCTGTTACGTAACTGCCTACTACGGTTACTCGCCCCATTTTATTCACCTCTATGTAAGCATAAAAGAAAGCGGCCTCAAATGCCACAAGGAGGCAGACGAGACCACTTGTTTAAGCTGGAAGCTCTTTATGGAACGCTTTCATTTTTTGAAGAAAAAAGTTCTCCTGTTCCCTTCTTTTTCCCTCTAAAAATGTATCCCGGCTAATTTCTGTCACAGACGTAACCCCATTATGCTTCACGCCCGGCATATGAGCAGCCTGATCCATAACCAGCACCGATGTGTAGTGAGCTTCTGTTAATAAATATCGTGCTACACTAACCTCATTTCGCTTGCCTACATGACCATAGCGTAAAACCACCTTCCAATATTTCCATCTCATGTAAATCCCTCCGATTTTATATATTATGTGCTCTATACCCATTTCAGTCCAAAAAATAAAGATTTCACTGATAAAAACAAGCTCAAGATCAAAAAGGGACTGACAAGATCATTAAAAAAATGGAACTGATAGGTGCAATAGACCTCCAAAAAGCAGCGAGTGAAAGGATTGGAGTCCATTGTTAAACCATTTGCATGATTTTTCGTCAATTGTCCGGGCTCTAGACCAGCACTTTTCTATTTCCGTTACCGGTCGAGACGGCATTATTTTGTATGTGAATGACCGTTTTTGCACGCTTTGTAAATACGAGCAGGAAGAAATTATTAGCCAAAAGCATTCCTTATTTGTCTCGGGCATGCATCCGGACGATTATTTTGATGAGATGTGGCATATGTTAGAGCGGGGACAAGTTTGGCAGAGTGAATTGCATAACCGTGCAAAGGACGGGTCTCTTTACAGCATTCATGCAACGGTTGTACCGATCCAGGATGAAAATGGATGCCTTGCAAATTCCTTTCGATTGATGTGGATATTACCGATAAAATTCAAGCAGAAGCCGCTTTAAAACACGTATTAAAAAACGAATTTCAAACGACAGCCAGACATTTGTAAAATGCTGTATTCAAGTATAGGAAAAATGAAGACGGGCAGATTGTGTTGACAATGCTTGAAGGAAAGCTGTTAGAGAAAATGGAGCTTGCAGCTGATTGGGCCGACAAAAGCCAGCTTAAAGATATCGTTTCAAAACAGGCAGCTACATACATATCCGGTTATTTGGGGCGCGCTTTTACCGGTGAATAAGTTAATTTCGAGGTAAATATACTTCATTTCTCTCTTCTCGTTCATCTTTCTCCTCTTTTTGAAGGTGAAAAAGTCACAGAAGTAATCGGCACGGCCACCGATATTACCGAGCGGAAAGAAACAGAAAGACAAGTACAAAAAATGGCTCATTATGATGATTTAACGGGTCTTGCCAACCGGCGTCAATTTCAAAAAAACTAGATGAAGCTCTTTCCTCTTCGTCCCGATATAATCAGTCTTTCGCCCTCATGTTTCTTGATTTGGACCGATTTAAAAATGTAAATGATACCTTAGGCCACAATACAGGAGATCTTTTACTCAGCAAAGTAGCCGCCTGGCTTCAAAAATGTATTAGAGGCACAGACACGGCTGCCCGGCTTGGCAGTGATGAATATGCGATTTTGCTTCCAGCGATTTCACGTGAATCGGCCCAGCGCATTGCCGAACAGGTGGAGCCGATTTTAGAGCGAACCGGCCTTTCACCCGAGTGGCTGACGATTGAAATTACGGAGAGCATGACGGCTGATGCAGCTCACGCCCTGCAGATTTTAGACCGGCTGCGCAGCATCGGCATTCAGGTGAGTATTGATGATTTTGGCACCGACTACAGTTCATTCAGCTATTTAAGCCGCTTTCCTATTACGAAGCTGAAAATTGATCAGTCTTTCGTCCGGGATTTAACCGAGAATCGCCAGGCGATCGTAAAAGCCATCATCGATCTGGCGCAAAATTTAAATTTAAAAGTGATTGCCGAAGGCGTAGAATCAAATGAGCAGGCGGAGCTGCTGCTGGCACTTAATTGTACCGAGGCACAGGGCTATTTGTATGCAAAGCCGTTTTCTCCTGAAGAAATAGAAAAACGGCTGTCCAAGTGTTAAAGGACAGCCGTTTTTTAATTAGCCTGCGCCATACGGTCGATCGCGTTATTGACCGTATACCATTTGTCGTCTGCACTATACCCATTTGTCTGTCCGGCTACTTGGTCACGTGAAAAGTAATAAAGCGGATATCCTTTGTACGTGGACTGCTTTTCCCCTGTATCCTCACGTGTAATCTCGCCAAAATCATTTGGGCTGAACCCTTCCGGCACTTTACTCGATCCAAGATAAAAAGGCGGCCATTCTTCCAAACAATGATTTGTGCAATTAGAAACGCCTTCTTTATCCTCTATGGAAAAGTAAAGTGTCATACCGGCCGAATCTGCCAGGTACTGGCCCGTTTCTTCTTTCTTCATAACACGAAGCTGACCTGTTGGGTTTTGAGCAGCGTCCTGCGCTTCATTCATGGGTGCTGACATTTCTTCTGGTTCTTCATCTGCCATACAGCCTGCCAGCAGAGTAACCGCAATGATCCATTTCCACATTTCATCCATCTCCTTTTTAACAAGAGGATATCCCGAAAAGAAGTACTTTATTCTCTGCTTTAAATAGAACATTTGTAAGAATTTGCATAAGGAAACATTTGGATATATACTTATTTATGGAAATATAAGGATTGGTGAAAGGGGTACTTATGAATGCCTTCCCTGTGAAAACGACGGTTTTCTTTGGCTTGTCCTCTGCACTTTTAACAGCTGTCCTGTATACAGCTATTCTCCTATGGAATGGTGAAGCTCTTTTTTATTGGATGACCCTTTCATTTTTAAGTGCTGTTTCCTTTCTGCTTACAGATCCAAGGAGGAAACGAGTGAATGCTTTACTGATTATGCAGATCATTTTGTTTCTTTATGGGTGGTTTTCTTTGCTTTTTTTGGACCATTTCAGCAGGCTTGCCCTGTCAATCCTCGTTTGGATCTTTATTGGGTTTGGCATTTTTCTTTTATATCGGTTGAATGTAACTGGAAGAAAGGAAAAGGAATTAAAGCGAATCCATGCTTTTTATATTACAGCAGGGCTTTTGGTCGGCGCGGTCACACTTTTTGTTGCATTCAGCTTTTGGATTATGGAAGGTACCTCCATTTTCCTTATCTTGTTTCTTATTCCTTTTCTGCTCTGGGCTATGCTTTATAAAATACGGCTGTCTGCTTGGGAAAAAAAGAAAGGTTCACAGATTGGCTGACGGCTTTCCGTTGGCCGCCTTTCATGTACAGCTCAATGACCGCTTTTGTTTCCCGGTTATTTCCCCAGAAAGAAGGCGATGGATTGAAAAGAAAAACAGGATGGGTGTTAGGTGTTTTTTTCACAGCCTGGGCCGCCTTAATTTCGGCTGGCGTGGCTTTTCAAAAAACAGATGACGAGAAACAGAACGGCTTGACGGATGTGTTTGATCTTTCACCTGCTGAAAATATATTTTATGTGAAACATATAAACGGTATTCCTTCCTTGCGAAGCTTTTCAGAAAACACCCAGAAAGATGAGGAAATCACAAGCTTGCCAGCCGACCGGCTGATCACGGATATAGACGTGTCACCCGACGGGTCAGCTGTTGCATTTATTTCCATTCGTGAAGGCGATGTGATTGAAACGGGGAACATTAGAACCGAGGTGTATATACTGAATCTTTCCAGCGGCAGAAGAGAACTTTTATTGGAAGGAAACCAGGCTGCTTCAAGTCTCCAGTTCTCCAAAGATGGAACCAGCCTTTACTATATTGGCTTAGCCAGTGAAAGAGCCAATTTGGACATTTTTCGGTACAACTTGGCTGACGGAAAGAAAAAACGGCTGACTGCATTGAACTCATACAGCATGAGCAGCCTTCATGTCCGTTCAGACGGAACATCGGCTTTTATACTGATGCAGGATGAATCCGTAGACATGTTTCAAGGCAAAGCATCTGTTTACACAGTTTCACTTGATGGAAAATCCGTTCTGAAGCCATATACAAAGCCTGCAACACACCTTGAAGTGACCGGTTATGCTTTCCATGAACAAAACGGCGATATGGTTTATCAAGCTGTAGCAAACGAAGAAACCACCGGTATTTTTGAATATGAGCTGTTCCGCTACAACAATCAGCCCAAACAAAGACAGGCGCTGACATCTTTCGGCACGTACGCGGGATCTCCTGTTTTTCATCCTTCCGGCGAAACCATTTACTTTATGACAGATCCTAACTTTGGAAATGGAGAGGCGGATTATCATTTATTTAAAATGGATGGTAACGGCTCAAACAAGCAGGAGATCGAATTACCTGAGTAAAAGCCGGCTTTTTATAAAAGTCCGGCTTTTTGAAGAATAAATGCCGTATACTGTTGTTCCTCCTCAAGCTGAAACACAGGATAAGCGGCATCCTCTTGAGGCAGATCAATCCAGCTGATCGCACATTGAATATTTTGAAGCTTTAAAAGCGGCAAGTCCTCCGGTGTGCGAATTAAAACTGCTTTTGGGTATGCTTCCTGTTTGTATCCTTCCACAAAGATGCAGTCCACTGAAAAGGATCGGTACAAAGCGAGGATGTCCCCAAGCGCCCACTGATCCCGCGTAATGGATACCTGCAGAATCCCGTCTCCTTCTACACCAGCTAGAACGGCGCCGGCCTGCCGGTGTCTGTCGCTGTCTTTTTGCCCGTCCGGCGCGCCCCCGTGCCCGTGGTGCTTAATCGCTGCAACGCGCGCTCCCTGCTTTGCAGCCGCTTGTATTAGTTTTTCCATCAGTGTTGTTTTGCCGCTGTTTTGATAACCCACTACTTGAAATACATTTTCCATGACAACAACCTCCGCGTTATAATAGCTCCAGGAGTGATAAAGATGAAAACAGCCGGCATTGTACTTGCCGGCGGCCAGTCATCACGATACGGCCGCCCTAAAATGTTTGAACAGTATAAACAAAAGCCGTTTTACCAGCATAGCGTAGACGCCCTTAACGCCAACGGGCTGCATCCTATTATTCTTTCGACAAACCGCTTTCTTGCTGATAGGTTTGATTTATCCGGCGTTGAGCTGATCGTGGAGCCCACTCCTCATCAAGGACCACTTTTTGCCCTGCATCACGCCATCTCACAATTTAGGGAACCGGATTGGTTTTTTGTGCTTTCTGCCGATATCCCGTTTGTAAGAGAAGCTTTTATTGATCAGCTGCTCCTGCACTGCCACCCCGATTATAACGCGGTTGTGCCGGCAGAAGGAGAAAAACTGCAGCCGCTTCTCGCTCTTTACCATAGACGCTGCCTTCCTTATATGAACGAAGCGCTCGGTGAAGGAAGAAGAAGTTTAATGGCGCTGTTACACAAGATTCCATTCAAGACCGTTCCATTTGAGAACGAACCATCCTTTATCAACATTAACACACAGCTTGACTTCCAAAAACATAACGAAAACAACTAAAAAAGCACTCACGCAATGTGAGTGCTTTAACGTACAGACAAGCGTCCTCTAATACCGGGCGGACAAGGGTGTTACCATTGCGGCACAAACTTTGAAGCCGGGCATTTTACAGGCCGGGTCCAAGGCTTCACTGGTCAGTTTATTGACGTTTTGAATGCCGTCCCAGTGCATCGGCATGAAAATTGTATCCTCACGAATGGATGCGGTCAGCTTGCTGCGAACAACGACTTCCCCCCGGCGGGACCGCACCTTTACAAGCGAATCATCTTTTATCTTCAAACGCCTTGCTGTTTTCGGGTGAATCTCCACGAAGGACTCAAACTGCTGGGCTTCAAGCGTCGGGCTTTGATGTGTCTGCACACCCGTTAAATAGTGCCCCAGTACCCGGCCGGTCGTTAAATAAAGGGGATAGTCTCCTCCCGCCTGTTCTTTCGGAAACTCATTCGGCACCGGCACCATGGCGGCTCTTCCATCCGGACGAGGAAACGATGCTTCGAACAAACGGGCCTCACCTGGATGCTCCGGGGAAGGACAAGGCCAATAAACCCCTTCTTCTTTCCGAAGCCGGTCGTACGTAATTCCATAATAATCCGCAATGCCGCCCTTGCTTGCCAGACGAAGCTCTTCAAAAATCCCTTCGGCATCTGTATACGAAAAATGAGCGGCTTTTCCTAAAGAAGCAGCAATGTCAGATAAAATCTCCCAATCCTGTTTTGCAAGACCCGGTGCCGGCCGGGCTGCTTCCCGAAGCAACACGCGGCCTTCCAGATTCGTTAACGTTCCGGTATTTTCCAAGTAAGCCGCCGCAGGCAAAATAACATCAGCCAGCTGGGCCGTCTCCGAAAAAAGCATATCGGCCACAACAAGAAAATCCAGCTTCCGCAGACCTTCTTCTACGAAGTTTGCATTGGGGTTGGAAACGATCGGGTTGGATCCCATTAAAAACAGCCCCCGGATTTCCTGCGCATGCACTTTTTCCATCATTTCGTATGCAGATACACCTTTACCTGGAAGACTCTCCGCGTCAACGCCCCATATTTTCGCGATGTACGCGCGATGCTCCTCATTTTCAATCGACCGGTATCCTGGCAGCTGGTCTGCTTTTTGGCCATGCTCGCGTCCGCCCTGTCCGTTCGCCTGACCTGTCACTGCTCCGTAGCCGCTTCCTCTCTTGCCGATTTTACCTGTGGTAAGCAATAGATTAATAAAATTCCTTACAGCCAGCGATCCGTCTGTTTGCTGCTCTACACCACGGGCAGTTAAAATCATTCCCGATGCCGCCTGCCCAAATTTCCGCCCTGCTCGTTCGATATCTTCTTGGGGCACACCTGTTAAGGCGGCGATCTCTTCGATTTTACATGAATCGATATGTGCTTTTATTTCTTCAAATCCTGTAGTGCGTGCAGCCAGAAATGCTTTGTCGATATACCCGTTATCTATAATCACTTTCAGCAGTCCATTGGCAAGCGCCGCATCCGTACCCGGCTTGACTTTCAGGTGCATATCGGCCATCTCTGCTGTAGCCGTGCTGCGCGGGTCGATTACAAGGATAAAAGTGCCATTTTCTTTTGCATCTCTAAAGTACGGCATTAGTGTCGGCTGGCATTCGGCAATGTTGGTTCCTGCGAGAATTAAACAGTCTGATTCTCTTACTTCCGAAAGCGGATTTGTTAATCCCCGGTCAATGCCAAATGCTTTATTGCCGGCCGCAGCAGCCGCAGACATGCAAAACCGCCCATTGTAATCAATGTACTTTGTTTGCAGGGCCACGCGCGCAAACTTACCGAGTGTATAGGACGTTTCATTTGTAAGCGAGCCGCCTCCATACACCCCGATCGTATCCCTGCCAAATTGATGCTGCAGAGCGGTAAACCGCTCGGCAATTTGCTTGTACGCTTCCTCCCATGAAACGGGTACAAATTCACCGTTTTTTTTCATTAAAGGTTCTGTGATTCTCTCGCCGGTCAGCGCATGCTGATAAGCGTTCATTCCTTTAATACAAAGACGGCCCTCTGAGGCTGCATTTTGCTTGGGCGCCACGTGATAGGTTGTATGTCCCTGCTCTTCTGTCTCTGTAACCGTCATTTTACATTGAACACTGCAAAAAGGGCACTGTGTTTCCATCACTGTTTTTACGGCTGTTTCCATTTTTTCACCTACTTTACAAGGCAGCGGCTGCCTGTTGATTTTGAATGGATATCCCTTGTCGTTTTCTTTTTAATACTTCTTCTCGAATCGACGTTAAGCCAAGCCGCCCGGCCCAGCGGTCCATCTTTTCTCCATAAAAAGCGGATAGACGATAATAAGCAAGCAGCGCTTCTGTCATCCAGACAGCATCCTCTGGCTTCATTGATGCGTAAAGCCGCTCACCCGACACGTACAATTCCCAGCCGCCCGGTGCCCCGATCAAGCCGACATTTTCCCCGAGTGATCCCGCTTCATCCTCAAGACTTGAGGAAACGGCGACTGTTACCTCTGCCGGGAAAACGAATGATTCCAGCCGTTCTTCCAGCTTCCTGCCAAGAGCCAGCGAGTCGTGAAAAGCATATTTTGCATATCGGATGCCGGCACATGTACCGACAGCGCGAAGAGATGCGCCATAGGAAGGCATGGAAGCAGAAAGAGCTGCTCTCACCTCAGAAATTTTCTCTTCTTTAATGCCATACAGCTCCATTCGGGGTCCAGCTGCCAGCTTGACGAGTGGAATGCTGTACTTTTCCACCACATCCGCAATCGTTCGAAGCTGGTCTGCTCCTGTTATACCGCCGTACATGCGCGGAGCGGCCATGTACGTACCGTCCGCTGTCTGTTCTTCTAAAATATCCGGCACGCAGCTGCTGTGCACACCCATGTAATAGTAAAGAGCCGGCCGGCATACTGCGCAGCCTTCTGTTCTCCATCCAAGCCGGTGCATCACCTGCGCCATCCCTTCATTTGGATGAGCTTGAACCGCCTGTATGATATCTCCGTGATCCGCGTCTGTACAAGCGCAGATCGATGCTTTTTCTGCTTCCCCTTCGACTCCATTTCTTTTAATAAAGTCCAAAATATCCGCTATTACCGGGCGACAGCCGCCGCAGGAGCTTGAAGCTTTCGTGCAGGCCTTCACATCCTCCACGCTTTCGAGCGCCTGCTCGCAAACAGCTTTCACAATGGCTCCTTTCGATACACCATTGCACGCGCACACTGTGTCATGATCCGCCATAGAAGCAATGCGTTCATCTTTGCTGCCGCTGCCCTGGGCCATTTCTTTTTCCAGGACGGCATAATGTTCTTTCTTTTGAATCATCCCGAACAGCTTGGCGCCTTCAGTAATGTCGCCAAATAGCACGGCACCTGCGATTTTGCCATCTCTTACGACGATTTTCTTGTATGTGTTGTTTATTCCATCTATCCATTGCATGGACTGCGTGTCATTACTGTCCATAAATTCTCCCGCTGAAAAAACGTCCACGCCAGACACTTTCAATTGAGTAGACAGCACCGAGCCTTGATAGCCTGGATGCTCCTCTTTGCACAAAGCGGCTGCCAATGCTTTTCCCTGTTCATACAAAGGCGCGACAAGGCCGTAAACAAAGCCCCGATGCTCTGCACATTCTCCAACTGCGTATACATGTGGGACGCTTGTGCGCATATAGTCGTCTACGACAATAGCCCGGTTTACTTCGATGTCTGTGCCGGCAGCCACTTGTGTATTCGGGCGGACCCCAACCGCCATGACGACCAAATCCGCTTCACGCCAGCTTCCATCTGAGAAGCGAAGGCCTTTTACCCGTTTATGGCCGGTAATTTCTGCTGAATTTTGTTGCAGCAGAAAATTCATTCCTTGTGCCTCTAATTCCCGTTGGAGCATGCGAGCCGCGACAGGGTCAAGCTGCCGGTCCATAATGTACTCCCCGATATGGACAACATCGACTTTCATTCCTAAATTAAGAAGACCACGGGCTGCTTCCAGTCCAAGCAGCCCACCGCCGATCACAATGGCTTTTTCGTGTTTTTTGGATGCTTCGACCATTTTCTCGCAATCGTATATGTCCCGGAAAGCCGTCACGCCTTCTTTTTTTGCACCTGGAAGCGGCAGCATAAATGGCAGTGAACCTGTGGCAATTATCAATTCATCATAGGATACGATGCGTTCTTTAGAGGTCACCACATATTTTTCGCTTGTGTGAATTTGAACAACCGGCTCTCCCGTATAAAGAGTAATGCCGTTTTCTTCATACCATGCCCAGTCATTTAAGGTAATGCTTTCAACCGTTGTATCGCCTTGAAGGACTTTAGACAGTAAAATCCGATTATAGTTTGGATGCGGCTCTTTCCCAAATATCGTAATCTCAAATTCATTCGGCTGAATCTTTAAGATTTCTTCAACTGCACGGACACCCGCCATTCCATTTCCGATTACAACCAGTTTTCGTTTATTCATAGAAAAGTCCCCTCCCTTCTTTTTAGTCCGCTTTGAAGGCCGGGTTCTCGTCCGCTTCGTTCCCCGTAAACGGTATACGCATTGATTTGGCTGGCTCTTTGCGGGCGCTCCTATTCGTTGTCCGTGCCAGTATAACCGTTTTGATTTTCATAGCGATCACTCCTTTTTATTTCGTGTCAGCTTAACTAACACAATATAAAACGTTTTTTGGAAAGTCAATCAGATTTTTTTGATTTTTTGAAATAGTTAGTAAGGTTTTCTAACAAGTATATGGAAAGTATCTTTTCGCCGCCCTACACTAACGGTAAGCAACATATCACTCATTGAATGCAAAGGAGAGGAACACATGAAACTAGCAGAATTGCGAAAAAGCGGCCACGCGCCGTCTCTATTGGCGTCATTCTTGTATTTTGATATCAGCTTTATGATTTGGGTTATGCTCGGGGCGCTTGGTGTGTATATTACACAGGATTTCGGTCTTTCTCCTTCTCAAAAGGGATTAATTGTAGCGATTCCCATTTTGGCTGGTTCTTTTTTCCGGATTATTCTCGGAATCTTTACGGATCGGATTGGCCCGCGTAAAACGGCAATAGGCGGCATGATAGTCACTATGGTGCCTCTTTTATGGGGATGGCTTTTCGGAAATTCCATGACAGAGCTTTACTTCATTGGTATTCTGCTTGGCGTTGCCGGCGCAAGCTTTTCTGTTGCCCTTCCAATGGCAAGCCGCTGGTACCCGCCACACCTTCAGGGGCTCGCAATGGGAATTGCCGGTGCCGGAAACAGCGGTACAGTGCTTGCTACACTATTTGGTCCGCGCCTGGCAGAAGTATTCGGCTGGAATGGCGTGATGGGCCTTGCCCTTATTCCTCTTACACTTGTTTTTATTACGTACGTGCTGATTGCCAAAGACGCTCCTACACAGCCGGAGCCACAGCCTTTGGTTAATTATTTTAAAGTGTTTAAACAGCGTGACACCTGGTATTTCTGCTTGCTTTATAGTGTAACGTTCGGCGGGTTTGTTGGGCTGACTAGTTTTTTAAGTATCTTCTTTGTCGACCAGTATGGGCTGACCAGCGTCCGTGCAGGTGATTTTGTGACACTCTGCGTGATTGCAGGCAGCTTGTTCCGTCCGGTCGGCGGCATGATTGCCGATAAAATTGGCGGAGCAGCACTTCTTAAGTTCTTGTTTATTGGTGTAGCGTTGATGATGTTCGGCGTTAGCACGCTGCCTTCTTTAACAGTCGTGACAATGATGCTGTTTGTCGGCATGATGTGCCTTGGCATGGGCAATGGGGCGGTATTCCAGCTTGTTCCACAGCGTTTTCAAAAAGAAATTGGCATGGTGACGGGGGTTGTCGGTGCAGCCGGCGGTGTAGGCGGCTTTTTTGTTCCAAATATTTTGGGTACACTCAAGCAAATGACCGGAACATATGCGGCTGGATTTACTGTTTATGCAGTAATTGGTATCGCTGCTCTTATTCTTTTAACCGTGGCGCAAATTTCATGGCGCAAAGCCTATGCTTTAAAAGAAGAATCTGCTTAATCACCTTTTCCAATACTGGCTGGCCTGTCATAGGCTTGGCCTTTTTTTGTTTTGGTGCCATGTTACAGGGGGAACAGATTTATATAATAAGGAAAGGATTTGATTCTTTGGAAAACCAATCTGTTAAAGAAGCATTAAGAAAACGGGCTGTTACACTGCCGGACGGGGCAGCCGTTCCGGCGCTCGGGCAGGGAACGTGGCGTATCGGAGATGATCCGGCCAAAAAAGAAGCGGAGGTGCGGGCGCTGCGACTCGGCGTTGATCTCGGCATGTCACTGATTGATACGGCAGAGATGTACGGAGAAGGCCGGTCGGAACGGGTCGTCGGCGAAGCCATTCGAGGCATCCGGGACGAAGTGTTTTTAGTATCGAAGGTTTATCCGCATAACGCAGGGCTTGATCAGATTACTGCTTCATGTGAAAAAAGCTTACAGCGGCTTCAAACAGACCGGCTCGATTTGTATCTGCTTCACTGGCGTGGACGGGTGCCGCTTGAAGAAACGATTGAAGGAATGGAACGGTTGAAGAAAGAAGGGAAAATCATCCGCTGGGGTGTTTCTAACTTTGACACAGTCGATATGAAGGAGCTTCTGCAAAAACCGGGTGGAAATGGATGCGCTGTTAATCAAGTTCTCTATCATCTTGGTTCGCGCGGTATTGAATTCGACCTGCTTCCGTGGCATAAGAAACAGGGAATACCCGTTATGGCCTACAGTCCGCTGGCACAGGGCGGCTCGCTGCGAAAAGAGCTGATGGATGATCCTGTTGTTCAAAAAATGGCGCAGGCGCACGGAGCATCTCCCCTTCAAATTATGCTTGCCTGGGCGATTCGCTTTCCTGGTATGATAGCCATCCCCAAATCCGCGCAGGAGGAGCATACAGCCGCTAACGCAAAAGCTGCCCAAATTGTGTTAACAGAACAGGAACTGGCCGAGCTGAACGAGCGATTTTCAGCTCCTGGTCGAAAAGTACCACTTGATATTATTTAAGTTTATTTGAATAATTGGATGTTTGCCGTTGCGGAGAGGATAGCAGATGCATTTACTAGTTGTATAGAAGCGTGGAGGTGAAAAATATGCGTCGTCATGTTCGTCCGATCGTCTGCCCGCCGCAGTGTATTGTAAAAGATACGTATATTCAGCGCGAAATTCCAGTTATTCATCCAGTTGTTACGATTAATCGCCAGCATATCGTCAATGTACCACGCCACATTTATCAGCCGATCACAAGAAACGAAGTTGTGGATCCTGGTTATCCAGGAAAAGGCTGGGGTTGCGGCTGCGGCTGCAAACGTTAAGAAAGAAAGATCCCGGCCTGTTCAAATAACAGCCCGGGATTTTTGAAGTTTGCTTTCAATTAAAATATCGATTCAAAAACAGCATTTGTTTCACGTGAAACATTTTCTAGATTCTTATAACGGCTTTAACAATATTTCGTCTTTCTTTTCAAGGTTTGCCACCATATCGTGCCATTCCTGAGGCTTATTCGATAAAACGGAGTAATAACTGGTGATAAAATTGCGGATCAAACTTGCTTTAAGTGACGCAATATTTTCTTTGAATGGCTGGAAACAAAGGTCCAAATGACTGACCGCTTCCCCTTCATTTGTCCACGCAGGATGAACATACGGGAAATCAAGACGCATGTAGCCGAGGTGGGAAAGTACTTCGCGTCGTACAAATGGATCCATCACTTTAATACCAGCAAAGGAGTGATCCTTCATACGGTACGGGTCATAAATTTCCGCAAACATGCCCATTAAATCAAGTTCGTTTTCTTCTGCCAGGCGCATTAAATCTTCATGGCGTTTTTTCGCTAAAAATGGCCCGACCCCAAGCCCTTCTTTTACGATAATCGTAAAATCCGTCATCGCCACGTTTAATTCTTTATTGTACCGATACTCCGTTATTCCTGCTACTTCATCGTCCTGAACTGCCAGAAATACACGAATCGTCGGGTCTTTCAGCGGCTCCGCCCATAATTCATACTCCAGTACTTCCTCCGGTGGAAACACATCCTGCATTGTTTTATGCAGGCGCGCAAACATCGGATCATCAATGCTGTTCACTTGTACATATTCCATTTCAATACCTCCTTTTTGTTTATCAAAATGACGGTTTTGCTGCTACCAATCATACCATAAATCTAGATGCCGCCTGGACATCTCTGCTTATTCATCTTTCATATAGACGTTTACTTTCTTTTCTTCATCACTGCTAAAAAGCGCGCCATTTCATAAAAAAAGCTGAACCCAATAAAAGGTTCAGCTTTTTTATATCTCATCACTATTCATGTTATATAGAAAGCCGCGTTTATTTAGCACTTAACAGCTTTACAAAAAGAACCAGGTCTAGAAAACACTCATCATACTGCTTTTTTAGCCGTTTTTTATTGGGCTGCTTTTTGGATTTGTTTGCTTCGCAGCTGTCCGCATGCTGCATCAATATCTGTTCCGTGTTCCTGGCGTACAACACAGTTCAAGCCTTTTTTCTTCAGCGTATCATAAAATGCCATAATCGCTTCCGGCGTGCTCCGCTGATACTGGCTGTGTTCATCCACTGGATTGTACGGAATTAAATTCACATACTGCTTTTTATCGCCAATTAATTCCGCCAGCTCAAGCGCGTCTTCCACCCGGTCATTCACGCCTTTTAACAGGATATATTCAAAGGTGATACGGCGGTTTGTGTTTTCCAGGTAGTAATCGACCGCTTCCATCAGCTTTTCAATCGGAATCGCCTGGTTGATTTTCATAATTTTTGTCCGCAGCTCGTTGTTCGGTGCATGTAGAGAAATCGCCAGGTTAACCGGAATTTTTGTATCGGTAAAGTCGTAAATTTTATTCGCCAGACCGCTCGTTGAAACGGTAATATGGCGGGCTGCAATGCCTAATCCTTTTTGGTCGATGACGACTTTTAAGAAATCGATCAGATTGTCAAAGTTATCAAACGGCTCCCCAATCCCCATCACGACAATATGGCTTACTTTTTCTCCGTTGCCTGCTTCATCCAGTGCGTGCTGCACATTCATAATCTGCTCC
The DNA here is from genome assembly GCF_023715895.1 of Domibacillus indicus. GTDB lineage: Bacteria > Bacillota > Bacilli > Bacillales > Domibacillaceae > Domibacillus > Domibacillus indicus_A. Next base: position 82,830 of record NZ_JAMBOO010000004.1, on the reverse strand, counting down.
ACGATTTCACCGCTCGATAAGTCACGCGTTTTCTTTAATAAGCCACTTGCACAAAAACTGCAGCCAATGTTGCAGCCGACCTGCGTCGTTACACAAACAGATAAGCCGAATTTATGACGCATCATCACCGTTTCAATTAAGTTGCCGTCTGTTAATTTAAACAAAAATTTGATCGTTCCGTCCGCTGATTCCTGTTTCACGTGTTCTTTTAGGGTATGAAGAACAAAATGCTCTTTCAGCAGTGCGATGCAGTCCGCATTTACGTCTGTCATCTCGTCAAAATCGGTTACCCGTTTCCGGTACAGCCAGTCCCACACTTGCTGCGCCCGGAATTTCTTATGTCCAAATGGCAAAAGCCATGCCTCCAGCTGCTCAAGCGTCAATCCGTAAATGGATTTTTTGTTCATGTATTTATAGCCTCTTTTCGTTGCTTAAATTAAAAATGTACTACCTTCAAAAATAACGCAAATAAGCCTCCTGCACAAGTGGTAAGTTATACAGGAGGCTCTTTGCTATACGGGTTAGTTGTTCACAATAAGCGCAAGCCGCTTGTTTCGCACGTCCCGCTCTTCTTCGGATACAAGATCATATTTTTTCAGGAGATGAAACAAATCATTTAACAAATCCTGTGTCCGCTCTTCCTGCAGGTAATTGTATAAGCTTTCATAAAGATCTGACGGAAGAAATGTTTTCTGGCTTTCCAATTTTTTGATTACATCTGCGTGTGAATGGTCAATGCTGCATTCGCTCATGTTCAAGCACTCCTTTATGATTGGTATTGAAAAAGAACAAACCGTTCATGCTCGTTTTTTTCGTACATCCCGCCTAATTTCACTTCATCGAGCCAGTCAAATACCGTCTGATGCTCCAAATAATACAGATATTCGTCTGATGGATAATACAAAATGAGTGTCACCTGGCGCGGAAAGGCTTCCATTGACGCCAAAATCCGCTGTACGACCCGCACGAAAATTTGCACTGAGAACGGATTAAAAAAGTAAAAAACAGTATCTTCTGCTTTTACTTTATACTCCTGCGCCATCACACATTGAAAATCGATCAATCCGTGCCGGCGCTTTCTTTTTCTCATATACCCTATTTTGTTTTGAAGACACACATCAAAAAAAGCAGGGTTCATTTCAATCCCCGTAACCGAAGCCCGGAATCGGTCATGCACGTAAAAGGCGACCCGCCCTTTTCCGCAGCCGACGTCAACAAATCCGTCGTTTGCATCCAGTGTACAGCGTTCAAAAAGCTCATCAAGCCCCGCATAGGGTGTCGGCTCGTAGCGATGATAGTGGGCAAGCTGAGGAAACCCCTGCTGGTCACCCGTTGTCTGAATGGACAGCTGCTCATCATACGCTTTTTCTAGATGCTTCTTGTCCATTACCAAAGACCAAGCACCTTCCACCAGGCACCGCCGACTCCAAGCCAGACAATTAAATGAACAATGGAAATGATCAGCCCGAGCGTCCACCATTTACTTTGTGTTACATAACCCGCACCAAAAAATACAGGTGCCGGCCCGCTGCTGTAATGAGTTAAGCAGCCGAACAAATTACTGAATACGCCGAGCAAAAGAGCAGAGGCAACCGGCGGAGCTCCGGCAGCCACGATCACAGCCAGAAAAGCGGCGTACATGGCACTGACATGAGCCGTGTTGCTCGCAAAAAGATAATGAGAGTAAAAATAAACGACAGCCAAAACGACCAGTGTCCATAGCCAGGACATGCCGCTGACGGCCCCTCTCATTGTATCCGTAAACCATGGAATCATACCGAGATCGTTTAAGAAGCCGGCCATCATAACCAAAACCGCAAACCAGACGAGCGTATCCCACGCACCTTCTTCTTTTTTAATATCCGACCAGCTCAGCACTTGAGTGATCAGCAGCGCGACAAGTCCGATAAAAGCCGTTGTCGTAGCGCTGATGCCAAAGTTTGTTCCGAAAATCCACAAAGCTAAGATCAGGACAAACACACCGATCATAAACCACTCTTCTCTTTTTAAAGGACCCATCTCTTTTAATTTTTGGGTGGCCATTTGGGGTGCAGCCGGTGTTTCTTTCACTTCCGGCGGGTACAGCTTGTACAGCACATATGGAATAAGCAGCAGGCTGAGCAGACCTGGCACAGACGCAGCTGCGGCCCAGCCGACCCACGAAATTGGTTCGCCGGTAATGTCTCCGGCAATTTGTGCTGCAAGCGGGTTGGCTGCCATCGCTGTTAAAAACATGGCGGATGTGACCATATCTCCATGAAAGGAAACCGTTGTTAAAAACGCCCCTACCTTTCGTTCCGTTCCATCTCCTGACCGGGAGCCGTACGCTTCAGACAGCGACCGGACAATTGGAAGTAAAATACCGCCGGCTCTGGCTGTGTTGGACGGCATCGCCGGAGACAGAATAAGATCACTTGCCACAAGCGAATAAGACAAGCCAAGTGTTTTCTTACCGAACTTTTTCACAAACATGTACGCAACCCGGGTGCCAAGGCCGGTTTTGATAAATCCTCTTGAAATAAAGAAAGCAATGACGATCAGCCAGATCGTCGTGTTTTGAAACCCACTGAGCGCTTCTTCAATGGTCAGTGTCTGTGTTAAAACCGTTGCGGTCAGGGCTAAAACAGCCACACTGCCCATTGGCATGGGCTTAACTACAAGCCCAATAATGGTGGCTACAAAAATAGCGAATAAATGCCATGCCTGAGACGAGAGTCCAGACGGTGCAGGAACAAACCAAATAAGTGCTCCAATTAAAAGCGTTAAAAAAAGAAGACCAAGCCTTACTTCTCCCTTTCCCCGAGCAGGCATCTTGTTTTTACTCATCATTCTCTCTCCTTTCTTCTTACATTGTAAAATACTTCACAAACATAGTCTAAAAAATCTTTCCACTATATTCTTATCCTTTTGGGAAGTACCCTTAAACGCGCTTTCCAGCTGTTTCTTTTTACCTTATCCGTTTCCTGCTGGTGATCATTCATCATAAAAAAGACCTTATACAAGCAGAAAAGACTGCAATCCGCTATGGTTTGCCAGGATTCACACACGAAACAAACATACATTCGTGCATATGTTATACTGGCAGAAAGGAGCTGACGAATGATGGCAGATTTAAAAGATATATACAATAATGACTTTATCGATTCATTAGCCAATACGCTTGAGCGGGCTGACTTGTCCTTTAACCGAAAAGCATTCTTAAACTGTGTGTATCAAGAAGAATGGGAGTCTCTGGCTCTTAAACAACGTGTTCGCCAGTTATCGACTGCGATGTATGTGGGGGTCAATAAATCTTTTCCAGAAGCGCTCCCTGTGCTGCTGGATGCAGCTCCTCCGTTCAAACAGCTGGAAGGACTTGTATTTCCGGATTATGTAGAGCAGTATGGGCTTGCCTTCTGGGAAAAATCGATGGACGCGCTTGCCCGGTTAACCGTATACTCCACTTCTGAGTTTGCCGTCCGGCCTTTTCTGTTGCAGGATCAAGAACGCATGCTTTCTCAGATGATGAAATGGACAAAAAGCAGCAATGAACATATACGCCGGCTCGCAAGCGAAGGCGCCCGCCCGCAGCTGCCATGGGCACAGTCGATCCCAGCTTTTAAACAAGACCCCGCCCCGCTTTTTGCGCTGCTTGAGCCGCTTATGCAGGATGATTCACTGTATGTACGAAAAAGTGTCGCGAACCATTTAAATGATATTTCAAAAACACACCCTGACCTTGTTATTGAGTTTATCCGCCAGCGGTATGGACAGCATCCTTATACCGACTGGATCCTGCGCCATGCCGCCCGTACATTGCTCAAGCAGGGAAATGCGGATGTCCTCCGCCTGTTCGGTTATCCAGACAGTGAGCACGTTTCCGTTCAACGGCTCACCCTTGAAAAACAGACAGTTGTGATTGGCGAGTCCCTGCATTTTTCAGTAGAACTCCATGCCGCACTCGATACAAAAGTACGAGTTGAATATGCGATTGACTATATGAAAAAAAACGGCCGTCCAAGCCGGAAAGTATTTCAGCTTTCAGACACTCACCTTGCAGCCGGACAATCCAAAGTAATAGTCCGTACCCAATCTTTTCGTGATATGACAACTCGCAAGCACTATGCAGGTGAACACACTCTTGTCATTCTCGTAAACGGAATCTCAAAAGAAAGTATGACTTTTCAGGTTACAAAATACACATGAACAATTGGACTATTTTTCCTTTTTTACTTTTTATCCTGTAAATATAGAAGCAAGTGAATCTCTAATTGAAGGAAACGGAGAAACCATATCGTTGCAGAATGAAAGCAGGTGAAGGATCCCCACGCCATTCGTTCCGTTTAAAAAAACATTCAACTGCCCGCCGCTTTTCGATACAATAAAAGAAAGATAATTGGAAAAGTGTGGTGATTATTTGTTTAAACTGCTGCTGATTGAAGATGATGAAACGCTGTTTAAAGAAACGAGGGAACGACTGACGCAATGGTCATATGATGTTTACGGGGTTACCGATTTTGGACAGGTGATGAAAGAATTCACAGCTCTAAAGCCTGATTTGGTCATTATTGATATCCAGCTGCCGAAATTTGACGGCTTTCATTGGTGCCGAATGATTCGTACCCATTCCAACGTGCCGATTTTATTCCTGTCTTCACGCGACCACCCGACTGACATGGTCATGTCTATGCAGCTTGGAGCGGATGATTTTATTCAGAAGCCGTTTCATTTTGACGTACTGGTTGCCAAAATACAAGCCGTGCTGCGGCGTGCCTACAATTACAGTACTGCCCCGTCCCTTCTTAAAGCCTGGTGCGGTGCTACAGTCGATTACGATAAAAACCTTCTTCAAAATGAGTACGGGTCAGTCGAACTAACGAAAAATGAAATGTTTATTTTAAAACAGCTCATTGAACAAAAAAACAACATTGTCAGCCGGGAAAAGCTGATTAAAAGTCTGTGGGACGATGAGCGGTTCGTCAGCGACAATACATTGACGGTTAATGTGAACCGGCTGCGAAAAAAGCTGGATGAACTCGGGATCGGCCATTTTATTGAAACAAAAGTCGGCCAGGGGTACATGGCAGTTGAAGAGGAAAGCGTATGATCGGAGCCTACATAAAAGAACGGCGCAGCTGGATTGGTTTTTTTCTCGTTCAGCAGCTGCTTTTGGTTCTGGTCGTATTCGTCGATACAACCATTCCCTTTTCATCTATTTTATATGTAAACTTCCTGTCTGCCCTTCTTTTCCTCGTTTTCTTCTTTGTCCGCCTTCAAAAAGAATCGGCTTTTTACCGGGAGCTGCAGGAACGGGACACCTCACTGGACGGAGAACCGCTGGCTGAGGCAGAAAGCCCGTTCCAAAAAATCGTTCACACGTACTTCACAAAGCAGGTTGAACAGTATAAACAGGAGGCTTCCCGCCACCGGACAGAGCTTGAACAGGAAAAAGACGATCTGATGTCCTGGGTTCATGAAGTGAAAACCCCTTTAACCGCCATGCATTTAATGATAGACCGGATAGAGGACGAGAGGATGAAAGCGCAGCTTACGTATGAATGGCTGCGCGTTCATCTGCTTTTGGACCGGCAGCTGCATCAAAAACGGATGCCATTTATTAAAAATGACTTGTACGTTGAGCACGTGGCGCTGGAGCCGCTCCTATTTACCGAAATACGGTCTCTCCAATCCTGGTGCCTGCAAAAAGGCATCGGCTTTGATGTTGAGATAACCGGTCCGCCCGTACTGAGCGATGCGAAATGGCTGGCGTTTATTTTTCGGCAGCTGCTGACAAACGCAGTGAAATACAGCGATTCAGGTGATATTATGATTCGCAGTATCCAAAGAGGAAATCAAACAGCCGTTGCAGTTACCGACTTTGGCCGCGGCATTTCGCCACAGGATCTTCCACGTATTTTTGATAAAGGATTTACGGCAACCGGCAGCTTTCATCAAAACGATTCTGCCACGGGGATGGGACTTTATTTAGCCAAAAAAGCGGCTGATTCTCTATTAATTGAATTAGAAGCCGTTTCCCATCCCGGCTCTGGCACAACCTTTACACTTACATTTCCTGAGCCGAATGCGTTTGTCCGCCTGACAAGCATGTGACGAAAATGTCACATGCTTTTGCTTTTTGTTCGTCAAATGAAAGGACTTTCTCCTCTCCTCTTTTTACAATAAATGTATCAATTAAAGGAGTGAATCGATATGAGTATGTTAAAAGCGGCGAAGCTTCGCAAAAGCTACGGAAACAAATTCAATCGCCAGGAAGTGTTAAAAGGCATTGATATCAATGTGGAAAAAGGCGAGTTCGTCAGCATCATGGGTGCATCCGGTTCAGGTAAAACAACGCTTTTAAATGTCCTGTCCTCCATTGACCAGGCAAGCCAGGGAACGATCTGGATTGACGGCCATGAAATGACTCAGATGAAAGAAAAAAAGCTGGCCGAGTTCCGCAAGCACCACCTTGGCTTTATTTTTCAAGACTATAACCTGCTCGATACATTGACGGTCAAAGAAAATGTCCTGCTGCCGCTGACGATTGTTAAAACCGGCCCAAAAGAAGCGACAGAGCGGTTTAATGTCATTGCCAATGAGCTTGGCATCTATGAAATCCGGGATAAATATCCGAATGAGATTTCCGGCGGGCAAAAACAGCGGACATCCGCAGCACGGGCATTTATTCATGAACCGAGCATGATTTTTGCAGACGAGCCGACCGGTGCCCTTGATTCTAAATCGGCCTCTGACCTTTTAAATAAATTAACGACACTTAATAAGAAACGAACCGCTACGATTATGATGGTTACGCATGATCCGACCGCGGCAAGCTTTGGAAGCCGGGTTATCTTTATTAAAGACGGACAAATGTATACCCAGCTTAATAAAGGAGAACAGTCAAGGCAGACTTTTTTCCAGGACATTATGAAAACGCAGGCTCTCTTAAGCGGGGTGCAGCATGAGCATTAATGGTCTGATTCTCCGAAATTTAAAAAAGAATGTAAAAAACTATTATTTGTACGTGTTTGCTCTCGTGTTCAGTGCCGCGCTTTACTTTGCGTTCGTTACACTTCAGTATGATCCAGCGATGGATGAAGCACAAGGCAGTATGAAAGGAGCTGCGGCTATTCGGACGGCTTCTATTCTTTTGATTGCCATCGTGACGGTTTTTCTTTTGTATGCCAATGCCATTTTCATTAAGCGCCGCAGTAAAGAAATTGGGCTCCTGCAGCTGATTGGGCTGACGAAAGGGCAGATTTTCAAGCTGTTAAGTGCCGAAAACCTGCTGCTTTATTTCGGCTCCCTCGTGATCGGCTTGTTTGTCGGATTTGCCGCTTCAAAGCTCGTCACGATGATTTTGTTTAAAATAACGGGTGTAGACGCTGTGGCTTCCCTATCTTTTTCATCACAGGCACTTTTACAGACCTTGATTGTCTTTACGATGATTTATGGATGTATTTTGGCCGTGAACGGGCTGTTTTTAAAGCGGCAAAATATTTTATCCCTCTTCCGGGTGACAGGTACAAGAGAAGAAAAAGGTAGACGAATTTCCATCTGGGAAATTTTCATTGGGCTTCTTGGTATTCTTTTTATCGCAGCCGGCTACTTTGTTTCCTCTAAATTATTCGGCGGCGATTTTAGTTCGATGAACGAGCTGTTTGCGGCGATGGCGTTTATTCTCGCTTCGGTCATTATCGGAACTTATTTGTTCTATAAAGGGTCTGTCCGTTTTCTGTTTCATCTCGTCCGCAAACGGAAAAATGGCTATTTACATGTGAAAGACGTGCTGTCGCTTTCTTCTATTATGTTCCGGATGAAATCAAACGCCCTCATGCTGACGGTTATTACAACGTTGTCGGCACTAGCGATTGGCCTGTTGTCACTCAGCTACATATCGTACTACTCGGCGGAAAAATCAGCCCAGCAGCAGGTGCCGAATGATTTCGTCGTTCCAGACGACCAGGAGGCCGCAAAGCTGAAGCAGGCGTTTGACGCAGAAAATATTGCCTATGAAGAGAAACGGGTCGAGGTTGTACAGGCAGTAGTGAATACGTCTGATATTCTCAGTACTAAGCTGGATGAAACAACGTTTGATGCGGATAAAATGCAAATGCCCATCATTAGCGATAAAAGTGTAAAAGGCATGGACCTGTCGCCAGATGACACTCTTTTTTCCGGTTATGTAGATATGCTCAGCAAGGTGATGCCGCTTGAAGATTCAGGTACTATTGAGCTGCTTGGCAAAACAGAAACCATTCCGCAAAACTATATCGGGCTTGAGCGGGACTTCCTGCTTCCGTACACCTTTACAAGCGGCGGCCGGCCGACTGCCGTTGTGGATGATACGGTATTTCACCGCTTAAAGCAGGACGCCGACCCAGCTCTTCAGTACGGTACTTCTCTTTATATTGGACTGGATGTAACCGACGAATCGCAGCTGGACAAAGCGAATGACGTATTCTCTCAAGGATATTACAATCCGCCTTTCGGCACACAGCTTTCCCAGGCACAGACAGCCGAGACCCAAAAACAAAATATGGGGCTGATAATGTTTGTCGTTGGCTTCCTGGGCTTAACGTTTCTCGTGACCTCCGGCTGTATTTTATACTTTAAGCAAATGGACGAAAGCGAAGAAGAACGAGGCAGCTATACCATTTTACGCAAGCTTGGCTTTACGCGCGGTGACCTTGTGCAGGGTATCCGCATCAAGCAGTTTTTCAGCTTCGGTATTCCGCTTGTGATTGGCCTTTTGCATAGCTACTTTGCTGTACAATCCGGCTGGTTTTTCTTCGGAGGCGAGCTGTGGACACCGATGCTTATTGTGATGCTTTTATATACGGTGCTTTACTCAGTATTCGGTATTCTGTCCGTTCTCTATAGCAAAAAAGTCATCAAAGACGCGCTTTAATATTATAAAATCCTGCTCTGAAAATCAGAGCAGGATTCTTCCATTCTTTCATCTATTTTATATGAGCAAGTGTTTTTTCAAAAATTGACTCCAGACCTGATGAATCGGTTACCGACTGGATCATCGCCTGCATATATTCATCATAGTCAAGCTTTTCGTAAGCCCATTCGAAACCGAAACGCTTTGCATAATGAAATAAAAAAATCCGGGCCGTCCGGCCATTCCCCTCGCGGAACGGGTGCAGCATGTTTAATTCGGCTTTGTAATAAGCGAGACGTTTGGCCGCCTGGACCGTCGTCAGCCCCTGCAGCGAATCATTCGTTAACTCATTGAAAATGTGAGCGGCCATGCTGCCCAGGTAAGAAGCATGGCAAAAAACCGTCGTTCCTTTTGAAATGTTCACGTTCCGGTATACGCCGGCAAACGGATAAACATCTTGAAACAGAAAATGATGAAGCTGTTTAAATTCCTCTTCCGTAAAATGCTTCAGGACGAAGCCGCCTCTTTCCATTTGAGCAGCGCGTACGGTAAACGCAAAAGCTTCGGCGCTGCTCAGTTCCTCCAGCGTTCTTGCGCCGATTACATTGTTTTGAAGCAGATACTCGTCGTTGAGCCCGTCAAAGTACTTTCCCATGAAATTGTTCCTTGATCGATTCACTTGTAATGTCTTTTTTTGAATTTACCAGCTGAAGAGCCCTTTCCTGCAGGTGTTTGCTCAGCTCTAAATTTTCAAGAGACAAGTTTTTTAAAATGCGGTTAAATTCCTTTGATGTTGCGCTTAGCTTTTTCACTTTTTCACAACCCGCCATATCCAGTTTATTTCCTTCTATTATACCACACGCACTACTCTCCAGCATGCGGCTGAGCCGGGTATAAAACTTTGACAAATTTCGACAAAAAAAGACGTTTTCACTTGCCTGAAATATTGATAACGCTTACTATTTGAAAATATCTTACTATTTAAAAAAAGCAGTTGACCTATGCGGCAGAAACCGTTAGAATCTTTACATGTTTGTAGAAAGAATGAGGGTTAAGCGTGAAAAATACAGTATTTAGAAAGAAAAGTGTCGAATCGTTGTTAGGGAAAAATGGCCCTGGGCAGCTTCAGCAGACGCTTGGAGCGTTTGATCTGACGTTGATGGGTATAGGTGCTATCGTCGGAACAGGAATCTTTATCCTTCCCGGAACAGTAGCTGCTACCCACGCTGGACCGGCTATCATCTTTTCCTTTGTCGTTGCTGCAATTGTTTGTGCTTTGGCAGCTATGTGTTATTCAGAATTTGCCTCAGCTGTACCGGTAACGGGCAGTGCGTACACATATAGCTATATCGTCTTTGGAGAATTGGTCGCCTGGCTTGTCGGCTGGGCATTGGTATTGGAGTATGGATTGGCTGTGGCTGCGGTCGCAACCGGATGGTCTGCTTACTTCTCTACGCTTTTAGAAGGATTTAATATTCATCTGCCAAAAGCGATTTCAGGTTCCTTTAATCCGGCAGAAGGAACGTACGTCAACGTTCCAGCCGTGGCGATTATTTTCATTATTGCCATTCTGCTGTCGCGGGGTGTGAAAGAATCTGCCCGCTTAAATCAGGTGATGGTATTCGTTAAAGTGGCAGTTATTTTGCTGTTTATCTTTGTCGGCGTATTTTATGTAGAACCTGCCAACTGGCAGCCGTTTATGCCGTTTGGCGTGGGTGGCATTATGACCGGTGCTGCACTCGTATTCTTTGCGTATTTAGGATTCGATGCCGTATCATCTGCAGCGGAAGAAGTGAAAAATCCGCAGCGGAACATGCCAATCGGGATTATTGGTTCCCTGTTCGTTTGTACACTGCTTTACGTATCTGTTTCACTTGTCCTGACAGGCATGACGCCTTATACGACGTTAAATGTAAGCGACCCGGTCAGCTTTGCCATGCAGCTTGTCAACCAGGACTGGGCAGCCGGTGTGATTTCACTCGGTGCCGTTATCGGAATGATTACCGTTATTCTTGTAATGATGTATGGCGGCACGCGTCTTCTTTATGCGTTCAGCCGCGACGGCTTGCTTCCGAAAATGCTTTCTGAAGTCAATCCGATTTCCAAAACACCTGTGAAAAACACATGGGTTTTCGCCATCATTATCGCGTTTTGTGCAGGCGTTACCCCGCTTTCTAAACTGGCGGAGCTTGTCAACATGGGTACGCTCGTTGCGTTCACGATCGTTTCACTCGGTATTTTGTATTTGAGAAAAAACAAAAACATTCCATCCGGCGGCTTTAAAGTACCGTTCTACCCGGTCTTGCCGATTCTTTCTTTCTTTTTGTGCTTGTTCCTTATGACCCAGCTTTCCGGTCTTACATGGATCGCATGCGGCATCTGGTTTGTCATCGGTCTGTTGATTTATTTCGCTTATGGCCGCAGACACAGCACGTTGAATACAAAATAAGAAATACAAAAATGCATAACAGTCTGGCCTTGCAGCTTAACCGCTGCAGGCCGGGCTGTTTTTTTATATCCCTCTTTTCCTCCGGAAATAATGAAAGGAAAAACGAGCGGGTAAGATAAAGGCTGGATTTAAAGTGGCGGTTTTTACGTAAAGACTGTAAAAAGAGAATTGTAACCGTAGCCGAACTCTTTATAAGAGTTCGGCTTTTCATTTCTCCTTTAAGCTCCCTGCTTGTCACAATCGATGAATACAAATAGCTTAATGAAAAAGTGCGCGGCATATAGATAAGTGACTACTTTTCACGAGGAGGAACTTATGTTTAATGCGAAAAAGCCTGCAGCTAAGCCCTATTTGCGGACGCATCGCCTGCAGCCGGAAAACCAGGAAGCACCCGTTCAATTTTTCAAAACCGACACGGTACCTGATCCATTGTTTTACCGGCGGAACCATTTTTCTTATCCTTCCCTTTCCTACTCTAACTACTGGCTCCCTTTAAACGGATGCGTGGCTAAACCTGCCCTTCTTTCCATACAAGACCTTCTTCATCTTCCATCTAAAACGGTTCAAGTTGTGCTGGAGTGCTCAGGGAACAAACGAAGTTTATTCCATCCTAAAGTATTCGGTGAGCAATGGGAAAAAGGAGCGATCAGTCAAGGTATATGGAAGGGTGTTCCGCTGCGCCTTCTGCTTGAAAGAGCCAGAATGAAAAAAGGAGCGAAAGAAGTAATAGTGGAAGGGTATGACTATGGAAAAAGAACCGACTCAAATAAAGTGTATACGTATGCCAGGAGTTTACCTATCGAAAAGGTCCTTCACCCTGATACCCTCATTGCTTATGAATATAATCATCAGCCGATTCCTTTTAAGCACGGGTATCCATTGCGGCTCATCGTTCCACAATGGTATGCGATGGCTTCCGTTAAATGGATCAAACAAATCACGGTTATAGACGATCACTATAGAGGTCCTTTTCAATCCGTCGACTATGTGTATTATCCGCACAAAGAATCAAACAAAGATGCGTTCCCCGTTACCCATATCAATGTCAATTCGACGATTCAAAAACCGCTGAATATGGATATCTTAAACACCGGAACGCATATGATACGAGGAATTGCCTGGACCGGCAAAGGCGTGATCACAAAAGTAGAAATCAGCTTCGACCGCGGGCAAACATGGCTGACGGCAAAAAAGGAGCCTGCCCAGACGGGCTATGGATGGGTTTCCTGGTCATATGAATGGAAAGCACAGAAAAAAGGAGAATACACGATCATGTCAAGAGCGGTTGACTCCTACGGACGAACACAGCCGGCCTCCCCGTTTTGGAACCGGAAAGGCTACGGATACAATGCCATTGATCAAATTGAAGTGAAAGTCGAATAATGAACTGCTTACAAGTCAATAGAGCAGATTCAGCGGGTGCTTTCTGCTCTATTTTTTATTACATATACGTTGTATGGACCTGAACAGGTTGGAAATAGTAAGAGTATCGTTTTTTACACGCAGGAGGAAACAAATGAACTTACATTCTGGAACGTATTACTGGCCGGCCACTTTCCCTGATGCCCCGTCCTATCCTTCTCTGGATCAGGATCTTAACTGTGATGTCTTAATTATCGGAGGCGGAAGCTCTGGTGCTCAGTGCGCTTACTACCTTGCTTCCCACCGTTTGGATGTAGTGGTGGTGGAAAAAGGAAAAATCGGCTTCGGCAGCACGATTACGAATACAGCCCTGATTCAATATTCAGGCGAAAAAATGTTTACAGACCTGATTCATACATTCGGAGAAGAATATATCAGCCGGCATGCCCGCTTGCTGAAAGAAGCCATTGATGAAATCGAAGAAGCCTCCAAAACGGTCGACCTTGATTTTGAATTCAGCCGGCGAGACACTTTATACTCCGCCAGCTCCAAAGAAGACGTTTCACCCTTAAAGAAGGAATATGAATGGCTGAAGCAGCAAGGCTTTAAACTGGGTTTTTGGGATAAGGACAAAATTGAAGCTCACTATCCGTTCAGCCGAGAAGCCGCGATTTATTCTTACGACGATGGCGAACTGAATCCATTTAAATTTACCCACGCCCTGCTCGGGTGGGCAGCAAAAAGAGGCGCTGAGGTTTACGAAGAAACAGAAGTGAATGGCCATCATTACGACCGTGAGCAAAAACGCATGGTTGTGTCGACAAAAACGGGGCACTCGATCCGGGCACGCCGCGTTATTTTCGCAGCGGGATATGATGGAATAGACGTGAAAAAGGAGAAAAAAGCTTCTTTCGTAAGCACCTATACTGTTACAACCAGCCCGGTCGATGACTTATCCGCCTGGCATAACCGTACGCTGATTTGGGAAACCGCCCGTCCCTACTTGTACCTGCGGACAACAGCGGATAACCGGATTTTGATCGGCGGTCTCGATGACAATACAACGTATCCCGAAGACCGTGACAGCAAGCTGGTGCATAAAAAGAAAAAGCTGATTGAGGAGCTGGAAACATTATTCCCGGGCCTGAATGTAAAGCCTGAGTATTATTCCACGGCTTTTTATGGAGGAACGGTCGATGGTCTGCCGATTGTCGGCCGATACGATGATTACCCGGACAGCTACTTTTTATTCGCCTTTGGCGACAACGGAACTGTATACAGCCAGCTGCTCGCTAAACTGATTGCCGAGGATATACGGGATGGCCACAGTGCTGATTTAGACCTGTACCGGCAGGATCGGCCCCTGCTTGGGAACCAATAAAAAAAGGAGCGGCTCCGCTCCTTTTTTTATTGGTCTTATTTTTAAAAAATCAGTGAGAGTACAAATGTCCAGATGCAGACAAATGCCAGCAGGCCGAAGCTGTATTTGATCGTCATTTTTGTCAGCGCAGCTTCATTCCCTGTTTCACCAACCGCAGCTGTTGCAATCGCAATGGACTGTGGCGACACGAGCTTTGCCATGACTCCGCCCGCTGTGTTTGCTGAAACGAGCAAAGATGGATTTGTTCCGATAATATGACCGGCTGTAGCTTGAATCGGCGCAAACAGTGTGTTGTTGTTTACAACGGATCCTGTCATAAACACGCCGACCCAGCCCAGTATAGGCGATAACAGCGGGAACACCTGGCCGGTTGTTGCCACCGCTTCCCCTAGTGCCACCGTTAAGCCTCCATATGTCATCAGCTTGGCAATCCCAATAATGGCACAGATCATCAAAATGGGAATCCAAAATTCAGCTACTGTTTTACGTAACAGCCTCACACTTTCTTTTAATGAAATCGCGCCTGTTGAAGCGGTTGTTGTTAATCCAGCGAGCAGGATCGCTGTCCCTGTTGCACCAATCAAATCAACACTCATTCCAATAGATGATCCTGGTATCACAAATTTCAAGACCGATTGGGCCAGCATTCCTCCTTCGGCAAACAAACCTTTAAAAACAGGCAGGCTCCAGATCAGGACAAAAATCGTTAATAAGTAAAATGGCGACCACGCTTTGATCACTTCGCCTGCAGAATGCTTTTCTGTTTTCATTTCCCGGCCGTTCAGGAGGAAAATGTGTTTTGGCTGCCATTTTTGCAGGAATAAAGCAAGTAAGCCCATTGCAAGTAAAGATGGAATAATATCAGCAAGTTCCGGTCCTACAAAAACCGTCATCAGTGCCTGCGCGACGGTATACACCGTTGAAGTAACCAAAATAGCCGGCAGTACTTCTTTAATTCCCTTGAAACCATCGATCAGCCATATCAAAAGAAATGGAATCGTAAAGTTGATGATAGGCAGTGTCAGAGCTGTCATCATCGATACATTCATGGATGTTACCCCGTCAAGGCCAAAGGTGCCGACAATACCAACCGGGATACCGATGGCGCCAAAAGCGCCGGAAGCCCCATTTGCGATCAAGCAGAGCATCGCTGCCTGCAGAGGCTTGTAGCCGAGTGAAACGAGCAGCACGGCACAGATGGCAATCGGTACGCCAAACCCTGCCGCTCCTTCCAAAAAGGCGTTAAAACAAAAGCCGATCAGCAGCAGCTGAATGCGCTGGTCCTGCGAAATCCCAACGATACTGCCGCGCAGCACATCAAACTTTCCTGATTTCACAGCAATTTTATACAGCCAGACCGCCATGACGATAATATAGCCAATCGGCCAAATGCCCTGAATAATGCCTTGAATCACACTGCCAACAGACTCGCCGATGGGAAGCTTAAAAACAAACAGGGCGATCAAAAAGGTTACTGCTAAATTCACCAGTGCTGCATGAATGCCTTTCATCTTTAAGACGGTCAAGCATAGTAAAAACAATAAAATCGGAATCGCAGCAACAGAAGCGGAAAGTGCCAGATTATGAAACGGATCAAACGTGCTGACTAACATAAGAAGGACTCCCTTGTGTAAAATACTTAGACGTTACTCTCCTGCCAAATAGCTCCTTGAATATCTTTTAATGTTTGAACAGACCGGGCCAGCTTTTCCCGTTCACTTTCGTTCAAGTTAAGTTCAACCACCCTTTTCACGCCGCCACGGTTAATCACAGACGGAATACCGATATATACGTCGCTGTGTCCATTCTCACCTTCTAGCAGCGCACCGACTGGCAAAATCACATTTTCATTTCGCAAAATCGCTTTTGTAATCCGGGCAAGCCCTGTTGCAATTCCGTAGTAAGTCGCTCCTTTAGCATGGATAATGTCGTAAGCAGCATCACGCACGGCCACTGCCATTTCTTCTTTTCTTTCCTCTGTTAACAATGGTGCCACTGGTGTGCCGGCAATACTTGCTGAGCTCCAAACTGGAAGCTGGGAATCACCGTGTTCCCCAATAATGTAGCCGTGAACGCTTGCTGGTGCTGTATCAAATTCTTTTCCTAATGCAGAACGGAACCGGGCAGAGTCAAGCACTGTTCCTGAACCGATAACCCGCTCTTTTGGAAGGCCGGAAATTTTCCATGTTGCATAAGCCAAAATATCGACCGGGTTTGTTGCGACTAAGAAAATACCGTTAAAACCAGTTTGCATAATACTGCCAACGATGGATTCAAAAATTTTCACGTTTTTGCTGACAAGGTCTAATCTTGTTTCTCCCGGCTTTTGCGGGGCACCTGCACAGATGACAACAAGGGCTGCATCTTTGCAGTCTTCATATGTGCCGAACTTAATCGCCATTTCCCCAGGTGCGTATACAACACCGTGATCAAGGTCCATTACATCGCCTTTTGCTTTTTCTTCGTTTAAATCAACCAGCACGAGCTCATCGCAAATGCCTTGATTCAACAACGCATATGCATAGCTTGATCCAACTGCACCTGTTCCAACTAAAACGACTTTATTGCCTTGTGTAAAATTCATGATAACGTCCTCCGGTTTTATTATTTGTGAAATATTTCACATGTTTTTGTATAAAAAATTGTATAATCGCTGTTTTGAATGGTTGACCTGAAAAATGATCAGCCGTTCCTTTTCTTTAAATATTTGTGAAGTTTTTCACATAAACTGATAAAAAAATATAATTTGTTTCTTCAAAATCAATTGTGAATCATTTCACAATTAGATTGTACTACAGGAATTCTTTCCGTGCAATAGGCAAATTCATTTTTATTGAGAAAAAAATAAAGCCTGCCTGCAGCCGAAAAAAGTGCAAACCAGGCTTCCTTTTCTCATCTTTATTAATCAAAAAACGCTTCATTCATACGGATAAGCAGATCGCCAAATAGTTGTTTTTCATCAGCTGACCACTCACTCGTGATGCTTTCAAATCGTTTCAGCCGCATTTTTTTATCCGCTTTCAATTTTTGCTTGCCAAGCTTGGTAACCGTGAATAAACTGACTCTCCCGTCTGCAGGATCCGAAAAACGGATGATCAGCTCCTTTGCTTCTAAAGCCGCTGCCTGCCTTGAAACGGTTGAAATATCTAATTTAAATGATTCTGCCAGCTCTTTTACACGTGCCGGACCAAACTCATCCAAGTGCCTTAATAATAAGTAAGCAGACCGCTCCAGGTTTCCGATTTTCTTTTCCGAGTTATCGAGATAAACCGCCCGCCGGATAAATGTAGTCAGTTCGTACTCGATGCGTTCAACCGGGCTTCGCTTTTCCATTTTTCTTCATTCCCCTCCCTGAGTATACAGGCTTTCCCTTCGTTGACAAAGTGTTATATAGTTGTATAATACAACTATATATATTTGTATCGTACAAGTAAATAAACAGAAAGTAAAGAAAATTCTCACATTATAATTCAAAGGCCCGGACGGCCGGAAAGGAGGACGTTGTTCTTCACCTAAAGAGCAGCATCTTACATTGAAAGCTATAAAAGTTGTGTTGCAGGTCGCCATTTTATATGTCTTTTCCGTACTGGGAGAAACCATTCATCAACTGTTTCATATACCGATTCCAGGAAGTATTATCGGTTTAGTGCTGATGCTTCTTTGTTTAATTTTTAACATCATCCCGGTTAAAATGATTGAAAATGGCGCTGGTTTTTTATTGTCGTTTCTTCCTCTTTTGTTTATTCCGGCCATGACGGGTGTCATCAATTATCCGTCTCTTTTTTCCAGCAGCGGCGCTGTGCTTCTTTTCGTTGTAGTGCTGAGCACAATCGTTACCATGGCCGCAGCAGGAATTGTCAGCCAGCTGCTGGAGACGCGGGCCAATAAACGAAAGGAGAAAAAAACATGCCGCAATTCATTCTCGCAGTCCTGATCATTTTACTTACCGTTGCTGCTTATTTAGTAATGATGAAGGTATATCAGCGGTTTCCTTATCCATTTTTTCTCCCGGTCCTGACAACGACCGTGTTGATTATTGTGCTGCTGACAGCGTTTCACATCTCGTATAACGGCTATATGGTCGGCGGCCAGTGGATTAGTTCCCTGCTCGGCCCAGCCGTTGTGGCCCTTGCTTATCCACTTTACAAGCAGCGCCATGTGCTGCTTCAATACGGCTTTCCCATTCTCGGGGGCGTACTGGTCGGACTTTTTTCAGGAATGGTCAGCGGGCTTTTATTTGCCGAGGTATTCGGAGTGGACCGTGATTTAATTCTTTCAATTATACCGAAATCTATTACCACACCCGTTGCAATTCAAATCGCCACCGGGATTGGCGGCGTACCATCTATGACCGTTGTATTTGTAATGATTGCCGGATTTTCCGGTGTTTTGCTCGGACCGATGGTTTTAAAGTGGGTGCGTATTCGCAGTTCGTTGGGAAAGGGGATCGCCTTTGGGAGCGCCTCTCACGCTTTAGGCACTTCAAAAGCATTTGAATACGGGGAACTTGCCATGTCCATGAGTTCGGTCTCTATGACGCTCAGCGCTGTGCTGGGCTCCCTGTTTGGGCCCATTGTCGTCTGGCTCTTTCAAATTTAAACCAACACGCAAAAAAGGAGGTCTCTAAGCCGGAAAACCGACTGCTGAGACCTCCTTTTTTTATAGCCGGAAAAAAGAGAATCCGGTCATAATGCAACGTTTTCCGGCCCAAAAGGGAAGCTTTGAAATCATTTCTTCAATTTCTTTAAGCGGTTTACGCTTCCAGCACTGTTTTTCCGGTCCATTCTCCTGTAAATTCCAATTCATCGTAAGCAAAAAAGCGTTTTAAAATCGTGTCTTGATCATCAAGAAAAAGCTGGTCAGCTACCGCGGAGACAATTTTAGGAATCCCATATTTCATACCGGAAAGAGCAGAAGCTGAAATACCACAGCTGATTAACGCTGCATAATTAAAAACAAAAAGGCCGTGCAGCTTTTTTTGCGCTTCTTTATCCCGTCCCATAAACGCAAAGCCGGGGCTGAGATACGGATGCGCATCAATAAGCGGGTTTGCGCGTTCAGCAGGCGCTTTATAATAATCGCTCCAGCGGGCAATTCCGTTTTCAACGAGCTTCAGCTCCGGGCGCAGCGCTGGATCGGTCACAAGACCGGTGCTGATGATCAAATAATCAAACGAAAACGTGCCATGTGGTGTTGTAACCAACGCTTTGTTCTCTTTGCTTTCCACCTCAAGCCAGGGTGATTCAAGATGCAAATGAAATCCCAGCCATGAAGCGGCACGCTGGAATGTATCGTTGGTCGGCGGCTGATTATGCTTGAAAAAATGAGCCATCACCGCGTATTTTTGTTCGTCCGATAACGCATGGAAGCGCTCAATGATCCCGGAGCCTTCCATTTGGCGAATCGGATTAATTCTTGGCATTTCTTTACGGCGGACAAATATATGAGCCTCGGCCACTCCCTCCGTTAGGGCAAAGTTTGCATTATCAAAAGCAGAAGCACCGCCTCCTAAAACGGCTACTTTCTTTCCTTTCAGTGCGTTAAAATCAATTGTTTGGGACGTATGGGCATAAAGATCAGGGGGCAGCTTCTCAGAAATCATTGGCGGCACATGCCACTCACCACCGCCTTGAATCCCCGTCGCTAAAATAACTTTGCGCGCGAGCAGGGCGTTTGAAGGGGCGCCGGGACCTTCAATATGCATCCGGTGAATCCCTTCCTCCATTGGCTCAATGAGCTTAAGCTTCACTTCGTTTATCACGGGCAGCTGCAAAACTTTCCGGTACCAGCGTAAATAATTCATCCAGTCGCTTCGGGGAATTTTATCGACAGCTTCCCAGCCCTTCGGCCCGAATTGCGCTTCCCACCAGGAACGGAAGGTTAAAGAAGGAACGCCAAGGTCAATGGATGTTAAATGTTTCGGTGTCCGCAGCGTCATCATCCGTGCATATGTGACCCATGGTCCCTCATATCCTTCTTTGTTTTCATCGATAATCAAAATATTAGAGATACGCTCGCGCAAAAGGCCAAAAGCAATCCCTAACCCGCTTTGCCCGCCGCCTACAATGACGGCATCATACACGTGGCCTTCAGAATGACGGGCCGGATGCACCCAGCCCTCTCTGCCAAATGCCAAATAAGAAAGATCTGTTTTTACTTGTTCATTCAATGCTTCTATACTCATGGTTCTCATCTCCTTTAAATGATTAAAACGAAATCGTCAGCTTCCGCGGTACACTTGATAGCCCCATGGCGAAACAAGCAGAGGAACATGATAATGCGGCGATGAATGATCGAGCCCGATTCGTACGGAGACCTTTTCCAAAAAAGAAGGCTGCGGCAGCTCGAGCCCTTTTTTTCTAAAATAATCGCCAATCCAAAACAATAGTTCATATTCTCCTGTCCGCATGCTGTCCGAGGAAAGAAGCGGAGCATCCAGACGGCCGTCTGAGTTGGTCTGTGCACGGTTTAAAAGCTGTTTTTCGGAGCCGTTGAGTTCAAAAAGCTCAATCTTTACACTCTCAGCAGGGCGGCCATGCGCCAGGTCTAATATGTGGGTGGTTAATCCAGTCATCGAATCAGCTTCCTTCTTCTTTTATTTGGTCTTCTATTCTAAAGCGGATAATGTGGCTGATCTCGGCCAGCGCCCGGTCGCGTTCCTGTTGCTTTGAATGCTGCAGCCTTTCTTGTATAGAGGCGAAAATCTCTTCTTTGTTTTTGCCCCGGACTGCCAGGATAAAAGGAAAAGCAAACCGCTCAACATACGCTTTGTTTAATTTCAGCAATTGCTCGTATTCAGCTTCCGACAGCTCATTTAACCCGGCGCCTTTTTGCTCGCTTTCGGAAAACGAGGTCATTTTTTTTCGTGTTCCCAAATGAGGATGTGCTTGAATTAAGTTCATTTTTTCTTCTTCATTCGCTGTTTGAATAATCGTCACGATTTGCTGATAAAGAGCTTCGCGGGATCCAAACGGCCGATGCTCTCCGACTCTTTGAATCACCCATGGGGAGTGCTCAGCCAAGTCTTTTAATGTTTCGGTAAACACCTGTTTTGACATGTTGTTTAACGCTTCTATGGTTACCATTTCTTCCTACCGTCCTTTTCTTTGTTATGAAATACGTGCTTTATCCGCTTCCTCCTGGCGGGCAGCACCTGAACCTAAAACGCTCCGGAAATGAAAAAACACATTCAGCAAAATAGCGCACAGGCTGCCAGTTATCACACCATCACTCACTAGAATGCGCAGTGCGTCGGGCAGCTGACTGAACAACTCGGGTACAACAGTCGCCCCAAGCCCCAGTGAAATCGAGCAGGCGACAATCAGTCCGTTTTGCTGATCGCTGAAATCCACTGAACTTAACATTTTAATGCCCGAGGAGACGACCATTCCAAATAACACAACCGTCGCGCCGCCCAGCACAGGAGCAGGAATAATCGTCGCAAGGGCAGCTACTTTCGGAATTAATCCAAGCAAAACGAGAATAAAGCCCGCTGCCACAACGACATTTGCTGATTTGTTCCTTGACAGCTGTACAAGCCCTACATTTTGAGCAAACGTATTGTACGGAAAAGCATTAAAGATGCCGCCAATCATAATTGCCAGGCCTTCTGCCCGGTATCCCCGGGCAAGGTCTTCCTGCGTAATGGGTCGATCACAAATTTTTCCTAAAGCGAAAAAGACGCCTGTTGATTCCACAATAATGACCAGGCCGACAATGAGCATTGTCAAAATCGGTCCGATTTCAAAGACAGGCATACCGAAATAAAAGGGCTGCGGTAAGTGAAACCAGGACGCTTCTGCTACTTCCTGAAAATGAACTCTTCCCATAAGAACTGCAGCTATGGTGCCTGCCACAATGCCAAGCAGCACAGAAAGAGAGCGGAGATAGCCTTTTAAAAAGCGGTTAGCCAAAAGAATGACCCCGATAACACCCATGGACAGCACCAGGTTTTCCAGGCTCCCAAAGTCCGGGCTTCCTGCACCGCCCGCCATGTTTCGAATGCCGGATGGGATGAGTGATAAACCGATAATGGTTACCACTGTTCCGGTTACAACAGGTGGAAAAAACTTGACGAGCTTGCCAAGATAACGGGCAAACAGAAGAATAAAAAGGCCTGCCGCTATAATCGATCCATAAACAGCCTGAAGGCCGTACTCAGAACCGATGGCAATCATGGGCGAAAGAGCGACGAAAGAAGCACCAAGCACGACGGGAAGGCCGATTCCAAAATACTTGTTTTTCCATGCCTGCAGCAGTGTAGCGATGCCGCACGTTAATAAGTCGATGGCTACGAGATAAGCCAGCTGCTCTGAAGAAAGATTTAACGCTCTTCCGACCAGCAATGGAACGAGAATGGCTCCTGCATACATGGCCATTACATGCTGAAATCCTAACGATATGACTTTTGAATTCATTTATTGCTCCTCCTTTTCTATAAAAAAGAGCCGTAGAAATAAAAGGAGACTCCTCCTTCTGTTTCTACGGCTCTTATATGACGTATAACGACATGTAAGCTTCCGGCTTTTTAAAAGAATGCTGGTGAAGAAAAATGATAAATCAAATTTCTCCAGCAGTTTCCTTATTTATGGGATGTATCAAGTGATTCTTTTACATAAATGACGGTGCAGGCATGCTGGCTTACCGCGTCGTAATCTTTAAAAATAGCTGTCACTGTCAGTCCAAACTGTTCTTCAATCCGTTCTTTTAAGCTGTGTTTGTATTCCGTCGCTAAAGCCCCGTCGACAGACAGTGTTAACTCCGGATAGCGCCTGCCTAAAGCGGAAATCAAAGGCGAACGTTTTGTTTGAGCAAAAATGACAATGCGGTTTTCTACAACGTCTATTTTTTGCTTGCTTACGCCTGTACTGTAAATTTCTTGATTCACTTCATTGTACAGCTGAGACAGCTGTTTTTTAAAAGAGGCATTCACCGTTCTTCACCTGCTGTTTATTCTTTTGTTTATCGTATAAAAATTCTGATAAATCGTCACTTTCCATGTCAGAAAATCTAACAAGTTATTTTGAGCCCTGTTTATACAAAAGCAAAAAACCTCGAATGAGACTCATCAAAAGCCGGTCATTCGAGGTTTCGTTTTTCATCGTCAGGACTATGTTATTTATTGATTGATATAAAAAATTCTTGTTTCTTTTGCGGCTTTCCCTGTGCTCGTTTTTGCTTCAAATGTTACCACATGGAATTTTTCTTTGAGTGGTTCTTGAAGCTGGACTGAAACAGTGGATGTTTCCGGATCAAAATGTGGAGTGTATGGAATGCCATCCACCACAATCCGCAGGCTTTCTTCCTTCATTTGTGCAAGCTGCTTTCCTTCCACTTTCGCTGTTAACAAAGGCGTATTGCTTGCGATGGTTTCACCCATTTGCAGGGAAGGAACCAATTTCAGATTTTTGCTGCCGTCTGTCGGCTTATAATCTGCTGCTTTTTCTACTTCTCTTAAAATACGCAGCATATTTTCACCAAGCAATTTTTGAAGGTCCTGCTAGAAATAGACTCAAATGTCTTGCGGCTATATTCTACTTACTCTGATTCTAATTGATTCAGTTCAATTCGGTATAAGTCACGACGCCGGTCGCGCAGCTGTCTGACCGACCCGGCGTTCCGGGATCTTCTCAGCTTTTCCAGATCCACATCCCCTACTACGACCGTGTCTACGTTCGCATCGCATTCTCCTACAATTCCGTCTCTTGCAAATCCGAAATCAGAAGGAGAGAAAATAGCCGATTGTGCGTACTGAATGTCCATATTTTCTACATGGGTTAAGTTGCCGACCGTTCCGGCAATACAAATGTAGGCCTGGTTCTCGACAGCCCGCGCCTGGGCGCAATAGCGGACACGAAGATATCCTTGGCGGTCGTCTGTACAGAATGGAACAAAAATAATGTTGGCTCCCTGGTCGACGGCAATGCGGGCAAGCTCCGGAAATTCAATATCATAACAAATTTGGATCGCAATTTTTCCACAATCCGTATCGAATACTTCAATTTTGTTTCCTTCCGCAATTCCCCACCACTTTTGCTCATTTGGCGTCGCATGAATTTTTTCCTGTTTTTCAATGGTTCCGTCGCGGCGGAATAAATAAGCTACATTATAAATATTGCCTTCGCTTTCAACGAAGTGGGAGCCGCCAATAATGTTTACGTTATAGCGGACAGCCAGCTCCGTAAACAATTCGATGTACTGGTCTGTGTACGTAGCCAGACGGCGGACAGCGCGGTCCGGCCGCTTTTCTTCGAGAAACGACATTAATTGTGTCGTAAACAGCTCCGGAAAAACAGCGAAGTCAGACCCGAAATCAGCAGCCACATCTACGTAGTACTCTACCTGGCGGGCAAAATCCTCGAAGGAATCAATTTTTTTCATCATATATTGGATCGCGCAAATTCTTACCGGGAAAGACGCGCGGTATACACGCCGCGACTTGGCCAGGTAATCAATGTTGTTCCATTCCATTAATGTAGCAAAAGAATCGGACGCTGCGTCGTCAGGAAGATATCGCGTATTAATACGCTTAATCGTAAATCCTTCAAGAAGCTGGAAAGATAAAACCGGATCATAAATGCTGTGCTTTTCAACAGCCGCCACATACTCACGCGGTGTCATCTCCGCTTTGTGTTTATGATAATTCGGAATTCGCCCTCCGATAATGATGCTTTGAAGATTTAACTGGCGGGCGAGCTCTTTCCGCGCTTCATAAAGACGGTGCCCGATTTTCATCCGGCGGTATTCAGGATCTACCATCACTTCAATACCGTATAAGTTAAAACCATTGGGATCATGGTTTGTAATATATCCATTGTCTGTAATCGTGTTCCACGTGTGCTGGTCATCGTACTCGTCAAAATTAACAATCAGGCTTGAGCAGGAGCCCACAATTTTATCCTCATATTCTACACAAAACTGACCTTCAGGAAAAATGTGGATATGACTTTCCAGCTGCTCCCGCTTCCATGGCTCCATACCTGGGAAACAGCGGCCCCACAGCTTCATGATTTCATCAATATCTTCATAACGTATATTTCGCACGATAATTTTTTTCTCGTATTTTGACATATCGGTCTCTGACACGTTTCCACGTCCTTTTTCAGTCTATAACACTTGTAAGCCTGTCCTTGATTGAGTAAAATAGGCCTGTCTTTACCTACCCTCTTTTCCGTGGACATAAACTTATATTCTCTTTTGTTTTCACAAGGAAATTTACGCCAAGAGATACTGACAGCCCACTCCTTTTCTTTTCTCCGTCCTCCCTTTCCATACCTTCTCTTTTGAGCAAACTATTTTCCTTTCGCCCGTTCATTATTTATACTGATCATCATCATAATCCATTCACTCACGGGCACAATATGTGGGTAAAAAACATGCTATAAAAAGGAGTATTCAAGTATATGAGCCACTCTTCTATTACACACCAGGACATTTTAAAGGCTTTCGAATTTAGACATGCCACAAAAGAATTTGATCCAACGAAAAAAATACCGAAAGAAGATTTTGAGCTGATTTTAGAAGCAGCCCGCTTATCTCCAAGCTCTGTCGGCTATGAGCCTTGGAAGTTTTTAGTGATCCAGAATCCAGAACTCCGTGAAAAACTGCGTGAAGTTTCCTGGGGAGCACAAGGGCAGCTGCCGACTGCAAGCCACTTTGTCGTGATTTTGGCAAGAACGATCAAAGATACAAAGTATGATTCAGACTATGTAAAGAATCAAATGCTGAACGTAAAGAAATTTCCGCCTGAGCTCTTTGACAAAATTAAAGAACGGTACAAATCTTTTCAGGAAGAAGATCTTAACCTTTTAGAAAATGAGCGTACCATGCTGGACTGGGCTGGGAAACAAACGTATATTGCGATGGCCAATATGATGACGACTGCCGCTTTGATCGGCATTGATTCATGTCCGATTGAAGGCTTCCATTTTGAAAAAGTACAAAAGCTGCTTAAAGAAGAAAATCTGCTTGAAGATGATCATTTAGCGATTTCTGTTATGGTCGCATTCGGCTATCGCAAGAACGAGCCGCGTCCAAAAACAAGAAAAGACATGAATGATATTGTTCAGTGGATTGAATAAAAAAGCTGTGCAGCAAAAAGCCGCCTCTGGATTTTCTTCCACAGGCGGCTTCCTATTCAAGTGCACTCTTGCCTTTATATAACTATGGCCGATTATTTTTTTATACAACACAATGAAAAGCGTCGAAAGAACTTTTCCAACAGTCTGAAAAATCACCAGAAAAGATGATACTTTTCCATTAAATTCTGCCATTAATGCGCAAAAACCTTTTTTATCCCTTCTATTGAAAAGCCTTGTTTTTCATATGTTCAATATGAGCTTTCCCCCACGTATGCATGGCTTCTAAAACGGGCTGAAGTTCCCTTCCGTGTTCTGTAATGGAGTATTCCACTTTAGGCGGAACTTGAGGATACACAACCCGAAGGACAATATCCCTGCTTTCTAATTCCCGCAGCTGCACGGTCAGCATTCTTTTGCTTATGTCAGGCACCAGTTTATGTAATTCATTAAACCTTTTTGTGCCTCCTTTTAGCAGATGTAAAAGCAGAATCGGCTTCCATTTCCCCACTCTTGCTTCAAGGGCCGTAAATATTTTGCTTATATCTCTTTCGGCTTCAGTATCCCCGATACGCTTTACTTCCGACTCATATATCTTAAGCAGAACCGGATGGAGTGTTTTTCCATGCTCTGTCATCGAATATTCTACGCGAGGCGGAACCTCTGGAAAAACGACCCGCTGCACGATGTCCTGCTCTTCTAATTCACGCAGGTGAAGCGTGAGTGTTCTTTTGTTAATCTCGGGTATTAACTTTTGCAGTTCGCTAAACCTCTTTGTTCCTTCTCTTATCAAATGTAAAACAATAATGGGCTTCCACTTTCCGACCATCATCTCCAATGGTGTCAATTCTTTACAAACTTGATCCTTGTAATCCAATTTTCCACCTGCTTTAACTTTTTTAAACACACCTGTCCATCTTGTATCGATCATATCATAACTTGGAATCGTTTTCAAATATAAGTATATAAAAGAAACTAGGATAAAAAAGTATTACTACTTCACAAATTTTATCCTGGGGTTCATAATGGTACTTAAAGGCGGCACTTTTTAAAATGGCTGGCTGCTGTCGTGCACTCGTTTTGGCTTTAAGATCAAACAAATGCAACATGAGCATTTTAAGAAGATTTCCCTTACTACTTACTGACCATCAAATTGGTTTACAGCCCCGTACCTAAGCTGGCTCACTTTTCATAACGCTGTTTAAAATGGAAGGCATACATAAAAGCAAGGAAAAAGGCTTCCGGAAAGCAGGAGTAAGGCCCGGCTCATGGATGCACGAAAAGCCAGCGTGCTTGACTGTCAAAAGAACAGAAATGGACACTGCCGCCAAACAGATAGGAAGAAGGAATAGAAATGACCACGGAAGTAAAAACAAATATGAAATGGGAAACCTCTTTGAGAGGAAAAGAGGTTCTTTTAAACCCTTTTATCAATAAAGGGGTGGCTTTTACAAAGAAAGAGAGAAAAGAACTTGGGCTTGAGGGATTACTTCCCCCTCAGGTGCTGACACTTGATCAGCAGGCAAAGCGGGCGTATACACAATTTGCTGCTCAATCAAGCAGCATTCGTAAAAACGGCCTGCTTCATGATTTATATAACCGTAACGTTGTTCTGTTTTACCGTCTGCTGAAAGATCACCTCAGCGAAATGCTGCCGATCATTTACACGCCGACTGTCGGTGAATCGATTCAAAAGTATTCTCACGAATATCACCGTCCCGGGGGATTATACTTATCAGTTGATAATATGGAAGAAATGGAAGAAGCCTTTCAAAACCTTCACTACGCTGCAAATGACATTGATTTGATTGTAGCAACAGATTCCGAGAGCATTCTTGGTATTGGAGATCAAGGTGTAGGCGGAATTAATATTGCGATTGGTAAATTGGCTGTTTACACTGCGGCCGCCGGTATCGATCCGAGCCGCGTTCTTCCTGTTGTACTTGACGTTGGAACGGATAACGAAAGCCTTCTTCATGATGAGCTTTATGTTGGCAACAAGTTTAGCCGTGTTCGCGGTGAAACGTACGCCAAATTGATTGATCTGTTTGTTGCCAATTGCCAGCAATTCTTCCCTGAAGCGCTTATTCACTGGGAAGACCTTGGAAACGTGAACGCACGCAATATTATCGATCAGTACGGTGATTCCATTCTGACGTTTAACGATGATATACAAGGTACTGGTGCTGTCACCCTTGCTGCTGTAATGTCCGCCCTGAAGATAACAGGTGTTCCGTTAACCGAACAGCGGGTTGTTGTATTCGGCCCTGGTGCTGCAGGAATTGGAAACGCCGATCAAATGGCAGAAGCAATGGTGCTGGAGGGCATGTCTAAAGAAGAGGCATACAATCAATTCTGGGCTGTCGACTACCGCGGCTTATTAACCGATCTTATGACGGATGTTTTTCCATTTCAACAGCCATACACACGAAAAGCAGAAGAAGTAAAAACCTGGGCGCGCAGCGAAGACGGTATCATCCCGCTTATGGAAGTGATTAAACAGGTCAAGCCAACCATTTTAATTGGTACTTCCGGACAAGCCGGCGCTTTTTCAAAAGAAATCATTCAGGAAATGGCCAAGCATGTGGAGCGTCCGATTATTATGCCGATGTCGAACCCGACTCCTTTAGCAGAAGCTACACCGGCAGATTTACTTGCCTGGACGGAAGGCAGAGCTTTGATCGCAACAGGAAGCCCATTTGAGGATATATCCTATAACGGTGTAACGTATGAAATCGGGCAATCAAACAATGCTTTTGTGTTCCCTGGACTTGGATTAGGCGCGATTGCGGCCAAAGCAGTCAAAATCTCCAAAGGAATGCTTGCTGCAGCCGCAGCCGCAGTCGCCCAATCATCAGATACAAGCAAGCCTGGCGCTTCTCTCCTGCCTTCTATCGATCAGCTGCAGGAGGTCTCTCGATCTGTGGCGCTCGAGGTAGCCAAAACGGCTGTAGCGGAAGGAATAGCTAGAGCGGATATCGCTGCGATTGAAAAAGCAGTCATAGAAGACGTATGGAAGCCTGAGTACAAAGAAATTATTTACAAAAAGTAAAAAGTTTTATCGGTCTGGATGCTCATAAAAGAGGAAAGATGAACAAGCTCTTTCCTTTCGAGCAGGCCGATCAAGTGCATATTTAAAGAGAAATTCTGAAAGTGAAGTGTGTATAGAATGAGTATTAGCAGTATTTTCTTAACGTTGGTTCCTATCTTTTTTACGATTATACTCGGTTATTTAGGCGGTTATTTTCGAGTATTTAATGCCGATTCCTCTAAAGGCCTGAATACATTGGTAACGAAATTTGCCCTGCCGGCCCATCTCTTTATTGGCATCACATCAACGTCTAAACAAACGCTGATGAACCAGTGGCCTTTCTTCTTAACGATGACAATTGGTATTATTGGCTTTTATGTGATTCTTTTATTGATTGCTCGTTTTGGGTTTAAGTACGATTTAACAAAAGCATCCATGTTTTCACTCAACTCAACCCAGCCGGCATTTGCTTTTATGGGCATCTCTGTGCTGGGAAGCTTATTTGGGGCCCAGGAAGTGGCAATTCCCATTGCTGTGACGGGAATTGTCGTGAATGCCCTCCTGGATCCTTTAGCGACAATCGTGGGGACAATCGGACAAGGCAGCAGCGGCGCATCTGGAGAGGAGAAATCAAGTACGCTTGGCATTATTCTTCATGGCCTGAGCGAACCGCTTGCCTGTATCCCGCTTGCTGCCGTCGTGCTGACACTATTTGGCTTCCAGTCACCGGATCTCGTAAAAGATGCCCTTGACCAGATTGGATCTGTTACATCCGGCGTTGCGCTATTTGCTGTCGGTGTCACAGTTGGTATCCGCAAAATTAGCTTTAAAGCCATTTCATTTGGCATTTCTATTTTAAAGGTTGTGGCGATTCCATTATTCATGATTGCCGTAGCCCATATGGTTGGTATTAATCATGCAGATACAGTCAAAGCTATTTTGCTTGTGTCATTCCCGGGTTCCGCTGTGGCAGCCATGATTTCAACCCGTTTTGATTCGTTGAGTACAGAAACGGCTTCTTCTTTTGTTATTAGCACTGTTTTATCCCTAGTTTCCTTGCCGGTTTACATCTCTTTATTGATGTAGGGCATAAACATTGTCTTGCTTCCTCACAATAAGTTATCTGTTTGTTTTTGATCAGAACCATTATGTCTTTTGAAAATACATTGACTGAAAGAAGGAAGAAGTATGGCGGCAGATCTTGGACTATTAATCATTCGGCTTGTGATTGGATTAACTTTTGTCGGACACGGTGCCCAAAAGCTGTTCGGCTGGTTCGGAGGTACAGGTATTACCGGAACGGGAAGCTGGCTCGAGTCAATCGGCATCAAAGAGGGCGCAAAGGTGTGGGCCGTCCTGGCAGGACTGTTTGAATTCATTGGCGGCCTGCTGTTTGCTGCCGGCTTTCTGACCTGGCTCGGCGCGATCATGATTGTCATTGTTATGATTGATGCCATTTTTGCGGTTCATGGCAAAAACGGCTACTGGATGACAAACGGCGGGTTTGAATACAATCTCGTTTTGATTGCAGCAGCCATTGGCGTCGCTTTAATCGGGCCGGGTGAGTACGTTTTAATTTATACACCGTGATAAAAAAGCTGGCCCTTTCAGGCCAGCTTTTTTGTTTCATCCTGTTTATCTATTTTGTTTTTATTTATGGAAGGGTTCTCTACTCTTCTAACTGCTGTACCTCGTTTTAAATGTCAGCATTATTTGTATCATTGATTCAAGCCAATGATCTGTTGCGGCCTTCTTATTTAACTCAAAATCAACCGTATAACGCAGCAAGGATTTTATTTCTGCCTCTAAAAAGAACAATCATATCGAAAATGGTTTACTCATGGTTTGTTATTGATTAGAATAAAAAATGCTTGGAACAGTTATCCAAGCATTTTTTATTCCCGTTATATTGTGCTGCCAGCATCAAAATAGCCTTTGTAAGCTGTGGTTCCAGTATAAAACCTTTACAGCAGCTCGTTATCGAATGTAACTCCTGCATTCCGCTTACTATTATTTGTGATATGGTTCACCGCGGTTTATCCGAAAACTCCGATATACCTGCTCAACCAAAACGAGTCTCATAAGCTGATGTGGAAAAGTCATCGGAGAAAATGACAGCTTGTCATCTGCCCGTTTTAAAACGGCATCACTCAGTCCGAGTGATCCGCCGATCACGAAAGCAATCTTGCTTTTGCCATAAGTGGCGAGCTTATCAAGATCGGCAGCAAGCTGTTCAGAAGATTTCATTTTTCCATTGATGGCCAAAGCGATCACGTAGGTGTCCTGGCCGATTTTGGCAAGAATGCGCTCGCCTTCTTTTTCTTTCACCTGTTTCATTTCCGCTTCACTTAATATTTCCGGTGCTTTTTCATCCGGAACTTCGATGATATCGATTTTTGCATAAGCAGATAATCGTTTCACATATTCATCTATGCCTTGCTTCAAGTACTTCTCTTTTAGTTTTCCTACTGTTATAATCGAGATATTCACAATTTGACCCCACTTTACAAACAATTTACGAACAGCTTATCCACAGAAGTTATCCACATATTAACAGCCCTTTTGTTCATCTTTATTTTATCATACTATCCACATGTGAATATCTTTTCCTGCGGCGTTTCTTTTTTTATTTTCAGGAAAAAAGAACGAATTTTTCGTCTTTTTTGTTAACTTATTTTTTCCTTCACACTCTGTTAATAATCCCCTGCCAAAATAAAGAAGCAGTTTATTTTAGGAGGGATTAGAATGAAAAAGAAAAAGATTGTTCCATTGTTTTTAGCTTCTAGTTTTTTATTAAGCGCAAATGAATGGGCACCTGTCCACACGCTGGCAGCAGAGCCTGTTTTACAAGAATCCTTCGATGCGTCTTCACTGCCGGCTGGCTGGGAAGTGATTCAGGGACAAGCTTCTGTTCAAAACGGTGCCCTTGTTTTGTCATCTCCTTCTTCTTCAAAGCCTGCTCGCGTGCTTGCACCTTCGTCTGTTTCTGGCGGTGACTATGTGATTGAAGCCGATATGACGTTTTTATCCGCTGTTGAAGATACGCGCTGGGCATCGATTATGTATCGCGTACAGGGTAATGACTATCCTTATTATCAAATGGCTGTCCGCCGCGGTGCCCAGGCGCTAAATGGCATTGAATTTGCCCTTCGTAACGAAAACAATCAATGGTCTGTGCTGAACAAAGCCCCTTACAGCGAGGCTTTTGCTTACAACAAAACGTACAAGCTGAAAATCATTTCAAAAGGAAACCGCGTGCAGCAATTTATAAATGGCCAGCTCGTTATCGACACAGATGCGGCAGCAGCGCTTCAAAACGGCCGAATCGGTTTTCAGGCATCGGGCGCCACTGTTCAATTTGATCATATCCGTATTACTGAACAAACAGAAGAGCTTCCTTCTTTGGCCGAAAGCGGTGCTTTTCTTGGCGATCAGCCGGAAACCAACCTGCTTAATGCACCGACCGTGATTTCGTCAGTGCCTCAGCTCCAACAAATGGAGGGTGTTTCATCTATGCTGCTTCAGCCAGGAGCTGATTTGAAGGTGAAAGATGTACCTCTTCGCACTTATTTGGAAGAAATGGCAGGCGAAACGATTCCGGTCATTCGACTCGAAGAAGCCGAAACGGCTGAGAAAACAGCCGAATTGCTTCAGGAGTTGTCCATCCAGGACGTACATATTCTTTCCAGTCAGCCAGATGTGTTAAAAGTCGTTCGAGAAACAGTTCCGTCTGCACGCGGCGCACTCCTCTATAACCGGTCTTCACTTAATAATCACGACGTGAACCGCTTTATCCAGTCCATTCACGCGTCTGGCGCTAAAACAGCGGTATTGCCGCAAAAGCTGCTTTCAGCGGACCTTGTTCATGAGTTTCACCGCCGTGCTGTGGCGGTTTGGGGAGAGATGGAAGGTGCATCAGAGCTGGCTGCACATAGCCTTATTCATGCAGGAGTCGACGGCATGATTGCAGGTGACACCATACCGGTAACGGCTGCATTCAGCCGTTACCCGGAAAACACGCTCGTTCAGCGCCCCATTGTTGCAGCGCATCGCGGTATCCCATCATTAGCCCCAGAAAATACAATGGCCGGCTACCGAATGGCGTATGAACTTGGCGCAGATTTAATTGAAACAGATGTGCAGAAAACGAAGGACGGCGAAATCGTCATTATGCATGACTATGCCGTCGACCGGACGACGAACGGAACAGGCAATGTAAAAGATTTGACCTTGAAAGAAATTCAGTCTCTTGATGCAGGCTCTTATTTTAGCAGCCAATTTGCCGGTGAACGCGTGCCGGCCTTCCGTGAATTCCTTCAGGAGTTTAAGGGGAAAAATGTCATTCTTTTAGTGGAGCTAAAAGCAGATGGCATTGCGGAAGATACGATTCGGATCATTAACGAGGAGGAAATGGCGGATCAAGTTGTCCTGCAAAGCTTTCATTTAAACAGCGTTACCCAGTCAGTCGCTTCCGCACCGCATATACCGTCGGGCTACTTGTACTCTTCATCTGTTCCAGGCGGGGAAGCAGCACGGCTTAATGATGCCCGGAGCATGCTTCAATATGCTTCGCGTATCAATGCCACGCTTAACGCCAGCTACAGCAGCTTATCGCCGGAATTTACATCTTATCTTCGCCAGCGCGGCATGATCAGTTTTCATTGGACTTTCCGCAATGAAGCAGATTTTGGCAGCGAGCTGCAAAACGGCATGATTGGACCGATTACGGATTATACACAGTGGCTGACCGATGCACCGATTCGGATTGAAACACCGATTCAAAAACGACATTTGCGTGTCGGACAGACCACAGAGATTCAAGCAAAAGCCTTTCTTAATTACCGTACAGAGAAAAAGGAAAATATTGAAACTACTCTTTTTTCTTCACATGATGGCGTAACCATTAGCGGAAATACCATTCAAGCGGTGCAAACGGGCACTTTTTACGTTTTTGCCCAGCATACATTTAACATGCTTGGACAAGAATGGCGAATTGTCTCCCAGCCGATTGAAGTAGTGGTAAAATAAAGAAAAAATTCCCGTTATCAACATGTTGATAACGGGAATTTTCTGACTTTATCCACATACCCACAGAATTAATCCACATTTTGAGGGCAACGATTAGCTGCCCACAACATATAGAGCCACGTTTTGACAAAATTCGCAGGATGCAGGTTCTTCTGCTTGTTGCATAACCGGCGCCGTTTCCCATTCGTCCACGGCTATATCAAGCGCCAGTTCCACGTGCTCCAGACAGCACGTTATTTCTTTTTTCTCCATTACAAATCACTCTCCGCAACGAGCGTCATCTTTGTTTCCCGCTGCTTTCCATCACGATAGTAGGTTACGTTTACAGTGTCGCCCTCTTTTTTATTGTTGTACATATATTTGCGCAGGGCAATAACATCCTGAACAGGCTTGCCGTCAAGAGCTGTGATCACATCATACTCCTGCATGCCCGCTTTCGCTGCCGGAGAATTTGTTAACACTTGCTCAATGATGACACCTTCTTTAATATCTTTAGGCAGCTTTAATGTTTCTTCCTGATGATAAGACGGCAGCTCGCTTACATTCTGCAGGGTAACACCCATTGCCGGACGCTTTACTTCGCCATATGATTCAAGGTCTTTGATAATGGGCAAAGCCGTGTCAATCGGAATGGACAAGCCGATGCCTTCCACTGCGCTCTCGGCAATTTTCATAGAGTTGATCCCAATAACCTGGCCTGCAATATTAACCAGCGCGCCGCCGCTGTTGCCGGGATTAATCGCTGCATCTGTCTGCAGGACTTCTGCCTGCCAGTCATTCACCATATCTCCATTTAAATCAACGGGAATGGCCCGCTCCAGTCCTGACACAACCCCTTGTGTAACAGACCCGGAAAATTCAAGTCCAAGCGGATTCCCAATCGCAATGACTGGTTCGCCGATTTTTAGCGCTCCTGAATCCCCGAATTCGGCTGTTTTTTTCACATTGGCGCCTTTAATTGTTAAAACGGCAAGATCCGTCCATACGTCGCCGCCAAGCAGTTCCGCCGGTTCTTTTGTGCCGTCCGCCAAGGTTACTTCAAGCTGCTGGGCACCTTCGATAACGTGATAGTTCGTCACAATAAAAGCCGTATCATCGCTTTTTTTATAAATGACACCACTGCCGCTTCCAGCTTCCTGAGGACCAGATTCTGATCCGAAAAAGTCCATAGAAGCCTGGATATTGGTGATCCCGACTACCGTGTCTTTGGCTTTATCCACAGCCTTCGTTACGTCCGTTGTTACATCAAGTGATACCTGCTCCGCGTTTTCATTTTGGACAGACTCATTCTCAGAAACAGAAACGCCTTCTTTGTTTTGATACTCTACAATAGATGGAAGCGTGCCGACTACAAGTCCAGCCCCGACCACCACACCGGCAAGTCCTGATAAAAAGTAGCCGCCTTTTCCGCTTCGCTTGTTTCTTCCTGTGCGCCCTTCATCATAATAGCCCAATACGATTCATCCTTTCTGCCAACTTATTGTTTCACCATTTCTCTCATCTATTCTAAAAAATTATACGCTTTTGCCAAAAAGAAGGGCAACTCATATGCCGCCTGCTGTGTATAACGGGCAAGTAGAAAAGGTTGAAAGAAATCAAAAGCTGGCAGAAAAAAGCCCGCAGCTGTCTGCCACGGGTGTGGATTAAATAACCGCAAGCGGTGTTGGCACTTTCGGGTCCGTGTCATACAGGTGAAACTGATGGCCGACTCCTGCGTCTTTTTGTTCAAGCGTCTGCGTGACACTCATTTTTGCAAGTTCCTTCATATTATTATCTGCACTTAAATGTGCTAGATAAATACGCTTTGTCTGCGGGCCGATTACATCTGTCATCGCAAGCGCCGCATCTTCGTTTGATACATGTCCTACATCGCTTAAAATGCGCTGCTTAACGCTCCAGGGATAGCGGCCCATCCGAAGCATTCCAACATCATGATTGCTTTCAAAGACGTATGCATCGGCATTGGAAATAAGACCTTTCATCCGATCACTTACGTATCCCGTATCCGTGATCAAAACAAACTTTTTGCCGTTGTTGTGGAAAATATAAAACATCGGCTCGGCCGCGTCATGTGAAACACCGAAAGATTCAATATCCACAGCGCCGAATGTTTTCACTGTTTCCGTTTCAAAGACAAATTTCTGGCTGTCGTCAATTGTACCGGTCAGCCGGTCCATCGCCTGCCATGTTTTTTGGTTTGCGTAAACCGGCAGCTTGTATTTTCTCGCCAGCACGCCAAGTCCTTTAATATGGTCGCTATGTTCATGGGTAACAAAGATGCCCGATAAATCGGCTATCTTGCGTCCAATCGATGAAAAAAGCTCTTCCATTTTTTTGCCGGAAAGGCCGGCATCCACAAGAAAGGAATGGCCGTCTGATTCCACGAAAACCGCATTGCCGGTGCTTCCGCTTGCCAGTACACTAAATTGCATTGTCATGCTGTTCACTCCAGTTAGATTGCTACGATTCTTTTTGCTGTGGATTAATGGATCCGTCAAACGCATTTACATATACTTCTTCGATTTTATCACCTTTTTTAAGCTGAAAATACCAGGTCGGTGACAGCACCTGCTGTACATTCGATTCGTCGAGCTCTATTTGCTGAGACTCATCAACTCGCACAACGGTATAGTATCCGAGTTCTGCGTCGCTGATTTCACTGTCGAGCTGAATAAGGCCGTTTTTATAAAGCGAATCAATGGCCTGAAGGGCAGGCAAAATCGTTTCCTTATTCCGGTTGTCATCCACACTTGAAAGCATTGTTTGAGAATAACTCACAATATCTTTATCGTTATTAAGCTGTACAGTCAGCATGCCGGCTGCATTTTCAAACAATTTTTTACCGGCAATCTTCTGATAGTAGATAACGGTGTTAGCTTCCTGATTTCGTTTCCAATAAGCGTATTCCCCGCCATGCAGCACATTGTTTTTCACAAAGGCATTTAATTTGCTGCGTGCTGCTCCATCGGTTTCATATGGTTCTTCGAGCAGGCTGACAATTTCTGTTCCATTTTTTTCAATCGCCCATTTTTGTTTCGTTAAAAAAAACAGCTCTTTCTCTGTAAATGTTTTTGGTTTTGCGACGATCATAGATCGTTCACCCGAGTCATCAGGCATTTCTTCGTGTTTGACCCCGTCTTCTTGCAGCTTTTGTTCAATCGATGTTTTTTTAATTACTTCAAACCGGGAAGTTCCATATTTATTAAAAAACATCACGGCTAGAAAAATATCCAGGACGAGAAACACGGCGATAAAAATGGTTTTTGTTTTATTCCAATCCATCCACTTGTCCTCCTTCGTCCGTGACAAGCTTTTGCCATCCACCGTCATACTGGTAGTACCAAAACGGCTCGAATGCTACCACTACTTTTGGTGATTCCTGTTTCAGCGTCATTTCATATCCAATCCGCATATCTGTCAACAGCTTCGGGTCTACTGTCTCTAGTTCCAATACTTCATTGAGCGCTTCCTGGCCGCTTTTTAGTTCTACGGTTCCTGTTCCTGGAGAAACCGGTTTGTCCAGCTCCACAATAAAAGAAGAACGGTCGTACTGATAAATACGTTCCCGACCCCAAATTTGTGAAAGCTCCGTCATGCTGGCCATTCCCGGTGGACTAAATACGGGGAAGTCTCCTAAAAACAAACGATAGCTGATTTCCGTTGAACCTGGTTTTGTTTGAAACAAGCGGTAGCTATCTACCCAGCCATGGTGCTCGTTCACAAAATCAATGCTTTTTTCAATCAACTGGTCCAGCGGCATCGGTTCAGGTACAACAGATGGATTTACATATCGGACTGTGCCTGTACTGCTGTTGATCCGCATAAAGCTCGTTCCGTCTGTTATATATCCTTCTCCTTCACCACTTGAACTACGCTGTACGTAGCTTGGATCGTTAAAAAGCGCCCGTTTAAACGTGTCTGCATCAATCTGCTCTGGCAAATAGCTTTGAACAGTTAAAACAGGCGGCTCTTTGCGCACGTATAAACGAGCACCATCAGGAACTTGATAAGAGATATATGGCTCCAGACGGTCATGGTTTTCTACGTAGCGCTGCTTGAATTCACGCAAAGATCCCGTTTGAACCTCACTTTTGAACACAAGCCTTTCTTTAACCGAAACAAAATAAACAAACACTTTGTTTTTTTGCTCTGCTTCCGTGATAACCACTCGGTTAAACACCGCATTCGGAACGGTTTTATCACTAAATGAAACCATTGTTTTAAATGTATTGAATGGAATAGACGAGGAAAAAAACAGCTCTACATGTGAATCACTGGACAACAGCTTTGAAAATTCCGCTTCATTTAAGGAATTGGATATGTTTTCAGGCTCCATAAACGTCCATTCCCTCATTTCCTTCATCACCCAGTCCAAATCCTGCTTGGCAATGGTTCCATAGTGGCTTCCCTCCTGGTGGGAGATAAGCCGGGAAGGCTTTAATAAATCGGAAATTTTGCGCTCCTCGCCCATTTCCACTTCTGTTACGATATTTTCACCCGCACTATCTGTAATGGTTTGATAGGAAGGCTGATAGTTCCAAATACCCCATGTCAACGCCAGACTGATCAAGACCAGCAGCGCGAGCGCTGCGGATTTGATTTTTTCATAATTCATTCCCAATCATCCTCTTCGGAAAGATCCGCCGGCAGTGTAAAGAAAATCGTCGTCCCTTTCCCTTCCACACTTGTCGCCCAAATGTGGCCGCCGTGCGCGGTAATGAGTTCTTTCGCAATGGCAAGCCCTAGACCGGTGCCGCCCATTTTTCTTGAACGGGCTCGGTCTACCCGGTAAAAACGTTCGAAAATACGCTCCAGACTTTTTTTCGGAATCCCCATCCCCTGATCACTGATGCTGACTTGAATGGTATCTCCGTGTTCCTCCACTTTAAAAGAAACAAGGCCGCCTTCCGGTGAGTATTTGAGCGCATTGGAAATAATATTATCAATCACCTGGGTAAGCTTATCCTGATCGATCGTTACATAAATCGGATAGCGCGGCAGCTTGCGCCGAAACGTTACTTCCTGAGATTTTGTCATTTCAAAGCGGTCAATAATTTTATTGAAAAACTCAATAAAATCAGTGTCCTTTTTTATTAAATTGTATTCCTGGCTGTCAAACTTTGAAAGCTGCAGCAAATCGTTCACAAGCCGAATCATCCGCTCCGTTTCCGTCTGGGTGACCTCAAGGAAATTCGGTGCGATGTCCGGGTCCTGCCAGGCACCTTCCGCGAGTGCTTCGAGATAGCTTCGCATCGTTGTCAGCGGTGTCCGCAATTCATGTGAAACGTTCGTTACAAACTCGCGGCGCTCCATTTCAATTTTTTCCTGCTCGGTAATATCGTGCAAAACGGTAATAAGCCCGTTCACAAAGCCCGTTTCTTTTTGAATGACAGAAAAGTTCGCGCGCAGCACATAAGGC
Source organism: Domibacillus indicus (assembly GCF_023715895.1). Taxonomy (GTDB): domain Bacteria; phylum Bacillota; class Bacilli; order Bacillales; family Domibacillaceae; genus Domibacillus; species Domibacillus indicus_A. The sequence continues at coordinate 43,214 of NZ_JAMBOO010000004.1, read as the reverse complement.
CGGTCATGCGTACTGTAGTCCAAAATAACAGAATCCTGCTCATTAAGTAAATCATCAAAGGAATAGTCCTCTTCCAGATTGAGCAATGAAACAATCGGCTGTGAAATAACTGTTTCACGTGAAACACTCAGCATTTTGGATGCGGGCTCATTAATTAAAATCACCCGGCCGCGCCGGTCGGTCGCAATCACGCCATCCGTCATATAAGAAAGAACCGATGACAGCTTGCGCCGTTCCCCTTCTGTGGTGGCTTGAGCTTCCTGAAGGCGTTTCGTTAAGTTATTAAAGGTAACGGCCAGTTCACCAATTTCATCCTGCCCATACACTTTTACTTTACGGGAGAAATTCCCCTTTCCAAGCGCCACTGCCTGCCGTCTCATATCGGTGATCGGCCGAGTGATCGTCCGTGCCAGCGTGATCCCTAAAACAGCAGTAATCGCCAGCGCCAGAATGGCAGCTGAAAACAGAATTTCATTAATGTCATCGAGCTGGCCGTACACCGTCTCAATATCTGCAACAAGATAAATGGCACCTTTCACTTCGCTGTTGTACGAAATCGGTGAAGTCCGCTCCCAGATACGCTTGCCGGCATCCACATACATTTTATCTTCTGTGGCTCCTGCTGACAGCGCCCTTTTCACGGAAATATCCGGCTGGCGCTGGCCGACGAGGTCACGTTTATTCGAATCGGACGTACCGATAATGCGGCTGTTCACATCGATCACCCGCACTTCAATAACGTCACCTGCTGAAAAATCTTCTAAAATAGTGCGTATATCTTGCTCGAGCGTTTTCGACTCTTCATCCCGCTCTTTTAATATTTCTTCACGTACGTTATATTCCAGTAATTCAACCCGCTGTGCCAAAGACTCTTTAAAGTTATTGGTGAATTTTTCTTCAAGGGAATTAACAAAATAAACACTGATAATCTGCATCGCGAATAAAATAAGCAGCACATAAATCAGCACGAATTTCATTTGTATCGAACGAAAAAAACCTACCCGTTTCATTCACGTTACTCCTGTTCAGGGTTGCGCAAATAGTAGCCAACGCCTCTTCGTGTTACGATCCAGGATGGGTGGCTCGGATTGTCTTCAATCTTCTCACGAAGGCGTCTGACTGTTACATCTACTGTTCTAACATCTCCGTAGTAATCATATCCCCAAACCGTCTGCAGCAGGTGCTCGCGTGTCATTACCTGTCCAATATGCTTGGCCAAATAATGAAGAAGTTCAAATTCACGGTGAGTTAACTCAATTGTTTCTCCGCGTTTTGAAACGATGTAGGCATCTGGATGAATCGTTAAAGCCCCTACCGCAATCTCGTTTGTATCAACCTCTTCTTCTTCTGGCGCCGGCGCTGCTTGATGGCGACGAAGATTTGCTTTTACCCTTGCAATCAGTTCACGTGTAGAAAACGGCTTTGTCACATAATCATCCGCTCCGAGTTCCAATCCAAGCACTTTATCAATCTCGGAATCCTTCGCTGTCAGCATGATAATCGGCATTTCGTATTTTTTACGCACTTCCCGGCATACTTCCATCCCATCACGGCCTGGAAGCATGATGTCAAGCAGCACCAAATCCGGCTGCATGTTCTCTACCATTTCAACTGCCTGGTCGCCATCGTATGCGCATTGCACGTCATATCCTTCTTTTTTTAAATTAAACTGCAAAATATCTGCAATGGGTCTTTCATCATCGACAACCAATATTTTCTTTTGCATCATGTATGTCCCTCACTTTTAGTTTCACAGAATAAAAGATGGCTTCAAATATTATATTTTATCACATTTTTGCCCTTTACGCTTTTCTTTACTTTACCATGGCAGGAAGACTGCGGCATCTGGCAATAGGCGTTAGAAATAACAAAAAGCACCACGGGAGCGAAATCACCGCGATGCTTTTTCTATGGCTCAGGACGGAATCGAACCGCCGACACAAGGATTTTCAGTCCTTTGCTCTACCAACTGAGCTACTGAGCCGGAATTAAACAACATGTTTATACATAGGTTATTACGTTTTTACTGCCAGAAGTGCATGAAGACTAAATTTTCAAAAAACACAGCGGCCGTTTTTTTCGTGAAGGACAATTCAAAGATGCGGACGGCCGCCATCAAGAACATAACGATAGATAAGGTTTAAGTAAAGTAAAAATGGCGGTCCGGACGGGACTCGAACCCGCGACCTCCTGCGTGACAGGCAGGCATTCTAACCAACTGAACTACCGGACCACTTTTAGCGCTGTTTCCCAGCAACGTTGTTAATAGTATCATATGGGGGGAAGGGTGACAATACATTTTCACCATATTTGTCGAAAAAAACGAACAAAATAGTGGAATTTCGACAATTTCATGCTTTTTTCCAAACATTCCAAGGAAACAAATACAAAATCATACATTTTTATCTTATATAGGGAGTATTTGCAGGAGGACCATTGACATAGATAGATAGAAAAAAGCGGGACAAAACTTAGAAAAATAAAATCTTTTGGCAAAGTATCTCTTTGTTTCTTTTTTCCAAGAAGTGCGGCAGTTCAGATGAGAGCCGGTAAGGCGGCACAGGTTAATAGAACAACACATCTCCTATCACCAAAACGGTAAAAGTATATGTGAAGATTCGGCTTTTTAGAAACAAATGGGGAATCCAGCCGGACGAAGACTCCTGCGGGATGCACAGTGAGTCGGGAGACCCCGCAGGCGTGTACGCCGAGGAGGCTCCCGCACTGCCCTAAGGGGCGCGAAGTCCGACCGGCTTCCCTATCGGCTCTTTTTTTTAGAACTGATAGTCTCCTGCCCATTTTCGGCGGCGAAACTTTCATAAAAAAAGACTGACGACAAAGTCGTCAGTCTTAAGCTGCCCTATCTTAAGGCAGCTTTTTTATTATTTAACTCCACACACTGCGGACTATATTTGTCTGGTTGCGGTCTGGGCCTACTGAGAAAACAGACAATGGGATACCAGTCAGCTGCGACACACGCTCGATGTAATGACGTGCATTTGCCGGCAGCTCACTTAAATCTTTAACACCTGTAATATCTTCTGTCCAGCCTGGAAGCTCTTCATATACCGGCTCACACTCTGCAAGTACGCGAAGGTTTGCTGGGTATTCTGTGATTAGCTCGTCTTTGTAGCGGTACGCTGTACAAATTTTCAACGTTTCAATTCCTGTTAGTACGTCGATTGAGTTCAATGAAAGATCTGTGATTCCGCTCACACGGCGCGCATGGCGTACAACAACACTGTCAAACCAGCCAACACGGCGCGGACGGCCTGTTGTTGTACCGTACTCACGGCCCACTTCACGAATTCGATCTCCGATTTCGTTGTTCAGCTCCGTTGGGAACGGACCATCGCCGACACGAGTTGTATAAGCTTTGGATACGCCAACAACGTGTGTAATTTTGGATGGACCGACACCCGAACCAATTGTTACACCGCCGGCAACTGGATTCGAAGAAGTAACAAACGGGTATGTTCCCTGGTCGATATCAAGCATAACGCCCTGGGCGCCTTCAAATAGAACGCGGCGGCCTTCATCAAGCGCATCGTTCAGGACAACGGATGTATCACAGACAAGGTCTTTGATTTGCTGCCCGTACTCATAATATTCGTCCAGAATATCTTCCACTTTAAAGCCTTCTGTTTCATAGAAGCGCTCAAGCAGGCGATTTTTTTCTGCAATATTATGCGTCAGCTTTTCTTCAAATGTTTCGCGATCCAAAAGGTCAGCCATGCGGATTCCCATCCGTGCAGCTTTATCCATATAAGCAGGGCCAATGCCTTTTTTTGTCGTGCCGATTTTATTGGCGCCTTTGCGCTCTTCTTCCACTTCATCAATTTTCAAGTGGTATGGCAAAATCACGTGCGCACGGTTTGAAATGCGCAGGTTATCTGTTGACACGCCATGTCCATGCAAATATTCCAGCTCTTTTACAAGCGCTTTTGGATCTACAACCATACCGTTGCCGATTACACAAATTTTATCCGAATAAAAAATACCAGATGGAATCAAGTGAAGTTTGTATGTAACACCGTTAAATTTAATTGTATGACCTGCGTTGTTACCGCCTTGGTAACGGGCTACGACTTCTGCGTTTTCAGAAAGAAAATCGGTTACTTTCCCTTTTCCTTCATCGCCCCATTGTGTTCCTACTACAACTACTGATGACATTTTTTGCACCTCCGAAGGTTCATGAAAAACGTTTTATCAAACACGTTTATTTTACCAGCAGAAAACGGAGCCGTCAAACTAAAAGACGAACATTTTAAACTTAATCAGATTTTTTTATTCGTTTTTATTCCAAAAGTACCGGTTGCTTCAAGTGAGAGAATGCTTGAAAACGCATAAAAACAAAAAAAGCCAGCAATCGCTGGCTTTTTTATGCTCCAGGCGGCGCTCCCATTTCATCCATGCGCCGTTCCACATTTACGAATTTATTGTATTCCTTCACGAAAGCGAGCTCGACTGTTCCAGTCGGGCCGTTCCGCTGCTTGGCAATAATAATCTCGATCATATTTTTGTTTTCGGTTTCTTTATCGTAATAATCATCCCGGTACAAGAACGCTACAATATCGGCATCCTGCTCAATCGATCCAGATTCCCGGATATCGGACATCATTGGACGCTTGTCCTGCCGCTGCTCCACGCCACGGGAAAGCTGGGAGAGCGCAATAACCGGCACTTCCAGCTCACGGGCGAGCGCTTTTAGGGAACGGGAAATTTCCGATACTTCCTGCTGGCGGTTTTCGCCGGAGCGCCCATTCCCTTGAATGAGCTGCAGATAGTCGATCAAAATCATGCCCAGTCCCTGCTCCTGCTTCAGCCGGCGGCATTTGGAGCGGATTTCTCCAATGCGTACACCCGGCGTATCATCAATATAGATACCTGAATTAGACAAGCTGCCCATTGCCATTGTCAGCTTGCGCCAGTCTTCATCCGTCAGGGTGCCTGTCCGCAAGCTTTGCGCATTAATATTTCCTTCTGCGCAGAGCATCCGCATAACCAGCTGCTCTGCCCCCATCTCAAGACTAAAGATCGCAACCGTTTCATCCGTATTCGTTGCGACGTTTTGTGCAATATTAAGAGCAAATGCCGTTTTCCCGACAGACGGACGTGCGGCAACAATAATTAAATCATTTCGCTGGAACCCTGCGGTCATCCGGTCCAGCTCGGCAAATCCGGTTGGAATGCCGGTTACATCGCCTTTTCGGTTGTGAAGAAGCTCAATATTATCATACGTGCGCACAAGCACGTCTTTAATATTGTGAAAGGCACCCGCATTTTTCCGCTGGGCCACTTCCATAATGTTTTTTTCTGCTTCACTCAGCAAGCCTTCCACTTCATTCTCGCGCTCGTACCCGTCTGTGGCGATGGTAGTCGCCGTGCGGATCAACCGGCGCAGAAGCGATTTTTCTTCTACAATGCGGGCATAATATTCAATATTAGCCGCTGTTGGGACGGCTGCCGCCAATTCACTCAAATACGAAATACCGCCGACATCTTCAATCAATTTATGAGCGGCCAGGTCTTCGGTGACCGTCACCACGTCCACTGCTTTTCCGTGGTCGCTGAGCTTCAGCATCGCTAAATAAATCTGCTGGTGGGCATTCCGGTAAAAGTCTTCCGGAATTAATATTTCCGAAGCGACTGTTAACGCGGACGGCTCCAAAAAGATCGCCCCCAGCACAGCCTGTTCTGCTTCAATATTTTGCGGCGGTACACGGTCCGTTAATACATCGCTCATTGTTACCCTCCTCGCGAAAAAAACATGTGATCAGAGAAATCTGACCACATGTTTTTCTATTATTTTTCTTCTGTTACATGTACCTTAAGTGTAGCTGTGACTTCATTATGCAATTTAACCGGCACGTTTGTGTAGCCAAGACCGCGGATGCCGTCCGGAAGATCGATCTTCCGTTTATCAATCTTAATTTTATGTGTTTTGTTTAATTGATCTGCCACTTGTTTAGCTGTTACAGAACCAAAAAGCCGGCCGCCTGCACCTGTTTTAGCGTGCAATTCAACAGTCAGTGCTTCAATCGTTTCTTTCAGGCGCTTTGCTTCCTCCAGCTCTTCTGCTGCAAGAGCTGCTTGTTTTTTCTTTTGAGCATCAAGCGCGTTTTGGTTACCCGATGTTGCTTCAACTGCATAACCGTTTTTAATTAAAAAGTTATGTGCATAGCCATCGGCTACATTTTTAATATCGCCTTTTTTGCCTTTGCCTTTTACGTCCTTTAAAAAGATTACCTTCATTCTTCATTTCCTCCTTCAGTGACTTCATCAATAACGCGGCACAGCTCCATTTCAGCGTCTTCTACAGAAGCGTTCCGAATTTGCGTTGCAGCATTTGTTAAATGGCCGCCTCCGTTCAACTGCTCCATAATGATCTGTACGTTGACCTCACCAAGTGAGCGGGCACTGATCCCAATCGTTTCTTCGGACCGGCGGGCAATCACAAACGATGCCTGGACCCCATTCATGGTCAAAATCGTATCCGCTGCCTGAGCAATTAAGACAGAATCATACACATAATCATCACTGCCTTTGGCAATCGCCAGGCCGTCTTTATAAAAATAAACCGTTTCAATCAGCTGGCTGCGCTGAATGTAGGTGCCAATATCTTCTTTTAAAAACTTTTGAACCAAAATCGTATCCGCACCGTTTGTACGTAAATAAGCAGCTGCGTCAAACGTGCGGGCTCCAGTCCGCAGTGAAAAACTTTTTGTATCGACAATTATACCAGCAAGCAGGGCCGTTGACTCAAGCATCGATATTTTTTTTGTTTTCGGCTGATATTCCAACAGCTCTGTGACAAGCTCTGCCGTAGAAGAAGCATAGGGCTCCATATAAACAAGAAGCGGGTTTTTAATAAATTCTTCTCCGCGCCGATGGTGATCGATCACAACCACTCGTTCCGCTCTGGAAAGCAGTTTTCCTTCAATGACAAGCGACGGCTTATGGGTATCCACCACAACAAGCAAGGTTCGATTCGTTGCAATTTCAAGCGCTTCTTCTGGTGTAATAATTCTTGAATGAAGTTCAGGATTCTGTTCTTTCAGCTCGTTAAGCAGTCGTTTCACTGCCGTATCGATTTGTGCAGGATCAACGACAATATAACCTTCCCGCCCATTTAATTCTGCAACATGGCGAATACCCATTGAAGCACCGACTGCATCCATATCCGGATACTTGTGGCCCATTACGATCACTTTGTCACTCTCAGTTACGATGTCACGAAGCGCGTGTGAAATCACACGAGCACGCACCCGTGTCCGTTTCTCGGTTGGGTTTGTTTTCCCCCCGTAAAACTTTACTTTCCCGTCTCCCTGCTTGATGGCAGCCTGGTCACCGCCGCGCCCAAGAGCCAGATCCAAACTGGATTGAGCGAGATCGCCCAATTCCGGCAGCGGAACAACTCCCTGTCCGATACCAATGCTCAATGTCAGCGGGGCATAATGCTTAGCCGTTTCTTCACGCACTTCGTCCAAAATGGAAAACTTATCTTCTTCAAGTTTGGCTAAAATACGCTCGTTCATCACAGTAAAAAAGCGCTCCGACGACACACGTTTTAAAAACATGCCGTGTTTTTTCGCCCAGCCATTGAGCATAGAAGTAACCATGCTGTTTAAGCTGCTTTTTGTTTGATCATCCATCCCCTGTGTTAAATCATCGTAGTTATCGAGAAAGATGATGCTGAGCGTGGTTTTTTCTTCTCTAAACTGGCGGGAGATCCGTTCTTCTTCGGTCACATCAAAAAAGTAAAGAAGCCGTTCATCTGGTTTTGACACCACACGAAAGGTTTTGTCGTTTAAATTAAGCATGGCTTCTTTGCCGCTTTTAATAGCCGAAAGCAAAGGTTCCGCTACTTCATAAAGCGATTCGCCAACAAGGGTCTCTTCTTGAAAGTAAGAGGTTAAAAAAGCGTTCGCCCATTCGATTGTATACTCTTTATTGTAAAGCAGAATGCCAATCGGCAGCTCCTGAAGCGTTTCTTCACCGACTTTTTGAAGGCGGTACGATAAAGTGGCCACATACTTCTGTACATCTTCATGCATTTTTCTTTCTGCCAAATATAAAAAGAGGAGCAGAAAAATCGTCAATGTAAGCAAGCCGGCGCCGGCAGCCCAATTGTAGGAGAACAGCCAGGCCGACGCGGCCACAAGCACAAGCGTAATGACAATGATCGGTACTTGAATCATCCGCCTGTTATAATACGAAAGCATTCGCTTCAGCTCCTCGTTCTAAAGCTCCACCTTTTGTGCTCGATGGAGCTAATTTTAAAAAGCATCTTACCGCTTTTTTTGCATCCGTTGTCTTAAGTCGAACCCTAAATCAATTATACCTAATAATCGGATAAGATAAAGAAGCGGAATTAGAGGAATTGATAAAAGGGCCGCTAAAACCGGGATGGCTTTTGGCCATTTTTTGCTGTGGGCAAAGAAAAAAACAAAAGACAAACCTTGTATATATAAGCATGCCTGCAAAATAAACAGCACGTTCACATAAATATCATACCAGCTTGTACCGGGCTCCGGCTGAACAAAAATAGCTCCTGCCATTAAAAGGAGATAATACCAAAGGATTGTCCGGGGCAGACGTACTGTCCGGAATGGCTGAAGCGGTTTTATTTTGACGCCGAGCCGTTTGGCAATCGGGTAATTCACCGTTCTTAAAAGCAGCACCGTAAGAAAAGCCAGCGCTGTGAGAATCGCCGGTAAAATAGCGTTCATATAGTCAATCAGCGTATTGATTTCCTCGCCTGTGTAAGGCACATCCTGTCCGAGCACGCGGCTTGTTTCGGCTGCTGACTCCTTAAAGGCTTTACTGAATTCGTCTGCAAACGAAACATCAAAAAGCCACATGGCTGCCGCATACTGCACAATCAAATTTAATAAAAATACGAGACTTCCGCCCATATAAACAATCCAGCCATCTGACTGTCTGCGGATGAGTGCCCCCATCATCAAGCCGGTTGTTCCGTACATAATCGCCAGAGGCACAGAGATTACGCTTCCTATAATAAAGGACAGCGCTACCGCACAAGCAAGCAGCCCAAAAGCCGGCCCGGCCGGATATTTAGCACTGTATATCAAAAAAGGAAGCAGTAAAAAAAGCGCGCCGACAATAGAGATAATCGGTACGTAGACGGAGACCGCCAGTAGAATCGCAAAGATGGCCAGCATCATTGCTCCTTCTGTTATGACTTTTGTTCTTTCCACTTTAACACTCCGTTCATTTACCAAGCATTTCGGCATTCTCCCCCCTTATTCTACATTCCTTTAGTCCCCCATTCAACTTTAAAACAAAAAAGTCCGAACAAAAGATCGGACTTTTTCACTTATTTTTCATATTTGAAATTGGCGTATTGCTTGAATCAATTCTTCATTAAGTAAAGACAGCTGTTCGGAAGCCGCCGCTACGCCCTCAATGGCCAACAGCTGCGTCCGCGTTCTTTCCTGGGCTTCTTCACAGGAAAGAGCCGAAACTTTGGCTTCTTCCGCCAGCTGGCCGGCCGTGTACACAACTGTATCTTTTTCCTGATCGGCTGTATGAATCCCTTTGACCATTTCGGCAATCGCTGCCTTCATTTTCTGTACAACTTCTTCCTGATGAATAAATACTCCTTCGGTTTCCTGCACCGCTTCTGTTTGTGCAGTAATAAATCCGCCTGCTTCCGTTACCGTCTGGATCGCCTGAACGGACCCTTCCTGCACCGCCGCAATTTTTTTATGTATCTCACCGGCCGCCTTGCCCGACTGCTCAGCAAGCTTTCTCACTTCCTGGGCAACCACTGCGAAGCCTTTGCCATGGCTGCCTGCCCGCGCTGCTTCAATCGATGCATTGAGCGCCAGCAGGTTTGTCTGAGCGGATATCCCTTCAATCACATGCACAATGTCTTCAATCCGTTTAATGTCCTCTGCCAGTGTGCTAATAGACTTCATCGCCGCGTCCATTCTTTCAGCGGAAGCACCCATAGATTCTGCCATCACCGACACATGCCTTGCTCCTGTTTCAGCTGCCTGGGCTGCCGTGCCAGCAAGCTGGGTCATGGCATCTGCTTCACCCGATATGGAGCTGATTAACGTACCCAGCTCCCGTGAACGATCCGCCGCTTTTTGCGAGCCGTTTGCGGATCTTTCCGTTCCATGAGTTAATTCATCCAGCGCAGACGCTGCTGCTGTTCCGGATTCATTGATTTCCTGTACGGCGATATTTAAGTTCTCAATGGATTCCCTTACATTTTTCGCTGCATCTTCTGTCACCCCGACAATGCTGCGCATTTTCACGACCATTTCATTAAAATTGCGGCTTAGTTCCGCTGTTTCGTCCCTTCCTGAAACATAAACGTGTGTTTGCAAGTTGCCTTCTGCCACTTGTTTCACAGAGGCTTTCAATGTTTGAAGCGGCTTTGTAATGTTTGATGTCAGCCAAAACACAACAAGCATCACAACCACAAGTGCCGGCAGCGCCGTAAGGGCCAGAATTTTTTTCATTTCGTCTGAAACGCTGAACAAATGGCTCTTTTCGTAGACCGCCCCGATTTTCCAGCCGGTCTGTGCAGCTGTATCGTAAACAATCAGCTGGTTTTCTTTTTCTAAAATGCCGCTTTTTTCACCAGCTAACATCGCTCCCATCAGCGCATCTTTTGATACATCTTTGCCTTTTTGAGATGGGTGAACAAGTGCCCTTCCTTGCTCGGATAGGACAACCGGGTACCCTTCGTATCCGACGTTCAGCTTGTTCATTCGATTGGTCATGCTCGTTAAGTCAATATCAACCCCAATGACGCCGAGCACCTCTGAGCCGCTCATAATGGCTTTGGAGACTGTAATAACATCGTCCCCTGTTTCGCTTTGATACGGTTCACTCCACACCGGCTGTCCGCTTTCGGCTGCCTGCTTATAGGAGAGCTCCTCTAACGGGTTAAAATCTTTTGGAAGCGATGTGGCAGGTGCCATTTTAAAAGTGCCGGCTGCTGATGTATAGTAAACGCTTAGTGTTTCTTTATAAATATCGGTGTACCGGTTAAACACAGCCTGCAGCTCCCTGTCTGCTTTGCCAGCCGGCTGTTTATCCGACTGCGCCAGCTGGGCATATTCGAGTACTTGTGCGCTTTCAGATAAAAGCAGAATACTTTCTTCGTACTTTTGCAAAAAGGCATCCGCAGAATTGTTTAATTCTTTTACAAACTCTTTTGTTTGGGCGGCTGCATTTTTTTCAATCCGCTGTTCTGTTTTTAATCCAGTAAAAAAAATAACAAAAGCAAAGGCACTGATCAGAATAATCGCAATGGGAAGCATAAATTTCATTCGAATTGATTTCATTTCACTACACCTTTCTTCCTATTTCCGCCCCCCATTATAGTTTTATAGTCCTAACACAGTATTAAGGTAATGTAAAAAATTTATTAAAAAAAGGACGCCGGTACTAGCCGGCATCCTTTTTATAGTTTAAATTGATCTACAATTCCTTTTAATTCCGCACTTAACTCCATCAGCTGCTCAGAGGAATCTGTCACGGTCCGAACCGCTCTTAATTGCTCTTCGGCCGAAGCACTGACTTCTTCACTTGCAGCGGCAGACTGCTGGCTGGCCGCGGCAATACCGGTCATCGTATGGATCACTTCATCCTTTATGACTCCTACTTCTTTGATTTCCCCATTGATTGTGGCAATGGACGAATCAATCGTACTGACAAGAGACGAAAGCTGGTGGAAAACCTTGCTTGTTTCTTCTACCGCTTCCGTTTGCTCATCGAAATTGCTGCGTGTTTTTTTCATTTGCTCAACGGCTGTACGAGAGCCTGATTGAATGTCGAGAATCGTTCGTCTTACTTCATCTGCTGCTTCGCTGGACTGCTCTGCCAGCTTGCGGACTTCTTCTGCAACCACAGCAAATCCTTTGCCGTGCTCGCCGGCTCTTGCCGCTTCAATCGATGCATTAAGCGCCAGCAGATTCGTCTGGGCGGAAATGTCAGTAATGGCTCCAATCACAGCCTCGATCGAGTTCATTTTCGATTCCAGCTCTTCAATCACCATTTGCATACCGGAAATGTATGTTTTCGTTTCATTGTTTGAAGCGCGAAGCTGTTCAATTTGCCCGGCTCCTTTTTGGTTTGCCTGCTCAGCCTGGGAAGCGGCGTGCGCCATGTCTCCTGCCTGGCCGGTAATCACATCGATTTGGCTGCCTAAGCTGTTTGAGCGCTCAGTTGCCTCAGCAGAATCTTCTGCCGAACGGGAAACTCCCAAGGTAATTTCATTGATCGCATGGGTCATTTGTTCGCTGGACGCACTTGTTTCTTCCGATACGGCACTTAAGCTTTCAGCAGATGCTTTTACATCCTGTACCGAGTCATTCACTTTTTGCAAAATGTTTCGCATGTTGGCGGTCATTTTATTAAATGCTTCGGACAGCTGTCCTACTTCATCCCTCGTTGTGACCGGCACCTGCACCGTCAAGTCACCTTCAGCAATTTGAGAAGCAGATCGTTCCAAATAGCGGAGCGGATTCACGATTTTTGAGATCACAAACAGCATTACGGCACTGATCAACAAAAGCAGCGCAATGCCGGTCCAAAGCAGAGACTTACCAATAGATTGAGACAAACCGAGTAAGTCAGCCTGGTTATAAACGGCTGCTGTCGTCCAGTTCACACCGGGCACATTGTTAAATACGATAATACGGTTTTCCCCGTCCAGCTGATAGTACTTTCTGCCGGATGGAGAGGAACCATCGATAATGCTTTTAATAACCGGAATCTTTGTTAAATCTTCTCCCTGTCTATCCGGATGGACAATGCCCATGCCTGCTGTTGAAAACACAACGGGGTAGCCTTGATAGCCAAGATCTGTTTGTTTGACCCGTTCTGTTAGGACGGTTAAATCAATATCAGCACCTATGACACCAAGGAACCGGTCATTATCGTCATAAAGGGCTCTCGACACCGTTACGACAGAAGAACCGGTGGCCTGGTCTTCATACGGCTCGCTCCAAACCGCTGCTTTTTTATTTTCAGCTTGTGTATACCATTCTCTCTCCCGGGGATCGAAATCTGCAGGAAGCTCAATTACCGGGGAAATAATGGTCGTTCCATCTGCTGAACCAAAATAAACACTCGACACATCCTGATACGTATCCAAGTAATTGGTAAAAAGAGTTTCTATTGACTGGCGGTTCGCCTTGTCTTGGGCTAATTCATTTTTTGCGTAAGATTGAATCGTATCGTCGAAAACAAGCAGATCAATACTTTTCTCATGTTGGTCCAAAAATGACTTTACCGTACCTGACAAACTTTCTACTGTACCCTCACTTTGATCGATCACGCTTTTTTCCACACTGTTTTCTGTTTGCCAGCTAATAAATATAATAATAAAAGCAAACGCCAAAACAAGCGCTGCAATAATAGGAATAAGCAGTTTCGTGCGAATAGATTTGATGCCTTTCAACTGTGTACCTCCTTTTGTAGTAAAAATACCCTATGCTTATTTTACCTATTAATGAATAAATATCTAGCCTTTTCTTTTATTTCATTAAAAATTTAATATTTTCTTCCTATTTAATCCATATATTTACATACAAAAAAGCACAGTCCTGAATGATCAGAACTGTGCTTTTTCTTATATAAAAGATCTTATCTTTCCTCTCCAACGAATGGAAGAAGTGCTACCTGACGCGCACGTTTGATTGCAATTGTCAAACGGCGTTGGTATTTAGCACTTGTACCTGTTACACGGCGTGGAAGAATTTTTCCACGTTCAGATACGAACTTTTTAAGCAAATCAACATCTTTATAGTCGATATGTGTAATACCGTTAGATGTGAAATAGCAAACCTTTTTACGCTTACGTCCACCTCTGCGTCCTGCCATGAGTTTCCCCTCCTTGCTTGAATTAGAATGGAAGATCGTCGTCTGAAATATCGATCGGCTGTCCGTTATCTGCAAACGGATCTTCATTCATTTTAGAATAACCGGCATTGTTATTGCCGCGCTGTTGATTCTGCTGTGGCTGACCAAATGGAAAGTCCTGATTGCTTTGCTGGCCGCCATAACCGCCACCTTGCTGCTGGGGAGCATTGCCATACTGCTGGCCGCCTCCACCACCTCCGGATTTTGGTTCGAGAAATTGGACACTGTCTGCCTGGACTTCTGTCACGTATACACGCTTTCCATCCTGGCCTTCATAACTACGTGTTTGAATGCGACCTTCTACGCCGGCAAGGCTTCCTTTTTTGAGGAAATTTGCCACGTTTTCAGCCGGACGACGCCAAATCACGCAATTAATAAAATCCGCTTCCCGGTCGCCTTGCTGATTTGTGTACGCGCGGTTCACCGCGAGCGTAAACGTTGCAACAGCTGCACCAGCTGGCGTATAGCGAAGTTCAGGATCTTTCGTTAAACGGCCCACTAAAACCACTCGGTTTATCATCAGAATCAACTCCTTTTCTTTTAAAATGTTTCAGCTTGAAACATGATGAAAAAGATGTATATTTAGTGCGTTTCAATTACTTTGCTTCTTCTTTAACAATGATATGACGGATAATGTCATCGCTGATTTTCGCAAGACGGTCAAATTCATTTACTGCAGCTGCATCTTCAGCGTTAGCATGAATAAGTTGGTAGAAACCTTCGCGGAAATCGTTGATTTCATACGCTAAACGGCGTTTACCCCATTCTTTTGAATCGATGATTTCAGCACCGTTTGAAGTAAGGATGTTGTCAAAACGCTCAACTAGCGCTTTTTTCGCCTCATCTTCAATGTTCGGGCGGATAATGTACATGAATTCGTACTTTCTCATCTTCGTTCACCTCCTCGTGGACTATGCGGCTGTCGCCTTCCCTTTACGGGCTCGACAGCAAGGAGCAAATTTTCATTACTCACAAGTTGAAATTATAACATGAATCTCTCAACAGCGCAATATTTTTCGCAATACAATAAAACAAAAAGGGACTTATGGCGATTCAGGTGATACTCCCTTATTATAGAACATATGTTTGAAATGTGCAAGTTTAAAACATTCTTTGCTTGAAAAAAGCGGGGTATGCAAGAAAAGAAACAATCATAGCCGTAATCGCCGTGTTGCCAAATGTGGTTAAGGCAATGACAAGCTGATACTTCACAGCGACAACAGGGGAAGCACCGGCGATAATGGCTCCTGTCATCATACCTGGAAGCTGCACAAGGCCGATGGTTTTCATTCCTTCCATGCTCGGAATCAAAGCGGCTTTGACTGTTGCCTCAATCAATTCCTGTGATGCCTGGCGGCGCGTAGCACCCAGCGCCAGCTTTCCCATAATCAATTCTTTTGTCGAATCAAATTCCCGCTTCAGCCTGTCAAACACGAGACTGACAGCCACCATAGAACTGCCGATAATCATGCCGCTCATTGGCAGAATGTACTGGGCTTCAAAATCTACAATATCAAATGTTACCCAGATTACAGCAGAAGCCGCTTCCGCTGCTACTAGCGCAGCGAAGGCAATCCAGAGGGAACGTTCAAAGGCATCCCCCCGCTTGGCGGATGTCCGAGAAGCAATGACAATCATAATAAAAATAATAAATAAAAACAAAACCGGGTTTTCAATCGAGAAAACAAATGTAATGATATACCCGATCACCGTCAGCTGAACAAAAGCCCGAACCGAGGCCGTCATCATTTCTTTTGAAATACCAAGTTTTTGTTTGTACGAAAGCCAAAACGGAATAAGCATAAATAAAAAAGCGGCCAGCAGGGCTGCATAACTGATATCTTTCAATCCAAACACCTCCTACAAAAAAACTCCACCGGTTTATCTGGTGGAGTCATTGTACTTGTCTAGCTGCAGATGTTTTAGGCCCGCGGGATGATAAGCCTGGCTGGCTTTTACATGCCGCTCCGGCCAAACGCTTTTTGCTTTTCGCTTAAACGTTAAAACGGAAGTGAACAACATCTCCGTCTTTCATGACGTATTCTTTTCCTTCAAGACGGACTTTGCCGGCTTCTTTCGCTGCGGTCATCGAGCCGTTCTCAACAAGGTCATCGTACGAAACCGTCTCAGCACGGATAAAGCCCCGCTCAAAGTCTGAATGGATAATGCCGGCACACTGTGGTGCTTTCATGCCTTTACGGAACGTCCAGGCGCGTACTTCCTGCACGCCCGCTGTAAAGTACGTTGCAAGTCCTAAAAGCGAGTACGCAGCTGTGATCAATTGATCCAGGCCGGATTGTTCAATGCCAAGCTCTTCAAGGAACATGGCTTTTTCATCATCATCAAGCTCGGCGATTTCTTCTTCTACCTTCGCGCTGATCACAATGACTTCCGAGCCTTCACCAGCCGCGTATTCACGCACTTTTTGCACATGCTCATTGCCTGATGGGTCCGCGATTTCTTCCTCGCTCACATTGGCCACATACAACATTGGTTTAGCTGTTAACAAGTGAAGCTGCTTGACGATTTTTTGCTGCTCTTCAGTGAATTCCACAGAACGGGTAGGCTTGTCAGACTCAAGCGCTTCTTTCACCAAGACAAGCACGTCATGCTCGGCAACAGCGTCTTTATCTTTTTGCTTAGCAAGCTTTGCCACGCGCGTAAGACGTTTGTCCACCGATTCAAGATCTGCCAAAATAAGCTCAAGGTTAATAACCTCAATATCATCAATCGGGTCTACTTTTCCAGATACGTGCGTGATGTTTTCATCATCAAAGCAGCGTACGACCTGACAGATCGCGTCTACTTCACGGATGTGGGACAAAAACTTGTTTCCTAAACCTTCACCTTTGCTGGCACCTTTTACGATCCCGGCGATATCCGTAAATTCAAATGCCGTTGGAATGGTTTTTTTTGGTGTTACCATTTCCGTTAGTTTCGCCAGACGCTCATCCGGTACTTCTACGATGCCGACATTCGGATCAATTGTACAGAATGGATAGTTGGCTGATTCGGCACCTGCTTTTGTAATTGCGTTAAACAAAGTCGATTTTCCCACGTTTGGAAGACCGACGATTCCTGCTGTTAATGCCATATAATTGGTTCACTCCTTGTTTTCTGTAAACACGTACATAGTATTCTAAACCTTTCCCCATTATATGGACTAAGGCGGAAAAAGGCAACGTAAGAAAAGCGCAAGCCCAAGGTCAGGACGAAATACCAGGGGAAACAGCTTCTATTTTAAAACGTCTTTTTGCTCCAAAAGAAAGAGCGGCTTACTCGCCGCTCTCGGTTACTACTTTTTTCATTTTTTTCGCAAATTCACGCCGCGGCAGCATGACACTGTGTCCGCATCCTTCACACTTGATTCGAATATCCATGCCAAGACGAATGATTTTCCAGCGGTTTGTTCCGCAAGGATGGGCTTTTTTCATTTCTACCACATCGTGCAACGCAAACTGTTTCTCTTCCATTTATGCCGTTCCCCCGCTTTTCGCCTGTTTTGAGCCTGCTTGTGCTTCCTGCTCCGTTCTTGAGTACATCACCATGCGCGGATATGGAATTTCAATTCCGTTCGCATCCAGACATTCCTTGATGTCTTTGCGCATCATTCGAGCCACATACCAGTGATTCATCGGCGTTGTTTCCGCTGTAATCCGAAGAGTCACATCTGACGGTCCCAGCATTTGAATGCCGAGTAGCTTCGGTGTATCGACAATTTCAGGATACTTGTCTTTTAATGTCTCAAGAAGCTCGTTAATCACCTTCTCAGCTTTTTCCACATTTTCCTCATAGGCAATACTGATGTCAACGACAGCCACACTGTTATGAAGAGAGAAATTCGTGACTTCTATAATGCTGCCGTTTGGCAAGATATGAATTTCACCCGTCCATACTTTCAACTTTGTTGTGCGCAGGCCAATTTCCTCGACTGTTCCTTCAAACTGGCCGATTCGGACAAAATCTCCTACTGAAAACTGGTCTTCAAAAATGATAAAAAAGCCCGTAATCACGTCTTTTACCAAGCTTTGAGCGCCAAAACCAATCGCAAGCCCGAGCACCCCGGCTCCAGCGATGAGTCCTTTTACATCAAAGGTTAGAACCCCAAGTATATTCACAAGCGCAATAAAGTACACCACATACGCCAGCACATTTTCAATCAATTTGAGCAATGTGTTTTCCCGACGCTCAGAAAACGTCAATGGTGCTTTTGAGCGAAGAGCAAAAAAATTGCGGATGGCGATTTTCCCAACTTTTACAATAAACCACGCCACCAGAATCGTCAGGGTAATTTTAATAGCGCCTTCTCCGAACGCAAGCCACGTTTCTTCATTGGTAAACTTTCTCCACAACGATTCGAGGGCGCGCTGATAGGTTGATAATGATTGATCGTCCAAAAAAAGCCCTCCTTCTGCTGGTTTACATAAGTCGTTTCCATTTTAACAGGAGAAAACACTTTTTCACAGAAAATTGAATTATGCGTGTGTCCGCTTATAGTAAGTGAGCGCCAGGGCAAAAGCAAGAACAGACCCTTTTACAATATCCATCGCATAATAAGGGACAGACATCATCACAAGCCCATTTTGCAAAATACCGATTAACACCGCACCAACAAAGGTGCCGAGCGCGTTCGGCTTGCCGGCACCGAGAACGGATAATCCAATAAACGCAGCGGCTACCGCATCCATTAAGTAAGGGCCGCCTGCGTTAATTTCAGCCGTCATCACGCGGGAAGCTAATACAATACCGCCAAGCGCGGCTAAAAGTGCTGACAAAATATAAGCGGCTACTTTGTATTTGTTCACAGGAATGCCGGACAAGCGGGCAGCTTCTTGATTGCCGCCGATCATATACATAAACCGGCCGTGCTTTGTCAGTGAAAGAAATCCTTGAACAGCTAAAACGACTACGACCATGATGACGATAATCCAGGGAAGCTGTCCAAGCTTGGCAAAAACAGGGCTGATCACACCTTCTGCATAAGATCCATCAGCCATGACCATGTTTTCAGAAATGGTTGCTCCTTTTGTATATGTTAAAGCGACGCCTTGAATGATAAACATCATCGCCAATGTAGCCAGCATATCTGGAATTTTCAGTTTAACGATCATAATAGAGTTTAATATACCGATGAGCACAGCGCCGAGAAGGGCTGCCAGCAGCGCTACCACAAAGCTCTGCGAAAACCAGACAAACATAGAGATCACCACAGCACTTGCCAGGGAAGCGGATGAGCCGACCGATAAATCAAATCCATTTATCGAAAGTGACACTGTAACCCCTACAGCAATAATCGTGACAATGGAAATCGAGCGTAAAATGTTCAAAACATTGTCGCTGCTTATAAAAGCAGGATTTAGGGCGGTAAAAACAGCAATTAACACAATAATGGTTAAGATCGTGCCATATTTATAAAAAAAATCAAACAACTGAAACGGTTTTTTCTGAGACACTTTATTTTCCTCCTGTTGAATAATACATAACTTCTTCTTCTGTCGTAAGCGCGGTTTCTTTTTCCATCACAGCCTGTCCGTCGTAAATCACATACATCCGGTCTGTCATACCAAATATTTCAGGCAGTTCACTTGATGCGTATAAAATGCCTTTTCCGCGTGCGGCAAGCTCGGCGATTAAGTCAAAAATTTCCCGCTTCGCCCCGACATCAATGCCTTTTGTCGGCTCGTCAAAGATATACACATCCGCTTCGGCAAGCAGCCATTTTCCAATCGCAATTTTTTGCTGGTTTCCGCCTGACAGATGGCGGACCTTCGTTTCAGGAGACGGTGTCCGCACATCCAGCCGCTCGATAACAGAAACAGCCGTTTCTTTTTCTTTTTTAAAATCAATCCAGGCACCCGCTCTCAGCATCGACTTCAGCGTGGTGACGGTGATGTTTGAGCGTACGGATTCTGACACAAATACACCTTCACGGCGCCGTTCCTCCGGCACAAGTACAAGGCCGCTGAGGACTGCATCGTAAGGCGAACGAAGCGATACCGGCTTTCCTTTTACTTGAATGTTTCCCGCTTCCACTTTGGATTCCCCAAACAGCGCTTTGCATATTTCCGATTTGCCGGCACCGACAAGCCCCGTTAAACCGACCACTTCCCCGGCGTGAACGGTTATATTTACACCGTTTACACCGGCTGCTGAAAGGCTGGATGCTTGAAGCAGTACCATTCCTTTTTCAGATTTACGGACTGGAAACTGCTCGTCCATTTTTCGGCCCAGCATGCTTTCGACTACTTCATTTTGCGTCGTGTCTGCTATGCGTTTTTTTGAAACAAGCTCCCCGTTGCGCATAATCGTAATATCGTCGCAGATCTCAAACAATTCCGGAAGGCGGTGTGAAATAAAAATGATGCTTACATCCTCTTGCTTCAGCTGCCGCACAATCCGGAATAATTCATCAGTTTCTGCCTGGCTGAGCGGAGCGGTCGGCTCATCTAAAATTAAAAAGCGGCAGTCATTTGAAATGGCCCTTGCAATCAGCACCATCTGCTTTTCTGCCAGTGTCAGCTCACTTACCTGCTTTGTTGGAGAAAGAGAAAGGTTCATTCTTTCCAGCAGCGCAGCGGACTTTTCCCGGAGCTTCCTCCAGTGAATCCATCCGCTTTCCCCTTTGCCGTTTACAAGCTGATCCATCATAATATTTTCACCAACGGTTAAATGAGGAATAAGTGCTGTATCTACTTCCTGATAAACCATTTGAATACCATACTTTTTTGCATCAGCCGGCTGACGGACATGAATAAGCTCTCCGTTGATCGACAGCTCTCCTTCATAATGGCCGTAGGCACCGGATAAAATTTTCATAAGCGTTGATTTCCCGGCTCCGTTTGCGCCGATTAATGCGTGAACCTGCCCTGTCTGCGCCCCAAAATCCACTCTGTTCAGCGCTTTTACACCGGGAAAGGAAATCGAAATATTTTTCATATCAAGTGTTGTAGTCATCTTGTATCCTCCTTTCGGCGACAGAAAAGGAGGAAATCTCTTTAAAAGAGATTTCCTCGGGTTCTGTTCTTATTTTGCATAATGTTCTTTTAACGTTTTCATCCAGTCTTCTGTGAATTCATCCGACTGTCCCCAGCCTTCCACAACATCGGACAGGCTTTCCATGTTCACTGCGCCATCAGCGGATTGAAGCTGCTCTTTTGAAATAAGCGATGGCTCAAGCGCATATTCCTGTGGTGTTTCTTCACCAGCGATCTTTTTCGCCAGAATACGCATATCGATTGAACCAATTAGTGCCGGGTCTACGGCAGCTGTGTACTGCCAAGGGCTTTTTGGATCTTGAATTTCCTGCAAATCTGCATTGGAAACGTCAATACCGTAAATCTTTACATCATCCCGTCCTGCTTCTTGCACGGCGCGCGCGGCACCGATAGCGAAAGCATCCCATGTTGCAAAAATAGCATCGAGTTTGCCTTCTGGATATTTTTTCAGCATGGCCTGCACGGCATTTTGTGTTTGAACCGTTGTATCAGCAGCGGCTACACCGAAACGGTCCACTTCCTTGATACCTGGGTTTTCACTTAGCTTTTGCTCGTATACCGCATTGCGGCGTACCATTGGCGGGAACCCGTCCACCCATAAATAAGCAATGTTTGCCTTGCCCTTTGTATCTTTAATCAATTGGTCAAGAGCCAGTGTTGCCAGTGCTTCGTCATCCTGGGATGTCAGGGTCACGCCTTTCACATTTTTTAGTTCCTCATTGGAATCAAATGTAACGACGCTTTTTCCTGCTTCCACAAGCTTTTTCACTTCGCTGACTGTTGCTGCATCATCGCCGTGTGAAATAATAAAGCCGTCGTAATCCTGTGTGAGCCCTTGATTAATCGCATCATGGAATTTAGCAGAGTCACCGTTAGCGGTGAATGTGTCTACTTGAAACCCAAGCGATTCGCCTTCTTTTTGTGCGCCCGCTAAAAACTGGGCCGTATGGTCATCACCGCCAATTTTGCGGATTACTTTAATTTTAACCGGATCTTCTCCGTTTACCTGCTCGGGTACGTTTTCAACAGGTGTATGGCTTCCGCCTGATGAAGCATTTTCGCCGCCGCAGCCTGCTAGAAAAAGTGAAAGTGCTACAGCCGAAAGGCCTAATGTTTGTTTTAACTTCATTGAATCCGCACAGACTATCCTGTGCTGCCCCCCTTCCATTTCAATAACCTTATAATTCTTATGTAATAACTAGGATTATTACATGGGAAGGAGCAGGTGTCAATGAGTTTTTTGAAAAATGAAAAAAGCTCCTCCGAAGAGAAGCTTACGGCCAAATCGTTACAAACAAGGCGACGAAGGCAATTGCCGGCAGCAGATTGGCAATGCGTATATTGGTAATTTGAAGCAAATTCAGACCGATGGCAAAAATCATAATCCCCCCGGCTGCAGTCATTTCTAAAATAAAGGCATCCATCCATTCCTGCGAAACAAAACGGTCAATTTGCGTCGCAAACAGGGCAATAAGCCCTTCATATAGAAGAACAGGGACAGCGGAAAATAAAACACCGATGCCAAGTGTAGTCGTTAAAATAAGAGCCGTAATCCCATCAATCAGTGATTTTGTAAACAGCACTTCATGATTTCCCCGGATGCCGCTGTCAAGCGCGCCAATAACACCCATTGCCCCAATGACAAAAATAAGGGTCGCCGTTACAAACCCCTGCGAAATGCTGCCGCTTCCTTTTGAACCTACTTTCTGCTCAAGCCAATTGCCAAGATCATTCAGCCGTTCATCAATTTTAAGCAGCTCACCCACTACAGCGCCAGCTGTAAGACTCAGAATTACGAGCAGAAAATTTTCGCCCTTCAATCCCATTTGTAAGCCAAGCACTACTACCGACAGCCCAATCGCGTGCATGACTGTTCCTTTTATTCCTTCTGGAATCCGCGCCATAGAGGCGCCGAGCAATGCACCGGCGCTAATGGCAATTCCATTCACGAGCGAACCTGTTATAAACATCGTTTAACCTCTGTTATCAAGCATTTCCAAGATGCGGTTTAAGTCTTCGGTAGACATATATTCAATTTCAATTTTGCCTTTTTTGCCGTTTTTAGATTGGCGTATTTGCACGGATGTGCCGAACCGCTCCCGAAGGACCTCTTCTTGATCTAAAATGAAAATATCTTTTTTAACCGGCTTTGTTTCACGTGAAACTTTTTCTTTTTCTTCTCGAATCCAACTTTCAAGCTGGCGAACGGTCCAGTTTTCTGAAACTGTTTTTTCAGCTGCCTTTAGCTGCTTTGCTTTCGGCTTTACACCGAGCAGCGCACGGGCATGTCCCATCGATAATTTTTCATCTGAAATCATATCTTGAATCTCACCCGGCAAATCAAGCAGCCGGACGTAGTTGGCAATATGCGGACGGCTTTTGCCGATCCGCGTGGCAAGCTCTGCCTGTGTAACGTTAAGCTTGTCCATAATCAGCTGATAAGCTGCCGCTTCTTCCATTACGGTTAAATCCTCGCGCTGAAGGTTTTCTAGCAGAGCAAGCTCCATCATTTGAGCTTCTGTTAATTCTTTAATGATCGCCGGCACAGCTTTCATGCCAGCCGCTTTAGCAGCACGGTAACGCCGTTCTCCGGCTACAATCTCGTATCCTTTTATGCTTTTTCGAAGCACGATCGGCTGCAGGATGCCGTGTGACTGTATAGACTGCTTTAATTCTTCAATTGCTTCTTCTTTAAACTTTTTCCGCGGCTGATGCGGATTCGGGCGAATCTCTTTAACGGAAATATCCTGCACAGTGCTGTTTTTATCATCAGCACCTAAATCTTTAAAAAGTGCATCCAAACCTCTGCCGAGCCCTTTAGCCATGTGCTGCCACCTCTTTCGCAAAATCAAGATACACTTCTGCACCGCGTGAACGGGCATCATACAGTAAAACCGGTTTGCCGTGGCTCGGTGCTTCACTTAATCGGACATTACGTGGTATGACAGATTGGTACACCTTGTCATGAAAATACTTTTTCACTTCTTCTGCCACTTGAATACTTAAATTGGTCCGGGCATCAAACATAGTTAATAGAACACCTTCTATGTAAAGGTCTTTATTTAAATGCTTTTGAACGAGCCGTATTGTATTTAACAGCTGATTTAATCCTTCAAGCGCATAATATTCACATTGAACTGGAATTAAAACAGAGTCCGCTGCCGTCAGCGCATTGATCGTTAACAAACCAAGCGATGGCGGACAGTCGATAATAATATAATCAAAGCTTTCACGGAGCGGCTCGAGTGCCCTTTTCATTCGAAGCTCGCGGGAAATGGCAGATACAAGTTCAATTTCAGCACCCGCGAGGGCAATGGTTGCCGGTGCAACAAACATGCCTTCCGCTGTTGTAGGCTTAATGACATCAGCCAGTTCCACATCATCCACAATGACGTCATAAATGCATTGATCTACGCTTTTTTTTTCAACGCCGGCACCGCTTGTTGCGTTTCCCTGCGGATCAATATCAAGAAGAAGCACCTTCTTGTCAAGAGAGGCGAGTGATGCCCCTAAATTTACTGATGTTGTTGTTTTTCCAACGCCGCCTTTTTGATTGGCGACCGCAATTACTTTTCCCAAAAGAAGCCACCTGCTTTCGTCTGTCGGTGTTATCTGTTTTTTATTTTATCAAAATTGGCGCGTTTTGGCTTTTACGCCGTAAAAAAAAAGCCGCTTTTTATCAAAACGGCTGAGAGTGTAGACAAAGTAAGAAAGCAGGCTGATTGAAAACGCCTGCTCTTTCCAAGAACGCTGCCGGCTGAGAAGCGGAGTGACCTTTTTTAGGTCATGAGCATTCGCAGACGGCAAGTGACGCCGAACGCGGACGTTTGTGGGCAGCCTGAACCGTTTTTTATCAAAACGGCATTGTTTATGATTGCTTTGGTTTTTTCGGAATTTGAATCGTAATCCGATAGAAATCTTCATGGTCTTCTTCAGCTTGTTCCACGTTGATGCCGCTTTTCTCTACAAGCACAAGAGACTGGCGAATCGTATTTAACGCAATGCGAATATCACGGCTGACCGCTTTTGTGCGCGGGCGCGGCGGTTCTTTTTCAAGCATTTTGACCACACGGTCTTCTGTTTGTTTTACATTCAATCCTTTATCGAGCACAATACGCAGAAGCTCACACTGCCATTCAGGCTTTTTCAGTGGCAGGAGCGCCCGAGCATGGCGTTCGGTAATTTTTTTTTCAGCAACCGCCTGCTGCACTTCGTCCGGCAGCTTTAACAGCCTCAGCTTATTCGCAACAAACGACTGGCTTTTTCCGACCATTTGGGCAAGAGACTGCTGGGTTGTATTATTTATATGAAGAAGGCTTTGATAAGCGCTTGCTTCTTCAATTGGAGACAGCTCTTCCCGCTGTATATTTTCAATCAGCGCTGCTGAAGCGGTCTGCTCGTCCGTAAACTGACGGACAATAACGGGTACCGTTTCATGCCCAAGGCTTTTGGCTGCCCGAAAACGGCGCTCTCCTGCTATAATTTCATATTTTTCTTCCTCGATCTCCCGGACAACAATTGGCTGAATAATGCCATGAACGGCAATAGTTGACGCAAGTTCTGCTATTTTTTCTTCTTGAAAGATAAAACGTGGCTGAAATTGGTTCGGTTCCAGAGAGTCTACCGGTATTTCTTTGACTTCATCTACGGGAAACATCATGGCTGTTTCACTTTTTCCGCCAAACAGACGGGAAAAAGGACGCTTCATGTTTACACCACCTTTTCATTCTCCATTCTGATAGTATTCGCCATGAGGCGCCCTGTTCCTGCTTAAGAACTATTCAATTGGTGTTTTATTCGGTGTGCCCGGCTTTCGCGGGTACTTTTTCGGCGTTTCTTTTTTCTTCCGAATCACGATAATCGTCCGCTCACTGTTTTCAATCGGCAGGCGGAAAGAGAAAACCTCTTCCGTTTGACCGCCAAGTGTTCCGATTGCTTTTGCAGCTGTTTCCATTTCATCCGCCGCACTCGCTGCTTTCATGGCAACAAATGTACCGCCCTTTTTCACAAACGGCAGGCACAGCTCAGACAGGACAGACATGCGGGCAACAGCACGTGCCGTTACGATGTCATACTGCTCGCGATGCTCCGGGTTCCGTCCCATTTCTTCTGCACGTCCGTGAACAAATTGAACATGTTCAAGCTTCAGCTCGGATGCCAGATGATTCAAAAACGTAATACGCTTGTTTAATGAATCAATAATGGTAACATCCAAATTCGGAAAAGCAATTTTCAATGGGATGCTTGGAAAGCCGGCGCCGGCGCCGACATCACAAATCCGGGCTGGTTTTGTTAAATCGGTATAGATGCCGGCTGTAAGTGAATCGTAAAAGTGCTTCATATACACTTCTTCCTGCTCGGTAATCGCAGTGAGATTCATTTTTTCGTTCCACTCTACAAGCAGTTCATAGTAGCGCTGAAACTGGCCAAGCTGTTCTTCAGACAGCTCAATGCCGTTTTTGGCAAGTTCGGATTGAAATTGGTCGATTTTCATGTTTTCGTTCCTTTCTTATTCGCTGACGGTCCGTGCAACACGGCCCTGCTCAATGTAAACAAGCAAAATGGAAATATCGGCCGGGTTCACGCCTGAAATACGTGAAGCCTGTGCGATGGAAAGCGGACGGACTTCTTTTAAGTTTGTCCGTGCTTCATTGGCGATACCGTTCACTGCATCGTAATCAAT
Organism: Domibacillus indicus; assembly: GCF_023715895.1. GTDB lineage: Bacteria > Bacillota > Bacilli > Bacillales > Domibacillaceae > Domibacillus > Domibacillus indicus_A. The sequence continues at coordinate 16,628 of NZ_JAMBOO010000004.1, read as the reverse complement.
GTCAGCCGGAATTTTTTTGTTTTCCATCTTCTTCATCCGGTCGACCTGTTGAAGGGACTTTTCAATGTATCCTTCATATTTAATTTGAATTTCCACTTGCTCTTCCACTTCTTCATCAAGCGGAGCATCTGCCGGGATAAGCTGCTTGATTGCCTCATACGTCATTTCCGGACGGCGCAGAAGGTCTGCTCCTCGAATGCCGTCTTTCAGCTCGCTTCCACCCGCTTCACGAATAAGCGCCTGTGTTTTTTCGTCCGGTTTAATAATCGTTGCTTTCAACCGATCGATTTCAGCTGCAATCGCTTCTTTTTTCGCCAGGAAAGCTGCATAGCGTTCTTCAGAAATCGTGCCGATTTTATAGCCTATTTCTGTTAAGCGAAGATCCGCGTTGTCATGACGAAGAAGAAGGCGGTATTCCGCACGGGAAGTGAGCAGGCGATATGGTTCGCTCGTTCCTTTTGTGACAAGGTCGTCAATCATAACACCGATATAAGCGTCGGAACGGCTCAGCACTACTTCTTCTTTGCCAAGCACACGGCACGCAGCGTTAATACCGGCCATTAAACCTTGTCCAGCTGCTTCTTCATAACCGGATGTACCGTTAATCTGCCCAGCTGTGTACAAGTTTTTCACTCGTTTTGTTTCCAGTGTCGGCCACAGCTGTGTCGGCACAACTGCATCATATTCGATCGCATAGCCTGCACGCATCAGCTGTGCTTTTTCAAGGCCCGGGATTGTCCGAAGCATCCGGTATTGTACATCTTCCGGCAGGCTTGTAGAAAAGCCCTGTACGTATACTTCTTCTGTATTCCGTCCTTCCGGCTCAAGGAAAATCTGGTGGCGCGGCTTATCATTAAAACGGACTACTTTATCTTCGATTGATGGACAATAACGCGGTCCGCGTCCTTTAATGACGCCAGAGTACATCGGAGAACGGTGCAGGTTTTCACCGATAATATTATGTGTTTCTTCATTTGTATACGTCAGCCAGCATGGCAGCTGATCCATGATAAATTCTTTTGTTTCATAGCTGAATGCACGGGGAACATCATCGCCCGGCTGAATTTCCGTTTTGGAGTAGTCGATTGTCCGGCTGTTGACACGCGGCGGTGTCCCTGTTTTAAAACGGACAAGTTCAAAGCCAAGCTCATCTAAATGCTCGGATAGCTTTACAGAAGGCTGCTGATTGTTCGGGCCGCTGGAATATTTTAAATCACCGAGAATGATTTCACCGCGCATAAACGTTCCGCTCGTAATAATTACAGCTTTTGAACGATAAACGGCACCTGTTTGTGTGATGATACCGCGGCATTCTCCCTCTTCCACAATTAACCGCTCTGCCATTCCTTGAACGAGCGTTAAATTCGGCTCGTTTTCAATCGTTTTTTTCATTTCCTGCTGGTACAGCACTTTATCCGCCTGCGCGCGCAGCGCCCGCACAGCCGGTCCTTTTCCTGTATTCAGCATTCTCATTTGAATGTGTGTTTTATCAATATTTTTGGCCATCTCACCGCCAAGCGCATCGATTTCCCGGACAACAATTCCTTTTGCCGGTCCGCCGACAGACGGGTTGCATGGCATGTAAGCGATCATATCAAGGTTAATGGTAATCATTAGCGTTTTAGCGCCTGTCCGTGCAGAAGCAAGCCCTGCTTCTACTCCAGCATGGCCCGCCCCAATAACAATGACTTCATATTCGCCTGCTTCATAGTAATTCATGCTGTTTTTCTTCCTTTCCGTTCATTATTTCCCGAGGCAAAATTGTGAAAACAGCTGATCAATCAAGCTTTCGTGGACGCTTTCGCCGATAATTTCCCCGAGCAGCTCCCACGTTCTTGTTAAATCAATTTGAACAATATCAATTGGCACGCCTGCTTCTACTCCATGAATAGCGTCTGTTATAGAGCGGCTTGCCTGGTTTAATAGGGCAATGTGACGGGAATTAGACACATACGTCATATCCTGCGCACCAACTGCACCTGAGAAAAACAAACCGGCAATCGCTTCTTCCAATTCATCAATTCCTTTTTCCTCAAGAAGCGATGTCGTCACAAGACGGCTGCTGCCAGCCAGTTCTTTTACACGGTCCATATTTATTTTCGGCTCAAGATCCGTTTTGTTCACAATAACAATAACATCCATGCCGCTTGCTGCTTGAAACAGCTTTTCATCTTCCGGCGTCAGCTCGTCAGAATAGTTTAATACAAGCAAGATAAGATCCGCTTCTTTTAATACTTTTCTTGAGCGCTCCACACCGATTCGTTCCACAATATCTTCTGTTTCGCGAATACCCGCCGTATCAACTAGACGGAGCGGCACGCCGCGCACGTTCACATATTCTTCAATTACATCACGCGTTGTGCCGGGAATATCTGTCACAATCGCTTTGTTTTCTTGTACGAGCGCATTTAAAAGTGAAGATTTACCGACATTCGGACGCCCGATAATGACTGTCGACAACCCTTCACGTAAAATTTTACCTTGTTCAGCTGTCCGGAGCAGACGTTCAATTTCAGATTGAACAAACTGTGATTTTTCAAGAAGCACACGGTGCGTCATTTCCTCCACATCGTCATATTCCGGATAATCAATGTTCACTTCCACATGAGCCAACGTTTCAAGAATCTCCTGGCGAAGCCGCCCAATCAATCGGGACAGCCGCCCTTCCACTTGGTTTAATGCCACATTCATCGCCTTGTCTGTTTTGGCACGAATCAAGTCCATTACAGCTTCTGCCTGTGATAAATCAATACGGCCATTTAAGAAAGCACGCTTTGTGAATTCACCGGGTTCGGCAAGACGCGCTCCTTCATTTAAAACAAGCTGAAGTACTCGGTTAACGGCTGTAATGCCTCCGTGACAGTTGATTTCCACAACATCTTCGCGGGTGAATGTTTTTGGCCCTTTCATTAAAGATACCATCACTTCCTCCGCGACACGCCCTGTGGATGGGTCCATTAAGTGGCCATAGTGAATTGTATGGCTTGGCACTGTGGACAACTGTTTTTGTCCAGGTGCACGAAACACTTTATCCGCAATGGAGATCGCCTGATCGCCGCTTAATCGAACGATCGCAATAGCCCCTTCTCCTGGCGGTGTTGAAATAGCTGCTATTGTATCAAATTCCACGTTGTTCACCTCTTTCATATTTATGTTGATATATGTGATTGCCTATTCGCTTTTATTTGATTCCCTAAATAAATAGAATATCACAGCTGTTCACCGAAAAAAAGGTATATGTTCATCCACATGTTGATAACTTTTTTCTTTAAAAGCACGTTTATGTATGGAAAGATAACCCTTTTTCTACACAAAAAAAAGACATTGCTAACATCGCAATGTCTTTTCTTCTACTCATTATTAAAGGCCAGCATCCTGAACCGGCTTGTTCCTGCCAATAATTAACGTTTGAATAATCATAAAAATACTGCCGACTACCCAATACAAAGCAAGTGCCGACGGCAGCGTAATCCCAAACACGATGATCATGATCGGCATTAAGTACAGCATCATTTTCATTTGCGGATTATCACTTGCAGGTCCTGCCATCATTAATTTTTGCTGGAAAAAAGTAAAAACACCAGCTAAAACAGATAAAATAATATCCGGCGAGCCTAGATCGAACCATAAAAAAGTGTGGTTTTTAATTTCGCCCGTCCGCATAATGGCTTGATAAAGCCCAATGATGATCGGCATTTGCACTAAAATTGGGAAACATCCAGCCAGCGGGTTTACCCCATGCTTCTGGAACAGCGCCATCGTTTCCTGCTGTAGCTTTTGCTGTGTCTGCGCATCTTTTGATTTGTATTTTTCTTGAATTTTCTTAATTTCAGGCTGAATCTCCTGCATCGCTTTAGCACTTTTTGTCTGCTTAATCATAAGCGGCAAAATAATGATCCGAATAATGATCGTAACAACGATAATACCAAGACCGTAGCCGCCTACGAGGTCAGATGTAGCGGTAATAAATTGTGAGAGCGGATAAATGACGTATTCATTCCAGAATCCTTCACTTTCTGCTGTAATTTCTTGATTTACTTCCGTACATCCTGCCAGCAGGACGGAAAAAAGAGCCACGATCAAGAATGAAAGCGTTCTTTTCTTCAAGCGGTTGCTCCCCCTGTCATTGGCTGAATTCCTGCTTATTCATTTGGATTATTTTCGCTGAAGCGCTCGCGCCAGTTTCAGTACATGTATTAAGCTTGTTTTTATTTCTGCGCAGGACATGTCCACTGCCGGCTTACGGGCAATGATAATAAAATCCCAGCCAGGCTGAATTTCTTCTTTTAATTCCGTAAAGCTCTGTCTGATGCAGCGCTTAATGCGGTTGCGCATCACAGCATTGCCCAGCTTTTTGCTGACAGACAAGCCGATCCGGAACGGAACATTCTGCTCTTTTTTATACATATATACAACAAACTGGCGATTTGCGAACGACTTCCCTTTGCTGAAGACCGTTTGAAAATCATTGTTTTTTTTGATGCGGAATGATTTTTTCATTTATGCCACCTGCCGGCTTTTCATTCATATAGAACAAAGGCGGACTTGACAGCTTTCTGCCACGCCGCCTTTGCGGACCATTTCTAGCAATCCTAAAAAAAGACCACTGAAATGGTCAGTGGTCTTATGCAGATAGTACTTTTCTGCCTTTAGCACGGCGGCTTGCTAAAACACGGCGGCCGTTTTTAGAACTCATGCGTGCACGGAAACCATGAACTTTGCTTCTTTTACGTTTGTTAGGCTGGTACGTTCTTTTCATATTAAAACACCTCCCTGAGGTTTTCGAATTCATATTTTCAAAACAGTCTTTGTTAATTATAAGGACCAGAGTCCATCCTGTCAACCACCTTTTAAAAGCCTCAAAGATCCAAATTATTTTACTGTCTTTTTGATGAGGAATGCAGGTTATACAAAAAGCATCATATCTTGCCCCATTTTCCATCTGTGGACAGCAATCGACGGCATTTTCGATTATCCACAACTTCTTCGATGGTTCTTTCACAAGTCCTCACCCTGTGGACAAACATTTTCACAAGCAGAAAAAGCCTGTGGATAATTCATTGAAGTGATTGCAGAGTCTCATTTTTTCTGCTATTATTATTTTGTTTTCACTCTGGATAACTAAATTCGACATATTATCTATCCACAGCTGTGGATAATATGTGGAAAAACAATAAACAGGGTGTTTTTATTTTTATCCACAACCTGTAGATTTTGTCGAAAAACTAGTTTTATCTTATTATATATTTACTCACAAACATTGTCATGCATAATTATGAATTCTCAACTAAATGGGTTGTACAAACATTAAACAAACTGCACTGACAGTCAGTAAGGAGGGGCCAATGGAGAACATCGATGATTTATGGAATAAAGTGCTGGAGCGTATCCAGGCTCGAATTAGCAAGCCAAGCTACGAAACGTGGGTGAAGTCAACCAAAGCGCATTCACTTCACGGAGACGCTATTGTAATAGCGGCACCTAACTTTTTTAATCGTGATTGGCTTGAGGGGCATTATACGCATTTAACGTCCGAAATTATTGATGAATTAACAGGCGAAAAGCTTGATGTTTACTTTATTTCGCCAGATGTTCACGACATGGAATCATATGTACCGCCTTCGCATCGGGCTGAACAGCCGGCTCCACCGCCAAAGCCAAGCGGGGAATCAACCATCCAAAGTATGCTGAATCCAAAATATACATTCGACACGTTTGTCATCGGATCCGGCAACCGGTTTGCCCATGCAGCTTCTCTTGCAGTAGCAGAAGCACCGGCCAAAGCGTATAATCCACTGTTTATTTACGGGGGAGTAGGATTGGGCAAAACACACTTAATGCATGCAATCGGGCATTACGTACTTGAGCATAATCCCGACGCTAAAGTGGTGTATCTGTCCTCGGAGAAGTTTACGAACGAATTCATTAATTCCATTCGAGACAATAAAGCGGTGGAGTTCCGTAATAAATACCGCAATGTGGACGTCCTGCTTATTGATGATATTCAGTTCTTAGCCGGAAAAGAACAAACACAGGAAGAATTTTTCCACACATTTAATACGCTGCATGAAGAAAGCAAGCAGATTATCATTTCCAGCGACCGGCCGCCAAAAGAAATCCCGACTCTTGAAGATCGACTTCGTTCCCGGTTCGAGTGGGGGCTTATTACAGACATTACACCGCCGGACCTTGAAACGCGGATTGCCATTTTGCGCAAAAAAGCCCGCGCTGAAAACCTTGATGTGCCAAATGAAGTGATGCTGTATATCGCCAATCAAATTGATACGAATATTCGTGAGCTTGAAGGCGCATTGATCCGGGTCGTTGCTTACTCTTCTTTAATCAACAAAGAAGTGAACGCGACAGTAGCAGCAGATGCTTTAAAAGATATTATTCCGGGGGCTCGTCCGAAATCCGTGACCATTCCGGATATTCAGCGGGTAGTCGGGGAGCAGTACGGCATCCGCCTGGAGGATTTTACAGCCAGGAAGCGGACAAAATCGGTTGCTTTTCCAAGACAGGTAGCCATGTATTTGTCACGCGAATTAACGGATTTTTCACTGCCTAAAATTGGCGAGGAGTTTGGAGGACGTGATCACACGACCGTTATTCATGCCCATGAGAAAATTTCAAAGCTCATGGAAACAGATCCTGCTGCCGCTCAAAAAATAAATGAAATTATCACCATTTTAAAAGCTTAATAAATTGTGAATAAAAAAGGGCGCTCATCAACAGTCTGTCCACATGTGGATAGGCTGTTATTTCTTCGTTTTTGCATACTTATCCACAAATCAACAGCGCCTACTACTACGTCTATTATTTTTTTAATATAAAAATACTAAATTCACAGTTACGTGAATTGCTATATCAAAATAATTTCGGAGGGATCCCCATGAAATTTTCGATACAAAAAGACCGGCTTGCTGCTGGCGTACAAGATGTTTTAAAGGCAGTAAGCTCAAGAACAACTATTCCCATTTTGACCGGTATTAAAATTCATGCGTCAGATGAGGGGATCACCTTAACGGGAAGCGACTCCGATATTTCCATTGAATCGTTTATTCCAAGTGAAGAAGGGGATGTATCCATTGCTTCGATCGAGCAAACAGGGGGCGTGGTTTTAAATGCCCGTTTTTTCAATGAGATTGTCCGCAAGCTGCCGGCTTCGACGATCGAATTTGAAACATCTGCTTCTTTTCAAACGATCATTCGTTCAGGGCACGCGGAATTCAGCTTGAACGGCCAGGACGCAGATGAATATCCGCATTTGCCGCAAATCGATGACGAGAATGTTTTTAAGCTGCCGGCTGATCTTGTTAAAACATTGATCCGGCAAACGGTATTTGCTGTATCTACTTCAGAAACGCGTCCAATTTTAACGGGTGTAAACTGGAAAATTGAAAATGGCACGCTTATTTGCACCGCTACGGACAGCCATCGTCTGGCTCTTCGTAAAACAGCGGCAGAAGGGCTTCCATCAGGAGAATACAACGTCGTGATTCCTGGAAAAAGCTTGACGGAATTAAGCAAAATTTTAGATGACACAAATGAGCCGGTTGAAATCGTCATGACAGAAAACCAAGTATTGTTCCGTTCAAAGCATGTTTTGTTTTTCTCGCGGCTGCTTGACGGCAACTATCCTGACACAACCCGCTTGATTCCTGATGAATACAAAACAAAAATTGATTTAAATACAAAAGAATATCTGCAAGCGGTAGACCGTGCTTCTCTCTTAGCGCGGGAAGGGCGGAACAACGTCGTGAAAATGAGCAGCGAGGACGGCGGGACGGTTGAGATTTCATCGAACTCACCAGAGATCGGAAAAGTAACCGAGCAAGTAAACAGCTTGTCGTCTGAAGGAGAGGAATTGAAAATCTCATTCAGCGCAAAATATATGATGGATGCACTCAAAGCAATTGAGGGGAATGAAATTGAAATTCAATTTACAGGCGCAATGCGTCCATTTGTGATTCGTCCGCTTCATGATGATTCAACACTTCAGTTGATCCTGCCGGTGCGAACGTATTAATTCAAACTCCGGAAAAGCGGGGCATATTTGCGCCGCTTTTTTTGTATTTATGTTAAAATAAAGTACTAAGATGTTTACGGAGGAAACCACATTATGATGACAAAAAAAGCTGAAAACGAGGAATTTATCACCCTTGGCCAATTTCTGAAACTGGCTGGCATTATTCAAACTGGCGGCCAGGCAAAATGGTATCTAAGTGAACACGAAGTATACGTTAACGGAGAGCTTGATGACCGAAGAGGAAGAAAGCTGTATGAAGGGGATGAAGTGGAGATTCCTGGAGATGGCGTATATGAAGTAGGATTTGGAACAGAGGAAGAAAGTGATTAAGGGCCGTCGAAAGGTGTTTTTGCATGCACATTGAACAACTGGCTTTAGAGAATTACCGAAATTATGAATCACTCCTCGTTGAATTTGATAATACTGTAAATGTCATCATTGGCGAAAATGCCCAAGGGAAAACCAATATCATCGAATCCATTTACGTGCTGGCTATGGCTAAATCGCACCGGACTTCGAATGATAAAGATTTAATTCGCTGGGAAGCGGAGTATGCTAAAATAAAGGGAAGAGTGCAGAAAAAGCACCAATCGCTCCCGATTGAGCTTCTGATCTCCAAAAAAGGCAAAAAAGCCAGGGTTAACCACTTGGAGCAGACGCGTCTCAGCCAGTACATCGGCAACATGAATGTCGTGATGTTTGCCCCGGAAGATTTAACATTAGTAAAAGGCAGTCCGCAGGTAAGAAGGCGGTTTATTGACATGGAAATCGGTCAAGTATCGCCTGTGTATCTGCATGACTTAAGCCTTTATCATAAAGTGCTGCAGCAGCGGAATCATTATTTAAAACAGCTGCAGACGAAAAAAGCATCTGACTTGACGATGCTTGAGGTTTTAACTGAACAGCTTGTTGAGCTGGCGGTAAAAGTAACAAAAAAGCGCTTTGAGTTTATTCATCTGCTTCAAAAATGGGCTGGTCCGCTTCATGCCGGTATTTCAAGAGGAGTTGAAGAGCTGGCCATTATATATGAGCCGGCCGCTGGGATAAAAGAGGAGCAGAGTGACGAGCAAATAAGGTCGGCTTTGCTGGATCTTTTCCAGAGAAGCCGGACGAGAGAAGTAGACCGGGGTGTGACATTAACCGGTCCGCATCGCGACGATCTCCTTTTTTATGTGAACGGAAAAAATATTCAAACGTTTGGATCGCAAGGGCAGCAGCGGACAACGGCGCTTGCTGTAAAGCTTGCTGAAATTGAGCTGATTCAATCGGAAATTGGTGAATACCCGATTTTGCTGCTGGATGATGTGCTATCTGAGCTTGACGATTACCGCCAGTCACATCTGCTGAATACGATTCACGGAAAAGTGCAAACGTTTGTTACAACAACAAACACGGACGGCATTGAGCATGACACGTTAAATGCCGCCTCTGCCTACAGCGTTACCGCTGGGGCAGTAACCAAAATAAAGTAAGATTATTTTACCGAAAGAGAAGGTGACTGGATTTGACTATGGACCCGCAAAATACGACACCTTCCTATGATGAAAATCAAATACAGGTGCTCGAAGGACTTGAAGCTGTCCGAAAACGTCCTGGTATGTATATTGGTTCAACAAGTGTAAAAGGACTTCATCATCTCGTCTGGGAAATCGTTGATAACAGTATCGACGAAGCACTGGCCGGGTATTGCGATGAAATCAACGTCATCATAGAAGAAGACAACAGTATTACTGTAAAAGACAATGGGCGCGGCATTCCGGTTGGGATTCATGAAAAAATGGGACGCCCGGCGGTAGAAGTAATTTTAACCGTCCTGCATGCCGGAGGTAAATTTGGCGGCGGCGGCTATAAAGTATCCGGCGGACTTCATGGTGTTGGTGCTTCTGTTGTAAACGCACTTTCTACACTTCTAGAAGTATATGTACACCGTGACGGAAAGATTCATTACCAAGCATTTAAACGCGGTGTGCCGCAGGGAGATTTGAAGGTAGTAGGCGAAACAGATGTTACCGGCACACACATTCACTTCCGTCCAGACAGTGAGATTTTTACAGAAACACTCGTGTATGACTACGATACGCTTGCTCAACGGCTTCGTGAACTTGCTTTCTTAAACCGCGGTATTAAAATTACGCTCGAAGACAAACGTGGAGAAAGCAAGAAAAATGAGTATCATTACGAAGGCGGTATTAAATCATACGTTGAGCATTTAAACCGTTCCAAAGAAGTGCTTCATGAAGAAGCGATCTTTATGGAGGGTGAGCGTGAAGGAATTCAAGTTGAAGTAGCTCTTCAATACAACGACGGCTATACAAGCAACATTTATTCATTCGCCAACAATATCAGCACGCACGAAGGCGGAACGCATGAATCTGGCTTTAAAACCGCTTTAACACGTGTAATCAACGACTATGCCCGGAAAAATGGCCTCGCAAAAGACGTTGATGCCAATTTAACAGGAGAAGATGTCCGTGAAGGTTTAACGGCCATTATTTCCGTGAAACATCCGGATCCACAGTTTGAAGGTCAAACGAAAACAAAGCTTGGCAACTCAGAAGCGAGAACGGTGACAGACAACGTCTTTGCCGGCCGTTTTGAAACATTTATGCTTGAAAACCCGAATACGGCTCGGAAAATTGTTGAAAAAGGCATGATGGCAGCCCGGGCAAGAATGGCTGCGAAAAAAGCGCGGGAGCTGACGCGGCGCAAAAGTGCGCTCGAGGTATCCAGCCTTCCTGGTAAACTGGCTGACTGCTCATCACGCGATCCGAAAATCAGCGAATTGTATATCGTAGAAGGAGACTCTGCCGGCGGTTCAGCCAAGCAGGGGCGTGACCGCCACTTCCAGGCTATCCTGCCGCTGCGCGGAAAAATCCTGAACGTTGAAAAAGCGCGTCTTGATAAAATTTTGTCAAACAATGAAGTGCGGGCAATGATTACAGCACTCGGAACAGGGATCAGCGAAGAGTTTGACTTGGAAAAAGCACGTTATCACAAATTGGTTATCATGACGGATGCGGACGTGGATGGCGCCCATATCCGCACGCTGTTGTTAACATTCTTTTTCCGCTACATGCGTCCGCTTATTGAAGCGGGGTATGTTTATATTGCCCAGCCGCCGCTTTACAAAGTACAGCAGGGCAAAAATATCAGTTACGCATACAACGACCACGAGCTGGATGAAATCATGAAAGACATCCCGGCAAATGCAAAACCGAGTTTGCAGCGTTATAAAGGTCTTGGAGAAATGAATCCGGCGCAGCTATGGGAAACGACCATGGATCCATCCACACGTACACTGCTTCAGGTAACCCTGACAGATGCGATGGAAGCCGATGAAACATTTGAAATTTTAATGGGCGATAAAGTAGAACCGCGCCGTAATTTCATTCAGGACAACGCACGCTACGTTAAAAATCTTGATATATAAGTTTAAAAAGCGCCCGTAAGCCGCGGGCGCTCCCGCTTTTTAATAACACCTAAGTTCCAGGCGCCAATCGGCTGAAAGCTCATTGAATATGGGCGGCAAGGACAGGCTTATCCCATGCTTGTCACCGATAAATGGGCGCCTTGTACTTTTCTTAAAAGGAGGCTTTTTCATGGCTGATACGCCACACTCGAACGTAAAAGAGATTAATATAAGCCAGGAAATGCGTTCATCGTTTCTTGATTATGCGATGAGCGTTATCGTATCCCGGGCGCTTCCGGACGTGCGCGATGGCTTAAAGCCGGTGCACCGCCGTATTTTGTATGCGATGAATGATCTCGGCATGACAGCCGATAAAGCGTATAAGAAGTCTGCCCGGATCGTCGGTGACGTTATCGGTAAATATCACCCGCACGGGGATTCAGCTGTATACGAAACGATGGTACGGATGGCGCAGGACTTTAATTACCGCCACATGCTGGTTGATGGACATGGAAACTTCGGTTCAGTTGACGGCGATGCGGCTGCGGCGATGCGGTATACAGAAGCCCGCATGTCCAAAATTGCCATGGAGATCACACGTGATTTAAACAAAGACACCATTGATTACAAAGACAACTACGATGGTTCTGAGCGTGAGCCCGTTGTGTTACCGGCCCGTTTTCCGAACCTGCTTGTAAACGGTGCTTCCGGTATTGCGGTCGGTATGGCAACCAACATTCCGCCTCACCACCTTGGAGAAGTCATTGATGCGCTGCTTGCTGTCAGCAAAAACCCGGATATGTCTGTTCTGGACTTAATGGAATTTATTCAAGGACCTGATTTTCCAACAGCAGGTATTTTAATGGGCCGCAGCGGCATCCGCCGTGCCTATGAAACAGGCCGCGGTTCGATTATTTTGCGTGCCCGTACGGAAATTGAAGAAAAAGCAAACGGTAAAGAAACGATTATCGTGACAGAAATCCCGTACCAAGTAAACAAAGCAAAGCTCATTGAACGTATTGCGGAGCTTGTCCGTGAAAAGAAAATCGACGGCATTACCGATCTTCGCGATGAATCAGATCGTGAGGGTATGCGAATTGTAATGGAAATTCGCCGTGATGCCAATGCGAGCGTTGTATTAAATAATTTATATAAATACACAGCCATGCAGACAAGCTTCGGTATTAACATGCTGGCGCTTGTAGACGGCCATCCAAAAGTACTCAGCTTAAAAGAGTGCTTAAAGCATTACTTAGCGCATCAGCAGGAGATTATCCGCCGGCGTACGCAATTTGAATTAAATAAAGCCGAAGCACGCGCACACATTTTAGAGGGTCTTCGTATTGCTTTAGATCACATAGATCGCATTATCGCATTGATTCGCGGCTCGCAGACAACAGAGGCTGCCCGCGAAGGCTTGATGGAGCAGTTTGGTTTATCTGAGAAACAAGCTCAAGCCATCTTAGATATGCGTTTGCAGCGCTTGACCGGCCTTGAGCGTGAAAAAATCGAAGAAGAATATCAAAACCTTCTTGCAGTGATTAAAGAATTAAGAGCGATTTTAGCGGACGAGGAAAAAATTCTTCAAATTATCCGTGAAGAGCTGACTGAAATTAAAGACCGGTACGCCGACAAACGCCGGACAGAAATTACTGATGGAGCGCCTGGTGATTTGCTGGATGAAGATTTAATTCCGGTTGAAAAAGTTATTATTACATTAACCCATAAAGGATATATTAAACGTCAGCCAATCTCGACTTACCGGAGCCAGCGCCGCGGAGGCCGCGGTATTCAAGGTATGGGAACAAATGAAAATGATTTTGTTGAGCAGCTTCTGACAACCTCAACCCATGATACGATTCTGTTCTTTACAAACAAAGGGAAAGTGTATCGATTAAAAGGCTATCAGATTCCAGAATTCAGCCGGACGGCAAAAGGAATTCCGCTTGTGAATCTGCTTGGTGTCGAGCAGGATGAGTGGGTGAATTCGATGCTGTTTGTCGAAGAATTCACAGAGGATTCGTTCCTGTTCTTTGCAACGAAGCAGGGAATTGTAAAGCGGACACCATTAATGGATTACGCGAATATTCGGACAAACGGCTTGATCGCCTTGAATATCCGGGAGGAAGACGAGCTCATTTCCGTGCGGCTTACAAATGGTGAAAAACATATTGTAATGGGAACACGCGATGGCATGCTGATCCGTTTCCCGGAAGACAATGTCCGTTCCATGGGACGCACATCAACAGGGGTAAAAGGCATTACCTTATCTGATGGAGATTACGCGGTTGGAATGGAACTCGTAGAAGAAAATGATTATATTTTAATTGTTACCGAAAATGGATACGGCAAATTAACGCCTGAATCTGAATACCGCATTCAAACACGTGGCGGAAAAGGGCTTAAAACGCTGAATATTACCGGCAAGAACGGGACACTCATCGCAGTCAAGACGGTTACAGGTGAAGAAGACCTGATGCTTATGACCATGGGCGGCGTCATGATCCGGATGGATATTGCCAGCATTTCCATTACTGGCCGAAACACGCAGGGGGTTAAGCTGATCCGCCTTGGTGAAAATGAAACAGTGGCAACCGTAGCAAAAGTAGAAAAAGAAGAAGAACCGCTCGAAGAAGAAGAAGAAGAAATAGAAGAATAAAAACACGGCACAGGTATTTCAAAATACCTGTGCTTTTTTGTCTATCATTTGGCTGTGATTTTTCTTATAATTAGGTACAAAGATGCAAGAGGAGGCAGAGAATGTACATAAAAGTTGAAGACACCAAGCCCGGATACCAGGTGAAAGAAGCCGTCATGGCTGCGACGGCCAATCCCATCATTGCGGCTGGAACGATTTTAACAGATCAGCATATTCGTTTTTTGCACGCTTTTTCTATAAGATCCATTGATGTACTAGTAAAGGAAGAGCAGCCAGAGGCGGTGCTGCATTCTTCAGATTCATTCAATCGTGTACTGCCGGCTGCAGATCGGATAGAGCAGCTTTATTTTAAGACATTAAAAAGTGTAAAAGAAGAATTTCAGCGGTGGCAGTCAGGGATGAATGTAGATATTGCCCGAATACGTACAATCATCCTGCCTATACTTGAATACATGTTAGAACATCCGGGGGAACTCGAAAAAGTCTCATCATACTCTAAAAAAGACGAGTATCTTTATCACCATACATTGGCCGTCAGCCTGCTGAGTGGACTGATTGCCCAAAAACTCCATTACGATAGAGGATTGATTGTTCAGGCAGCATTAGCCGGGTTTTTAGCTGACTGCGGGATGTCAAAAATAACAACCTCCTTATTAACAAAAAAAACGGCCCTGACAGAGGGTGAATACAAAGAGATTCAAAATCATCCAGTGGTCAGCTACAAAATGGTGAAAGACTTAAAACTTCTCAAACCGGAAGCAAAGCTGGCTGTTTATCAGCATCACGAGCGGATGGACGGATCTGGTTATCCGGCAGGTACGAAAGGAAAATCAGTGCATATACTTTCACAAATAGTAGGACTGTCTGATACCTTTCATGCTTTAACAACAGATCGATTATTTAAAGGCAGGCAGTCTGTATTTAAAGCAGTTGAAATTATCCAGCAGGATTTGTTTGGCCAGTTTGATCTGTCGATTACAGAAGTATTGTTTTCGCTGACAGCCGAGGTTTCACAAGATATGCAGGTGACGTTATCAGATGGCAGCAAGGGCAAAGTCATTTTTGTGCCGCCTGGGAATAAAACAAGACCGATGATTCAACTTCCGAATGAAGACATTATTGATTTGGTTCAAAGAAGAGATTTATACATTGAAACAAGAGATTAAAAAAACAGCCATGAAAAAAAGGCTGTTTTTTTATAAAAAAGCTTGCTCTTTGTTTTTATACATGATATATTATTTAAGTCGCCAGATGGTGACGGCAAAAACAAAGCAAATTGAACATTGAAAACTGAACAAAATCAATAAAAACGTCAACGTTTTAAATTTTTATCTCCCATTAAAAACACCCCGTGTTTTAGTGGGAACAAATGAGCAAGTCAAACACTTTTTGGAGAGTTTGATCCTGGCTCAGGACGAACGCTGGCGGCGTGCCTAATACATGCAAGTCGAGCGGACTTGACGGAGCTTGCTCTGTTCAAGTTAGCGGCGGACGGGTGAGTAACACGTGGGTAACCTGCCTGTAAGACTGGGATAACTCCGGGAAACCGGGGCTAATACCGGATAATATCAAGAGCTGCATGGCTCTTGATTGAAAGGCGGCTTCGGCTGTCACTTACAGATGGACCCGCGGCGCATTAGCTAGTTGGTGAGGTAACGGCTCACCAAGGCGACGATGCGTAGCCGACCTGAGAGGGTGATCGGCCACACTGGGACTGAGACACGGCCCAGACTCCTACGGGAGGCAGCAGTAGGGAATCTTCCGCAATGGACGAAAGTCTGACGGAGCAACGCCGCGTGAGTGAAGAAGGTTTTCGGATCGTAAAACTCTGTTGTCAGGGAAGAACAAGTACGGGAGTAACTGCCCGTACCTTGACGGTACCTGGCCAGAAAGCCACGGCTAACTACGTGCCAGCAGCCGCGGTAATACGTAGGTGGCAAGCGTTGTCCGGAATTATTGGGCGTAAAGCGCGCGCAGGCGGCCTTTTAAGTCTGATGTGAAAGCCCCCGGCTCAACCGGGGAGGGTCATTGGAAACTGGAAGGCTTGAGTGCAGAAGAGAAGAGCGGAATTCCACGTGTAGCGGTGAAATGCGTAGAGATGTGGAGGAACACCAGTGGCGAAGGCGGCTCTTTGGTCTGTAACTGACGCTGAGGCGCGAAAGCGTGGGGAGCGAACAGGATTAGATACCCTGGTAGTCCACGCCGTAAACGATGAGTGCTAAGTGTTGGGGGGTTTCCGCCCCTCAGTGCTGCAGCTAACGCATTAAGCACTCCGCCTGGGGAGTACGGCCGCAAGGCTGAAACTCAAAGGAATTGACGGGGGCCCGCACAAGCGGTGGAGCATGTGGTTTAATTCGAAGCAACGCGAAGAACCTTACCAGGTCTTGACATCCCGCTGACCGGTCTGGAGACAGATCTTCCCCTTCGGGGGCAGCGGTGACAGGTGGTGCATGGTTGTCGTCAGCTCGTGTCGTGAGATGTTGGGTTAAGTCCCGCAACGAGCGCAACCCTTGATCTTAGTTGCCAGCATT
>NZ_JAMBOO010000049.1 GCF_023715895.1 Domibacillus indicus | reverse complement strand
CCATATAGTCTGGTGGCAATAGCGAAGAGGTCACACCCGTTCCCATCCCGAACACGGCCGTTAAGCTCTTCAGCGCCGATGGTAGTTGGGGGTTTCCCCCTGTGAGAGCAGGACGCCGCCAGGCAAGAAGTGAGGACAGCGAAAGCTGTCCTCTTTTTGTTTTTTCTGTTAAAACCTTTACTTGTTTCTTTCTTCTAGAGCTTTGACTAACTCTTCTCCCAATGCTTCGGAAGAAAAGGGATCACGTCCGGTCAACAGCTGTTCATTTCCCCATACGACTTTTTCTTCTGATGTATAGTCAGCGATCTTTCTCATTTCTCCTTCAAGACTGTACGGCAGAATATCTGGGAGACCTTCTGGCTCCATGGCTTCCGGATACCCAGTGACACGTAAGCCGGAAATGATGCTTTTGCCGTCAGGGCGCTTCGTCCAGATTAAAGGAGCGGGCCCGTGGCATACGGCAGACACAATATTTCCGTTATCGTAAATGGAGTTAACGATTTGATGCAGCTCTTCACTTTTAGCCAGATCATACATAGCTCCATGGCCTCCTACAATGAGCACAGCGTCATATTCATCGGGATTTACTTCAGATAGAGCCGTTGTATAGTCCGCTTTTCCGGATTCATATAACGTTTTATATTTCCCTTCAGGATCATATTCTTTCGCTAAGCTATGTTTGTCAATTTCGGGTTTGCCGCCTAACGGAGAAGCTAAGTTTACTTGGTGTCCCGCTTTTTCAAGCAGCTCCATCGGGGCAAATAATTCTTCTCCCCACCATCCGGTTTCATAATTATTTTTTGCATCTTTAAACCCGCTTGATAATATTGCTAACACTTTAGCCATGATTAGTTCCTCCTTTTGCTGTCATACTCTCCATAAACAAGTTATCCTTTCTACGTCTTTTTAAACAATTATTCAGAGTGCAAGACGGAAAAAGAAACAGCATAGGAATTCAATAGCTGAATGGCGTAGGATTTCTAATTCGGTTTTTGAACAGCTTTCGTGGTTACACCAGAAAGCGGCTATGTGAACAAATACGATAAAAAAAGCGCTGTCCTTCTGCTTGAAGGACAGCGCTTTTTTAGAGAGGGCGGACTTTTGTAAAAATGAATGTGCGTAAAGCGGGAACAGCGCCTTATTCGTTTTCTTTAGAAAACCATTTGAAAAAGCGTTTCTTTTTTATTTCTGCTTTTTTAGCTTCCTGTGTATTTTTTAAAGATTCAAGAAGAAGCTGATCCCGCCTGTTCAATGAATCCTTAATGTATTGCTGCTGCTCGTCTAATTTATTGACAAGCGCTTGATTAAACTGTTCCTGCCGTTCCATCCGTTCCATAATGACGGCTAAATCTTTCCGAATGCCACTTGCTGGTTCTTCATTGACAAGTTCGGGTTTTATTTGCGTTTCGCCTGTAGCAAAGTAATATTCAATTTGTTTAATCGAATAGTTTTGTTCACGGCTCAATTTGCGGATCAGCAGCAGTCTCTTTAAAGCAGGCTCATCAAAATAGTTATATCCATTGTCTCCCTGAACGGTAGGAATATAAGCCTTTAACTCCCTCAGCCAATTACGGACGACACCAGGGCTTTCATTGACCTGTTTAGCGGCTTCTTTTACTGTTAAACGCATTTCCTCTACGTGTTCAGCGGGATTTTCTACAGTTTGCTCTTTCGTTTGAGTCATGATTTGCATCATCCTTTCAAGATAGGTTTTAACACATGTGCCTGATAACGATACGGTATAAGGATCTTATAAAGGTGTGTCATGAATCTCAACAAGCTTTCCAGGTACGTTCTTTCATATATGTGTTAAGTTCGGTGTATGGAAAGAATGTCCTTTCACTAAATTTGTCGTTTAGTTAGAAGTTTTAGGACAAAGAAGAAAAGTGGGGAAGCGTGCAGGCCGGCTTCTGCTGCTTTGTTCTGTTTCCGGGTTTTTTATCCATAGGACTCAAGATTTTTCCAGCCCGAGCAAAAGCCAAGTACATCATTTTTTTCCAAATAAAGAATATAGATAGGCCAATATGTGCTTTTACCGGCCATTCATTACGTAATATTGGAAGGTAAATTCTAATAAATGGTAGGATATTGATGAAGGAATTAGTCCATTTATTGAAGAAAGGGTGTTTTTACATGAAGGAAGCCAGCACGATTCCTCAGCCGAAAACCTTTGGCCCGCTCGGGAATCTCCCGTTAATTGATCGCGATAAACCGACTTTATCGCTTATAAAACTGGCGGAGGAATTTGGCCCTATTTTTCAATTACATACACCGGCGGGTACGTCAGTAGTCGTTTCCGGACATGAACTTGTCGCAGAAGTATGCGATGAATCCCGCTTTGATAAAAGTGTTGAAGGAGCTTTGGAAAAAGTCCGTGCTTTTGCAGGAGACGGGCTGTTTACGAGCTGGACTCATGAATCCAACTGGAGAAAAGCCCATAATATTCTCGTCCCTACATTTAGCCAGCGGGCTATGAAGGGTTATCATTCCATGATGGTCGATATCGCTGTCCAGCTTGTTCAAAAATGGGCGCGGCTGAATCCAAATGAACCTGTCGATGTTCCGGAAGATATGACCCGCCTTACGCTGGATACCATTGGATTGTGTGGCTTTAACTACCGCTTTAACAGCTTTTATAGAGAAAATCCTCATCCGTTTATCACAAGTATGGTCCGCGCTTTGGATGAAGCGATGCAGCAAATGCAGCGCCTTTCTTTGCAGGATAAATTGATGGTGCGAACAAAGCGGCAGTTTCAACATGATATCCAGACGATGTTTACCTTGGTGGACAACATTATTGCCGAGCGCAGAGCGAGTGAACATCAAGAAGAAAATGATCTGCTTTCCCGCATGTTACATGTGAAAGATCCTGAAACGGGTGAAAAGCTGGATGATGAAAATATTCGCTTTCAAATTATTACATTTTTAATAGCAGGGCACGAAACAACAAGTGGTTTGTTGTCATTTGCTCTTTACTTCTTATTAAAAAATCCCGATAAACTGAAAAAAGCGTATGAAGAAGTGGATCAGGTGTTAACAGGTGCAACACCAACGTATAAGCAGGTATTACAGCTTAAATATGTCCGTATGATTTTAAATGAATCGCTCCGCTTGTGGCCGACCGCCCCTGCATTCAGTCTTTATGCAAAGGAAGATACAGTCATTGGCGGCAAGTATCCGATAAAAAAAGAGAAGGAAAGGGTAGCTGTACTGATTCCGCAGCTGCACCGGGATAAAGAGGCGTGGGGAGAAGACGCAGAAGAATTTCGTCCAGAACGGTTTGAAGACCCGAAAAAAGTGCCTCATCATGCCTATAAGCCATTTGGAAACGGCCAGCGGGCGTGCATTGGCATGCAGTTTGCCCTCCATGAGGCTACTCTTGTACTGGGAATGCTGCTTCAGCATTTTGAATTGATTGATTATGAAAATTATGATCTTGATATAAAACAAACATTAACCTTAAAACCAGGGGATTTTAAAATACAAGTTCAGCCGCGTATGCAATCAGCTGTTTACACACCTGCTCTGGCTCCTGGAGAAAAAAGAGTGGAGAATCACGAAGAAGAGGAAGTTAAAAGAGCCTCGATTTTAGGTGTTCATAATCGCCCGCTGCTTGTTTTATACGGCTCTGATACGGGGACGGCAGAAGGGGTGGCGCGTGAGCTGGCCGATACCGCTGGCTTACATGGTGTACGTACAGAAGTAGCGCCTTTAAATGATCGAATCGGGGCTCTGCCGAAAGAAGGAGCGGTCTTAATCGTCACTTCTTCTTATAATGGAAAACCACCAAGCAATGCAGGTCAGTTTGTGCAATGGCTGGAAGAAGTAAAAGAAGGAGAGCTTGAAGGTGTGCGTTATGCAGTATTTGGATGCGGTGATCATAACTGGGCTAGTACGTATCAGTACGTACCGAGGTGGATTGATGAGCAGCTTGCCCAAAAAGGGGCGCTGCGGTTCTCCGCACGCGGTGAAGCGGATACAAGCGGAGATTTTGAAGAACAGCTTGATCACTGGAAACGTAAAATGTGGACGGATGCCATAGAAACCTTTGGGCTGCAGCTTAATGAAAAGGCGGAAACGGAGCGGAGCACACTAAGCCTTCAGTTTGTGAAAGGACTAGGAGGGTCTCCTCTCGCTCGATCGTACGAAGCGGTTTATGCTTCGGTTAGAGAGAATCGAGAACTCCAGTCGCCAGCCAGCGGTCGAAGCACCCGGCATATTGAGGTGGTTTTGCCGGAAGGTATTACCTATCAAGAGGGGGATCACCTCGGTGTACTGCCTGCAAATAGCCGGGAAAATGTTCATCGTATTCTCCAGAGATATGCCTTAAATGGGAACGATCAAGTGATGTTGACAGCCAGCGGACGCAGTGCAGCTCACTTGCCTTTAGACCGGCCGGTGAGCTTGAATGATCTTCTTGCTTACAGTGTGGAAGTGCAGGAAGCAGCGACCAGAGCGCAGATACGGGAACTGGCCGCTTTTACTCTTTGTCCTCCACATAAACGTGAATTAGAAGCTTTAATTGAAGAAGGGATTTATCAAGAGGAAATACTCAAAAAACGCGTTTCGATGCTGGCTCTTCTGGAAAAATACGAAGCATGTGAACTACCATTTGAACGGTTTTTGGCACTTTTACGCCCGTTAAAACCGCGCTATTATTCAATATCGAGCTCTCCTCGCGCAACTCCGGACCGATGCAGCATAACGGTCGGTATTGTACAAGGGCCTGCCTGGAGCGGCCAGGGGGAATACCGGGGAGTGGCGTCTACTTACTTAGCGGACCGTAAGCAGGGAGAAGATATCTTGATTTTTGTCCGTACGCCGGAATCCCGGTTTCAGCTGCCTGAAGATTCCGAGACGCCAATCATTATGGTCGGTCCAGGAACAGGAGTGGCACCTTTTCGTGGTTTTCTTCAGGCCCGTGCTGCCATGAAACAAGAAGGCCGAACATTAGGTGAAGCCCATCTTTATTTCGGATGCCGCAATGAAAAAGACTTCATTTATCGTGAAGAACTGGAGGGTTATGAAAAAGAGGGAATTGTGATGCTTCATACGGCTTTTTCTCGTAAAGAAGAAGCCCCGAAAGCGTACGTACAGCATTTAATGCAGAAAGATACAGCGGAATTAATTCGTATTCTCGATGAGGGAGGCCGGCTTTATGTATGCGGGGATGGAACCAGAATGGCTCCGGATGTAGAAACGGCCCTGCAGAAAGCTTACGAATCCGTTCACGGAGCAACAGAACAAGAAGCAATGCAGTGGTTATGGAAGCTACAGGAAGATGGAAGGTACGCAAAAGACGTGTGGGCAGGGATTTAAAAGCAGAAAACATGAGCTTGACCAGTTTAAAAGCATGGGAAGGATATATTTTGTTCAAAAAAAGAGAATGCCTTTGCAGGCATTCTCTTTTTTTATAGGGTGATGGAGACATTGGCTTGTCCACGCTCTCTATTCTATTTTTTAATTAATCGTTATTGCGCTGTTTGCCTCGAGATTCTCCGCCTTTTTCTCCAATCTCCTGGTAAAACTCCTTACCATGCGTTTTGGAAGTGGCTTCGCCGCCCTTTTTCCCAATTTCCTGATAGAATTCCTTGTCATGGTTCTTTGCTGTAGTTTCGCCGCCTTTACGGCCTGCTTCTTCACGGCTCATTTTATCATGATTGTTTGCCATTGAAAGTTCCTCCTCAGTTCAGTTGGATTTTACGATGTTACAGTGTTTAGATTACTCGCCTGTTCTCCCTGTAAACAACTTTATTAAGTTGAAGCTTAAAAGAATATTTATTATATTTAAAAAGCAAAAAAGAAAAATAAATGGATTTGTTCTTTGGTTTTTGGGGTATAGCTAAAATGAAGTAATAAAAGAATATAATCATTGGGTAGGATAGCAAGGGTGGCTGTCAATGTATATGGCGTAGGTGGGGCCAATACGATTAATAAAGACATTGTATTTTTTTATTACTTAAATTTTTATAATAAAACTGGCTTGCCAGCATCTAAAAAAATAATAAATGAGCCCCTGGCCTTTATAAAGGTCGGGGGCTCATTTTTGTGTAGTGCTAACATTCATGCAAATATAACATACAGTAATTATAAGTAAGTAATCGATAGCAGTCGCTGTTTAAAGGGCGGCGCTTTTTTGGTGGCAGGATGGAGGCGTCATTTACCAGATCAATGGTAAAAAGACTGTATATTGAAGAAGTTTTTAGGCAATTCTTTGGAAATGAACCCTTCCTTCAGTGAGCGGGTCTTACATGAACTAAAACGAACTTTCTATATAGGAAGAGGCAGATACACAAACCCTCCTGGTACGTATGCATCTCATTTTAAAAAGGAGAGGGAGAAATGAGAGACCTTGAACAAATTTATGAATTTTCAAAAGCATTTGCTGCATATTTGCAGTCCATTAATGTCTCTGCAATGAAGGATGCTTATACAAAAGAAAAGCTTTGTCATTTTCAGAAGGCTTTTGCTGCTTTACCTATGCGTAATCTTTCGCGCGATCTAGCACTTTTAATTTCCCAGATGAAAGACGGGGCGCATTCATCCGCTGCCAACTTTTATGCTTTCCCCATTCTCCAAAAAATTGATTTTCTCCCTGAGGAAACCAAAAAAGCATTAGATAATCATTTGTCTTGTTTTTCAAAAGGCCAGTACTTTTCTAGTATAGGGCGTGTTACATCTGATCCCGGCCTTCAGAAGCAGACACTCACTTTTTTAAAGAAAGCAGGGGTTTTAGAAGACCGCTTTATTGTAATATGCCCCCGTTGTTGTAAAAGCCGCTTATCTGCTTTTATGACTTTGTCGGAGAAGGAGGAGTTAGAGTGTCTCTTTTCACACCCTGAGAAAAAAGAAATCCTGGAAATGCATATAAGGGATCTTTGTCACTTATGTCAGTTTCAGTTTCCCTATGACACCATTCGGATTGATGAAATTCCTTTTCAAGTTTTAACAAAAGTGATAGGAGTTCCGGCGCCTGGCCTTTGCAAGGAATAAGCGAAAGGTTTCAGTATATATCATGATCATCACTGGAGCAGTACTTACCGATAAAAACTTCAATAGGATCGCTATTTTGAGAGTAAGGTTATGAGGTGCTTTACTCTACAGTGTATCAGCAAATGTAAAATCTATTCTTTCTTATAACATTGCATTCAACTGCTGTTGTTTTGGATTACACTGGGTTTATAAACATAACTAAGTAATAAAAATAAGGAGAAATATTATTGCCATGGAAGTACGTACGTGTTGTAGTATTAGTCCGTCGCTAATACAGTAGCGTGTGGGATAAACCTATATAAGGTTATCTTAATTATTTGGATATAATGTAATGGGGAAAATATTATTGACTAATTACATTCAAATGTATTATAATGATTTTCTGTCGCGTTTGATGTATCATCGATGAAGCGATAATACGAATTCTAATAATCATTTATCAAAATACTATTTTGATAAAAAGGTGTTGACTTAAAAGTTGATGCATGATATGATTATTTAGCTGTCGGAAACGACAATGAAGAAAATTGATCTTTGAAAACTGAACAAAATAAACGTCAACGTTTTAATTTTTATCTTCCATTAAAAACACCCCGTGTTTTAATGGGAACAAATGAGCAAGTCAAACTTTTTTGGAGAGTTTGATCCTGGCTCAGGACGAACGCTGGCGGCGTGCCTA
>NZ_JAMBOO010000048.1 GCF_023715895.1 Domibacillus indicus | reverse complement strand
TTCAGACTCGCTTTCGCTGCGGCTCCGCCTTATCAGCTTAACCTTGCATGAAATCGTAACTCGCCGGTTCATTCTACAAAAGGCACGCTATCACCCGTTAAAGGGCTCTAACTACTTGTAGGCACACGGTTTCAGGATCTCTTTCACTCCCCTTCCGGGGTGCTTTTCACCTTTCCCTCACGGTACTGGTTCACTATCGGTCACTAGGGAGTATTTAGCCTTGGGAGATGGTCCTCCCGGATTCCGACGGAATTCCTCGTGTTCCGCCGTACTCAGGATACACTCAAGAGAGAAGAAGATTTCAGCTACAGGGCTGTTACCTTGTACCGCGGATCTTTCCAGATCGCTTCACCTATCTTCTTCCTTTGTAACTCCGTATAGAGTGTCCTACAACCCCAGAAGGCAAGCCTTCTGGTTTGGGCTATGTCCCGTTTCGCTCGCCGCTACTCAGGGAATCGCGTTTGCTTTCTCTTCCTCCGGGTACTTAGATGTTTCAGTTCCCCGGGTATGCCTCCTCCTGCCCTATGTATTCAGGCAGGGGTGCCATCCCATTACGGATGGTGGGTTTCCCCATTCGGAAATCTCCGGATCAAAGCTTACTTACAGCTCCCCGGAGCATATCGGTGTTAGTCCCGTCCTTCGTCGGCTCCTAGTGCCAAGGCATCCACCGTGCGCCCTTTCTAACTTAACCTAAAATGGCGATTACTCGGTATTGCTTGGTGTTACTTTACGATATTATCCAGTTTTCAAAGAACAATTTTTTGAACTGTCATTCCTGACAGCTAAATAATCATATCATGCAGCAAGCATAAAGTCAATAACTTTTTATCGAAATAATTATCTCGATAAATCATTATTTAGTTTTATACTTACTTCGTTAATATCGAATTTTACAGAGATATCACTAATCAAACAAGTCATCTTGCAATCATTAGAAAACAACATTTCCGCATTTTAATTATATAAATATAATTAAAATGCTACTTAGGAAATATATTATTTCTCCTTACTGTCTTAGCGACGATTAATAATATAACATGTCTAAATGCTGATTTCAATCACTTCTGTTTTTGTTTCCTCTATTACCTTTTTGTTCCCTATATCCTTCACCTTTTAAGTAACCGAGTAAAAGAATAAATCGCATGTTAGTTGGAATACTACAAACTGAAGAGAAAAAAGCAGTTGCTTCTAGAAGCAACTGCTTTTTTCATGCAAAATTATAAGAAGTATATTAATGAAGCAAGTAGAAAAGCCATTACTTTAAACATAAGTCCCTTTGTCAGTATAAATCGGTATTCTAAAAAAATCAGACAAATATTTTATGCACAAAGCCCAATAAGCCCGCATTACGAAACCATATACACCTTAACGAACAGTGACTTTTATTTTGGAAAAGCTTCTTTTTTAGAAATCCGTATCATTTCAGCAGGAAAATACTTGGTAAAATATCTCCCTACCATTAAGTGTAGATCTTTTCGATACCATTTTGACAGTTCATGCTGTTGAAATAATTCTGGCATCCCTAACCTCTCTGAACGCTTTCCCATGAAGCCGTCTCCAATACTTAATGTATCAATCCAGATATGATCTGCTATTCCTATTAATACTTTCGGAAAATCAGGGGTGAATGGCAAAACAGGAGAAATCGAAGCTTGAGTGGATATTTCTGCATCGTGAATTTCTTTTAAAGCTTTTATCCTTAATTTAATGCCTGGTGCATATGGGGAAAATATTGTCTTCATATCTTCCCTGTCCGTTTCAACTGTTATGGAGACAAGGACTTCGCATATTTCATTTAATTTCTTTAGTAGATCAATATCCCGTGTGATCAGCGGGCTTCTTGTTTGGATTTGGAGAAAATCAGGTGGGTTTTCAATCATTTCTTCTAATATACTGCGTGTGATCTTTGCTTTACGTTCAATTGGCTGGTAAGGATCTGTCACAGAAGACATAAAAATATTCACAGGTTTGTTTTTCTCGCGAAGTTTTCTGATTTCATTTCGGTAATTTTCTGCGGCATTTGCTTTGATGTCCAGCCATTCTCCCCAGGGAATTTCCTTGAATTTCTGAATGGGCATTTCCCTTACATAGCAGTACCTGCAGGAAAATGCGCAGCCGCTATACGGATTTAAAGAGTGGGTAAATCCAACATCCAAATAACCTTTTGCCTCAGTGAGGATTTTTTTAGCAAGGATTTCTTTTACTTCAATCCCCATATGCATCTCCTTCCTTTACAGCCTGTCACATGTTTTTAAAATTATATAAAAGATTTTATCATGTTTTGGGTTTTAAGCTTTAATCATTATATGAAAATTCAACTTACCAAATAGCAGCAGTGTTTTATATTTTAAGTCATTCCTCGCAAAAGGTATACTTGCATGGAAAGGATGTGTTTAATTATGGATACAATGAAGGCAGTAGGACTAATGAGATACCTTCCTATTGAAAATCCAGAAAGTCTGGAAGATGTAGTGATTGAGAAGCCAAAAGCAACGGGCCGTGACATTTTGGTTAAAGTTGCCGCCATATCGGTCAATCCGGTTGACACGAAGGTTCGGGCTCCTAAAGACAAAGTTGAAGAAGCTCCTAAAATCTTAGGCTGGGACGTAGCAGGAATTGTTGATGAAGTAGGGCCACACTGTTCCTTGTTCCGACCGGGGGATGAAGTGTTTTATGCTGGCAGTATTGCACGACAAGGCGGCAACAGCGAATATCATCTCGTCGATGAACGCATCGTTGGGCGAAAGCCCGCTTCCTTGACTTTTGCAGAAGCGGCGGCCCTTCCTCTAACTTCTATTACAGCTTGGGAAGCACTATTTACCCGAATGTTACTTTCCCAAGATCCAAGTGTCAACAAAGGAAAAACATTGTTGATTATTGGGGCCGCCGGGGGTGTCGGATCCATTGCTATTCAGCTTGCAAAACAAGCGGGGCTTACAGTAATTGGCACTGCTTCCCGGCCGGAAACGGTCGAATGGGTTCAATCAATGGGGGCCGATTATACGATTAATCACCATGATCCGCTTCTGCCACAGCTTCAAGCCCTTGGATTCCCAAGCGTTCCGTATATTTTCTGCCTGAATGCTTTAGAGAAACATTGGGCCGGCATCGGCGAGGTTATTTCTCCTCAAGGAGTTGTATGCGCCATTGATGATCCGACTTCTCCACTTGACCTTACCGTGCTCAAGCAAAAAAGCGTCACCTTCGTGTGGGAATTTATGTTTACACGCTCGCTTTTTGAAACAGATGATATGATTGAACAGCACCATTTGCTTAATCGGGTCGCTGAGGCAGTGGACCAGCAAAAATTGAAAACCACGCTCGCTGAAGTGCTTGGACCTATTTCAGCAGAAAACCTTCGCCAAGCCCACAAATTGTTGGAGAGCAATAAGGCGATTGGCAAGATTGTACTAGAAGGTTTTGCTTAAAATCTGTTCGTGAATAGGACAACATAGTAGTATTCCGCGGCTTGATCAATCGAGACTATTACTGGCAACGAGGAATAAATAAAAAGGCCGATTGCAGACTGCAGTCGGCTTCCGTTTTACAACAAAAAATTTGCCGTTATTTATGACAACGCTCGCCTCGGGTACTGTCCTTTCTATTCACCTTACTTAAATATTTTACTGCTGTTTGTGCCTGATTTGCTTTTCCTAATAGTCTTTCGTCACACCCATCATCCTGAATAATCAAATATTCTCCCTTCTCCTTTCATAACCTATAAAGGCAGTAAACTAAAGGGAGGCGAGAGTATGCCCATTAAACCAAGAATTCTGCAGCGGGGAGATACAGTCGGCATCGTTGCGCTGGGCAGTCCCGTTGCTCGGAGCATTATTGATGCCAGCATTGCTTTTCTGCAAGGAATGGGGCTTCAGGTTGTTTTGGGGAAGTATGTATATGCACAAAACGGATTCCTAGCAGGAACGGCCCAGCAGCGCGCTGAAGACTTGATGTCCATGTTCACCAACACACAGGTAAAGATGATTTTGCCTGTAAGGGGCGGTGTCGGTGTGGAAAGTATATTACCGTTCCTTGATTATACAGTGATCGCTCGAAACCCAAAAATCGTGAGCGGCTACAGTGATATTACCGTTTTATTAAACATTTTATATCAGTTTACCGACCTTATTACATTCCACAGCTTACTCCTCATTGACTTTAGACCACAGACGCCGGCTTACAATTTTGAACAGTTTTTTACCATCACCTCTTCGACTGTTTCACCTCGTCCGATTTTGAACCCTCCAGGAATACCGCTTACTGGCAGAGTACAAGGGAACGTCAGCGGCCCAATTGTTGGTGGAAACTTAACATCCATTGTCAGTACATTAGGTACACCATATGAAATCAATACGGCCGGGAAGATTATTTTGCTCGAAGAAACACATGAACCCATTAATACGGTTTACCGCTACATTGATCACATGAGGATAGCTGGAAAATTTGAGGATTGTCTCGGAATTATTATGGGAGAATGTACCGATTGTCCGAATGCCTATGGCAAGTCTTATAGCGATTTGATTAGTGAATTTATTGCACCACTTGGAAAACCACTCATGACCAATCTTGCTTCTGGGCATGGATTCTACAAAGCAGCCATTCCAATAGGTGCTAGAGTAAATTTAAATACCTCCAATAATACGATTACATTGTTGGAAGCTGCTGTAAGCTGATTCGTTCATTCTTCTTTTGGTGGTTTTCATATACCAACAGCAGAAAAAGGATACTGATGAATAACTCAAAAGCGCCGAATCATTTTTGCTCAATAAGCTTATTCTGTTTAAAGAACATATCCCTGGGGGTAGATGGTCTATCTCCAGGGATATGTTCCTCAATGTTATTGTATAAATCCGCCTTGGTTTCCTCTCTTACTCTTTTTCTGCACATTTAGGAAATTTTAGGGTTAGAAAGATTGGGAATTGAAAAGGCAATAGAGGAAAATAAGATACATTTGTGTCCGATCTGCTGGCTTGATACAAGTGTTTTATTAAACAGATCATATAGATGTGCGAATTAAATGATGAAAGCCACACGTTAAAACAATGCTTGAATATGCTAGGTAAGAATGCAAGTGAATATTCGAACCTGGAAAGAGGTATAGTATGATTCGGTTATCAGGGATGCCCTTTCAACAAAGTACCATGTGGCCATCTGGAAGTATTGAAAGCACCATTCTTCGGCGGATGAAGAATGATACAGTGGTTTATTCGTATTCATTCATTGGTGAATTATCGTTTGAGCTTGAGTTACGAAAAAATATCATCACCAGTGCAAGAGCGATGAACGAAAGCAGTGTACGGTTTGCAGTATTTGCTAACTCCCGCTGTAATCCTCAATATTGGAAACTGACGAGTACCGGCGGATTTCAGCTGAAGCATGGTGTAAAGTCGTCAGACGCAATTAAAGATATTTATATAAACAGCTCACAATATGCGTTCGAATGTGCAACCGCGATGGTTATTGTCTTTTATCACGCACTTCTAAATATGATCGGCGACTCATTGTTTAATCGTTTGTTTCAAACCATTTACTTATACAGCTGGCATGCTGATCCTGACCTCGGAATAAAGCCCCTTTATACAAGCCGCTCTTTGCCTGGTGATATCGTATATTTTAAAAATCCGGACTTTGATCCGCAAACCCCTCAGTGGAGAGGAGAAAATGCTGTTGTGCTGGAAGACGATACGTATTTTGGGCATGGATTAGGAATCAAGACAGCTGAACGAATGATTCATGCTTTAAATCAAAAGAGAATACCGGGAGCAGATCAATCTGCTTATCTGACAAATGTTGTTGTAAGGCCGTCTTTTAAACATCTAGCGACACTTTCAGTGGTACGGCCTGTGTATTCGGTTTATAAATATCAACCTATCGTCCAACATAACCAGAATTCAGTTTCATTTGATCAATATGTTGCCTACTTGTGATCGCCAGCCTTAAGATAAAATTCGATGATCGAACTCCTCTTAAAAAAATTAATTTATTAATCATCACGCTCCCCATTTAAGAATTATGAAATGAATTGTTCTTGGTCCTATAAAAGCGGACACCATTTATAAATCGTGTCTCGTGATTTCGACTTCAGACTATTGGCGTGATGTAAGCTGTATTTTTCCGATCCAGCTATATTCGTTATGTATACCTATCCAGTTAGGTTTGAGAGGCTTCTTTACATTTTTCCGATCAAAGCCTTTCCTTTATTACAAATAGAGCACTGTTCTTTAAGGGCTCAATATGCTTCTCTCCTTTTCGGATTTCCTGGATGCTTACAACGCTAATGTAAATGTGGTTTCTTAATACCTGAAGCCTAAGTATGTTATTTCTTAATGAACCATTATGCACTTTCGTCTGCGCGAGCAGTTATGACGTTCTGTGTATGTAATTTAATAAAGTTCTTATAGTCTTTTTTAAAAGAAAAAGTACATGAACTGGAATACAGCTTGCAAGCAAAAAAGCCTTTATGTAAAAGGCTTTTTTTACCCTACATTTCGTTGTTAAGGTTTTTCGTTACGCGTGGTCGTCATACGCAAGCCCACATGAACAACGATACTTTCCGAACAAAAGATGATATGAGGAAGGAAACTCTTGATTTACACGCTGTACTTCCGCTGCAAAGTCCTTACTGTCTTTTGGCACCACTGAAAGTGTATCCGCTTTTTCCTGAGTATCGATATGGGCGCCCGGCGGCACGAATTTATTTTGATCTATACGTACACCATTGGTGACTACAGCGTTGTAAGAAATAAATGCCCCTTTTTCTACAATGGCATTATAGACAATGGAGTTAAACCCAACAAATACATTGCTTCCGATAAAACAAGGGCCATGAATAAGCGCTTTGTGAGCTACAGTAACTTCGTTTCCAATGAATATAGAATAGCCTTTCCCGCCCACAATAAATTGCTTGTTTAATAAACCATGCAAAATAACACCATCTTGAAGATTCGTTTTAGAACCAATATAAAACGGCGTTCCTTCGTCTGCACGTATGCTTACATTAGGCGCAATATACACTTGATTTTTAATCGTAACGTCCCCGATAACACTTGAAAATGGACTAATAAAAGCCGTCCGGTCAATTGCTGGAAAACGCTGAATAGGGTTAAAAGAAGTTACCGGGTTAGAGCTGATAAATGGCTGAAAGCAAGAAGCGTTGTTATAAGAAAATGGTATTGACCCGCTGTTTTCACTCAAGTACTCATCCCCTTAAAATTTCATGTCTAGATATCGTATGTAGAACAAATTCATCAAGGTACAGATACTGAGGTCAAGAATTGGGTTCCTTTTATCATTTGTATCCAATGTTTTATGCTGCAGGAGATAATAACAAGGAAAGTTTGTTGAAGAAGCGTTTTTGAGAGTGTAATTCTGAAGGCGGTAAACGTAATCCACTTACCTTAAGCAAAGGATTTATGCAGCTGATAGCAGAGGAGGACTCTGCAGAGGCAAGGAACATGCTTCTCCCTTACACTTCCCATTTATCCACCTGCTTTCTGAAGAAAATCTGATTGAAGAGCACCCAGCAGACACCATCATAAATATTTGCATGGATAATACGACAAGAAAATG
This sequence comes from Domibacillus indicus, assembly GCF_023715895.1. Classification (GTDB taxonomy): domain Bacteria; phylum Bacillota; class Bacilli; order Bacillales; family Domibacillaceae; genus Domibacillus; species Domibacillus indicus_A. The sequence goes on along the minus strand of NZ_JAMBOO010000048.1, from coordinate 983 downwards.
ATCTCTGTTCATCCCCGCTTCCTCCCAATTATGCAGCATTTTATATGGTTAAATAAAAACACTGCTCACAGAACGTTTATACTCCGTCCTGCACGGACATCCGGACAACAGAGATCAACATGCAGCCAAGAATATTAGTGGTTTAAGCTTCCGCCACCCGGCTTACCAACCGCCGTGATGGCGAAAGCAACGTATTATTGGAACCGAAAACATCTTGATAAAGGAATTTCCTGGTTCGAGGGTGACAGTAAGTAATAGAAGATCGTTTGCTTACTCTTCCTTGGCTTCATTAAATGCAGCAGATACCTTATCCAATTCCTCATCATTTTCTATCAAGGATAACTGCTCGTCATTATCCACCCTTAAAAAGAAGACATCGATCTCTTCATCCGTTTTTTGCTGAAGCTCTTCCACATACCCTACAACTGCATATTCTTTTCCATCAAGAGCTAAGGTCTTCAGCACTTCCATATCTTGTGTTCTGCCATTATCATCAATCATAGTGATGATTTCCCCGGTTTCAATTTTTTCCATGTTAGTTCCCTCCCTGTTCTGCTATAACCATTTCCTAAAATATTTTGCCCAATATCTGATCATTTAAAAGAAAAAACCTTCCTTCAAAAATTCTCAGCTCTTGAAGCGGGCACCTGAATAGTTATTCTTACGAGACATAAGCTATAGCTGCTTTTGGCTCAAGAATAAAAAATGACCATAAAAAAATAAAACATTGTCTGAATATTCTTCAGTCAATGTTTTATTTTTACAAGGAGGAGCGTTTACGGCAATATTGCCTGTTCTTTTATATTTCGCAAAAAAAACAAGTTTTTTTCATGGAATATAATTCCTACACAAAAAAAGGACAGCTTTCGCTGTCCTCACTTCTTGCCTGGCGGCGTCCTGCTCTCACAGGGGGAAACCCCCAACTACCATCGGCGCTGAAGAGCTTAACGGCCGTGTTCGGGATGGGAACGGGTGTGACCTCT